>NZ_FWFO01000001.1:1405974-2811949 GCF_900172225.1 Falsiruegeria litorea R37
AGAGGGCGAACTTTTTGTCATCATGGGCCTTTCGGGCTCGGGCAAATCGACCCTGATCCGCTGCATCTCGCAACTGCTGGATGGCACTGGCGGACAAATCCGCATCCACGGCGAAGACATCATGACTGCCAGCAAGCAGCGGCTGATCGAGCTGCGGCGCAAGAAGCTGGGCATGGTGTTCCAGCATTTTGGCCTGTTTCCGCATATGACCGTGCTGGACAATGTGGCCTATCCCCTGCGCGTGCAGGGTGTATCCCGCAAGGAGCGGCTGAAGAAAGCCGCAGAAGTCATCGAACTGGTTGGCCTTGAGGGGCGCGAAGATCGCTATCCGCGCGAACTGTCAGGCGGACAGCGGCAGCGTGTTGGCATTGCCCGCTCGCTGGTGGCCGACTGTGAGGTCTGGTTCCTGGACGAACCGTTCTCGGCCCTTGATCCGCTGATCCGGCGGCAGTTGCAGGACGAGTTCCTGGAGATCCAGGCCAAGCTCAAAACAACCATCGTGTTCATCACACATGACATCAACGAAGCCCTGAAACTCGCTGATCGCATTGCAATTATGCGAGATGGCAAGATCGTGCAGATCGGCACGCCGACCGACATCGTGCTGAACCCGGTCGATGATTATGTGCGCGAGTTCTCCAAGGACGTGGCCAAGGGCCAGCACGCCCGCGTGGCATCCGTCATGCATCAAGGTACGGAAGGCGTCGGCCCGGATGATCCTGGCCTGCGCACGGATATGACGCTGGACGCGGCCCTTGCCCATTGCATGGAGCTCTATGAGCCCGTGCCGGTGCGCGACAAGGACGGCAACCTGGTGGGCATGGTGAACCCGGCTGATCTGGCGGCCGCCCTTCAGGTGGAAGAGGCATGACCGCGTTGACAGACGCGCCTTCGGCCCGCGTGCGGTTGACCGTTGGAACGCAGGCGGCGTTGATCACATTGCTCGTGGGGGCCATCTGCTTGGCGCTGGAACCTGTCGCGCCTTGGCTGGTGAAATGGCCCGCGGCCTGGGTATTGCCTGCAACCGATTGGGTGGGCTCGATTCTGACCTCGGTGCTGACAGCGATGAAACCGGTCGCGCGCGGGTTTTCGGCGCTGATGGCCTATCCCATGGATTGGGCCAACTTTGTGCTCAATGGCACGCCCTGGCCACTGGTGATCGGCATTGTCACGGCCGTGGGGTGGTATCTGGGCGGCTTGCCGATGGCAGCGCTCGGGTTCCTGGGGCTGAACTTTGTGCTCGCGTCGGGCTATTGGTCCGAGAGCATGAATACGCTGGCGCTGGTTGCAGTTTCGGTGCCATTGGCGTTGATCGTTGGCGGCGCAATCGGTGTGCTCGCGAACGAGTTCCCCAGAATCAAGAATGCCTTGCAAGCTGTTCTGGACATTATGCAAACCGTCCCGACCTTTGCTTACCTGACGCCGCTGTTGCTGCTCTTTGGCTTTGGTCCGGTGGTGGGCTTGATCGCCTCGGCCATCTATGCCGCCCCACCCATGGCGCGCAACGTGCTGCTGGGGTTGGAACGCGTGGAAGCCGAAGTGAAAGAGGCGGCCGTGATGGCAGGCGGTACACGTCTGCAGCAGTTGTTTCAGGTCGAGATCCCTTCGGCCTCTAACCAGATCATGGTGGGTGTGAACCAATGCCTGATGGCGGCGCTGTCGATGGTGATCATCGCGGCCGTGATCGGCGGCTTCAACGACATCGGTTGGGAAGTGCTGCTGACCATGCGCAAGGCGCAGTTCGGCGAGGCGCTGATTGCGGGCATGGTGATCGTGGTCTTTGCCATGGTCATCGACCGTATGAGTGGCGCTCTGGCGACCGAGCGCAAGCGGTATGACACCCGCGTCGTGTGGGGGCTGCTTGGCTTTGCTGTGATCTTCACCGTGGCGTTCTGGACCCGCTTGCCGGTGCCGTCTGACCTGACATTGCTCGACCCGGTGTCTGATGCTTTGGACAATGGCCTGACAGAGTTCACCCGTTCAAACGGCGCGGCACTGGATGCGTTCAAGAACAACGCGATGTTCTATGTGCTGCTGCCACTGCGGATCGGGCTGGATCAGGCGGTTCTGCCGTTCACCTGGGGTTTTGCCTGGACCACCAACATGAGCCTGGGCCTGTTCCTGGCAGGTGCCGCGATTGGTGCCGTGATGGCGTGGCGGGGGCATATGACGGGGGGGCTGATGGTTCTGATCGGCTTTGGCATGCTGGAAACCGGTATCTCGAACCTGCCGTGGCCCTTTGTCCTGACGGGTGCCGCTGCTCTCGGCTGGGTTGCAGGTGGCCCGCGCCTGGCGATCATGGCGGCGGGCTTGCTGTCGACGATCCTGATCTCAGGCCTATGGGACCGGGCGCTCTTGTCGTTGTACCTCAGCGGTGCTGCGGTCTTTGCCTGTGCCGTCGTCGGCGGTCTGATCGGCCTGTTGAGCGCTGTTAGCCCGCTGGCGTGGAAGATCGTGCGCCCGATCTGTGACATGTTGCAGACGATCCCGCTGTTCGTGTTCCTGATCCCGGTGCTGATGGTGTTCCAGATCGGTGAATTTTCCGCCTTTCTGGCGATCTGCGCCTATGCCATCGTGCCGATGATTCGATATACGCGGCATGGGCTGGTCAACACGCCCGAAGAAATGATGGAGGCTGCGATCGCCAGCGGAGCAACACAGTTCCAGATCATGCGCGACGTCAAGGCGCCCTATGCGGCGCCGACGATCCTGTTGGGGCTGAACCAGACGATCCTGTATGCCTTTGCGATGCTGGTCATTGCGGCGCTGATCGGAACCACCGGTCTGGGTCAGTCGATCTATCTGGCGCTTGGCAAGGCGGACATCGGCCTGGGTATCTCGGCTGGTGCGGCGATGGCGATCCTGGCCCTTGTGGCCGACCGTCTGGTGCAAGGCTTCGCCGAAGAACGGCGCAAGGCCTTGGGGCTATAGATCATGGCAGCGGCGGGGCTTAGGCCGGTCATTCTGGCTTTCCTCGCCGCGGCTCTTTGGGGGCTATGGTGGATCCCCATTCGCTGGTTCGACGCGCTAGGTTTGACCGGCGCGGCGGGTGGCGCGGCGATGAACACCGGGGCTTTCGTCTCTTGTCTTCTCTGGATGCTGATCCGGCGCGAGCCATTTTCCCTGAGCCCCAAGGCGATGCTGGGCGCGGCCTTTGTTGGCGTGGCGATTGGCACCTATTCGGTGGCGCTGAACTATGGCGACGTGGTGCGGGTGATCCTGCTGTTCTACCTTGCGCCGGCCTGGTCCAAGCTGATCGAGTGGCGGTTCCTGAACATGCCATGGCGCTGGACTTCGACCCTGGCCTTGGTGGCAGCGCTGTCCGGAGCGTTCCTGGTTTTGGGCGGGGATATTGCCACAACCGGTGTGACAGTTGGTGACGGGCTGGCCGTGATGTCGGGCATCGCATGGTCGATGGGCGCCACGCTGATCTTCATCAATCCCGGCAGCGCGCGGCCGATTTCGCTGAGCGCGGTGTCGGCGCTGACAGCCTCGGTGATTGCCTTGTTCTTCATGACGATTGAAGGGGATTGGCCCACCGGCGCCCAGGGGGCCTTGATCGCGGGCGGTCTTGGCCTAGGGCTGCTTTATGTTGTTCCGATTCTGGCGCTGACGCTTTGGAGTGCGCAAGTGCTCAGCCCGGCGACGCTGACGTTCTTGCTGACGGCCGAGATTCTTGCGGGTGTAATCTCCAGCGCCATTTTGCTGGATGAACCCTTTGGCCCCTTGCGCGTGGCGGGGGCCGCCCTGATTGTACTGGGCGCGCTAAGTGAGATTTTGCCGTCGCTTTTCGGTCGAAGCGTTGATCCGGATCAAGGACGGGCCTGAGGCTCGGTTTTAAACCGGCAAAAACAAATAGGGCATTCATGAGCGGTTGGTTTGAATTCGGTACGGCGCTGGCGGTGTTCTTCCTCAGCCATGCGATCCCAGTGCGCCCGCCTGTACGGCCCTGGTTGGTCGATCATCTGGGATATCGGGGCTATTTGCTGGGCTACAGTCTGATTTCCTTTGCCATCTTGGTCTGGCTCTTTGTGGCAGCCGCGCGCGCGCCTTTTGTCGGTGTCATCCCGCCCGAGCCGTTGCTGCGATGGTTGCCTTTGGCTGTGATGCCCCTTGTCAGTGTTCTGGCCATTGCCGGACTGCGCACCAACAATCCACTGTCTTTCGGCGGAATGGGGCGGCAAAGCTTTGATCCCATGCGGCCGGGTGTTCTGGCGGTGTCTCGTCATCCGATCCTGCTTGCTGCGGCCCTTTGGGCCATGGTGCATCTACTGGTGAATGGGGATCTGGCACATGTGATACTGTTCGGCCTCATGGGCGGGTTCTCGGTGATCGGCATGCGTATTATCGACAGGCGCAAGCGGCGTGAAATGGGGGCTGAATGGGACCGTGCAACCGCGCGAACGGCATTGTGCAGCATACGTGGTTTGAGCCAGGTCAAACTGTTAGACTGGGGGCTTGGTGGTGCGCTTTTCCTGGTCGTCTTGGCCGCCCATGAAAAGGTCATAGGCCTTTCGCCGATGCCAATTTAGCAGCTTTTGCGCGCTCCAAGGTGGTCCCGGGCAACAGCCCGTGCTATTTCATCCTTCAGTTTGCAGACAAGGAACCTGTTACAATGCATCTGGCTTATGTCACCACAACTCAGCGCGGTGAAACCGACCGCCTGCTCAGCGCCTTTGCCGAGCGGCTTGAGGCGCAGGGCGTGTCTTTGGCGGGCGTCGTGCAAACCAATACTGAATGTGCCGACAATGCCAAATGCGACATGGATCTGCGGGTACTATCCGGAGCCGGAGAGGTTATTCGGATCTCGCAGACCTTGGGTGCGGGATCGCGCGGATGCAGGTTGGATCCGGCCGAGCTGGAGCGATCTGTGGGCTTGGTGAGTGCAGCCCTTGAAGAGCAACCTTGTCTTCTGATCGTCAACAAGTTTGGCAAGCATGAGGCCGACGGTCGCGGTTTCCGCCCCATCATCGGCGAGGCGTTGGCCCGCAACATTCCCGTTTTGGTGGGCGTAAACGGGCTGAACGAACAGCGATTTGTTGAATTCTCTGACGGGGTGGCGGAAAAGCTTGGGGCTGACCTTGATGGCATGTCCGAATGGCTTGTCCGTGTGGCCCCTAAGAGTATCCAAGCTGCATAACCCGCCGACCTCTGCGCAAAAGGCGCCAACGAACGGCGATGAGAGCTAACCGGTTAGCCGCTTGGAGAGCATAACCAGGCAAACAGGCACCTCGGGGCTTAGGCTCGGTTCTTGATACAAGTGTTGATTGATCACCTCTACCGCGAGTTGCGATCCGCGTGACACAAGACTTGTCTGTGGCGCAAGCTTGACGTCTGCTAGGAAATTGGCACCGAAATCACCAATATGCAGAGGAATACATGCTGGGGACGAACGATTTTGAGGTCGCGCGCCTATTTGCGTTATGTGAGGCAGAGCTAAGTGCAGCTGAATTGTCTATTGAACCTACGGTTGATTTTGCATCGGCTGAGAAGAGGATGAGAGCGCTAAGGAAAACGTCGTTCACCCCGATGCTGTCTTCGCAATTTCACGATCTATCCAAGGATGACGCGTTCTGGTTGTTCTTGCAGCGGGATGGCAGAGACGTGGCCGGAGTTGCCGCGCGCAGGGACTATTTGAATTCCGAATCCCTAAGTTCGTATTGGCACCGATCCTACCTGAGGATGTATTCATCGGATGGAACAGAGGTCAGTATTCGCCACGCGCACCCAGCCTTGCGAGAGATCAAGGGCTGTGTTGCGTATCTGGGCGAATTTTATTTCCTGCCCGATGAACGGGGATCAAGAAATACGATGCGTATTCTGTCCCATTTGCTGTTTGCATACTGCTTCATCCGCTGGAAGCCGGACTGGCAATACGCTTTCATCAGAAAAAAGGACGTAGAGCGGGGCTATGCCAGTGTCTATGGTTTCACATTGCAGATACCTGGTGCGCAAACCTGGGTTGCGGACGTGCCCAACCGGAGTTCGGGTGAGTACCTTGTGGCAATTCGGCAAGCCGATCTGTTTCATATGGCGGGATACTACACGGCAAACCCTCAGTTGTTCTTGGGCGAGGACGCGCTCACCAGCGTCGAGAAATTAAGGACGTAAGGCGTATCATTTGCATCGGTGACCGGCAGCATGAGGCGCACAAATTCGACTTGAAGATCAGGCCCTCCATTCACATCCGGTACGGTTCTGGACTGAGGCGCCAAAATGCCAATTCTCGACTGGTGCACAGTCGTTACGGTTCTTTTCAGCTCATTCATGTCCGCGTAGCTAAGGGAGTTCAGGAAGAGCTGCAGCTTTTCAGCGGCTTCCGACTTCAGCGCTTTTGCTGATAGGCTTTTCTTGCCAACATGAGCGACGGATGGCGCATTGTCTTTGAAGTCAACTGGCGACACCAGATCGACAAAGGGAATGATCTGATCGCAGTGTACCAATTTGCCGCCGGTCTCTTGCCACCAACCAAGAACCATGTCCAAGGTTGGACGAGCGCCGCGTTCGAGCATTTTTGTACGCGCCGCTCGGTACACACCAGTCAGGATATGGGCCGCCTGGCGGTCCAATTCACTGGCTGATGCAGCCTCGAATTCGTTGTCGGTGTCATCAAAGTAGGAAACGCTGACGCCAAGCTCCTTCGCCAGAAGGCACATGGTTTCGAAAGACGGTTCTTGGCCGTCGGTTCCGTTCAAATAGTTTGTAAGGTAGCTTCTGCTCTTTTTGATGGCGAGGCTCAACTCTACCCGGCCGCGTTTCCGAATTTCAATTAAGGCTGCGATTTTGTCGCGCAGCGCGTTTTCTTCCATCTGGCACCTGCGTTCAGGATACTGAATATGTTTCGGATTTCGAACACGCTAGAGTAGAATGTCAAGGTTATTGTTGCGGCAAATCATTACAAGTTCTTATCGTTTCCAAGGCGCTTCGACGCGAAGCCAATGGATATTGACCCTAGTCCCGGCCACTTGTCCGGTAAGATCCAGGCGTTCGGGTTGTCCATTTGCGGAATGCCCTGTGAAAATTTGCCGGGGCGGAGAAGCCCGTGTCAAACGAGATTTGCTCGATGCTATCCGTGGTTTGTTGAAGCGCCCGAATGGCGATGTCTCGGCGTAAGGCATCCTTGATGTCCTGAAAGGACGTCCCTTCATCTTTCAGGCGTCTGTTTAGTGTTCGAGGTGTCATTTTCAGGGCGCGGGCCGCATCGGGCAACTGGCAAGTCTGCCAATCAGCCCCGTAAAGAAACGCACGAACGCGCAAGCTGTTGGTATGGGCACGCGAGCCGGTGAAGATCCAATCGAGTGGCGCGCGCTCCAGAAACAATGACGCCTCGGATGGGTTGCGCGTGAGCGGGCGGGGAAATAAGCGGGGGTCGAACAGAATGCTGGTCTGGGCCGCGTCAAATTCGACAGGGCAGGGGAAGACAACCGAATAGTCAGCGGCAAACCCTGGCCGGGGAAAGGCAAAGCGAACTGTCTCGACCGGTGTTTCCGATCCGCTGAGCCAAGAAAGAAGTCCATGTGCCAATTTCAGGATCAACATGTGCCCAAAGCGCTGTGGCTGAAGCTGACCAGAGAGGGGCACCAACGCAAGTTCCATCTCGTCGGGCTCGCTCCGCAGTTCCAATTGGAAGTCATCCAAAAGCAGGTTCCAAAATGTCGAGAACCGATAGAGCGCCGAAGTCAGGCTGCGCGCTTCGCGTTGTACGGTGACAAGATGCTGCAAGGCGCGCGGTCGGATCGGGCGGCTCCACAGTCCCATCATTTCATCCCCGGTCTCGGGCGCAGCAAGCTGATATAAGCGCGCAATTTCATCAAGTGTGACGCGTTGAGAAGCTGCCATTTGGCTGGTCTGAAGGCCTGATCGTACCAAAAGAGACATCATCTCATTATCGGTGCAGCGCGACCCAAGCGCGACCAGCCAATCCTGAATGAAACCCGCTGACACGGTCGTAAGTGAGATGGGGTCCTGGCTGGACATGGAAAACTTCCTTTGGCGTGTTCGGATAGCAATTTGGCAAATAATGAGCTTACGGGCAATTTATCTGGCGTATAGGTGACGCGAAACCATAATATTTGTGAGAAAGATTGAAATGACCTATCAGCCGCCGGTTCAAGATTTGATGTTTTGCGTGGAACATTTGTCCCACTGGGAGCAAGTGTCATCCTTGGCGGCATACACGGATTACGACTTGGCCGATGTTGCGGCTGTGATTGAGGGCTATGCCCGGTTCTGCGAGGAACAGATTGCCCCGTTGTCCCACATCGGCGACACGGTTGGCGCGCAGTTTGACAACGGACGCGTGACGATGCCTGACGGCGACGCGCAGGCCTATGCTCAGTTCGTTGAAATGGGATGGCAGGCGCTGACACATCCAGCCGAGTACGGAGGGATGGGACTCCCCAAGACCGTTGGCGCTGCCGCAGTGGAAATGCTCAATGCCGCCGACATGAGCTTTGGTCTCTGCCCGCTGCTGACTGATGGCGCGATCGAGGCGTTGCTGTTGACCGGCTCGGATGAGCAGAAAGAAACATATCTGGAGCCGCTGATTGCGGGGCGGTGGTCCGGAACGATGAACTTGACCGAACCCCAAGCAGGCAGCGATCTGGGACGTGTGGCAACAAAGGCGGTACTGCGCCCGGATGGCAGTTATGGCGTTTCTGGCACCAAGATTTTCATCACCTACGGTGCCCATGATCTGACCGAGAACATTATCCATCTGGTCTTGGCGCGGACACCTGATGGGCCTGCCGGACCAAAAGGTCTGAGCCTGTTCGTCGTGCCTCAGAAGATCGTTGAACCTGATGGCACGCCTGGGGCTGAAAATGCAGTGAACTGCGTGAGCATCGAACACAAGCTGGGCGTTCGCGCCAGTCCGACGGCTGTGCTGGAATACAAGAATGCCACCGGTTTTCTGATTGGCGAGGAAAATCGCGGGTTGGAGTACATGTTCATCATGATGAACGCCGCAAGGTTTTCCGTTGGGGTGCAGGGCATTGCAACTTCAGAACGCGCGTATCAAAGGGCTCTGGATTATGCGCGTGAGCGGGTGCAAAGCCGCCCCGTGAATGGTCAGGTCAAAGACGCAGTTGCCATTATCGAACATCCGGATGTGCGCCGCATGCTCTTGCGGATGCGCAGCCTGACCGAAGGTGGTCGGGCCATGGCGGCAGCAACTGCTGGGCTGCTGGATCTTGCGCACCATCAGGACGATCCAGAGATCGTGGCCTTGGCCGAATTCATGGTGCCGCTGGTCAAGGGCTTCTGCTCGGAACGCGCGGTCGAGGTCGCCTCTTTGGGGGTGCAAATCCACGGCGGCATGGGTTTTATCGAAGAAACCGGGGCCGCTCAACATTACCGGGACGCGCGCATTCTGCCGATCTACGAAGGCACCACCGCCATTCAGGCCAACGATCTTCTTGGACGCAAGGTCATGCGTGACGGGGGGGGAACTGCTCGCCGGTTTGCCGCTCGGATCGCTGCGACAGAGGCCGAACTGGCCAAGGGTGACACCGCAGCCCAAGCCATTGGTGCAAACCTTGCCCAGGCGCGTGACGCGTTTGAAGCATCGTTGGATTGGATGTTGGAAAACAGCCGCAAAGACATCGATGCTGCCTTTGCGGGTTCTGTCCCTTTCCTGATGCTTGCAGGTACACTGGCAGCAGGATGGAAGCTGGCAAAGGGCGCCCTGGCTGCACAAACCGCGTTGGACGCAGGGAAAGAGGCGCAATTCATGACCCAGAAAATCGCAACCGCCTTGTTCTTTGCTCAGCATATCTTGCCAGAATGCACCACCGAACACACCCGTATCCTGCTTGGCTCGCGCAGCCTGCTTGACGCGGATTTCCCCGATTAATCCCTGAAAGGATCTGCCCCATGAATGACGTCGTTAACCCCGACACTTATGAAAACCTTGCGATTTCCGAGCGCGAGAACGGCCTCTATGTCGTCACACTGAACCGCCCGACCAAACGCAATGCGCTGGATGTGGCCACGATCGAAGAACTGATCCGTTTCTTCAGCGGCGCGCGTACAGCGGGTGTCAGAGCCGTGGTTCTGGCGGGCGAAGGCGATCACTTCTGCGCAGGCTTGGATCTGGTCGAGCATTGGAAGGCCGACCGCAGCCCGGACGACTTCATGCATGTCTGCCTGCGCTGGCACGAGGCGTTCAACAAGATGGAATATGGCGGTGTACCAATCATCGCCGCACTGAAGGGCGCGGTTGTGGGCGGCGGCCTGGAATTGGCAAGCGCGGCCCATATCCGGGTCATCGACCCTGGAACCTATTTTGCCCTGCCCGAAGGCCAACGTGGGATCTTCACGGGGGGAGGTGCAACAATCCGGGTGTCCGACATGATCGGCAAGTACCGTATGATCGACATGATCCTGACGGGCCGCGTGTATCAGGGACAAGAGGCCGTCGAACTGGGATTGGCCCAATACATCACCGAAGATGGCGGTAGCATGGCAAAAGCCATGGAGTTGGCAGAACAAATCGCCCAGAACCTGCCATTGACCAACTTTGCGATCTGTTCGGCGATCAGCCACCTGAACAACATGTCCGGCATGGACGCGGCCTATGCCGAGGCGGTGGTAGGGGGGGTGGTCAACACGCAGCCCGCTGCTCGGGAGCGGTTGGAAGCGTTTGCCAACAAGACTGCCGCCCGCGTGCGGCCCAACAGCTAAGTCAGGGGGGACCGGGATGCGTCACCATTTTGAAGCTTTGCGGAAAAAGCGCGCCAACCATGTGCCCTTGTCACCGTTGTCTTTCCTGCGCCGCGCCGAATGTTTGCACGGCGTACGTACGGCCGTGATCTATGGCGACATCCGGCGAACATGGGCCGAGACGGCCGCTCGCATTCGCGCGGTAGCCGGTGGGCTGGTCGAACTTGGTGTGCAAAAGGGTGACACCGTTTCGGTGCTAAGCCCGAATATCCCCGAACTCTTCGAATTGCACTTTGCGCTGCCGCTGACGGGTGGGGTCCTTAATACGCTCAATACGCGATTGGAACCGGAAACCATCGCTTACATCCTGGATCACGCGGACACCAAATTGGTGATCGTGGATCGGGAACTCGTGCCGCTGCTGTCCAAAGCGTTCGAGCTGCTTGGCCGGGCTTTGCCTGTGGTCGAGATCGCTGATCCCGTGACTGAAGGTGAAACCTTGGGCGGTCCGACGTATGAGGCGTTGACCGGCGCCGCGCCTTTGCCGGTAGAACTGCCCGCCGATGAGTGGGACGCCATTGCGCTGAATTACACCTCTGGCACCTCGGGTCGTCCCAAGGGCGTCGTCTATCACCATCGCGGGGCCTATCTGATGGCGCTTGGCACCGGGACGGCGTGGCAGGTGCCGCCTTATCCCGTCTATTTGTCGGTTGTGCCGATGTTCCACTGCAACGGTTGGGGGCATCCGTGGTTGATGGCCATGCTTGGGGCAACCGTCGTCTTTACGCGTGTACCAGCTGCAGACCGTATTCTGGAAGCGATCCGTTCTCATGGCGTAACCCATTTCGGCGCGGCGCCTATCGTCTTGCAGATGTTGGCCGAAGCCGAAAGTGACGCGGCTCACTTTGATCCCGCAATCCGCGTTTTAACCGCCGGAGCACCACCGCCGCCTACGGTTCTGGAAAAGACCCGCGCGATGGGGTTCGACGTCATGCAGGTTTATGGGCTGACAGAGACCTACGGCCACATCTCGCAGTGCCTGTGGCAAGATGACTGGGACGATCTCGACCCCGCTGAGCAAGCCGAACTGCAGGCCCAGCAAGGCATCGCCTTCCCGATGGTCGAAGAGGTCACGGTGATTGACCGCAGCACGGGCGCAGCTGTTACACGCAACGGTACCGCGCAGGGAGAGATCGCCATTCGGGGCAATACGGTGATGGCAGGCTATTACAAAGATACCAAGGCAACCGCCGAAGCTTTTGAAGAGGGGTGGTTCTGGTCCGGTGACGGGGCTGTCATGCACGAAAACGGCTACATCCAGATCCGAGACCGCCTGAAGGATGTAATCATTTCTGGCGGCGAGAATATTTCATCTGTCGAAGTCGAAGCCGTTCTGTATCGCCACGATGCCGTACAGGCCGCAGCCGTGGTTGCGATGCCGCATGAAAAATGGGGTGAAGTCCCCTGTGCGTTTGTGGAATTACGCGAAGGGGCCGAGGCCACGTCAGACGATATCATCGCTTTTTGCAGGGAACACTTGGCCGGGTTCAAAGCCCCAAAAGCTGTCGCTTTCGAAACGTTGCCTAAAACCTCAACTGGTAAGATTCAAAAGTTCCAATTGCGGGAGCGCGCCAAATCAAAGGGTTCTGCATAAGCGCGCCCGGTCTCACCCAACCACGCGCTTGCTCAAGCAAAACTTCCGCCGAACTCTGCTTGAAGGGAATGCGAAGACACACACAGAGCACGTCTGTTCCATGTCGGCTCCGCACCCGCGCGAGGCTTCCTTGAGAGCAGCACAGGCGCACAGTGTGTCCTTGCATCCCAACACTCAAGGGCCGATTGTGTGAAATTTGTCAGGGCCGAAGAAGGGGGCTGAACCTTCGTATCTTGTTGATTTTTTGAGGGTTCCACCGCCACGGGCGTGGGCCACCATTTCTTTGAAAACATTTGATTTGTTTAGAAGAAATGGTGGGCGACCCTGGAATCGAACCAGGCGTGCGTCTCCGCGAGGGAGTTACAGTCCCCTGCCACACCTTGCGGCCTGTCGCCCACTGTCAGGCGTTGCACCTGACGTGGAGGCGTGATTACAAGCACCCCAAAGAAGCGTCAACAGGAAAAGTTCACCTTGGCGCGAGAAACTGAATTCAGGCCCGGAGGCCGATCACATGAAGAAACCCAAATGGGTCGTAGAAAAGGAACAGGCGCGCAAGGCAGCGGGGGCCGACACCGTGTGGCTGTTCGGATTGCATGCCGTCAGAGACGCGCTTTTGAACCCGAAACGCGAGAAATTGCGCTTGATCGTGACCAAAAACGCCTATGACAAGCTGGCCGATGCCATTGCCCAGGGCGGTATCGAGCCCGAGATGGTCGATCCGCGCAAGTTTTCGGCCCCGATTGATTCCGGCTCGGTACATCAGGGCGCCGCAATGGAGGTGAAGCCGCTCAACTGGGGTAGCCTCTCGGAAAACTGTATCGGAGCAGAATCGCCGCGCGTGATTCTGTTGGACAGGGTCACCGATCCCCACAACGTTGGCGCGATTCTGCGCTCGGCCGAGGTGCTGGGGGCCAGCGCGGTGATCGGCACGCGGCATCATTCGGCGCCCGAAACCGGTGCGCTTGCCAAGACTGCCAGCGGCGCGTTGGAACGGCAGCCCTATTTGCGGATGCGGAACCTGTCGGACACGATTGTCGAGCTGCAGCAGATGGGCTTTCTGGTTCTGGGTCTGGATGGCGAAGCCGAGCAAACCATCGAGGCCGCGTTGGACGGCCGCCGCGATTATCCTGTGGCCCTGGTGCTGGGGGCCGAGGGACCAGGTCTGCGCCAAAAGACCAAGGAAACCGTGGATCAGCTGGTGAAAATCGACGCGGCAGGCGGATTTGGCTCGCTCAACGTCTCAAATGCGGCGGCAATTGCCCTATATGCATCCAAGGCCCATTGAACAGGCCAAAGTTTCGGGCCCGTTTGACAGGAGGCAACCATTTCACATCCGACCAAGATCGCGACCTGCTGTTATTGCGGGACACGGGCGGCGCTGGTGCTGAGCTCGGACGGGCGTCACGAGCTCAGTTGTTCGGCCTGTGGTGCGCCTTTGCACGACCTCAAGATGTTGCGGCAGGCCAAAGCCGACACGGCCGTCAGCCATCTGCCAAAGCCCAAGGTGAAAAAGCCAAAAAAGGCCAGGGTGAATGCCGAACGGCGTGAAAAGTCTTACGTGAAGCCCAAGAAGGTGAAAAAGCGCAAAAGCCTGATGTCGCGCTTTCTGGACGAAGCCTGGGATGCGGTCGAGGATATCTTTGACTGACGCAAAAGCTCACAGAGATGGGAACAAGTCGACACAGTTTGTTCACATCCCTGTCAGGGGGGCTTGGCGCGGGCGCGGCTTGCAGTCATTTTATGCAGCACGCACATGATCGAACGGACTGTAATGCTCAACCGACGTACCATCCTTGTATGCGCCATCAGCGCGCTCTGTTTGACTGCTCCGGCCGTACAGGCTGAGCAGATCCAGATTTTCTATGCTGATGATGGTGCCGCAATTGGCGGATATGATACCGTTTCCTACTTTTCTGGATCCGATCCCGTGCGCGGACGCCCGGACATCGCTGTGATGTGGAAAGGGGCGGTTTGGTACTTCTCAAGCCACGAGAATCGGGAGGCCTTCGAGGCCAACCCCTATGCCTATGCGCCCCAGTTCGGCGGCTATTGCGCCTATGCTGTGTCGCGGGGCTATACCGTGGGCACGGATCCCAACGTCTGGAAGATCGTCGACGACAAATTGTACCTGGTTCATTCCTCTAGCATCGAAAAGATGTGGGAGCGGGACGTCGAGGGAAACATTGAGATGGCCGAGGATCATTGGCCGCAAGTTCTGCGCAACTGACCGAATCAAACCTTATGAGTGGCGAATCACCTCTTGTTGCAGTGGCAACTTGGGGATGTTCTTGTTTGAGAATATGTATTTAGCGCGAAATTGCCGATGTTTCCTGAAATTTTCGAAAAAAACGCGATGTCACGAAAAAAATCACGCCTGACCTCTTTTTTTATCCTGGTGCGGACTTAAATGACACAGTGACCGCGGAACGGAACTGCCGCGGGTCATTTCACTGTCCCTCGTTCCATACCTCGCGCCCATGGCATCGTTCCATGGGCGCTTTTTTCTTTTCGGTCGCACCGCTAGTGTGGGGGCATGACAAACTATTCTGACGAACATCTCACCACAATTCTCAAGCGCACCAAGGTGATTGCTGTGGTAGGGGTGTCGATGAACTCAGTGCGGCCCAGCTATTATGTGGCGCGCTATCTGGGGTTGAAGGGGTACACCGTGGTCCCGGTCAATCCCGGTCACGCGGGCAAGGTGCTGTTTGGTCAGACGGTGCGTGCCGGACTGTCCGAGATTACCGAGCCGGTCGATATGGTCGACATCTTTCGCCGGTCCGAAGCCGTTCCGCCCATCGTGGACGAGGCGCTGGAGCTGTTCCCTAAGCTCAAGACCATCTGGATGCAGATCGGGGTCGAACACGCCGAGGCTGCGGCCAAGGCTCAAGCGCAGGGCGTGGACGTGATACAGAATCGCTGCCCGAAGATCGAGTATCAGCGCCTGTTTGGTGAATTGCGCATGGGTGGTTTTGCAACCGGCATCATCTCGTCAAAGCTGGGGTAGAAGTCCCCTGGCGCGCGCAGCCGCGAATTCTTCGGGATGCAACTCTTCCAGAACCTCCATCCGGGGGCGCCAGTTGTAACGGGTGTCGTCCCGTGTTGGCGACCAGAACAGATCGCCGCCGTTCCGCCACGGATCCAGGATGACGCCTGCGTACATGTCGTCCCCCCTGCGGCTGATCACGGCGGTGCTGTGGTCGATATTGAACGGTGTTTTGGGCAATGCAATCGCGCGGTGCATCTGCAGCGTCTTGAACCCTTCCTGGTTCAGACGGCGTTGCATGTCCTCGGCATAATGTACGCACAGGCCACGTTCCTTGTCGCCTTCGTTGACGCGCACATTGTGAATGATGGGCGAGGTGGTCACGCCATATTCTGTGGCCAGTTGCTTGGAATAGGAAAAGGCGATCTGGGCGGCGCGAGTGGCCTCTGCCGGGTCGACCTCGGGGCCAAGCGCGGTCAGGGTCTGCGCCAGCTTGGTCACGTCATTCTGGGAGTACGAAGGGGCAGAGGTGCTGCAGGCGCCAAGGATCAGCGTGAAACAGCACGCGAGAACGGCAAACAATGGCTTCATGTCGGAACGGTCCCGCTTTTGACTGGATACACTGGTGAAACGTTAACAAATTTCAGAACGGCCTGAGAAGCCCTTCATTGCGGGTCGCGCGCGGCCTTTTCCGCAATTCCGCTCAACCCTTGGCGACGGGCCAGTTCGTTCAGGACATCATCCAGTGGGATATCGCGAGCAGCCAGCATCACCAGCAGGTGATAGAGCACATCCGCCGCCTCATAGGTCAGGTTCTCGCGGTCATCCTTGGCCGCGGCGATGATCGCCTCGATCGCCTCTTCGCCGAACTTCTCGGCGCATTTTTCTGGGCCTTTGGCGAGCAGTTTGGCGGTCCAGCTGCTGTCAGGGTCCGCGCCTTTGCGATCTTCGATGATCGCAGCCAGGTCGTGCAGGATGCTCATGTCAGCCTCATCGGGATGCCAGCGGCGGCCATGTGTTCCTTGGCCTCTTGAATTGTGTAGTCACCGAAGTGAAAGATCGACGCCGCGAGCACCGCGCTTGCGCCGCCCTTGGTCACGCCCTCGACCAGGTGATCCAGGTTGCCGACCCCGCCGCTGGCGATCACCGGCACATCCACCGCATCGCTGATCGCGCGGGTCAGGGGCAGGTTGAACCCCGCCTTGGTGCCGTCGCGATCCATCGAGGTCAGCAGGATCTCTCCCGCGCCTTTGGCGACCACGGTCTTGGCAAACTCTACGGCGTCGATGCCGGTCTCCTTGCGTCCGCCGTGAGTGAAGATCTCCCATTTTCCGGGGCTTACGGTTTTGGCGTCGATGGCCACAACAATGCATTGGCTGCCGAACTGATCCGCGGCCTCGGCCACCACGTCAGGGCGCGCGACGGCGGCCGAGTTGAAGCTGACCTTGTCCGCGCCTGCCAGCAGCAGGTCGCGCACGTCCTCCTTGGTGCGAACGCCACCACCCACGGTCAGCGGGATATAACACTGCTCGGCGGTGCGCTGAACGACATCAAACATGGTGCCGCGGTTTTCATGGGTGGCATGAATGTCCAGGAAACACAGCTCATCGGCGCCGGCCGCATCATAGGCCTTGGCCGATTCCACCGGATCGCCTGCATCGCGCAGGCCAACAAAGTTCACGCCCTTGACCACACGGCCATCGGCGACATCAAGGCAGGGGATGATACGGGTCTTGAGCATGGGCATTCCTCTGGGTCGGGGCACGTCTAACGGCAAACCCCTGCCGATGCCAGAGTCGTGATTGGATGAAGCGCCGCAGGTGTGAAATCTGATGCGTGAATTCAATCAAAGGAGGTTTGAAAATGCGCGCTCTGATTTGGGCAGGACTTCTGGCAATCACAGGTGGGGCAGCAATGGCTCAGGACATCATCAAGGTAAAGACCGACAAGACGGTGCAAGGCGCGATGGACGCCCTGGAAACCGTGGTTGGCAACGCAGGCGCGACCGTCTTTGCACGCGTGGACCATGCAGCAGGGGCCGGAAAAGTGGATCTGGAACTGGCCGACAGCCAGCTGCTGGTTTTTGGCAATCCCAAGCTGGGCACGCCCGCGATGCAGGTTGATCCGCTGGCCGGGCTGTTCCTGCCGCTCAGGGTGCTGGCCTATCAAGACGCCGACGGGCAGGTCTGGCTGGCTTATGAAGACCCCAAACACACCATGAGCGATCTGGATGGCGTAAGCGACGCGCCGGTGATCGAAAAGATGCAAGGTGCGCTGAAAAAGCTGACCACGGCCGCCTCGCAATAGCCTCGCGGCCCGAGATTCGGGCAAATCCTCTCTTCGTGCTAAGCTGAGCGCGAAGGGAGGCCCCCATGCTGAAACAGATGACATTGGCCCTGACACTCGTTGCTGTCCCTTTGCAGGCGGGCGAGATGATGAGCGCACAGGATCTGATGCAGACCATCCCCGGCGCGACCTTGTCGGGGATTTCGAATGAGGATTACACCACCCGCTGGGTCCAGACCTATGGCCCCGGAGAGACGTCCGGGACAGGAGAGGGCACCTTTGGTGAGCGTGTCTATACCAGTTCCTGGTCCATCCGACAGGACCTGTGGTGCGAAAGCTGGAGCAACCGGTCGGAATGCTGGCGCATCGAACGCGTCAACGAGACCACGTTGCAGCCCTATGTCGGGCAGCAGAAACTGCCCAACGTCTGGACTATCGTCGACCCGGCTGGCGGTTAACCCTTTAGGGTCGCCAGGGCCTCTTTCAGGTCCAGCGCGCCGTCATAAAGCGCGCGGCCCGAGATGGCGCCATTCAGTTCAACGCCGCAATCGCGCAACGCGATGAGATCGGCCAGCGAGCTGACGCCGCCGCTGGCGATCACCGGGATCGATACGGCACGGGCCAGATCAGCGGTGGCCCCGATGTTGGGGCCCTGCATAGCGCCGTCGCGGTTGATATCGGTGTAGATGATCGCCGCCACGCCCGCGTCCTCGAACGATTTGGCCAATTCCGTCACCTGCACATCAGTTTCTTCAGCCCAGCCTTTGGTTGCGACCATGCCATTGCGCGCGTCGATACCAACGGCGACCTTGCCTGGGAATTCACGCGCCGCTTCACGAACCAGGTTGGGGTTCTCTACAGCCACGGTGCCCAGGATCACCCGAGCCAGCCCTTTTTCGATCCAGGTCGCGATGGTGGCCAGGTCGCGGATGCCGCCGCCCAACTGCGCCGGGACATCACAGGATGCCAGGATCGCCTCGACCGGAGCTGCGTTGACGGGCTCGCCTGCAAAGGCGCCGTTCAGGTCGACCAGATGCAGCCATTCGCAGCCCGCGTCCACAAAAGCACGCGCTTGGGCTGCGGGATCGTCGTTGAACACGGTCGCCTTTTCCATTTCGCCGCGCAGCAGGCGCACGGCCTGGCCGTCCTTGAGGTCGATGGCAGGGTAGAGGATCATGAGAGGGCAGCCTTTCGCATCACGTTTGGCGGCGATATGGCATGAGACCGCCGGTGGATGCAACGCGACCCAAAGTCAACCTTGCCAGACGCAGGGCAGGCGCGCCACAGTCAGACAAAACAGGGAGAAACGCATCATGAAGAAACTGATCTTGAGCACAGCTTTTGGGCTGGGGTTGACTGGTATGGCCGCTGCCGATCCGGTTGCCGGTATCTGGAAGACAGCCGAGGGTGAAGAGGGCGGATACCTGCACGTCGGTATCGCGCCCTGTGGCAGCGCCATCTGCGGCACAATCAACACCGCGTTTGACGCCAACGGCAACATGTCTCCTGAATATGAAAATCTGGGTAAGCAGATCATCTGGGACATGACCGCCGACGGTGGCGGTTCGTATTCGGGTGGCAAGATCTGGGCCCCGGACGCGGACAAGACCTATAACTCAAAAATGTCGCTCAGTGGCAATACGCTGACCGTCAAAGGCTGCGTTGCAGGTGGCCTGATCTGTCGCGGTCAAGATTGGAAGCGGGTGAAGTGACGCTTCACCCCTCCACCGGCGGGGCCAAATCCTCCCAGTGGATCCCATAAATCAGCGCATCACCCGTAACCTCGACTTCGTCGCTTTTTTCCAGGGTGGCGCCAATCTCGCCCAGTTCCGCAATCGCGGCGGCGCGAACCTCGGCACTCAGGCTGGTGTCGAACGTGACCTTGAAGCTGACATTGGCGGTCAGGATCTTCTGGATCTGATAGGCGTTCTGCTTGCGGATGTTCTTTTGCAGGGTTGCCTGGCAGTGGGGCCCAAGGCCCGCCCGGATGCGGGCAAGATCGTCCAGCGCATAGGTTGAAACCGTGGCATCTTCGAGCGAGACCTGGACCGTTTTTGCCGCAGCCGCCGTCGCGCCCAGATTGAACACCTGGCCCAAAGTCACCGGTGAGACAGAGAATGAGCCCGACAAGCGGCGCGACACCTGCTTTGACTCTGTCTCGCTGCGCAAAGGCGCATCTTCATACAAATCGGTCGAATACTTGGGATTGCACAAAAAACCCAGAGAGGCGTCATCCGGCGCGCGATCGCGCGGGTCATAGTTGACGCGATGGACCAGACTGCCGGGTTGATAGAGCGTTGTGGGTGGGTTCAGCCGGATGAAGTTATAGCCGTTGATGACATCCTCAATCCCTTCGGCATCGGGCTGACATCCAGCAAGAAGGGCGGCAGAAGTGGTGGCGAAAATGGCTTTTTTCAACATGACTTTGGTCCTTGGGCATTCCAATGCCCAACCCTAGGCGCAAAATCAGCGCCGTCCAAAGTCTAAAGTTCACGCGGGTTTGGGTTTAAGGCGCCCAATTCAAGAAGTTGGCGATCAGGCGCAGGCCCGTGGCCTGGCTTTTCTCTGGGTGGAACTGCATGCCCACCATCGTGTCACGGCCAATTACGGCGGTCACGTCGCCCGCGTAATCCACATGCGCCAGCCGTTCTGCCGGGTTGGCAACACGGAAGTGGTAAGAGTGGACGAAATAGGTGTGATCGCCGGTCTCAATGCCGTCAAACACCGGGTGGGGGTGATCGATGACCAGATCATTCCACCCCATGTGCGGTACTTTCAGCGATGCATCCGCTGGTGTGATCTTGACCACATCGCCCCCGATCCAGCCCAGCCCGTCGGTCTCGCGGTACTCATGCCCCTTGGTGGCCATCAGTTGCATGCCCACGCAGATGCCCAGGAACGGGCGACCTTTTACTTCGACGGCCTCGACCATCGCGTCATAGATGCCCTTGTGCCCGCGCAACTCGGACGCACAGGCAGGAAAGGCACCATCGCCGGGCAACACCAGCCGGTCGGCGCGCGCCACGATATCGGTGTCCGAAGTCACAACAACTTCACCCGCATCCGTCTCGCGGGCCATGCGCTGAAACGCCTTTTCTGCCGAATGCAGATTGCCCGATTCGTAGTCGATGATCGCGGTCAGCATCACGTGGTCCTGTTTTTCTTTTTGTTCCAAATACGGCGGGGTGAATTGGCCGCAGGCCAAGAGGGGCAGCGCCCCTCAGTCCGGTCGCTTACAACGCACCCTTGGTCGACGGAATCGCATCCGCCTTGCGCGGATCGGTCTCAACCGCGGTTCGCAAGGCCCGCGCCACGGCCTTGAACGCGGCCTCGGCGATGTGGTGGCTGTTGAATCCGTGCAGTTGGTCGATGTGCAACGTGATGCCGCCATGGGTGCTCAGCGCCTGAAAGAACTCGCGCACCAGCTCAGTGTCGAATGCGCCGATCTTTTGCGTCGGCAGATCCACGTTCCAGATCAGAAAGGGTCGGGCCGACAAATCCAGCGCACAGCGCACTTGTGCGTCATCCATCGGCAGGTGGCATTCGCCGTAGCGGTTGATGCCCTTCTTGTCGCCAAGCGCTGCGGTCAGCGCCTGACCCAGGGCAATGCCGGTATCCTCGACCGTGTGGTGATCGTCGATGTGGTAATCGCCCTTGGCCCGGATCGTCATGTCGATCAGCGAGTGGCGCGCCAGCTGGTCCAGCATGTGATCAAAGAACCCGACGCCGGTCTGGTTGTCATAAGCTCCGGTGCCGTCGAGGTTGATCTCGACCGAAATCTCGGTCTCGGCGGTCTGGCGGGTGATGGTGGCGCGGCGCATGGCGGTTGTTCCCTGATGATCACAGAGGCGCTTATAGGCAAAACAGGGCGCGCATTGCCACCCCGCGCACGCGACCTGCGACACAAGTGTTGCGTAAAACACCGCGACAGCAGGGGATTGCGCCTACCTGCACCGCATGGCAGCTTGGCGGCAGATCAATTCCCCCGAAAAAGGGCGCCCAAATGGCCACTTGTGTCTTTATCCAGATCCGCTGCAAACCCGGCTCGACCTACAAGGTGGCCGAGGATATCGCGCTCCGCGAAATCCACTCCGAGCTTTATTCGACCAGCGGCGAATACGACCTGCTGCTCAAGCTTTACATCCCCGAGGATCAGGATGTGGGCCATTACATTAACGAACACCTGCTGGTGATCCCAAACATCGAACGGTCCCTGACCACGATGACGTTCAAGGCGTTCTAAGGCTCAGCCCAACTCAAAGGTCGTCACACCAAAGATCCGGTCCACGGCAATGTCGGGTGCCGGGCCGGTGTACATGCGCGCAGTTTCAAAGACCGGCGTCAGGCCCATGTCGTGTGCAAGGGACATGGCTGCCTCGTTTTGTTCCGGCACATCCAGAAACACCTCACTGTCATGATGGGCTGCGGGTACTGAGGCCAGCAAGGATCCGGCAAGGTCACGGGCGATCTGCACGGTTTCGGCAAACAAAGGTCCGATCTTATAGCCATCAATGCATGGCCGAATGACACCGTATCCCCGAAGTGCGCCGTGATCGACAACGGCGCGTGCCTCATGTCCATCCGTGCCCAGCCACATCGCCAAAAACGGAGTACGCGGGGCAGGGAAGGCCGTGCGGTCGTAATGCTCCAACTCCGCAGTGACGCGGGTCAACGGTGTCGCAAGGGCGCTGTCTGGCAAATTCGCCAAGGCCCGCACGATTGGCCCACCAAACCGGATGTTGCGATAGGCCAACTCAAAGCCGGACTTGGCGTAATTTGCCTGTTCCTCTTGCACCCCATCCAGCCCGATCAAGCGGCGGCCCGCATGTTTGACAGCAGCCTGCCACAAACGCAGACCGGCGCCTCGTCCGCGGTGGTCAGGGTGCACGATGTAGAACCCCAGAAAGGCAAAATTCTCATCGTAATTGACGACCGAGATTGTCGCGATCAACTCTCCATCCAGAAACCCGCCCCAGAACCCCTCTGGATCGACCGACATAAAGCATGCCCGATCTGACAGCCCCGGATTCCACCCCTCGCGCGCGGCCCATTCCACGGCGCTCTGCACTTCGTCTGGGGCGAGGGGGCGGATGGTATAGTCTGCGGACATGAAAAGCACCTTGAGGGTTGTACACCCCAAGCATGACGCAATACGCCCGTCGCCGCCAAGTCACCATTGTTGTGGAAGAGAGAGAAGATATTGGAGCGGGCGAGGCGATTCGAACGCCCGACCCTAACCTTGGCAAGGTTATGCTCTACCCCTGAGCTACGCCCGCAACCTATATCTTTTGTATCCGGATGGGTGATCCGGATCTTGATGGAGCGGGCGAGGCGATTCGAACGCCCGACCCTAACCTTGGCAAGGTTATGCTCTACCCCTGAGCTACGCCCGCACTATCAAGTCTCGTGCCCGGATGGGTGATCCGGTTCTCAATGGAGCGGGCGAGGCGATTCGAACGCCCGACCCTAACCTTGGCAAGGTTATGCTCTACCCCTGAGCTACGCCCGCTTCCTTGAGTGAGGCGTGAATTAGAATTTCTGGGGCCGCACCGCAAGAGCAAAAGTGAAGAAAAAGCAAAATTCTTCGCATCATGGGGCAGGGCGACGGAAAGAAATTGTTCACCCGTTTCACCCAAACTGATCCTATCCGTTTTCACAGTTGAACGAGGTATCCCATGGTTACGGGAAAATTCTTCATGACAGTGGGGCTGTTGGCCGCAATCGGCTCCTTTGCGGCGTTCAATCCGGCCCAGGATGCCACCCAGCCCGAGGATTTGCCGGTCTTGCAGCCCCCCGTTGCGATCAAGGTCTCGGTGCTGTCCTAAGTATCCAGCGCGCAAACAAAAAACGCTGCCCCGGTCAAAGACCAGGACAGCGTATGGTCAAACCAGTCTGGATTATTCCAGTTCGATGAGTAGGTCCTTGGCGTCGATCTGACCGCCCGCAGTGACATGCAGCGCTTTGACGGTGGCGGACCGCTCGGCGTGGATGCCTGTTTCCATCTTCATCGCTTCGATGGTCAGCAGCAGATCGCCTTCGTTCACCTGCTGGCCTGCCTGCACCGCAACGCTTGCCACAACACCCGGCATTGGCGCGCCGATGTGGTCGGCATTGCCAATTTCGGCCTTGGGTCGCTGGATGGTCGAGGATTTGACCAATCGGTTCGGCACCCGGATCAAGCGGGGCTGGCCGTTGAGTTCAAAGAACACTTTTACTTCGCCGTTTTCGTCGGTCTCGCCGATGGCTTGCAGACGAATTTCCAGCGTCTTGCCCGGATCGATTTCCGCCGTGATCTCTTCACCAGGCTCCATGCCGTAAAAGAAGGTTTTGGTCGGCAGGGCGCGGACCGGGCCATAGGTGCGATGACGGCCCATGTAGTCCATGAAGACCTTGGGATACATAAGATATCCGTTCAGATCCTCGTCATCGACCGCTTTGCCTTCCAGCTCTTTCGAGATCTGGGCGCGCAGCGCATCCAGGTCGACGGGCTCCAGGTGTTTGCCCGGACGCTCGGTGTTGGGCGCCTCGCCCTTCAGAGCCTTGCCCACGATGGCGTCGGGGAAGCCGCCGGGCGGTTGACCCAGGTTGCCGCGCATCATGTCGATCACCGAATCCGGGAAGGCCACATCGGTGCCGGGGTTTTCGACGTCGTCGCGGCTCAGCCCCTGGCTCACCATCATCAGCGCCATGTCGCCCACGACCTTCGACGAGGGTGTCACCTTGACGATGTCGCCGAACATCTGGTTCACGTCGGCATACATCTGCGCCACCTCATGCCAGCGCTCTTCCAGCCCCAGCGAGCGCGCCTGAGCCTTTAGGTTGGTGAACTGACCGCCAGGCATCTCGTGCAGATAAACCTCGGAGGCGGGCGCCTGCAGGCCCGACTCGAATGCAGCATACTGACCGCGCACGGCTTCAAAGTAATCGCTGATCTCGCGGATCGCCTTGATGTCCAGCCCGGTGTCGCGATCGGTGTTGCGCAGCGCCTCGACCACCGATCCCAGCGTCGCCTGGCTGGTGTTGCCCGAGAAGCTGTCCATCGCGCAATCGACCGCATCCACGCCTGCTTCTGCGGCAGCCAGGATGGTTGCGGAGGCGATGCCCGCCGTGTCGTGGGTGTGGAAGTGAATGGGCAGCCCAACTTCCTCTTTCAGCGCCTTGATGAGCACGCGGGCAGCGGCGGGTTTCAAAAGGCCTGCCATGTCCTTCAGACCCAGCACATGCGCCCCTGCATCGCGCAGTTCCTTGCCCATGGCGACATAGTATTTCAGGTCGTACTTGGACCGCTCGGGGTTCAGGATGTCGCCGGTGTAGCAGACGGTGCCTTCGCAGATCTTGTTCTGCTCGATCACCGCGTCCATCGCCACGCGCATGTTTTCGACCCAGTTCAGGCTGTCGAAGACGCGGAAGACGTCGATGTTCTTGGCGGCTTCTTTCACAAAGGCTTGGACCACGTTGTCGGGGTAATTGGTGTAGCCGACCCCGTTCGACCCACGCAGCAGCATCTGCGTCATCAGGTTCGGCATCGCCTCGCGCAGGTCGCGCAGACGCTGCCAGGGGCACTCTTGCAAGAACCGGTACGCCACATCAAAGGTCGCGCCGCCCCAGCATTCGACCGAGAAGAGCTGCGGCAGGTTCGATGCATAGGTCGGCGCCACACGAACCATGTCGATCGACCGCATGCGCGTTGCCAGCAGCGACTGATGCCCGTCGCGCATCGTCGTGTCGGTGATCAGCAGCTGACGCTGCGCTTTCATCCAGTCGGCCACCGCCTGCGGGCCCTTTTGCTCCAGCAGGTTGCGGGTGCCCATCATCGGCTCGGCCCGGCGTTCCGGCGCGCGCGGGATCTTCAAATCGGCGGCGGGCAGTGGGCGATCCTTGGTCTCGGGGTGTCCGTTCACCGTGATGTCGGCGATATAGGTCAGCACCTTGGTGCCCCGGTCGCGGCGACGTTTGAAATCAAACAGATCCGGTGTCTCGTCGATGAACTTGGTGGTGTATTCATTCGACAGGAAGGTCGGGTGCTTCAGCAGGTTTTCAACAAAGGCGATGTTGGTGCTGACACCGCGCACACGGAATTCACGCAGCGCACGGTCCATCCGGGCAATCGCCTTTTCGGGCGTCGGGGCCCAGGCAGTGACCTTGGTCAGCAGCGAGTCGTAATACCGCGTGATCACGCCCCCAGCATAGGCCGTGCCGCCATCCAACCGGATGCCCATGCCAGTGGCCGAGCGATAGGCGGTGATGCGGCCATAGTCGGGGATGAAGTTGTTGAGCGGATCTTCGGTGGTCACACGGGTCTGCAAGGCGTGGCCGTTCAACTGAACGTCATCCTGCGCGGACTTGCCGGTGGCCTCGGCCAGGGGCTTGCCCTCGGCGATCAGGATTTGCGCCTGCACGATGTCGATGCCGGTCACTTCTTCGGTGACGGTGTGTTCGACCTGTACGCGGGGGTTCACCTCGATGAAGTAAAACTTACCCGAGGCCATATCCATCAGGAATTCTACAGTGCCCGCGCATTCATAATTCACATGAGCACATATCTTGCGGCCCAATTCGCAGATCTCGGCACGCTGCTCTTCGGTCAGATACGGGGCCGGGGCGCGTTCAACCACCTTCTGGTTGCGGCGCTGGACCGAGCAGTCACGCTCGTAGAGGTGATAAATCTCGCCATGCTTGTCGCCCAGGATCTGCACCTCGACGTGGCGGGCGCGGGTGATCATCTTTTCCAGATACCCCTCGCCGTTGCCGAATGCGGCCTCTGCCTCGCGGCGCCCTTCGAGCACTTTTTCTTCCAACTCTTCCGGCCCGTGGATCGGACGCATGCCGCGACCGCCGCCGCCCCAGGAGGCCTTGAGCATCAGCGGATAGCCGACCTCGGCTGCCTCGGCCCGGATCGCATCCATGTCATCGCCCAGAACCTCGGTCGCCGGGATGACCGGAACACCGGCCTCGATGGCGACGCGACGGGCGCTGGCCTTGTCGCCGAGCGCGCGCATGGTCTCGGCCTTGGGGCCGATGAAGGTGATGCCGTTCTGGGTGCAGGCATCCACGAAGTCCGGGTTTTCCGACAGCAGGCCATAGCCGGGGTGGATCGCATCCGCCCCGCTTTCCTTGGCAACGCGAATGATCTCGTCGATGCTCAGGTAGGCGGCAACCGGCCCCATCCCTTCGCCAATGCGATAGGCCTCATCCGCCTTGAACCGATGCAAGCCCAGCTTGTCCTCTTCGGCAAAGACGGCAACCGTCTTCTTGCCCATCTCATTGGCGGCCCGCATCACGCGGATCGCGATCTCTCCGCGGTTGGCGATGAGGATTTTCTTGAAGTCTGTCATGGCAGGTCCCGGCTCTCTTTGTTGGGCGTGGGTTTTAGGCGGACAATAAGCACACGTATATTGGTAGTTCTGGGTAGAACCGGCATGTTATCGCTCGCAAACGCCGTTTTTTCTGCAGTGCAGTGTTTGAGGTCGTGTTCAGGTCAGGTCTGGTAGGGGCCGGATCGGGGGAAGCGCGGCAAGCGAAGCGGCGCCGATCTGGCCCATGTTGGCGATCAGGTCCTGTTTTAGCACGTCGATCAAATGCGCAGGTCCCCGAGCTCCAAGTGCTGCAAGTGCAAAATGAACAGCCCGCCCCAGCATCACGAAATCGGCGCCCGAGGCGATGGCGCGCAGGATGTCCAATCCGCTCTCGACACCACTGTCGAAGATGAGCGGCAGCTGTGTCGCGGCCCGGATCGCAGGCAGAGCTTCGATCGAGGCGGGGGCCCCGTCAAACTGGCGGCCCGCATGATTTGACACCCACAAGGCGTCGATGCCTGCACGCTCCAGAGGCTCGGCATCCTCGGCGCGCATCACGCCTTTGATGATGAATGGTCCGTCCCAATGATCGCGCAGCCATTTGACATAGTCCATGTCGGGCGAGGTGCGCAGCAGGTATCCGATGTGCGCAGTTGGGGGCAGGTTCAGCTGTTTGGTGACGTATTTGTCCAGCGTGCGCATGCGCGGCATGCCATCACGGATCACTTCTTGCATCATGCCCATGGCCCAGGCAGGACGCCGTGCGAT
The DNA here is from genome assembly GCF_900172225.1 of Falsiruegeria litorea R37. Taxonomy (NCBI): domain Bacteria; kingdom Pseudomonadati; phylum Pseudomonadota; class Alphaproteobacteria; order Rhodobacterales; family Roseobacteraceae; genus Falsiruegeria; species Falsiruegeria litorea. The sequence goes on from NZ_FWFO01000001.1 coordinate 1,433,627, forward strand.
CTGAGCCAGCAGGCGCGGAGACAGCCTGGGGGGCTGTGTCAGCCCCGAGCGTGTCTGACGCTCGCGGCGCGAGGCGACCGGTATGTCCACGGTCAGCACCAGCGTGGAAAACCCTGCATTGCGGGCCCGGTTCAAGACATCTTGGCGGATTTCGGGGTTCTTGGGCGGATACAGCTGGAACCAGGAATGTGTCCCAAGGTGTGGCGCCAGCTCTTCGGGGCTGCGGCTGGCCACGGTCGACAGCGTATAGGGCACCCTGGCCTGGGCGGCGGCCCGCGCCAGCAGCGGTTCGGCCCCGGGCCAGATCAGGCCGGACATGCCGATCGGGGCGACGCCAAAGGGCAGGTCGAAATCCTGCCCCAGCAGGCGGGTCGACAGGTCACACTCCATGGCGCCATGCAGGATCGAAGGATCAAACCCGATCCGGTCGAGCGCCTTTCGGTTGCGGGCTTTGGTGGCTTCGACCCCCGTGCCGCTGTCCAGGTATTCCCAAACAAACTTGGGAAGCCTGCGCTCGGCGCGCCATTTCAGGTCCATGACGCCGGGATAGGTGCTGTGCAGATCCATGCCGATTGATCCGACGTGGACTGTGATTCTGCAAGGGGCGCGGCTTATTCGGCCGCCAGTGTGGGCGGTGTCTGCGCGGCGGTCTTTGCCGCCTCATGCGGCAAGGTTGCGATACAAACCTGGTTACGCCCTTTGGCCTTGGCATCATACAGGGCATCATCTGCCGCCCGCATCAGATCCTGGGGCATGGTGCCATGGGTCGGATAATGCGCCAGGCCAAGCGAAATGGTGATCCGCGGCAGTGTCTTCTCGCCATAGCGGACGGCAATATCCTCAACCGATTTACGCAGCTTTTCGGCCCGCGTCATCACCTCGGTCGGCGAGCTGTCCGGCAGGATCAGCGTGAACTCTTCGCCGCCCATGCGGCAGGCAATCTCGTCCCCGTCGCAAGATTGCTGCAAGACAGAGCCCACGGCCCGCAACACCATGTCACCAGCGTCGTGACCGTGGTTGTCGTTGAACTTCTTGAAGTGATCTACGTCCACGGCGATCAGGCTGACGGGCGCCCCGCTGGCCTGGCTGCGCGAGATCAACTTGCGCAGCTGGTCGGTCATGTGGCGGCGGTTGAACAACCCGGTGAGAGGATCCCGCACGGATTGATCATGCAGCTGATCGCGCATGCGCACGTTGGCAATGGCCATGCTGATCTGCTCAGCGCACATCTGTGCCAGCTTCTTGTTCTGCCCGAAGCTTTTCTCGCAATCGTGCTGAGCCCGCAAATGCATAAGGCCAACGGTTTCCCCATGTGCCAGGATCGGGAAGCAGAAATAGGGGCGGCCGTCGTGCGGTTCAGCATGCTCGCAGACAAAGTCCACCTCGGTCGCGCCATATTCATAAGTACGCCCTCGGCGCAGGCCCCAGCACCCATCGGGATGAATGTGATCCTTGTGTGTGCCGCCGTTCCAACTGGCGCTGCCGTCCAGCACGTCGCGTGAGTTGGAGTAGACATAAACACTCCCCTCGGCGTCGGGCAAGATATGGGTCATGAACTTGGCCACCATGTCGAACAGCTCATCCAAAGAGCGGCTGGATTGCAGCCATTCGTTCAACTCACCCAGCAGTCGAACTTCACGTGCCAGGCGCAGCTGCTCGTCCATCAGGTCGCGTTCATTCTGCGAGCGGATGCGCAATGAGTTGAGCTGGCGCCGGCTGCTGCGATACAGCACGACGGACACGATCAGCAGCGCCATCAGGGCAATGCCGCACAAGATGCCCAGCAGGACGCGAACCCGCATGATGAAGATGTCGCGTAACTCGGTGATGTCTGTATAGAATTCGATGGCGCCCAGGAATGAACTGTTGCGCATCACGGGCGTATAAATCTCGGCCACATGGTGGGGTTTGTCCATGTCCAGTTGCGCAGAATGCAGGACAATATCGTCGATTTCCGAGGCAGGCTTTTCCTCGTGTTTGTAATAGACTTCACCGTTGGCAACGCTGGTTGTGAAATATGGCTTGGTGCTTTTCGTGCCGATATCCGAGGCACGTGTCGACCAAAAGACTGTGCCGTCGGCATGAAACAGTTTGAACCGGTAAACATCTGATGCTTCGGGCATAAGCTCCAGGAACTCACGGTCGTGGGCATCCATCACACCGGTTTCAAATGTGGTTTCAGCGTCTTCCATGTGCAGCAGCACCCGGCGTTTCCACATTTCCGATTGTTTTCGAATGTCTGCTTCAAGCATGCCGTCGACGATCGGGGTCGGTAAAGTATGAACGCCCCATGCGGCGGTCACGACCATTGCTATCAGCAAAACAACCGCGCTGGCCAACTTCAGCCGCTGAACAGCCGAAGCCTTGTATTCCGTCGTCATCTTTCCGCGCTCCCGTATTTCCGCCCCGTAAATTGTGAAACAGAGATTGATATGAGGTTAACAAGGGCGCGGTAGGGGGTTCACACAGGAACACGGCTTCGTGCAAATTCGGCATAAATTGCACCTAAATTGCGAACATGTCGTGAACAAACCCTTTCCCTCTGGTAAATTCCGAATTACTTTGCAGGTATGAGCAGTTTCGACGAAATGGACGCCTTTGAAGGCGCCGCACAGCAGCCTTCTTTGTCCGCGCGCGCCATGGCCGCGCGGCCGATGCCGTATCTGGACGACCTCAACCCCGCACAGCGCGAAGCGGTCGAGATGCTGGATGGGCCGGTGCTGATGCTGGCCGGGGCCGGTACGGGCAAGACCAAGGCGCTGACCACGCGCATTGTGCATCTGCTCAACACCCACAAAGCGCGCCCGAATGAGATCTTGGCCGTGACTTTCACCAACAAGGCCGCGCGCGAGATGAAGAACCGCGTGGGCCGTATGCTGGGGCAACCGGCCGAAGGGATGCCTTGGCTGGGCACGTTTCATTCGATCTGCGTCAAGCTGCTGCGCCGCCATGCCGAGCTTGCGGGGCTAAAGTCGAACTTCACGATTCTGGACACCGACGATCAGCTGCGCCTGATCAAGCAGTTGGTGCAGGCTGCGGGGATTGACGACAAACGTTGGCCCGCGCGGCTGCTGTTGAATGTGATCGACGGGTGGAAGAACCGCGCGCTGACCCCGGGCAAGGTGCCCGCCGCTGATGCGGGGGCCTACAATAACAAGGGCGTGGAATTATACGCGCAATACCAAACCCGCCTGAAGGAGCTCAATGCGGTCGATTTCGGCGATCTACTGCTGCATGTCGTCACAATCTTTCAGGCGCATCCGGATGTGCTCGAGCAGTACCAGCGCTGGTTCCGCTACATCATGGTGGACGAATATCAGGATACCAACGTGGCCCAGTATCTGTGGCTGCGGCTGCTGGCGGGCGTGCACAAGAACATCTGCTGCGTTGGCGATGATGACCAGTCGATCTATGGCTGGCGCGGGGCCGAGGTGGGCAACATTCTGCGCTTTGAAAAGGACTTCCCGGGCGCCCATGTGGTGCGGCTGGAACAGAACTATCGTTCGACCCCGCATATCCTGGCCGCTGCCTCGAATGTGATCCGGGGCAATGCCGATCGTTTGGGCAAGGAATTGTGGACCAATGCGGAAGAGGGCGAAAAAGTTCGCCTGATCGGCCACTGGGATGGCGAGGAGGAAGCTCGCTGGATCGGCGAAGAGATTGACGCCGTGCAGGGCGGCACTCGGGGCATGCGTCCCTTCAGCCTGGATGACATTGCGATTCTCGTGCGTGCCTCGCACCAGATGCGGGCGTTCGAAGATCGGTTTCTGACCATTGGTCTGCCGTACAAGGTCATCGGTGGCCCGCGCTTTTATGAGCGGTTGGAGATTCGCGATGCCATGGCGTACTTCCGGCTTGTGACCAGCCCCGAGGACGATCTGGCGTTCGAGCGCATCGTCAACACGCCCAAGCGCGGCCTTGGCGACAAGGCGCAGCAAACCATCCAGATCGCGGCGCGCTCAAGCGGTGTGTCCTTGGTCGAAGGGGCGCGAATCGCGCTGGATCAAGGGTTGATCAAGGGCAAGGGCGCCGGCGCGTTGCGCAAATTGGTCGAAGATCTGGCCCGTTGGCGCGCCATGACGCGCGGACCTGTGGTCGAGGCCAACGACGATGAGGTGATCGACGACGGGGGCGAGCCGCAGTTGGCGTTTGGCCAGCCCGAAGTCAGCCACATCGAGCTGGCCCAGATCATTCTGGACGAATCCGGCTACACCACCATGTGGCAGAACACCAAAACGCCCGAAGCACCGGGGCGGCTGGAAAACCTCAAGGAATTGGTGAACCAGTTGGACAACTTCGAGAATCTGCAAGGGTTCCTGGAACATGTCAGCCTGGTAATGGACAACGAACAGGAATCGGACGGCGCCAAAGTGTCGATCATGACCTTGCACGCGGCCAAGGGACTGGAATTCCCCGCCGTCTTTCTGCCTGGGTGGGAGGATGGCCTGTTCCCCTCGCAACGCTCGATGGACGAATCCGGTCTCAAGGGCCTGGAAGAGGAGCGCCGCCTGGCCTACGTGGGTATCACCCGCGCCGAAGAGCTGTGCACCATATCCTTTGCGGCCAACCGGCGGGTGTTCGGGCAGTGGCAGAATTCCATGCCGTCGCGATTTGTCGATGAACTGCCCGAAAATCACGTCGATGTCCTGACGCCATCCGGTCTATACGGTGGTGGCGCGGGCGGTGTCAGCTCGCAGGGGATCGAAACCCGAGCGGCCGAGGCGAATGTCTATAACTCTCCCGGCTGGAAGCGCCTTCAGGCCCGTCAGGGGCAACGCGGCTTGTCTCAGCCCAAGGAAAGCCGTAACACGGTGATTGATCTGAACGCCGTGTCCAGCTTCACGCTTGGCGAGCGCGTGTTTCATCAGAAGTTTGGCTATGGGGCGGTGATCGGGATCGAAGGCGACAAGCTTGAGATCGAGTTTGAAAAGGCGGGCACAAAAAAGGTCGTGGCCAAGTTCCTGTCCGCCAGCGACGACGTGCCGTTCTAAAGCCCATCCACGATGATCGCGTTGGTTGAAACCGTTGCGTGCCGAATGCGCGCAAGCTCGACATATTCGGGGTCGTCCTTCCACGCATAGGCGGTTTCTAGGTCTGGAAACTCCATCAACACCACACCGCCCTCGGGCCATTCCCCTTCGACACAGTCGACGGTTTTGGATGAGACCGTGAGCAGGCGCCCCTGGTGTCGCTCAAAGATCGGCATGAACCCCTTTAAGTACTCCTGGTACCCTTCGGGGTCGTGGATGTTCAGCTGTGCGAAGAAATAGGCGGGCATCTTGAACTCCCTGGCTATTGATGCCGCCAGTCTACCACTCTTGCTCAAAAACAAAAAACGGCGGTTCCCAGGGAGGAGGAGGGGAACCGCCGTTCATGACAACATCGAGACAGGGAGGAGGAGAGCCCCGATGTATTCGAACCCGGGTTTGAGCCCGGTATGAGGTCGCGGCGGCTTCAGGGAGGAGGAGGAAGCCGCCGCTCGCTTTCAACATCCAGGGTCAGGGAGGAGGAGAGACCCGGATGTATCCGCGTTCCGGCGTCCAAGGCCGGTATGAGGTCGCGGCGACTTCAGGGAGGAGGAGGAAGCCACCGCGCGCTTTCAACATCCAAGGTCAGGGAGGAGGAGAGACCCGGATGTATCTGCGTTCCGGCGTTCAAGGCCGGTATTTGGTGCGGCGACATCAGGGAGGAGGAGGAGGCCGCCGCTTAACTCAGACCCCAGGGAGGAGGAGAGGAGCCTGAATTCAGTATCTTGTTCCGCTTAACGTGCGGTGTATTCGGCCGAAGCCTGCTGCGCCACGCGCTTGATCATCGAACGGTGCAGGCCCAGATCGGCCAGCTCACGCGCCGACAGGGCGCTCAGCTCATTTACGGTCTGACGATACATCCGGTTGCGGATGTAGCGGGTTTTTGCGGCCTCGATCAGCGAGGAGAAGCCGGAGAATGTTGCGCCTTTTGCGGCGGTGTAGTCGCTGGTGACAGCCATGATCTTTACCTATCGTCGTATCGTCTCTGCCGCGTCGGTGCGGCGTTTGCTTGAGACTGAAAATAGGCAAATGCTGCGCCTGCACAATAGCTTGCAGTATCAATGCTGCTATGCAGCAATTGCATAGATTATCCCCTGAAATCACGGCGTTTGCGAATAGCGCATATTTTATTGGGCTTTGAGTGTGCCTGATACGTTCTCTTTCAACGGTATTTATTTGTCACTTATGATCGAGCGCCCTTTTTTTACGCCACGTGATGCAAGTTGCGCCCTTGAAAAAACGCACCGGGGGGTCTGGGCGCCCCGAGTCGACCGCAGCGGGGCTGCTTTCGCGTGCGCAGATGCAAGCACGTGCGCGCAATGGGACGGGATGGGAAGTATGGGAAACCATGGGATCCACTGAGCGATGGTGCCGCCAGAGCTGAAAACCGTGGACCGTTACCGGAGGAGTTGACCCAGGAAGTGGTTAATTTGCGCTCGAAAAATGGATTTCTGAAAAAATATTGGGAAAAGATGGGAGTTTTTTGGGGGGCTTTTTCTCCCCAACATGTAGTGGTTTCTGTTGGTAAAGTCCCATATCCTGTGGATAAGGAGCGGTTCAGGGGATTGACTCTGTTCGTGATTTTTCTCAGTTTCGCGAATCTCTCCAAAATTTCCTATTGATTTCCATGAATTCCCATGGCATCCCTTGTTCATCGGATGAGAACGAGACAGCAAGGGGCACCAAACGACCCCGAACCAACAATAAGCAGGTTTCATACAGGCGCTTCGCTTTCATCAGAACCAAGAGATCCGGCGCGCGAGCGAGCAGACATCCCCCCAGGTGGCGCGCGCAGTCGGACATCCCCGCAAAGCGGGATCAGGCGGCGGGTTGATCAGTGGCAGCAGATCAACCCGCCGTTTCTACTTTCTGGGGGCGAAAAACAAGTTGGCGCATAGCGAAAGGGACAGTCGTTTTGGCGCGCAGGTTCAGAGGCGAGAGCCAGAATAAGGTGGATACGAAAGGCAGGGTGTCGATTCCTGCCTCGTTTCGCCGTGTTCTAGAGGCTGGCGATCCGAACTGGCAGTCGGGCGATCAGCCCGAGCTTGTAATTGTCTATGGTGACCACCGCCGCAAATTCCTGGAATGCTACACGATGCAGGCGATCGACGAGGTCGACGCCAAGATTGACGCGCTGCCGCGTGGTTCGATGGAGCGCAAGATGCTGCAACGCATGTTCCACGGTCAGTCGTTTCCCACAGCCGTGGATGAAACCGGCCGTCTGGTGCTGCCCGCCAAGCTGCGCAACAAGATCGACCTTGAAAAAGAGGCGTTCTTTATCGCTGCTGGTGATACCTTCCAGATCTGGAAGCCCGAGACATACGAGACAGAAGAGCTGGCCAAGGCCGAAGAATGGCTCGACGAATTGCCCGGCGATTTCGATCCGATGGCCTTCCTTGATGGCGCGGGGGGCGCGTAACGGCATGGCTGCTGCGGCCAACCCCGACCAAGACCCTCACATCCCTGTATTGTTGCGTCCTTTGCTGGCGGCCATATCCCCTGTTTCGGGGCGGTGGTTGGATGGTACCTTTGGGGCGGGGGGGTATACCCGTGGTTTGCTGGCCGCAGGCGCGGACACGGTCATTGGCGTTGATCGCGACCCGCTGGCGTTCGAGATGGCCGCCGATTGGGCAGGCGACTATGGCGACCGGCTGGTGATGCAGGCCGGTGTGTTCTCGCGCATGGATGAATATGCCAGCGATCTGGACGGCGTTGTGCTGGATCTTGGCGTGTCGTCTATGCAGCTTGATCTGGCCGAACGTGGCTTTTCCTTCATGAAGGATGGCCCGCTGGACATGCGCATGTCGCAGGATGGCCCATCGGCCGCTGATCTGGTGAATGAAGCCAGCGAAGAAGACATCGCCGACATCCTGTTTCACTATGGTGAAGAGCGCGCCAGCCGCCGGATCGCCAAGGCCATCGTCCGAGAGCGGACCGTAGGGGCGATCACAACAACCCTGCATCTGGCAAAGATCATCGAATCCTGCCTGCCGCGCCCCAAGCCGGGGCAATCGCACCCCGCCACGCGCAGTTTTCAGGCGCTGCGGATCGCGGTGAATGACGAATATGGCGAGCTGTTTCGCGGTCTCATGGCAGCCGAGCGCGCCTTGAAGCCTGGCGGGCAATTGGCTGTGGTCACCTTTCATTCCGTCGAAGACCGGATGGTCAAACGGTTCTTACAGGCGCGCGCAGGCAAGACCGGGCGTGCCAACCGCTATGCGCCCGAGATCGCTCAGGACGCGCCACAGTTCACCATCAAGACGCGCAAGGCCGTTGGGCCAGACGATCAAGAGCTGGAAGAAAATCCAAGGTCACGCTCTGCCAAGCTGCGTGTGGCCATTCGCACGGACGCGCCCGCGGGCGCAGTCGATGGCAAGAGCATCGGGATGCCGATGTTGAAAGGCGGGAAACGATGAGAAGCGTCATCTATGTGCTGACCGCCCTGGCTGTCTTTGGCCTTGCCCTCTGGGCCTATCAGGAGAACTACAAGACGCAGCAGGTGTTGAAAGACACCCAGCGTTTGCAACGCGAGATTGGTGCCGCGCAGATCCGGCTGAGCGTTCTGCGGGCCGAATGGGCCTACCTCAACCGTCCGGACCGCTTGCGCGAACTGGCAGACCTGAATTTTGATCGCCTGGGCTTGTTGCCCCTGCGCCCTGATCAGTTTGGCCGCGTGGATGAAGTGGCTTATCCCCCGAAACCGCTGCCGCCGATCACCAACGCGGTTGATGTGTCGACCCTGAACGGGGAGCAGTTCCCATGAGCCGTATCCCCCTGCGTCCGCTGGCCCGTATCCTGGATGCGCGCAGCAAGGGTGAAAATCCAGACGCTATCGAGCGTGAAAACATCCGCCAGCGTCACGAAGAGATGCAGGACCGCGCCCGGGCTCGGGCCGAGGGGCGGTTGCTGATCCTGGGTGTCTTTTTCTTCTGCGCTTTCTCGGTTGTCGGCGCGCGCATGGGGTTGCTTGCGACTTCCGAGGCGCAAGAACCGTTGGCCAGTGCCACAGGAGCCAACATCGCCACCCAACGTGCCGACATCGTCGACCGTGAAGGCCGCATTCTGGCGACGAACTTTGAAACCCATTCGCTGTACGCACAGCCGCCCTTGATGGTGGATCCGATCGCCGCAGCAGACGGGTTGGCGCAGGTTTTTCCGGATCTGGACAAAGAGCGCCTGGTCCGGGACTTCACCGGCAAGCGCAAGTTCATCTGGATCAAGAAACGCATCTCGCCGGAGCAAAAACAGGCGGTGCATGACATCGGCGATCCCGGTCTGCTCTTTGGCCCGCGGGAAATGCGGCTTTATCCAAACGGCATGCTGGCCGCCCATGTGTTGGGCGGAGCGGGTTTTGGCAAGGAAGGCGTAAACGCCGCCGAGGTGATTGGTGTTGCAGGTGTCGAAAAGCAGTTCGATGGCTATCTGCGCGATCCGGCCAATGGTGCCAAACCACTGAAACTCTCGCTGGACCTGACCGTACAGGCCGCAGCTGAACGTGTTTTGTTAGGCGGCATGAAGATCATGAATGCCAAAGGCGCGTCATCTGTCTTGATGGATGTCCACACGGGCGAGGTGATTTCGGTTGCCTCGCTGCCTGCATTTGACCCCAACGACCGCCCGCGCCCACCCACCAGCGGGTTCGACCCCTCGGACAGCCCGCTGTTCAACCGAGCAGTGCAGGGCGTGTATGAATTGGGCTCGGTCTACAAGATCTTTGCAGCAGCACAGGCGGTGGATCTGGGGCTGGTGAACTCGGAAACCATCATCGACACCTCGGGCCCGATGAAAGTGGGCGGCTTCCGTATCGGGGAATTCCGCAACAAGAACTATGGCAAGATCAGTGTTGCCGACATCATTGTCAAAAGCTCGAACCGGGGGACCGGTCGGCTGGCAATGCAGATCGGACCGAAACGACAGCAAGAGTTCCTGAACGCGCTTGGGCTGTTTGATCCGACGCCGTTCGAAATTGTCGAGGCCAAGGGCGGCCAGCCGCTGTTGCCAAAGAAATGGGGCGAGTTGAGCTCGGTCACGATCTCCTACGGTCACGGGCTGTCGACCAGTCCGATGCATCTGGCGGCAAGCTATGCTGCGATTGCCAATGGTGGCCATTATGTCAGCCCAACTGTACTGCGCCAGAACGGCCCGCAATACGGCCCGCGCGTGATGTCGCCTACAGCGGCACGCCAAGCGCGCAAGATGTTGCGCAAAGTTGTGACCAGCGGAACTGCCAGCTTTGGTGAGGTCCCGGGCTACGCGGTGGCGGGCAAAACCGGCACTGCCGACAAACCCAAACCGCGCGGCGGGTATTATGAGGACAAGGTGATCGCCACCTTTGCCACGCTTTTCCCGGCACACGACCCGAAATATGTGCTGGTGGTGACGCTCGATGAGCCGTCAATCCTGGCCTATGGCGAAAAGCGCCGCACCGCCGGTTGGACAGCTGTTCCCGTGGCAGCCGAGATGATTGGCCGCGTCGCGCCGCTGTTGGGGCTCAGGCCACAGGTTGAGCCCGGCGAAACCGCTGGTATAACGCTGACCTCGAATTAACCATTTAGGCGGGGCGTCATGGGCACACCGGCAAAGAAACTCAGCCAGCTGGCCCTGACCGCGCGCGGTGGCCTGGATCCGGATGTGACCGGGATTGCCGTTGACAGTCGCGAGGTGAAACCCGGCTTTCTGTTTGGTGCGATGCCTGGTACGCGTGTGCATGGGGGCGAATTCATCACCTATGCGCTGCGCATGGGGGCCTCGGCCATCCTGACAGACGCCAAAGGGGCCGAGATTGCGTCCGAAGAGCTGGCGGAATCAAGCGCCGCCTTGGTGGTGGTCGAGGACCCGCGACAGGCCCTGTCGGGTGCTGCGGCGCTGTGGTTCGGGGCGCAGCCCAAAACCATGATCGCGGTCACCGGGACCAATGGCAAAACCTCTGTATCTACCTTTGTGCGTCAGATCTGGACCGAGCTGGATCATGCTGCCATCAACTTGGGCACCACCGGCGTCGAAGGGGCTTGGACCGCGCCGCTCGCACATACCACACCCGAGCCGATCACCCTGCATCGCACTTTGGCCGAAGCGGTGGAAAACGGGATCACACATGCCGCGATGGAGGCGTCCTCGCACGGGCTGGAGCAGCGCCGCCTGGATGGGGTGCATCTGACTGCCGCCGGATTTTCGAACTTCACCCAGGACCACTTGGATTACCACGACACGTTCGAGGCCTATTTTGCCGCCAAAGCGGGACTGTTTCGCCGGGTGCTGCCGCAAGACGGTACCGCAGTGATCAACATGGACGATCCAAAGGGCGCTGAAATGCGCGCGATCGCTGCTGCGCGGGGCCAGGATGTGCTGACCGTGGGTCGCGGCAATTGCGACCTGAGCCTGACAAACCAACGCTTTGATGCAACCGGGCAGGATCTGCTGTTTTCGTGGCGTGGCAAGTCGTTTCAAGCGCGCCTTAACCTGATTGGCGGGTTTCAGGCCGAAAACATCCTGCTCGCCTGTGGTCTGGTGATCGCCAGCGGGGATGAGCCTGAGCGCGTGTTTGACACGCTGGAGCATCTAACCACCGTACGCGGCCGGATGCAGTTGGCCGCGACCCGCAGCAATGGCGCGTCGGTCTTTGTCGACTACTCGCATACGCCGGACGCGGTTTCGACCGCACTGCAGGCCTTGCGTCCCCATGTCATGGGCCGTCTGATTGCCATTGTTGGCGCAGGCGGGGACCGGGACGCGGGCAAACGCCCGCTGATGGGGCAGGCGGCGGCGGAAAACGCCGACATCGTCTTTGTCACCGACGACAACCCCCGCAGCGAGGACCCGGCCACCATTCGCGCCGCCGTCATGGGGGGCGCTCCGCAAGCGACCGAAGTGGGCGACCGGGCCGAGGCGATTTTGCGCGGGGTGGATGCCCTGCAACCCGGTGACGCCTTGCTGATCTGCGGCAAGGGGCATGAGACGGGGCAGATCGTGGGCGATCAGGTGCTGCCGTTTGATGACGTGGAACAGGCCAGCATCGCCGTGGCCGCATTGGATGGGGGGCTGGCATGACGCTCTGGACTGCAACCGAGGCCGCAGCAGCCGCAAATGGCCGTGCGATTGGTGATTGGTCGGTCAATGGCGTGTCCATTGACACTCGCACAATTGAACCCGGCGATTTGTTCGTGGCGCTGAAAGCTGCGCGCGACGGGCATGAGTTTGTGGGGCAGGCATTGGAGAAAGGGGCAGGTGCTGCTCTGGTTTCTCACATTCCTGGCGGCTTGCCGGGCAATGCTCCACTGCTTTTGGTCGATGACGTGCAAGCTGCGCTCGAGGATTTGGGCCGCGCTGCCCGTGCCCGAACTGGAGCGCGGGTCGTTGCCGTGACCGGCTCGGTTGGAAAGACTTCGACCAAGGAAATGCTGGCCGCGATGCTGGGCAGACAGGGCAAGACTCACGCCAGCGTTGCCAGTTACAACAACCATTGGGGTGTGCCGCTGACATTGGCGCGGATGCCACGCGACACTGAATTTGCGGTGATCGAGATCGGCATGAACCACCCTGGCGAAATCGCTCCCCTGGCCAAACAGGCGCGCCCGCATGTTGCGATGGTGACCACCGTTGCTGCGGCGCATCTAGAGGCGTTCGAAAGCGTCACCGCGATTGCGCGCGAAAAGGCTTCGATCTTTGAAGGGCTAGAGCCGGGCGGCGTGGCTGTGGTCAACGCTGACATTGACGACGCGCAGGTTTTGCGTAGCGCAGCTGATGCAGCGGGCGCGCAAATCGTGGCCTTCGGGACCAAGGCACAGGACTATCGCTTGCTGGACGTATCGCTTGAGGGAGACGTGACACGCTCAATAGCGCAGGTCCGCGGACATGAGATTGCCTTTGAGATCCAATCTGCTGGTGCCCATTTTGCAATGAATGGATTAGGCGCGCTGGCCGTTGCCGGGGCCCTGGGAGGCAAACTGGAGGCCTCGATCAAGGGGCTGGCCGGTTGGAGCCCCTTCAAGGGACGCGGCGTTCGTGAAACCTTGATCCTTCCCGGCGGCACTATCGAATTGCTGGATGACAGCTACAACGCCAATCCAACTTCGATGGCTGCGGCCCTGGCCGTGCTGGCCGCTGCAAAAGGCACGCGTCGGATCGCCTTTGTTGGCGATATGAAGGAGCTGGGGCCGCAGGCCGAGGCGCTTCACGCAGGACTGGCGGCTCTCGATGGGATGGTTGCGATAGAACAGGTTCATTGCATCGGCCCGCTGATGCAGGCGCTGCACGCGGCGCTGCCTGATGACAAACGGGGCGTTTGGACGGAAACCAGCGCTGAAATGGCTGAAACGCTGCCCGAACTGGTCCGGGCCGGCGATATCGTGCTGGCAAAGGGCTCTTTGAGCATGGGATTGGCGCGGGTTGTTGACGGGCTGCGCGAAATGGTCCAAGGGGCCGGATCGCAGAAGAACACGGACGAGTAGGGGCAAGAGCAGATGCTATATTGGTTGACCGCGCTGTCGGACGGAGGGGATTTCTGGAACCTCTTTCGCTATATCACCTTCCGCGCGGGCGGGGCGTTTCTGACGGCGCTGCTGTTCGGCTTTCTGTTTGGCCGTCCCCTGATCAACGTCTTGCGCCGCAAGCAGGGCAAGGGCCAGCCGATCCGCGATGATGGTCCCGAGGGGCATTTCCAGAAGGCGGGCACACCCACCATGGGCGGCTTGCTGATCGTCGGCGCGCTTGTAACCTCGACGCTGATGTGGGCGCGACTGGACAATCCCTTTGTCTGGTTGGTTCTTTTCGTGACCCTGTCCTACGCTGCCATCGGCTTTGCCGACGACTATGCCAAAGTGTCCAAGCAAAACACCAAGGGCGTGTCCGGCAAGATGCGTCTGGCCTTGGGGATAATGATTGCGGTGATCGCTTCGGTCTGGGCGGCGTATAACCACCCCGAGGCGCTGCAATATCAACTGGCGCTGCCGGTTTTCAAAGACACGCTGATCAATCTGGGCCTGCTGTATATACCCTTCTCTATCTGTGTGATCGTCGGATCAGCCAACGCGGTGAACCTCACAGATGGCCTCGACGGGCTTGCCATCATGCCCGCCATGATCGCGGCTTCGACCCTGGGCGTGATCGCCTATGCGGTGGGGCGGGTCGACTTCACCGAATACCTCGACGTGCATTACGTGCCCGGAACCGGTGAAATCCTGATCTTCACCGCCGCGCTGTTTGGCGGCGGTCTGGGCTTCCTGTGGTACAACGCCCCGCCTGCGGCCGTTTTCATGGGCGACACCGGTTCGCTGGCCCTGGGCGGCGCCTTGGGGGCCATAGCTGTGGCCACCAAACACGAGCTGGTGCTGGCCATTGTCGGCGGTTTGTTTGTGGTCGAAGCGTTGAGCGTGATCATCCAGGTGCTCTATTTCAAGCGCACCGGAAAGCGCGTGTTCCTGATGGCCCCGATCCACCACCACTATGAGAAAAAAGGCTGGGCCGAACCCACCATCGTGATCCGGTTCTGGATCATCTCGCTGATCCTGGCGATGATCGGATTGGCGACCCTGAAAGTCAGGTAACAAGCGCTCCCGCCAGGGTCACGGCGGGGCTTTGGCCCGCCTGCACCCTGTTGGGCCCGGCTCCCGCTGACGCGCGAGCCTATTTGGTGGCTTGCACAGGGTCTTGAATTGCGGGCAGGGTGTCGATCAAATGACAAGAATTCACGAGGATAGCGCATGATCCCGGTCAAAGGGTGCAAGGGCCAGAAGGTGGCTGTTCTGGGGTTGGGGCGCTCGGGGCTTTCGGCGGCGCGCAGTTTGCTGGCGGGCGGGGCGGATGTTCTGTGTTGGGACGACAATCCGGCCGCGAGAGAGGCGGCAGAGGCCGAGGGGTTCGACTGCGTCGAGCTGCGTCGGTCGGGGGATTTCGAAGGTGTCGCCTCGCTGATTGTCAGCCCTGGTATTCCGCACCTCTATCCTGCGCCGAACCCGGTAGTGCGCGCCGCACTTGAGGCAGGCGTGCCGGTGGACAATGACATCGGGCTGTTCTTTCGGTCCTTTGCTGATAGCACATGGCACCATTTTGAAACCTTGCCGCGGGTCGTGGCAGTGACCGGATCGAACGGTAAATCCACCACGGCGGCCCTCATTCATCACATCTTGACCGAAGCCGGGCGGCCCTCGCAATTGGCGGGCAATATCGGGCGCGGGGTTCTGGACATCGATCCGGCCGAAAATGGATCGGTCGTCGTGTTGGAACTGTCGAGCTATCAGACCGAACTGGCGCGTTCGCTGACCCCTGATGTGGCGGTGTTCACCAACCTCTCACCCGATCACCTGGACCGGCACGGCGGCATGGGTGGCTATTTCGCGGCCAAGCGGCGGTTGTTTTCCGAGGGCGGGCCGGATCGCGCGGTGATCGGTATTGATGAGCCCGAGGGGGTGTTTCTGGCAGGCCAACTCTCTGAGGGTGCGGCGGATGACCGGGTGATCCGGGTGTCCGTGGCGCAGAAGTTGAGTGGTCCGGGGTGGCAGGTCTTTGCCCGTAAGGGGTTCCTGAGCGAGTACCGCAAGGGACGGCAGGCGGGGTCGATCGACCTGCGCCCGATCAAGGGGTTGCCAGGGGCGCACAACCATCAGAACGCCTGCTCGGCCTATGCGGCGTGTCGGTCGTTGGGTTTGGCACCGCGGGTGATCGAGGATGCGATGCACTCCTTCCCGGGCCTGCCCCACCGCAGCCAGATCGTGGCCGAGGCGGGCGGTGTGACGTTCGTGAACGACAGCAAGGCCACCAATGTGGATGCAGCGGTCAAGGCGCTCAGTGCTTTCAAGAAGATCCGCTGGATCTGTGGCGGGTTAGAGAAAGATGGCGGCCTGTCTGCGCTGAACGATGCGGCAGGGGGCGTGGTCAAGGCCTATGTCATCGGGCGTGAGGCGGCCGGGTTTGCCATGCAGTTGGATGTCGCGGCCGAGGTTTGCACCACGATGGCCAAAGCGGTTGAACGAGCGATGGCCGAGATGCAGGAAGGAGAAACCGTGCTGCTGGCCCCGGCAGCGGCGAGTTTTGATCAATACGACAATTTCGAACAACGCGGTGATGATTTCCTGCGCGAGGTTCAGGCGCGGTTGTGAGGTAGGAGGGGGCTTTGCCCCCGTGGCTGCGCGACTCCCCCACCGTATTTGAGACAAAAAGAAGCTGGGGCGGCGTTTCACCTGTTCGGTGTCAGCGTCCAAGCTTTGCGTGAATGGCGGTTCCTGCGGCGTGACCCGAGGACCAGGCCCATTGGAAATTGAACCCGCCGAGCCAGCCGGTGACGTCGACCGCTTCGCCGATCACGTAGAGGCCGGGGACAGAGGTGACCTCCATCGTGCGGGATGACAGTGCGTTCGTGTCGATACCACCCAGCGTGACTTCGGCGGTTCGGTAGCCTTCGGTGCCTGATGGGGTCAAGCGCCAATCCGAGAGCGCGGCGCAGAGCGTTTGCAACTTGGCGTCGGACTGATCAGCCAGATTGCCGTCCAAGGGGATGTCTGTTTTCAGCGCGTCGACCAGACGGGCCGGCAGGTGGTTTGACAGCTCGGTCGTCAGCGCCTTGCGGCCTGATTGCTGGCGTTGGGTCCGCAGCGCGTCATAGAGGGTGGCTTCGGGGTCGAGGTTGACGTGGATCTCTTCGCCTTCGCGCCAATAGGACGACAGTTGCAGCACCGCCGGTCCGCTAAGGCCGCGGTGTGTGAACAGGAGTGCCTCGTCAAAGCTGGTGCGCGCGTTGCTAAGGCGCACGGGCGTGGCGATTCCAGCAAGCGGTTTGAAACGACCTTCGGGAAAGGTGAAGGGGACCAAAGCGGGGCGGGTCTCGGTCACGGGAATGTCGAACTGGCGCGCGATGTCATAGGCGAGGCCAGTGGCACCCATCTTAGGGATCGACTTGCCGCCGGTGGCGAGGACAAGGTTGCGGGCGATTGTGACTTGGCGTTTGCCTTCGCGTTCTAGCGTCACGTGATACCCGTTTTCGGTTTTTGCAATCTCGACCACTGAGGTTTGCAACCACAGTTCGGCACCTGCGCGCTCCATCTCGGAGACCAGCATGGCGATGATCTGTTTCGACGAGCCATCGCAAAACAGCTGGCCGAGGGTCTTTTCGTGCCAGGCGATGCCGTTTTGGCCCACCATTTCGATGAAATCCCATTGGGTGTAACGCGCCAGAGCCGATTTGCAGAAATGCGGGTTCTGCGACAGGAAGTTGCCAGGCTCGGCGTGCATGTTGGTGAAATTGCACCGCCCGCCGCCCGAGATGCGGATTTTTTCGCCGGGGTTCTTGGCGTGATCCACGACCAAAGTGCGCCCGCCCGCGTGGGCGGCGCACATCATGCCGGCGGCTCCGGCACCCAGGATGATCGTGTCATAAGTCATGCGCCGGGCAATGGCCGGGTTTGCGCGCGATGGCAAGGGGAATGCATCGAGCGAAAAAGATCAACTGGATGAAGGGGCAACAGTATTGCCAAAGAAACCACTATCGTTCTATCGGAGTTTGGAAAGCAATTCAGAAGGTTCTGTTGCAGCAGATTGTGTTTAATGTTGAGCATTGCGAGAATTCTATCCTGCGTGTCGTCGTGTTGCCTCGTGGCGTGTGGCACGCCGACACAGGATGTAAGCAGCGCGTTGGAAGAGATTGAACAACGCGAAATTGCGATACCAAACTACCCACAAGTGGGTAGAAGTTACCTTTCTTTCGATCATGCACACGGGTTTCAGGTGACCTATTTAGGTGAAAATGGAGTTTCTTGGCTTTGGTACCCTGGTAATGATGCCGCTGTTCCAGCCCGATTTGCGCAGAAAACAGTTGGCGGCATTGGTGCGATGTGTTGGCGCTATCCCTCAAACAGTTTCAATCCGGTGACACGTACAACAGGGGGTGTTGAACGATGCTCCGCGACTTCAATCCTTAGAAAAAGGACCGTATCCGAGCTCAAGGGAGACCCGTTTGGCCTGTCGCATGGAAAAGTGCCGTACAGGCTGAGCAAATGTGTAGCACCTAATGCGTTCATTTTCGACAGATCCCAGGTGGGGTGCTAGATTTCCTAAACTTACGATGTTCCTGAAGTCGCCTTTGTGACGCTCCCAAAAACAACAGTTATTCTTACAGAGCTTTGGGTTAGAGCCTGTAATGCTTTGGCTGCGGTCTCTACTTGCTTAGGGGATTGGCACGGTCCAGGCAGAAATAGTCCCAGAGAAATCATCGGCAGAATCAGTTCGACTGACAAAGTTGATCGAGCAACAAAGGCAAAATGATCTATGCGAACAAACAAGTATTTTCTCGTCCTTTCCGCGCTAACCTTGTTCACCGCGTCGTGTACAGAGACAGCACCCGTTGCGATGGAAACGCTTCCAACTCGGATCAGCGCGAGCGATGCACAAAAACCTTTTTTTGTGCGAACGCAGAACCCTGAAGCTCCCTATTTGCCTGCACGAGTATCAAAGCGGCCAAATAATGGTCCCCACAGAGGCGCGCCGGTACAAGTAGCACTCCGAGAACCGAAGCGCCCCGATAGCTCTTCTGCGGTATTGCTGGCTCCAAGCGATATCGAATTGATAAATCAAGTCGTCGGCAATTTTGGCCCACAACTGTCCGAGAAGACTGCCTTTGAGGCGGGCAAGATGATTGCATCTCAGACCGTTTGCTTCAATCAACAGATTACTCGTAACTCAGTCGGTCGTAGTTATTCTGATCCCAAAGACATTGCAAAAATAGCGCAATCCGGGACCAATATATTGGATGCAAAGGTTCCCTCGGGCGCGCGTGGCGAATTAATCCCAAGGGCCGAGTATGTAATTGGGGGGTGGAAAGTTAATCTGTGGTGCAAATAGCCTCACCCCAAAGCTTAGTCGCAAAGTTAAGAGGTTTGCTTCTCGGGTGCTTCTGTCGCCAAGCACACAAGGGTGAAGCTGTATTCTCTCAATTTAAGGCCCGCTTTGTCCGGCAAAGTGGGCATTCGAACGGAAGTTCCCTGCGTGATCGTCCCGTTTGAGACATGCTGTAGAAAAACGCGGCGTTTGCCGCTGGCGCAGCGGATGCTCAAGGTTCTCAGCTGTTTCGTCGTTTGCGTGTCGTCGGCGTCTGGGTTCTTCTCGCTCGATATGGTGAGCTAAGAAAGCGAACGCTTCGGTTCAGGCCGTTTTTTGCCCGGCTTCTGCATATCCCCTAGCCCAAAGGCCAATCTCGCTGTAGACTGCCACTCAGATCCCGAAAAGGGACATCAACGAGGCAGATCAGTGGCGGTAATCTCATGACTGAGATGGTGTATGGGGCCGTGCCCGCGCAGGGTGGCGAGCCAATTCTTCCGAAATGGTGGCGGACTCTCGACAAGTGGTCGATGTCCTGTGTGTTGATCCTGTTTGGGATCGGCCTGCTGCTGGGGCTGGCCGCGTCGCCGCCTTTGGCGTCGCGCAACGGGTTTGACCCGTTTCATTATGTCGAGCGTCAGGGGATCTTTGGTGGGGCGGCGTTGGTGGCCATGTTGCTGACCTCGATGATGTCGCCCACGCTGGTGCGCCGCTTGGCGGTGCTTGGGTTTATCGGTGCCTTTGTGGCGCTGGCCTTGCTGCCGGTGTTTGGCACCGATTTTGGCAAGGGCGCGGTGCGTTGGTATTCGTTGGGCTTTGCGTCATTGCAGCCGTCCGAATTCCTCAAGCCGGGCTTTGTTGTTGTGGCGGCCTGGCTCTTTGCCGCCAGCCAGCAGATCAACGGCCCTCCGGGGCGGCTGTGGTCCTTTGCCTTGTGCATGGCGATTGTGGCGATGCTGGTGATGCAGCCTGATTTTGGGCAGGCGAGCCTGGTGCTGTTTGCCTGGGGTGTGATGTATTTTGTGGCCGGTGCGCCGATCCTGCTGCTGGTTGGGATGGCTGGTTTTGTAGTGCTGGGGGGCATGGTGGCCTACTCCAGTTCCGAGCACTTCGCGCGCCGGATTGATGGCTTTCTGAACCCCGATGTCGACCCGACCACTCAGTTGGGTTATGCCACCAACGCGATCCGCGAGGGGGGGTTGTTTGGTGTTGGCGTGGGCGAGGGGCAGGTGAAATGGTCCCTGCCGGATGCGCATACCGATTTCATCATTGCTGTGGCGGCCGAGGAGTATGGCCTGATCCTGGTGATGATCATCATCGCGCTCTATGCCTCGATCGTGGTGCGCTCGCTGCTGCGTCTGATGCGGGAACGGGATCCGTTCATTCGCCTGGCGGGTACGGGACTGGCCTGCATGTTCGGCGTGCAGGCGATGATCAACATGGGCGTGGCGGTGCGATTGCTGCCCGCCAAAGGTATGACGTTGCCCTTTGTCAGCTACGGTGGGTCGTCGCTGATTGCGGGTGGAATTGCTCTGGGGATGCTGCTGGCGTTCACGCGAACGCGGCCTCAGGGTGAGTTTGGGGACATTTTGCGCGGACGGGGATGATGACGCAAAACTATCTGCTGATTGCGGCGGGCGGCACCGGGGGGCACATGTTCCCCGCACAGGCGCTGGCCGAGGCGATGCTGAAAAAGGGCTGGCGTGTGCGCCTGTCGACGGATGCGCGCGGTGCGCGCTACACGGGTGGCTTTCCGCACACGACCGAGATTGTCGAAGCCTCGAGCGCGACATTTGCACGGGGCGGTGTGCTGGCCAAGGCGCTTGTGGCGCCCAAGATCGCGGCAGGTATCGCCAGCATGGCCTGGCAGATGAAGCGCGACACGCCGGATGTCGTTGTGGGTTTTGGCGGCTACCCGTCTATCCCGGCGCTAGGGGCGGCGACGCTGCTCAAACTGCCGCGGATGATCCACGAGCAGAACGGCGTGCTGGGGCGCGTAAACCAGCTGTTTGCCAAACGCGTTGCGGGCATCGCGTGTGGCACCTGGCCCACGGATGTGCCCGAAGGGGTCGAGGCTGGTCATGTGGGCAACCCGGTGCGCGCCGCTGTGTTGGACCGGGCCGGGGCGGGATACATCACGCCTGGTGACTATCCCATGTCCGTGCTGGTCATGGGCGGCAGCCAGGGCGCGCGCATCCTGTCGGATGTGGTGCCTGCCGCCATCGCCATGCTGCCCGAGGGCCTGCGCCAATATGTGCGCGTGGCCCATCAGGCGCGCGATGAAGATGGCGAACGGGTCACGCAGTTCTACGCCGAACATGGCATCAGCGCCGATGTGCAGCCGTTTTTTCATGATGTTCCCAGCCGCATGTCCGAGGCGCAGCTGGTGATCAGTCGCGCAGGCGCGTCCAGCGTAGCCGATATCTCGGTCATTGGGCGCCCGTCGATCCTGATCCCCTACGCAGCTGCAACCGGCGATCATCAGACCGCCAATGCGCGTGGCCTGGTTGAGGCGGGCGGCGCGATCATGATCCCCGAAAGCCGCCTTGACTCTGCCGTGCTGGCAGAGCAGATGGCGGCGGTTCTCACCAACCCGAACGCCGCTCAGCAGATGGCCAATGCCGCGCTGAGTGTCGGTGTGCCGGATGCGACCGAGCGTCTTGTAACCCTTGTCGAAGATCTGGCCCAAGGCGCGGCCCGAAAGGAAAACGGATGACCCCTGCAACCAAGCTCCCCACTGACGTCGGACCGATCCACTTTGTGGGTATAGGTGGGATTGGCATGTCGGGTATCGCCGAGGTGCTGTTGAACCTGGGTTACAGCGTGCAAGGGTCCGACCTGAAGGCGTCGAAAATCACAGACCGTCTGGCCGAACTGGGTGCGCGCATCTTTGTGGGCCAAAGCGCCGAGAACCTGGAGGGGGCGGCCGTCGTGGTGGTATCCACCGCGATCAAGCCGGGCAACCCCGAGTTGGATGGCGCGCGGGCCCAGGGCCTGCCGGTGGTGCGCCGGGCGGATATGCTGGCCGAACTCATGCGCCTGAAATCAAACATCGCGATTGCGGGTACCCACGGCAAGACCACCACCACCACCATGATGGCCGAGCTGATGGTGGCCGGGGACTTTGACCCGACCGTAATCAACGGCGGCATCATCCACGCCTATGGCTCGAACGCGCGGATGGGGCAGGGCGAATGGATGGTGGTCGAGGCGGATGAGAGCGACGGCTCGTTCAACCGTCTGCCCGCAACCATCGCCATCGTCACCAACATCGACCCCGAGCATATGGAGCATTGGGGCGATTTCGACACGCTGCGCGATGGGTTTTACGAATTTGTCTCGAACCTGCCATTCTATGGCCTGGCCGTCTGCTGTACCGATCACACCGAGGTGCAGGCCCTGGTGGGGCGGATCACCGACCGCCGGGTGCGCACCTATGGTTTCAACGCGCAGGCCGATGTGCGGGCCGTGAACCTGACCTACAAGGGCGGCGTCGCGCATTTTGACGTGCATTTGCAGCACGAGGATATGGTGATCGAGGGCTGCACCCTGCCGATGCCGGGCGATCACAACGTCTCAAACGCTTTGTCCGCCATTGCCGTGGCCCGTCATCTGGGCATGAAGGCCGAAGAGATCCGCCAGGCGCTGGCGAATTTCGGAGGCGTCAACCGCCGCTTTACCAAGGTGGGCGAGTGCGACGGCGTGACCATCATCGACGATTACGGCCACCACCCGGTCGAGATTGCAGCCGTGCTGAAAGCCGCGCGTCAGGCGACCGAGGGGCGGGTGATCGCGGTCCACCAACCGCACCGCTATTCGCGTTTGCACAGCCTGTTCGATGATTTCTGCGCCTGTTTCAACGAGGCCGACGTTGTGGCGATTGCCGAGGTTTTTGCGGCGGGCGAAGACCCGATCCAGGGCGCGGATCGCGACGCTCTGGTTGAGGGGCTGATTCGTCATGGTCACCGTCACGCGCGCGCCATCCTGAACGAGGATGATCTGGAACGTCTCGTGCGGGAACAGGCGAAACCGGGTGACATGGTGGTTTGCCTTGGCGCAGGTACGATCAGTGCCTGGGCCAATGGGTTGCCCGCACGCTTGGGTTGATCCGAAGGCAGAAGGAGGCGCGCCGTGACCTTGTTGATTGCAGTTTCCGCCCTTTGGGTTCTGGCCGCAACGGCGGTTGCGATGCTGCCTCTGCGGCGGCAGTACATACCGGGCGTTGCGCTGATGCTGGCGGCGCCGGTGCTGATCTATCTTTTGGGGCGCGAGTTCGGCTGGATCGTAGGCCTGGCGGCAACGGCGGCGTTTATCTCGATGTTCCGCAACCCGCTGCGCTATTTTTGGCGCAAATGGACGGGTGGGGACGTCGAGGAACTGATCAAGGGGCGGGACTGATGCTGTCGATTGCGCTTGTTTGCATTTGGGCCATCGTTGCCAACGTGCTGGCGATGACGCCTAGCAAGGACAACCACTGGCGCAACGCCTATGTTCTGATCGCCATCGGCATTCCGCTTTTGGGCTATGTCACTTATGAAAACGGGCCTTGGGTCGGGTTGTTCGCGTTGCTGGGCGGCATGTCCGTGCTGCGTTGGCCAGTGATCTATTTGGGACGTTGGGTGCGCGGAAAAAGCTGACGCCTGACCGTTACATGGCCATTTACCTGTTCATACCCTCGTTTGTTCTATTGGTGACGGCCTTCGTTGGATTTCGATTTGCAAGGTTGGGCCTCTACAGCCGTTCCTTTTGGACCTTGGTCCTTTTGGGCGCAGCTTCTGCGTTGATCTTTGCGTTCAATTCCGATGGAGCGCCGACGGGGCGAGATTACCTAATGGCGGCAGTGTTCTATATTGTTCTTTTTCCGTCCATGGCTGGACTAAGTGCGGGGACGCTTTTGGGGTTTCTATGGGGCTTGCTGCGCCGTCGTTGAAGGCATTGTGAAATCGGGGCGGCTTGGGCTAGATGCGACAAGCAACTTTGCAAACCGGATGTTCCCATGATTTCACCTGACGCACTTCGCGGAAAACTGACCCCCCAGCGAGAGCTTTCCGATCTGACGTGGCTGCGCGTGGGTGGTCCGGCGGACTATTTGTTTCAGCCTGCTGATGTCGATGACCTGCAAGAGTTTCTGCGGCAGTTGCCCAGAGAGGTGGATGTCTTCCCCATGGGCGTCGGCTCGAACCTGATCGTGCGCGACGGTGGTCTGCGCGCGGTGGTGATCCGGCTGGGGCGCGGGTTCAACGGGATCAAGGTTGATGGGCTGACTGTCACCGCAGGCGCCGCAGCGCTGGATGCGCATGTGGCGCGCAAGGCAGCGGATGCGGGGGTTGATCTGACGTTCTTGCGCACCATCCCCGGCTCCATCGGCGGCGCGGTGCGGATGAACGCTGGTTGCTATGGCAGCTATACGGCGGATGCGTTCCAATCCGGTCTCATCGTGACGCGGCAGGGAGAGCTGAGCGAGATCGGGCCTGACGAGCTGAACTTTCGCTATCGTCAAACCGATATGCCCGAGGGCGCGGTATTGGTGACGGCCACGCTCAAGGGGGGGCCGGGCGAGGCTGAAGAGCTGCACGCCCGCATGGCGGCGCAGCTGCAAAAGCGTGACGAGACGCAGCCCACCAAGGACCGCAGCGCTGGATCGACCTTTCGCAACCCCGCCGGGTTCTCATCCACGGGGCGCGCAGATGACGTGCATGACCTGAAAGCGTGGAAGGTGATCGACAACGCGGGCATGCGTGGCGCACGGGTTGGCGGCGCTCAGATGAGCGAAAAACACTCGAATTTCATGATCAACACTGGTGGCGCAACTGCCGCAGACCTCGAGGGCCTTGGCGAAGAGGTGCGAAAAAAGGTTTACGATTCCAGCGGGATCACGCTAGAATGGGAAATCATGCGGATCGGTGAGCCGCTGGATAAATAACACCCCGTTTCCGAACCTGATCAGGCCAATAAAACAGGCGGAAACGGTGGCAAATAGCAGACACGGACCACCAAATAAGGTCCGGAAAATTCGAGGCACGTGTTGTGGGTCAGTCGAGCAGGGCACCCCGGACAGTGGCGGTATTGATGGGCGGACCTTCGGCTGAACGCGAGGTTTCCCTGTCCAGTGGGCGTGAATGCGCCGCCGCGCTGAAGGGCGAAGGATATAACGTGATTGAGCTGGACGCCGGTCCAGACCTGTCCGAACGTCTGCAAAAGATCAAACCAGATGTTGTCTTCAACGCCCTGCATGGCCGCTGGGGCGAAGATGGCTGTGTCCAGGGTTTGCTGGAATGGCTGGGCATCCCCTATACGCATTCGGGCGTGCTGTCGTCGGCCTTGGCGATGGACAAGGACCGTGCCAAAGAGATGTTTCGCGCGTCTGGTCTGCCGGTGGCCGAGAGCGTGATTGCGGATCGCGATGAGGTGAAGAAGCGCCATGTGCTGGCGCCGCCTTACGTGGTCAAACCCAACAACGAAGGGTCCTCGGTCGGGATCTATATCGTGCACGAGGCCGCCAACAGCCCGCCACAACTGGAATCCACCATGCCGCAGCAGGTGATGGTCGAGCAATATGTGCCGGGGCGCGAATTGACGACCACGGTAGTGGGCGACAAGCCGGTGACCGTGACCGAAATCTTTGCCGATGGGTGGTACGACTACGAGGCCAAGTATTCCCCCGGCGGTTCGCGCCACGAGGTGCCCGCCAACATCCCGCAAGACATCTTTGACCTGTGCCTGGATTATGCCCTGCGTGCGCATCAGGCGCTTGGCTGTCGTGGTGCAAGCCGGACGGATTTCCGTTGGGATGACAGCAAGGGGGTCGATGGCCTGTTCCTGCTGGAAACCAACACACAACCCGGCATGACGCCAACTTCTCTGGTTCCGGAACAGGCGGGGGAGCTGGGCATGACCTTTGGCCAGCTTTGCGCCTGGATGGTGGAGGACGCCTCGTGCAATCGGTAAAGCGCAATCGCCTGCTGCCGGTTTTGTTCCGGTCCAAGGTACCTGTCGCGCAGGATGCGGACTTTGCCAGCGGCGATCACGACCCGCAGGGCCACGGCATCCCTTTGGATGGGGCGGGGCGCATTCGTCTGTCGGGCAAGCGGGCCGATCCGGCGCCGTCGCGGTGGAGCTATCGGCTGCAACGCTGGATGTTGACGCCGGGCATTCGCCTTGGCCTGCGGATCGGGGTGCCGTTCTGCCTGGCCTTTGCGATCGGCAGCGCGTTTCTATCCAGCGAAAAGCGCCGTGATGCGTTGAATATGTTTGTCGCGGACGTCCGCGCCTCGATACAGGAGCGGCCCGAGTTTATGGTCAAGCTGATGGCTATTGACGGGGCGGGCGGCAGTCTGTCGGCGGACATTCGCGAAGTGGTGCCGTTTGATTTCCCCACCAGCTCCTTTGACTTGGACGTCGAGCAGATCCGCGAGATTGTCGTGGGCCTTGACCCGGTGAAATCGGCTACGGTGCGCATCCGGCCTGGCGGGATCCTGCAGGTCGATGTGGTCGAGCGGGTGCCGGTGGTGGTCTGGCGCTCTCGTGATGGGTTGGAAATTCTCGATGAGACCGGCGCGCATGTGGATGATCTGAAGACGCGCGCGGATCGGGCTGATTTACCCTTGATCGTTGGGGATGCCGCAGACCAAGCCGTCGGCGAGGCGATGGCATTGCTGCATGCGGCGCAACCTTTGGGCAAGCGCTTGCGCGGGTTGGCCCGCATGGGTCAGCGGCGTTGGGACGTGGTGCTGGATCGCGGTCAGCGAATTCTGCTTCCGACCGAACGACCGGTGCGCGCGTTAGAGCGTGTGCTGGCTGTGAACGAGGTGCAGGATCTGCTCGAGCGTGATGTGGCGGTGGTCGACATGCGCCTGGGGAACAGGCCGACACTCAGAATGACGGAAAACGCTGTCGAAGAATGGTGGCGGATAAGAAAAACAAGCGGGAACGGGCAGTAAATCATGATGACGGATCTCTATCAGTCTCAACGCGCGATGCGGCAGATGCGACGTCAGGCGATGCAGCGCGGTGTTGTTGCTATTCTGGACGTTGGCAGTTCCAAAATTTCGTGCCTTGTGCTGCGCTTTGATGGCACCAGCCGACTAAGCGATGACAACTCTATTGGATCCATGGCAGGGCAGACCGGGTTCCGCGTGGTCGGGGCGGCCACCACGCGCTCGCGCGGGGTTCAATTCGGCGAAATCACCGCGATGCAGGAGACCGAGCGCGCGATCCGCACCGCGCTGCAAGCCGCACAAAAGATGGCCGAAATCCGTGTCGATCACGTAATCGCTTGTTTCTCGGGGGCCAATCCGCGCTCTTACGGTCTGGACGCACAGATCGAGCTGGAAAGCCAAATGGTGAACGAGGCCGAGGTGGCCCGCGTGCTGAGCGCCTGTGAAGTGCCGGAGTACGGTGAGGGCCGCGAGGTACTGCATGCCCAGCCGGTGAACTTCGCCCTGGATCACCGTTCGGGGCTGAGCGATCCGCGGGGGCAATTGGGGCAGTCGTTGGCCGTTGATATGCATATGCTGACAGTCGACAGTGCTTCGATCCAAAACCTGATCCACTGCATCAAGCGCTGCGATCTGGAACTGGCGGGGATTGCATCATCGGCATACGTGTCTGGTATTTCCTCGCTGGTCGAGGATGAGCAAGAGCTTGGCGCGGCCTGTATCGACATGGGCGGCGGGTCGACCAGCATTTCGATCTTTCTGAAAAAGCACATGATCTATGCTGACAGCGTTCGGATGGGGGGCGATCACGTCACCAGCGATATTTCGATGGGTCTGGGCGTGCCGATGGCCAATGCCGAGCGGATCAAGACGTTCTGCGGCGGGGTGCATGCCACCGGCGCTGATGACCGCGACATGATCGACATTGGCGGCGACACCGGCGATTGGGAGCATGACCGCCGGACCGTCAGTCGGGCGGAACTGATCGGCATCATGCGGCCACGGGTCGAAGAGATCCTGGAAGAGGTCCGCGCGCGGCTGGATGCGGCCGGGTTCGACCACTTGCCCAGCCAGCAGATCGTGCTGACGGGTGGGGGCAGTCAGATCATGGGGCTCGACGGTTTGGCCAGCCGCATTCTGGGGCAGCGCGTGCGTCTGGGGCGGCCTTTGCGCGTGCATGGCCTGCCGCAATCCGCGACGGGCCCAGGGTTTTCGAGCGCGGTAGGCCTTAGCCTCTTCGCGGCGCACCCGCAGGACGAATGGTGGGACTTCGAAATCCCTATCGACCGCTACGCGGGCCGGTCCCTCAAGCGTGCGGTGAAATGGTTCCGCGACAATTGGTGAGCCATGATGTGGCGGGTTGCAGCAGCGGCCGCGTGGGTGCTGGCGTCACCGGCGTCGGCGCAAACGCTTATGCCCGCCGAGGCTTTCATTGATCTTGTTCTTGGAAAAACAATCAGGTTCGAGCATTTCAACTCGGGCCGTCTGGTCGGAGATGAGCAGTTCATCAGCCGAACGCAGACCATTTGGAAAACGCCCGAAAAGGGTTGTGTGTTCGGTCAGTTATATGTTGATCGCGGGCGAGTTTGCTTTCTGTACGAAAACAGTGAAGACGGGCTGCCCGTGTGTTGGTGGCCGTATGACTACAATGGCGAGATCATCGTACGCCCGGTTGGCGAATTCACGCGCGGCATGCAAAGGATAGGCGGTGTTTCAGAAGCCCCTTTGACCTGCGAAACCCTTCCGATGAGCTGAAGAAACGGCTTGCAGCCCGGAGAGTTATCCCCCAAACTGTCCACAAGGTTCATCAGAAACCCGGCGGCAGGATGAGCAGTCGCCAATGAGAGAAATTTTTGAAACGTCCAATGCGTCCGGAGCCATTCGGAACTGTCCATTGGGCTGATTTGTGCTGCGCTCTGTGTCTTCCGCAATATCTAGCGGTAGCCGGCGAAATGCTGCTGATATCGCGCCTATACCCTCGATATTTTGGGGTTTTTCTGCGTTTTTTTGATGACGCCCCTTGCGGATCACGGTAGAGTTGTCCGTGGATAGGTAAGAAAAAAGCGCGCGCAAGCGGGCATAAAACAGGCGGACAGAGCATGACATTGAACCTTTCGATGCCCGGTCAGGACGATTTGAAACCACGGATCACGGTCTTTGGCGTTGGTGGCGCGGGCGGCAACGCGGTCAACAACATGATCGAAAAAGAACTCGACGGGGTCGAGTTCGTGGTGGCCAACACCGACGCACAGGCGTTGCAGCAGAACCAGGCGACAAGCCGCGTCCAACTGGGCGTGAAAGTGACCGAAGGTCTGGGCGCAGGCGCCCGAGCCAGCGTTGGTGCAGCAGCAGCCGAAGAGAGCATCGAACAGATTGTCGATCACCTGGCAGGCGCGCATATGTGCTTCATCACAGCAGGTATGGGTGGCGGCACCGGTACCGGCGCGGCTCCGATCATCGCGCAAGCCGCGCGTGAGCTGGGTGTGCTGACCGTTGGCGTTGTAACCAAGCCGTTCCAGTTCGAAGGCGCCAAGCGCATGCGTCAGGCCGAAGACGGTGTTGAGGCGCTGCAAAAGGTTGTCGATACGCTGATCATCATTCCGAACCAGAACCTGTTCCGTCTGGCCAACGAAAAGACCACCTTTACCGAGGCGTTTTCGATGGCGGATGACGTTTTGTATCAGGGCGTCAAAGGCGTGACGGACCTGATGGTGCGTCCGGGCCTGATCAACCTCGACTTTGCCGACGTTCGTGCCGTGATGGACGAGATGGGCAAGGCGATGATGGGTACGGGCGAGGCCGAGGGCGAAGACCGCGCCATCCAGGCCGCCGAAAAGGCGATTGCAAACCCGCTGCTGGACGAAATCAGCCTGCGTGGCGCAAAGGGCGTTCTGATCAACATCACTGGCGCGCACGACCTGACCCTGTTCGAACTGGACGAAGCCGCCAACCGCATCCGCGAAGAGGTGGACCCGGAAGCGAACATCATCGTGGGTTCGACCCTGGACACCAACATGGAAGGCGGCATGCGCGTTTCGGTTGTTGCAACCGGTATCGACGCCACCGAGGTTCAGGCAGATATGCCGGTTCCACGCCGCCCGATGGCCGCGCCGTTGAAGCAAAAGGTTTCGGCAGAAGAACCTGCACCCGCTCCGGCACCTGCTCCGGTCGCTGAAGCACCGCTGACGCTGGAAACGCCTGCAGCTGCTCCGGTTGCTGAAGTGGCTGAAGAACCCAGCCTGTTCTCCGGCATGGGCGTCGAGGAAGTTGCAGCGCAGGATCTGGGCGAAGACATCTTTGAGCCAGAAGAGCCCGAGCTGCTGAACGACGATGGCCTGCCGCCCCCGGCTTACCAGCCGCAGGTTGCAGCTTTTGAACCGCGCCACGAAGAGGTGGAGAACGAGGCCGAAGCCTTTGTCGCTCCGCGTGCACCAGCACCCGGCACCCCGTCGCCCGAAGCGATGCAGCGCTTGCAGGCCGCCGCGCAAAAGGCACCGTCTGCTCCGCAGCAGGGCATGGCGCCCGCAGCTGCCGCAGCGCCGGAAAAGGGTCGTTTCGGCTTTAATCGCCTGATTGATCGGATGACCGGACACGCCGCAGACACTCCGACCGCGCAGGTTCGTCAACAACCTATGATGCGCCAAGCTGACGCAACGGCACCTGCTCCGGTTGAGAGTGACCCCGAACAGGACCGCATCGAAATTCCCGCGTTCCTGCGTCGTCAAGCAAACTGATAGCGGTCACAAAATTGGTAAAAAGGGCCACCTTGGGGTGGCCTTTTTCTTTTGTTTTACAGACGGATAATGGTTAATAGGCAGGGTTTCGCCTATCTGTTACAATGATGTTTCATTCGGTTACAAAGATTGAGTTGAGCCTGAGCCGTGCCTCCCTTACCTCAGGATCAACACAGCGCATGGGGACGCTGGAAGCTGCTCGATGAGGCACGGTTTGCAAAATACGCTCAAAACCTCGGTAACCTTCAAGGGTGTTGGCCTGCACGGCGGCGCCCCTGTCAAAATGGTTCTCAAGCCCGCGGCAGCAGGGCACGGTATCTGGTTCAAGCGGACCGATATCGAGGTGGGCGATGCAATGATCCCGGCAATCTACGATCTGGTCGAGCGCACGCCGCTGTGCACCAAGCTGGTGAATGGTGCAGGCGTGACGCTTTCAACGATCGAACACATCATGGCAGCCCTGGCCGGTTGTGGCATCCACAACGCGCTGATTGAAATTGACGGACCCGAAGTGCCGATCATGGACGGCTCGTCGGTCGAGTTTGTACGCGGCATCATGGCCAAGGGCGTGCGTCAGCAGGCCGCTCCGGTTCTGGCCTATGAGGTTCTCAAGCCCGTCACCGTAGAAAAGGACGGCGCAAAGGCGACACTGCTGCCGTCGAACCGTTTGGAAATCGAATTTCACATCGACTTTGCCGACCCCGCAATCGGCCGT
Organism: Falsiruegeria litorea R37; assembly: GCF_900172225.1. Taxonomy (NCBI): domain Bacteria; kingdom Pseudomonadati; phylum Pseudomonadota; class Alphaproteobacteria; order Rhodobacterales; family Roseobacteraceae; genus Falsiruegeria; species Falsiruegeria litorea. The sequence goes on from NZ_FWFO01000001.1 coordinate 1,464,843, forward strand.
CAGAGCAAGACGCTGGACATGCGCAACGGCACTTTTGCCCGCGAGTTGAGCGACAGTCGCACCTTCTGCCGTCAGGCAGATGTCGATGCGATGCATGAAAACGGTCTGGCCCTGGGTGGTACACTGGAAAATGCGGTGGTCGTGGACGGCGACGACGTCCTGAGCCCCGGTGGCTTCCGTCACGCAGACGAGGCCGTGCGCCACAAGATGCTGGACGCGCTTGGCGATCTCTATCTGGCCGGTGGCCCTCTGCTGGGTCACTATGTCGGTGAACGCGCTGGTCACTCTTTGACCAACACTCTGCTGCGCAAGCTTTTTGCGACACCCGGTGCTGTGCGCCCGGTTCTGTGCGACGCCGAAACTGCCGAGCGTTTGCCCGGTCAAGGCCTGATCTGGGCTGAAATTCCCCAGGTCGCCTGAAAGACCCCTTCCGGTTCCGCCCTCTGATCACGGCTCTTTTTCTCAACAAGTCGTTAAGGCGTTTTGCAGCGGAAATTAATGTGCTAGACCGAAGCTCAGTCGGGGGAACCGACACGGCAAGACGACAAGGATGAGCGAGTATGATCGGCGGCAAGGTGGGGGCCAGGGTTGTTGGTGCACTTCTTCTTACGGCTTTTCTGGCCTCTTGTGGGATCGGCGGGCGAGGGGCAGCAGATCGCAGTCAAGATTTGGACGGGTTCGGGCCCGAGCAGATCTTTGAGCGCGGCGAGTTTGAACTGGCGCAGTCACGTACCGAAGATGCGGCCTGGTATTTCTCGGAAATCGAACGTCTTTATCCCTATTCCAACTGGGCCAAGCGCGCCTTGATCATGCAGGCCTTTGCCTATCATTCAGGCAAAGACTATCCCGAAAGCCGGGCTGCCGCGCAGCGCTACATCGACTTTTATCCAGCAGACGAAGACGCGGCCTATGCGCAGTATCTTTTGGCGCTGAGCTACTATGACCAGATCGACGAGGTTGGACGCGACCAGGGCCTGACGTTCCAGGCGCTGCAGGCACTGCGCACCGTGATCGAGGTCTACCCCGACAGCGAATATGCCACCTCGGCGATTCTGAAGTTTGACCTGGCCTTTGATCATCTCGCTGCCAAGGAGATGGAAATCGGGCGCTACTACCTGCGTCGCGATCACTACACTGCGGCCATCAACCGGTTCCGCGTTGTGGTCGAGGATTTCCAGACGACCACCCACACCGCAGAGGCGCTGCATCGTCTGGTCGAGGCATATCTTTCGCTGGGTCTGATAAACGAAGCGCAGACCGCAGGCGCTATTCTGGGCTACAACTATCGCTCGTCCGAATGGTACGAGAGCAGCTACACGCTGTTGACGGCTGCCGGGCTGAAGCTCAAAGATCGTGGCAACAACTGGCTGAGCCAGATCTATCGTCAATCGATCAAGGGCGAATGGCTGTAAAGCCCGCTGTGACGGGACCGAACCATGCTGCGCGCACTTGATATCCGTGACATGTTGATCATTGACCGGCTGGAGCTTGCGTTCCAACCGGGGCTCAACGTGCTGACCGGCGAAACTGGTGCCGGCAAGTCTATCCTGCTGGATTCGTTGGGGTTTGTTCTGGGGTGGCGGGGACGGGCCGAATTGGTGCGTCAAGGCGCCGAGCAGGGCGAAGTGGTTGCCGAATTCGACTTGCCCGATGGGCATCCCGCGCATGACATTCTGGCAGAGGCCGGTTTGCCGGGTGGCCAAGAGCTGATCCTGCGTCGCGTGAACCTGGCGGATGGTCGAAAGACGGCTTGGGTCAATGACAGGCGTTGTTCAGGCGAAGTGCTGCGTGCACTATCTGAAACGCTGATTGAGCTGCACGGACAGCATGACGACCGAGGTTTGCTGAACCCTCGCGGACACAGGGCCATGTTGGACGCTTTTGCTCGCCTTGATGGCCGGTTGGCAGAGGTGCGGGCGGCTTGGACACAGGCGGCCAAGGCGCGCAAGACGGTTGAGGCCACCCAGGCCGCGCTGGACGCGGTGCGCGCCGAAGAAGAATTCCTGCGCCACGCTGTGGCTGAACTGGATCAATTGGATCCCATGCCAGGTGAGGATGCCGATCTGGATGCGCGCCGTCGGCTGATGCAGGGTGCAGAGAAGATCAGGGATGACGTGGCGCGGGCCTTTGCTCTGCTGAGCGGTGAAGGGGCCGAGGGTGCCATGGGTGATGCGCTGAGGTGGCTGGAAGGCGTCACAGCCGAGGCCGGTGGGCAGCTTGAAGAGCCGATTGCAGCGCTTGGTCGCGCGATGATCGAGCTGGGTGAGGCGCAAAACGGCGTCGAAACCTGTCTGAACGCGTTGGAGTTCAATCCGTCAGAGTTGGAGGCTGCCGAGGAGCGCCTGTTTGCGATCCGGGCTTTGGCCCGCAAACACGATGTCTTGCCGGATGAACTGGGCGATTACGCGGACACCCTGCGCGGCAAGCTGAACGCGCTCGAGGCCGGGGATGCGGACCTGGAACAGCAGAAGGCAGATTTGGCGGCGGCAGAAGCAGCTTTTGACGTTGCGGCGGCAGCGTTGACAGAGGCGCGGACAGAGGCCGCCGGGCGTTTGGATGCGGCAGTGATGGGCGAGTTGGCGCCGCTCAAGATGGAACGCGCAGTTTTCGAGACCAAGATCACTGAAGGTGAGGCAGGGCCCGAGGGTCGTGATGCGGTGGCCTTTACAGTCGCCACGAACCCCGGTGCGCCTGCGGGGCCGCTCAACAAGATTGCTTCGGGCGGGGAACTCAGTCGCTTTCTGCTGGCGCTCAAGGTCTGCCTGACCGGCGATGACAGCGCCCGGACGATGATCTTTGATGAGATCGACCGCGGGGTTGGGGGGGCTACGGCAGATGCCGTTGGGCGACGCCTGGCCTCACTTGCTGATGGTGGCCAGGTGCTGGTCGTGACCCATTCACCGCAGGTAGCGGCGCAAGGGCAACACCATTGGCGTGTGCAGAAGCAGGTGCAGAACGACGTCACCTTGTCGACCGTGGTGCCCTTGTCTCGGGACGAGCGCGTGGACGAGATTGCGCGCATGGTTGCGGGGGACACAATCACTCAAGAAGCACGCGCCGCGGCCAAGGCGCTGCTGACATCTTGATTGCGCAAGGTGAGGGGGAGGCACTCCCGCGCCCGCGCCAACCTGACTGCGTCAGCTCAGCGAGCGGCCTTGGGCCGGGCGCCTCGCCTACCGGGTCGGCGCGGTTGCGTTCAGCGCGCTTGTTTCTTTAAAAGCGCCAACCGCCGAGCGTAGCGAGGCCCGGCCCAACGGGAGGAGATGCCCCGGCAGGGGCGTTGACGACGGGCGGGAGTGCCCCCGTTTCCAAGCGTAACGATGTCACCAGACAAAATTGGCTCTTGGGTAGTATATCGAAAACTATGACGCCTTTCCGGCGACTTCCTGCGGGAATTCGGCTTTTCTGTTAACCTTGAGTGTCCTACACAGGGTTAAATGACGACCTGAGGTCACGCATGACCCCATCTACCCGAACACTTCTGCAGCAGCAGTTGCGACAGGCCACAGCTGCCATCAAGGACGGCTGGCGTGTGATGCGCCATCGTGGCCCGAGCCAGATCCAGTTCTGGTTCATCGCGCTTGCAATCGGCATTGTCGCCGGTTTTGCAGCGCTTTTCTTTCGCAAGGGGATCAACGCGCTCCAAGCCGCGCTTTATGGGACCGAAGATGTGCAGTTCCTGCACAGCTTTGCCGAGCAACTGCCGTGGTACTGGGTACTGTTGATTCCTATCGCTGGCGGTCTGATCGTTGGCATCATCCTGCATAATTTTACCGAGGACGGCCGGGTTCGCTCGGTTGCAGATGTGATCGAAGGGGCTGCCATCACCGACGGGCGGGTTGAAAAGAAGGCCGGGATCGCCTCGATGTTCGCCTCGCTCATCACGCTCAGCTCAGGCGGCTCAACGGGACGCGAGGGGCCAGTGGTGCATATGGCGGGCGTGGTGTCGACCTGGGTCAGCGACAGGATCCACGCAGACGGGATCACCGGGCGCGATCTATTGGGTTGCGCGGTGGCCGCCGCCGTTTCAGCCAGCTTCAACGCCCCAATTGCCGGGGCGCTCTTTGCGCTTGAAGTTGTCCTGCGCCACTTTGCAGTTCACGCCTTTGCACCCATCGTGATTGCGGCTGTGGCGGGAACGGTGATCAACCGTCTAGAGTTCGGCGACGTCACCGAGTTTGTGCTCAACACACCCGGATCGCTCAAGTTTTATGTCGAGCTGCCGGCCTTCCTGCTATTGGGGCTGTTGTGCGGTGTTATCGCGGTTGTCCTGATGCGGTCGATCTTTCTCGCCGAAGACTTGGCCAATCACCTTCAGGACAAGTTCACTATTCCCCGTTGGATACGTCCGGCAATTTCGGGCGCGATGCTGGGGGGGCTGGCGATCTGGTTCCCACATATCATCGGCGTTGGGTATGAGACGACGACCCTGGCTCTGAGTGGCGATCTGCTGCTGCACAACGCGATCATCTTTGCGGTGTTGAAAACAGTGGCCGTGGCCATCACCTTTGGCGGGCGCATGGGGGGCGGGGTGTTTTCGCCGTCGCTGATGATCGGGGCGCTGTCGGGGCTGGCCTTTGGCCTGATCGCCACCGGCCTGCTGCCGGACGTGTCGGGGACCCACACGCTCTATGCTTTTGCCGGGATGGGGGCTGTTGCAGCCGCTGTTTTGGGTGCACCGATTTCCACCACGCTGATCGTGTTCGAACTGACCGGAGACTGGCAGATCGGGATCGCGGTGATGGTGTCGGTATCGATGTCCACTGCCTTGGCTTCGCGCCTCGTGGACCGTTCGTTCTTTCTGACGCAGCTGGAGCGCCGCAACATCCACCTGGCGGCAGGCCCGCAGGCCTATCTGCTGGCGATGATGCGCTGTTCAACCGTGATGCGCGCGCTGGATGACCCGCGCTGCGCCGATATTGACGCCTGCGAGCAGATGATCGGCGAGGGGCTGTGTGTCGAGGCCAACGCCACGCTCGAGGCTGCGATGCCCTACTTTGACCGGGCTGATGTGCCCTTTGTTCCGGTCGTCGTGCACAAGGAGGGGCTGCCGCCCAAGCTGGTGGGCGCATTGTTCCACATCGACGCGCTAAAGGCGTACAACCGGGCGTTGGCGGCCACGGCGGCTGAAGAGCACTCGTAAGAAGACACCGAGCACTGGCAATTGGGACTTGGCCTATGAGCGGCTTTAGGCAGATGTCCACTTTGACCGAACTTAGGCTTGCCTTGGGTATTGAGAGTGGCGGGCCTTAGGCCCGCCATTGGGGCGTCTTAAGCCAGAAGAGGTAAAACAGGCTCACCTTTATCAAACGCGACCATGGGTCACGCAACCGGTCGGGCGTTTATGGGAGAGACCTTAAGGGGAACAGATTGAAACGGGTTCAATGGCAGCATTCAGCGAGCGGTCTCTGACGCAGAAAGGTTGACCGCTGGTTCCTTTCCCTTTTCCGATGCGCATGAGGGTGGCGTCGAAAGCCGCTTTTGCGTTGAAATTTAATTTGTCTCGCCAGCGACTGTATCCTGCTTGCATTGTCGAAAAACGCAGGCCGGATTTTTGAGGTGCAACCCAAACGGGCGCATCAGCAAAGTGATGCGCCCGTTTAATTTGTGTTCAGTTGAACTCGGCTGGGCCAGTGAGGGTGATACCCCTCATAGTTGTTCGACAGTCACGCCGTCGCGCAGGTGGAAGGCAAGATAATCTTTGATCTGGGCCACGGCTTCAATGGGCGCCTCGTACGACCAGGCTGCATCCTTGGTGACGGACGAGCGGTTGACGATCGAGAAATAGGTTGCATCGCCCTTGTGCGGGCAATGGGTGGTCTTGTCGGACACATCCAGGAACGCCATCGCGATGTCCTTGCGGGGGAAGTAGATCACCGGATCCATGTCGCCTTCGCTCAACTCCAGCACCTCGCTGCTTTCGCCAAGGATGGCCCCGCCGGAACGTACGCTCCATTTGCCGCCCGGTTTTCGGATCTTGATGTGATCTGTCATGTTGTCTCCTTCCCCATCGTCTTAGTGGTGGGCGGTCTTGTCGCCCGCCCGTGTAACAGCCTTGTGTCAGACCTCTTGTGTCAAACTGGCGCGGTTGCGGCGTCCAGCCACTGGCGCGCCTGCGGTCCCACACGTGGGCCGATCTTTTCGGCCACATCGCGGTGATAGGCGTTCAGCCAATCCCGTTCTTCGGCGGACAACATATCCACGACGATCAGGCGGCGGTCAATGGGGGCAAAGGTCAAAGTCCGCCACGACAGCATCGCCCGTTCCCGGTCCGAGGTCGCCAGGTCCGGCGCCTCTTGCACCACCACCAGGTTTTCGATGCGGATGCCAAAGGCGCCTTCGCGGTAATACCCCGGCTCGTTTGACAGGATCATGCCCGGCTCAAACGGCACGTGGCTGGTGCGCGCAAGACGCTGCGGGCCTTCGTGAACGCTCAGGTAGGCCCCAACGCCGTGCCCGACCCCGTGGTTGAAATCCTGCCCGGCCAGCCACAGTGGCATGCGCGCGACGCATTCGATGTCACGACCCGCAAGTCCAGCAGGCCAACGCAGCATCGACATGGCGATCATGCCTTTGAGGACACGGGTGAAACAGGCTTTCTCCTCGTCGCCGACCTCGCCAATTGCAATGGTGCGGGTGATGTCGGTGGTGCCGTCCAGATATTGCCCGCCGCTGTCCAGAACCAGCAGGTGGCCGTCCTGGATCGTGCTGTCGGTTTCTTCGGTCACGCGGTAGTGCATGATCGCGCCATTGGGACCGGTGCCCGAGATCGTCTCGAAGCTGATGTCCTGCAGGGCGTTGTCGGTGCGACGACGGGCTTCAAGCTCGGTGACCACCTGCGTTTCGGTCAGGGAGCCGGGTTCTTGCGCGTCGAGCCAGGCCAGCAATTCCACAATGGCCGCCCCGTCGCGCAGATGCGCCTCGGCCGAGCCCTCGATTTCGGCGGCGTTCTTGCGCGCCTTGGGCAGGGCGCAGGGATCGCCCGCATCCACCATCCGATCACCCAGGATGTCGGCCACCTTCTGCGGCACGGTGCCTGCGTCGACCTGGACTTGGCCAGCAAGCGTATCGACGGCGGTCAGGAAGTCCGCAGGATCGTGGATGGCCACCGTGTCGGGGAAATGATCACCCAGTTCCTTGAGCTTTTCGGCGGCCATGAACAGATCCACTGCGCCGGTGTCGTGCAGGATGGCAAAGCCATGGGCCACCGGGTTGCGCGGAATGTCGGCGCCGCGAATGTTTAACAGCCACATGATCGAATCCGGCAAGGTGATCACGGCGGAACCATGCCCTGCTTTTGCCAGATCTGCGGCCAGTCGCGTCGTCTTCTCAGCCGCGCTTTCCCCTGCAAACTCAAGCGGATGGGCCTTGACCGGGTTCATCGGCGGTTCAGGCTGATCCTCCCAGATTGCATCGACCAGGTTTTCGGTGCGGATCAACTCGATGCCCGAGCCCTTGAGTTCTTTTTCGGCCTGCGTGATCTGGCCTGCGGAATGCAGCCAGGCGTCGTACCCAACCTTGCCGCCGTTTGGCAGCTGTTCTTTCAGCCAGACCGACAGGGTGATGTCGGGCCAGGGGACGGGCGTGTATTCCGCAGCGACCTGCGCCTTGACCTGGGTGCGATAGCGCCCGTCGATGAAAACGCCTGCGATCTGCTCCAGCACCACGCAGAACCCGGCCGAGCCGGTAAAGCCGGTCAGCCAGGCCAGCCGCTCATCACGGGCCGCGACATATTCACCCTGATGCGCATCGGCGCGGGGCACCAGGAAGCCATCAAGACCCTGTTTGGCGATCTCGGCGCGCAGGGCGCTAAGGCGCGGAGGGCCTTGCTCGGGACGGGCGGTGACCTCAAAGCTCTGGAACATGGGGGCCTCATCTGTGGTGTCTTGGGTTGGGCGAAAGGTGAGGGGCCAGCGCGGAAATGTCCAGACGGGAAAGCGTGGTCTTGGCAATCGCTGGGACGTGGCTAAGGTGGTGGCATGATACGATATCTTGCCGCGATCCTATGTCTTGCCTGTCCTGCCGTCGCACAGGAGCAGTCGGAATTTGTGGAGCGGGCCCGCCAAACCGCGGCCGAGGCCATAGCCAAGAACATGAGTGATCCGTCCAATCCGGGACAGGCAGGCGTGTCGCGGGTGTTTGCGAAAAACGGGCTTCCGGCCCTGTGTTCGGTGACGGATGCGCACACGCCCGGGGGCACCTACATCGGGCGGACCTATTGGGAGGTCACGCTGAACCAGGACGGGACAGAGGTTGTGAGCACGCGAAATGTGACTGGTCTGATCTCGGACTGTTACGGCGAGGACTATCAGGCGTTTCGTGAGATATTGGAATAGCGGGAAGGGGGCGCTGCCCCCGTCGCTGCGCTCCTCCCCCGGGGTATTTCTGAAAAGGTGAAGAAGGGGCGGCAGTGGAAGGCCGCACCGTTCTGGATCAGCTTGCGCGTTTCATACCCATCACCCGGGCGCGGGCGCGGGGGTCGCTGTCGAAGAGGGCGGCCAGTTGTTCGGTCATTGCGCCTGCCAATTGCTCGACGTCGGTGATGGTCACCGCGCGGTCGTAGTAGCGGGTGACGTCATGGCCGATGCCGATCGCCAGCAGTTCCACCATCTTGCGTTTTTCCACCATGGCGATCACGTCGCGCAGGTGTTTTTCCAGATAGTTGGCGGGGTTGACCGACAGGGTGCTGTCATCCACCGGTGCGCCGTCCGAGATCACCATCAGGATCTTGCGCTGCTCACGCCGCGCCATCATCCGGCGGTGCGCCCATTCCAGCGCCTCGCCGTCGATGTTTTCCTTCAAGAGCCCCTCTTTCATCATCAGACCCAGGTTGGGACGGGCACGGCGCCAGGGCGAGTCGGCCCCCTTGTAGATGATGTGACGCAGGTCATTGAGGCGGCCTGGTTGTTGTGGGCGACCGTCGTTCAACCACGCCTCGCGCGCTTGGCCACCTTTCCAGGCGCGGGTGGTGAAGCCCAGGATCTCGACCTTGACGTTGCAGCGTTCCAGCGTGCGCGCCAGAACATCGGCACAGATCGCTGCGATCGAGATCGGGCGGCCGCGCATCGAGCCGGAGTTGTCCAGCAGAAGCGTCACCACGGTGTCGCGGAATTCGGTGTCTTTTTCCACCTTGAACGACAGTGGCGTGGTGGGGTTGGCCACAACACGCGCCAGACGGCCCGCATCCAGGATGCCCTCTTCGCGGTCGAACTCCCAGCTGCGGTTTTGCTGCGCCTGCAGGCGGCGTTGCAGCTTGTTGGCCAATCGGCTCACTGCGCCCTTGAGCGGCTCCAGCTGCTGATCAAGATAGGCGCGCAGACGTTCCAGCTCGGCAGGCTCGGCCAGATCTTCGGCGGCGATTTCCTCATCATGTTCAGAGAGATAGACCAGATAGTCGGGGTCGGCATCCGAGACGGGCTGCGGTGCAGGTGGCTCCAGCGGGGCCTCGCCTTCGGGCATCTCGGCCTCTTCGCCAAGCTCCTCATCGGCCATTTCGTCCATCGAGACCTGGGCCTGGGATTGGTCCTGCTGCTCTTCCTGCGATTGCTCGGGGTTGGCGTCAGCGTCTTCCTGATCCTGGTCGTCCTGACCGGTGCTGTCGGGATCGGGTTGCTCTTCAGCGTCGTCCTCGGCCTGATCCTCCTGGTCTTCGTCCAACTCGTCGGGGTCATCACCCAACTGGTCACCGTATCCCAGATCCTCGATCACCTGGCGGGCGAATTTGGCGAACTCGGCCTGATCGCTGAGCATGTCCTGAAGGTTGTCCAGCGTGCCGCCAGCCTGCTCCTCGATGAAGCCGCGCCACAGGTCCATGACGTTGGCCGCAGCCGCAGGCAGCTCTCGCCCGGTGGCGAGATGGCGGATCAGGTAGCCGGCCGCGACGGGCAGGGGGGCATCGGCGGCCTGGGTGCATTGGTCATAGCCCCGGCGCAGCGCTTCATGCGTGATTTTGACGTCGATGTTGGACGCAGTGCCCGGCATATCGCGGGCGCCCATGGCCTCGCACCGGGCGGTTTCCATCGCCTCATAGAGATCGCGCGCCATGTTGCCCGGAGGGGCATAGCGGGCGTGGGTTTCGGCGTTGTGGTACTTGCGTTGCAAGGCCAGGGCGTCGGCGGTGCCGCGAGCTAGCAGAACCTCTTCGCGGGACATGCGGCGGCTGACCTGGGGCAACCGCATCGAGTCGCCCGACACGCCCGAGGGATCGACCGTATAGGTTACGTTCAGCTCAGGATCGTCGGCCATGACCTTGGTGGCCTCGGCCAGGGCCTTTTTGAACGGATCGGCGGGGTTGTCGTTGGGCTTTTTCATGATCGCATGCTGTCCTTGGTCGAAGCATTCCGTCTTGCGCAGCCGTTGTCCAGTCTTCTCTCAGGTCGAGAACGTGTTGTGCCCGGCCGCGGGCGGGAAACGAAGTGCCCGCCCATGGGGGCGGACGGGCACTGCCCGGCGTACCGCCGGGCCAGGTTATCCCATGCTCGTGCTTGCAGCGCTTTCGGGCAGCTCTTCGTCAAAGCAGCGCTGATAGAACTCGGCCACGGTCTGACGCTCCAGCTCGTCACATTTGTTCAGGAACGACAGGCGGAAGGCATAGCCCACATCGCGGAAGATCTCGGCGTTTTGGGCCCAGTTGATCACGGTACGGGGTGACATGACGGTCGACAGGTCGCCGTTCATGAAGGCGGTCCGGGTCAGGTCGGCAACAGTCACCATCTGGCTGACGGTCTTGCGGCCATCGGCGGTGTTGTAATGCGGCGCCTTGGACAGGACGATCATCGTTTCGGCGTCATGACTGAGATAGTTCAGCGTCGAGACCAGCGACCAGCGGTCCATCTGGGCCTGGTTGATCTGCTGGGTACCGTGATAAAGGCCCGTGGTGTCGCCCAGACCGACGGTGTTTGCGGTGGCAAACAGGCGGAAATGCGGGTTGGGCGTGATGATCTCGTTCTGGTCCATCAGGGTCAGCTTGCCGTCATGCTCCAGAACGCGCTGGATCACGAACATCACGTCAGCGCGGCCGGCATCGTATTCGTCGAACACTATGGCAACGGGGTTGCGCAAAGCCCAGGGCAGGATGCCCTCGTGGAATTCGGTGACCTGCTTGCCGTCGCGCAGTTTGATCGCGTCCTTGCCGATCAGGTCGATCCGGCTGATGTGGCTGTCCAGGTTTACACGCACGGCGGGCCAGTTCAGGCGCGCGGCGACCTGTTCGATGTGGGTCGATTTGCCTGTGCCATGATAGCCCTGCACCATGACGCGGCGGTTGTGGCTGAAACCGGCCAGGATCGCCATCGTGGTGTCGGGGTCAAACTTGTAGGTGTGGTCGATTTCGGGCACGCGGTCCGAGCGTTCCGCAAATCCTTTGACCGTCATGTCGGTGTCGATGCCGAACACCTCACGGACCGAGATTTCTTCGGTGGGTTTTGCGTTGATGTCGAGCATCCCGTCAGCCATTCCAGTCGTCCTTATCCTGTCGGCCCCTCCCAACGGGGCGTGGTCCAGCGTTTGGTGCAACATCTTTGGGGCAAGGGCAAGGGGAACCACGCGTTCCAATCAGCTGTGCCGAAAAAAGGTTGTGAACTGGACTTATGGTGTGCGTCGTTTGCGCCAAATCTGCCGGGTTTTGACATGGCACGCACCTGAGCAGCCTCTGGCATGGGAAAACAATGGGACGATCACTCGATGCGCGCTATACTCAGCGTATTGAACCGGGTCGCCATACTATGACTACTCCGGCGACCCTGAATTCCAACACATGTTGTTTTTGGGGAGAAAAATGACTGGACTAAGCCATTTCAGAAAGACGTTGCTGGCAGGCGCCATTGGCCTTGCAGGGACGGGGGCCGCATTTGCCCAGGAAAAGCCGATGAATTTCCTGATCATCTGGGGCGATGACATCGGGTACTGGAACGTCAGCGCCTACAATCAGGGTATGATGGGGTATGAGACCCCCAACATTGACCGGATCGCCAAAGAGGGGATGTTGTTCACCCATGGCTATGGCGAGCAATCCTGTACTGCGGGGCGCGCGTCTTTCGTGACCGGGCAATCGGGGTTCCGCACAGGATTGCTCAAGGTTGGGTTGCCCGGCGCCAAAGAGGGGATCAGTGAGAAAGACCCCACTATCGCCGAATACATGAAGTCCAAGGGCTACATGACGGCCCAATATGGCAAAAACCATCTGGGGGATCTGGACGAGCACCTGCCGACAAATCACGGATTTGATGAGTTTTTTGGCAACCTCTATCACCTGAACGCCGAAGAAGAGCCGGAAAACGCGGACTATCCCAAGGACCCTGCCTTTCGCGAGCAATTTGGTCCACGTGGCGTGATTAAATCCTCGGCCGATGGTAGCGTCGAGGACACCGGGCCGCTGACCCGCAAGCGGATGGAGACCATTGATGAAGAGGTCACCGCCGGGGCTCTGGACTTCATCGACCGCGCAGCCGAGCAGGAGAAGCCGTTTTTCCTTTGGTACAACACCACCCGGATGCACATTCATACCCACCTCAAGGAAGAGAGCGAAGGCGTAACCGGTCTGGGGGTCTATCCGGACGGAATGGTCGAACATGACAAGATGGTCGGCCAGATGCTCGACAAGCTGGATGAGCTTGGCATCGCAGACAACACCGTGGTGATGTATTCGACCGACAACGGGGCCGAGGTGTTCAGCTGGCCCGATGGCGGCACCACGCCGTTCCGGGGCGAGAAGAATGACAATTGGGAAGGTGGGTTCCGTGTTCCGATGATGATCAAATGGCCCGGCGTGATCGACCCCGGCAGCCGGTCGAACCAGATCATCAGCCATCTGGATTGGTTCCCGACCTTCATGTCAGCGCTTGGTGATGGCGACATGAAAGAACGCATGTTGACCGAGGCCCCCTTTGGTGAGGGCAATGAGCCGGTGCACCTGGATGGTTATGACTTCATGCCGTATTTCCGGGGCGAGGCGGAAGAGGGGCCGCGGCGCGAGTTTCTGTACTTCTCGGACGGCGGAGATCTGATGAACCTGCGCTACAATCGGTGGAAGGTGGTCTTTGCCGAACAGCGGGCACATGGGTTCGATGTCTGGCAGGAACCGCTGACGTTCCTGCGGTTGCCCAAGATCATCGATCTCTATTCGGATCCGTTCGAGCGGGCCGAGCACGAGTCGATAGGCTATCCGAAATGGCGTCTGGATCGCACCTATCTGCTGGTGCCGGCCCAGGCGTTCGTGGCGCAGTTCCTGGCCACGTTCCAGGACTACCCGCCGCGCCAGAAACCGGCGAGCTTTTCGATCGACCAGGTGCTGGAGAGCCTGCAGCGCAATCAGGGCGGTTAAGTCTGTAGCCCATGAAAAGAAAGGCGCGTCAGGGCTTCCCCGGCGCGCTTTTTCGAATTTGCGGTCTATGCAAGGGCAGGGGAGGCTCCCGCCCGTCGTCAATTTTTCCTTGCGGAAAAACCTCCTCCCGTTGGGCCGGGCCGCGCTTCGCGCGGCGGGTTGCGTTTGGCCAGCGACCGTTGAGAGTTGGCTACTTAGGGCGCGTTGCGTTGTGAGGGGGCTGTCAGAAAAGCCTCGGTCGGTGATGCGACCTGATGCTGCGACTTGGCGGCTGCGGCCCACCACAGAAGTTGCTGAAAGCTGCGTCCAAAGTACCCGGTCCAGCGATCTGCATCCACGTCTTCGGCAAAGTTTCCGTCCGGCGTCAGCACGTCTTGGGCATGAGGGATGTGGATCATGGCTGAGATCGGCAAACAGCCAAGCTCGCTGAGATAGGTGCGCATGTTCACTGCCGCCCGCGCACCGCCCCATTGACCTGCGGAATAGGTCACGATGGTGCTTGGTTTGTAGGAAAACAGTGAGCTGCCGAAATGGTTGAGCAAATCAGCCAAGGCGGGGCTCATGGAATGGTTGTACTCGGGGCTGACCATGACATAGCTGTCGGCTGCTTCGATCTTTTGCGCCAAGGCCTCCATCTCGGCCGGAACCTGCGACGGGGCATAAGCAAAGTGAGGTTTGAAGCGGCGGGCGAAGTCGTAGTCCAGCGGGTCGATCAGTTCCGCGGCTGCTCCGGCCTCGGTCAACACGCGCGCGCAGGCCGTGGCCACCCGCGCGCCCAGGCGTCTGGGGCGTGGCGGGCTGCTGTCACGGGTGGATCCCAAGAATACGAGGGTTGTCATGCTCTCTTCACCCGTCTGCTGGATTGGTTACTTGAAGTTCCGGCTTTCCTTGATCTGGTCCCAGGCCCAGACGACTTCTTGTAGCTGTTCTTCCTGGCTGCGGTCGCCGCCGTTCATGTCAGGGTGCAGCACCTTGATCAGCTTCTTGTAGGCCTTGCGCACCTCGGCTTTGGTCCAGCTGTCTTTCGCCTCGAGAATTTCGATGGCGCGACGCTCGGTGGGGGGCAGGCGTTTGCCGCCACCGCCGCCGGTGCGGCCTTTGTTCTGGGTGCCGTTAGCGCCCAATACCTGATGCGGGTCCTCGATGCCCAGACGGGCCCAGGCGCGCGCTTCGGGGTCGCCCATCGGTTTGGTCTCGCGTTCCCAGACCTTGTCCTTGGATTGCTGCGCGTTCAGCTCGGCCTCGGTTGTGCCGTCAAAGAAGTTCCATTTGAGATTGTATTCGCGCACGTGCTGCTGGCAGAACCAGTAGAAATCATCCAGAACGTCCGGCGCTTTGGGCGCGCGGAACTTGCCTGCTTCCTCGCAGCCAGGATGTTCGCAGACGCGCACCGATGTTTCGGATGCACCCGACATGCCCCGACGTCCGCGCGGGTTCTTTTTCTTTGCGGAGGAGACAGACATATCGAACCCAAAGGGATCTGACTTAGCCATGATGGATACCTTTCGAACGCAACTTCTCGACTCGGAGGCCAGAGTTTAATCTAAGTGGCGGCAGATAGAAGAGGGCACGGTGAAAAAATCCGTGACAACAGGAAAGAAGACGCCAATGAGCATGACAGAAGAGATCCGCAATCGGCTGGAAACCGCCTTTAGTCCAACCGAGTTGGAGGTCGTGGACGACAGCGAGAGCCACCGCGGCCACGCAGGATACCAAGAGGGTGGTGAAAGCCATTTCAACGTTCGAATCCGGGCCGCCGCTTTCGAAGGACAGTCACGTGTGGCACGTCACCGCGCGGTTCACGCAGCTTTGGGCGACGTTGTGCCGCGCATTCACGCCTTGGCCCTGGACATTGACGTTTAGTCCCGTTTGACCGTCTCGTCAGGCTCGGCGTCTTCGTCGGTCTGACGCTCGGCTCGGGCTTTGAGCGCTTCGGTCATTCCGGCCACGTCGCTCAATTCCTCGACGCCATTGTCCTTGAGCATCCGCTCGGCGCCGCTGGCCATGGGCGGGTCATTCACCTCTGCCGAAAGCGGCGCGGGGGCCTCAATCGGGGCAGGCTCGGACATCGGGCCGGGCACGGCAGTAGCGACAACCTCGTCTTTGTCTGTTGTGATGGCACCA
This sequence comes from Falsiruegeria litorea R37, assembly GCF_900172225.1. NCBI lineage: Bacteria > Pseudomonadati > Pseudomonadota > Alphaproteobacteria > Rhodobacterales > Roseobacteraceae > Falsiruegeria > Falsiruegeria litorea. The sequence continues at coordinate 1,480,288 of NZ_FWFO01000001.1, forward strand.
ATGGCGCGACGGAACACCAGGACATTGCGCCAGTTCTGCACCGATCCAGTCAAGCCCGAGCGTTCGTCACTGGGCAGCAACTCGGCCCGCTGAAACTCCCACCCGTCGGCGCCCATCTGGTTGAGCAGTTGTTCGACGGTCAGAGCAAAGCGCCCCTCGGGCGTTTTCACGCCTTTGGCTTTGGTGCCTTTGGAGGGCGCTGGAACGACTTTGTATTCGTAGCGGTGCATGATGTTTCCCGGAACTTCGTGTCGCGGCAATCTAGCAGGTTAACGCAAAGGTGAAAGACCTGTTCGCGGGGAAATCGTCGGGCTAAGGTCACTTAAGGCAAGGTACAAGGCAAAGCTGCGGGCAGGGGTATGATGCGAATATGTGGCTGTTTTCAGGGCGGTCTGGTGATCGGTGCGCTGATGTTGCTGCAAGCCTGCGCAGGTGCGCCGCTGGATCAGGAGACATCCGTCAGCCAAGTGCGACAGGCGCCTCAATCAACGCTTGTCCAGGCCGCGCGTGGTCTGTCGCGCGGGCAGGCGGGGTTTGTGCCGCTTTCTGACGGGGATCAGGCGCTTGGCGCGCGGTTGCGGTTGATCGAAGGGGCGCAGGATACGCTGGACCTTCAGTATTTTCTGATGAAGCCCGATCTCGGCGGTGCCTTGATTGCCGATGCGCTGCTGCGGGCCGCGGACCGGGGCGTTCGTGTGCGGTTTCTGCTGGATGATTTCTTTACCACCGTGGACGACAGCAGCCTTGCTCTGATTGATGCGCATGACAACATCGCGGTCCGCATCTACAACCCGGCGGCGCGGCCCTGGCCAAAACCGGTGGGCATGACGTTGGAGTTCTCGCGCATTAACCGGCGTATGCACAACAAGTCTTTTACCGCCGACCAGGCCTTTGCCATCATCGGCGGGCGCAATATTGCGGACGAGTATTTCCAGCTCAACACCAGTTCCGAGTTCGCCGATTTCGATCTGCTGGTGGTTGGGCCACCGGTCGCCGAGATCGGTCAAGAGTTCGACCGGTATTGGAACGACGGTTGGGCCGTTCCCCTGAGCAGCCTATATGACCCTGCAACTGCGCAGGAATTGCGTGAGGCCCGGAACGAATTGACCGCAGAGCTGAAACCGGCGCGCCAAGTCTATGATGATGCGGTCGAAAATCGCTACATCCGGCAAATCGGCACCTCGGCGGTTCCGCTTTATCGCGGGCGGGCCGAGCTGGTGGTCGATCCGCCGCAAAAGCTCAAGCAGCCGGTACGCGGTGGCCCCAGACCCCTGGCCGAAACCTTGCTGGCGCGGATGCGCGATGCGAAGCGCGAGGTTATTCTGCTGACGCCCTATTTCGTGCCCGAAGACTACGGTGCGCGACTGCTGTCCGATCTGGCGCAACGCGGGGTGCGGGTGCGGATCGTCACCAATTCTCTGGCTGCGACCAACCATGCCTATGTTCATGCCGGATACCGCAGACATCGCACGGACCTGCTGAAGGCGGGTGTCGAGCTTTATGAATTGCGGGCGGATTCGCTGCAAGAACTGGGGCTGGTCCCGGCCGAGTCCGAGATCGGCGTCGTGATGCACACCAAGCTGGCGGTGATCGACGAAACGGTGTTTGTCGGCTCGCTGAACCTGGATCCTCGGTCAATCAAACAGAACACCGAGTTGGGGCTTTTCATGGCAAGCCAGGGCTTTGCGCGTGACATCCTGGCCGACCTGGATCAGGGGCTTGCCGACTATACCTATCGCATTGTGTTAGACGGCGATGAACGGGTGCAGTGGCGTTATGAGCAGCCCGACATGATCACGGTGAAACAGCAAGAGCCAGGCGTCACGTTCTGGAAACAACTGGTGGTGGGCATCACCGCGCTGCTGCCGGTCGAGCAGCAGCTTTAGGGACAGTGTTCCGGGAGAGATTCTGAAAGCGCTGAACTTGTTCAGATATTTCAGTAAAGAGCCGCAGGTTCCAAGGTGCCGCCTTGGAGGCGGTATGGAACAAGTTCGAATGACAGCGCGCAAAGAAGAAGGCGGCGCAAAAGCACCGCCTTTTCCAAAAAGTTGACGCTTTGACTGATCAGCAGTTACTCGCCCAGCTTCTGCGCCACCAGTTGGTTGACCGCCTTGGGGTTGGCCTTGCCGCCGGTGGCTTTCATCACCTGACCCACGAACCAACCCGCCAGCTTGGGGTTCACCTTGGCCTTTTCAACCTGTGCGGGGTTGGCCGCGATGATCTCGTCCAGGGCGGCCTCGATCGCGCCAGTGTCTGTCACCTGCTTCATGCCGCGCGCCTCGACGATTTCCGCCGGATCGCCACCTTCGGTATAGACGATTTCGAACAGATCCTTGGCGATCTTGCCCGAAATCGCGTCCGAGCTGATCAAGTCGATGATGCCACCCAACTGGGCAGGGGACACGGGGCTGTCGGTGATCTCGTGGTCTTCTTTCTTCAGACGACCAAAAAGCTCGTTGATGACCCAGTTCGCAGCCAGCTTGCCCGAGCGGTCCTGCGCCACCTCTTCGAAATAGGCCGCCGATTCCACTTCGGCCGTCAGGACCGAGGCGTCATAATCGGTCAGGCCAAAGTCCGCGATGAAACGCGCTTTTTTGGCGTCGGGCAGTTCCGGCAGGTTGTTCGCGATGTCATCGACCCAGGCCTGTTCAATTTCAAGCGGCAGCAGGTCAGGATCGGGGAAGTAGCGGTAATCATGCGCTTCTTCTTTGGACCGCATCGAGCGGGTTTCGCCCTTGTCCGGGTCATACAGGCGGGTTTCCTGATCGACCTTGCCACCACCTTCGACGATGGCGATCTGACGGCGGGCTTCGACCTCGATCGCTTGCTGGATAAAGCGCATCGAGTTCATGTTCTTGATTTCGCAACGGGTGCCCAGATGCGAGAAGTCCTGTGTTTCCTGGTACTTTTCGTACTGACCGGGACGACAGATCGACACGTTCACGTCCGCGCGCAGGTTGCCGTTCTGCATGTTGCCGTCGCAGGTGCCCAAGTAGCGCAGGATCTGGCGCAGCTTGGCGATATAGGCGGCGGCCTCTTCAGGGCCACGAATGTCAGGGCGGCTGACGATCTCCATCAGGCAAACGCCGGTACGGTTGAGGTCAACGAAAGACATGTTGGGGTCCATGTCGTGGATCGACTTGCCTGCGTCCTGCTCCATGTGGATACGCTCGATCCGAACCAGACGCGCGGTGCCGTCGCCAATTTCAACCAGCACTTCGCCTTCGCCCACGATGGGGTGGTAGAGCTGGGAGATCTGATAACCCTGCGGCAGGTCGGGGTAGAAATAGTTCTTGCGGTCAAACGCGGATTTCAGGTTGATGTCGGCCTTCAGCCCCAGACCGGTACGCACCGCCTGTTCGACACAATATTCGTTGATCACGGGCAGCATGCCGGGCATGGCCGCGTCCACAAACGCCACGTTCGAGTTCGGCTCGGCCCCGAATTGGGTCGACGCGCCGGAAAACAGCTTGGCGTTGGATGAAACCTGTGCATGCACCTCCATCCCGATCACCAGTTCCCAATCGTGTTTGGCTCCGGCGATGGTTTTGACTTTGGGTGTCTCGTAGGTCAGGTCCAGCATGGGTGTGCCTCTTGTCCGCAAGGTATCCTGCGCGTTCTAGGGGAGGTCGGCTGGGGGGGCAAGAGGGCTTGTGGGTTTGACTGGGCTCTGGGACGTCAGGCCTCGACCCTGGGGCCGTCGGGGGTAAAGGTCACACGCAGGCCGCGGCTGATTTCGTCGCGAAACAGATCTGCAATCACGTGTAAAGCATCCGAGCGGCCGCGGGCCGCAAACCGGCTGGGAGAAGTGATGCGCGCGTTGTTGTCGAACCCGTCCGCAGCATGCGCCCAGATCAGAGGGTGCAGTTCTGTCATATGGTCACGGATGAGCCAGCGGTCGTTGCTGCAGATCTGAGCCCGCACAAAATCGGCGCCTTCATCCAGCCCCATCCCGTTGCGCAGCGCCACGGCGCAATAGGCGGCCAGCAAGTTGACCATTTCCTGATCAGGGCGCGCCTTGACGATGTCGCGCAGGCCATCGACAAAAAATTCGACATCTACGCGTGCGCAGGCTTCTTCGTCCATGGCGATGGCGTCGAAATAGACCCAAGTGTAGCCACCTGCGCCCCAAATGCTTTGCGTGCGTGAGGCTGTGCGGCGGGCTTCAAGCTCCAACTCGTCATAGCTTCCGAACCAGCGCGGCAACAGCTGTGTGCCCATGGCGCGCATGTGGCGGTGGTTATTGGGGGCAAGGTCGATCAGTCGCTCGTATTCATCCGCCATGCGAACATTCTTGATCCTGCGTCCAGCAAACAGCGCGCATCGCGCGGCTGCCATGAACGGGCTGGTGCGGGTTTCGTGCGCATAAGGCGCCAGCAAATCGGCTGCCCGGTCGAAATGCGCGGCGCAGCGCTCGCGGTTGAGGCGGGGAACGATCGAATCCCAACCGGTGCCACGCCAGGCCCAACCCATGTCCACGTGGGTCAGGGCAACAATCGTCGCAAGCATGGCGTCGCCAGGATGATCCTTTAACACTTCTTCCAGACCGCTGACCCCATCGATAAGGGATGCGGAATTGGCGGGTGCCTCTTCGGCAAGAGCGTGTTCAACGGCCTGAATGACATCAGATCGCGCGCCATAGGCCAACAGATCCGTCACCGGAGTTCCGTTCGGAGCAACCTGTCGGGCGGCATCTGCAGCCGCCATTTCCACAGCCAACTCATCCCAGCGGTCCTGGCGGGCCAGAAACTGGCCGCGGTTCTGACGCTCGCGGGTGAATCGCTCGGCGGCGGAGCGGTTGGAGACCGGGATGCTCAGCCAATCCTCGACCCGGAAAGGGGCTGATTTTGGTGCGTTTGTGGGGGGGGCAGATTGTGTTCGGTTCGGGAGCAGCCCCGCCAGACGGGGCAGAAGGTGACGGGAAAAAAAACGAGGACGATGAAACATTACAGCTCCGAAACGGGTTCTTGAAACTTAGCCCGTTCAAGCTGACGCTAGTTTGCGGCACAATCGTGTCCAAGCTGGGATGTTTCCGGACAGCTTTCTGGGAGTTACGCCACGATACGTGCCACATTCCCTAAAGAATGGTGAAGTGATGACGCTCTACACGCAAGCCGTGTGCTTGCAGGACCTCTTCGAAGGTTCGGTGCGGCGGCAGGCTGTCATAGGGCAGCCGCACACGCTTGTCGGTGGTCAGGTAGACGGTCACACGGACAGAAAAGTCCCACCGCGTGTCAAAGCGCAGATAGTCGATCTCATCCAGACGCACCTCGGCCGAGCGGCGACCGCTGAACCACGACAGGACGTGGTTGTCCAATGTGAGCCCGGCTTTTGCGTCCGTGGCCAAGTCCCACAGGGTCGGAAGGGTGAACAGCGCCAGCCCGGCCATGATCCACCAGGCCGCGTTGAACAGGATGACCAAGGCAATCAGACCGGCGTAGATTACGGTCAGGATCATTACCGTCTTGGGTTGTCGCTGATGACGCAAGAACGAATAGGGCTCTGTCATCACCGTCCGCCCGCGACGTCCAGGCAAGCGCCGGTGACATATGACGCCTGTTCCGACAGCAGATAGAGCACCGCATCGGCGACTTCTTGTGCAGATCCGGTGCGTTTCATCGGAACCATATGCGACAGGCGCTGTGCCCTGCCGGGCTCACCGCCCTTGGCGTGGATGTCGGTTTCGATCAGGCCGGGGCGGATCGCGTTGACGCGGATGTTGTCGGCCGCCACTTCATCGCCCAACCCCTTGGTAAAGATATCGATTGCCGCCTTCGAGGCGGCATAGTCGACATATTGGTTGGCCGATCCCAGGCGCGCTGCGGCGGATGAGATATTGACGATGGCCCCGCCGTTTCCATGCGCCTGCATCCGCAGCACGGCCTCTTTCGCGACCAGTATCGCGCCAATGACGTTGATGTCGAACATCTGACGCAGGCGGTCGTGGGTCAGATCGGTCACCTTGGCGGTCACATCGACAATGCCCGCATTGTTCACCAGCCCGTCGAGGCGGGGAAACGCCTCGTCCACCTCAGCATAGATGCGCGCGATGTCGTCTGGCTGGGCCACGTCGCCCTGGCACAGGATCACTTTCGCACCCGCTGCCTGCGCGGCCTCGGCCACGGTGGCAGCGCCCGCATGATCGCTGCGATAATTCAGCGCCAAGTCATAGCCTTGCTCGGCAGCCAGCCGCGCGGTGGCCGCGCCAATCCCTGCGCTCGCTCCGGTGATTAGAAGGGTTTTGCGCATACATCAGGCCCCCCGAATGCGTGTGATCATTTCGGTTACATCACGTGACAAATCAGGCGTTGCCGCGATCCGATCGAGCTGCACTTTGATCAGGTCTTGGCGCGCCGCGTCATAGCGCCGCCAGGTTTGGAACGCCGAACACATGCGCGCGGTGGTTTGCGGGTTGACCGGATCAAGCCGGATCAACCAGGCGGCCAGCAGCTCATAGGCCGTGCCGCTGGCGTGGTGGAACCCCGGATGGTTCATCGCCAACGCACCAAAGACGGCGCGGAAACGGTTGGGGTTCTTCCAGTTGAAGTCAGGATGCTGGGTCAGGCTGCGCCCGACTGTGGCCGTCTGCTCGGGGTCGGCCAGCGAGACCTGCAGCCCAAACCATTTGTCGATCACCAGACGGTCGTCTTCCCACTGATCATAGAAGGCTTGCAGTTCGGCCTCTCCCTTGCCTGCCTTGATCAGGCACCCAAGCGCCGAGAGCTGCAGGGTCATGTTGTCGGCCTTGGCGTATTCCGATGCGGCCAATGCGCCGCCGTCCAGTCGGGTGATCAGCGACAACGCCGCACCGCCAAGCGCCCGGCGGCCCGATTGGTCGGCATCAGGCTGATAAGGGGACGACACCTGCGCCTCGCCATGCAGACGCGGCAGCAGGTCCTGCATATGCTGCGCTTGCGCCTGGCGCAGGGTTTCGGTTGCGGTCCAGATCGCCTGCGGGTCCGGCGTTGTGCCGCCATCATGTAGCGCGGTCGCCAGCTCGGATTGACCCGGAAGGCCCAGCATCAATGCGCGGTAGGCGGGGTCGAGAGTGTCATCCCGCAACACGGCCTGAACCCCGTCTAGGTATGCCCCCGACGGCGCGGTGCCATCGGTAATCATCGCCAGCAGGGTCTCGCGTGCGAGCGAGCGGCCTGCTTCCCACCGGTTGAACGGGTCGGTGTCATGGGAAAGCAGGAAAGCACGCTCGGCGCTTGTCGTGTCGTGATCAAGAATGACCGGGGCAGAGAAGCCGCGCAGGATCGAGGGCACAGGCTTTGTGCTAAGTCCGTCGAAGGTGAAGCTTTGTTCTTTTTCGGTCAGCTCCAGCACGCGGGTTTGTGCGACCTCATCCCCGTTTTGTCCGAGCAGACCGACAGCCACGGGGATCACCTGCGGTTGTTTGTTGTCTTGTCCGGGCGTGGGTGACGTGGATTGCGACAGGGTCAGGGTATAGGTGCCATCCGCCCAATCCTCGGCCACCTTCACCCGCGGAGTACCGGCTTGGGAATACCAGCGCTTGAACTGGCTCAGGTCGCGGCCGGTGGCGTCTTGGAACACTGCCAGCCAATCCTCGATCGTGGCGGCGTCGCCATCATGGCGCTCGAAATACAGGTCCAGCGCTTTTGCATAGGCGTCATCGCCGACCAGCGTCTTGAGCATGCCGATCACCTCGGCGCCCTTTTCATAGACGGTGGCGGTGTAAAAGTTGTTGATCTCGACAAAGCTATCGGGGCGGACGGAATGCGACAGTGGGCCGTTGTCCTCGGGGAATTGCCGCCCCCGCAGGTCAATCACGTCGCGGATGCGCTTGACCGGCTCGCTGCGCATGTCGGATGTGAACTGCGCGTCGCGGAAAACCGTCAGCCCCTCTTTCAGGCAGAGCTGGAACCAATCGCGGCAGGTGATGCGGTTGCCGGTCCAGTTGTGAAAATACTCATGCGCGATGATCGCCTCGATGCGTTCGAAATTATCGTCGGTGCTGGTCTCGGGCGAGGCAAGAACGCAGGACGAGTTGAAAATGTTCAACCCCTTGTTTTCCATCGCGCCCATGTTGAAATCGTCAACGGCCACGATGTTGAACACATCCAGATCGTATTCGCGGCCATAGACATCTTCGTCCCAGGTCATCGACTTTTTCAACGCCTCCATTCCAAAGGCGCATTTACCCTCGTCGCCGGGGCGGACCCAGATGTTCAGCTCGACCTCCTTGCCCGATTTGGTGGTGAACCGGTCGGGGTGGTTCACCAAGTCCCCGGCCACCAGTGCAAAGAGATAGGCCGGTTTTGGCCATGGGTCATGCCATTCTGCAAAGCCTTCGCCTTGATCGGTAGGGTTGCCGTTGGACAGCAACACCTTTTCCGGCCCGTTGATGCGCACGGTGAATGTGCTCATCACATCCGGCCTATCGGGGTAATAGGTGATCTTGCGGAACCCTTCGGCTTCGCACTGGGTGCAGTACATGCCGTTTGACATATACAGCCCCTCAAGCGCGGTGTTGCCTGCCGGGTCGATCTCGACCTCGGCCTCCCACACAAAGGACGAACTAGGGACGTTACAGGTCAGGCCCTTGTCGGTGGCATCGGGTGTCACGGGCTGGCCGTCGATGCTGGCCCGGATCAGCTTCAGCTCTTCGCCATGCAAAAAGAATGTGTGGTCAGCGGCATCCGGGTTGGGGCTGAATGTGATCCGCGAGGTGACGCGCGTGGCACTGGGGGACAGATCGAATGTCAGATGCACATCGTCAACGGTAAATCCGAAGGGCGAGTAATCCTTGAGGTAGATCGTGGTCGGGGCAGCGTCGCGCATGGGGGCCTCTGGGTGATGGTGGTTTTGTGACTGACGTTATGGGGTTCGACTTGGGGCCGCAAGCCGGTCCGGATTGCCGCCAATCCGGGCAGGCGATTGTTCGGCGCCATTTGAAACAGCATTCGCTGAAATGGGACAGTTTCGATGTGGCGACAAAAGTTGCCTATCGGAAACTTTCGATCTATCTGGGGCTGCATACAGTTGTACACGGCCGCCAGAGGGAGAGCGCAATGAGTGTCAGAGAAAACCGGGCAGGTTTGCAGGTCGCGTCCGAGTTTGTGGCGTTTGTCGAAGGGCAGGCCTTGCCCGGGACGGGCGTCGAGGCGGGCGATTTCTGGGCGGGGCTGGCGCGCATGATGGCCGAGCTGGGACCAAAGAACCGCGCGTTGCTGGACAAACGCGCCGATATCCAGAGCCGGGTTGACGCCTGGCATCAGGCCAACCGCGATGCGGACGCCGCTGCATACGAGGCGTTTCTGCGAGAGATTGGCTATTTGGTCGAAGAGGGCGAGGCCTTTTCCATCGACACGGCCAATGTGGACCCTGAAATTGCTCATATTCCCGGCCCGCAGCTGGTGGTGCCGATCACCAACGCGCGCTTTGCCCTGAACGCGGCCAATGCCCGGTGGGGCAGCCTTTATGACGCGCTCTATGGTACCGACGCCATGGGCGATCTGCCGTCGGGCGGTGGCTATGACACGGCGCGCGGTGCGCGCGTCATTGCCTGGGCCAAAGGGTTCCTGGACGACGCAGCACCATTGGCCAGTGGGTCGTGGAGCGATGTCGCGGGCTTGAGCGTTGCGGATGGCGCGCTGGTTCCGGCATTGGCAGATGCAGGCGCTTTTGTAGGGTATGGCGGGGCGGCGGATAAGCCGGATTTTGTTCTGATCAAGAACAACGGGCTGCACATACAGATCATGATCGACGCAAGCTCGAACATCGGATCCAGCGATCCGGCGGGCATTGCGGACGTGCGTTTGGAATCGGCGCTGTCGACCATCATGGACTGCGAAGACTCGGTTGCTGCTGTTGACGCCGAAGACAAGGCGCTGGCCTATGGCAACTGGCTGGGCTTGATGAGGGGCGATCTGGCCGAAGAGGTGACCAAGGGCGGATCGACCTTTACCCGCACCCTGTCCGACGACCTGAGCTATACCGCCCCTGACGGAAGTGCTGGCCTGCTCAAGGGCCGCTCGCTGATGCTGGTGCGCAACGTTGGTCACCTGATGACCAACCCTGCGGTGCTGGATGGCGAAGGCAATGAGGTGGGCGAGGGGCTGCTCGATGCGCTTTGCACCACGATGATCGCGATGCATGACCTGCAGCGCGAAGGCGGCAACTCGGTCCACGGGTCGGTCTATGTGGTGAAGCCCAAGATGCACGGGCCTGAAGAGGTCGCCTTGTCGGTCGAGATCTTTGACATGGTCGAAGACATCCTGGGCCTGCCGTGCAACACCGTAAAGCTGGGCATCATGGATGAGGAACGCCGCACCTCGGTGAACCTCAAGGAATGTATCCGCGCCGCGAAATCCCGCGTGGCCTTTATCAACACCGGGTTCCTGGACCGCACCGGGGATGAAATCCACACCTCGATGGAAGCAGGCCCGATGCTGCCCAAGGGCGACATCAAGAACACGCCTTGGATTGCATCCTACGAAGATCGAAATGTCGACATCGGTCTGGCTTGTGGCCTGAAGGGTCGCGCGCAGATCGGCAAGGGCATGTGGGCCATGCCCGACCGCATGGGCGAAATGCTTGACGCCAAGATCGGCCACCCGCAGTCGGGTGCGACCTGTGCCTGGGTGCCGTCGCCGACCGCCGCGACCCTGCACGCGACGCATTATCACAAGGTTGATGTGTTGGCGCGTCAGGACGAACTGGCCGCAGGCGGGGCACGTGGCACGCTGGCTGATCTGCTGACTGTTCCGCTGCTTGGCGGGCGCAACCTGAGTGACGAAGAGATCACGCGCGAGATCGAGAACAACGCGCAGGGCATCCTGGGCTATGTGGTGCGTTGGGTCGATCAGGGCGTCGGTTGCTCCAAAGTGCCAGACATCAACGATGTTGGCCTGATGGAAGACCGGGCCACGTGCCGGATCTCGTCTCAGGCGTTGGCCAACTGGTTGCACCATGGCGTGATCGAAGAAGATCAGGTCATGGACGCGATGCAAAAGATGGCCGCCGTGGTTGATGAGCAAAATGCAGGTGACGCTGAATATCGCGCAATGGCACCCGGTTTTGACGGAATCGCGTTTCAGGCGGCCTGCGATCTGGTGTTCAAGGGGCGCGTGCAACCTTCGGGTTACACAGAGCCAGTATTGCATGCACGACGTCTGGAGCTGAAGGCCAGCTTGAGCGCGTGAAGACAAATGGGGGGCGAGGCCAAGCCTCGCTCCCTGAACAAGGGAAGCAAAGGGAATAGCAGGGATGGCACTTTCACTGAGACGGGCGCGGACCATCATCCGCAAGGCGCTGGAAAAAGGCCGTGAGATGGAGCTTAAGCCGCTTTCGGTTGTGGTTCTGGACGCCGGCGGTCATGTTCAGGCGTTTGAACGTGAGGATGGCGCGGCGCCGGGTCGGTTCGCGATTGCGCATGGCAAGGCCTATGGCTCGGTCATGTTGGGCATGGCCGGTACAGCGCAGATGGCGCGGGCCGAGGGGCAGGCCTATTTTATGGCGGCTGTGAACGGCGTTTATGGTGGTCAGGTCATCCCGGTGCCGGGCGGCGTGCTGGTGCGCGACAAAAAGGGCACCGTGATCGGCGCTGTGGGCGTGACCGGCGACACATCGGACAACGACGCGACGGCCGCTCTGGCTGCGATCGAAGCGGTTGGGCTGACCGGCGAGGTCTAAATCACACCTTGTGCGTCATTGAACAATGACCTGCGCCATGGTGCAGGTCGTGCGCTGTTGCAGAGGTTTGATCTGCTCGGTAGGTTTGCCCCTGACGCACAGCCTAGGGAGACCCCATGTCGCGACCGGTCGTTGGTATCATCGGCAACTCATATCTGATGAATGATCAATATCCCACCCATGCGGGCGGGACCATGAACTCGGACGCGGTGGCCAATGTGGCCGGCTGTATTCCCTTGCTGATCCCGGCAGACCCCCGGTTCCTGTCCGTGGACGAGCTGCTGGAGACATGCGACGGCTTTCTACTGACCGGTGGTCGCCCCAATGTGCACCCCGAAGAATATGGCGAGCCCGAAACCGAAGCCCATGGCGCGTTTGACCGGGCGCGTGATGCCATTGTGTTGCCGCTGGTGCGGGCCTGTGTCGAACGCGGCCAGCCGTTTCTGGGCATCTGCCGCGGGTTCCAAGAGGTGAACGTCGCAATGGGTGGCACGCTCTATCCCGAAATCCGCGATCTGCCGGGCCGCATGAACCACCGGATGCCCCCGGACGGCACGCTGGAAGAGAAATTTGCCCTGCGCCACACGGTCGAAATGTCCGAGAACGGCCCGTTCCATCGCCTGTTCGGCGCGCAAGAGGTGATGACCAACACGCTCCACGGACAGGGGATCAAGCGCCCCGGTGCGCGGATCGTGATCGACGGCTACGCCCCCGATGGCACGCCTGAGGCGATCTATGTCAAGGACGCGCCGGGGTTCACCCTGTCGGTGCAATGGCATCCTGAATGGGACGCGGCCAATGATCCGGTGTCGCGCCCGTTGTTTCAGGCGTTTGGGGATGCGGTGCGGTCCTGGGCCTGCGCGGGCAAGGGGCCATCGCTGCAAAAATCGGCGTAAGTTACGCGGCAAGCACGCGGGCCTCATGCGCCCGCAGACACAACCGCGCGGTTTCGCCAAAGGCGCCGTGATGGCTGCGCAGTTCCGGAAAGATCGAGAACATCTCGGCCCGGCTTTGGCCGGTCAGGGCGTCAAGCGCGGCGTCGCCTGGAAAAAAGCTCTCGGTCGGTGCGCCATTGGCATAGATCACCTCGTGCTGGTCCAGCATCAGATGCATGTAGGTGACATCTCCGCCTTCGATGCGACGTGCACCGGGGTTGCTCAGCAGATGTTGTGCCGCAACCAGAACCTCGCTGTCTCCAAACAACATCTGCGCGCGTGACCCTGACCACAGCATCCGATGCTGCGGCGAGACCAAAAGCGGCGCGGTTGCGCCCTGCAGCAGGGACTGGTGCAATTCGATGGGGGCGTTGGTGCCGGTGGCCTCTACCGTCTTTTGTCCAATCCAGCGCAGCGGTTGCGGGCCGTTGTCGCGGGTCACGATCAGATCCCCGGGGCGCAGATCCTCAATCAGACGCGGACCGTGGACGGTGTCGATCAACGTGCCGGGGGTAAAGCAGATGATGCGCTCGATGTTCTGGAAGGTGACGATGGAGCCGTCTGTCATCTCGACCGTGCCGGCCAGATCACCGGGCGTGGTCGAAGTGAAGTTCAGCGTGCCATCGACGGCCAACCCGTTGAAGTCCAGCAGATCGCCGTCGGTTTCATCGCCTTCGCCACCGTCAATCTGGATATCGGCGCTGCCCGTCTCGCCCAGATCGGTCAGCACAAAGGTGTCATCGCCTTCACCGCCCTGAACCGTGTCGCCCTGAGCGGTGTTCAAGGTGTCATTGCCTGCGCCCCCGTCCGCGGCATCTGCGCCCTGGCCGCCGCTCAGAACGTCGTCACCGCCCTCGCCAAACAGGGTATCGCTGCCTTGCCCTCCAGCGAGGGTATCGTTGCCATCCGTCAGGGGAATTGTTTCAAAGAAAACGTCGCTGACCCAAATCGCCTGGGTGCCATTCAGGGCATTCGAATAGACGATTTCGATGCGGGCAACAGGGCCGTCGATTTCGACGAGAACCGAACCGGCCTGATCGGCTTGTGTTTCACCGGAATCCCCCGCCGTCACGGTGTTGCCCGAAACAGTGTCCGGGTTCCCTGCCGAGCTGTCAGTGGTCAGGGTTACTGCGACCGGATTGCCATCGGCGTCAAAGGCATTGACCGTCACGACGTCGCGGTGATTGCCGGACCCGAAGTCCACGTCGTTGATCCGGAACGAGACGTTTTCCACCTCGCTCTGGACGTCTGCCCCGGTCGCGGCCGAGAAGTCGAGAGTTGTGGTCGATGTGGCCCCGGTGCCGTTACCAAACAGGTACAGCGAGGACTGCTCGTTGAAGGGTTCGTTTGCTCCGACATAGAGCGTGTCAGAGCTTTCGATTGAAAACTCTGAGGAGCCGTTGTTCCGGTCGTCGCTGAAACTCACAGCAACGTTGATGTCGCCAGTGTTCTGGGTGAACCCGCCGGAAACATCGGTTTCATCCGCGGCCTGGGCGTTCCAGCTCAGCGATTCAATAGAGCGATCCCCGTAAAGGATGTCATCACCCTGGTTGCCGCGCAGGATGTCATCGCCGGCACCGCCCAGCAACCAATCGTCGCCCGACAGGCCGCGGATCGTGTCGTCACCCGTAAATCCTAGAACAAGATCGGCATTGTCGGCCGAGTCGTTCAGGCTGCTGCCAAAAACGTCAGTGTAGGTCGGGCCGATAGAGTCATTTCCTAGTGAACCGAAGACGATATTGTCGGGCAGATCAGTCGGAACATCAAACGGAGAGGGGGGCGTATAAGCTGGTGCCGTGATCGTGGAAGCGCTGGTGAGCGTGTCGACTTCGCCAAAGTCGGGAACGAAGTAGACGTTGCCATCCTCAGCAACAAAAAACTGACCCGGTTCCTGTTCATTGGTGAATGTAGTGCCACCATCAATGCCTGTGAACACCCATTGTCCTGCACCAAGTGCGGTTTGAGTGTTGAATTCGGTCCAGGCGCCACTGATGATGTCCGTGGCATTGAGCGTGTTGTCAGCTCCCAAAGAGACAAGGTAACCGAACGGCATGATACTGGTCCTAACTTGGCTTGCGTGTCCAAGTCAGGAGACGCCCGCGCGATATTCTGCAAAACGGGCCTTCTTGGATATTGTGGTAGTCCTTCCGTCCCATTGAACGGTCTAAAAGGGGGTAACGGCAAAAGAAGGGAGGCATTCTGACGAAAACGGGGAGATTTTCAGCAAGTTTGCCACAATTGTTTCCAAATTGGGAACGGTGAGAGAGTAAGCAGGGGAGGCTCCCGTCCGTCGGTCGGGCATCGAAGATGCCCACCTCCCGTTGGGCCGGGCCGCCGCGTTGCACGCGGCGGCTGGCGTTTCGCCGCACTGACTGGGATCAGAAAAAGCGCGGTTTGCCACGGGAGGGACCACGCCGAGCCGAAGGCGAGGCGCCCGGCCCAAGGCCGTTCGCAGAGCTGACGCAGTCAGGTCCGCGCGGGTGCGGGAGCCCTTTCTTTCTGGGAAACACGGCGGACAACACAAAGAAACGCCAGCGGATTTGATGTCCGCTGGCGTCTTAGGTCGCTACAGATGGGATGCGTGTCAGATCAGCAGGTCGAACTCATGGCTCAGCGGCAGGCTGCGCGCGCGTTTGCCCGTCAGATCAAAGAGCGCATTGCCAAGCGCCGGCATTGACGGTGGTGTGCCGGGTTCACCCGCGCCGCCCATGAAGCGGTTGGTTTCCAGGATCTCGATTTCAACCTTGGGCGCGGTGTGCATCCGAAGCGCATCATAGTCGGGAAAGTTCCACTGTTCCACTTCGCCCTCATCAAAGGTGATCTCGCCAAAACAGGCCGCAGACAGTCCGTAGATCAGACCGCTGAACATCTGCGCGCGGACCACATGCGGGTCGATGGCCAGCCCCATGTCACAGGCGATCCAGGCCTTGTTGATGCGGATGGTGCCGTCTTCGTCCACCACCTCGATCACCTGTGCCACCGGTGTACCAAAGCTGTAGGTCATCGCCACGCCACGCCCCACACCATCTGGCGTCTTGCCGGTCCAGTCGGACATGTCGCGTACCTTTTCCAGGCAGCGCGCGGCCACGTCCCACTCGTCGCGAGCATGGTCTAGCCGGAAGTCCAGCGGGTCGCGACCGGCGACATGGGCCAGTTCATCCATGAACGTCTCATGGAAGAACCCATTGTAGCTGTTGCCGACCGAGCGCCAGAAGCCGACTGGGATCTGCAAATCGGCGATATACCCACTCATGCGATAATTGGGCACCGCATAGGGTTGGTTGAAGAACCCCTCGACCAGCACCTTGTCGGGGCCGCCACCTGCCATCCCGGTCAGACGTTCCACCGCCTGTTGTACCGGCGATTGCGCCGCCACATGGCCGTCAATCAACACCGCCTTGCCATCCTTGACCGCACCCCGCAGCCGCGCCATCGCGCCGGGGCGGAAGTAATCGTGGCGCATGTCCTCTTCGCGGGACCAGGTGGTCAGGACCGGAGTGCCAGGCATGGCCATGGCGACCTTGACCGCGACCTCGACAAAGTCCAGCTCCAGCCGACGGCCAAAGCCGCCACCCAGATAGGTGGTGTTCATCTCGACCTGTTCGCTGTCCAACCCGGCCACATAGGCTGCGCGCTGCTGCGCAAAGACCGGCATCTGCGTTCCGGTCCAGACCTGCAGGCCATCGCCGGTCAGATGCGCGGCCGCTGTCATCGGCTCCATCGTGGAGTGCGCCAGATAGGGCGCGGTGTAGTTGGCGCTGATCTCGGTCGCGCCCTCAACGGCTGTATCCACATCGCCATCGTCGCGCATGGTCGAGTTTGGCGCGTCGTCAAAGGCCTTTTCGATCTGTGCGAACACGGCGTCAGTCGTGGGTGGATAGGGGGCGTCTTCCCAATCGATCTCGACCGCTTCAGCGGCCTGAATGACCAACCAGGTGTTGGTGCCGATCACCGCGATGCCGTCATCGACGCTGATGATCTTTTCGACGCCGGGCATGCTCTCGGCCGCACTTGCGTCAAAGGATTTCATCCCACCGCCCAGCTTGGGGTTGCGGCGCACGGTGGCAAACTTCATCCCCGGCAGGCGCACGTCGATGGCAAATTCCGCCGTGCCAGTGGATTTGCCGACCATGTCCAGGCGCGGCTGGCTTCGGCCTAGGATGCGCCATTCAGACGGGTCGCGCAGCGGGGCCTCGATGGGGTCGAGTGCCGCCGTGGCCTCGGCCAGATCGGAGTATGGGATCGTCGTGCCATCGGGCGCGATTACATGACCCGCTTCGGTCTTGAGGTCGTCACGAGAGACGCCAAGGCGGTCTGCGGCGGCCTGTTTGATCGTCTCACGCGCACTCGCCCCGGCCTCGCGCATGCGGACGAAGCCGTCCTTCATCGAAGTCGAGCCGCCAGTGCCGTGCAGCGACAAGGCCCGCCCCAGAACGCCAAGGGCCTCGCCCACGTTGTGTTTGAACTGGCTGGTGTCGTAACCCTTGCCGGGCAGGCCATCCGCCACAAAGGCCGAATTGTAATAGGCCGCCGCCGCCGGGCCGTGCAGGACGTTGACCTGTTCCAGCTCGACATCCAGCTCTTCGGCGATCAGTGCAGCCCAAGAGGTTTTCACACCTTGTCCCATTTCGGCACGGGGCGCGAACAGCGTGATGCCGTTCTGGTCGATCAGCACAAAGGGGTTCAGCGCGGCCTCGCCTTCGCGTGGTTCAAGCGGGTTGGCAGCGGGGCGGGTGACATAATAGGTGCCAAAGGCCACACCGCCGACAATGGCGGCTGATCCGATTAGAAAGGTGCGGCGCAGGATTTTTCCGATACCCATGGATCAGGCCTCCTTCATCTTGCTGGCCGCATCATGGATCGCGGCGCGGATACGTGGATAGGTGCCACAACGGCAGAGGTTGCCTTGCATCGCCTCGTCAATGTCGGTGTCAGTGGGCGAGGGGTTTTCAGCCAGCAGAGAGGCGGCCTGCATGATCTGACCGGATTGACAATAGCCGCATTGCGCCACCTGGTTTTCGACCCAGGCCTGCTGGATGGCGGCCAGGCTGTCGGGGGTGCCGATGCCCTCGATCGTGGTGACGGGGCCGTCTACGTCCGACAGCGGGGTTTGGCAGCTGCGCACCGCCTCGCCGTTGATGTGCACGGTGCAGGCACCACAGGCGGCGACGCCGCAGCCGAACTTGGTTCCGGTCAATCCGACCTCATCCCGCAGCACCCACAACAGGGGCACGTCGTCGGGCAGATCGACCTGATGGGTCTTGCCGTTGATGGTGAGTGTGGTGGCCATGGCGCGTATCTCTCCGCTTCAGCTAGGATGCCTGACATAATTAATGCAAAGTGTCAGTGTGTCAATTGACATTTTGAACAAAAACTGTCAGAGCATGAATCATGAAAGATATCAGCAGTGATCCAAAGCAGCAGGCGATCCTTGGGTCGGCGTTTCAGGCCTTTGCGACTTATGGGTTCCGTAAGACGTCGATGGATGACATCGCGCGCGGAGCGGGCATGTCGCGTCCGGCGCTTTATCAGCACTATCGCAACAAAGAAGACATCTGCCGCAGCCTGGTTCAGCACCATTATGACAAGGCCGCCGCCGCTGTGTCAGAGGCGTTGAGTGCTGAGGGTTCGGTGACAGAGTTGCTGACCGCTGCCATGCTGAAACAGGGCGAGGGCGTTGCGGCGCTGCTGGCCTCTCCGCATGGGATGGAACTGCTGGATGCCAGCTCCAGCATGGCCTCGGATCTTGTTGATTCAGGTGAGGGGGCGTTGCAGGCGCTTTATGCCGATTGGATGACGCAAGAGGCCGCCAAGGGGCGGGTGCGGCTTCCGGGCGAAGCACCTGAGATTGCGGCGACGCTGACCTCCGCGCTCAAGGGCGTGAAAACACACGCCCCTGATTTTGAAATGTACACCGCCCGCGTCAGCCTTTTGGCGGCCATCGCGGGGGCCGGTCTGTCCGTCAAGTAACGCGGTTGCGAACCTTGTATTCGGGGCGGTCCCACAGCTTGTTGTTCATTACATCCGAGATGATCGCCACGGCGGCGCGCACGTCGCCCTCGTCGATGTAAAGCGGGGTGAAGCCGAACCGCATGATGTCGGGTGCGCGGAAATCGCCGATGACGCCGCGCTCAATGATTGCCTGCATCGCAGCATAGCCATCCTCAAAACTGAACGAAACTTGGCTGCCCCGGATTTCCGCATCACGCGGGCTGGCCAGCGTCAGCATCGGGCAGGCGGCTTCGACCTCGGCGATGAAAAGTTCGGTCAGCTCAGTGGATTTGGCGCGCACTTCGTGGATGTCGGCCATGTCCCAGACATCCATCGCGGTTTCCAGTGCAGTCATCTGAATGACTGGCGGGGTGCCGACGCGCATCCGCTCGATGCCCGACCCGGGACGATAATCAAGATCAAAGGCAAAGGGAGCCTCATGCCCAAGCCATCCCGACAAGGCCGGGCGCACCTGGTTTGCGTGGCGTGGGGAGACATAGATGAACGCCGGCGCGCCGGGGCCACCGTTGAGATATTTGTAAGTGCAGCCAACCGCGAAGTCGGCGTTGCAGCCTGACAGATCGACAGGCACGGCTCCGGCGGTATGGGCCAGATCCCAGACAGTGATGACGCCGTTGGCATGGGCCTTTTGCGTCAGCGCCTTCATGTCGTGTTTGCGCCCGGTGCGGTAATCCACCTCGGTAATCATCATGACGGCCACATCATCGGTGAGGTTGTCCGCCACCGCCTCGGGGTCGACCACGCGCAGCTCATAACCCTCTCCAAGCGAGCGCAGCAGGCCATCGGCCATGTAAAGGTCGGTGGGGAAGTTGCCGTTGTCCGAGAGCACAACCTTGCGGCCAGGGTTCAGTTCCAGCGCCGAGGCAACCGCCTGATAGACCTTGATCGACAGGGTGTCGCCCATGACGACGCTGCCGGGTTCTGCCCCGATCAGTTTGCCGACACGGTCGCCCAGATTGGTTGGCTTGGCCATCCAGCCCGCTTTGTTCCAGCCGGTGATCAGCAGCTTGCCCCATTCTTCGGTCATCATGTTCTGGACGCGGGCACCCGCAGCCTTGGGCAGGGGGCCCAGGGAATTGCCGTCCAGATAGATCACGCCCTCGGGCAGCTCGAACATGGCCTTGGTGGCAGCGAAGTCGGTCATGATGGCCTCTCACATATATTTTAAGCTTGAAGTATCTTGGGGCGTGGGTACAGCAGAACCATCACCCCTGTCCAGCTTTTGTGTTCACAAAACAGGGATTTGCAAGCCTGGTACACCTTGTGTTTGGACTGTGATATGCAAGAAAATCTATTTTTCCTATAGGTTTATGGCCTGGTATTCAGTCTTGGAAACTGGTTGGCTAAATTTCGGATAGCCAGCCAGCCCGGCGGGCTGCTTCATGCACAAAACCTTTGGCTCAGATGAGACCAGAACCCCTCAAGCGCGGGAAAACCAGCGTTTTTTCGCCGTGCTGCGCAGATGTTCCAAGTCATCGTCTCAACAGTTTTGACCTGGTGCAACCGCCCCATTTCCGCATGTGGCGCAAAATCTTCGTGCATTCCGGCGGCGACCAAATCGGTACGGCAGGCCAGATCCGCGACCAGCGCAAAGTCATCGCATTCGATCTGCGGTAGCTGATCAACGATCTGCCAAGCCTCTGGATCACCGCCCAGCATCCCGGCGATGGCCGAGCGCCAATGGCGATGAAGATGCGCTGTCGTGAAAGGGCCACGAAAGATATCCGCGACCGAGACCGAGGTTGCATCCAGCAGCGGATGACCTGGCCGGGCCCAGAAGGATACAGGCTCCTTCCGGAGCACCAAGATATCCAGATCACTCAGATCCGGGGTGTGGGTCAGGTCGCACACCGCCACGTCAAGAGATCCCATGCGCAAGCCTTCCAGCGGTTCCTTGGTGGCGCGCACGTTGATCAACGCGTGCAGGTCGGGGTTCTCGCCCAGCATTTCCGCCAGAATGGGGGCGATGATTGTGCGCGTTGTCAGCGGGCCGCAGCCGATCTTGAGCGTTTCCGGTCCCTTGGAGCGCAGGCGCGATACGCCGGCCTCAAACTGGGTGGCGGCATTTTGCATCTGATCGAGCAGTTGCAAGAAATCCCGTCCGGCGGGCGTCAGCGGCGCCCCATTCGGGCCCCGCTCGAACAAGGTATGACCTGCATAGCTTTCAGCCTGACCGATATAGCGCGAAAAGCTGGCCGGAGAGGTGCCGATCGCCTCGGCCGCCGCGCGGAAGTTGCCGTATTTGGCCAGCGCGAACACCGCCGCAGAAATCTTTGCGTCAATCACTTTTGCCTCGCATCGCAGGAAACGGAACGCGCATACCAACGACTGGAACGAGAGGTCCGAAATGTGGCTCAACCCTGGGTTCTTTGCCACAAGGTGTCAATCCGCGGCAGATCGTCCGGACGACACGAGTACGGAGGACCTAAATGGTTCGATTCAATTCACTTATTTCAGCGCTCTGCGGTGTAGCTTTGAGCGTCACCGCGCTTCAGGCCATGGCCGGGACCGAGCGCCCGAATATCCTGATCCTCATTGCCGACGATATGGGGTTTTCCGACGTCGGCGCCTTTGGCAGCGAGATTGATACGCCATCGATCGATCGGTTGGCCGATCAGGGGATGCTGTTCACCAACTTCCATGTAGGCGCGTCCTGTTCACCGACGCGCACCATGCTGATCAGCGGTGTCGACAACCACCTAGCCGGTCTGGGTAACATGCTGGAAATCCAGGCCGACAACCAGTTCGGCAAGCCTGGATACGAGGGACATCTGAACGACAAGGTCGTGGCGCTGCCGCGTCTGCTACGTGATGCAGGTTATCACACCTATATGACTGGCAAATGGCATCTGGGTCACGAGCCCGGCACGATTGCTTATGACCGGGGCTTTGAACGGTCGTTCATGCTGGGTGAAAGCGGGGCCGACAACTGGGTTGAGCAGCCCTATGCGCCTTTCTATGACCGAGTGCATTACTACGAAGACGACAAACTGGTCAGCCTGCCGACAGAAGATTACTTCTCGTCGGATTTCTATACCCAGAAGATGATCGACTACATCGACAGCAATCTGGGCGACGGCAAACCGTTCCTGGCTTGGGTGGGCTATCAGGCGGTGCACTATCCACATCAGGCGCCGAAATCATTCATCGACAAGTACGACGGTGTCTATGACGACGGTTTCGAAGAATTGCGTGTCTCGCGCCTGGAAAAGCAAAAGGAACTTGGCCTTATCTCGCCGGATGTCGAATTGGACCCCGAGTTCGCCAAAACCAGCTATGAGCCCTGGCGCATGCCCGATTGGGAGGTATTGAGCGACGAGGAAAAGGCGTTCAATGCGCGGCGGATGCAGACCTATGCCGGTATGCTTGACAACATGGACGTCAACATCGGCCGCTTGTTGCAGCACCTTGAGGATAAGGGCATTGCCGACAACACAATCGTGATCTTCATGGCCGACAACGGTCCCGATCCCAACCAACTGCCGCTGTCCGAGGCCTATCAGGACTGGTACAAGGCCAACTATGACAAGGTCTATTTCGAAGACTTTGAGGGCGACTATTCCGACATGGGGCAAAAAGGCGTCTATGCGGACTACGGTCCAGGATGGGCTGCAGCCGCGGCTGTGCCAGGCAGCTATTTCAAGACCTTCTCGACCGAAGGCGGCCTGCGCGTTCCGCTGATCGTCCGCTTTCCCGGCGTGGTGGAACCTGGCACCCAGGTCGACAAGTTCGCATTTGTCCGCGACATCGTGCCGACCTTGCTTGAGGTCGCTGGCGTGGAAACGCCGGGCGACACCTACGATGGTCGTGAAATCCATGCGCCTGATGGCATCAGCATGATGCCGGTTCTGAAGGGAGAGGCCGAGACGGTGCGCGGTGACGACAATCCTGTGGGCTATGAGCTTGCAGGTTCGTCGGCTGTGTTTCAGGGGCGTTTCAAGTTGATGCAGAACCTGGACCCCAAGGGCACCGGTGACTGGGAGCTTTACGACATCGAAGCGGATCCGTCGGAACTGCACGACCTGGCAGGTCAGATGCCAGAACGTGTCGCGGAAATGCGTGCGTTCTTTGCGGCTTATGCGAAAGAGGTGAACCTGGTTCCTGTGCCAGAAGGATATAATCCGCTGGAGCAGACCGTGATCAATGCAAAGCGCAACACGGGTCATTGACTGAAAAGTTTTGGCGGGGCCTTGTCAGTTTGATGGGGCCCCGGTGCTTTTCGCGTTTCAAAAGGGCGGCTTGGTCAGCATCAGCCAAATGATCGCCAACACTGCGGCAAAGGCCGGAACCCCACAGGCGAACCAGATACGGTAGAGGCGATGGTAGTCGGGCGGCAAGTTTTGCCCCGCGTCGCGGGCAGAGATAGCCAGACTTCGGAGCCTGATCTGTATCCATACCACCGGCAGCCAAAATGCGCCGACAACCACATAGAGCGCAAGCGATAGTCCCACCCATCCTTCGATCACAGGCCAGCCGACCTCTTTCGCCAAGAAATATCCGGTTATGGGTTGGATTATGGCGGCTGTAGCCGTGAACAGCGTATCCGCCAAAACCACAATTCCGGCCACATGGGCAATCAACCGCGGGTCTTGCGACCTGTTCGAGATAACCATGAAGAAAGCGATGCCAGCCCCGGTGCCCAGCAATACCGTGGCGCCGACGACATGTAGAAACAGCAGGATGTCGTAGGTCATCGGTCCTCCATCATCAGCCAGACAATCGCGGCCAGGGCCATACCTGGGAAAACTTTGATCATTGGTCCCAAGGGATCTGACCAAAGATCGGGGGCCAGATACACACTGCCGATCAAGTAACTTGCGGACAGCGCGATCATGCCAAGTGCCGCGTTTTTGGCCCAAGGCCGATAGAGGATGGCCAGCCCCAGAAAAACATCAGCAACCGCGCCCCCAATCACCGAAGGTGCGATCATCCACGCAGGCGCCATGCGGTCCGTGAGAACCTGCATCGCTTGGGCGGGATCGAGCAGGGTGATCGCCCCCGAGAGGAGCCAGAACAAGGCCAACACCGCGATCGCCATGGGCAAGGCCAGAAAAGCCCGCGCATAGAGTCGCTCTTGACGGGTTGCGGGAAGCTGTCCGAGGGTTTCGTCCAAGCTGCGGCACGGCTGACCACCTACGGCGTTCCATGATCCAGGGTCTCCCTGAACGCCATCTGACAGCACATTCAGTGCGGTGGTTCTCAGCGGTGATCGCCATCCCAGATATCCCAACCCATCAGCGACCCGACCAAGAATTGAGACGCAGAGAGACGGCACAGGGAAAGTCAGCCGAGGGGCAGGCCACCCCTGCCAGCGGCGTATCTTGGCGATCAGATCCGGCAGGCTGTGGGTCGCGTCTTCGGTCAACTCTGCGACGGTCCTGCGGGAATCCTGCCTTTTGCGGCGGACATCACGGCGTCAGTGACGTCGTCCATGTGCACGGTCTGGATGCGGGCGTCCGGCAGAACAATTGGTTGGACAAAGGGAACGGCAGCGACCGCGCGCAACAACGCCGTGCCACCATAAGCCTGAGGTGCGAGCAACAGAGTGGGGCGGTAGACGACCCAATCCTGTGCGGTCTGCATAAGCGCCTTGTCGCCGCGCGCCTTGCTGCGCATGAAGGCGGTTGTCGCCTGTTCGGACACGCCGGCGGCCGAGATCTGGATGATGCGCACCGGTAGATCTGCAGCGGCTTGGGCAAGTCGCGAAACCGCCGTGACATGAATAGCTTCAAGATCATCCCTAAGCCCGTCTTGCAGCGCACCGGACGCATTGACGACCACATCCACACCGGTCAGGAATTCACGCCATTGATCGACTGTGATTGAAGGAATGTCGCGAATGATCCATGCGTTGGTGCCGCCCGAGGCAGCGGCGGCGCTGCGCGACCGTCCAATCCCAACGACATCAAAACCGGCCAGCGCCAAAGCGCGCATGCAGGCCGATCCGATCAGGCCATAGCCCCCTAGAACAATTGCCTTGGGCACGTCCGTTCCCTTCCTCGTTCCCTTGTATCCTTACATCAGGAAACGCGGCTGAGTGCCAAGAATTCGGGGGGCGCAGTGTCGCGGTTTCCCTCAGGTTTGGCCGCCTGCGATTTCGATGCACTGGCCGTTGATGCTCTCGGATCCCGGGCGGACCAGCCACAAGGCTGCGGCGGCCACTTCTTCCGGCGCGATAAGACGTTTGTGGCGGTTCGAGCTTACCATAATCTTGAGCGCGTCCTCTTTACTGACGCCAGCACGTTCCGAGATCGACACGGTGTTGCGATCCACGATGGGTGTATCGACGTAACCGGGGCAAAGCGCGTTGAACGTATATGGCGTGCCCATGAATTCTTCGGAATAGGTGCGGGTCAGCCCCACCAGCCCGTGTTTGGATGCAGCATAGGCACCAGCCCCCGGCGCGCCGCGCAATCCGGCGATAGAGGCAACAGGGACTACCCGGCCCCAATCGGTTTCCAGCATCGAGCGCAGGCTTTCGCGGATCGTCAGGAAGGCGCCATCCAGATTGGTGGCCATGATGTTGCGCCAGAATTCCATGTCGGTCTTTTGCAGCATCTTGCCCTCGGCAATGCCTGCATTGGGGACCGAGATCTGGATCGGGCCATTCTTGGCAACAGCCGCCGCAATCTTGGCTGTCACGTCGTCCTCATTCCGAACATCCATGGCCATCGCGGTCATGTTGTCGGTGGCAACCTCTTCCAGCACCTCTTGGCGGCGTCCGGTGATTGTCACATGGGCGCCCTCATCGGCCAGGGCGCGTGCAATGGCCAGTCCGATCCCTGTGCCGCCACCCGTTACCAGCGCATGTTTTCCCTGCAAACTCATATCCTGTCCTCCCGTTTCCTGACCCAACCCTACGCGTGACTGGCGATGTGACAAGCCGCGCCGTTCCGTCACAAAGGGGTATCAGGGCATGCAATCGCATGCCGTAAACGACGTTCAAATTGTCGCATTCCAGATGTTGGTCTGTACAATTGTCGCCGCCATGCAGTAGGGGACACCCAAGCTGACTGAAAGGTGCGTGTCATCCATGGAACACCGCACATGACACTTCGAAAGATTGACCTGCCGCCACTTTGGTTGCTGGGATTTGCTGCCCTTGCATGGATGCAGTCCCGGTTCTTGTCGCTTGGGTTGTCTTTGGAGGGGCCGATTTCCGGCCTTCTCAGCGGGCTGCTGATCGGTGCCGGGCTGCTGTTGATGCTGCTCGCAGTAACCGAGATGCGCAGGCATCAGACCACGCTCTGGCCGCACGAGAATGCGCAGTCGCTGGTTCAGACAGGCATCTTCAAGCGCACACGCAACCCCATTTATCTGGGTGACGTTCTGATCCTGGCAGGGCTGATTCTGCGGTTTGACGCCGTGTTGGCGCTACCACTTGTTCCGATCTTTGTCTGGCTGCTGGAGCGACGCTTTGTCATTCCGGAAGAAAACCGGCTCAGGCGGACGTTTCGCGCGGATTTTGCCCGTTATCAAGGCAAAACGCGCCGTTGGGTGTAGGAGTTTTGTGACACTGGACCTAACGTTCTTAATGCTGCGCTTGCGAAATAATGTTGCGCAATTTATGGCATGGCTTTGCGAACCGAACCAAACCGCGTCCGAAAACGGGCGAAAAAGGGGGACCTGACGGGTGAAAATAGGCACACCAAAGGAAATATTTGAGGGGGAAGCGCGTGTCGCGATGACCCCGGCGTCTGCGCTGCAGTTGCAGAAACTTGGTTATGACTGCGCGATCGAAAGCGGGGCAGGTGTTGCCGCCGGTTTCTCGGATGCGACGTACGAAGAAGCAGGTGTCGAGGTCATCAAGACCGCCGCGGCCCTGTGGAAAGAGGTCGACATCATCGCCAAGGTGCGCCAGCCTAATGAGACTGAGCTCAAGCGCCTGAATGGCGACAAGACGCTGATCTCGTTCTTCAACCCTGCCGGGAACGAAGAAGGGATGGAGCTGGCCAAGTCCAAAGGCGCAAACGTCATCGCCATGGAAATGGTGCCGCGTATCTCTCGCGCGCAGAAGATGGACGCGCTGTCGTCGATGGCTAACATCGCGGGCTACCGTGCCGTGATCGAGGCAGGCAACAACTTTGGTCGCTTCTTCACTGGTCAGATCACCGCTGCGGGTAAAGTTCCCCCGGCGAAGGTTCTGGTTGTCGGTGCTGGTGTGGCCGGTCTGGCCGCCATCGGCACCTCGACCTCGCTTGGTGCGATCACTCTGGCGTTCGACGTGCGGCCCGAAGTGGCTGAACAGGTCGAATCCATGGGTGCCGAGTTCGTTTACCTGGACTTCGAAGAGGAGCAGCAGGACGGTGCGGCAACAGGCGGTTATGCGTCCGTGTCCTCTCCTGAGTTCCGCGAGGCACAGCTGGCCAAGTTCCGTGAACTGGCGCCTGAGGTCGACATCGTCATCACCACGGCCCTGATCCCCAACCGCGAAGCGCCCGAGCTGTGGACCGAGGATATGGTCGCCGCGATGAAGCCGGGTTCGGTCATCGTTGACCTTGCGGCTGAAAAGGGCGGCAACTGCAAGCTGACTGTCGCGGACGAGAAGATCGTGACCGACAATGGCGTGACCATCATCGGCTACACCGACTTCCCCAGCCGGATGGCAGCGCAGGCCTCGACGCTCTATGCGACCAACATCCGTCACATGATGACCGACCTGACCCCTGAAAAAGACGGTCAGATCGTGCACGACATGGAAGACGACGTGATCCGCGGCGCAACCGTGACCCACCAGGGTGAGATCACCTTCCCGCCGCCGCCGCCCAAAGTGGCCGCAATTGCCGCGCAGAAAAAGCCCGAGGTCAAGGAACTGACCCCGGAAGAGAAGCGCGCGCAAGAGGTCGCCGAATTCAAGGCGCAGACCAAGCAGCAGGTGACCCTGCTGGCGGTTGGTGCGGTTGTGATGCTGGGTGTGGGCCTTGTTGCCCCGGCCAGCTTCATGCAGCACTTCATCGTGTTTGTGCTGGCTGTGTTTGTGGGCTTCCAGGTGATCTGGAACGTTTCGCACTCGCTGCACACCCCGCTGATGGCTGTGACCAACGCGATTTCGTCGATCATCATCCTGGGCGCCCTGATGCAGATCGGGTCGGGCTCGTTCCTGGTGATCCTGCTGGCGGCGTCGTCGGTCTTCATGGCCGGGATCAACATCTTCGGCGGCTTCCTCGTGACACGGCGCATGCTCGCCATGTTCCAGAAATCCTAAAGGAGTAGAGGACAATGGACTTTGGATTTACCACTGCGGCCTATGTCGTCGCGGCTGTTCTCTTCATCCTGTCTCTGGGCGGTCTGTCTGGTCAGGAAAGCGCCAAGCGCGCGGTATGGTACGGTATTGTCGGCATGGGCCTGGCGGTCTTTGCAACCCTGATCGGTCCTGGTGCCGGCCTGTGGTGGCTGTCGATCATCCTGATCGCCCTGGGTGGCATGATCGGCTATCAGCTGGCGTCAAAGGTCGAAATGACCCAGATGCCGGAGCTGGTGGCTGGCATGCACGCGCTGGTGGGTCTGGCGGCCGTGTTCGTGGGCTTCAACGCGCATTTCGAACTGGGCAACGTCATGGCCATGGACGAGGCGACCAAGAAGACCCTCGAAGGGTTTGCGGCGCTGCTGGCCAAGAAAGACGGTGTCGAGATCAACATCCTGCGGGTCGAAGCGGCCTTGGGGATCTGGATCGGTGCTGTGACCTTTACCGGGTCGGTCATTGCTTATGGCAAGCTGTCGGGCAAGGTGACATCCGCGGCAACCAAACTGCCGGGCGGTCACATGCTGAACGCCAGTGCGGCTGCGCTGTCGTTGATCTGCCTGATCTGGTATCTGAACTCGGGCGGTTTCTTCCCGCTGTTGGTTCTGACCATTGCGGCGCTGTTCATCGGTTATCACCTGATCATGGGCATCGGCGGCGCCGACATGCCGGTGGTTGTGTCGATGCTGAACTCCTACTCGGGGTGGGCGGCGGCCGCGATCGGCTTCTCGCTGGGCAACGACCTGCTGATCGTTGTGGGTGCTCTGGTTGGTTCCTCGGGTGCCATCCTGTCCTACATCATGTGTAAGGCGATGAACCGCTCGTTCATCAGCGTGATCCTGGGCGGCTTTGGCGGCACCACCGGTCCCGCGATGGAGGTTGAGGGCGAGCAGGTCGCAATCGACGCCGAGGGCGTGGCAACTGCTCTGGACGAAGCTGACAGCGTCATCATCATCCCAGGTTACGGCATGGCCGTTGCACAGGCACAGCAGAACGTGGCGGAGCTGACCCGTCGTCTGCGCGCCAAGGGCAAAGAAGTGCGCTTTGCGATCCACCCGGTTGCGGGGCGTCTGCCGGGGCACATGAACGTGCTCTTGGCCGAAGCCAAGGTGCCGTATGACATCGTGATGGAGATGGACGAGATCAACGATGACTTCCCGGAAACGGACGTGGCCATCGTCATCGGGTCGAACGACATCGTGAACCCGGCGGCGCAAGAGGACCCCAACTCGCCGATCGCGGGCATGCCAGTTCTGGAGTGCTGGAAAGCCAAGCAGGTGTTCGTGTCCAAGCGTGGTCAGGGCACGGGCTATTCAGGCATCGAAAACCCGCTGTTCTACAAAGAGAACACGCGCATGTTCTATGGCGACGCCAAGGCCTCGCTGGACACACTGCTGACCATGATCAATTGATCTTGGAATTGCGGGAAAACGGAAAGGGCGCTCTTCGGGGCGCCCTTTTTTTGTGCGAGGCTCTGCCTCGCGCTCCGGGATATTTTTGGCAAGAGGAAGAGTGGAGGCGCGAAAAACCGCTGCGTTTCAATGCGTTGGGAGGTTTGTATACCTTTGCATTCATCTAAGCTATTGATTTAAAAAGATAATTGATGTTGAGGCGGGCGACGTTATAGTGGCGCAAAGCCCGGAGACGCCCCATGCCACCGATTCAGGACCATCCCTTGCGCTATGCGCTTGCCAACGAGTTGCATGCGCGCCCGTTTCCGGTGTCGCAGGCGCCCTGCACGGTGGTGTTCCTGGCGATCAAGAAACCGGATCAGGCGGCGGGTCGTGACAGGGGGGTGGACCGGGCGCATCTGTTGGATCTGTTGGATCGCCACGGCGCGCCGCACCCACAACCGGACGCCACGCACTATGCCGGCCAGATCGGGCGGCATTGGCTAAAATGGGAACAGCACACAGAGTTCGTGACCTATACGGCATTTTCGGACGGGGTGAGCGAGCGAGAGTTCAACCCAACGGATTTTGAGGTCTTCCCCGCGGATTGGCTGGAACAGGCGCCGGGGCAACGGGTGACCTCGGCCATGGTGCGTGTTTTGGATCGCCCTGACAAAGCGCAGGTCAAACGGTACTTGGCGGATTGGTTTGTTCCGG
Organism: Falsiruegeria litorea R37; assembly: GCF_900172225.1. Classification (NCBI taxonomy): domain Bacteria; kingdom Pseudomonadati; phylum Pseudomonadota; class Alphaproteobacteria; order Rhodobacterales; family Roseobacteraceae; genus Falsiruegeria; species Falsiruegeria litorea. The sequence goes on from NZ_FWFO01000001.1 coordinate 1,510,242, forward strand.
AAAGCCTGGCGGTGTCGCAGGTGTTGGATGATGCAGCCATTGCGGCAGGGGATTTCCGGATCGACCCGGCCGGGCACATGCGCTTTGCCGTCTTTGTCTCCAAGACCACTGGCAAGCGGCGGGTGGGGCGGATCGTGCAACGCCTGTGCGAGGTCGAGACCTACAAGGCGATGTCGATGCTGGGCTTTGCACGGGTCAAATCACTGAACGAGCGGCTGGGAGAGATGGATGTGCGTCTGACACAGCTGATGGTCGAGATGACAGAAGGCGAAGCGCCCGCCGATGAGATGCTGCCGCAGCTCTTGTCGATCTCGACCCAGCTGGAAACCATGGCCGCGCGCTCGTCGTTCCGGTTTGGTGCGACAGGCGCCTATGAGGCCATCGTGAACCAGCGCATCCAGTCCCTGCGCGAGGAACGCTTTGAAGGGCGGCAGAGCTTTGCCGACTTCATGATGCGCCGGTATGAACCTGCGATGCGAACCGTGAAGTCAACCGAAACCCGACTGCAGATGCTGTCGGACCGGGCGATCCGGGCGGGCGAGTTGCTGCGAACGCGGGTCGATGTGGAACGCAGCGCGCAGAACCAGGCCTTGCTGGAAAGCATGGACCGCCGGGCCGATCTGGCCCTGCGGCTACAGCACACGGTCGAGGGGCTGTCGGTGGTGGCGATCAGCTACTACGCGGTCTCTCTGGCGGCGTATCTGCTCTATCCGCTGACTGCGACGGGATTGAGCAAGGGGATGATCACCGCGCTGGTCACTCTGCCGGTTGTTGGGTTGGTGTGGCTGATGGTGCGCCGGATCCGGAAGCGGATCGAATAGCCTGATCTGCCAGTTTGCCCCCAAAAGCGATCGACAGCAGGGCGGTGATTGCGGCGACGCTCAGGGTGGGAACACCTGACAAACCAGCGCCAACCGTACAACCGCCGGCAAGAACGCCGCCCATCCCCATGAGCGCTGCACCAGCCAGATAACGCCCGGTCTGGCGCGGGCTTTCGAAACTCTGCCAGCGGAAACTGCCGAACAGCAGGGCTGCGACCAAGGCACCGGTCAGGACACCACCCATCAAGCCCACGCCAAAGCCCGGCAAGATCGAAGTCGACGCAACGGTGTAGAACAGGCTGTCTGCAGCCGGAGAGGTGAAGGACAGGCTTTCCAGCGCAATGGGGTCAAACTCATCCAGCAGAATGTAGCCGGTGCCGACCCACCCCAGCGGAGCCAATGCACCGATGAGGGCTGCCCCAAGCAAGACCAGTGGACCATTCCCCGACCGCAGGGCCGTGATCAGAGCGGCCCCACCCAACGCACCGGCATAGAGCCAAGCGCCACCGGGCAAAGTTGCGAGCGAGACGTTGGAACCAAGATCAAAAGTGACCGAACCGACCGCCACCCGCAGCGGGGCCAAGACGCCCTTGAGCATGGCGTGGGCCACCACGGCAAACACCAACAGAACCAGCAAAGCGCGCAGGTTTCCGGTGCCCCCCAAAACGGTCAGGCGGGAAACACAGCCTCGGGTCAACACCATGCCGATGCCGAACATCACCCCGCCCAGAACGATCGCGAGTATGGGGAATTCAGATGCCATAAAACGGTGCTCGTCGAAAGTGATCAGTTCCGCTGACACCAGCCACTGGGTGCCGATCACGGCCACGGCCAGGGCCATCATCCAGACACCGGCAGCAGAGCGGCGATCTTCTCCCACCACGGCGCGACGAAAGCAAAACCCAGTGCGTTCGGCGAGGAAGCCGAAGATCGCGCCAAGGATAAGCGCCAGCGCGACACTGGCTTGTTTTGCGGTTGTCTCTTCAAAGCCGAATGTTTCGAACATGGGGGCCTCCAGCCGGGGTGGGTACTGAGTTCCACTAGGTCCAGCACTCATCAACAATCAAGGCTATGTGAATATGATGGTGCGTTTCGGAGGGGGAAGATTTCTTGATCTTGAATGGGGAAGGGGAACAATATCGTCGTTCTGCGACCCTGGAAAGACAAACGGCCGCCCGTTGCGGGGCGGCCGTTTGCAGATGTTCTTTTTTGCTGTGCTCAGCGACCGCGGATACGCGGGTCCAGAGCGTCGCGCAGACCGTCGCCCAGATAGTTGACGCTCAGCACGGTCAGCGAGATCGCAAGCCCGGGCCAGATCACACGCTCGGGGTATTGTTGCAGATAGTCGACGCCATCAAACAGCAGCCGGCCCCAGGTTGGGAAGTCGGGCGGGAAGCCCAAGCCAAGGAACGACAAGGCGCTTTCGGTGATGATTGCGGTAGCAATACCCAGGGTGGCCGACACCATGATCGGCGACAGCACGTTGGGCAGAATGTGGCGGGTGATCAGCTTGGAGTTGGTGGTCCCGATGGAGCGGGCGGCGAGAACGAACTCGCGTTCCTTCAGGGCCAGCACATCACCGCGCACGATACGGGCTGTAGGCATCCACGAGGTGATGCCGATGGCGGACACGATCAGGATGAAAATCCCCTGTTCCAGACCGAAGGCCGCATTCAAAGGCTCGCGGAACAGCAGCATCATCACCAGCAGCAGTGGCAGCAGAGGCAGAGCCAGGAACAGGTCGGTCAGGCGCATCAGCGGGCCGTCGAGCCGCTTGAAGAACCCCGCCAGAACGCCCACGAACGAACCCAGGAACAGCGCCAGCAGCATCGCGGTGATGCCCACTGAAACAGAGGTCGCGCCGCCGGCCATCATGCGAGCCAACAGGTCACGGCCCAATTGGTCGGTGCCAAAGGGGTGCGCCCAGCTGGGGCCCTGATTGCGGGACCGGATGTCGATCTGGGTCGCGTCGATGTCCCAGATGAACGGCCCAAGATACACGCCGGCCACGATCAGGATGAACAGAACGCCGCCCATCATCGCGCCCTTGTGGGTCTTGAACTGGTCCCACACGTCCAACCATTGGCTGCGCGGCGGTTTGGTCGGTTCCGGTTGGTTCAGCGTAGTCTGAGTTTTGCTTAGTTCAGTCATAGCGGATCCGTGGGTCAAGGATGCCATACAGGACATCGGCGATCAGGTTGAACAGCACGATGAGCACGGCGAAAATGAATGTGAGGGTCTGCACCATGGGCAGGTCGTTGGCCTGAATGGCGCCGATCAGCAACTGGCCGATGCCGTTCACCTTGAACACCTGCTCGGTGATGATGGCGCCGCCAAAGATGGCCGGGATACCCAGGGCGATAACGGTGACAACTGGGATCATCGAGTTGCGCAGGACGTGAACCATGACCACGACATATTCGCTCAGCCCCTTGGCGCGGGCGGTGCGGACATAATCCTGGTTCAGGTTGTCGAGCATCGAGGCCCGCATGAACCGGCTGAGCTGCGCAGTGATCTGCAACGCCAGAACCATGACCGGCATGATCATCTGTTGCAGCTGCTTTACGAAACTTTCCCAACTGTTGACGACCAGCGTGGTGTCATAAATCGACGGGAACCATCCCAACTGGACCGAGAAGATCACGATCACCAGAACGCCCGAGAAGAAGGGCGGAACCGAGAAGCCCACCATCGACACAAACGTGCCCAACTGGTCGAACCAGCTGTACTGGCGATAGGCCGAGTAGATGCCGATCGGAAGCGCGATGATGATGGCGACAACGTAAGCGGTGCCAACAACCCACAGGGTCTGCGGAATACGCTGAACCACGATGTCCATGACGGGCGAACGGGTCTGCCAGGAGATCACGCGCAGCTTGCCCTCGGAGAAGCTTGTTCCCAGATAGTAGTCGATCAGAACCTGCGGTTCGATCCAGAAGAACTGCACGATCCATTTCCAGAACCGGATATGGATGGGCTGGCCAAGGCCAAGGGCCTCGCGCATCTTTTCTTTGACTTCGGGGGGAACAGTCAGCGGGACCTGAGCCATCGGGTCGCCGGGGGCAAATTCCAACAGCATGAAGATAACTAGACTGATGAACAAAAGCGTTGGTACAGCCAGAACCAAACGTCGGATAGTGAAGGTCAGCATTCGTGTGCGCCTTTGTTTATGAGTCTTTTTCTTGGGTGCGACTTGGGGTCATGATGCCAGAGGCCGCGCCCCGATAATGATCGGAGCGCGGCTTTGCAAGGGCTAACGCTTAGGAACCGGTCTTGCGGTGCCAGTCAGCGATGTTCCACATTTCGCTGTCCCACACGTTCAGGACAACACCGCCCAGGGTGTTGGCATGTGCCGACAGACGACCACGGTGCACCAGCGGGATCATGCCGCCGTTTTCAACCATGATGTCGTTCAGACGACGCGCGATTTCGGCGCGCTTGTCCGCGTCAGCGGTCTGGGTCAGCTCAGCGTGCAGCGCATCGAACTCTTCGTTGCAGAAGCGGCTGATGTTTTCACCCTGCCACTGCGATTCCGGGCGCGGAGCCTTGTCGCAAATGCCGTTGCCCAGGTAGGACTGCGGGTCGGTGCCGTTGAAGGTGTTGGCGTACATTTCAACGTCAGCATAGAACTTCTGGAAGGTATCGGGCGAGCCCGGGTCACCACCAAAGAAGACCGACGCATTGATGTTGCGCAGCTCGGTTTCGATGCCGATTTGGCTCCACCACTCTTTGATCAGAGCCTGGAAGTCCTGACGCACGGCGTTGGTCGAGGTCTGGTAAACGACCTTGAGCGGCACACCGTCTTTTTCACGTACGCCGTCACCGTTGGTGTCAACGATGCCTGCATCGTCCAGCAGCTTGTTGGCGCCAGCAATGTCCTGGGTGTCGCACGAGAAGGTGGACGAGTTTACAGCAGCAGGTGCCGGAACCCAGTTACAGGTAACCGCACCGGCCTGACCATAGCCGATCTCAACCAGCAGCGGGCGGTCGATGGCCAGCGACATGGCTTTGTAGACGGCCGGGTCCTGCAGGAACGGGTGCGGATGTTTGGCAGTCGAACGCTCGCCTTCAGGAAGGTCGGGCGACGGGTTGGTCTGGTTCAGCATGATACGCTCGACCAGCGGGCCGAAGCCTGCGATCGGGGTGCCTTTGCCGCCTTCTTGCATCTGTGCGATCACTTCGGGCGCCAGCTGCAGGTTCCAGGCATAGTCGAACTCGCCAGTTTCCATGACGGCACGGCCGGCCGCGGTTGCGTCGCCGCCACCTTTGAACGTCACTGTCGCAAATGCGGGCTTGTTCGGGTCACGATAGTTTTCGTTGGCCGCATAGGTGATCACGTCGTTCGGCTTGAACTCGGTGACAACAAACGGGCCGGTGCCGATCGGGCCAAAGTTCTCGGTGGTGCACTCGGGCGCTTTTGCTCCCATGCAGTTTTCGAACTGTGCCTTCTGCAGGATCGGGCTTTCGCCGCCAACGAAGGGGCCGTATGGGAACGGGGTCGGCTTGTCGAAGGTCACGACAACGGTCATGTCATCGGGGGTTTCGACCGACTGCACGCCGTCAAACTTGGTCAGCTGCGCGCAGCCACCTTCGGGGTGCATGCAGTAGTCGGCGGTGAACTTGACGTCAGCCGAGGTAAAGGCCGAGCCGTCCGACCATTTGATGCCGGGCGCGATCTTCCAGGTGATCTGGGTCAGATCTTCGCTCACGCCGCCGTTGGAAACGGTCGGAATTTCGGTGGTCAGGAAGGGAACAAGTTCGCCGTCCTGGTTGTAGCGCGCCAGCGGCTCGAGGATGATCGCCGAGGCGTCGCCGTCTTTGGTACCACCCGACAGGAACGGGTTCAGAATCGACGGGGCTTGCCAATAGATGATGTTGACGTTGCCGTCCGACCCGCGCTCGGCCATGGCCATCGGGGCCATTGCCGTGCTTGCGATCGCACCAAGTAAAAGGGCTTTGACTTTCATTATACACTCCATGTTGGACACTTACGTGCCTCGATTATCTCCGCGATGCCCGCGGATTCAGCGTGTGCCGCTCTTCGATTAAGGAGTTGGAACTAAACGGGAAACAGGTTCACGTTACGTCAGCGCCATTCATCCCCCGAGAACGGTTACGAGGCGTATCGAAACAGAGTTTCAAAAAATTGCAAGCCTTCGTGACGGGAAAATCTATGCGTTTGACTTTCCCCCTCGCAGGGTCTTAGCGTTTGGCTCTCAATTCCAAAGGCGACCAAAGGGGAGCGCGCGCGTGCTGGATCAGCCTATTGCACAGATCAAAGGTCTTCGGGTCGAATTTCAGACAAAAGACGGTCCGGTTGTCGGTGTCGAGGATGTCTCGTTCGAGGTAAATCCGGGCGAAACCGTTTGTATCGTTGGCGAATCCGGGTCCGGAAAATCGGTTTCTTCCCTCTCGTTGATGCGTCTGGTCGAGTTCGGCGGCGGCGAGATCGCGGGCGGGAAACTGCTGTTTGATCGGCGCGATGGCGGTGAAATGGACCTGGCCAATGCCGACCAGGAGTTGATGAAACAGATTCGCGGCAACGAGATCGGAATGATCTTTCAAGAGCCGATGACTGCCCTGAACCCGGTCTTTACTGTGGGTCGCCAGCTGACCGAAGGGTTGCGCGTTCACAAGGGCATGTCGCAAAAAGACGCCGAGGCGCGCGCGCTTGAGTTGCTGCGCCAAGTGCGAATCCCCGAGCCTGAACGCCGCCTGAAACAATTCCCGCACGAGTTGTCTGGTGGTATGCGCCAGCGTGTGGTGATTGCCATGGCTATGGCGTGTGAGCCGCGCCTGCTGATCGCGGACGAACCCACAACCGCGCTGGATGTGACCATTCAAGCCGAAATTCTGGCGCTGATGGACCGCTTGAAGCGCGAAACCGGCACGGCGGTGATGTTCATCACCCACGACATGGCTGTTGTGGCGCAGATGGCCGACCGCGTGGTCGTCATGTTCCGCGGCAACAAAGTCGAAGAGGGCACGGTTCAGGAGATCTTTGAGAACCCGCAGCACGACTACACCAAGGCGCTGCTGGCCGCGGTTCCGAAACTGGGTGAGATGCGCGGCAGCAAAGAACCCAGCCCGATGAAACTGATGGGGGTCGAGGGGCAGAACCTTGATCCGATCCCAGGCACAAACGAGGTGCTGTTGCGGGTCAAAGGCCTGACCACGCGCTTCCCGGTCAAGGGCGGTTTTTTCCGTCGCACCATTTCCAATGTCCATGCGGTCGAGGATGTGTCGTTCACCATCAACCGGGGCCAGACCCTGAGCCTGGTGGGCGAATCAGGGTGCGGTAAATCATCTGCAGGCCGTTCGATTCTGCGTTTGGTCGAACCGATGGCGGGCGAAATTGACCTGGATGGCGTCGATATCATGAAGCTGGACCAAGGCGGCCTGCGCAAGGCGCGTCTGGATATGCAGATGATTTTCCAGGACCCGTTTGCCTCGCTCAACCCGCAGATGCAGCTGCTGGAACAGGTGGCCGAGCCGATGCGCAACTATGGCGTAGCCAGCGGGTCTGAGTTGACGGATCGGGTGGCGAACCTGTTCGACCGTGTACAACTGCCGCGCAGCTTTATGCGCCGCTATCCGCACGAGATGTCGGGCGGTCAGCGTCAGCGAATCGCAATTGCCCGTGCATTGGCCCTGAACCCAAAGTTGATCATCGCGGACGAGGCGGTCTCGGCGCTTGACGTGTCAGTGCAGGCGCAGGTGCTGAACCTGATGATGGAACTGCAGGCCGAACTGGGGTTGAGCTATCTGTTCATCTCGCACGACATGGCCGTGGTCGAACGCGTCAGCCATCAGGTGGGTGTGATGTACCTGGGTCGGATTGTGGAACTTGGCCCGCGCAACCGCGTGTTTGAAAACCCGCAGCATCCCTATACACAGGCATTGATGAAGGCGGTTCCGATTGCCGACCCGAACAAGCGCAAGTCGGAAAAAGACTTGAACTTCAAACCGATCCCGTCGCCCATCCACGGGTTGGACTACAGCCCCGAACCGTCGAAATACAACGAGGTCGAGCCGGGGCATTATGTGCTGACCACCGACAGCGGGTACTAAGGGGACATCATGGCCGAGCGATTATCGCCGCTGGAGATCATGACCAAGCTGATCTCGTTTCCGACGGTCAGCCGGGACACCAACCTGCCACTGATCGACTGGGTTGAGGGGTATCTGACCAGCCACGGCATCGAAAGCCATCGATGGCCCGACCCGGATCAACCCCACAAGGCGGCCTTGTTTGCCCACGTCGGCCCCTGGAAAGAAGGGGCCGTCGTTCTGTCGGGGCATACGGATGTCGTGCCGGTCGATGGGCAGCCTTGGGACACTGACCCGTTCACCGTTGTTGAGCGAGACGGAAAGTACTTTGGTCGCGGTACCTGCGACATGAAGGGGTTCGACGCCATCGCCATCTGGGCTTTGGTCGAGGGCACGTACCGAGATCTCAAGCAGCCTCTGCAACTGGCGTTGAGTTTTGACGAAGAAATCGGCTGCACCGGCGCACCGCCGATGATCGAAGCGATGCAGCCGGTTTTGCCTAAGGGCTCGGCCGTAATCGTTGGCGAGCCATCGATGATGAAGGCTGTGACCGGCCACAAGGGCGGGCAGGGGTTTTGGGTCGATGTCTGGGGGTTCGAGGTCCACAGTTCGATCATGCACACCGGCGTCAACGCCATCATGGAAGCGGCCAAGATCATTGCGTGGTCGAATGAGGTGAACGAGGCCGAACGGGCCAAGGAACCCACCCCTGTCGCGGCCATGTTTGAGCCGCCCTGGACGACGTTGCATACCGGCGTCATCGAAGGGGGCACTGCCGCCAATATCACGGCGAAACACTGTAGTTTCGACATCGGATACCGGGCCGTCCCAGACGCCGACAAGGACGCCTGGACCGCCATGGTCAGGGACAAGATCCGCGAAGTCGAAGAGGGAATGCAGGCCATTCATCCCGAGGCCCGGATCGAGGTGCATCAACGCTTTGGCGTGCCGGGCCTGAAACCCGAAGAGAATGGCGAGGCCGAGGGATTGGTGCGCAAGATCACCGGTGATAACGCCTCTCATGTGGTTAGCTACGGCACCGAGGCCGGACAGTTTCAAGAGGCGGGATATTCCGCCGTGGTGTGCGGACCGGGTGACATCGCTCAGGCGCATCAGCCGAACGAATTCATCACGGTTGCGCAGTTCGAGGCGGGCGTCGCGTTTGCCGACCGATTATTGGACCGATTGCAGGAGGGTTAAATGCCGATCAAAAACCGCTTGGCCGAGATGCACGACGAAATCACTGGCTGGCGTCGGCACCTCCACGCACATCCAGAATTGCTCTTTGACGTCGAAGAAACCGCCGCATTTGTCGGAGAGCGGCTGAAAGAGATCGGTGTAGACACGATCACCCCCGGCATCGGGCGCACTGGCATCGTCGCCACCATCAAGGGGCGCAGCGACACCAAGGGCCGTGTGATTGGCCTGCGTGCCGACATGGACGCGCTGCCGATCCACGAGGCGACGGGGTTGGACTATGCCTCGACGGCTGAAGGCAAGATGCATGCTTGTGGGCATGACGGACATACCTCGATGCTGTTGGGGGCCGCGAAATACCTGGCCGAGACGCGGAACTTTGACGGCACCGCCGTGCTGATTTTTCAGCCTGCCGAAGAGGGCGGGGCCGGTGGTCTGGAAATGTGCCAGGACGGCATGATGGACCGTTGGGGCATTCAAGAGGTCTATGGCATGCACAACATGCCGGGCATGCCGGTTGGGGAATTTGCGATTCGTCCCGGCGCGCTGCTGGCTTCGTCTGATGAGTTTGAAATCACCGTTACCGGCAAGGGTGGCCATGCCGCGGCGCCACATGATGCGGTTGATACAACTCTGGTTGCATCGCAAATTGTTGTTACATTGCAATCTGTTGTGGCGCGCACAGTTGATCCGATCAAGCGCGTGGTTCTGACGGTGGGCACTTTTGAAACCGACAGTGTCGCCTCGAACGTGATCGCCCATACCGCGCGCCTTCGGGGCACCGTTCGCACACTGGACCCCGAATACCGTGCCATCGCCGAAGAGCGCGTGCGCCGGATCGCCGAAGACACAGCTTCGGCTTTTGGCGCCAAGGCCGAGATGACCTGGACGCCGGGCTATCCCGCGACGGTCAATACGCCAGACGAGACCGTGTTCGCTGCCGAAGCCGCCAAGGCGGTGTCGGGGTCGGTCAACGATGCCACTGATCCAATCATGCCGAGTGAAGACTTCGCCTACATGCTGGAAGAGCGCCCCGGCGCCTACATCTTTATTGGCAACGGGGACACGGCCATGTGCCATCACCCGGAATACAATTTTGACGACGAGGCGATCCCGGCGGGTTGCAGCTGGTATGCCGAGGTCATCGAACGACGAATGCCTGCCGCCTGAGCGTGGCGAATCCCACGGTATGACAAAGGGGAGAGTGACATGCCGATCAAGAACCGCCTGGCCGAAATGCACGCCGAGATTACGGCGTGGCGGCGAGACATCCACGAGAACCCCGAGATCCTGTACGACACCCACCGCACCAGCGCTTTGGTCGCCGAGCGGCTGAAAGAGTTCGGTTGCGATGAGATCGTGACCGGCATCGGTCGCACCGGAGTTGTCGGCGTCATCAAGGGCAAGACCGATACCAAAAGCGCGGTGATCGGCCTGCGGGCAGACATGGACGCGCTGCCCATGCAGGAACAGACCGGGCTGGACTATGCGTCGAAAACCGATGGTGCGATGCATGCCTGCGGTCATGACGGGCATACGGCGATGGTGCTGGGGGCGGCGAAATATCTGGCCGAGACCCGCAATTTCGATGGCACCGCCGTGGTCATCTTTCAGCCCGCCGAAGAGGGCGGCAACGGGGCCGAAGCGATGGTCAAGGACGGGATGATGGACCGCTTTGGCATCCAAGAGGTTTACGGCATGCACAATGTGCCAGGCCTGCCGACCGGTCAATTTGCGATCCGGTCTGGCCCGATGCTGGCGGCTGCCGACACGTTCGACATTGCGCTTGAGGGGCACGGGGGCCATGCGGCCAAACCGCAAGAGACGGTTGATACGACCGTGATGGCCTCGCAACTCATCGTGGCGTTGCAAACCATCGTTTCGCGCAACACCGATCCGGTGTTGCAGGCCGTGGTGTCTGTCACGTCGGTGGAAACCTCTTCGAATGCCTTCAACGTCATCCCGCAGGCTGCGCGGATCAAAGGCACGGTGCGGACCCATTCCAACGACATGCGCGCCCTGATCGAACAGCGCGTGCATGAGGTGACGCAAGGGATCGCAACGAGTTTTGGTGGCAAGGCCGAGGTGACCTATGAACACGGGGTTCCCGTGACCAGCAACGCCGAAGCGAACACAGAGTACGCGGCCGAGGCTGCACGCATCGTGGGTGGCTCCTGCGGTGAGGCACCAATGGTCATGGGCGGCGAGGATTTTTCGTTCATGTTGGAGGCTCGTCCCGGCGCCTTCATCATCCTGGGCAATGGCGACAGTGCCGGGCTGCACCACCCCGAATACAACTTCAACGACGAGATCATCCCAATCGGCTGCAGCTGGTTTGCCGAGATGGTCGAGCGGCGCATGCCTGCCGCGTAAATGCGATAAACCAAGAGAGAGAAGAGACATGCCAGTCAAGAACCGCTTTGCGGAACTGCAAAATGAAATCACCGAATGGCGACGAGACATTCACGAAAACCCGGAAATTCTGTTCGAAACGCACCGTACCAGCGCGCTAGTTGCGGAAAAACTGCAAGAGTTCGGCTGTGATGAGATTGTCACCGGTATCGGTCGAACCGGCGTTGTGGGCGTGATCAAGGGCAAATCCGACACTGCCGGAAAAGTCATCGGCTTGCGCGCCGACATGGACGCGCTGCCGATCCACGAGGCGACCGGGTTGGAGTATGCTTCAAAGACCGATGGTGCGATGCATGCCTGCGGTCACGACGGCCACACCGCGATGCTGCTGGGGGCGGCCAAGTACTTGTCCGAGACACGCAACTTTGACGGCACCGTCGTGGTGATCTTCCAGCCCGCCGAAGAAGGCGGCGGCGGCGGCAAAGAGATGTGCGACGACGGCATGATGGAGCGTTGGAACATTCAGGAAGTGTATGGCATGCACAACTGGCCGGGCCGTCCTGTTGGCTCCTTCGCGATCCGTCCCGGTGCGTTCTTTGCGGCCACCGATACGTTCGACATCACACTTGAGGGGCGCGGCGGCCACGCTGCGAAACCGCATGACACCGTTGATACAACCGTGATGGCCGCGCAGACCGTGCTGGCGCTGCAGACGATTGCGTCGCGCAATGCGGATCCTGTGGATCAGGTTGTTGTGTCAGTGACGTCGTTTGAAACCTCGTCCAAGGCCTTCAACGTGATTCCGCAGACGGTGCAGATCAAAGGCACCGTGCGCACCATGTCGAAAGAGATGCGCGATCTGGCCGAAACCCGGATCAAAGAGATCTGCAACGGCATTGCGGCGACCTTTGGCGGAACCGCCGACATCAACTACATGCGCGGCTATCCGGTGATGGTGAACACCGAAGAGCAGACCGAGTTTGCGGCCAAGGTGGCGCGCGATGTGTCTGGCTCTTGCGATGATGCGCCTCTGGTGATGGGCGGCGAGGATTTCGCTTACATGCTCGAAGAACGCCCAGGGGCCTATATTCTCGTTGGCAATGGCGACACGGCCATGGTGCATCATCCCGAGTACAACTTTGACGACAATGCGATCCCGGCTGGCTGCAGCTGGTGGGCCGAGATCGTCGAGCAGCGGATGCCTGCTGCTTGATCACAAGGTGGGAAGGGGGCTCTGCCCCCGACCCCTGCGGGGCCTCCCCCGGGATATTTTTGGCAAGAGGAAGAGGGGGTCAGGTGTTTGACCAGAGTGCGTCATAAACAGCGCCAATCCCTGCGGCTTCGCGTGCGGCGCTGAAGCTGTGTTGCGCAACCTCGCGTACGGCGCGGGACATTGCGGCGTGTTTGTCCGGGTCTGACAGGATTGCTCTGGCCGCTTCGGCGGCGTCGACGGCGGCCTCTATCGGGACAATCGAGCCGGTGCGCCCTTGGGCTGAGAAGGCCTGATAATAGCCCGCGTCGCTGCCCACAAAGGGCACGCCGCTGGCCATTCCTTCGAGCGGTGCCATGCCATAGCCTTCGTAGCGGGGCATTTGCATCACCAACGACAGGCCGCGCATCAGCGCAGGCAATTCGGCGGCGGGCACCTCGCCGGGAAAGAGGATGCGGTCGCTGAGGCCCGCAGCCGCGATCTGGTCCTGGAGCTTTTGTTGAAACGCATCATGTTTGCCACCCGCTCGCCCGATGACCAGGGCTGTGGCCCCCGGCAAGTCGGGCAGCAGACGCAGCATCGCCTCGACAAAAAGATCGGTGCCCTTTTCAGGTCGGATGCGCCCGATGGTGGCGATGCCCATCGTGCCGCCATATCCAGTCGCGGCCCAGGCGGTGGCGCGGTCAGCGGCGGGGGTGAAAAGGTCCGTGTCGACGCCATGCGGAACCACGGCGCGGACATGGGGGACAAACTCTGCCGCGCGTTCGGTCGTGGCCACCACCGCGTCCATGCGGCTGATCAACCAACGGGGATAGGCCGAATGCAGGCGCTGTGCGGCCGAGGTAAAGACGATGCGAATGGGCAGTTGCAGCACATCGCGCGCCCAGATTGCCACGCGCATTTCCGGGTTGCGGCGCACGTGCCAGATCGCAAAGGCGCGCCCGACAGGCGCCTTGCGGCTCAGGCGCTTGGCGTCGCTGGCGGTGATCGGGTCCGGGCAACCGGGCAGGGGATGGCCTACCAGTCGTAGGTCGTGGTGTTTCGCCTGCTGGCGGATGACATTGGCCGCCGTGGCTGACACCCCGGTGAAGTTCTTGTTGAAGTTGGTGACAAAAAGCTCAGGCGTCATTCCAGCTCCAACGCCTTGATCAGGGTTTCCACAACATCGTCCAAGGCGTTGGCTTGATCCTGAACGCAGGTGCGGGCGGCGGCACAAGCTGCTTTCAGCGCCGGCGAGTTGGTAAGCCAATGTGAGACGGCTTCTGCAAGGCTGGCGGCGTCCGTGACCTCTACCGCGCCCCCTTGGGCGATCAGCGGATCAAAGGTTTCGCGGAAATTGTAGTATCCGGGGCCGGTGATGACGGCGGCCCCGGCTTGGGCGGGTTCAAACGGGTTGTGACCGCCGATTTTCAACAGCGATCCGCCCATAAACACCAGCGGGCAGAGCGCGTACCACGTGCCCGTCTCGCCCAAGGTATCCGCCAGATAGACTTGGGTGTCCGGAGCCAATGCTTGGCCCGTGGATCGCTGAGCACAAGTTAGCCCGGCTTGCCCCACCAGGCGTTTGACCTCTTCCCCGCGATCCGGGTGACGGGGGATAAGCAGCAGCAGAAGGTCAGGATCGCTCTTGAGCAGCTCCTTGTGTGCGGCCAGCACCGTTTCCTCTTCGCCCGCGTGGGTCGAACTGGCGATCCAGAGCGGGCGATCCCCGATCTCACCCCGGATACGTGCCAGGGCGAGTTCGTCCACTGGCAGCGGTGCCGAAGTGGCCTTGAGGTTGGTGCCTGGCTTCACGCGGGCCGGATCGGCGCCCATGTCCAGCAGGTTCTGCGCCGTTTTGTCATTCTGCGTCAGCATCAGACGGAACTGGTCCAGCAGGAAGCGCGCGGTCTTGGGGCGTTTTTTCCAGCCTTCGACGGACTTGTCGGACAGCCGTGCGTTGAGCAGCGCCAAACGGGTGCCACGTTCACGTCCCTTGACCAGCATTTGCGGCCAAATCTCGCTTTCGACAAATATCCCGGCCTCGGGCCGCCAATGGTTGTAGAAACGGCCCACAGGCCCATGCACGTCCAGCGGTGCAAACTGATGGCGCGTGCGCGGTGGCAGGCGTTTGGCGATGAGCTCGGCCGAGGTGGGCGTGCCCGAAGTGATCAGGAACTCGGTTCCGGGCAGGCGCTCGCCCATGCGGGTGATCAGGGTCAGGACCGACAGGCTTTCGCCCACGCTTGCACCATGAAACCACACGAGTTGCCCCGGTGGACGGGGCAGGCTGGCCGCGCCCAGGCGTTCTTGTTGACGCTCAGTTGATACCCCGGCCTTGCGCAGTTTGCGCGCAACACTGGCCCAGGCAATAGGGGCAATCGCCGCTGTCACACCCCGATACAGGTGATAGAGCGGGGTCGGTTTCCCGGTGGGGGACGACATCAGCCGCCCGTGTGGCTCATGTGGCGGCTCATCTGGCCGTCGGCGCGTTGGCGGGAATAGTCGAAATCGTGACCCTTGGGCTTGTGCGAGATGGCATCGCGGATTGCGGCCTCAAGCGCTGATGGGTCATCGGGATGTGCCCTGAGCGGTGCGCGCAGGTCCGCCATATCCTCTTGGCCCAGGCACATGTACAGCTCGCCGGTGCAGGTCAGGCGCACGCGGTTGCAGCTTTCACAGAAGTTGTGGCTAAGCGGGGTGATAAAGCCGATTTTCTGCCCGGTCTCTTCCAGCCGCACATAGCGCGCCGGACCGCCGGTGCGTTCAGCCAGGTCGGTGACGGTATAGTGCTGCGCGTATTCCGCGCGCACATCCTTGAGCGACCAGTACTGATCCAATCGGTCCTCATTGCCCAGATCGCCCATCGGCATAACCTCGATCCAGGTCAGGTCCATGTCGCGTTCGGCGCACCATTGAGTGATCTTGGGCAATTCAGGTTCGTTGAACCCTTTGAGCGCAACGGCATTGATCTTGACCCGCAGGCCCGCCTTTTGCGCCGCATCGATGCCGCGCAGCACCTGCGGCAGGCGGCCCCAACGGGTGACATCGGCAAATTTCTTCTCATCCAGCGTATCGAGCGAGATGTTCACGCGCCGCACGCCAGCGGCGTAAAGCTGATCGGCAAAGCGTTCGAGCTGCGAGCCATTGGTGGTCAGCGTCAGCTCCTTGAGCGCGCCACTGTCCAGATGCCGCGTCATCGACTGGAAAAATGTCATGATATCGCGGCGCACCAGTGGCTCTCCACCCGTGATCCGCAGCTTTTCAACGCCCAAGCCTACAAAGGTCGAGCACATGCGGTCCAGCTCTTCGAGCGTTAGCAGCTCTTTCTTCGGCAAAAAGGTCATGTTTTCCGACATGCAGTAGACACAGCGAAAATCGCAGCGGTCCGTTACGGAAACACGCAGATAGGTGATGGCGCGGGCGAATGGATCGATCAGCGGTGCGGTCATGAGTGCATAGGTAAAGCGTGGCCCCCAGCCCGGCAAGGGCAATGTGAGAATTGGGGTGGTGCGCGGCGTAGTGGCCGACTAGGGTCGGGGCATGAAATACATGTTGCTGATTGCCGTTGTCGCGGTCGCGGGTTGCGACCAGGTGCGTTCCACCTCTGATCGAGTTGGGGGGTGGTTTAGCTCGAACCCGGAACCCGCTGAAAACACAGTGGAAGAGGTTGAAGTGGCCGAGGTTGCAGAGACGCCGGAAGAGGAGGTGGCGGAAGCCAGCCAAACTTCTCAGGCGCAGAAGCTAGAGACCTGGACAGGTGCCAAGCAGACCATCGCTGGACTGGGGGATCCAACCAAGGGTGGGATCTGGATGGAAACCCCGCTGGTGCAGGTCGAACGCACCGGCCGTGTTGTAGTGCGCCAGACCGGCGCATCGGCCACGGTGACGCTGATCCCGATTCCCGGGGATCCCACAGCGGGCAGCTTCCTGTCGCTTGAGGCGATGCGCAAGTTGCTGGCGCCGCTTGAGCAACTGGTTGAGCTCGACGTTTATTCAAGCTGAGACTTCAGAAAACGACCCGCTTCTTTGCGGGCAAACGGTTTCATGTTGTCACCATGAGCGGCCAGAAAGGCGCACGTGCGGTCGGCGTCGTGTTTCGACAGCTCACGCAGCCACCACGCGATGGCCTTTTGAATGAACCAGTCGCGGTCCGGGACATAGCTTGCCGCCCAACTCAGAATGCGATCCCGCCGGATCAGATCGTCCGGTTTTGGGTGGTTCTGTTTGGTCCAGGGCAAGGTTGCCACCAGGGCCGCGCGCCGGGTCCACATGTGATCTGACTGCGTCCATGCCTCGACTTGATCCAGGCGTTCGGGATCGGCCGTCAGGCGCTTTTGCGCCGCCATGCAGGCATGATCGGCAATCGCCCAGCTGTCAAAATCGGGCAGCCAACTTTGCAGCAACTCCCACGCGGCCTCATCAGGACGAATGCGCGCTTGGGTCAGCAGTTTCGAGGCGGCAAGCCGCGCCTCATAGACATTGGTCTGCCACAGCTCAGAGGACAATTGAACCCGCTCTTCGACTGTAAGGTTTTGCCGCCAACTCTTTGTCAGGTCGTTTAAAATCGGGTTTGCTACCCCCAGGTACTCGCGCTCGACCTTGTGATATGACGCCATGCCGGGCGCGCGCTCGGGGTCGGCGTGGGATTTGATTTCATCCAGATAGGCGGCAAGCATCGGTGGGTCTCTTTTTTGTCTTGCAGCATATGGACCGCTTTTCCAAGATCAAGGGGGCTGATAAGCATCCACTCAAATCGGCAGGAGCAGATGATGCATTTTCTCAAGGGGCTTGAAAGGTCCGCCAAAAAACTGGTGCCAGTCGGGTGGCGAAAGCACTTTCGTGCGTCCAAGTACGAGTTGTTGATGGAACGGCGCGCGCCTATCGACCTGGTGGTTCACGTGGGCGCGCATTGGGGTGAGGATGCGGAATTCTATGAGCGATGCGGCGCCCAGACGATCCTGTGGGTCGAGGCTGATCCTGACACCTACAAGAAGCTCACCACGGCAATTGCAACCCGTCCCCGAACCACTCGCCATGTCACGGAAAACGCATTGGTGTCCGCCACGGCCGGAGAAGAGCTGACTTTCAATCGCTTCAATGGCGATGGGGCGTCCTCATCCATCTATACTTCGACCGATACCTATCGCGAACGGTTCCCGCATAGCCGCGAAACCGGCGAAGTGATCCAGATGAAAACTTGCTCGCTCCCTGAGATTTTGGCCCGACATGACATCGACGTCACTAGCGCCACCAGGCCGATGCTGGTTGTGGATGTGCAAGGGCATGAACTCTCTGTTCTCAAGGGCTTGGGGGAAGGTCTTAAACAGTTCCATCAATGCAAATGCGAAGTGTCCCGCGTGCCAATGTACGACGGCGGCGCTCTATTCGAAGACATAGATTCGCATATGAAGGCCATGGGTTTCCGCTTGGCGTCGCATCGTTACATGCAGGTGCCACGCCATGGGGACGTGCTTTACATCCAGGGTTAATCAGGTGGGAACTCCAGTGGGTTTTCCGTCAATGGTCTCAGTGTTTCTGTTCACCCAATAGGCTCGGATCTGCTCGTCGGTCTTTTCGTCGACCCATTTTTGCATCGTGTCGCGGTCTGACTGAAACTCCATAAAGGGGACGGCATAGCCGCACGACGTTTGCACCAGGTCGATGTCCAGATCAAAGATCTGGCGAGCGCTTCGGTGTGCTGGGAAATGTCGGGCCAAATCCTCCCACTCCGGATCGGTGACATGCGTGGCACGGGCC
This sequence comes from Falsiruegeria litorea R37, assembly GCF_900172225.1. NCBI lineage: Bacteria > Pseudomonadati > Pseudomonadota > Alphaproteobacteria > Rhodobacterales > Roseobacteraceae > Falsiruegeria > Falsiruegeria litorea. Next base: position 1,528,611 of record NZ_FWFO01000001.1, read on the forward strand.
GTGCCAAATGTACGCAGGATCAAGGGGCGGGTGGTAAAAGAACACCACATCAATGTCATGCGCGCGTTTTCACGCAGATGCCCGGCAGTCTCGTTGCCGCTGCCGGTCAGGTTCATCCACAAGATGCGATTGGGGCCCTTCACCCGTAACGAATCCATTCCCTTGGGGGATATATTCACGCGCCCCTCGGGTCCGGCTGAGCCGACAAAAAACATATGCTGCTCTTCGATAAAGCTGCGGTGCTGGTCTTCGATACGGTCAAACTGCTTGGCCATGGCCTCTCCGTTCGGTTGTTCTGCCTGTCGACGTATTGAGTTACTCTAGCGCGGTGCCTGCGCGCGGGTTCAAGTCTGTTGGTGCTCAAATGCGGGTGTTTGGGCGCGATTTCACTTTAAATTCACGCTGCCGCAGATTATCCGCGAGTTAAAGGACATTGTGCGACGCGAAGGGCCGCAGAGCGCGAAGGGACAAATGGGGGCAGGATGCAGACGGTAATCTTTGATCTGGACGGAACTCTGGCGGATACGTCGGGTGATCTGCTGGCTGCTGCGAACCACTGCTTTCGCGACATGGGGCACGGGGATGTGTTGATCCCGGGGCAGGATGCCGGAATCGCCCTGCGCGGGGGGCGGATGATGCTGACCCGCGGACTGGAACGCCTGGGCGCGTTGGAACAGGCGACAGTGGATCGCTATTACCCGGTCCTGCTCGAGGCTTATGCTGAGGCCATCGACACCCACACATTTCTTTATCCCGGCGCCATGGACGCGGTCGAGCGGCTCAAGGTTTTGGGGTACGGCGTTGGCATTTGTACCAATAAGCCCGAGGGTCTGGCCGAGTTGTTGATGCAGCGTTTGGGTGCGCGAGATGCGTTTGCTTCGCTCATCGGGGCAGACACGTTGCCGGTGCGCAAGCCCGACCCAGAGCCGCTGCGCGAGGCCGCGCGGCAGGCCGGTGGGCATCCCGATCACTGCCTTCTGATCGGGGATTCCGACACGGATCGCAACACCTCGCGCGCGGCGGGCGTGCCGTCGATCCTGGTGACTTTTGGCCCGTCAGGCGCGGATATGGCCGCGTTGGAGCCCGAAGCGCTGTTGGAGGATTACGCGGATCTGCCCGATCTGGTGGGGCGCGTCCTGAGTGCAAAGACCGAAAACGCGGCTTTGGGAAATGTGAATTGACCTTTGGGCGCTTGACGGCCCCGGACAGCAAACGGACAAACCCTGCATGACTGAGAGATTTACAGGCAGCTTTACGCAGCAGGAACCCATCCCGGATGAGGCCATCGAGGCCGCTTTGGCCGTTTTGCGGCACGGGCGTTTGCACCGCTACAATGTGGCCGAGGGCGAGTTGGGTGAAACCGCTCTGCTGGAACAGGAATTTGCAGCGCAAACCGGCGCAAAGTATTGCTTGGCCGTGGCCTCGGGCGGTTATGCGATGGCCACGGCGATGCGCGCGGTCGGGGTACAGCCCGGCGATGCGGTGCTGACCAATGCGTTCACGCTGGCGCCGGTGCCCGGTGCCATTGCGTCGGTCAATGCGCGACCTGTGTTTGTCGGCGTGACCGAAAAGTTGACGATTGATTTGGGCGATCTGGCCGCCAAGGCGGATCAGGCCAAGGTGCTGCTGCTCAGCCATATGCGTGGGCACCTGTGCGACATGGACCGGCTGATGGAGATCTGTGACGCTGCCGGGATCACGGTGATCGAGGATTGCGCCCATACCATGGGGGCAGCCTGGCGCGGGGTGCCTTCGGGCCGGCAGGGGGCCTTTGGCTGCTACTCGTGCCAGACCTACAAGCACGTGAATTCGGGGGAGGGTGGTCTGTTGATCACCGATGATGAAGAGCTGGCCGCCAAGGCGGTGATGCTGTCGGGATCTTACATGCTCTATGAACGGCATCTGGCGGCGCCGGGGCCAGAAGTTTTTGATCGCATCAAGTACCATACGCCCAATGTATCGGGTCGGATGGACAACCTGCGGGCTTCGATCCTGCGACCGCAGTTGAAAGATTTGGACCGACAGGTTACCCGCTGGAATGAGCGCTACCAGGCGCTGGAAGCGGGTTTGCGAGATGTTCCGGGGCTGACAGTGATCGATCGCCCCGCGGCAGAGAGCTATGTCGGGTCGTCGATCCAATTTTTGCTTCTCGATTGGACCCCGAAAGCGGTGCGGGAGGCGATAGCCCGCTGTGCGGCACGAGGGGTGGAGCTCAAGTGGTTTGGTGCGGACGAGCCTGCGGGTTTCACGTCGCGTTATGACAGTTGGCGCTATGCGCAAAGCGAACGGATGCCCGCAAGTGATCGGGTGCTGACCGGCATTGTCGATATGCGGGTCCCGTTGACGTTCAGTCTGGACGATTGCGCGGTGATTGCGCGGATCATCAGGGCCGAAGTGAGCGCGGTTCACCAGTCGCAGCCATAGTTAAATTGAGTGCGCTTGCGCGCACGCTCGATTGTTTGTTTGCCGCCCCGCCGCAGCCGGTGGGGCGGTTTTCTTTTGTCACCTTGCGCCGCGACGTCGCGGCGCAATACGCAATCGTTGACGCATATCGGAATCGCTGCTATCCCCTTATTGAACACTTGTTCATAAACGGTTGTTCTTAGACTCGATGGGAGAGGCGATGTTTACCGCAACAATGAAGTTCGATCATGGCGAGGACGTGGATGCCCTGCGCGATATGGTTCACCGTTGGGCCCAGGAACGGGTCAAGCCGATGGCCGCCGAGATCGACCAGACAAACGAGTTTCCGGCCGAACTGTGGAAGGAAATGGGTGATCTGGGTCTGCTGGGTGTAACCGTTCCCGAGGAATTCGGCGGCGCGGGCATGTCCTATTTGGCGCACACCATCGTGGTCGAAGAGATCGCCCGCGCCAGTGCATCCGTCTCGCTGTCTTATGGCGCGCACTCAAACCTTTGCGTGAACCAGATCAAGCTGAACGGCACCCAGGAGCAGAAGGAAAAATACCTGACGCGTCTGGTGTCGGGTGAGCACGTAGGGGCGCTTGCGATGTCTGAACCGAGCGCCGGGTCGGACGTGGTGTCGATGAAGCTGCGCGCGGAGAAGCGCAATGGCTACTACCGTCTGAACGGCAACAAATACTGGATCACCAACGGTCCTGATGCTGACACGCTGGTGGTTTATGCCAAGACCGACCCTGAAGGTGGCTCCAAAGGGATCACCGCATTCCTGATCGAGAAAGAGTTCAAGGGTTTCTCGACCTCGCCGCATTTCGACAAGCTGGGCATGCGTGGGTCGAACACCGCCGAGTTGATCTTTGAAGATGTCGAAGTGCCGTTCGAAAACGTTCTGGGCGAAGAGGGCAAAGGCGTTGCCGTTCTGATGTCCGGTCTCGATTACGAGCGGGTGGTGCTGGCAGGCATCGGCCTGGGCATCATGGCCGCCTGTATGGATGAGGTCATGCCCTATATGGCCGAGCGCAAGCAATTTGGTCAGCCCATCGGGAATTTCCAGCTGATGCAGGGCAAGATCGCGGACATGTACACCGCGATGAATTCGTCGCGCGCCTATGTCTATGAGGTCGCCAAGGCCTGTGATCGGGGTGACGTGACTCGCCAGGATGCGGCGGCCTGCTGCCTCTATGCCTCGGAGCAGGCGATGGTGCAGGCGCATCAGGCGGTGCAGGCGTTTGGCGGTGCGGGCTATCTGTCCGACAACCCGGTTGGCCGCATTTTCCGCGACGCCAAGCTGATGGAGATCGGGGCCGGTACGTCGGAAATTCGCCGGATGCTGGTCGGGCGCGAGCTGATGAGTTCGATGCTCTGAGACAAAAATGCCCCCATGCGGTTCGGGCCGCATGGGGGCGTTGCGTGACGACCTGAGTGAGGACGTCCCGCATGGGAGGGAAGGATCAGAACCGGTGCACGTACGCCAGGCCAACCACAACAGGGTCGATCTTTGCTTCGCCGATGTTCGCGCCGTTCAGGCTGGCATCCGAGCGGATCTGCATCCAGCGCACGTTCAGACGCAGGGCACCATTGTCCGAGATCTGGTAATCGGCACCGGCGTTCAGCGCGACGCCAAAACTGTCGTCGAGGCTCAGGTTGCCCAAGGGAGAGGCTTCCTCGAAGAAGGTGGTATAGTTCAGACCGACGCCGACAAAGGGCTTGATCGCCGATTTGGTCGGAAAGTGGTAGTTGACCGAGAGGGTCGGCGGCAGGTGTTTGACCGAACCCACTTTGCCCGCGCCCGCCAGCGAGACATCATGCTCGAACGGGGTCGCCAGCAACAGCTCGATGCCGATGTTGTCGCGCACGAAGTATTCGAATGTCAGGGTCGGGCGGGTGTCATCCCCGATCGAGGCCGCGGCGCCTGCCAGCGTGCCGTTCGAGGATTTGGGATTGACGTTGGCAACACCGACACCGACGGTCCAGTCGCCTTGGGATTGGGCCAGAGCCGGAGCGGATACGGTGGCAAGCGCGGCAGCACAAACTGCGGCAGCTGTCAGGGATTTCATCAGAATGCCTACTCTTTCTATTGTGAGTCTTTGCGAGACATCCCGGTTTTGAAACAGTGGCGGATCAGGTGCTCTGATCTGGATCAATTTTTGCATTCATATCATCCGGCAAGTGATTTGATTTACATCAAAAAACGTCAAGTTGACGTTGCGATTTCAAGTGTTTCTGCTGGGGCCGCGTCATGACTTTCGCTGAACGCATTCCCGGTTTGACCGAGGCGGGCAGCTGGGACATCCCCGACCGTCTGAACATGGCGCGGCAATGTCTGTCACAAGACGCAGATCAGGTGGCCATCATCGACCTGACCGGCACGGATCGCCGCGATGTAAGCTTTGGCGAATTGGCGGATAGGGTCGATGGTCTGGCGCGTGCCTTGATGGCACAGGTGCGTCCCGGGGACCGGGTTGGAGTGCTTCTCAGCCAATCGCCCTGGTGCGCGGCGGCGCATCTGGCGATCTGGAAGATCGGCGCGATCTCGGTACCTCTGTTCAAACTGTTCAAGCGTGACGCACTGGCCTCGCGCGTCGGGGATGCGGGGGCCAAGCTGGTTCTGACCGATGCCGAAGGGGCTGTCTTGCTGGGTGATCTTGCGACGCCGCTGATGGTGGCCGAAATCGGGCAGCACGGCGCACCCGTTGATTTTGTCGACACCGGTCCCGAGGATCCGGCCGTGCTGATCTATACAAGCGGCACCACTGGCACGCCCAAGGGCGCACTACATGGCCATCGTGTGCTCACTGGCCATCTGCCAGGTGTTTCGATCAGCCACAACCACCTGCGCCCGGGCGATTGCCTGTGGACGCCGGCCGATTGGGCGTGGATCGGCGGGCTGTTTGATGTGCTGATGCCGGGGCTGGCGCTTGGCATTCCTGTGGTCGCGGCGCGGTTGGACAAATTCACGCCGGAGGCTTGCGCCGGCATCGTGGCGCGCGGCGATGTGCGCAACGTGTTCTTTCCCCCCACAGCCCTGCGCATGTTGAAAGCGGCGGGGCAGGGGCTCGACGGTCTGCGCTCGGTTGCCTCTGGTGGAGAGCCCCTGGGCGCGGAGATGCTCGCTTGGGGCGAACGTTCCTTTGGGCTGACGATCAACGAATTCTACGGCCAGACCGAATGCAACATGACGGTGTCGTCCTGTGGTGTGGATTTCCCGGTTCTGCCCGGTTGCATCGGCAAGCCGGTGCCGGGGCATGAGGTTGCGGTGATCGACGAGGATGGCAAACCAACGAATGAAGAGGGCGATGTGGCGGTCCGGCGCGGCTCGGCCTCGATGCTGCTGGAATACTGGAAACGGCCCCGGGAAACGGCGGAGAAGTTCCGGGGCGAGTGGCTGATCACCGGCGACCGCGGTGTGTGGGACGGTGAATATCTGCGCTTTGTGGGGCGCGATGATGATGTCATCACCTCGGCCGGCTACCGCATCGGCCCGGCTGAGATCGAAGATTGCCTGCTGACCCATCCGGGCGTGGCCACCGTGGGTGTGGTCGGCAAACCCGACCCGCTGCGTACCGAGATCGTCAAGGCCTATGTGGTGCGCAAAGAAGGGGCTGAAGTCAGCGCCGAGGAGTTGCAGGCCTGGGTCAAGGACCGGCTGGCGCAGTATTCCTATCCGCGCGAGATCGCTTTTCTGGAGGCTCTGCCGATGACGGTGACGGGGAAGGTCATTCGGAAAGAGTTGAAGGCGCGGGCTGCAGGGGAGAGGGTGAAATGATTGGTCGAAACTTGTTTATAATGATTGCCTCGTTGTTTTTGGCTGGCGCGGAGTTGGCGAGCGCCGACATTTTGCCGGTAGAAAAATTCGACATCTGTCTTTCAAAGCTGCCGAAGCTGGGCGCGCGGATGGGAGACTACCATTGTGTGTCAGATCTGAGATCTGCTTGCGAAGCATTTTCTACCCCTGATCCTGCTGAGGCATGCTTTCAGGCAGCGGCAAAGAATTTGACAGATAAAACCAACCAGATACTTGCCGAAATCGATGAGCTCACTTGCGACGGAAAAAGATTGGTTCCGGCCGCACAGAACATGATCGCTTCTATTTCTCAAACCCGGGAGTGGGGGTGTGAAGGTACATACCTTGGCGAGTGGGAATGCACGCTTAAGGTCGAAGCACGAAACTGGGAAAGTGCTCGTTTCGTTCGTAACGCCGCAGTTACAGAAGAAAAAGGGGCGTGTCCGTGAGGAGAAGCTGGGCCCAGTTAGGAGAACCGAAATGAAACTCACATCCAAAGCCATGCCCTCCTCGGACGGCTTCAAACAGAACCGCGCGGCGCATCTGGATGCGCTCTCGCAGATCAGCGAGGCGGCTGAGGATGCGCGTCTTGGCGGTGGTGAGAAATCCCGTGCCCGCCACGAAAGCCGGGGCAAGATGCTGCCGCGCCGCCGGGTGGCGAACCTGCTTGATCCGGGCTCTCCGTTTCTTGAGGTTGGAGCGACAGCGGCCCACAATATGTACGACAACGCGGCCCCGGCGGCGGGTGTTGTGGCGGGCATTGGTCGGGTGCACGGGCAAGAGGTCATGGTGGTCTGCAACGATGCCACGGTGAAGGGCGGCACCTATTTCCCGATGACGGTCAAGAAACACCTGCGCGCGCAGGAGATTGCCGAGGAAAACCATCTGCCCTGCATCTATCTGGTCGACAGCGGTGGTGCGAACTTGCCGCAACAGGACGAGGTGTTCCCCGACCGCGACCACTTTGGCCGCATCTTCTATAATCAGGCGCGGATGTCGTCCAAGGGAATCCCGCAGATCGCGGTGGTCATGGGGTCGTGCACGGCGGGCGGAGCGTATGTGCCTGCCATGTCCGACGTCACCATCATCGTCAAGGAACAGGGCACCATCTTCCTTGCCGGTCCGCCGCTGGTCAAGGCCGCGACGGGTGAGGTGGTGAGCGCCGAGGATCTGGGCGGCGGCGATGTCCATACACGCTTGTCAGGTGTGGCGGATTACCTGGCCGAGGATGATGCGCATGCTCTGGCCTTGGCGCGGCGCGCGGTGCAATCGCTCAACATCACCAAGCCGCTGACCGTGAACTGGGCCAATCCCGAAGAGCCTGCCTATGACCCCGAAGAAATCCTGGGCGTCGTCCCCGGCGACCTGCGCACACCGTATGACATCCGCGAGGTGATCGCGCGTCTGGTCGATGGATCACGCTTTGACGAGTTCAAGCCTCGGTTCGGCGAGACGCTGGTGACCGGCTTTGCTCACCTCAAAGGTTGCCCCATCGGCATCATCGCCAACAACGGGGTGCTGTTCTCCGAGGCCGCCCAAAAGGGCGCGCATTTTGTCGAGCTCTGCTCGCAGCGCAAGATCCCGCTGGTCTTCCTGCAAAACATCACTGGCTTCATGGTGGGGCGCAAATACGAAAACGAAGGCATTGCGCGGCACGGGGCCAAGATGGTGACCGCCGTGGCCTCGACCAATGTGCCCAAGATCACCATGCTGGTGGGGGGCTCGTTCGGGGCGGGCAACTACGGCATGGCGGGGCGGGCCTATCAGCCGCGCTTTCTGTGGACCTGGCCGAACTCGCGCATTTCGGTCATGGGCGGCGAACAGGCCGCAGGCGTGCTGGCCACCGTCAAACGCGACGCCATCGAGCGGCAGGGTGGGGCGTGGTCGATCGAAGAAGAGGCCGAATTCAAGCGCCCCACAATTGAGATGTTCGAGGAGCAGAGCCACCCGCTCTATGCCTCGGCGCGTCTATGGGATGATGGCATCATCGATCCGCGCAAATCGCGGGATGTGCTGGCGCTCTCTCTTAGTGCGGCGCTGAACGCCCCGATCGAAGAGACGCGCTTTGGCGTGTTCCGGATGTAATCCTCTTCCTCTTGCCAGAAATATCCTCGGGGGTCCGGGGGCAGACAGCCCCCGGTCCGACGCTCAAAACAAAGGACTACGCCGATGTTTGACACAATTCTAATTGCAAACCGTGGTGAAATCGCCTGCCGCGTGATGGACACGGCCCGCTCCATGGGCGTCAAAACCGTGGCTGTTTACTCTGACGCCGATGCGGGTGCGAAACATGTCGAGAAAGCCGACCGCGCGGTGCACATCGGTGGACCTGCACCGGCGGACAGCTACCTGCGGGGCGATGTGATCATCCAGGCCGCGCTCGATACTGGCGCGCAGGCGATCCACCCCGGCTATGGCTTTCTGTCCGAGAACCCCGATTTCGTGGATGCGGTCGAGGCGGCGGGCCTGACCTTTATCGGTCCCTCTGCCAAGGCGATCCGGGCCATGGGGCTCAAGGATGCGGCCAAGGCGTTGATGGAAGAGGCAGGCGTTCCGGTGGTCCCCGGTTATCATGGTGCCAATCAGGAGCCCGCGTTCCTGGCAGAGCAGGCTGCGGAAATCGGCTATCCGGTGCTGATCAAGGCCGTAGCAGGCGGCGGTGGCAAGGGGATGCGGCTGGTCGAAGACGCTGCTGATTTCGCTGCTGCACTTGAGAGTGCCCAGGGTGAGGCGACCACGGCCTTTGGCAACCCGGATGTGCTGATTGAGAAGTTCGTGCAAAAACCGCGCCATATCGAGGTTCAGGTGTTTGGCGACGGCACCCATGCGGTGCATCTGTTCGAACGGGATTGCTCGTTGCAGCGCCGCCATCAGAAGGTGATCGAAGAGGCACCCGCTCCCGGCATGACAGCCGAGATGCGTGAAGCGATGGGGCAGGCTGGGGTTCTTGCGGCTGAGGCAATCGGCTACTCTGGCGCGGGCACAGTTGAGTTCATAGTAGACGGCTCGGGCGGGGGAACGGGCGGGCTGCACCCGGATCACTTCTGGTTCATGGAGATGAATACGCGCCTGCAGGTGGAGCATCCTGTGACCGAGGAAATCACCGGCGTGGATCTGGTGGAGTGGCAATTGCGGGTGGCCTCAGGCGAGTCCCTGCCTGCGCAACAATCGGACTTGAACTTCACCGGTCACGCGTTTGAGGCGCGGATCTATGCCGAGGATGTGCCCAAGGGCTTCTTGCCTGCTACCGGTACAGTGACTCATCTGGACTTTCCCGAAGACGCGCGCATCGACAGCGGTGTGCGCTGTGGTGATACGATCAGCCCCTGGTATGATCCGATGATTGCCAAGGTGACGGTCTACGGCCCCACCCGTGGAGCCGCCCTGCGAAAGCTGGAGCGTGCTTTGCGGTGGACCGATGTGGGCGGGACGGTGACCAATGTCTCGTTCCTGAGTGTGCTGTCGGCGCAGCCTGATTTTGTGGCTGGCAACATGGACACTGGCCTGATTGATCGCGAGTTGGATTCGCTGACACCTGCGCCGGTGGCCTGCACCAAGGCACGCTCGATTGCGGCACTGGCGGCGCTCGGGTTGCAGGATGGCGCGGGGGAGGAGGGCGGCTTCACCCTCTGGGGGCCGCTTGGCTGGGACGTGACGCTGACCCATCATGATGAGACGTTCGAGGCCCGTGTTCTGGCCGAGGGACCTGAGAGCTTCACCGTGGCGTTGCCGGATGTGACGCATCACGTCAGCCGCCGCGACGGCACCTGGTGGGTGGATGCCACCAAAGTGCAGGCGCGCGTGTCGCACGTTGGCGATGAGGTCACAGTGTTCTGGGGCAACGGCTATCGCTTTGTCGTGACCGACCCGCTGGACCGTGATGCGGCCGCGGGGGGCGACGGCAACGTGATCGAGGCGCCGATGCCGGGTCTGGTCAAGGCGGTCTTTGCCGAAGCGGGGCAGGCCGTAAGCGAAGGCGACCGTTTGGCCATTCTGGAGGCGATGAAGATGGAGCATTCGCTGCTGGCCGCGCGTGATGGCGTGGTTGCCGAGGTTCTGGCCGAGGCCGGCGCGCAGGTCGAAGCCGGGGCTGCTCTGGTGCGGCTGGAAGAGGAATAAGCCAACCCCATCGCCCGTTGTGGGCGGTGGGATTTCCGTATTTGGAACGAGAAGAAGCAGGGGGCATGCGCCATGGGTGATCGGGTCGAGATATTCGAGATGGGGCCTCGGGACGGGCTGCAGAACGAAAAGCGTGAGATTCCGGTGGCAGAGAAGATCGCACTGGTCGACTGCCTCAGCCGGGCGGGGTTCCGCCGGATCGAGGTGGCCAGTTTCGTCTCGCCCAAATGGGTGCCGCAGATGGCAGGCTCGGGCGAGGTTCTGGCCGGCATCACCCGTGCGGACGGCGTAAGCTATGCTGCGCTGACGCCGAATATGCGCGGATATCAGGATGCGGTAGCGGCCCAGGCGGATGAGATCGCAGTCTTTGCCTCTGCCTCGGAAGGGTTTTCCAAGGCCAATATCAACGCCACCATCGCCGAGAGCATCGCGCGATTTGTGCCGATCCTTGAAGCCGCGCGTGAGATTGGATTGCCGGTGCGGGGCTATGTCTCTTGCGTGACCGACTGCCCCTTTGACGGGCCAACCCCGCCGGGGCGGGTGGCCGAGGTGGCCGGGCGTCTGTTGGATCTGGGCTGCTATGAGGTCTCGCTGGGGGATACAGTCGGGCAGGGCACGCCCGAGAGCATCACAGCGATGTTGGGAGCGGCTCTGGATCGGGTACCCGCCGCAAAACTCGCCGGGCATTACCACGATACCGCTGGCCGGGCGCTGATCAACATCGACGCTTCGCTGGAGTTGGGAGTGCGTGTCTTTGATGCGGCCGTTGGTGGTTTGGGCGGCTGCCCTTATGCGCCGGGTGCTGCGGGTAACGTGGCAACTGAGGCCGTTGTGAACCATCTGACCGAACAAGGCTATGAAACCGGATTGGACATGGCCGTTCTGGATGAGGCGGCGCAGATGGCCCGCATGATGCGGACAGGGTGAGTGCCGGTTCTGATGTCTCTCACCGGATTGCCGGGCGTAGGTAAGTCCACGATTGCCAAGCGGGTGGCCAAAGACACTGGTGCGCTGTGGTTGTGGATTGATCAGATCGAGGTGGCGATGAAGGCCTCTCACATGGTGACGGATGATCTGGCCGATGCGGGTTATGCCGCCGCGCAGGCTGTGGCCAGAGGGGCCTTGCGTCAGGGGTTCGACGTCATCGCAGACTGTGTGAACCCCATCATGCTGACACGCGCGGCATGGCGGGCGTTGGCGGACGATACGGGTGCCCGTTTCATCACGGTCGAACTGAAGTGCTCGGATCAGGACGCGCATCGCCGCAGGATTGAAACGCGGCAGATCGATTTGCCGGGTTGGGTCGGTCCCGACTGGCAGGCAGTCCAAGACCGCACCTATGAGCCGATGCTGGATGCGGATGTGAGATTGGATACGGGCCTGACCTCGGTCGAGGCCGCCGTTGAAAGATTGAGCCGGGCCCTTGAGGCGGCGAAACAGGAGACTTGAGCATGTTTGAGACCATTGACCTTACGACCGACGCACGCGGCGTTGCGACTTTGACCCTGAACCGGGTGGACAAGCACAACGCGATGTCGGCGCAAATGCTGGCCGAATTGACGCAGGCGGCCGGACAGCTGGCGGAGGATGATGCCGTGCGGGTTGTTGTGCTGACGGGGGCGGGCAAGTCGTTCTGCGCGGGTGGCGATCTGGCCTGGATGCAGGCTCAGATGGCTGCGGATTCCCAAACCCGCTTTGTCGAGGCGCGCAAGCTGGCCGAGATGCTGCAGGCGCTGAACACCCTGCCGAAACCGCTGATCGGGGCCTTGCAGGGCAACGCCTTTGGCGGCGGCGTGGGTATGGCGTCGGTCTGTGACATCGCCATCGGGGTCGATACGCTCAAGATGGGGCTGACTGAAACCCGGCTGGGGATCATCCCGGCCACCATCGGGCCCTATGTCATCTCGCGCATGGGCGAGGCACGGGCACGGCGGGTGTTCATGTCGGCGCGCATCTTTGGGGCGGCCGAAGCGGTTGAGCTGGGACTGTTGGCCAAAATGGTTCCTGCCGAGGAACTGGCAGCGGCGGTCGAGGCCGAGGTGACGCCATACCTCAGCTGTGCGCCGGGGGCTGTGGCGGCGGCCAAGCAACTGACCCGGGAGCTGGGTCCGCGCATCGATGACGCCGTGATCGACACCACGATCCAGGCCCTTGTTGACCGTTGGGAAACCACCGAAGCGGTCGAGGGGATCGGAGCGTTTTTCGACAAACGAAAACCCAACTGGGTTTGAGGTAAAGGTGAATCTGGCCCTACTCTTTTGGAGTGGGTTGGGGGAATCACATAAAGTTTTGCAGCCGTGATCGGAACAAAGGTGCCATGCCAGCGGAGGCGGCAACAAAATTCGCTAAACCCTTCTGATCACGGCGATCTGTCGAAAGACTGCCGCTTTTCCTCTGTTCCATGCCGGAAAGGCCAAGTTGTACACGTTCCGGCGGTGAATCGAGGGGAAACACCCAAATGGCTCGTTTCCCCTTTGCGGCAATTCGACAGGGTTTCGCGCCCTGCCTTTGGTTGACGCTCTGGTGTGGCACGGGTAGAGAATGACCAGTCAACACGCCAATTGACGGCGCGCCAACACGTGGTGCGCAGGAAAGGAGCCACTCGTGGAAGAGCTGTTGCGGGAGTACCTCCCGATTCTGGTGTTTCTGGCCGTCGCTGTCGGCCTTGGCATCGTTTTGATTTTGGCCGCCGTGATCCTGGCCGTGCGCAACCCGGACCCCGAAAAGGTAAGTGCCTACGAATGCGGTTTCAACGCCTTCGATGACGCGCGCATGAAATTCGATGTCCGGTTTTACCTCGTCTCGATCCTTTTCATTATCTTTGATCTGGAAATCGCTTTCCTGTTCCCTTGGGCCGTCGGCTTCAAGGACATCAGTGACGTGGGTTTCTGGTCGATGATGGTGTTCCTGGGCGTTCTGACCATCGGCTTTGCCTATGAGTGGAAGAAGGGGGCCCTGGAATGGGAGTGATGACGGGTGCAAACACCGCAGGTGTCGACAAGGAAGTCGCCACCCAGGCCCTGAATGCCGAGCTGCAGGACAAAGGGTTCCTGCTGACCTCGACCGAGGATATCATCAACTGGGCCCGCACCGGCAGCTTGCACTGGATGACCTTTGGTCTGGCCTGCTGCGCGGTCGAGATGATGCACACCTCGATGCCGCGCTATGACGCTGAGCGTTTCGGGATTGCCCCGCGTGCTTCTCCGCGCCAATCCGACGTCATGATCGTTGCCGGCACCCTGACCAACAAGATGGCTCCGGCGCTGCGCAAGGTTTATGATCAGATGCCCGAGCCGCGCTATGTGATCTCGATGGGGTCCTGTGCCAATGGGGGCGGGTACTATCACTACTCCTATTCGGTGGTGCGTGGCTGTGATCGCATCGTTCCGGTGGACATCTATGTTCCCGGCTGCCCACCAACGGCCGAGGCGTTGCTTTATGGCCTGATGCAGCTGCAACGCAAAATCCGCCGCACGGGGACGATTGTACGATGAGTGAAGCCTTGAAAGAACTGGGCACGCATATCGAGCTCAAGCGCAGTGACTGTGTGCTGGCATGGGATGTAACCCATGACGAGCTGAATGTGGACGTCACACCGTCGAACATCGTTGGGTTGATCGAATTTCTGAAATCCGATCCGACCTGCAAGTTCTCGACCCTGGTGGACATCACCGGTGTGGACTACCCCGAACGCGGCAAGCGGTTCGACGTCGTCTATCACCTGCTGTCGATGTACCAGAACCAGCGCATCCGCCTGCGGGTGTCGATCCGCGAGGATGACATGGTGCCCTCGATCATCGACGTGCACCCCTCGGCAAACTGGTTCGAGCGCGAAGTGTTCGACATGTTCGGCATCCTGTTCACTGGCCACCCGGACCTGCGTCGCATCCTGACCGACTATGGCTTTCGCGGCTATCCGCTGCGCAAGGACTTTCCGACCACTGGCTATACCGAGGTTCGCTATGACGAGGCGCAAAAGCGCGTGGTCTATGAACCTGTCAGCCTGGTGCAGGAATACCGTCAGTTTGACTTCATGAGCCCTTGGGAAGGCGCTGAATACATTTTGCCGGGGGACGAAAAACAGGAGGCCAAGTGATGGGGACCATCGTCTGGATCATCTTTGTCATTGCGACGGTCATACCAATGCTCAAGTTGCTGCCCCATTTCGGCATCAACAAATACTGGGCGGCGGCTTGCGTCATCCCCTTGGGGGTTTTGGTGCTGCTTTGGGTCATGGCGATGAAGTTGCAGGAGCTGGAGCGCAGATGATGGCATTTCTTGGTGAACTGGCGGCGCTTGGTGTTCTGGGTGTCCTGCTGGCAGGTGCCGCAGCCAAGGCGGCCCAAGCAGAAAAGGCCCGTGTTCGGGTCAAGGCAAATGCCAAATCGCGCGGTTCGCGGCGGAGAGGGTAAGAATATGGCGTTGGACATGACAACAGCCCTGGAACAGGTGAACGCGGCGGCAGAGGCCTACTGCGTCGCGCTGAACAAGGCGGACGGCGATGCGCTGGATGCGCTGTGTCATGACCGGTTCCTGATGACCTGGGTCAAGGACGATGGCACCCCACGGTTCCTGAACAAGGAAAAGTTCGTGGGTGGTATCCACACATTGGATGCCGACAAGGATGCGCCCTCGTTCGAGGTGATCTCGGTCGACGTCGAAGGCCCGGACATGGCCCACGTCAAACTGTGGGTCGACATGCCGCCCCGGCGGTATCTGGATTACCTGGGCTTTTTCCGGGTCGAAGGCGAATGGCGCCTGATTACAAAACTGTTCCGCGTGGCCGAAGGCCCCGAACTGTAAAGGAAACGCCGGGGTCAACCCGGACAGGAGAGACACGGATGATGGACGGCAGCAAGGGCTTCGACGACGCTCTGACGGGCGAGCAGAAGATCCGCAACTTCAACATCAACTTTGGTCCCCAGCACCCGGCGGCGCACGGCGTGCTGCGTCTGGTTCTGGAACTGGACGGCGAGATCGTGGAACGCTGCGACCCGCATATCGGCCTGCTGCACCGTGGCACCGAAAAGCTGATGGAAAGCCGCACTTACCTGCAGAACCTGCCGTATTTCGATCGTCTGGATTACGTGGCGCCGATGAATCAGGAACACGCCTGGTGTCTGGCCATCGAAAAGTTGACCGGGGTCGAGGTGCCGCGCCGTGCCTCGCTGATCCGGGTGCTCTATTCCGAGATCGGCCGCATCCTGAACCACCTGCTGAACGTGACCACTCAGGCGATGGACGTGGGCGCGCTGACCCCGCCGCTCTGGGGGTTCGAAGAGCGTGAAAAGCTGATGGTGTTCTATGAACGCGCCTGTGGTGCACGTTTGCACGCAGCCTAT
This sequence comes from Falsiruegeria litorea R37, assembly GCF_900172225.1. Taxonomy (NCBI): domain Bacteria; kingdom Pseudomonadati; phylum Pseudomonadota; class Alphaproteobacteria; order Rhodobacterales; family Roseobacteraceae; genus Falsiruegeria; species Falsiruegeria litorea. Next base: position 1,544,277 of record NZ_FWFO01000001.1, read on the forward strand.
TTCCGCCCCGGTGGTGTGCATCAGGACCTGCCTGATGACTTGATCGATGATATCGAGGCCTGGAGCCACGAGTTCCCGGCTGTTATGGACGACATCGACGGCCTGCTGACTGAAAACCGCATCTTCAAACAGCGCAACGCCGATATCGGCGTCGTGACCGAGGAAGACATCCAGAAGTACGGCTTTTCGGGTGTGATGGTGCGCGGTTCGGGCCTGGCTTGGGACTTGCGCCGCGCGCAGCCCTATGAATGCTACAACGAGTTCGAATTCCAGGTGCCCGTGGGCAAGAACGGCGACTGCTATGACCGTTACCTGGTGCGGATGGAAGAGATGCGCCAGTCGCTGCACATCATCCGCCAGGCCATCGCCAAGCTGCGCGATTGCCCGGGCGATGTTTTGGCGCGTGGCAAGATCACCCCGCCGAAACGCTCGGACATGAAAACCTCGATGGAAAGCCTGATCCATCACTTCAAGCTTTACACCGAAGGGTTCCACGTGCCTGCCGGTGAAGTTTATGCCGCTGTCGAGGCCCCCAAAGGTGAATTCGGCGTTTATCTGGTGGCTGATGGCACCAACAAGCCGTACCGCGCCAAGCTGCGTGCGCCGGGTTTCCTGCACCTGCAAGCGATGGATCACGTGGCAAAGGGACACCAGTTGGCCGACGTGGCTGCCATCATCGGCACCATGGATGTTGTGTTCGGGGAGATCGACCGATGATCCGGGGCACTTTGGCCTCCCTTGGTCTGGTTGCGGCCCTTGCGGGCTGTGAAACCACGACAGCGGGCGGGGGCACGATCACGCCTGAGATGCGCCAGGACTATCTGGCCGCGGTGGCATCCGTGGGCTGCGTTCTGCGCGACGAACGCCAATATGGCGCTGTCGATTTCCAGGCGGGCCTGACCCGCGAGCAAACGGTTGCAATCACCTCGGGCTATGTCGCACGCGGCAAGGCCCAACGGGTCGATGATGGCAACTCTATCCGTATCACCACCGGACCTTGCGCGGCCTGACGGGAACAAGAAGGACTACGAAACACCATGCTACGCCGTCTGCATCCCGAACAACCCGAAAGCTTTGCTTTCACCCCGGCCAACTTGGCCTGGGCCGAAGGGCAGATCACCAAATACCCCGAAGGCCGCCAGGCCAGTGCGATCATTCCACTGCTGTGGCGCGCGCAAGAGCAGGAGGGCTGGCTGACCCGCCCCGCCATCGAAGCTGTCGCCGACATGCTGGACATGGCCTATATCCGTGCGCTGGAAGTGGCCTCGTTCTACTTCATGTTTCAGCTGCAACCGGTTGGTTCTGTTGCGCATATCCAGATCTGCGGCACGACGTCCTGCATGATCTGCGGTGCCGAGGATCTGATCGCTGTTTGCCAGGAAAAGATCGCGACCAAACCGCATGTGGTCTCGGCCGATGGCAAGTTCAGCTGGGAAGAGGTGGAATGCCTGGGCTCGTGCACCAATGCGCCCATGGCCCAGATCGGCAAAGACTACTACGAAGATCTGACATCCGAAAAGTTCGGCCAACTGATCGACGAACTGGCGGCGGGCAAGGTGCCCACACCCGGCCCGCAGAACGGCCGCTATGGCGCCGAGCCGCTGAGCGGCTTGACCAGTCTGACGGACTACGACAGCGGTCGCACGCAGTACAACGCCTCCGTGCAGCTGGCGGTAGATATTGGTGATACGGTCAAGCGCATCGAAGGCACCGAAGTGCCGCTGCTGACGCCGTGGCTCAAGGATGCCAAATCGCCGAAGGCTGAGAAACCCAAGGTCAAGCCTGCGCCCAAGAAGGCGGCAACGCCTGAGGTTGAACCAGAGGCGGGCGACAAGCCTGCAACTCTGGACGCGGCGCGTGATGGCAAGGCCGATGACCTGAAGATGATCAAGGGCGTTGGTCCCAAGCTGGAAGGGGTGCTGAACGGCATCGGTATCTTCCACTACGACCAGATCGCTGCATGGACTGAGGCTGAAGTGGCTTGGGCGGACCAGAACCTGGTCGGCTTCAAGGGCCGTGTCAGCCGGGATGATTGGGTGGCGCAGGCCAAACTGCTCGCCACCGGAGAGGAAACAGAGTTCGCAAAGCGGGCCAAAGAAGACGGGACTTACGAAGAAGACACATAAACGGGAAGGGAGACCCACATCATGACGAATGCGACAGACGAGGCAGGCTGCAAGGCACGCAGCTGGAGATTGTCCGCCTATGGCGGCGTAGTGTTGGCCGTATTGTTCATGCTTGTTGGGAACGCCGGGATCGTATCAGCAGCCATTGGGGGCGTTGTTGGATTTGTCGTGTTGGGTTTTGTGCTGACACGCTTTCTGTGCCCCGAGGGTCAGCAGGATACGGCCTCTGCAGCACCTGCTCCGGCACCGGAACCTGTGGCGGAACCAGTGGTAGAGGCGGCACCAGAACCTGCGCCCGCGCCAGAGGCAGCGCCGGAGCCGGAGGCGACACCCGAGCCGGAACCAGTGGCCGCGACCGAGGCCACCCCGGACCCGACCCCCGTTTCGGCCAGTTCGCTGGTCAAACCGTCAAAAGAGCTGCCCGGCCAGGTTGAATTGGCCAACCGCAAGGGTAGCTGGACATACAAAGGAAACGCCTCTGCTTAATCCGCAGGGGTCAACGACACGAAGAAGATGAACACGGAACAGGACAAAGCCATCGCCCAAAAGGGCCGCCACATCGGTCTGGTTATCGCCGGAACGATGGTGCTGTGGGTTGTCATGACGCTGTTCGTCGGTCCGGCCATTGGATTGGCCGGGCGCTATGCGCTGCTGTTCGATTTCGCCGCCTTGGCGGCGTTCGTCTATGCAGTGATCAACATCATTCAACTCTGGCGTATGCGTCAGGCCAGTGAACAAGACAGGCAAAGGTAGGCACGCGATGCTGAAGGATCAGGACCGGATCTTTACCAACCTCTACGGGATGCACGACCGTACGCTCAAGGGCGCGCAGATGCGTGGCCATTGGGATGGCACAGCCGGAATCATCCAAAAGGGGCGCGACTGGATCGTGCAACAGATGAAGGACTCGGGCCTGCGCGGACGCGGCGGCGCGGGCTTTCCTACGGGTTTGAAATGGTCCTTCATGCCCAAGGAAAGCGACGGTCGCCCGGCCTATCTGGTTGTGAACGCAGATGAATCCGAGCCCGGTACATGTAAAGACCGCGAGATCATGCGCCATGATCCGCACACCCTGATCGAAGGCTGCCTGATCGCATCCTTCGCCATGAACGCGCACGCCTGCTATATCTACATTCGCGGCGAATACATCCGCGAGCGCGAGGCGCTGCAGGCCGCGATTGATGAGGCGTACGACGCGGGCCTTCTGGGCAAGAACGCCGCTGGCTCGGGCTGGGACTTTGATCTGTTCCTGCACCACGGAGCGGGTGCTTATATCTGCGGCGAAGAAACAGCGCTGATCGAAAGCCTTGAGGGCAAGAAGGGCATGCCCCGCATGAAACCGCCGTTCCCGGCGGGCGCGGGTCTGTACGGCTGCCCGACCACCGTGAACAACGTGGAATCCATTGCCGTCGTGCCCACGATCCTGCGCCGTGGCGCGGATTGGTTCAGCTCCTTCGGGCGTCCTAACAATGCGGGCACAAAGCTCTTTGGCATCTCGGGTCACGTCAACAACCCATGTGTCGTTGAAGAGGCGATGTCGATTTCCTTCGAGGAACTGATCGACAAGCACTGCGGCGGCATTCGCGGCGGTTGGGACAACCTCAAGGCCGTGATCCCCGGTGGCTCGTCCGTGCCTTGTGTCACTGGCGAGAATATGCGCGATGCGATCATGGATTTCGACGCGCTCAAGGAAAAGGGCTCGTCTCTGGGTACCGCCGCAGTCATCGTGATGGACAAGCAGACCGACATCATCAAGGCGATCTGGCGGCTGTCCAAGTTCTACAAACACGAAAGCTGTGGTCAGTGTACGCCTTGCCGCGAAGGCACCGGCTGGATGATGCGGGTGATGGATCGTCTGGTCAAAGGTGAGGCCGAGGTTGAAGAGATTGACATGCTGCTGAGCGTGACCAAACAGGTCGAAGGCCACACCATCTGTGCCCTTGGCGATGCAGCGGCCTGGCCGATCCAAGGGCTGATCAAGAACTTCCGTGAGGAGATCGAGGACCGGATCAAGGCCAAGCGCACCGGACGCATGGGGGCGATGGCAGCCGAGTAAAGGAGGAGACGATGGAAGGTTTTGCAGAATATTCCCACGCGATTGCGTCGTTGGTGCTGTTCACGCTGGTCGTGCTGGCGCTCTCGCCGTTTTCGGCGCTTGCCAAGGCGGGCAAGGGGCTGGCACCAGGTGCCACGCCCGAGCAGGACTATGCGGACAAGGCCTATCGTCTGAACCGGGCATATCTGAATGGCACCGAAACCCTGCCTGCGTTTGTCACCGTGACCGTCGCGGCGATGCTGGCAGGGGCAAGCCCGTTCTGGGTCAACCTTTTGGCATCGGTTGTTTTGGTCTCGCGCCTGATGATGTTGGTGGTCCATCTGCGCGGAATTGGGCAGGCGAATAATGGCCCGCGTTCGGTTTTCTACGTGTTGGGGTGGGCTTGCCTGGTGGCCCTTGGGATCATGGCATTGGTGGCAGTGTTTTGAAACAACCTGACGGATATCACCTGGCCGAGCTGAACGTCGGCCGCCTTTTGGCACCGACGGATGATCCGCGTGTGGCCGAGTTCATGGCAAACCTGGACCGTGTGAACGGTCTGGGCAAACGCATGCCCGGTTTTGTCTGGATGATGGAAGGCTCGGGCGAGCCCGGTACCGGAAACACCGAAAACAGCATCGGCGACGACCCGCAATTTGTGGCCAACCTGACGGTTTGGAAGGATGCGCCGAGCCTGGAAAAATTCGTCTGGGGCACGATCCACAAGCAATTCTATGAGCGCCGCCAGGAATGGTTCGAGGTTCTGGGCGCTATGCATTTCGTCATGTGGTGGATGCCCGAGGGGCATGAGCCGACGTTGGACGAAGCGACAGAGCGGCTCGAGCACCTGCGCGCGCATGGTGCAACCGAGCATGCCTTTGACTGGTCCGCCTTGAGCGACGCCAACATGTGGAAAACCCACGGCTGCACCCATGTGGCGGCGGAGTAAGAGCAGATGAAGAAACCAAAATTCAACAGCCAACCCAGTGACCTGGGCACAGCAACAGGAGGACATTGACATGAAGACCACCCGTCTTGCCCTGCTTGGGGTTCTGTGCGCAGCCGTTGCTGTTGCCGGGTGCAACCGCAAGAAAAACGCGGTCAACCTGATCACCTATGACGGCATCGAATTCCGCACCGATGCAAAACCCATCGACAAGAAGGTGACGTTGGCTGACTTCTATGTTCGCGTCGAAGGCGCTGCCATCTCGTTGGACTCGGCTCGCAAGGCTGGTCGCGACCGGGCGTATCGCTATTGCATCGAAAACTACGGCACTTCAAAAGTCGATTGGGTGGTTGGTCCGGATGCCGATCCGGCGCAGCTGCAACTGGTTGATGGTGCGCTGACCTTCCGCGGGACCTGTGGCCGCCCATGATCCGCGCATTGGCATATCCTTGCTCATCAATGGGGCTGTTATTGAATAGCAACCCGGATGGGGGTCGTTTTGGATCATACAAAACGAAAGGGAATGCCATGTCCGTTATCAAGTATGCCGTTTTTGCGACCCTGGTTGCTCTGCCTGTCACGATCCCCGCTGCGGCCCAGGCCAAGCCGCCTCTGCGCGAGGTGAGCGAGATCGACAACGAGCTCTACTACATCGCCATCGCCAACGAGATCGCCGAGGTTTGCGATGGCATCAGTGGCCGTCGGATGAAGGCGATCGGTGTCATGTGGGGGCTGCGGTCCAAGGCCAATAAACTGGGCTATTCGGATGATGAAATCCGGGCCTATGTGGAATCCGACACCGAAAAGGACCGTATGCGCGCCAAGGGCGAGAGCTATCTGGCCGCCAACGGTGCGAAATACGGACAACCCGAAACCTTCTGTGCGCTTGGCCGCGCAGAGATCAATAAAAACAGCGCGATCGGCGTGTATTTGAGGGCGAAATAGACCATGTCTGACCTCCGCAAGATCAATATCGATGGGCAAGAGCTCGAAGTGGACGGCGCGATGACCCTGATCCAGGCCTGTGAGCAGGCCGGGGTCGAGGTGCCGCGTTTCTGTTATCACGAGCGTCTGTCCATCGCGGGCAACTGCCGCATGTGCCTGGTCGAGGTTGTGGGCGGCCCGCCCAAGCCTGCGGCATCCTGCGCGATGCAGGTGCGCGATTTGCGCCCCGGCCCCGAAGGTCAGGCGCCGGTCGTCAAGACCAACTCGCCCATGGTCAAGAAGGCCCGCGAAGGGGTGATGGAGTTCATGCTCATCAACCACCCGTTGGACTGCCCGATCTGCGACCAGGGTGGCGAATGCGACCTGCAGGATCAGGCGATGGCCTATGGCATTTCGGCAACCCGCTTCAAGGAAGCCAAGCGCGCGGTCGACGATCTGGATCTGGGTCCGCTGGTGTCCACCGCGATGACCCGCTGCATCAGCTGCACCCGCTGCGTGCGCTTCACGACCGAGGTCGCGGGCATCACCCAGATGGGCCAGACCGGTCGCGGCGAAGATGCCGAGATCACCAGCTATCTGAACGAAACGCTGGTGTCGAACCTGCAGGGCAACATCATCGATCTGTGCCCGGTCGGGGCGCTCACGTCGAAACCATACGCCTTTACCGCGCGCCCGTGGGAGCTGACCAAAACCGAAAGCATCGATGTGATGGACGCCCTTGGTTCGAACATCCGCGTCGACACAAAGGGGCGTGAAGTGATGCGGTTCCTGCCGCGCAACCATGACGGCGTGAACGAGGAATGGATCAGCGACAAGACCCGCTTTGTCTGGGACGGCCTGCGCCGCCAGCGTCTGGACCGGCCTTATGTGCGCGTCGATGGCAAACTGAAGCCCGCAAGCTGGCCCGAGGCTTTGGCCGCTGCGGCACAAGCGATCAACGGGGCCGAGAAACTGGCTGGTCTGGTTGGTGATCTAGCTTCGGTCGAGGCGTCATTTGCGCTGAAGCAACTGGTCGAGGGCAAAGGCGGTGTCGTCGAATGCCGTACCGACGGTGCAAAGCTGCCAACGGGCAACCGTGGTGCTTATGCCGGGACCGCCGCGATTGAGGATATCGACAGCGCCGAACGCATCCTGCTGATCGGTACCGACCCACGTAACGAGGCGCCGGTGCTGAACGCGCGTATTCGCAAAGCCTGGATCAACGGGGCGGAGGTCGCACTGGTCGGTCAGGCGGTCGATCTGACCTATGACTATGCCCACATGGGTGACGACCGCGCCGCGCTGCAAAAGGTTGTCGACATGGGCGGAGACGACGAGATCAAGAGCAAGCGCTCGCTGGTGATCGTAGGGCAGGGCGCCCTGCAAGAGGCCGACGGCGCCGCAGTTCTGGCAGCGGCCCAGGCTGTTGCGGCCAACACCGACAGCGGGTTGTTGATCCTGCACACCGCAGCCGCGCGTGTTGGCGCGATGGATGTGGACGCCACCAACGAACGCGGTATGGATGCGGTCAGTGAAGCAGACGTGATCTATAACCTGGGTGCCGACGAGGTCGAGATCGGAGCCAAAGAAGATGGGGGTGCCTTTGTCATCTATCAAGGCAGCCATGGCGACCGTGGCGCACACCGTGCAGATGTGATCCTGCCGGGTGCCGCCTATACCGAGGAAAACGGGCTGTTCGTGAACACCGAAGGCCGCCCGCAGCTGGCCCTGCGCGCCGGGTTTGCACCGGGTGAGGCCAAGGAAAACTGGGCCATCCTGCGTGCTTTGAGCGCGGAAACCGGTGAAGCCCTGCCGTACGACAGCCTGGCACAATTGCGTCAGGCGCTGGTTGCAGCCGTGCCGCATCTGGCCCGGATCGACGAAGTTGCCGAAAACGAGGTGCAGGCGATTGAGGCAGGCCCACTTGGCAAGGCGACGTTCCGCACTGCGGTCAAGGATTTCTACCTGACCAACCCGATTGCCCGCGCATCCCAGCTGATGGCTGAACTGTCAGCAGGGGCCAAGGCTCGCGCGTCGGAGCAGATTGCAGCAGAATGATCCGGATCGCACTCATATCCCTGATCGCATTGGCGGCTTGTGACCAGCAAGCCAGCGATACCGTTACGCGGTTCTCGCCTGACTATCAGGGCGTGGAAACCTCGCTCTTGGACGGGGATCTGGTGCAATTTGATGTGACAATGACAGGCGCCCGCAACGAACGGGATGTGGACGCCTATGCCGAATGTGCGGCGGCGCAATATGCGCTGATCCGTGGCTACGGATTTGCGCGGCATTTGCGCACAAACATGAATGAAAAAGGTGGCGTGTGGTCGGCGGATGCTGTTTACACCATCTCGTCATCATTACCCCGTGGGTTGGATACCATCGACGCCGAAGTCGTGGTCGCCAATTGCGCGGAAAACGGAATACCCACGGTGTGAGGACCTATGGCTGAATTCTTTAACACCCCAGGCGGCATCGCCGTGATCATCCTGGCGCAAGTGCTTGCAGTTGTTGCCTTTGTGATGATCTCGCTGCTCTTTCTGGTTTACGGCGACCGCAAGATCTGGGCCGCGGTTCAGATGCGTCGGGGCCCCAACGTCGTGGGCGTCTATGGCCTGCTGCAATCGGTGGCGGACGCGCTGAAATATGTGGTCAAAGAGGTGGTGATCCCTGCGGGCGCCGACCGCACCGTGTTCATCCTGGCGCCGCTGACCTCGTTTGTTCTGGCGATGATCGCCTGGGCGGTGATCCCGTTCAACGATGGCTGGGTTCTGTCCGACATCAACGTCGCGATCCTCTATGTCTTCGCCGTCTCCTCGCTCGAGGTTTATGGCGTGATCATGGGCGGTTGGGCCTCGAACTCGAAATACCCATTCCTGGGATCGCTGCGGTCAGCCGCGCAGATGATCTCGTACGAGGTATCGATCGGCCTCATCATCATCGGTGTGATCCTGTCGACCGGGTCGATGAACTTTGGTGACATCGTGCGCGCGCAGGACGGCAATCTGGGTCTGTTCAACTGGTACTGGCTGCCGCATTTCCCGATGGTCTTCCTGTTCTTCATCTCGGCCCTGGCTGAAACCAACCGACCCCCATTCGACCTTCCCGAAGCGGAATCGGAGCTGGTGGCCGGTTATCAGGTGGAATATTCGGCCACACCCTTCCTGCTGTTCATGGCTGGTGAATACATCGCCATCTTCCTGATGTGCGCGCTGACCACGCTGCTGTTCTTTGGCGGTTGGCTGTCGCCGATCCCGGGTCTGCCGGACGGCGTGCTTTGGATGGTCGCCAAGATGGCGTTCTTCTTCTTCCTGTTTGCGATGGTCAAGGCGATCACGCCGCGCTACCGCTATGACCAGCTGATGCGCCTGGGGTGGAAAGTGTTCCTGCCGTTCTCGCTGGCATGGGTGGTCTTCGTGGCCTTTGCTGCAAAATTCGACTGGTTCTGGGGGGCATTCGCCCGCTGGAGCGTAGGGGGCTGATCATGGCAAACATCGACTATACCCGCGCCGCCAAATATTTCCTGCTACAGGATTTCTGGGTCGGCATGAAATTGGGGCTGAAGTATTTCTTCGCCCCCAAGGCAACGATCAACTACCCGCATGAAAAGGGGCCATTGTCCCCGCGGTTCCGGGGGGAACACGCACTGCGCCGCTATCCAAATGGCGAAGAGCGTTGCATCGCCTGCAAACTGTGCGAGGCGATCTGCCCGGCACAGGCGATCACCATCGACGCCGAACCCCGCGAAGACGGCAGCCGTCGCACCACGCGCTATGACATCGACATGACCAAATGCATCTACTGCGGCTTCTGCCAGGAAGCTTGCCCAGTGGACGCCATCGTCGAGGGGCCGAATTTCGAATTCGCTACTGAGACCCGCGAAGAGTTGTTCTATGACAAGGACAAGCTGCTGGCGAACGGCGAGCGGTGGGAAGCCGAAATTGCCCGCAATCTGGAAATGGATGCGCCCTACCGATGACCGACCCGAAAAACCCGTTTGAGATGATGATGAAGCAGGCGCAGGACATGGCCAAGGCCATGAACCCCGCGCTTGAGAACTTCTCGCCCACCGACGCCTTCAAAGGGTTCGAGGCCATGTGGCCGACCATGCCCAAAGAGGTCATGGAGATGATGTTTGGCAACACCGTCAACAAGGACGGGCTGGATGCCAAGACACGCCTTTTGCTGACACTGGCGGGGCTGACGTGTCAGGGCGCGCAGGCGGATTCAGCTGTGCGTCAGACGGTGCGCCATGCGGTCGAGGCGGGCGCCAAGAAACAAGAGATCGTTGAAACGATCGGACAGATGTCGGTGTTTGCCGGCATTCCGGCCATGACCCGCGCGCTGGAGCTGGCGCAAGAGGTCATGGGCGAAGAAGGGGACAGCGAAACATGAGTGTATTTGCCTTTTACCTATTCGCGATCAGCGCGATCACCGGGGGGCTGTTCACCGTGATCAGCCGCCAGCCGGTGCATTCGGTGCTGTGGTTGATCTTGTCGTTCATCTCGTCGGCGGGGCTGTTTGTTCTGCTGGGGGCAGAGTTTGTCGCCATGCTGCTGATCATCGTCTACGTCGGCGCGGTCGCGGTTCTGTTCCTGTTTGTGGTGATGATGCTGGACGTGGACTTTGCTGAGCTGAAGGCCGAGATGGCGCGCTATATGCCGCTGGCCTTGCTGATCGGCCTGGTCATCCTGATGCAGTTTGTCATGGCGTTTGGCGCATGGGAAAGTGCTCCGGGTGCTGCAGGTCATCTGGCACAGCCGGTGCCTGCTGATCGTCACAACACCGAGGCGCTCGGCGTCATTCTTTACGACCAATATTTCCTTCTGTTCCAGCTGGCAGGTCTGATCCTGCTGGTCGCCATGATCGGTGCCATCGTGTTGACCCTGCGCCATCGGACCGACATCAAGCGTCAGGACATCGTCGCCCAGATGATGCGCGACCCGGCCACCGCGATGGAGCTGAAGGACGTCAAACCGGGGCAGGGGCTGTAACCATGATCGGACTTGAACATTATCTGACCGTCGCGGCGACGCTGTTCGTCATCGGCATCTTTGGTCTGTTCCTGAACCGCAAGAACGTGATCATTCTGCTGATGAGCATCGAGTTGATGCTGCTCGCGGTGAACATCAACCTTGTGGCGTTCTCCAGTTTTCTTGGTGATCTGGTCGGTCAGGTCTTCACCCTCTTCGTACTGACCGTTGCTGCAGCTGAGGCCGCGATTGGTCTGGCCATTCTGGTCTGCTTCTTCCGCAACCGCGGCACCATCGCCGTCGAAGACATCAACGTGATGAAGGGTTAAGAGATTATGGAAACCACTATCCTCTTTGCCCCTCTGGTCGGCGCGATCCTGTGCGGGTTCGGCTGGAGATTTCTGGGCGAAAAAGCCGCCATGTGGACTGCCACGGGCCTGCTGTTCCTAAGCTGCCTGCTCAGCTGGATCGTCTTCTTCACCTTTGACGGTGTCACCCAGCAGATCGAGATCCTGCGCTGGATCGAAAGTGGCGCGCTCAGCACCGACTGGGCGATCCGTCTGGATCGGATGACGGCAATCATGCTGATCGTCGTCACCACCGTTTCAGCGCTCGTGCACCTTTATTCCTTTGGCTACATGGATCACGATCCGCAGTGGCGCGAAGGTGAGAGCTATAAGCCGCGCTTCTTTGCCTACCTGTCGTTCTTTACCTTTGCCATGCTGATGCTGGTGACGGCCGACAACCTGGTGCAGATGTTCTTTGGCTGGGAAGGCGTGGGCGTCGCATCCTACCTGCTGATCGGCTTCTACTATCGCAAACCCACGGCCAATGCGGCCGCGATGAAAGCGTTCATCGTCAATCGCGTGGGCGACTTTGGCTTTGCGCTTGGCATCTTTGCGCTGTTCTTCTTGGTCGACAGCATCAACTTTGACGACATCTTTGCCGCCGCGCCCACATTGGCTGAAACGCAGCTGACGTTCCTGTGGGGTGAGTGGTCGGCGATCGAGGTTGTCTGTGTGCTGCTCTTCATTGGCGCCATGGGTAAGTCGGCGCAGCTGATCCTGCACACCTGGTTGCCCGACGCGATGGAGGGCCCGACACCTGTGTCGGCGCTGATCCACGCCGCAACCATGGTGACCGCCGGTGTCTTCCTGGTGTGCCGCATGTCGCCGCTGATGGAATTCGCACCGGGTGCAACCGGGTTCATCACCGTGCTTGGTGCAACAACCGCGTTCTTTGCGGCCACCGTGGGTCTGGTTCAAACCGACATCAAACGCGTGATCGCTTATTCCACGTGTTCTCAGCTGGGTTACATGTTTGTGGCCGCTGGTGTTGGCATGTATTCGGCGGCGATGTTCCATCTGTTCACGCACGCCTTCTTCAAAGCACTGTTGTTCCTTGGGGCCGGTTCGGTCATCCACGCGATGCACCACGAGCAGGACATGATGAACTATGGCAACCTGCGCAAGAAGATCCCCTATACCTTTGCGGCGATGATGATCGGGACTCTGGCGATCACCGGGGTTGGCATTCCGTTGACCACCTTTGGTTTCGCAGGCTTCCTGTCCAAGGATGCTATCATCGAAAGCGCCTATGCGGGCGGGTCGTCTTATGGCTTTTGGTTGCTGGTTGTCGCGGCAGCAATGACGTCCTTCTACAGCTGGCGTTTGATCTTGCTGACTTTTTATGGCGAGGAACGCGGCGACAAACATACGCATGAACACGCGCACGAAAGCCCGATGACCATGCTGGTGCCGCTTGGGGTTCTGTCCGCTGGTGCGGTGTTTGCCGGCATGATCTGGTATGGGCAGTTTTTTGGTCACACCGATCAGGTTGCCAAGTTCTATGGCATTCCGGTGGCCGAGGCTGCAGCAGATGGTCATGGCACATCGCACGGCGCGTCCGGCTCGGACACTGTATCGTCGGACGGTCACGGTGACGACGCGGGCCACGCAAATGACGGACATGGCGCCGCATCTTCGGGCGAGCATCACTATGTCTTTGCTGGTGAGCCGGGTGAGGGCGCGCTTTACATGGCGCCGGACAACACCGTGCTGGATGACGCGCATGCCGCACCGAAATGGGTCAAGGTCTCGCCCTTCATCGCGATGATCCTGGGCCTGCTGACGGCGCTGTGGTTCTATGTCTGGAACCCGGCGATGCCCGGCCGCATGGTCGAAAACTTCACCCCGCTCTACAGGTTCCTCAAGAACAAGTGGTACTTTGACGAGCTCTATGACGTGGTTTTTGTCAAACCCGCCCTGGCGATTGGCCGGTTCCTGTGGAAACGCGGTGACGGCAACACCATCGACGGCTTCCTGAACGGGATTGCCATGGGCGTTGTTCCCTTCTTCACCCGCCTCGCAGGCAAGGCGCAGTCGGGCTATATCTTTACCTATGCCTTCTGGATGGTTTTGGGGCTAGCCGCCCTGGTCACCTGGATGTCGATCGGCGGAGGCGCACACTAATGGATAACATCCTCTCCATCGTCACCTTTGTCCCGGCGATTGCCGCGCTCATCCTGGCCGTGTTTCTGCGCGGCGAAGATGCAGCCGCACAGCGCAACGCCAAATGGGGGGCGTTGTTTGCAACGACCGTGACCTTCCTGGTGTCCATCGGCATTTACACGGGCTTTGACCCCTCGAACACGGGCTTTCAGTTCGTGGAAGAGGCCGAATGGTTCATGGGCCTGAAGTACAAGATGGGCGTTGATGGCATCAGCGTGCTGTTTGTCCTGCTGACCACCTTCATCATGCCGCTGACCATCCTGGCCAGCTGGAACGTGGAAACACGGGTCAAGGAATACATGATCGCCTTCCTTCTGCTGGAAACGCTGATGCTCGGTGTGTTCATGGCGCTGGACCTGATCCTGTTCTACCTGTTCTTCGAGGCGGGCCTGATCCCGATGTTCCTGATCATCGGCATCTGGGGCGGCAAGGAACGCATCTATGCCAGCTTCAAGTTCTTCCTCTACACCTTCCTTGGCTCGGTGCTGATGCTGGTGGCCATGGTCGCGATGTATGTCGATGCAGGCACCACCGATATCGAAGCGCTGATGAGCCATCAGTTCGCATCTGAGAGCTTCAGTGTGCTGGGGATCTATGTCGTGGGCGGCATGCAGACGCTGATGTTCCTGGCGTTCTTTGCCTCGTTCGCGGTCAAGATGCCGATGTGGCCAGTGCACACCTGGTTGCCGGATGCGCACGTTCAAGCGCCAACAGCCGGTTCGGTCGTTCTGGCGGCGATCCTGTTGAAAATGGGCGGCTATGGCTTCCTGCGGTTCAGCCTGCCGATGTTCCCGGTGGGGGCAGAGGTTCTGACGCCGCTGGTTTTGTGGATGTCGGCGATTGCGATCGTCTACACCTCGCTGGTGGCGATGGTGCAGGAAGACATGAAAAAGCTGATCGCCTATTCGTCGGTCGCGCACATGGGTTTTGTGACCATGGGCATCTTTGCGGCGAACCAGCAGGGCGTGGATGGCGCGATTTTCCAGATGATCAGCCACGGCTTCATCTCGGCGGCGCTGTTCCTGTGTGTGGGTGTGATCTATGACCGGATGCACACCCGTGACATCGACGCCTATGGCGGGTTGGTGAACCGGATGCCGGCATACGCGATGGTGTTCATGCTGTTCACCATGGCCAACGTGGGCCTGCCGGGCACGTCCGGTTTCGTTGGTGAATTCCTGACACTGATGGGGATCTTCCAGGTCAACACCTGGGTGGCAGCTGTGGCGACATCCGGCGTGATCTTCTCGGCTGGCTATGCGCTGTGGCTCTATCGTCGGGTGGTCTTTGGCGATCTGATCAAGGAGAGCCTGAAATCCATCACCGATATGAGCTCGCGCGAGCGTGCCGTCTTTGCGCCGCTGATCGTCATGACCATCCTGCTGGGGGTCTACCCCTCGCTGGTCACAGACATCATCGGCCCGTCGACTGCCGCGCTGATTTCGAACTATGACACGGCCCTGGCCGCGGCAGAGGCCGCGACCCAGGTTGCCGAGACGCACTAAGGGGGCCCCGGGACATGATCCAGGCTGATCTGACCGTAATCCTGCCAGAGATTGTTCTGGCCGTGTACGCCATGGTGGCGCTCTTGGGGGCGGTTTACACCACCAAGGACGGCATGGCCCCGCTGTTGGTCTGGACGACCAGCGGGTTGATGGCCGTGCTGGCCATCTGGATCGCAACCAGCGGCAATGGCACCAACGTGGCGTTCAACGGCATGTTCGTAGACGACGGCTTTGCCCGCTTCTCCAAAGTGGCCATCCTGCTGAGCGCGGCTGCTGTTCTGGTGATGAGCCAGGATTATATGAACCGTCGCGGTTTGCTGCGGTTCGAATACCCGCTGCTGGTGGCTTTGGCCGCTGTCGGCATGATGATGATGGTCTCGGCTGGCGACCTGATGGCGCTGTACATGGGGCTGGAGCTGCAATCGCTGGCGCTTTATGTCGTGGCGGCGCTGCGTCGTGACAGCATCAAATCGACCGAGGCGGGGCTGAAGTATTTCGTCCTTGGCGCGCTCAGCTCGGGCCTGCTGCTTTACGGTGCTTCGCTGGTTTACGGCTTTTCGGGCACCACCTTGTTCTCGGGCATCATCCAGACGGCCAAACATGGTGAACTGTCGGTTGGCCTGCTGTTTGGTCTGATCTTCCTGATCTCGGGCCTGGCGTTCAAGGTTTCGGCCGTGCCGTTCCACATGTGGACCCCGGATGTCTACGAGGGCTCGCCCACGCCGATCACCGCCTTCTTTGCCACCGCACCCAAGGTTGCGGCGATGGCTCTGTTCGCGCGCCTGATGCATGACGCCTTTGGTGCAGCGGTCAAGGATTGGCAGCAAGTGGTTGTGCTTCTGTCGGTTTTGTCGATGTTCCTGGGTGCGATTGCGGCCATCGGGCAGCGGGACATCAAGCGTCTGATGGCGTTTTCGTCGATTGCGCACATGGGCTATGCCCTGATCGGTCTGGCCGCTGGCACGGAACTGGGCGTCAAATCGATGCTGATGTACCTGGCGATCTATGTGACCATGAACGTGGGCACTTTTGCCTTCATCCTGATGATGGAGCGTGATGGCCAGCCCGTGACGGATATCGAAGCTCTGCGCCAGTACGGCCGCCGTGAACCAGGTAAGGCCCTGGCGGTGCTGATCCTGATGTTCTCGCTGGCCGGTGTGCCGCCAATGCTGGGCTTCTTTGCCAAGTACGGCGTCTGGCAGGCGGGTGTGCAGGCGGATCTGACCGGGCTTGTGATCGCCTCGGCCGTGGCCTCGGTCATTGGTGCGTTCTACTACCTTCGGATCGTGTTCTACATGTACTTCGGGGAAGAGACCGAAGAAGCGCTCGACACCCATTCCTCGCCCATCTTGTGGGCGGCGTTGATGGGATCGGCGGCGCTGATGCTGGTCGGTGTTGTCTATCAGTTCGGAATTGAGGGCGCGGCAGCAGCTGCGGCGGCGACACTTGTCAACTGATCTGACACAGCGATACGAACAAAGGGGCCTGGTCACACGACCGGGCCTTTTGTCATGAAGGCCTGGCCGCACGGATATGGCCGCCGGGTGTTCGAAGAGATCGACAGCACCCTGAACGAGGCGGCCCGGATCGCGCCAACACTGGCGGGGCCGGAATGGATCATGGCCTATCACCAGACCGCGGGCCGCGGACGGCGTGGCCGGGTGTGGAAAAACCCGCGTGGCAACTTCTCGTCCACGTTGGTGCTGCGCCCTGAGGGGCCGCCCGAACAGGCCGCGCTGCGCAGCTTTGTGGCGGCCTTGGCACTCTTTGATGCCTTTGTGGCGGTCACGGGCCGCGCAGACGGTCTGTCGCTGAAATGGCCCAACGATGTGCTGCTGAACGGCGGCAAGATTGCTGGCATCCTGTTGGAAAGTGCGGGCATTGGTGGCGGCGTCACCCATCTGGCAGTTGGCATTGGCGTGAACCTGATCGCGGGTCCGCCCGATGACATTTTGGAAGAACGTGCCACGCGGCCCGTGTCGTTGCTCGGCGAAACCGGGCTCAAGGTAGAGCCCGAGGACTTCCTGCTGGAACTGGCGCTTTCGTTCGACAAATATGAGACCCAACTGCGGACTTATGGGTTTGAACCGATCCGCACCGCTTGGTTGACGCGCGCCGCCAAGTTGGGAGAGGTCATTACCGCCCGTACCGCAACGTCCGAAACCGTGGGCACCTTTGAAACGGTGGACGCAGACGGCAACCTTGTCCTAAACACCGCCAAAGGACGCGTTAGCATTCCCGCCGCTGACGTGTATTTCTAAGAAAGGGACAGAGCATGCTCTTGGCCATCGACTGCGGCAACACCAACACCGTCTTTTCGATCTGGGACGGGACCGAGTTCCTGTGCACCCTGCGCACCTCGACCCACCATTCGCGGACGGCGGACGCCTATTTCACTTGGTATTCGACGCTGGTGAAGCACTATGGGCTGGATGTGGACATCACCGAGGTGATCATTTCGTCGACGGTGCCGCGCGTTGTGTTCAACCTGCGCGTCTTTGCAGATCGGTTTTTTGGTGCGCGCCCCATCGTGGTAGGCAAGCCCGAGTGCCTGTTGCCGCATCAACCGCGCGTCGATGAGGGCACGCAGGTGGGGCCAGACCGTCTGGTGAACTCGGCCGGGGCCTTTGATCGTCATGGCGGCGATCTGATCGTGGTGGATTTCGGTACGGCGACCACCTTTGACGTGGTGGATCACGATGGCGCCTATGTGGGCGGCGCAATTGCGCCGGGCGTGAACCTGAGCCTTGAAGCGCTGCATATGGCGGCTGCTGCGCTGCCACATGTGGACATTGCCAAGCCACAGCGTGTAGTAGGCACCAACACCGTGGCCTGCATGCAATCCGGCGTGTTCTGGGGCTATGTCGGGCTGGTGCGAGAAATTTGTACGCGCATCCGCGAGGAGCGCGACCGACCAATGAAGATCGTGGCGACAGGTGGGCTGGCCCCGCTGTTTCAGCAAAACGCTGATCTGTTTGATGCCATGGAAGAAGATTTGACGATGCACGGGCTGACCGTGATTCATCGCTATAACAAGGAAAATGGCTGACAATGAGCAGCGAGAGATTGATTTACCTGCCCCTCGGTGGGGCGGGCGAAATTGGCATGAATGCCTATGTGTACGGCTATGGAGCAGCGGACAAGGAACGCTTTATCCTGGTCGATCTGGGCGTTGCCTTTCCCGATATGGACACCACGCCGGGCGTGGATCTGATCATGCCCGACATGGCTTGGCTGATGGAGCGCGCGGACCGATTGGACGCCATCTTTATCACCCACGCGCATGAGGATCACGTGGGCGGTGTGGCGCATTTCTATGCCAAACTGGGCGCGCCGGTCTATGCCCGCGCCTTTACCGCCAACATCGCGCGGCGCAAGCTGGACGAGCACGGCCATCCGCCCGAGGCGGTGCGCACGGCGTCAACTTGGCCCGAGACGGTCAAGGCGGGGCCGTTCACGGTGGGCTTTGCGCCCATGTCGCACTCGATCCCGGAAAGCGCGGGCCTTGTCATCGACAGCCCCGCAGGCCGTGTCGTGCACACCGGTGATTTCAAACTGGACCCGAACCCCGTGGTGGGTGAAGCGTTTGATCCCGACATGTGGGCCGAGATCGCCAAGCCGGGTGTACGTGCACTGGTCTGTGACAGCACCAATGTGTTCTCGACCCATCCGGGTCGCTCGGAATCCGAGGTGGGCCCCGAGATTGTGCGCCTGGTGAGCGAAGCCAGCGGCATGGTGGTGGCGACGACATTTGCCAGCAACGTGGCGCGGGTAAAGACGCTGGCAGAGGCGGCAGATCGGGCCGGGCGCTCGGTTGTGCTGTTGGGTCGGGCCATGCGGCGGATGATCGAGGCAGCGATTGAAACCGGCGTTCTGACCGATTTCCCCAAGGTGATCAGCGCCGAAGAGGCACGCGATGTACCGCGGGATCATCTGATGCTTTTGGTTACGGGCAGCCAGGGTGAGCGTCGCGCAGCAAGCGCGCAGCTGGCGCGTGGCAAGTATCGCGGACTTGAGGTGAGAGAGGGCGATCTGTTCTTGTTCTCGTCCAAGACCATTCCGGGCAACGAAAAAGGCGTGATCCGGATCATCAACCAGTTCAGCGAAAAAGGCGTGGATGTGGTTGATGACAGCTCGGGCCTTTATCACGTGTCAGGCCACGCAAACCGACCCGATCTGGAAGCGCTGCATGGCATCATCGACCCGCAGATGGTGATCCCGATGCACGGTGAACACAGGCACCTGCGCGCCCATGCCAAACTGGCCGAAAGCCATGGCCGCCCTGGTATTGTGGCCGTGAACGGCATGATGCTGGACCTGTCGGGCAATGCGCCATCGGTGGCCGAATACGTCGAAACCGGTCGCAGCTATCTGGACGGCTCGGTGATGGTTGGCGCACTGGACGGCGTGGTCCGCGACCGCATCCGCATGGCGCTCAATGGGCATGTGCTGGTCACGGTCATTCTGGACGAAGAGGATGAGCCCCTGGGGGAACCCTGGTGCGAGACCATGGGTTTGCCGGATATGGGCAGCTCCAAGGCGTCGCTGGTGGATGTGATGGAAGAGGATCTCAACCAGTTCCTGATGCGCGCTGGTGCCAAGACGCTGAAAGACGACGACAAGCTCGAAGAGGCACTGCGTCGGATCGTGCGTCAGACCGCACAGGCCGAGATTGGCAAGAAGCCCGAGGTCACTGTCGTGACCAGTCGGATGCGTTAAGTCGACGAGAGCAAAAAGAAAAACCGCCCGCCAGAGTGATCTGGTGGGCGGTTTTCTTTTGTGAGTGGTGGTGTTGCTGGGCGTTTACGCCGGGTGTTTGCCCGCAAAAAGCAGGCTGATCTTGCGGGGCAGGGCGAAAATTGCCTTGACCGCAAAGGCTACGCCGTCAGCCATCGCGCGGCTGCGGGCCATATCGGCTTGCAGGCGGATGGATTCGATTTCGGCGGCGCACGGAAAGTGCATGTCTTTGGTATTCATTTTCGTATCTCGGATCATCATGTTGAGCCCGTCACATAAGGTTCACATGGCCCAAGCACATCTTATGTTTGCGCAAACCCGTCATGTTCCTGTTGCACAGCTCTGAGGTCCGGATACAAAAAGCGCCCACATGTCGGTACATGAGGGCGCTTTCTAAAGTGGTCTTTCTAACCCTTAACCGGCGCGGCGTTCCGCAAAGCTAAGCGCGATGAAGCTGGGCAAGTGATCGCCCATGCCCACGACCTTGTTGCCACGGTCGTTGCGATCCCGCCCACGCGAACGTGGTTTGTTTTCAGTCGGTTTGTTGTCCGATCGTTCTGGCCTGTCGGTTTTGTCTGATCTGCGAGGCTTGCTTGCGCTCTTCTTCTCGCGCGGTTCCTTGACCTCGTCCTTGGGGGTGTCCTTGGCCTCGACAGGTTTGGATTTCACCGGGCTTTCGAGGCGCGGGATCTCCTTCTGGATCAGCTGTTCAACCGCATCCAACGCTTTTTGATCTCGCGGGCCGCATATTGTGATTGCCTTGCCTTCGCGTCCGGCACGGCCAGTGCGGCCAATACGGTGAACATAGTCTTCGGGGTGACCAGGCACGTCGAAGTTGATCACATGGCTGACGCTGGGAACGTCCAGACCGCGGGCAGCAACATCCGAGGCCACCAGCAGGCGCAACGATCCTTCGCGGAACCCGTCCAGGGTCTTGGTGCGCTGCGATTGATCCAGATCGCCGTGGATTGCGGCGGCATCATAGCCATATTTCTTGAGCGATTTCGCGCAGATATCCACATCCGTCTTGCGGTTGCAGAAGATGATGGCGTTGGTGCATTTGTCGCCTTCGCGGTCGATCAACCCGCGCAGGACCGTGCGTTTTTCGCTGCCCTCGCGGTCGCGACGCGAGGGTTTGAACATGACGACGCCCTGTTCGATGGTCTCGGACGCGGTGGCTTGGCGGGCCACTTCGATCCGCTCGGGCGCAGACAAGAAGGTGTTGGTGATCCGCTCGATCTCGGGCGCCATGGTGGCCGAGAAGAACAGGGTCTGGCGGGTGAACGGCGTCAGACCAAAGATGCGTTCGATGTCGGGGATGAACCCCATGTCGAGCATCCGGTCAGCCTCGTCCACGACCATGACCTTGACGTCCGACAGGATCAGCTTGCCACGTTCGAAGTGGTCCAGCAGACGGCCCGGCGTGGCGATCAGAACATCGACACCCTTGTCGATGATCGCTTCCTGCTCCTTGAAGCTGACGCCTCCGATCAGCAGCGCTTTGGTCAGCTTCATGTGCTTGGTGTAAGTGTCAAAGTTCTCGGCCACCTGGGCGGCCAGTTCGCGCGTAGGACACAGCACCAGGCTGCGGGGCATGCGCGCACGCGCCCGGCCACGGGCCAGAAGCGTGATCATCGGCAGCGTGAAGCTGGCGGTTTTGCCAGTGCCGGTCTGGGCGATTCCCAGAACATCGCGCCCTTCAAGAGCGGGGGGAATGGCACCAGCCTGAATTGGAGTGGGGGATTCGTACCCCGCCTCGGCAATAGCCTTGAGAACCTTGGGATTCAGGTTGAGGTCGGTAAATTTCGTCATGTGTTTCCGCGGTTTGCGGACACATTCTTGGCCCGCACGTCTGGTGTGAGCCGGGTCCGGACGACCCTGCGCTGACTGCGCATGACGGCTCGGTCTGGGGCATAACAAAATCCCCGCCCGGGGTCAAATCAAGTCCCTTGTCGCATGGAATTGTTGTTGATTTTCGTAGAATTGAGCGACAACCAGACCGAATCCGCAGCCTCTGTTTCCGGCGGCTAGTGCGACGGCGTGATGGGAGAGCGTTTGTAACGGCGCAATCGGGCGAATATGGTTTTGCGGTCAGACATGACCAATCTGAGCATTCGGAACCCCAGCGGACGCAGTACGGCATCGGCTTCGGACAGGCGCCACAGGCGAGCGAGCATGTTGATGTCCAGGTCGCCGTTCTCGAGCGAGTAAGGGTCCATGTCAAAGGCAAGCCCGTCGCGGGGTTTGGCGCCTCGCACACGGGGAAAGCCGCTATCGTTTCCGCGACCGGACTGGCGGCGTTCGCTGTCGTGCAGCTTGATCAGATCAAAGAGCATCGACAGGCCCTGACCACCCAAGCGCTGTTCGATGGTATCGCCATGATCGCCGAATGTGGTGGCGGCCGAGATCATCCAGCGGACAGACAATGTGCCGGCCAGAAACTTTCCCTGTTCGCGCCAGATGCGCAGAAACAATTGGCGGGCCTCTTCCGAGGCGTCGCGGCGGCGCAGCAGGGCGATTGTCAGGGCGTGCAGCAGGTGGAGGACGTTGTCACCATCGAACTCCAGCTCGAGCGCGTGGAGCTTGCGGCGCGCGTCGGTTTCCCCCTCGGGGAGGGGGCGGTCCGGTTCGGCGGTGACGGTTTGTCTGGCCAGGGCCGCCAGATCCACATCAGCGGGGGGCATCACCAGATGGGCATTCTGGAACGGCCGTTCGGCATGCTCCAGATTGCGCATCAGGCTATAGTAACCGCCCGGATATACAGGGTTTTCGATGTCCATCGGGCCGACTTTAGGCCAGCCCGCGGCTTAGGTCATCATCTCTTTTGTCGCGGTCAGGCGCACATCAGGATAGTCGCGTTCGACCCGGTCGATGTCCCATTGCAGACGCGTCAGATAGACCACATCGCCGTCATGGTCGTGGCTGATGTGTTGCTTGTTGGCGTTGATGAACTTGTCCACCGCCTGTTTGTCGCCATTGACCCAACGGGCCGAAGTGAACTGGGACTGTTCGAACCGCACAGGCAGGCCGTATTCCATTTCGATCCGGCTGGCCAGAACCTCGAATTGCAACTGGCCGACAACGCCGACGATAAAGCCCGAGCCGATAGAGGGCTTGAACACCTTCGCGGCCCCTTCTTCGGCGAACTGCATCAGCGCCTTTTCCAGATGCTTGGCCTTCATCGGGTCACCAGCCCGCACACCCTGTAGCAGTTCCGGAGCAAAGCTGGGTATACCACTAACACGCAAAGCTTCACCTTCGGTTAACGTGTCGCCGATTCTAAGCTGGCCGTGGTTCGGGATGCCAATGATGTCGCCGGCCCAGGCCTCTTCGGCCAGTTCGCGGTCAGACGCGAGGAACAGCACCGGGTTGGAAATGGCCATCGGTTTTTTCGACCGCACATGGGTCAGTTTCATGCCGCGTTTGAAGTGGCCGGACGCCATGCGGACAAAGGCCACGCGGTCGCGGTGCTTGGGGTCCATGTTGGCCTGGACCTTGAAGACAAAGCCGGAAACCTTTGGTTCTTCAGGAGAAATCTTGCGAGGTTGTGCGGACTGCACTTGCGGTTCGGGGCCGTAACCGGCGATCCCATCCATCAGTTCCTTGACCCCGAAGGAATTGATCGCAGAGCCGAACCAGATGGGCGTCAGGGTGCCGTCCAACAGCGCCTGCGGGTCGAGCGGGGGCAGCAGTTCGCGCGCCATTTCCAGCTCTTCCTTGAGCTGCTCAAGCAGCGCTTCGGGCACGTGCTCGGCCAGCTTTGGATCGTCCAGGCCGTTGATTTCAATGCTTTCCGCCACTTTGTTGCGGTCGGCGCGGTCCATCAGTTCCAGTCGGTCGCGCAGGATGTCATAGCAGCCGACAAAGTCGCGACCCACGCCGATGGGCCAGCTGGCCGGGGTCACGTCGATGGCCAGATTTTCCTGAATCTCGTCAATGATCTCAAAGACATCCCGGCTTTCGCGGTCCATCTTATTACAGAAGGTCAGGATCGGCAGGTCGCGCAGGCGGCAGACCTCGAACAGTTTCTGCGTCTGGCTTTCCACCCCTTTTGCCCCGTCGATCACCATCACCGCCGCGTCCACCGCCGTGAGCGTGCGATAGGTGTCTTCTGAGAAATCCGAGTGGCCGGGTGTGTCCACAAGATTGAACCGGAAGTTGTTGTAATCAAAAGACATTGCCGATGCAGAGACCGAGATGCCGCGGTCCTTTTCCATCTGCATGAAGTCTGATCGCGTCCGCCGTGCCTCGCCCTTGGCGCGCACCTGTCCGGCCATCTGAATGGCGCCCCCATAAAGGAGAAATTTCTCGGTCAGGGTCGTCTTGCCCGCATCCGGGTGCGAGATGATCGCAAAGGTGCGGCGGCGCGCGATCTCGGGCGGCAATTCGGGGCGGTTTGTGGCGGTATCAAGCATGAGCGCGCGTATAGGTAAGGAACGCGGGCAACGCAAGAAAAACGCGGTGTGATATGCGTGCACCAAACGTGCACAGGACGTGCACCGGTCGGTGACCTGATCGGGCGTTAACCTTTGTGCGGCAAAGTTGCGGGCAGGTTAACGAGAGGAGGCCGCGATGGTGAGCCGGAAGCAGGCACGGGCCGAGATGCTGCATGAGCTGGAAGCGCTGCAGGACGGGTTGGCGAGCGAATGGCTGGACAAAAGCCTGCCCGAGGATTGGCACGGGATGGACACTTGGCACGGCGCAGTGCGCGACAAGACGCGGGTGACCCTGCGGCTGGATGCGGACATGGTGCGATGGTTTCGCAAGCTGGGGCCGGGCTATCAGGCGCGGATCAATCAGGTGCTGCGGATTTACTGGACGGCGCTTTTGAGCGGGCACATCAGCGGGCATCAGTATGACAACACGCTGCCACGTCTGATGCTCGAGGCGAAGCGGATAGAGAGGGAAGTGTCGGGGTGAAGAATGAGCAAGTCTCCGCTCTCCATAAGGTTGATTATTTTTATTTGATCTATGGGCGATTTCAATTATTTATTGCGAAAAACTATTTAATTTATTCTGAAAGGTCATCTGCATGGCGAATATAATTTCTGTTGATAACCGTGTGTCGGTTCTGAAGGATGCTTGGTTCAATGGCTTTTTTGAGGCTGGGGAGCACTACAATTCATTCTCTGGCGTGAACGAGTTCTTTCTGGACAACTTTGCCAACACCGTGCATCTGAACAGTCGCCCACAAGTTTGGGAGAACGGTGAGTGGATGTCGAAAGGGCATCTTTACAACGTTCTTTCAGACCCAAGCTATGGAGCCGACAATATGTCAGCTTCTGTGGATGCGGGCGTAATAGAATCGATCAGTTTCACGGTTAAAAAGGATGACTTCACGGCTTCGCTTGATGAAACCGAGGATAAGGACCGCAGCGAAATCGCGTCGCACCGCTATGTGGAGGCGGGGCGGAAATATGCATACTCGTTTGATGTTGAAGTGGATTTCCCTGCAGGTGAAAGCAGCGATGCAGGGTGGTTGAATATTGTGCAGTTGAAGCAGCAAGACACTGCTGATGCTATTCCATTGCGCGTCGCGGTTTATGCTGATGGTGGTGGGAACTACGTTCGGGTTATGGTGGACGATCAGCCGAAGGGCGCCGTGTTCCGGCTGACAGAAGGTGCAAGTTATAACGTTTCATTCGTTATCGAACAGCATCCCACGGATGCAACAAAGTCGACTTTCTATTTTAAGATGGTCAACAAGAATAAACATACTGATTTTGTTACATATAAAACGGATGCGAGTGATTCATCCAGTTTCGGGCAATATGCGAACGGAGAGGCGATTCCTGCCTACCTGCGATTGGGCGTTTATCGAGATGGCGTTGGCGTCGATCAAGAGGTGACGGCAACCTATAGTAATATCGAGGTGCTGGCAGAGGCCGAGTCTGCGACTGTTGCAAATCGGGTCGACGGAACAAGCGGCAACGATGTTCTGAGCACTCGTATAGGGTTTCGCGAGGACGATCTGATCCTGGCGCAGGATGGCCACGACCTTGTAAAGGCTGGACACGGCGACGATTCCGTTCGCGGTGGGAATGGGAATGACACCCTCTATGGCGACCAAGGTAACGACACGCTGTATGGCGAGGCTGGAAACGATGTCTTGGACGGGGCGACGGGTGATGATCACATGCTGGCGCATGCCGGAAATGACACGGTCTATGGCAGGGACGGCAATGATACCGTTGATGTGGGATCTGGTAATGACAAGGTGTGGTCCGGCTCTGGTGATGACTATCTGATCGGCGGCTCTGGAAATGACTCTCTCACCGGGGATGCTGGCACCGATACGTTGAGTGGTGGTGTAGGGCAGGACACGTTGCGTGGAGGCACGGGGGATGACAGAATCCTTGGTGGCGAAGATGGGGATTTCATCTTTGGCGGTGACGGGAATGATCTGTTGCACGGTCAGGCGGGCAACGACACTCTGAGAGGCGAAGGTGGCGATGACACGATTGAAGGCAACGCCGGAGACGATCTGATGATCGGTGGGGCGGGTGCGGATACGTTTGTGTTCCGCGTTTATTCGGGCCATGACACCATCAGCGGCTTTGACGGGGACGATCAAATCTTACTCTACGCAGATCCCGGGCAGGTTACCTATTCGACCTCGGGTACACGAACCATTATCACAGTCGACGATGGCAGCACCTTAACGATCAACAACAGCGATCCGCACTTTGATGCGATCGATGACATCACGTTCATGTAGCCCCGTCTGCATCAGGACGCCATGTCGGCCGTTGGCAGATGTGTTGTTTTGTTCAAGGGTATCAATGTCAAACGAAACCGATGCGCTTGTGAATGCAAGCGTGGCGGCTGTCGCAAAGGAGAGCGAGGCGGACGTCTTGCATCGCGCCAAGCTCCGTGTTTCTCACTTCCTAAACCGCCTGTGGCACGCCCGACACGCGCCGCCGATGTTGGCGACGGCCTGAGCCAGGGTCGGGCGGTCCTGGATCGTGGGGGCGGCCTTGGCGGCGGCCTGTTCCAACTCTTGGGCGAGAGTGGTGAACTGGTCGAACTCGTCCCAGATGGTGGGCAGGGCCTCGGACTTGGGGTCGGTTTCGGGGGCTTTGAACAAGGTGGCGATCTCGGGCGTGCCCGCCTTGATGCGCTGAACGGCGGCTTGCGCGGCGTCAGCATCCATGGCCTTTTCCCCCTTGGCCATCGCGATCATGAGCTTGAGGTCATCGTCAAGACCCATCATGGAATGCATCCGCGCCTTGACCGCCTCGTTCTGGACGCCCTGGTGGGCGAGAGCGACCGTTGAAATCGAGAGAAGCACAGCTGTGAAAAAAGGGGCGTGAGAGCATTTTGCGTCCATCCGGTTCAGTTGTTGCGATCCTATCAAGCAGCGGTTGGCGTTTGACGGCATTTGCAGAGATCTTGACGGCACCGTGATGCGGCCGGACCCGTCAAGGCAGAGGGGCTCCCGCCCGTCGTCGATGTTTCTGGCGAAACATTTCCT
Source organism: Falsiruegeria litorea R37 (assembly GCF_900172225.1). NCBI lineage: Bacteria > Pseudomonadati > Pseudomonadota > Alphaproteobacteria > Rhodobacterales > Roseobacteraceae > Falsiruegeria > Falsiruegeria litorea. The sequence continues at coordinate 1,571,510 of NZ_FWFO01000001.1, forward strand.
CCGGTTGGGCCGGGCACTGCGCAAAGCGCAGTGCCCGGCCCAAGGCCGCCAGCGGTGCTGACGCAGTCAGGATTGCGCGGGCGCGGGAGTGCCACCGGGCTGTGAAGGAAAATACCGGTGAGTTGGGTCAGAACGCCTTGGGTTCAACCCGTAACTCGAAAGCTACAGTCAGGTGCCGTTGGAGGGGGAGACTGGAAGCGTTGTTTGCACAGGAACAAGGGGCGCTTCTTCGGGAGACAGTTGTGCGGCGGCGTCCAGAATGCCCTTGATCCCCAGAACGGTTTTGACTTCTGCGGATTCACCTGCGGCAAAGTCCTTGATTATCATCCACTGAATTTCACTCGGGTTGGCGCCGCCAACGGCTTTCTTGCCATAGCGGCAGGCGACGCGGATTGTGCCCAGGCCATCGGTTGGGCGACCCGCGGCGGCGTTGGCCAAAATCAACGCATTAGTGAACACATCAACTGATTCAATGGCAAGTTTTGCCGTGGCTTGCAGATCGCCTTGCCAGTCGTTCTTACGAAATGTCTGATAGAGTTTGGCACCGTCCCCGACCAGCCACACAGCATCGACGCTGCGGCCGATGGGGTCTGGCAGGTTTGGTTTCAGGACAGTTTTCCAGACCGCCCGCAACAGCTGCGCCTCGTTGGATTTGGCGAAATTGGCCAGAGAGTCCACAAGCCGGGGCGTGTCGTGTCGGAACAGACCTTGCACGTCTCCGGGGCGCTCGGATGCGGTGACAAAGGCCGGCGTAAAGGCGCTGAGCGTGGGGATGGAGGGCGTTTGGGGGTCGAGGATGGCCAGACCGATCATCGGTTCCGATCCCTGTGGGGGCGTCACGGGTTCGGCCTTCAATGCGGCATCCAACCTGCGGCTGGGCGGTTTTGTGGACTGAATAATCAAAACGAACTCCTTTAACAAACAAGCGCGAGTATCGCGCGGACCGTGCTTTCAGGCAACGTTTGGGGCTGTCTGGAAAGAGGGTTTTGAAATGGGTCCAGACCCCAAGATCGGCGCCAGATAGGTCTGCATTCGAAGGGTTGATACCTGCGAATACCTTAGTCGGTGTCTTGTGAAAGGTTTAGCTGACGGTTGTCGGGGAACACTCTGACTGAACCGTGAACAGCTCGATAAATTCGGGGCCTGAGAAGTCTGGAACAATCGGCTGCGTTCGCCGCTGCTTGTTCCGGCTTTTGACACCTTCGCGCAACCGTTCTACGTGCAGTGCGCCATCACCCGCAATGCATCTATTTGGTGTCACTCAAATGTAAGCTTTGCAGTATCACAAGCCCTTAGTGCCGCGAGGCGCGTTTGAGCAATGCAATCGCGTCGGGGCGGTCCAGCAGGGCCTTGGCGACGTCCAAGCCGTGATCCCCTCCTGAACTGTGTTGGTCCAACAGGGGCGAGATGCGATCGATCAGCTCTTGTGGCAGCGCAGGTTTGGTGCGCGGATCCAGCAGCATCGACTCGGCCGCGATCCCTTCGGCGTAGATGATGTGGTGATGGTCAAACAGCAGCTGGAAATAGTCGACAAAGCCACCATCCTGCACATATACCGTATCGCCATTCACAAGGTGGCGGGCTTTGACCAGCAGTTCAGGCTGACCCGCTCCGATCTGGTCGGAACGTTGATAGACAAAGAGCCGGTGGTCGGGGCTGACCAACAGGTCGTTCTCGTTGTTCAGCGCACCTGCCTTGATCATGATTGGGGCAAGTTCTCCCACAGCGCGCACGGTGGATTGCCCGATCCAGCGCACCTGTTGCACGCCATCGTCGCGGGTCAGGATGCGGTCACCGATCTTCAGATCCTCGATCCTCACCTGTGCGCCTGAGGCGAGCGTGATATGGGTGCCGCGGGTGAACGAGACGCAGGCGACCTGGGCGAACTTTTGCCGCGCGCTGTCGCGGTCCATGCCCACAAGCGAATATTCCACCTTGGGCTCCAGCGGGGACAGCGGGAGCAGGTAAAGCTCGGCGATGTGTCCGGTGTCGTCGACCTCGACCAGGACCAGCGCGTCGGTGGTCTGGCCATCGGGCGACATCAGGTTGAGCGCGCAATCGAGGTGGATCAGCGCGCCGGGAGTGCCGCAGTCGGTGTCGGAGGCGACCTGAAAATGCCCTTCGGCGTCGGTTTGCAGCGCAAGCCGTTCCAGCGTGGCGCCATGGCCAAGCGCATAAATGTCATCAAGCATCAACTCGTCCATATACGAGATCTCGTCCCCCATGTTGGCGCCATTGATCACGGTGAAGTGCTGCGCGCGGAAGACGGGGATGGATTGCACGGGGCTGGTGGCGGTCACGGGGTGTTGGCTCTTTGTTGCTCGGCTCTACAGTGTGGTTGGTCACGCGGTGTGTGACAAGTCACGATAGCGCCAGAATGTGGCGGATATCGGTCAGAGCTTTGGTGAATGGCTGGCAATTGTCGGCAAGCTGGTGCTTACTCGGGCGCAAAGACGCCCCCAGGGGCGAAAATCGGGAGATGAAAGATGGATCTGGGAATAGCAGGAAAACGCGCATTGGTGTCGGCCAGCAGCAAGGGGTTGGGCCTGGGCTGTGCCGAGGCGCTGGCAGAGGCGGGTGTTGACCTGATCATGACCGCGCGCGGGGCCGAGGCGCTGGAGGCCTCGGCGGAGGCGATTCGCGCCGCCCACGGCGTGAACGTGCAGACCGTGGCAGCGGATGTCACGACCGAAGAGGGCCAGACGCAGGTGATTGAAGCGGCGCAGGGTGTGGACATCCTGGTGACCAACGCGGGCGGCCCGCCCCCCGGAATGTGGTCGGATTGGGAACGTGACGATTTCATCAAGGCGTTGGATGCCAACATGCTGACGCCGATTGCTTTCATGAAGGCGCTGTTGCCAGGGATGATGGACAAGGGTTGGGGCCGGGTGGTCAATATCACCTCGCAGTCCGTGCGAGCGCCTATCGCCGTTTTGGGGTTGTCGAATGCAGCGCGTACAGGGTTGACGGGCTATGTCGCGGGTACCTCGCGGCAGGTGGCGCCGCATGGGGTGACGATCAACAACCTGTTGCCGGGCATTCACGCCACCGACCGGGCCGTATCACTGGACACCGGGGTGGCAGGTCAGGAGGGGATTTCGCTGGACGAGGCCAAGGCCGCGCGCGAGGCGACGATCCCGGCCCGCCGCTATGGCACACGTCAGGAATTTGGCGCGGCCTGTGCATTCCTGTGCTCGCAGCATGCGGGATTCATCGTGGGGCAGAACATTTTGCTGGATGGCGGTGCCACCAATATGACGATGTGATCCATGACGTCAGGCTTTTCCATGAAGGATCAGCTGTTTAACGACGAAAAGGTCCGCTACCTGGCGGGCCTTTTCGCCGGTGACGGTTTTGATGCGGATAGGTTTCACGCTCGGGTCATGTCGCGGCTTCTGGAGCTGGAGTTGAAAGAGCGGATGGCTTGGATCGCGGCCTGTCTTGGTGAAGCGGTTCCAGGTGAGCTGCCCGAGGTTGCACCGGTGATCCTGGCGGCCCTGCCGCCCCCTCTGGACCCGAGCTTGGGCGACGATGACTTTGGCGATTTCATCTTTGCGCCTTTGGGAGAGTGGGTGGCCGAGATAGGCATCGGGCATCCTGATGTGGCTTTGGATGTGCTGGAAGAACTGACGCAGCGGTTTTCCATGGAATGGGCGATCCGGCCCTTTTTGAACCGTTGGCCAGAGGACGTTCTGGCCCGGATGGAGCTCTGGGCTGCGCACGACAGCTATCACGTGCGGCGTCTGGTCAGCGAGGGGACGCGGCCGCGATTGCCTTGGGGGATGGCTGTGGGTTTGGCGCTGGATGATCCCTTGCCGCTGTTGGATCGGTTGCACGGGGATCGGACCCGCTATGTCACGCGGTCGGTTGCCAATCATCTGAACGACATTGCCAAGAAAGATCCGGATTTGGTGCTGCGGCGAATGGCAGATTGGCGCGCGCTGGGCGTACAGGACGCCGACGAACTGCGCTGGATGACAACCCATGCGCTGCGTGGACTGGTGAAGGCCGGGCACCCGGGCGCGATGAAGATGTTGGGCTATGACCCGGATGCGGACATCCTGGTGCATGTCGACATTGAGGGTGAGGCGCGGATCGGCGGCGCGCTGGAGTTCGATGTCGAGGTCTCGGCGGCCGGTGACGTGCCGGTCTTGGTCGATTACATCATTCATTTTCAAAGGCCTGGCGGAAAGATCTCGGCCAAGGTGCACAAATTGAAGCAGGCGGTGGTGCGCGGCGGCGCCCTGAAGATGCGCAAACGGCACAAGCTGAAAGGGGATGCCACCACATTCAAGCTGGTGCCCGGAGCTCATCGGTTGCAAATTCAGGTGAATGGCGTTGTGCGCGTGGACCAGGGTTTCGAGTTGCTGCCGTAACCAAAGCAAAGAGGGAGGGCGTATGAGTGTTGTTATCAAACCGCTGCGGGTCACCAACGAGAGCCGCATGGCGGAGGTGTTTGAGCGATACTCGGACGAGCAGGATCGGTTCGATACTGAAAATGTAGCCATTTTCGAAAAGATCGAAACGGCAGTCTATCGGACGATGAATAAGGGAAAACTGCCGCTTTGGTCTGCCTACAAGCGGGTGCGCAACTATGGCGTTCGGATCGGTGATGACCCCAAAAGGAATGTCGAAGAGGTGCGCACTCAGCCCGATTATTGTCGGTTCTATTCATGGCTGGCAGCCCAGCTTGAACCGCAGGCCGTGTTGGAGTTCGGATCGGGTTTTGGCGTGAGCGGCATGTATTGGCTGGCGGGCATGAAAGATGCGGGCGGCACATTGTTCAGTTTTGAGCCGAACCGCCTGTGGACCCCGATTGTGCGCGACAACTTTGCAGTGGTTGGCGGCAGCTATGACCTGACCGAAGGGACATTCGAAGGCAGTGTCGACCGGGTCACGGAACCCGTGAACATCGCTTTGATCGATGGGATTCACACGCGGTATTTTGTCAGGCAACAACTGACTTTGGTCGAAGGGATTGCGGCCAAGGGGGCAATTGTTCTGATCGATGGCATCAATTTCTCAAAAAGCATGGAGAAGTGTTGGAGCGAGATCCAGGCGCGCGAAGATTTTGTGGGCGTGTGGGAGATTGGAGCTCGGGTTGGGGTAGTCGAGCTGCCCTCGACAGAAGCGGCGACAGGTTCGGCCGTGTCACGGTTTTTCGCAAAGGTTTTTGGGCAAAAGAGAACCTAACCCACACGATCCTTCACGGTTGCGTCATATGACGCTCGGGTTGATTGCGGGGCCACACTGGGGGCGATAGCTGCATCGGAACGATCAAGGAAAGGGCGGTCCGATGAAGCATGAATCTGTGCAGAATTATTATGGCGAGGTGTTGCAGGCGAGTTCTGATCTGCAGACCAACGCGTGCTGCACGCCGGACGAGATGCCGGATCATCTGAAGAAGATCCTGTCGCAGGTTCATGACGAGGTTCTGACGCGGTACTATGGCTGCGGGCTGATCGCTCCGCTGGATCTGACCGGTATGCGCATTCTGGATCTGGGTTGTGGCGCGGGACGCGACGTTTATGCGCTTTCGGCCATGGTGGGCGAGACGGGGCGCGTTGTCGGCGTGGACATGACACCGGCGCAGCTGGACGTGGCGCGCGCGCATCAGGACTATCACGCCGAGGTTTTTGGGCATTCCGCCAGCAATGTCGAGTTTCACCACGGGTTCATCGAAAAACTGGATGAGCTGGACCTGGAGCCGGGGTCTTTCGACATCATCGTGTCCAACTGCGTGGTGAACCTGGCCACCGACAAGGGCGCGGTGCTGCGTGGAGCGCATCATCTGCTCAAACCGGGTGGCGAGATGTATTTCTCGGACGTTTATGCCGACCGCCGGGTGCCGCAGGTTATGGCCGAGGATGAGGTGCTGTATGGCGAATGCCTGTCGGGGGCATTGTATTGGAACGACTTTCTGTCCATCGCCAAGGCATCCGGATTTGGCGATCCGCGTCTGGTGACACATCGCCCGCTGACCATTGAAAACCCCGAGCTGGAGGCGCGGGTGGCGCCGCTGTCGTTCCTGTCGGCGACCTATCGTCTGTTCAAGCTGCCCGAGTTGGAACCGGCGTGTGAGGATTATGGTCAGGCTGTGATCTACAAGGGCTCGGTCGAGCATGCGCCGCATGCATTTGTGCTGGACGATCACCACGTGATCGAGACGGGCAAGGTGTTCCCGGTCTGTGGCAACACCTGGATGATGCTGAAAGACACGCGGTTTGCACGCCATTTCGAATTCGTCGGTTCGTTCGATACGCATTTTGGTATCTTTGAGGGCTGCGGTGGCGAAAGCCCCTTCAACCAGGAGGCCGGAACCACAATCAGCTGCTGTTGACGCCATGCGGCCCTCTCTTGCGTAAGGAGGGACGGGTTGCTATCCCGTCCCAAGCCCGATGAAAGTGGTCGGGAAAGGCGAAGAGGCTTGTTTTGAACGCTGAACCCCAGGCACAGCTGCGCCCGACCCCTCGGTTGGAGATCCGCAACATGATGCGTCAGTTTGACGGGCGCGCGGTGGTCGATGATGTATCCCTGTCGATTCAGGCGGGGCAGGTGACTTGCCTGCTGGGGCCGTCGGGCTGCGGCAAGTCCACGACGCTGCGGATGATTGCAGGCGTCGAGATGCAGGATTCGGGCGAGATCTATGTCGACGGCAAGCTGATCTGTGACACGGTGTTCCGAGTGCCGCCCGAACGCCGCGAGATCGGGCTGATGTTTCAGGACTTTGCCCTGTTCCCTCACTTGAGCGTGGCCGACAACGTGGCCTTTGGTCTGAAAGGGCCGAAAGCCGAGAAACGCGCACGGGTCGAAGAGCTGCTGCGCAAGGTCGATCTGATCCGCTACATTGACGAGTTTCCGCATCAGCTGTCCGGCGGAGAGCAGCAGCGCGTGGCGCTGGCGCGTGCTTTGGCACCGCGGCCCCGGATCATGTTGATGGACGAACCGTTCTCGGGCCTCGACAACCGGCTGCGTGACGGCATCCGGGATGAGACGCTGGCGCTGCTCAAGGAAGAAGACACAGCTGTTCTGCTGGTCACCCATGAGCCGGAAGAGGCGATGCGGATGGCCGATGAGATCGCGCTGATGCGCGGGGGCAAGATCGTGCAACGCGGTGCTCCATATAATGTCTACACCCGTCCGGTGGACAAGGCTGCGGTCGCATTTTTCAGTGACATCAATGTTTTAGGGGCCAGAGTTGAAGGAGCGTTGGCGGATACCCCCTTTGGCCAGTTTCTGGCGCCCGGGGTGCCGGATGGCACGGATGTCGACATCGTCTTTCGTCCGCAGCACGTGAAGCTGGATTTCGACCGGGGCGGCAAAGGACCTTTGCCGACGCCGGCGGCCGGGGTGGCTGCACGGGGTGTGGTCGAACGTGCGCGGTTTTTGGGCAATGAGAGCCTGGTTGAGTTTCGGATGGACTTCGACGGTTCGATTTTGCGGGCAACGGTGCCCAATGTCTTCGTGCCAGAAACGGGGCGCGTCATGTGGCTGACCGTGCGCCGGGACCGGTGCTTTGTTTTTCCTGCGTGAGACGCGTGTGAACTATCGCTGAGGGGGATGGGGGCGCCGATTTCTTTGAAAGAAATCGGACCGAAAACTTTTGAAGTTTTCGGGGTCCCGCCTGGCCGAGAGGTCAACCTGTGGCGAATTCATCGTAGGTTAAGCTTAATGTCTTGACCTGGTTCTCATGTGCTTGCCCGTGCCAAACCGCGCGTCTATCAAGGGCAAAATCAGCAAAAACCAGATGGGGCGGCGGTTTCATGCGCATTCTTTTGACAAACGACGACGGCATAAACGCGCCTGGATTGGCCGCGTTGGAAGAAATCGCGGCAGAGCTGGCAGGACCGGAGGGCGAGGTCTGGGTCGTGGCCCCGGCATTCGAGCAATCCGGCGTTGGCCATTGCATCAGCTACACCCATCCGATGCTGATCGCCAAGATGGGCGAGCGGCGCTTTGCGACCGAAGGCAGCCCCGCTGATTGCGTGCTTGCGGCCTTGCATCACGTGATGAAAGATGCGCGTCCTGACCTGGTCTTGTCGGGGGTGAACCGGGGCAATAACTCGGCCGAGAACGCGCTTTATTCCGGCACGTTGGGCGGCGCGATGGAGGCTGCTTTGCAAGGGCTGCCTGCGATTGCCATGTCGCAATATTACGGCCCGCAGAATTATGGCATCGACGAGCCGTTCGAAGTCGCGCGCGCGCATGGCGCCGATGTCATCCGCAAGATCCTGGCCAAGACGCCCGCTCAAGATCAGGACTATCGCTTGTTCTATAACGTCAACCTGCCGCCCGTCCGTGTGGGGGATGTCAAGGGCATCCGCGTGGTGCCGCAGGGGTTCCGGCGTGGGTCCTGTTTCAGCGTCGAGCCGCATAACTCCCCCTCTGGTAAGCAATTTTTGTGGATCAAGGGCGGCAATCAGCAGGTGATGACCGCACCCGGGACGGATGCGGCAGCGAACCTCGAAGGGTATATTTCGGTCACGCCGATGCGGGCGGATCTGACCGCGCATGACGCGATGGAGGCCTTGGCGGACATCGAATGAGCGGGCCTGACGCACAAACCAAGATGCAGTTTCTGTTTGCTCTGCGCTCCAAGGGGGTGACGGATGCGCGGGTGCTGAACGCGATGGAAGAGATCGATCGCGGTCCGTTTGTGCGCGGCATTTTTGCTGACCGCGCCTATGAGGACATGCCGTTGCCGATTGCCTGTGGACAGACGATCAGCCAGCCTTCGGTCGTGGGGATCATGACGCAGGCCTTGCAGGTCAACCCGCGCGACAAGGTGCTCGAGGTGGGGACCGGGTCGGGCTATCAGGCGGCGATCCTCAGCAAGCTGGCGCGGCGGGTCTATACGGTTGAACGCCACGCGCGGCTGGTGCGCGAGGCACAGGAGATTTTTCAGGCGCTGCAGTTGGTGAATATCACCACAATGACCGCCGACGGCTCGTTCGGATTGCCCGATCAGGCGCCTTTTGACCGTATCATTGTGACGGCGGCAGCCGAGGATCCGCCGGGGCCGCTCTTGGCGCAGTTGAAAATCGGCGGTATCATGGTGGTGCCGGTGGGCCAGTCCGACGCGGTGCAGACCCTGATCCGGGTGCGGCGCAGCGAAAGCGGGTTCGACTATGATGAAATCCGGCCCGTCCGCTTTGTCCCTTTGCTTGAGGGGTTGGGCAAGGACGGTTAAAGACCTATTTGAGTTGCGATGATCGCCAAGCCTCCGGTCAACAGGGGGCGCGTGTTTGAGGATAGCGAGATGATTTGTTCCACCCGGAAATTGCCGACCCGGCTGCTTATGGCTGGTGCCGTGGTTGCATTGGTCGCGGGCTGCGAAGGCCCGCTGGATTATGACCTGCGCGGTCAGATCGGTGCTTTCAACACGACGGAAGCCGCACAATCGGTCAAAACTGCGCCTCGGCCCAAGCCGGACGAACGCGGCGTGATATCCTATCCCAACTATCAGGTGGCCGTTGCGCGTTCGGGCGACAGTGTGGCCGAGTTGTCGAACCGCATCGGCTTGCCTGCCGGCGAGGTCGCACGGTTCAACGGGTTGAACCCTGACACGCCCCTGCGCAAGGGCGAAGTTCTGGCGTTACCGTCTCGGGTGGCGGAAAGCAGCTCGGGCGGATCGGTGGATATTGCGGCCTTGGCAGGCAGTGCGATTGATCAGGCGCCGGATACGACGCCGGTTGAAACCACCACCTTGGCGCCTGCAAGTTCGTCGAAACCTGCTGCCAAGCCCACGGGGCCAGAACCTGTACGACATAAGGTGGCGCGCGGCGAGACTGCCTATACCGTGTCGCGGCTGTATCAGGTGCCGGTCAAGGCGCTGGCCGAGTGGAACGGGTTGGGTTCGGACTTCGCTGTGCGTGAAGGTCAGTATCTGATCATCCCGGTCAAGGACCAGTCTGCGCCAAGTGGCGCTGCGGCAGCGGCGGCCAGTGCGGCGGCGGTAACCAAACCGGGTTCGGGCAGTCCGACACCCACTCCGCCGAGCGCGACAACGGCGCTGCCGGACGAGAAGGTGGCGGTCAAGACACCCGAACCTGAGGCAGTGGAGGTGGCAAAGCCAACTCAGGCCAGCGGGGCTGCGATGACGATGCCGGTCAGCGGCAAGATCATCCGCCCCTACAAGAAGGGTAAGAACGACGGGATCGATATTGCGGCCGCAGCTGGATCGGCCGTTGTCGCCGCCGACAAAGGCACCGTGGCGGCGATCACGGCGGATGCTGACCAAGTGCCGATCATCGTGGTGCGGCACAAGGACAACCTGCTGACGGTCTATGCAAATGTCGAAAACATCGAAGTCAACAAAGGCGACCGTGTGAAGCGCGGGCAAAAGTTGGCGCAGCTGCGGTCCGGTGACAACGCCTATGTGCATTTCGAGGTGCGCAAAGGCTTCGACAGCGTCGATCCCACGCCCTACCTGCAATAAAGTGTTTGCGGGCGAAGGGGCTCCCGCGCCCGCGCAGACCTGACTGCGTCAGCTCCGCGAGCGGCCTTGGGCCGGGCCTCGCTGCGCTCGGCGGTTGGCGCCTTGTTGCACCCGTGGGGATTGGGCAAGGCGTCTTGTCTTGCCGTACCCGCGCCGAGCCGAAGGCGAGGCGCCCGGCCCAACGGGAGGAGGTTTTTCGTCAGAAAAATTGACGACGGGCGGGAGCGCCCCCGTCGTTTCGCCCGGCATCTGCTTACGGCACGTAGTCTTCCAGCCGTTTGCCGAGCTCATCGACAAAGAGCTCGGGCAGGGGGGTGACCTCTTCGATGAGATCCACGCGGAAGACGCGGAAATCGTCGCGGGTTTCGCACCAGGCTGTCAGCGTCCACACCCGGCCCCAGTATTCCATGTGCAAAGGGCGCACCACACGGTTGGTCATCGTGCCATCGATTCGGCGATACTTGAGTGCCAGTTTCTGGCGGGATTTGATCGCTGCGCGCAGTGGGGCCATATGGGTAAAGCCGCGCGCCGCATCGGCAAAGGGGTAGACCGCAAACTTCCAAGCGTCCGCCTCGGCCACCGTCTGTGTGGGCAGCACCGCGTCGATCTTGTCGACCAGCGACTGCGCCGCTGCCTTGAGCCCCGGATCGGCGGCCTCAGACACGATGGCCATGCCAAGGTTCAGGGCCTCAAGTTCTTCGGTGGTCAGCGTCAGGGGGGGCAGGGTGATCGCCTCGCGCACCATGTAACCTACGCCGCGCTCGCCTTCGACCGGCACGCCCGAGGCCACCAGCGTGTCCATGTCGCGATAGATCGTGCGCACCGACACCTCTAGCTGGTCGGCGATGTCCTGCGCGCGGTGCAGTTTGCCGTCGCGCAGGATCTGGATGATGTCAAAAAGGCGGTCGGTGCGGCGCATGGCTTTACCCTTGCCGCGCCGGACCTATGCCGGTCAAGCGGCCATCATCTGCCAATGCACCTCTTCGTGGCGCATCTCAGCGCTGCCTGGTGCAATCGCGGCCATCAATGCGGGTGCAAAATCTTGGCTCGGGAAGGAGGCCGCCACCCTCTGCGCGGTCTCCATGTCCTGCCAGATCACATAATCGGTCCAGCGTCCGTCCATGCCTTTGCTCAGCTGACGGTGCAGAAAGCCGGGTGTGGCGCGCACAAACGCCTCGGACGCCTGGCTGAGGGCGACAAACTCGGCATCGCTGATACCAGCGGCAAGGGTGAAGGTGACGATTTCGGCGACTTGGGTCATTTTGGATACTCCTATTGTTCGACCTTCGATGGGCTGGACCTATCGCAGGGCAACTGACATAAACCTGTCAGTTGGGGTTGGCCGTTGGCGGAAATCTTCACTTTTGCCGGAGGAGGGCACGGATTCTGGACCGCTGCGCCTTTCCCTGGATCAAGGCGTCGCGCTAGACCTGAGCCCGAGATATTCCCCGCGCCAAAACGCGCGGACCCAAGTTGAGGAGACATCACATGTTGAACAATATCGGCCTTCCCGGCATCCTTCTGATCGCGGTTGTGGTTCTGGTCCTGTTTGGACGCGGCAAAATCAGCTCGCTGATGGGCGAAGTGGGCAAAGGCATCACTTCGTTCAAGAAGGGCATCAACGAAGGCACCGCCGAGCTGGAGCAGGACGCGTCAGAAGAGGCCAAGGACGTCACCCCCGAAGCCGACAAAGACAAGGCCTAATCGCGCATGTTCGATCTGGGCTGGACCGAGCTCTTGGTGATCGGCATCGTGGCGCTGATCGTTGTTGGCCCCAAGGATCTGCCGGTGCTCTTTCGCAATGTCGGCCGCTGGGTCGGTAAGGCCCGTGGCATGGCGCGCGAGTTTTCCAGCGCCATGAACGAGGCGGCCGATCAAGCCGGTGTCAATGACATCGCCAAGGGGATCAAGACTGCGTCGAATCCGATGGGTGCGGCGATGGACGGCGTCAAGGATGCGGCACGCGAGATGACATCGGCTATTGATCCCACCAAGTTCGACCCCGAAAGCGAGACCGGCAAGCTGGCGGCGGAACGGGCCGAAGCGGCGAAGAAGATCCAGGCCTCGACCGCGCGTGCTGCGGCTGAGCGCAAGGCGCGCGAGGCCGAAGAGGCGATGGCCAAGGCCGAGGCTGCCGAGGCGGCGCTTAATACGGAAACAGAGACCAAAACATGAGCCATACCGACGAGATCGACGACAGCTCTGCCCCGCTGATCGAACACCTGGCCGAGCTGCGCACGCGGCTCATCCACTGTGTGGTGGCATTCCTTGTCGGCATGGTGCTGTGTTTCACGGTCGCGACGCCGATCTTCAACTTTCTGACCGCGCCCCTATGCGAAGTGCTGAATGAACGCGGGCAGGATTGCGGGCTGATATTCATCTCGCCGCAAGAGGGCTTCTTTGTTGCCATCAAGGTCTCGCTGCTTGGCGGGTTCATGCTGGCGTTTCCCTATATCGGGATGCAGATGTGGCGCTTTGTGGCGCCGGGCCTGTACAAAAGCGAGAAGGGCGCGTTTCTGCCGTTCCTGGTTGCCTCGCCCTTCATGTTCATTCTGGGCGCGTCTTTTGCCTTCTACGTTGTCACGCCGCTGGCCTATGACTTCTTCCTGGGCTTCCAACAATTTGGCGCCGAGGGCGAGGCCGTGACAGATACGGCAACAGCCGCGCCGCTGAGCGTGGTGTTCCAGGGCTCGGCCCAGGAATACCTGAACCTGACCATCAAGTTCATCGTGGCCTTTGGCATGTGTTTCCAGCTGCCGGTTCTGCTGACGCTGATGGGCAAGGCCGGGCTGGTGAGCGCCGAGGGTCTGGGCAACGTGCGTAAATATGCGGTTGTGGCCATTCTCGTGCTGGCCGCGCTGGTAACACCGCCGGATGTGATCACGCAGGTTATCCTGTTTGTCGTTGTCTATGGCCTTTATGAGGTGTCGATCTTCCTGGTTGGACGCGTCGAGAAAAAGCGCGAGGAACAGCTGCGCGCCGATGGCTACTATGACGACGAGATGGACGAGGATCTGGCCGAACACAGCGACGATCTGAAGTAAGCCACGCCTATTCGCGGAAAAACAGTGGAGCACCCTCGCCGGAACTGGCGGGGGTGTTTTCATGTGAGTGTCAGGTTCAGGGGGGCGGACGCCGGCTCTGACAAATTTATGGTGTGCCGGTGGGACCATTTTGGACGTTCCCCAAAAAAAGGTGTCGAGCGGCAGCATTGAGCCCACCCCAACATCAGGCGCAATCCGGGCATCGCCCTCTTGGGGGAGGTCGGGCGATGCTCGGACTGCGCCGGGCGGTTGTGGTCAGGGTTGGTGGATCGCGAGACTTGCAGGTCGGTTAAGTTCTGCACAAGTGCCCTTTCTGTCGTTGCCGCTAAGACCCGCCCTCCGGTTGTTACCAAATTCTACGGCCAAGCTCGGGCCTGTTTGGTGTCAAAGCGGACAGTGACGCGTTGCCGTTCGGCCCCACTTGCGCAATGAATGGGCGCAACGGTGGGTGCCTGTGGCGCCTGTCCCCCCCTATCATCTGGAGAGCCCATGACCGAGACCGCAAAGACCCACTTTGACGCCGAGCTGCAAGATCGCCTGATGCGCTATGCCGCCATCGACAGCCAAAGCGATGAGACCACGGGCATCACACCCAGCACCGAATGCCAGTGGGATATGCTGCGTCTATTGGAACAAGAGCTGGTCGAGATCGGGGCGAGCGACGTGGAACTGACCGACTATGGCGTGGTGCTGGCGACGGTGCCGGGCACGGTCCCCGGCCCGACGATCGGGTTTCTGGCCCATGTGGACACGGCACCGCAGTTCAACGCCACCGGGGTAAAACCGCGCGTGATCGAGGGGTACAATGGCGGCGATATCACCTATCCCGATGATGCCGATCTGGTGCTCTCGCCCAAGGATCATCCCTATTTGGGCACCAAGGTGGGACATGACATCATCACGGCGTCCGGTCTGACCCTGCTGGGCGGTGACGACAAGGCGGGTATTGCGATCATCATGACCATGGCGCGCGAGCTGTTGAATGCGAGCGGCGCAGAGCACCCGCCGCTGCGCATTGCCTTTACCCCAGACGAGGAGATTGGTTGTGGCTTTGACGACCGTCTGGCGCGCGATCTTAAGGCGGATTTTGCCTATACGCTGGATGGTGGTGTCGCGGGTGAGGTGGTGTACGAGAGCTTCTCGGCCGACCGGGCGGTGGTGACCATCAAAGGCGTGTCGATCCACCCCGGCTATGCCAAGGACAAGATGGTCAATGCCACCCATCTGGCCGCCAAGATCGTGCAGACCCTGCCGCAGGCGACGATGCAGCCCGAAACCTCCGATGGGCGCGAGGGGTTCATTCATCTGGGCGACATGAATGGCGGCTCGTCCGAGATGGAGCTGAAATTTATCCTGCGCGATTTTGAGCGGGATGGGCTGGCGGCCAAGGGCGATCTGCTGCGACAGGTCTGTGCCACCGTGCAGGCGACCGAGCCTCGGGCGCAGATCACCTGCGAGATCTACCCGCAGTACCGCAACATGCGCTATTGGCTGGAAAACGACATGACCCCGGTGGACCTGGCCCGCGCGGCCTGTGCCGACAACGGGGTCGAGGTGCTCTCGGTCCCGATCCGGGGCGGCACCGATGGCTCGCGCTTGACGGAAATGGGCGTGCCGACGCCGAACATCTTTACCGGCATGCAGTGCATTCACGGACCCAAGGAATGGATTTCGGTCCAGGATATGGCGCTGGCCACCAAGGTTTGCCTGAGCCTGGTGGAGCGGGGGGCCAAGGGGTGAGGGAGCTTGTGCGGGCAGCGCAAACCTGCTTTGTCCGGTCTCAGAAGATTGCAGAGGATCGCCGCCGTGAGTGACATGAACGAGATGACCCTGACCCGCATTGCCGAGGCGCTGGAACGCATGGCACCGGCCCCTTTGGCAGCACCTGATTTCGACGCGGCCAGCGCCTTTGTCTGGCATGTCGAACCGGATCGTCTGGAGCCGGTGCCGCGTGTCAATCGGGTGGCGCTGGAACTGTTGGTGGGGATAAACCGGTCGCGGGACACGTTGCTGGACAACACCCGTCGTTTTGCGGCCGGATTTGGGGCGAACAACGCACTTCTTTGGGGCGCGCGAGGTATGGGAAAATCCAGCCTTGTCAAGGCGGTACATGGCGCGGTTCACGCCGATCACCCGGACCTGAAACTGGTGGAGTTGCAGCGCGAGGATCTGCCGTCGGTCGCGCGGCTGTTGAACCACTTGCGCGGGTCAAAGCATCGGTTCATCCTGTTTTGTGACGACCTGTCGTTCAGTCATGATGACCAGCATTACAAGAGCCTCAAGGCGGTGCTGGATGGCGGCATCGAAGGACGACCCGAGAATGTGCTGTTCTACGCCACCTCGAACCGGCGCCACCTGATGCCGCGCGACATGATCGAGAACGAGCGTCAAAGCGCGATCAACCCCTCCGAGGCCGTAGAGGAGAAGGTCTCTCTGTCCGACCGCTTTGGGTTGTGGCTGGGCTTTCATCCCTGTGATCAGGATGAATACCTGGCGATGATCGACGGCTATTGCGAGGCCTATGGTCTCAGCATCGACGCGGTCACCCTGCGGGCGGAAGCGATCGAATGGCAAGCCACGCGGGGCGCGCGCTCGGGTCGGGTCGCCTGGCAGTTCTTTTGCGATCTGGCGGGGCGGAATGGGGTCGCCTTGGGATAGGCGCTTGAAACCGTCGACCATGACGTTTTCGGAACAGACAGGCTGCGACCTCTGACGCGACATGTGCGCAGCCAGTCAGGGAGGACATCAGCCATGCGGGACGAGTTGGGGTTTGAAAACTGCCGCAGATCGGCCGAAGAGGCGTCAAGCCTGCCACCGCAGTGTTACATCACAGATGGCTCGCAACACGCTGAGGTGGAGGGATTTTTCCGCCGTGGGTGGGTTGGTGTTGGGCGCTCGGACATGGTGGTTGGTCCAGAGGACTACATCACGCTGGATTTTGCGGGCCAGACTGTTTTGCTGTTGCGCGACAAGGACGGTCAGCTGCGTGCCTATGCCAATACGTGTCGCCACCGAGGGGCGCGCCTGGTCGATGGAGAAGGAACCTGCAAGGGCATTCGCTGCCCATTTCATTCCTGGTTCTATGCGCTTGATGGGCGGCTGGTCTCGGCGCCTCAGATGGAGGCGGCCAAGGGGTTTGACCGGGCCGACAACGGGTTGATCGCCTATCGCGCCGAAGAGCGGGCCGGGTTTGTCTTTGTTTGTCTCGATCAGGCGGCAGGTCCGCTGGATGATCATCTGGGTGAATTCCTCGACCTCCACGCGCCTTGGCCATTGGCCGAGCTGCGCACAGTGCGGCGGCGCGAGCTGGAGGTCGATTGCAATTGGAAGATGTTCCTAGAGGTGTTCAACGAGTACTACCACTTGCCGTTTGTGCACCCCGATTCGATCGATAGCATCTATGCCACGCCCGATCCGGCGGATCAGGTGACGGGAGCTTTTGCCACACAGTTCGGGCGGACCGAGGGGACCGGGGCGCTGCTGGAAAGCGCGCAGGACAGCGCGCTGCCCGATATGCCGGGGCTGACGGGGCAGGCGACGCAAGGCGCGCGCTATACGTGGGTGTTTCCGAACATGACGTTCGCCGCCAACACGGACGCGCTGTGGTGTTACGAGGCCTATCCGCTGGCTCCGAACCGCTGCAAGGTGGTGCAGACGGCGTGTTTCCACCCCGAGACCTGCGCGCTGCCGGGGTTTGACACCCGCGTGGCAGCTTACCTGGAGCGGCTCGATGCAGCCTTGGCCGAGGATGTGCCGGCACTGGTCAACCAGCAACGCGGGATGGAATGCCCCGACGCGGTGCCGGGGCGGTTCCAACCGGATCTGGAGCCCAACGTGGCCAGTTTTACCCGCTGGTACAGCGACGCGATCTGAGGGTCAGAGGTCGGCGATGATCTTTGCCGCCTCATCCGCGACCGAAGCCAACGCCTCGCGGTCCTCGCCCGGATGGAAGCGCGCGCGCAAGGCGGTGGGCATGGGCGCAGGTTCCACAATGGTGACACGCGGGCCGGTTTTGACCGTCTCGGCCGCCCAACTGCGCGCCAGTGCCATCTGCGCGGCCTTGGTGGCGCCATAGGTGCCAAAGAACTTCTCGCCCGCCTTTGGGTCGTCAAAGAAGACGGCTTGCCCTTCGTGGCCCAGCAGGGGCGCGACATAGGGGATCAGGACCGATGTCGCGGTGGTGTTGACCGCCAGTGACTTATTCCAATCCTTGGGATCGACGAAATTTGCAGGCGTCAGGGGCGCGGCGTGGATGGCGGTGTGCAGCCACAGGTCCAGCTTGCCCCAGCGGTCATGGATGCCCCGGCAAAGCGTTGCCATGGCGTTTGGATCAGTGATGTCCATCGGCGCCAGCGTCGCTGTGCCGCCCGCTGCCTGAATGCGGTCATCCAGTTCTTCGAGCGCGCCGGTGGTGCGGGCCACGGCGATGACGTGATGGGTGGGCGCAAGCGCTTCGGCCAGAGCGGCGCCAAGGCCGCGCGAGGCGCCAGTAATCAGGGCTAGGTGTGCTGTCTCGGTCATGGGCGCGGTTTGGACCCAGTTGCGGGACCCGTCAAGGGCAGATCAGCCGCCCGCGATGTTCAGCCGCTCTGTCCGGCCGTTTTTCTGCAGGATCAGCCCGTCTTTGTCGATGCCGACGACCTTGGCGGAATTGATCCGCGCCCCGGGCTTGATCTGTTTCACACGGCCCGACGACGTGCGTACAAGCGCACGCATGTTACCCTGGGCGCCAAAGACGCCCAAAACGGAGGTGCTGTTGCGTTTGATCGAACCCGGCTGAGTGGCCGCCTTGTTGACAGTGGAATTGGACATGAGCGTTTCCCCAAAAAGCTCGGAACTGGTTTACCGAAGCGGGGACCTATCAGGCCTATGAGAGAGGTTAAAGTGGACGGAAGCACCCGTGGGCGGGGTTTTGCTGCAACTGCACGGTGAGTCGCGCGTGAGCGCTATCCTTGAGGCACAACCCAGGCCGTCAGCTCTTGCCACCGGTATCAATGCACTGGACAAAATTGAGGCTTTTTTTGAAATAATGCAAATCACCCCTTGCGGTCCGGGGCGATGCGCCCCATATGCCGGATTGCTAACGTTTTTCTTTTTCGACCAACTGTCTCCCGATTTCGGCGTTCAGTCCTTCGATCCAGACCGACAACGCCAAGCTGACGCACCAACGCGGGCAGCACCAATAGGAGACTACGGATATGGCCACTGGCACCGTAAAATGGTTCAACGCAACTAAAGGCTTCGGCTTCATCGCGCCCGACGGCGGCAGCAAAGACGTGTTTGTGCACATCTCTGCGATCGAGCGGGCTGGTTTGACCGGCCTTGCCGACAACCAGAAAGTGACTTTCGATATCGAGCCCGGCCGTGATGGCCGCGAGTCCGCGTCGAACATCGCACTGGCATAAGCTGGCACAAGTCTCTGCACTTGTAGAGCAATTGAAACGCGGTCCCATTTGTGGGCCGCGTTTTGCGTTTAGGGCACCCTGTTGGCAACTCTGGCGACAGTCACCCCGAACGCGGATGGCCTTTGATCACCGCGCGCCAAAACTCCAGACAGCGCGAACTGTCTGAAGTCTGATCAATCCCAACCGATTTCACGCACTGGCAATAAATCTCAGCCCGACGCCAGTTTGGCTGCGTTCCAGGACGATCCGGTTGCGGGCATGTCTTCGATTTTCTGGCTCACGCGGCTGCTGGTTTCCAGCGTGTCGAGATAGCTGTCGTCCAGACCAGTGATGTAGTTGCCGTCAAAGCAAGAGCAGTCGAACTGTTTGATCTCGGGGTTGCCCTCTTGTGCGGCCCAGATCAGGTCATCGAGGTTTTGGTAGAACAGCGCGTCTGCGCCCAGTTCTTCGCGGATTTCCTCGATGCTCAACCCGTTGGCGATCAGCTCATGCTTGGTGGGCATGTCGATGCCATATACGTTGGGAAAGATCACCGGCGGCGAGGCAGAGGCGATATATACCTTTTTGGCGCCGGCCTCGCGGCACATCTCGACGATTTTCTTGATGGTGTTGCCGCGCACGATGGAATCGTCGATCAGCAGGACGTTGTGACCGTCAAACTCCAGCGGGATGGCGTTGAGCTTGCGGCGCACCGATTTCTGGCGCTCGGCCTGGCCGGGCATGATGAAGGTGCGGCCCACATAGCGGTTTTTCACCAGACCTTCGCGGTAGGGAATACCGGTGGCTTTGGCCACCTCCAGCGCGACGGGCCGCGCGCTGTCGGGCACCGGGATGATCCGGTCGATGTCGAGCCCGCTCTCTTCGATCTGTTTGGCCAGAGTTTGGCCCATGCGCATCTGAGTCTTGTAGACCGAGATCCCATCGAGCAGCGAATCCGGGCGGGCGAGGTAGACGTATTCGAAGATGCAGGGCGTCAGGTTGCCTTCAACCGCCTGGAACTCGTGCAGGTTGCCGTCGAGATCGACCAGCATCGCCTCGCCAGGTTCCAGGTCGCGCAGCTTGGTAAAGCCGTTGATGCCAAAGGCCACATCTTCAGACGCAAAGGAGTAATCGTCGCCTTCGCCGTCCACGTCACGCTTGGCGACCGACAAGGGCCGGATGCCGTGGGGGTCGCGGAAGGCCAGCATGCCAACACCTGCGATTAGGCAGATGACGGAATAGGCGCCCTGAATGCGCTCCATGGTCATTTTCACGCCCGCAAACAGGTTGCGGATCGGATCGGCGTTGCCGTTGACCTTGATCGCGTCGGCCACCTTGTCGGCCAACACGTTCAACAGGATTTCCGAATCCGACGTGGTGCGCAGGTGGCGGCTGTATTTCGCGGTGACCTTTTCGCGCTGCTCTTCGGTGTTGGTGATATTGCCGTTGTGAACCAGATAGATGCCATAGGGCGCGTTCACGAAAAACGGCTGCGCCTCGGCTGCGCTCAGCGATCCTGCGGTGGGATAGCGCACGTGGCCCATGCCGATCTTGCCGCGCAGGGTATCGGCGTCTTCGGCCTTGAACACATCCTTGACCAGGCCATTGGCCTTGCGCTCGCGAAAGTTTTCGCCCGTATAGGTCACCACGCCCGAGGCGTCCTGACCCCGGTGTTGCAGCATCAACAGGCCGTCATAAATCTCGGCAAAGACTTCGTCTGTCCGGCTTGCGATCCCCAAAATCCCGCACATGTGGTGGCTCCAAAATCTGCGGATCTATCCGCGTGAGGTGTTGCTGCAGTTGGCGATGTGGTGGTGCCGTGGCGGCAGTATAGATCAAGATCGGCCAAAATGGAGCGTCGATTGCAGCGTCAACTCGACAGCACCGGAACATGGCGGACCTGTCGTGCGGTTAGCTGTCCGGGGACATGTCGGGTGCGTCGTTTATGTGTTGCGGCACGGCCCAAAACGTGGGGCCGGTCCGGTCGGCGGGGGGCATCTGCGGGCGAGGCAAGGCAGGCAGCTCCGATTCCGTTGCGAGTGTTGGCCCCCACATAATGCCTCTGATCCGTTCTGTCACGAAAGGATCACATATCTTTTTTGCCGCAGGGGATGGAACGCTCGCTCAGACTGCCAGATCGGGGGCATAGCAGTGCTGCTGCATCATCAAGAGCAACGCGCGGGTCTCGCCATAGCTGAGCTTGCGATAGGGTGTGTCTGGTGCCTCTGGTGCGTCCGCGCCTGCGTGGATCAGGGCACCCGTCTGGGCCCAGAGAATCTCATCCTCGGCAAAATGCAGGCGGTGGACCTGTGCGGTTCTGGCTTGGACCTTGTGAATGCCGCAGTGTCCGGCCAGGGCCGAAACAGGCGTCAGCACCAAGGGCAAGCCAAATAGGCGGCGGCAGGCTGGATCCCTCAGGGCCATGTATTGACCGTCAGGCAGGCACAGGTCCGAGCAGGTGCCCATAGCACCGCCGGGTACCCGCCAGAGCGATGTGGCCTCGGCCTGCTGTGTGACCTTGCTTACGGGGCGGAACCCACCGTCATAGGTGGCCACGCGGGTGCCGGGGGTGACATCCTGAACCTGCATCCAGCCTTGGGGCGTCTCGACCCGCGTTCCGGCGATCAGGCCGGGCTGCGTTTTCGGTGCCGGGGTATAATGGGCAAAGGCGGTTTCGTGCTTGAGATGCATAACGGGGTCCTCCGGGTGCTGTGTCTGTTCTGGACTGTCTTCAGAGAAGCCGGGGAAGTTTGCCAAATTTTCGACACGATTAAGGCCGAATTGGCGAACTGTTTCCAGAGCGCGAACAGAGTGGGGCGAGGCGAGGGGATTCCGACCCCTGCGAGAACACGGAGTAAGGAATGGTTAACCAAGGCAAGGGGTTAACAGGATCATCCTGCAAGGTGACCTGAGCGATTCGGGGGCAGAGCCGGGGTTGGTCCGGGGCAGGATCGGGGAAAAAATAAGGCAGCCCATGGGCTGCCTTTGTCGTCTTGGGAGTCTCGTGGGACTTACTGCGAGCAGGCACCAACCAGGTTTTCGTACTGCTGCGTGACCCAACCCAGAGCGGCTTCGGGGTTCTGGGCTTCGATCTGGCCGGTCATGCGGGCAAAGACCTGGGCCGAGCGGCTTTCATCCACAATGGTGAAGTTCTGGCCGGTCATGACGGTGTCATAGACAAAGAAGGCCACAGCCACCAGCAGGATGCCACGCGCCACGCCAAAGAAGAACCCGAGCCCCTGATCCAACCCGCCAAGCGCGGAACGCTGCACGAGCGAGGAAAAGAGCGGGGTGAAGAAGCTGACGATGATCAGGGCCAGGGCAAAGACGGCGGCAAAGGCCGCGATGATCGACAGCTCACAGCTGCCGGTCAGAAACTCACCCACCACGGGCAGTTCCTTGATCAAGGGCATCGCCTGGGGCGCAAAGATGAAGGCCAGCACAGCGGCAGCGACCCAACCGGCGATCGCCATGGCCTCGCGCACGACGCCGCGCGAATAGGCCAGCAGCGCCGACACAACGATGATCAGGGCCACAACCCCGTCGATAATGGTAAAACCTTCCATGGCCCTCGCCTGTTTTCTCGTCCGCCCGCCCGTGTGGGCGACCTTATCCTGCTCCGAAGGTTTCGCCAACAAAACCGGTCAGATCTGCGGGACGTTTCAACGTCAGCCCGCCACCTGTGCCCGTTTTGCCGCCAGCCGGAGCAATGGCTGAGGTGAAACCAAGTTTTTGCGCTTCTTTCAACCTGTTTTCCGTCTGCGGTGCCGGTCTGAGGGCGCCTGAGAGGGAAATCTCGCCGAAAACCACCGTATCTGCGGGGAGTGCCGCGTCTTCGCGGGCGCTGAGTAGGGCGGCGGCCACAGCCAGGTCGGCGGCGGGTTCGGAAATTTTCATGCCCCCTGCGACGTTCAGATAGACGTCGAGTCCGGCAAAAGGGATGCCGCAGCGCGCCTCGAGTACCGCAAGGATCATGGCGAGCCGCCCGCCGTCCCAGCCTACGACCGTGCGGCGAGGTTGCGAATGCGGCGAGGGGGCGACCAGCGCCTGCATCTCGACCAGAACGGGTCGTGTCCCTTCGATGCCCGCAAAGACCACCGAACCGGGGCTGGGTTCGCCACGTTCCGACAGGAAGAGGGCCGAGGGGTTGATAACCTCAGCCAGCCCGCCGCCGGTCATTTCAAAGACGCCGATCTCGTCCGCGGGACCAAAGCGGTTCTTGACCGCGCGCAGGATGCGGAACTGGTGACCCCGCTCACCTTCGAAGTAGAGCACGGTGTCGACCATATGTTCGACCACGCGGGGGCCAGCGATCTGGCCTTCTTTGGTGACGTGGCCGACCATGACGATCGAGACGCCATGGCGTTTGGCAAAGGTCGTCAGCTCGTGCGCGGCGGCGCGGACCTGGGAGACGGAGCCGGGGGCGCTGTCCACATTGTCGGCCCACATGGTCTGAATCGAATCAATAATGGCAAGCTGGGGCTTTTCCGCCTCGAGCGTTGTCAGGATGTCGCGCAGGTTGGTTTCAGCCGCCAACTGCACCGGCGCGTCGCTCAACCCCAGACGTTTGGCGCGCATGCGGACCTGTGCGCTGGCCTCTTCGCCGGAAACATAGAGGGTTTTGAGGCCCGAGCGGGCAAACTGCGCCGCCGCCTGTAGCAGCAAGGTCGATTTGCCGATGCCCGGATCGCCGCCGACCAGGATGGCTGAGGCAGGCACAAGGCCGCCGCCCAGAACGCGGTCGAGCTCTCCCATCCCGCTGAGGGTGCGGGGCGGGGGCGTTTCCTCGGTCGAGAGGTCGGTGAGGATGATGGATTGCCCGCGCTTTGCACCAAGCGATTTCGAGGTTGGGCCGGTCGAGAGGCCCTTGTCCTGAGAGATGGTGTTCCATTCGCCGCAGCCTTCGCAGCGGCCGGACCATTTGGAGAAGGAGGCCCCACAGGCGGAGCAGGAGAAAGTTGTCTTTGCCATGGCGCCTTGATGCCCCATGGGTGGCAGCTCCTCAAGCCCTGACGGGCATTTGTCGCTGCCGGTGGCGGAGGCCGCGCCTCAGGCCCCGGTGGGGCCATCGGCGCGGCCTTGGGGCAGATTGCGGTGGAGGGCTGTGGCGAAAGGACCGATTGGTCCGGGGAGATGTGGTGCACAGATTGGGGTGGTGCAACAGGAAAACAGGACGTGTAGTGCGATGCAGTCTGAGCCCAGGTTGGTTGGAGCAGAGAACGAGTTGGATTTTCTGGATCGCCAGTCAGTGACACTGGCGCGGTCGCTGAGCGCGCTTGAGGCGTGGCGGATGATCATGACGCAGCCGATGCCGTTGATGCAATTGGCGTTTCGGATCCGCGATGCGGTGGCGTCAAAGTTTGGCGTCAAGCGGATTGGCGGGTTTTCAGGTCGCGTTCCCGAGCGCGTCGAGGTCGGGGATAAGCTGGATTTCTTTCTGGTGGAAGCGGTGAGCGATCAGATACTGGTGCTGACGGAACGGGACCGGCATCTGGATGTGATGACCTGTGTATCCGTTGACGGTCGCGACATCTCGATCACCTCATCCGTCAAGACGCACAACTGGTTTGGGCGCCTTTACATGATCCCGGTGCGTCCAGTTCACAAACGGATTGTGGCCAGGAACTTGAGGGCGTTGCAGGCTTCTGTGGCTTAGTCCTTGGAGCGCGAAGATTGCAGCGGCACAACTGAGCCTTCGTCCGGGTCGGTGCCATCAGGGGGGCTTTGCAGTTGCGCTGACAGTTCAGGCAGCAATTCAAAGAGCTCTTCGCGCAGGCGAGACAGCTGGGATTTGGCAACGGATTCATCAATTTCGACATCGCGGGTCCATTGCCGCAGCTCGTGCATGATGATCTTGGCCTCATCGAGCCGGGTGTTGAATTGCTCCATCTCTTCCTGCCGTTGCCGCAAGAATGTGCGCGCGCGGTCGACCTTGGCGTCGGAATAGATGTCGGCCAACTCGTGGCTGACTTGGCTCATCTGAGCCGCCAATTCCAACACCTCGGGCTCCAGATCGCCCAGTTCGGGGTGTTCGCGCAGAAACGCCAGCCGGTCCTTGACCGCGTCAAACTCGGACGCGAGTTGAAAGGTATCGGCCCGGTCGGCGGCATGGGCGGCATGATAGGCCACGGCAACGTCATTCATGTGGATATGAAAGTCTCGGTGCGAGCGCTCCAGCGCCAGAATGCGACCATTGGCGGGCAGGTAGAAGGCCAGCATCACCGCCAGACAGGTCAAGCCGATCTGAGCAACCATGCCCGCCTGCGGATGCATTTGCCCATCGATCCCGGCCTGCAGTGACAGCCACGGCCAGACGCCGGTGGCCGACAGAAGCGTTGCCAAAACCCCTGCAAAGGCGGCGATACATATGAGGAAGAAGGCAAGGCGTATGAAGAGAGCTTGGATACGAAATACCAGCTTACGAATGGTGGACATGGGCAACCTTTCCGACCGAAACCAATGCGGCACCGGGATCAGCGGAATCATGCTCACATAAAATGCGGAGCGCCCCCCAGCGGACCCGGCCAATCAATCACTTTGCTGCTCGA
The DNA here is from genome assembly GCF_900172225.1 of Falsiruegeria litorea R37. NCBI lineage: Bacteria > Pseudomonadati > Pseudomonadota > Alphaproteobacteria > Rhodobacterales > Roseobacteraceae > Falsiruegeria > Falsiruegeria litorea. The sequence goes on from NZ_FWFO01000001.1 coordinate 1,596,924, forward strand.
ACTTTTAAGATGATACACAAATATTGGTTTTCAAGCAATTAGGGGCTTTCCTTATCCTGCTTGAGGGCGCGTTCACTGAGGTGTCCCAGCAACATCGACGCCAAAATGCATGCTGTGAACATATAGAGACCCCAGGCCGGTTCGATGGTTCCGACACCAATACTCTTGACAACGGTGATGTAGATCGCGGCCAGAAAGATGTCTGCCATCGCCAGCTTTCCCAGCACGTGCAGGACGGGAAAGGTGCGGGTGTCGAGCAGGTTCCATTGCACCAGGGCCAGGCCGAGTGTTTTGAGGTAGGGGGCGAAGATCGCGAAAAAGGTCACCAGAAGCGCCAGAAAGATGTCGCTGGCCCAAAGCGCCTGTAGGCCGGTGAGGACGCTGATCTCGGACAGGCCGAAGATCGGCAGTAACCCTGCGCGCATGAGCGGTGCAAACCACGCGATGGGGTAGAGGATCAACAGCGAGAGGGTGGCCAGGCGTAAAAGCATGAGCGCGATCTATGTGTTTGGGGGAGGTGGTGCAAGGTTGGGGGCGCTGCCCCCATCGCCCGTTGGGCGATTCCCCCGGGATATTTGGGGCAAGAAGAAGGGGTGGACACGAAGTTGCAATCGAAGTGGCTTAAAGTTTCGCTTTTTCTTCGATAGGACGCAAAAGCTCATTAAGACCAAATCGTATGATTGGAACTCGCACCTGGCGCGCTTTCAATGAGCTTGATAGATATCGTGTGGCAAATTTCTCTTGAGTATCTTGGTCGCGATTGTAGTTGAAGTTCAGCGCTTCTAGTTGGACTGAGAAATGAAAGTATGTCTTCTCGGGCAGACCGACTTCCTCATAGAATTCTTTGATGCTCAAAGGAATTTTAAGGTTCATTCCAGACCATACAAAAACATCCTTTTCAAATTTCACTCTATCGAATGCAGCATCGCAAGAGACGTACAATGCTCGAAGATTGTGCCCCAGCGATCTCAGCTTTGAAAGGTCGTAGTTCAGTTCTTTCAATAGAATAGCTTTGAATGTGAGCTCGGCAGCCAACCCTAAAGAGTTGTAAATCGGGCCTACGGCAAAAGTATCGGGGTGTATGTGCGGGAAATCGCTAGCTGATAATATGTCGACGGCGTTTAGATACTGCCTAGCAAAAAGAGTAAATGATCTCCAACGCTCAATTTTCACCTTACAGCCTCAATCGGCCCCTCGGCGCGGCCGTGGATGAATTGATCCAGATGCGGGTCGCCGCTGGCGTCCATGTCGGCAACAGGGCCGGTCCATTGGATCACGCCGTTGTGGAGCATCGCGACGTTATCGGCAATCGCCCGGACCGAGGACATGTCGTGGGTGATGGTCATCGCGGTGGCACCCATTTCGACCACGATCTCGCGGATCAGGTCGTTGATGACGCCGGACATGATCGGGTCGAGGCCCGTTGTGGGCTCGTCAAAGAAGATGATCTCGGGCTCGGCGGCGATGGCGCGGGCAAGGCCCACGCGTTTTTGCATGCCACCCGAGAGCTCGGCGGGCAGGCGGTCGGCCACATCCGCCTTTAGCCCCACGCGGCGCAGTTTTTCGATGGCGATTTCGCGTGCCTCATCCGTCGGGCGTTTGAGCGAGCCGCGCAGCAGGCGGAAAGCCACGTTTTGCCAGACGGTGAGGCTGTCAAATAGCGCGCCGCCCTGAAACAGCATCCCAAACTTTGCCAGAAACGCGTCGCGGTCGCCCTTGCTGGCGTCTTGGCCGTCGACCGTGATCGTGCCGCTGTCTGGTGTGATCAGGCCAAGGACGCATTTCAAGGCAACCGATTTGCCGGTGCCCGATCCGCCGATGATCACCATGGATGACCCCTTGGGGATCTCAAGGTTCAGACCTTGCAGCACGTGGTTGCCGCCAAACGACTTTTTGACGTTGCCGAGCTTAATCATAGAGCACCGTGAAATCGCTGTCCTTGGGGCGGCGGTGCCAGGGGACTTCGCCGGTTTCGTAGCGGAAGTTGGCGGCGATGTCCTGCGGCGAGCGGATGACGTCCGCCAGCAGCGTAATGGCAAAAGTAGCGCGGGTGGTGCGGCGTTTGCCGAACGTCTTACCCGCCTCGGACGCGGTTTCCTTGTCGACGATCACACGCTCGCAAACCCCTTCGAGGCAGCGGAAGCGTTCAGCGACCAGGAAGTCATGCGCCTGAGCTTTGGTCATCCCCTGCAGGAAGCCAAAGGCGATCTGGCGCAGCTCGGCGTCAAAGCCCATGGTCTGTTCCAGCCGTTGGGTGTTGAACTCCCCAAGCAGTTGGCTTTGCGCACTGGCCGTCAGGGGAAGCGACAGGGCGATTGCGGTGGCGGCGGACAGGATCAGACGGGTCATAGCGAGAAAAACACTCCGGTCAGGACGAAGTTGGCGGCCAGGATGAGAACGGCGGCGGCCTCGACCGAGCCTTTGGTGGCGCGGCCCACGCCCTGGGCCCCTCGGCCCGAGTTCATGCCGTAGTAGCAGCCCATGATGGCGGCGATGGTGCCAAAGGCGGCGCCTTTGACAAGAGAGGAAACGATGTCGCGCATCTCGAGAAAGTCAACGGTGTTGCGCAGATAGGCCGCAGAGTTGAAGCCCAGGTTCTGCACTGCGACGGTGTAGCCGCCCGCAATGCCGATGATGTCACCGACGGCCACCAGCACAGGTACGGTGAGCAAGGCGGCCAGAACACGGGGCGCGACAAGGTACTTCATCGGGTGGGTCGAAAGCGTCACCAGCGCGTCGATCTGCTCGGTCACTTTCATCGTCGCGATTTCCGCGGCGATAGAGGAGGTGACGCGGGCCGCGATCATCAGACCCACCAGAACGGGGCCAAGTTCACGCACCATGCCGATGGCAACGATCTGGGGCACCACGGCCTCGGCGTTGAAGCGCGCGCCGCCTGCGTAGATCTGCAACGCCAAAGCGCCGCCAGTAAAGATCGCGGTCAGGCCGACGACGGGCAGGGACAGCCAGCCGATGTTGAGCAAGGCCACGCCAAACTCACGCGGGTAGAACGGCGGGCGCAGCATGTGCGACAACGCATCCAGCGCAAAGATCGCCACCCGGCCAAAGGCCGCCATGACGGTCAGGACGGCCCGACCGAGGTGTCCCAACATCGAAATGGGGTTCATCCGGCGCGCCCTTCGCGCAGCAGTTCCGGGCGCTTGCGCTGGAGTTTCTGCTGGATGCTCTCCAACGCGTCCGAGCTGGCCTGCGCGGCCAGTTTGTCGGCGCCGGTGTAATGGCGCGCATAGCGGCGGCCCATCGAGGTCAGGATTTCATAGCCGATGGTCTCGGCAGCTTCGGCCAGGTCATCGACGGTTTGGCGACGGTTCAGGATTTGCACGGCATCAGGCGTGCCCTCGATGTCGGTGATATCGACGGTGATCATGTCCATCGAAACGCGGCCCACCACGGGGCAGGCGATGTCGCCGACATAGACGTCGATGCCGTTGCCGATGGCGCGGATCAACCCGTCAGCGTAGCCCGCCGCAATCGTGGCGATGCGTGAGGGTCGCTGGGCGGTCCATTTGTTGGAGTAGCCGACAGTTTCACCCACGGCGACGTCGCGGATCTGGATCACGGGGATGTCGACCGTTACAACGGCCTTGGCCTCGTCATACGGCTCCCCGCCATAAAGGCCGACGCCGGGACGGCACAGGTCAAAGTGGTAATCAGGGCCCATCAGCAATCCACCGGTGGCTGCGAGTGATTTGGGAGCGTCAAGTTCGCTCGTCATCTCTTTGAAAACGCGCAGTTGTTTGCGGTTCATCTCATGTCCTGGCTCATCGGCGCAGGCCAGGTGCGACATGATCAGAACCGGGTTCTGCTGCAACGCGATCTCGCGCAGGGCGGCCCATTCGTCAGGCTCCATCCCCAGTCGGTTCATGCCTGTGTCGAGCTGGATGCCGAATGCGTGGCCCGGCAGTTCCTCGACATGGCGCAGCATCTGATCGACCGAGTTGATCATCGGCGTCAGATTGTTGTCGCGCAGCACGTCACGGTCGCCTGCCATGTGACCGGAAAAGACCGACACGCGCGGGCCGGGACCCACGGCGCGGCGCACGGCAATGCCCTCTTCGGCGGCGGCCACAAAGAAGTGGCGCGCGCCTGCATCAGCCAGGGCCCGCGACACGCGGCCCGCATCCAGCCCATAGCCGTCCGCCTTGACCACCGCGGCGGTCTCGACAGAGGTTTTTGCATCCAGCGCCCGCCAGTTGTCGGCGAGCGCGCCCAGATCGATCGTCAGTCTTGCAGTACTCATGGCCCGTTCTTGACAGGCGTAGGCCATAGGTCAAGGGGGAAATACCCTAATTGGCGGCGGGTTTATGCGCATCATAGGCCGCTTCAAGCTCGGATCGCAGGAAATCGGCGAATTTGAGCGGCGGGAATTTCGGCGTGCCGGTTCCTGGAAGCGGTTCAATGACCGTGTTCACGTGGGGATCGTAGAAGAACGGGCAACTGTAGCGTTCGCGGCCAGATCGGTTGATCACACGGTGCGGAGTGGACAGCAACTTGCCGTTCGACATCCGGTGCAGCATATCGCCGACGTTCACCACAAAGGTGCCTTCGCGTCGGGGAACATCGACCCAGTTGCCCGCAGGCGTCTTGACCTGCAGCCCGCCGACATCGTCCTGCACGAGCAATGTCAGACAGCCGAAATCCGTGTGCGGCGCCGAGCCATAGAGGTCCTCGGGGCTGCGTTCGGGTTGTGGCGGATAGTGCAACAGGCGCAGCCAAGTGGTTGGTGTGTCGAACGCCGACAGGACGGATGTGTTCGTAACATCAGCGGCTTGCAGGGCGATGCTCATCAAGCGACGGCCAAGCTGGCGCATGGCAGTGTCATAAGCCTCCAGCGCTTCGCGGAAACCTGCTAGCTCGGGCCAGCGGTTGGGGCCGCTGAGGTAGATGCCCGCGTCGGCCTGCGCATCCTCGCGCATCATCATGAAGCTGGCGGATTGGTTTGGTTTGGTGACATCGGCCAGGGTTGAGTTCACGTCCGTGGAGCTGTTGATCGGGATATAGCCGCGATGGGTTTTGCCTGCGGCCACAGCCATTTTCTGTTCCAGCGGCAGGGCGTGGAAGCGGGCGGAAGCGTCGAAGAGATCCTCGATCAGTTGCGGATCAATGCCGTGGTCTTCGATATAGCCAAAGCCGGTGGTGCCATAAGCGGCGCGAAACTCGGCTGCGATCTCGGCATCGGGGCGGGTCCCCAGTCGAATGACGGGGATTTCGGTGAATTCGGTCATGATGAACCCTTTGTACGTTTCGTTGGATGGGAACAGGGGCAAACCGCCCCCGGTCTATCCGGCGAAACGTTTACGGCGGTGGCCGTAGTGGCGTTCCAGCACCACGAGATGTGCGAACTTGCGGGTCATGGGCGCATCTGGCGGAAAGAGGCGCTCCAAGTCAAGCGGGCATCTGCTGGGTGGCGCAATGAATGCCGCCCCCAAGCTCGCCCAGGATATCTGTGTTCAACATGACCACCTCGCGGCCGGGGTAGTGCCGTGCAAGGGCCGCGCGGGCGGTGGCATCAGCGCGCCGGTCGCCGGTGTTCGAGGCGATGACGGCGCCGTTGCAGACATAGTAGTTGGCGTAGCTGCTCAACTCATCGGGGTTGCGCACGCGACCGTCGTAGCCGGGCGGGATGGTGTCGACCTTAAGGCCCGCGCTTTGCAATCGGTCACGCAGGGCAAAGGCCGAACGGGCATAAGCGTCATCCGGATCGGGATCGGGGTCGAGCATCATAAGCACCGTTTTGGGCCCGGTGAAGCGCGCAAAGCCGTCGATGTGATCGTCGGTGACGTCCTGGCCCATGACGCCTTTGCCCCAGATCATTTGCGCAGCACCATAGGCGGCTAGCAGGCGGTGTTCGATCTGGTCGCGGGTCATTCCCGGATTGCGGTTGGGGTTCACCCAACTGCTTTCGTTGGCCATCAATAGGCCATGGCCGCTGGCCTCAACCCCGCCAGCTTCGCCCTGCAAGCCGCTGTCAACAAACGGCAATCCCAGATGATCGGCCACGCGGCGGGCGATTTGTTCATCGTTGCGCAGATGATAGCGTCGTCCCCAACCGTTGAACTTCACCCCACGCACAGACAGCTGACCGGCGCTGTTCTTGGCAAAAAGCGGACCGGCATCCCGGCACCACAGATCGTCCGTTGGAATGTCCCACAGTTCGACCTGGCCCGCGAGCAGCTTGCGCGCCTTCGCGTGCTGATCGCGCGAGGCCAGCAGGGTGACTGGCTCAAAGGCGGCGATTGTATTGGCGATTTCGGCGATGGTGGCCTGTGTCCGACGCAGGAAACGGCCCTTGCCATAGACGGGCGCAAAGACCGGCCATTGCATGAAGGTGCGTTGGTGGCGTGCGTCTTCGGGCGGAACCCGAAAGCCATCTGCAAGCGCCATTCCGGCACCTCCCACATACAGGGACGCCCCGGCGATTTGGGCCAGGGCGTGACGTCGTGTGATCCGGAGCGGTTTCAATACCCCTCGTCGGCACCGTCCTGCTGCCAGGGTTTGGCCAAGTTGCCAAAGCGGGTGAACTGGCCCTCAAACGACAGATCCACGGTGCCAATGGGGCCGTGACGCTGTTTGCCGATGATCACCTCGGCGCGGGCGTGCAGGCGTTCCATACGTTCCTGCCAGGCGGCCATTTCCTCGAGCCGGTCGTCCGAGGGCTTTTCCCGTTCCACGTAGTATTCTTCGCGGAACACGAACATCACCACGTCGGCGTCCTGCTCGATCGAGCCGGATTCACGAAGGTCCGACAGTTGCGGGCGTTTGTCGTCGCGGCTTTCCACCGTACGTGACAGCTGCGACAGCGCGATGACGGGGATGTTGAGTTCCTTGGCGATGGCCTTCATGCCCATGGAAATCTCGCCGATTTCCTGAACACGGTTTTCCGCCGTACCCCGGCAGAGCTGCAGATAGTCGATGATCAACAGGTCCAGCCCATGGGTCCGCTTCAGGCGGCGGGCGCGGGCGGCCAGCTGGCTGATCGGCAGAGCGGGCGTGTCGTCGATAAAGAGCGGGCAGGCCTCTAGCGATTTGGCGGCGTCGACAAAGCGGCGGAACTCGGTCTCGGTCATGTCACCGCGGCGGATCTGCTCGGATGGCACCTCGGCCGCCTCGGACAGGATACGCGCAGCCAGCTGTTCCGAGCTCATCTCGAGCGAATAGAAGCCCACAACGCCGCCCTGAATGGTGCCTTCGGTGCCGTCGGGGCGAATGCCCTTCTTGTACGCCTTGGCCACGTTGAAGGCGATGTTGGTCGCAAGCGAGGTTTTCCCCATCGAGGGACGCCCGGCCAGGATCAAAAGGTCCGACGGGTGCAGGCCGCCCAGTTTCTTGTCCAGATCAATCAGACCGGTCGAGACACCGGCCAAACCGCCGTCGCGCTGATAGGCGGCGTTGGCGGTGTTGACTGCTTCGGTCACGGCTTTGAGGAAGGACACAAAGCCGCTTTCGGTCTGGCCCTGTTCCGACAGCTTGTAGAGCTTTTGTTCCGCCTCGACGATCTGCTCGCGCGGTTCCGAGGCGACATCGACCTTGGCGGCCTTGTCCGAGATATCGCGGCCCAGGCCAATCAGCTCGCGCCGGATCGCCAGATCATAGATCATCTGCGCATAGTCACGCACGGCAAAGGCCGAGATCGAGGCGGCAGCCAGATTGACCAGATAGGCAGGACCGCCCAGTTCCTTGAGCCCCTCGTCGTCTTCCATGAAGGCCTTGAGGGTGACCGGCGAGGCCAGTGCATTCTTGGCGATCCGTGCGGCGGCGATCTCATAGATGCGCGCGTGCACGGGGTCGTAGAAATGCTGCGGTCCGATGACCGATGCCACCCGGTCGTAGACGTCATTGTTGGTCAGAATCGCGCCCAGCAGTTGCTGTTCTGCTTCGACCGAATGCGGCATCGTATCGGCATTCTGGACCTGCGCCGGTACCTGCTCGATGTTGCTGATCTCGTTCATTTTGGTGTGTGCATCCCCTTGAGCACAAGGTCATAGCCGAGGCGGGGGATTCCTAGCAAATTGTATGTTTGTGTGGATAAGATGTGCATATCCCGACCCCCATCATATTGACGGGGATCCGGGCAAAAATCCAACATTTTGTGGTGAGGGGCAGGAAACCGCGCTGCGGAAACCCGCCAATGGCAAACCTGACCTTAGGTCAGGATTTGTTGGCTTCCTGCCAGGCGCGCGGGTCGTTCAGGAAGGATTCGACCTCTGCCAACGTTTCCGCGTCAAAGGCGTTTTGGGCCTTGGCCTCGGCCAGAACATCCCACCAGGTACACAGCGAATGCAGTTGCACGCCATGATCGCCAAGGGTCTTCTCGGTTTCGGGGAAAATGCCGTAGTAGAAGATGACGGCAGTGTGCCCACAAGTGGCGCCGGTCTCGCGGATGGCATCCACAAACGACAGTTTCGAGCCACCGTCGGTGGTCAGATCCTCGACCAGCAGAACACGCTCACCTTCGCTCATCGCGCCCTCGATGCGGGCGTTGCGGCCGTAACCTTTGGGCTTTTTGCGCACATAGGTCATCGGCAGGGCCATCCGCTCGGCGACAAAGGCGGCAAAGGGGATGCCTGCGGTCTCACCACCGGCGATGTTGTCGAACGCCTCAAACCCAGCGTTGCGCATGACGGTGATGGTCAGAAAGTCCATCAGCGTCGAGCGGATGCGCGGGTAAGAGATCAGCTTGCGACAGTCGATATAGGTCGGGCTGGGCAGGCCCGAGGCCAGCGTGAAGGGCTCGTGCGCGTTGAAATGCACGGCCTTGATCTCCAGCAACATGCGGGCGGTGAGGCGGGCGATTTCTTCGGCGGGGGGGTAGGAGGTTGGGATCATCGTGACATCCTTGGGGCAGGTGCCAGAGGCGCGGGCAGGAGCCTCTGGCGGGAGTATTTGGGAAAAGATGAAATCAGGCGACGCGCCAGTGGACGTCGAACCCGGGATCAAAGACGGTAACGGGACCATCGCCGCTTTCGATCTTGTCAGGGTATGTGACGACATCGCCTTTGGTGAGCGTGATCGTCTCCTCGTTTACCGGCAGGCGGTAGAAACCGGGGCCATTGCGCGAGGTGAAGGCTTCGAGCTTGTCGAGTGCATTGGCTTTTTCGAACACCTCGGCCAGCAGTGACATGGTGTTGGTCGCCGTGAAGCAACCCGCGCAGCCGCAGGCCATTTCCTTGTTGGCGTCTGTGTGGGGCGCCGAGTCGGTGCCCAGGAAAAAGCGCGCATCGCCGGATGTGGCGGCGTCGACCAGCGCCAGGCGGTGCTCTTCGCGTTTGGCGACGGGCAGGCAGTAGTAATGCGGCTTGATCCCGCCAACCAGGATGTGGTTGCGGTTGATGATCAGGTGGTGCGTGGTGATCGTCGCGCCCAGATCGGCCTCATTTGCTTTGACATAGTCGACGCCATTGGCGGTGGTGATGTGTTCCATCACGACGCGCAGACCGGGAGTGGATTTACGCACCGGATCCAGCACGCGTTCGATGAACACGGCCTCGCGGTCGAAGATGTCGATGTCGTGGTCGGTGACCTCGCCGTGGCAGCACAGCGGCAGGCCGATTTCAGCCATTTTTTCCAGCACCGGGCGGACTTTGTCGAAATCTTTGACGCCCGAAGACGAGTTTGTGGTGGCACCGGCAGGGTACAGCTTGACCGCCTTGACCAGACCGCTGGCGTGGGCCGCGGCCACATCTTCGGGGTCGGTGTCCTCGGTCAGATACAGCGTCATCAGCGGCTCGAATGTCATGCCCTCGGGCAATGCGGCCAGGATGCGATCGCGATAGGCGGCGGCATCGGTGCCACGAACCACGGGCGGCACCAGGTTCGGCATGATGATGGCACGAGCAAAATGGCGGGCGGTTTCGGGCAGGACGGCGTCCAGCATTGCGCCATCGCGCAGGTGCAGATGCCAGTCGTCGGGGCGGCGGATCGTGAGGCTATCGGTCATGTGCCCCCGCTAGCACAGCCTGCCCAAACGGAAAACCCCCAGCCACTGAGAGCCGGGGGATTTTCGTGTGATCCGCAGTTGTCAGCTGGCCATGGGGGGCGGCGGGGCAAAAGCACCCTGTTGGGCCATCTCTTCCAACTGCTCCAGCCGCATGCGAAAACGGCGCGCAGGCATGCGTGAGGTCACGTTCCGGCACAAAAGAGTATTGAGATAGAACCGTTCGGCGGAATCCAGCTGTCCTACCAAACCTCGCAGATATCGCGGGTACGAGCGGCGCGCACGATAAAGGCGGAAGAAGCTGCGCGCGCTCAGCTTGCCAGTCCCTGCCATCGCGAGCAGACGATAGAGCAGGTTCATGTCAAGCAAGCGCGACTGCAACTCACTCCCCATATTGCGCATGCGCAGGCGGGTGACGTTCGGGCGTTCGAACAGGGTTGCGTGCATCGCATCCAGCGTTTGCAGCGGGTCATACAGGATGAACGCGTGATCGGCGGCGTCCAACATATCCGGGGCATAGCCGTAGCGGTCGGTGAACGAGGTGCGGCGCATTTCGACGAACCGGTCATCCCATTCGGTCATGTTGGGGTCCAGCGTTGCCTGCGGCTGTACAGCAACCACGGTTGCACCGGGCGAGGCCACGGAAAAGGCCGCCGCCGCATAGCCACACGGGCCCGCGCCGTAGAAGACCACGCGGTCGAAATCCTCAAAAAATCCGTCATCGATCAGACGGTCGAAAAAGCCATAGACCTTGGGATCGCGGAACCAGGTGTCCCCGTCCGAGACAATGCAAAGATGGGACCAGTTCTGTGTCTTGACCAAGTCAAAGCCAAAAGGTTGTTGGGTTTCCGACATGGCGCGGATGCCCTGCATCGTTTCAAATGTCACGATCAGCGTCGCGTCGCGATCGATGAAGGTCGCGAAATGCTTGTCGCCCAATTCCTGCGCCATACCTTCGGCTTCGGCCTGATCCAGCAGCTTGCGTTTCCACACGCCGCGCCGATAGCCCGCAATTGATGTGTCGATACTGGTTTTTGCGTCCTGCATATACTCATCCTCGAAACTCCGGCCGCTTTTCGGGCCGGTTGTTGCCAACAGGTCTAGGCTGAGAATGAGGCCAAAATGGGAAAAACTCAGGTCCGTTTCGGGTCGTTTCCGGATTCTTGAGATTTGGCGCGCAGGCGTCCGAGGTTGGCAAAACCGGTCAGTGTACGAGCGGTTGCGGCACTGATCGGGCGCGATTGAGGGGTCATCATCAAGCGCGCCAGAAGGGCCCGATATGGTTCTTGTTCCATCAGTTTCTGAAACCGGTTCTGTCGCCATTCGACCGCGCGTCTGTGCAGTTTTGCCAGTGTCGGATCGGCGTGCAGCTCGTCGCGCAAGGCAGTGCTGGGGGCATCATAGCGGCTGATCGAGGTGTCCGTATCGGTATTGAAATTTCGTTCCACCCAATAGTCGACATCAAGCATATGTTCGGAATGTACCGCACGGCCTCGATCGGCCTTGAGCACATAGCTTTCCATGGCACCCAAGGGATAGTGGTTGAGTTGTGCCAGCTCGAAATTGTCGCGACCGTAATTGGAAAACAGCCGTTTGAGTTTGAATTGCTCGTCCAGCTCGCGCCCGTTGCAGTCGAACCACCGCGCCTGATCCAGGCGATCCAGATCGGGGTTGCGGGGACGGTGGACGCCCAGTTTCGAATAGATTCCGTCGTTTCGGTAGAGCGTCTTGAACATCGACGCCCGCCAGGGCCAGAACATCACTGCAGGCGCGCAGCGAGTGAAACTCTGTGTTACGGGTTTGTCGGCATAACGGATGGTGTCGCCATTGCCGAAAAGGCGCCAGGTCAGGGTGATGGCGGTTGCCTCGGGCAGGGCATCGATCAGATCGCCAATGGCGCCGTTTCCTGCGTGAATATTGACGAATTCATCAACGTCCAGCGGCAGGATCCAATCCGCCTTTCGGACCAACGGATGTTTGCTGGCAGTCTTGAGCGCGGTGAACTGGATGCCGCGCTTGTCATATGGGCCATCGTTGGCCACATGGCTCAGGTGCCCCATCTCTTGCAAACGGTCCAGGATACGGTCGGTCCCGTCCTGGCAATTGTTGGAAAACACCAGAAAATCGGTGAACCCTGCTGCCCGGTGATGGGCAAGCCATTCCAGCAAAAAGGCCCCCTCGTTGCGGACGGTCAGGACAGCGAGCGCGCGCATGGCCGTTACCAGTCGCTGCGGAAGACCGCGACCTTGGAAAACGACATCTTTGGGAAGTAGACCAACCCCTGGTCGTGTAGCAGTTGAAAGATGCTTTTGATGCCAGCGCTGCCAATCCATTGGGGATGCAATTCGATCAGCAGGGCGCGCAGACCGCTGAGGTCAAGCTTGGGCAGCAGGTCGGCCTCGGCCCCTTCGATATCGCAAACCAGGACTGTGGGCTTGATCTCGGCAATCACCTTGTTGGCGTCCCGCATGGGCACCTGCGCAGGGGTGGCATCCGCACCGCCATCTTCGGGGTCGAGGGACGAGGACAGGATGTCTTCGCGGCAATAAAACGTTGTGGTGCCGTCCTTGTCGCCCAAGACGGCGTGATGCAGGTGGGCTTTCTTGGCGCGGTTCAGCCGATGAACTTCGTGGATGTAGTCAAGCAGGCCGGGGTTGGCTTCGAACGAGTGTACCTCGCGCGCGCGGGTTTGGGTGGATATCAGTGTCGACATGAACCCGATGCCCGCCCCCAGTTCCAAAACGACATCGCCCTTGCGGATCAGCCTGAGCGCGGCGTCGGCCTCTTTTTGTTCATAGGACCCCGTGCGCAGGGACATGCGAACCCGTTTGGGCAAAAGCTCCATGTTGCGGGGAAACCTCATGTCCCGGCACCACAGCATCGCCTGACGTTCGGGCTCAGAAGCTGCGGGCGTGTCGGGTGCAGCCTCTGAAACAGTTTCAACGACAACGTCCGCCCCTGTTTCCGGCGCAGGCGCGGGGGCAAGGTCGGTGCCGCTTACAGTGCCGCTGTCGGTTTTGACCTTGGGCTGAGCAGCTTTCTTGTTCTTGGTTTTTGTCTTGGCCATGTCTCAACTCTCCAGATCAAGGGCGAGCGCATAGGCCACGCGCTCAGTTTCGGTCAGTTTGACCTTGAGGGCCTGCTGATACAACTCTTCGAACTCGGGCATGCCGTGCAGTTCGACCGCTTTGGTCTTGTGCCACTCCAACCCCTTTTGGTGCCAGCTGCGCAGGGTGTCATCCTGCATCAGCCGGTCGTATTCAGCGCGCAGGCGGGGCAGGTTGCGCTTGATGGTGACATCGCGGAAGTCCGACCAATCCATGCGGATCCAATAATTCAGCCCGATCGAGCGATCCACATGCAGCGCGCGGCCCCTTTGACGTTTGATCAGATAGCTCTCGGCGCTTCGCAGTGCATAATGGTTCAATTGGATCAGATCGTATCCAATTGATTTTTTGGAGTTTCTCCAGCCATTGTCCACCGCCTCACCCGTCATGTCACGGCCCGAGCCGTTGACCCAGCAGACATCGCCGCGTTTGTCTTCGACCAGTTTGTTGGGGCGGTGGCAGCTGATTTTCTCGTATGCGCCGATGTTCTTGAACATGGTCTTGAAGCCCCAGACCGTATGCGGTTTGGGGCAGAATTTGGGGGCGCATGTATCGAATTGGTCGATCACGAAGTCATCGGCCAACCGCGTCACGTCATTGTGCCCGAAAAGCCGCCAGGTCATTGCCACATTGGTCGCATCGGGCACTTCGTCAAAGAAGTCTTGCAACGTGCCGTTGCCGGTGCGGACATTGACGAATTCGTCCACATCGATGTGCAAGATCCAGTCGGCGTTCTGGATCACCGGCTCTTTCAAGGCCTGGTTCAGCGCGTATTGCTGGGGCGAGTTGCCCTTCCAGTTGTCGTTGTTGCGGTGCTGCAGCACACCCATATCCTGAAGCCGGTCCAGGATCTCGGATGTGCCGTCGGAACAGTCGTTGGTGTAGATCAGGAAATTGTCGACCCCCATGGCGCGGTGATAGGCGACCCATTCCACAATGTAGGGGGCTTCGTTCTTCATGCAGCCGACGATGACGTTGCCACTGCGCCCTTCGGGCAATTCGCGCGGGGGCACTTCGGTGTAGGCAGCCGCCAATTGCTCTTCGTCGACCGCACCCAGGCGGTTGTGGGGGGCAAAAGAAGATGTCTTTAGCTTTTCGAAATTCTGCACGGCCTGGGGCGGCATCAAGGCGCGGGCCGTGTCGGTCAAGCCGTCTTTCATTGGCTCTGCGGGCGCGGCTTTTGGCATAGGCGGCGCGGTGGCGGTCGGTACCGCGGCCGGGATGACTCCACGATCGGTCAGATCCTCAACCCGCTGGGTAAACTTCTCTTTCGTGGCCTTGTCGATGCGGAACAGAAAGGCCAGCAGATACTGCGAGGCCCGATAGCCGCGTTCTGGATCAGCTTCGGTCCATGGATCACATGCTTTTGGAGACTGAAAGGTATCATCGTCCAGTTCGGGATGGCGCAGGATCAGCTCGGCGTTGGCCTTGCTGAAGCGATCCGAGATTTGCGACAGGCTGCCAGCAGGCGTTGTCGGGCCGGGGACAGAAATTTCGGTGATGAAACTGCGCCAAAGTTGTCGGGGTACGTGGCGATCGCCTTGGGCCAATAGCTTTAGCAAAATGGCATTGAACTGTCGTGCGCGTGCCATCCAGGCCGCAGACATGGGCGCGCGTTCCGGAAGAGCTTGAGCCTTGCCGATCGTTTCGTTGATGCCAAAGGCAGCGCGGATTTCATCGGTGATCGTGTCGGGGGCAAACAAGTCCTCGGCATAGGCGCGAACATGGAAGGCACCCGCGCCAAATACAGCCTCCCATTCGCGTTGCAACGTGTTCGTATCCAGCCAAAAGGCTGGGCCTTGGGTTTCTTCGAATACACCTGCAAGAGGATCAATGCGTGGCATGGCATCCACACACGCGGCCCACCAATCGTCGCTTTCGACCAGGGCCAGTTCCTGGCTCAGCGGGGTGGCGCGCCCTTCAGACAGCTGAGCGGCATAGTGATCCACAAGCAAACGTGTCGGATCGTCGACATAGGTTATCAAACGGATGTCATCGGACAGGGGCTGCAACAGATCGTGGATGCGCTGAATCTCGCTTCTGCGAAACACAGAGGTCGAAAGTTGCGGCACTGACAGGATCACCGCTTCGGGGCGGGCCTGGTCAATCTCGCGTTGCAGATCACGCATGAGATCTTCGCGCAATTGTGCCTGCTTCTGGGGGCTGGCAAAACCACGGTTGAAACGCAGCGGGTCGATATGATCGGGATCGGTCACCGCCATAAAGAACCGTGTATGAGCTTTGTTTCCTGGGCTGCGCGGATATAGCAGCCCCTTAGAGCGCAGCTGTTCGCGCTTGGAAGAGAGAACCTCTTGTAGCGCCTGTGCGCCAGCCACCTCTGGGCCAATGTGCAGATAAATTCGCATCAGGATTTCTTGCCCGCAGCTGTTTTCTTGGCGATCCGTTCAGCTTGCACGTTGGCTTTGCCCCACCATTTGACTTCCAGTCCCAGGAATGCCCCGATTTTCTGAGGCGCCTCTGGGTCGGTGATATCGTACTCTAGGAAACTGTCCGTACCCTCGAACACACGACGGCAGAATTTTTGATGCCCGTCGATCCAGCGGATCAGCTCATCCACCTCGTACCCATAACCTTCGGGCATGCCGGGCACCTGGTACATTGGCAAGCGGCGCTTGCCCAGGTTTGACCACCGCAACATGGAATCCACCAGCTTTTCCGGCGGGCGACTGGAGTACAGGAACTTGGCGCCGGGGTGTTTATCGATGATGGAACTCAGCAACCCCCAATCGGTTTGCGGCCATTCGTTGAACCCGCGTGCGATCATGCTGATTTCAGTGAAGGCGTCGAACTCATGCATGAAATGCAGCGGGTCGCCCTTTTTGAAGTAGCCCCGGTACATCAAGCGTCCGACAAAATCGTTGCGCAACTCCTTGATCTCGGTCTGATGGTTGTGGATTTTCCAATCCGCCACCTTCAAGCCCGAAGCTTCGAGCGCCTTGCCCAAGGTTGTGGTGCCCGATTTAGGCAGTCCAAGATTGATCACGCGCAGGCGGCTCATGCAGTCAGTCCCAGTCGTTGCAACAGTTTCTCTTCAGCCGGTGGCAGGGTCGAGGCCGCGCGCAACTGATCGCGCATGGCCTGGTATTCAGCCTGTTCAAGCAACTCGTCCCGTTTGGCACGGTGTAGAGCCACAGCTTCGTCATGCAGCGCGCTGATTTCAGGGTCGGATTTCAACGCGGCCAACTGGCGTTGCAGATCGGGCAGGTAACGTTGGATGCTGAGATCCTGCCAAGCCGGGTCGTTGCGGTCGCGCCAATAGCTGTCGTCGAAATTGCGGTGCTCGCGGTTCACGTCGCCCCGGTCGTTCTTGACCAGATAGCTGTCCAGGCTGCGCAGGGCGTAGTGGTTGAGCGTTGCCAGATCACGTGCACCCCGGGCCGGGAACTTGCGGATACGGCGCGGGTTGGCGGCGACCTTGAACCGGTGCTGCACATCTCGGCCCGAGCCATCAGTCCAGCTGGGGCGCTTTTTCGGTGGCAGTTTCTTGCGAAAGAATGGGCGGTGCGCGCCGTAATATTGCAGGGGAAAGTCGCTGCGGATCAGAGTTTTAACCTCAGCTGCGCTTTCGCCCCCCCACAGATCGGGATTGTGCGAGCGGGTGAATTGCTCGATCACCGGCTTGTCCTCGAACGTCTCGATCCCGTCGTTGGCGAAAAACTGGAAGGACAGGCTGATGGCCTGCGGGTTGCCGCAGGCATCAATCAGCGCCGGGATGGTGTGATCGCCTGCGTGGATGTTCAAAAATTCGTCCACATCCGCGATCCAAACCCAATCGGCATCCACGACGATATCTTCGTGCGCGGCGGCCTTGAGCGCCTCCATTTGGTAATTGCGCCCTTCGGCCGGGTTGGGCAGGTGCCGGACAATGCCCCGGTCTTGTAGCGCGTCCAGCAGCCGGTCGGTCGAATCCGAGCAGTCGTTGGAATAGAATAGGAAATCAGTGACCCCAATCAGCCGATTGAAGGCGATCCACTCCAGCAGGAAAGGCCCCTCGTTTTTAACGCAGGTTACGGCCGTGATTTTCATATCCGGCTCTCCTTCGGCCTGTATGCCGGTTTGCTCTTCACAAATCTGCCCCTGTCGTGGCGCTCTTTAGCGAGCGCTGATTGTTTCTCAAGTCATGACATTTGTGCGCGAATCCGTCAACATTTCGCAAACTCGTGGACAGCGTGTCACGGTGGCCTAGGTTGCCCTGAAATGCGACCGCAGGGGCGGTTGACGGATGGCGCCCAGTCGTGCCCTCTAGGTCGTCAAGGGGAGAGAGCATGACCATTCCAAATTCGATCGATGCGGTGCAGGATATGTTGACCGCGCAGGGCTATGTTTGCGGCAGGGCGCTGGCGACCGTGGTGTTTCTGTCGCTCAAGCTGGGGCGACCCTTGTTTCTGGAGGGGGAGGCAGGCGTCGGCAAAACCGAGATCGCCAAGGCACTCAGCGCGGCCCTGGGGCGCAGGTTGATCCGGTTGCAGTGTTACGAGGGGCTGGATGCGTCTTCGGCTGTGTATGAGTGGAACTTTCCCGCACAGATGGTTGCGATCCGCACAGCCGAAGCTTCGGGTGGGGCCGATCGCAAGGCGCTGCAGACCGAGCTGTTCTCGGATGAGTTCCTGGTCGAGCGCCCGCTTTTGGAGGCGATGCGCCCCGATGAAAACGGTGCGCCGGTGTTGCTGATCGACGAGCTGGACCGCACGGATGAACCGTTCGAGGCCTTCCTTCTTGAGGCACTCAGCGATTTTCAGGTCACTATCCCCGAGCTTGGCACCATCAAAGCGCCCGAGCCGCCGGTGGTGATCCTGACCTCGAACCGCACGCGCGAGGTGCATGATGCCCTCAAACGCCGCTGCCTCTATCACTGGGTCGATTACCCAGATTTCGCACGCGAGGTGGAAATCTTGCACGCCCGCGCGCCCGAGGCGGCCGAAAACTTGTCGCGCGAAATTGTGGCCTTTGTCCAGCAACTGCGGACCGAGGATCTGTTCAAGAAACCCGGCGTGGCCGAAACCATTGACTGGGCCAAATGCCTGTTGGCGCTGGATGTTATCAACCTCAGCCCCGAGGTGATCGCGGACACGCTTGGCGCGATCCTGAAATACCAGGATGACATCCAAAATATGCAAGGATCAGAGGCCAAACGTATTTTGGACCAAGCCCACGCCAGCCTCGCGCCCGCCTGATGCTTCACCTTTTTTCAAATACTCCGGGGGTCCGGGGGCAGCGCCCCCGGCGGTTGTGACATGGCAGAACAGATTCCGCTAGACATCCCCGAGCGTCCCAAGCTCGCCCAAAACATCACCCATTTTGCGCGCGCATTGCGCAAGGCGGGGTTGCCCATCGGGCCGGGGCGGGTGATCGATGCCATCCACGCGGTTGAGGCCGCGGGGTTCACCGAAAAACGCGACTTTTACTGGACACTGCACGCCTGTTTCGTGAACAAGCCCGAACACCGCGAGGTTTTTGCCCAGATCTTTCGTCTTTATTGGCGCGATCCGCGGTATCTGGAACAGATGATGGCCGCCATGCTGCCCGCCATTCGCGGTGTGCAAGAGGATCGTGAGGCGCAGGCGGCCGAGCGCCGCGCGGCTGAGGCACTGCTGGATGGGGTCGAGCGGGATGCGCCCCCACAGGAGGAAGGCGAGGCCTCTGAAGAAACCGAAATCGAGATTGACGCCTCGCGCACCATGTCGGGCGAGGAGCGCCTGCGGACGCTTGATTTCGAGCTGATGAGCACCGATGAGATTACCCAAGCCAAACGTATGTTGGCGCAGCTATTCCTGCCTGTAAAACCGATCCCGTCGCGACGCGGCATGGCCAGTCTGCGCGGTTCTAAGGTGGATTGGCGACGTACGCTCAGGGCTTCGATGCGGCAGGGGGGCGAGATACGTGATATCGCCAAGCTGACACCTCGTCCGCGTTGGCCGAACCTGGTGGTGCTTTGCGATATTTCGGGCTCGATGAGTCAATACAGTCGTATCATTCTGCATTTTCTCCACGCTGTCAGCAACGCCAAGGGCGCGGGGTGGGCCAAGGTGCATGCCTTCACTTTTGGCACAAGGCTGACCAACATCACACGCCACCTGGCGCAGCGCGATGTGGATGCGGCGCTCAAATCCGCGGGCGCAGAGGCGCAGGATTGGGAAGGCGGCACGCGGATCGGCTCGTGCCTACATGGTTTCAACCGCGACTGGTCGCGCCGGGTCATGGGGCAGGGAGCAGTGGTGCTGCTCATCACAGATGGTTTGGACCGCGACGACCCTGATCAGTTGGGCCACGAGATGCAGCGCCTGCAATTGTCGTCCCGACGGCTGATCTGGCTGAACCCATTGCTGCGGTGGGAGGGGTTTGCCCCCAAGGCCCAAGGGATCGCGGCGATGCTGCCCCATGTCGACAGCTTCCGCGCGGGTCATTCCATCGCCTCGCTTCAGGAACTGGCCGAAGTTATCTCACGCCCCGATGACGTGGGCGAGAAAGCGCGGTTGATGGCCGCGCTTCCCTAAGGGCGGCTTACTGCAGCTGCTCTTGATTGCACTTGGCAGCGGCTTCAATCGCTTTTTTGGTGCCTTTGAGGTTCACGACAAAGCCATAGTCTTTCTCGGGGAAGACCGACATGACGTATTCCTTGGCCACAGCCTCGATCACGGACGGGTCGTCGGTCAGCACGTAGCCGCCTGAATACCCCTTGGTGATGTTGCCGCGCATGCCGGTGGCTTCGCCGACATAGATCTTGTCACCCAAGACGATGGCGACGGCTTCTTTGTCGCCCTTCTTGATGTTGGTTTCGGCCTGGGTGAAGACGCCGATATAGGCCACGCCGCGATCCGCGGTCAGGCCCATCTGCACCACGTTGCCCAGGTCATCCTTGCTTTCAATCATGCAGGACTTCTTTTCGGTGTCGGCATAGATGTTCCAACCTTCAACCGCGCCGAAGGGTTCGAATTTTTCGGCCTGGGCGGTGGTCGCCAGCATCATGCATGCGGCAGCGGCCAGTTTGGGGATGTGTTTCAACACAGGGTGCGCTCCTGAAAAAGAGGTTTGATCTTTAAAGTTATCTGCGGGGAAAAGCCACGCTTTGCCATATGGTTAGGCCGTATTAAGGTACGCCTTGTCTATGAGTAGCACAACCCCGAGACGTTCCCTGCGTCACTTTGATCTAAATCATTCCAATGTTGGAATGTGTATCATATTTCAGAATCAGAATATGATTTTGGAAAGGAAATCCCATGCAACTGAACTGGAAGGTTGGCGGGCTGCTGCTGGGGCTGGTGTTCTTTGCCGCCGTGTGGCTGGTCAAGCCGATTGGCGTATCGACGCAATTCGTGATCCTGGACGGGATCGTGGCGGATGCCGTGAACCCGGGGTTGGTGACGCAGACCGAAGAGGGCTTTACCTCGACCAACGCCTATCTGGCGAAATCGGGTGGCAAATACGCCAAGGCGGTGTCGAACCCGCTGAACTACAGCTTTGTCTTCGTCATCGCGATGATGATTGGCGGGCTGTTGTCCGCCCTGGCGCGCGGCGGCATCCCGGCGGCGGATCGTCGGGTACCTGCACTGTGGCGGGCAAACTTTGGCGACAGCCGGATCAAGCGATATGTGGCGGCCTTTGTCGGCGGGTTCATCGTGCTCTATGGCGCACGTCTCGCGGGCGGATGCACCTCGGGGCACATGATGTCGGGCATGATGCAGACGGCCGTGTCCGGCTACATCTTTGCTGCTGGCGCCTTTGCTGCGGCTGTCCCTGTGTCCCTGATGCTCTTCAAAAAGGAGGCCTGAGCCATGACCACCATTCTTCTTGCTCTTGTGATTGGCGCAGCCTTTGGCGCCGTGCTTGACCGCGTTGGGGCGTCGAACCCGTCCCGTATCGGGGCCATGCTGAACCTGACCAACCTGAACCTTGCCAAATCGATCCTGCTGGCCATCGGCGTTGGTTCTGTCCTGATGTTTGGCGGTCAGATGCTGGGTCTGGTTGATGTGGGCCACATGTCGGTCAAAGCCGCCTATGCGGGCGTGTTCCTCGGCGGTCTGATGCTTGGCGCGGGTTGGGCGCTGTCGGGGTTTTGCCCTGGCACGGGCGTTGTCGCAGCGGCCTCGGGGCGCAAGGACGCGCTGTTCTTCATCGCTGGCGGCCTGTTGGGCGCCGCGGCGTACATGGTGACCTATCCGGCATGGAAATCCTCGGGCCTTTTGGACGCGATTGCGGGCGGCAAGGTCACGCTTGGTGCGGTGCCCGGTGCGAAATACGACGGGCTGACTGCTTTGCCGGGGGACATCCTGGGGTTGGTTCTGGGCCTTGGCTTTGTTGCGCTGGCCTTTGCCTTGCCCGAGCGACTGACCGGCGCCCCGGCGCAGGTGCAACCGGCCGAGTAACACCGGAACAGGGGGCCCGCCCCGATGGGTCCTCTGCCTGCGGGGCATCCCGTGCTATCCCGGCCCTTTGCGTTTATACATTGCCATGCATTGCTTTTCGCGTTCGAGCGTAGCGAGAGACAGCGAACAAGCAATTCAAGTCAGACGCAAAGGGTCAGGTCGTCCCGCAGTTGCGGCCCGGCGGACCACGCGTTCCCCGCCGGGTCGCTTTTCTTTGCGAAATTTGTCCTTATGTTGTGCAGGCATGACGCCGCAGGAGCCACGTGATGGACAGATTTGACAGTAGCCCCGAGACCGCCCTGGCCTGGCATCGCAAGGGGATTGGCGCGGCCCTGGCGACGGTGGTGCAAACCTGGGGCAGCGCGCCGCGCCGCGTCGGCTCGCAACTGGTGATCGGCGGCGATGGTCGGATCGAAGGGTCCGTGTCGGGCGGCTGTGTCGAAGGCGCGGTGATCGTCGAGGCGATCGAAGCCATCGAAGAGGGCGAGGCGCGGCTTTTGGAATTTGGCGTCAGTGACGAGGATGCCTTTGCCGTGGGTCTGGCCTGTGGCGGTACCATCCGGGTGCTGGTTGAACCGGTCGGCAAGGTGTTGAGCGAGCAGATGCTGGCCGAGCTTGTGGACATACGTGCCGGACGTGATGCGGTGACCTATGAGGTCAACATCACCACCGGTAAGCGGCGGTTGGTGCGCGACGGATATTCCGAGCGGATGCGCATGGATCGGTCCGGGTTCGAAGAAGATGGCGAGACGTTCGTGGCGGTCCATAATCCGCCCCTGCGCCTGATCGTGGTGGGCGCGGTGCATATCGCGCAAGCCCTTGTGCCGATGGCACGGATTGCAGGCTATGACCCGGTGATTGTCGACCCGCGCGAGGCCTTTGCCTCGGATCAGCGGTTCCCGGGTGAGCAGATCCTGCACGACTGGCCGGACGAGGCGGTGGCCAAGCTGGGCCTTGATCCGCGTACCGCGCTGGTGCTGCTGACCCATGATCCCAAACTGGATGATCCCGCATTGCAGGCCGCTTTGGCCGCGGATGTGTTTTACATTGGCGCGCTTGGCTCAACCCGGACCCACGCCAAGCGGGTGGAGCGCATGCAGGCGGCGGGTTTCACGTCTGAGCAGATCGAGTGTATCCACGGGCCCATCGGGCTTGATATCGGCGCTGCAGGTCCGTCTGAGATCGCGGTGGCGGTCCTTGCGCAGATGACGGCCGTGCTGCGGGGCAAGGCATGAAATTCGGACCCGTCCCGCTGGAGCAGGCTCAAGGGTCCATTCTGGCGCATTCGGTGACAACGCCGAAACGGAAACTCCGCAAGGGGATCTTGCTGGAGGATGATCATCTGGCGGAACTGCGCGCCGCAGGGATTACCGAGGTCACGGTTGCCCGGCTGGAAGAGGGCGATCTGCACGAGGATGAAGCGGCGGGGCGTTTGGCAGCGGCCTTGGCCAGCGATCCGCAAGCCGCAGGTCTGCGTGTGACAGACCCTTTCACCGGTCGGGTCAATCTGTTGGCCGATGGGCCGGGCGTGGTCGAGCTTGACGTGTCCGCGATCGAGGCGTTCAACCGGGTGCATCCGATGATCACCGTCGCCACCGTGCCGCAGATGCAGCAGATGACCGACGGCGGCATGGTCGCGACGATCAAGGTGATCTCTTACGCGGTTCCAGAAACGGATGTGATCGCGGCCTGCAACGCGGCGCGGGATGCGGTGCGGCTGATCGCGCCGACCTACAAGACGGCCGGTCTGGTGGTCACCGATATTCCCGGCGGACCGCCAAATGAAAAGGGCATTCAGGCGATCCGAGGCCGGGTCGAGGCTTTGGGAATGGACCTGAGCGACGTGCAGATCGTGCGGCATGACACGGATGAACTGGCCCGGGCCGTTGCGCGCGTCGAAGGCGAGATCGCGATGATCCTGACCGGCTCTGCCACCTCGGACGTGAACGATGTGGCCCCCAGTGCGGTGCGCGCGGCAGGGGGGCAGGTGGACCGGTTCGGCATGCCCGTGGATCCCGGCAACCTGTTGTTTTCCGGGCGGATCGGCACGCGGCCCGTGATTGGCCTGCCGGGGTGCGCGCGGTCCCCTGCGCTGAACGGTGCCGACTGGGTTCTCAGCCGTGTGGCGTGTGGAATCACCGTCACGGGCGATGACATTGCTGCGATGGGGGTGGGGGGATTGCTTAAGGAAATCCCAACGCGGCCACAGCCTCGCTCCAGTACACGGGCGGGGAAACGCAAGTGACGCTGGGTTGAAACCCAGACACACTTGCCCGGCAATAACTCTGCTCTAGGTATAGGAAACTCTCATTTTGACCTAAACCAAACGGTCAAAAATTTTTGTTCTCAAATGCTTGGACCCGTGTTTAACTCTTCCCCAGCTAGATAAGCCAAAAGGGGAGAGACGAATGACACAGGTCACGATGACCGTGAATGGCCGGACTGCCAGCGGTGAGGTCGAAGGCCGCACGCTGCTGTCGAGCTTTCTGCGGGATCACCTGTCACTGACCGGCACACATGTTGGATGCGATACCGCGCAATGCGGTGCGTGCATGGTGCATGTGAACGGCGAGGCGGTGAAATCCTGCAACATGCTGGCGATGGAGGCAAACGGCGCCGAGGTTGCCACGATCGAGGGGCAGGCGGCCCCGGACGGGACGCTGAACACGATCCAGCAGGCGTTTCAGGACCACCACGGCCTGCAATGCGGGTTCTGCACGCCTGGCATGGTGATGTCGGCAGCAGCACTGCTGAAAGACAACCCCAAGCCGACCGAGGCCGAGGTGCGCGAACACCTTGAAGGCAACATTTGCCGCTGCACGGGCTACCACAACATCGTCAAGGCGATCATGGCGGCATCGGGTCAGGACGTGGGCGCAATCGCAGCCGAATAAGCAAGACGCGAATTTCCAGCACGGGCGAATTTGAGGAGATGCGCCCGGAGCTATGACCGGTGGGCTATGGTGCCCAACCCGGTATCCAGGGAGGAGAACAAGCTATGCCCAAAGACAGTGGCATCGGAGCCAGTTCAAAGCGCCGCGAAGACGTGCGCTTTTTGACCGGCGAGGGTAATTATACCGACGACATCAACGTACATGGCCAGGCCCATGTCTATTTCCTGCGCTCGGACGTGGCGCATGGAACCATCAACAGCATCGGAACCGAGGCCGCCGCTGGCATGCCGGGCGTAGTGCGCATCTTTACCGGCGCCGATTTCGAAGGCGTAGGCGGCATTCCCTGCGGCTGGCAGGTGACCGACCGCAACGGCGAGCCGATGCAGGAACCGGCGCACCCGATCCTGGCGCAAGGCAAGGTCCGCCACGTGGGCGACCCGATTGCGGCTGTTGTGGCCGACACGCTGGAACAGGCCCGCGATGCGGCCGAAGCGATTGAACTCGACATTGCTGAACTGCCCGCAGTTGTGGACATGAAGACCGCGGCCGCCGAAGGATCAACCAAGGTTCACGACGATCTGACGTCCAACATCTGCTATGACTGGGTGCTGGGGGAAACCGACGAACAGGTTGTGTCCGACACCTTTGCCAATGCCGCGCATGTGACAACGCTGGATCTGGTGAACAACCGCTTGGTTGCGAACCCGATGGAGCCGCGCGTGGCCGTTGGGGATTACAGCCGGGGCACGGATGAGCACACGCTCTACACCACCTCGCAGAACCCCCATGTGATCCGCCTTTTGATGTGCGCCTTTGTGCTGGGTCTGCCCGAGCACAAGGTTCGTGTTGTGGCCCCGGACGTGGGCGGCGGTTTTGGCACCAAGATCTTCCACTACGCGGAAGAGGCGTTTGTCACCTTTGCGGCCAAAGCCTGCAACCGTCCGGTCAAATGGACCGCCAGCCGGTCCGAGGCGTTCATGTCCGATGCTCATGGTCGCGATCATGTGACCACCATCGAACTGGCGCTGGACGCAGATAACAACTTTATCGGTCTGCGCACCAACACGCACGCCAATATGGGCGCCTACCTGTCGACCTTCTCCAGCTCGGTTCCGACCTGGCTGCACGGCACGCTGATGGCGGGGAACTACAAGACCCCGATGATCCAGGTGAACGTGAAGGCGATGTTCACCAACACCGTGCCGGTTGATGCATATCGTGGCGCGGGCCGTCCCGAGGCGACGTTCCAGCTGGAGCGGGTGATCGACAAAGCCGCGCGTGAATTGGGCGTCGACCCGATTGCCCTGCGTCGTCAGAACTTTATCACCGAGTTCCCCTATGACACGCCCGTTGCGCTGACCTATGACACCGGCGATTACAACGGCACCATGGACAAGCTTGAGGCGGCTGCCGACATCGCGGGCTTTGCCGCGCGGCGCGCGGAAAGCGAGGCCAATGGCAAGCTGCGGGGTCTGGGCGTCAACTGCTATATCGAGGCTTGCGGCATCGCGCCGTCGAACATCGTGGGCATGTTGGGCGCACGAGCTGGTCTTTATGACGCGGCAACCGTGCGGGTGAATGCCACCGGCTCGATCAGCGTCATGGTGGGCGCACACAGCCACGGTCAGGGACACGAGACTGCGTTCCCGCAGGTTGTGGCCGAGATGATCGGCATTGATGAAAGTCAGGTCGAGATCGTGCATGGCGACACGTCGAAGATCCCGTTCGGCATGGGCACCTATGGCTCGCGTTCGCTGGCGGTTTGTGGGTCTGCGATGGTTCGCGCGACCGAAAAGATCATCAACAAAGCCAAGAAGATCGCGGCGCATCTGCTCGAAGCATCGGATGCCGATATCGAGCTGAAGGACGGTCAGTTCACCGTTGCAGGCACCGACAAGTCGGTGGCCTGGGGCGATGTCACGCTGACGGCTTATGTCCCCCACAACTTCCCGCTCGAAGACATTGAGCCGGGGTTGGAGGAGACGGCCTTCTACGATCCGGCGAACTTTACCTATCCGGCGGGCGCCTATGCCTGCGAGGTTGAGGTAGACCCCGAAACCGGCAAGGTCACAGTAGAGCGGTTTGCGGCAGCGGATGACTTTGGCAACATCGTCAACCCGATGATCGTGGACGGTCAGGTGCATGGCGGGATCGGTCAGGGCATCGGTCAGGCGCTGTTGGAAAACTGCGTCTATGACGACAACGGCCAGCTGCTGAGCGCATCCTACATGGATTACGCGATGCCGCGTGCCGACGACGTGCCGTTCTATACCGTGGATCATTCCAGCCAGACGCCCTGCACCCACAACCCCTTGGGGGTGAAGGGCTGCGGTGAGGCCGGGGCGATTGGCTCGCCACCAGCGGTGGTGAACGCGGTGATCGACGCGATGCAGTCGGGCGGCAAGGACGTCGGACATATCGATATGCCGGTGTCGCCGTCCCGTGTCTGGGCCGCTATGAACGGATGAGATGAGAGGGCGGGTGCGAGGATCGTTCATGGTTCGCCATTGGTTCAAGAACAATGGACGATGCCCCTCGCGCTCCCCGGGATATTTTCAGCAAGAGGAAGGGGAAGTTGCCCCGAGCTTCTTGAAGGAGGACCGAAATGTATAATTTCGACTATGAACAGCCCGGCACAATCGCAGATGCGGTTGCAGCACTTGGGGCTGAAGATGCGCAGGCTTTGGGGGGCGGGCAGACTCTGATCCCCACGATGAAGCAGCGTTTGGCATCGCCCAGCAAACTGGTGTCGCTGGCGGCGATTGCCGAGATGAAGGGCGTCTGCGCCGAGGATGGCGCGGTGAGCATTGGCGGCGGGACAACCCATGCCACCGTCGCAGCCGAGGCGGGCGCGCACTACCCGGCACTGGCCGATCTGGCGAGCCATATCGGTGACCCGGCGGTGCGCAATCGTGGCACCATTGGCGGCTCGCTGGCCAACAATGACCCGTCGGCCTGTTACCCGGCCGCGGCCTTGGGGTCGGGCGCGACCATCGTCACCAACGCGCGTGAGATCGCGGCGGATGACTATTTCCAGGGCATGTTCACAACTGCGCTGGATGAGGGAGAGATCGTGACCTCGGTCCGCTTTCCAATTCCGCAAGCCGCGAACTATCAGAAATTCGTCCAGCCTGCCTCGCGCTTTGCGCTTGTGGGTGTCTATGTCGCCAAATACGCCGACAGTGTGCGGGTCGCTGTGACCGGCGCGTCCGAGGAGGGCGTGTTTCGCTGGTCCGAGGCCGAAGCGGCGCTCAGCCAGAATTTCAGCGGTGACGCGCTGGAGGGCTTGAGTGTTGACGCTGATGGCATGATCGGCGATTTGCACGGCTCGAAAGAATACCGCGCACATCTGGTGGCTGTGATGACCAAACGGGCGGTGGCCGCCTGCGGGTAAGCCTTGCAGAAGTTGAAGAAAGCCGCGCGGGAAGCTGCGCGGCTTTTGCCATGAGAGAGCGTGCCATGATCACCGAAATCTGGGCCAGTTTTCGCAGGCTGCCGCTGTGGGTGCAGATCTGGGTTGGTGGGATCCTGATGCCAGTGAACCTGTTGCCATTGGCTTTTCTGGGGCAACCGGGCGGTGTGACGATTGCCGTTTTGGCAATTGGTGGCATGGTTTTGAACCTGCCGATCTTGCTGTTCGAACGGGGGTTTTCGAAAGCTATGGCGTTTCCTCATATCCTGCTTTGGACACCCCTGTTGGGAGTGATTTCTGGGCAGCTGCAAGGCGGGGTCAGTGGCGGCTACCTTCAGGTTTTGGTTTTGCTTGTGATTGTCGACATGATCTCTTTGTTGTTTGATTACGTGGATGCCATCAAATGGTGGCAGGGCGATCGCGAGGTCGCTTAGGCGGGCAGGGCGGTATATATGCCGATGCCGCCCACCAGGATCAAACTGAGCGCCCAGATGGTTTCAAGGTCGAACCAAGAGCGCGACAGGAATTGCAGACCAAGCCAGCGATAGACCGCGACGGCCAACCCGCCGCCAGCGATGATCATCGCAGCCGTGTGAACCACAGCCACGCCCAGTGTCAGCAGCATATTGCGCCCCATCAAGTCCGCCGCTGCGCGGTGGCCTGCGTCAAGCTCTTCGATCCGGCAAAGGCCCAGGTAAATCGGAACCAACATCAGCGCCGCGCCGTGAACCAGCGCCACCAAAAAGGACCACAGCGCCAATTGAGTGGGCGGGACGCGGGACAGAAATCTTGGATGTTTACGCGTGATCAACAGCCAGAGGCCAAGGGCCACAACGATAATGCCCGCCCCTAGCCGGAGATGACGTTCGTAGTCCAAGAGCAGGGACATCAGCGAAAAGGGCAGCAGGATCACCAACATCGCCAGGAAATGCCCAACGGCCAGAGCACCCAAGGCGCCATAAAGCGCGCGGGGGCGTTGTTCCATCAAGGCCGACGAGACCGCCAAGGGCCAACCCATGCCGGGGTTCAACCCGTGATAAAGCCCGCTCAGAACAACGGCCAGCCAAAGGCCAGCCGTTGTCGTCATGATCGTTTCCAATCCTTACGCTCCGAGCTTAGACAGACGGATAGCAGAAGCTGTCGGTCGAGCAATCTCCGCCCTCAAGCCGGATCTGGTGCGAGCGGTAGCCATCGGGGAATTCGACCCAGAAGTTCTCGTCCAGGGTCAACCCGCCGCCTTCGCCCACGTTGGCCATGACCATCGCAGCGCCGCGTTCGCCGGGATAGAACTGATCATCCCATGTGGAATAGAGCGAATTGGTCCAATAGACGCGTTTGCCATCGCGGCTGATCTCGACCATTTGCGGGCCATAGCCAAAGTCCTGACCGTTGGGGTGCTTGGTTTTTTTGACGATGCCGCCGATGTCGACCTTGCCCGCCAGTGTCGGGTTCATCGGGTCGGACACATCGTATTGATGCATCTCGCCGGTGCCCCAACAGGCGACATAGAGGTATTTGTCATCCAGGCTCAGGTCGATGTCGGTGACCAGCGGCGGCACGGCCGAGAACCCTTTGAGCAGATCCGGCAGGTCATCGGGATCGGCCGGTTGCGGGTCGATGGTGATGGTCTTCTTGGCCTCAAACGTTCCATCGTCCTTGCGCCACCAGGTAAAGATCGCGCCTTGCAGGTTGGTGGTGTCGACCACCACACCGCAGAACCCGTATTGTTTCACGGGGTCATGTGCGGGCCGGATTTCCAGCGCCATCTGGTGGTTTTCGCCCAGGTCGATGGTCTGCACATTCTTGCGCGCACGCAAGTCCCAGAAGTGGATCGAATGGCCATATTTGTTGCTCAGCAGATCCTCGGCTACGATGCCGTTTTCAAACTGTGGCGGCAGCCCCCATTCCGAGCTGACCATGTAGTCGCGCGGCAGGTTCCACCAGAAGTCATAGTGTTTGTCCTGCAGGCCCCGGTCCATTTCATAGCGACCGATGATGTCAAAGGTCTCGCAGTCCATGATGAAGATGCCCGGCGGGCCGTCGGTGCCATCAGGGCCACCGCCACCCAGGGTCGAGACATAGATGCCTTCGGGGCCGCAATGGATGGTGTGGGGGCGGGAATAACCGGTCTTGGCGAACACTTCTTCGGGTTCGATGATCTTGTGTATCTTGGCCTCAAGCGGTTCTTTGACGTCGATCACATAGATGCGCGACGAGCGGATGCCGGGGATAATCAGGTAACGCCGCTCCAGAAAGGCGTGACCGGTCAAAGGTGACAGGGCCGAAGAACAGGCGTTCCAGCCGAAGTGGTGAAACTCGTCGCCGATGTTCGGCATCATCACCTTGTGAACGATCTTGCCATAGTCGTCCGACTTCGGGTCCACATTCACCACGGCCAGCCCGTCAGGTTGCGAGAAATCCGGACTGAGCATCAGGGTGAACGCCAGCGTCTCGGGCGGGGCTTCCATCGCCAGTTTGGGCGAGGGGTGAAACGTCGGATCAGGTCTTAAATTCATTCTTGGTCCTCCCATGAAAATTACCGGGGGCGGAACAATGTTCTAAATTTTTGTGCGCTACCGCAATATTATCCCGGCCCGATCATCGTTCACGGGTCGGGTGTTTGGGTCAAGTTAAACCTGCATGTCGGGCGTATCTTTGCCGTTATTCCAGGGCGGCCCAATCGGGACCAGGATCGAACGACGTCAGGGCATGCGCAGCGTCCAGCGTATCTTCGCCCAGATCGGCCTCATAGATGACCCCGTTCTCGCCCACTACAAAGCTGGTGATGCCACTGTTGCCATAGTCTGCAGGCACCGCCAGCATGGCGTGCCCAGCCACCATGTTTCCATTGATCTGATAGTCCATCGCGCCACCGGGCGCATTGTCGGTCTGCCCGGTCAAGATGCGATAGTAGTAGCCGCCAAAGGGTTCGGGGTCCTGATCGTCTTGCCCATCGTTGTAACCATCAAGCGAGGCGATCGCGATCCGTTCGCCAAGCGGGCTGTCGGCATCGGCCCAGAACAGACCGTCCCGACCTTGAGGGGACGACAGAAGTGCACTGGCAAATTCCATCACCCCGTCGCCGTCATGATCTGTCAGGCGGTATTCGGCCTGGATGTCCACATAGGCCTGCAGCATCTCGATGGTTTCCAGCTCGTTCAGGCCGATCCGGCGGGCGTGGATCTCATCCTCGCCCGCGACGATGTCGAACGCCCATCCCGCATCTGTTCGTGCAATGGGGATAGGGAACGGCCAGCTGTCTGCGCCAAGCAGCAACGTGACATGCCCTTCATCAGAAGGCAGGAAGCGATAGCCTTCGCCGTACATGTTCAGGATCTCTGCCCGGTTTTGCTGGTCACGGTCAGGATTGCCGGACGACAAAAGCTCTTCGGCGTCGTTTCCGAACACAGACAGCAGGGCTTGAGTGTCCTGGGCGGCGACGGCCGTCATCATCGCATCCAGCGCCTCTTGCGGAGAGGCATAGTCGGCCGGGTCTTCAGCTGCGTGCAGGGGCATTGCCAGGGTCAGGGCGAGTGCGCCGATGGCGGTGGAAAACGTTCTGGTTTTCATGACTTATCTCCTCCGTCCACCACCACGGGATGCGTGACCCCGTGCTGCGCCTGCGTTGGCGCGCTGGCCAGATGACGCGCGCCTTTGCATGGCCGCGCCCCGGTTGCCGCCACCCTGAGCACGTGGTGCAGCGGGACGGGTTGCCTGTTTGGGGCGCGATTGCACCTTGGCTTTGGCTTTTTGTTTCGACGCGTTTGGTGCCTTGGCCTTGGTCCGGTCCACCGCTTCGCGGCGGGCGTCGGGGCGCTGGACATCGCGGTCGGCACCGGGGCGCGAAATATCGGCAGCTCCGGTTTCTTTGGACAGGCGCTGGCGCATCTCATCCCCGCGGTCGGGTTTCTTGACCGGCATGGTTGTTGCGCCGTCCCCTCGACGCTTGCCGATATCGTCGCGGGCCTTGTCGCGGCGTTCGTCGTCGGGTTTCCACCCGATGTTGTCGCGATCGCCAATGTTCACATCGCCGTCTATGTCAATGTCGATGTCCGGGTTGCGGATGATCGGATTGCCGTTCCAACCGCCGCAGTTGCGACAGCCCCAATAGTCGTTCCAATCGTCATCGTCGTCAAAAATCTCGGAAATCAGCGCTACGGTGGCAAAGGTGATCACCCCCGCTGCAACAGCATCGCCCACGTCCGAGCCGTCGTCGACATAGACCGTCTCGGGTTCGTATTGCGGGACATAGACCACTTCGGGGTCTGTGGGCTGGATGATGATGGTTTCTTCGCCTGCGTCCTGAGTGACCTCCACCGTCTGTTCGTCGCCACTGGCGAGCGTACCGGCCTCTTCGGCGATCTTGCGCATGTCCTGAACCGCGGCCATCACGTCATCGTCCTGGGCCAGCATCGCGGTGCCGATGGTTTCGGTCCATTCGATATGCACCGCCATGTCGGCCAGCACATCGGGAAAGGCGGTGGCCAATACGGCAACGCTTTCGTCCCAGCCTTGCGCCTCGATCTGGGTTTCCAGATCGTCGGCATCCTTGTTGTCCTGCACAAAGCGGTCAGCCTTGACCACCTCAAGCGGGAAGGTGGCCGCCACGAGAACCTGAATGAGCAGCGTGTCAGGATAGAGGGCCACGGGGCCAACCAGCTCTTGCAGCTCTTCCTGCGTCAGCAGGGTTTGTGCCTCTTGGTCGGCAGAGGCTTCGGCCTGAGCCGTGTCCGACGTGTCTTGGGCGATCAAGGGCTGCGGGCCAAGCATGGCACACAACACCGCCGCAGAAATAATGCGGTAGGTCATCCGGTCTCCCCTCCGGCTATGAATATCGAAAGCCTAGGGGAAAGAGCCCTTGAAACCAAATGGTTTTCTGGGGTGAAACGAAAAGCGCCCCGTCGCGGATGCAACGGGGCGCCAGAATTCCATACGGTGCGGTCGCTTACTTTTGCGGCAGCGGGCCGATCATCATGATCATCTGACGGCCTTCCATCTTCGGCATGTTTTCGATCTTGCCGATTTCCTTGACGTCGGCCGCCACACGTTCCAGCAGCTCACGGCCAAGGTTCTGGTGCGCCATTTCACGACCACGGAAGCGCAGGGTCACTTTGACCTTGTCGCCGTTTTCCAAAAACTTGAACACATTGCGCATCTTCACGTCATAATCATGCGTGTCGGTGTTGGGCCGGAATTTGACCTCTTTCACCTCGATGATCTTCTGCTTCTTGCGCGCTTCGCTTTCCCGCTTCTGCTGTTCGTATTTGAACTTGCCGAAGTCCATGATCTTGCAGACCGGAGGGTTGGCATTGGGCGAAATTTCGACCAGGTCCAAACCCGCGTCTGCGGCCATCTGCATGGCTTTGGCGGGGTGAACCACACCGACGTTATCACCATCGGCGCCGATCAGGCGGATTTCGGGGGCACGGATCTTGTCGTTGACGCGCGGGCCAGTGTCGCGTTGCGGCGGCGCGTTGTGCGGTCTGCGGGCTATGGGATCATTCCTTTGGTAGTGGCAGAATTTCGATGTTGGAATTTAGACTGCGTCGGGCTGCTCTGCAAGCGGCATCATCGCTGAAAGCCGCCGAAATCATGTATGTTTTACAGTCAATCATGATGCTCTGCCATGAATTCGCGGAAACTGCGACTAAAACTGTCGTAAGCAGGCGTTCCGGGAAGCAGCATGTGGTTGTCGCCGGGCAGAGTTTGAAACCGCGCTCCGGGGATCAAAGCGGCCAGTCGGCGGCCTTCTTCGACGGGGACACGTTTGTCGCCTTCGGCATGTAGGACAAGCACCGGCACCTGCAGCTGACGCGCCAGATCGCTGACATCGCACCGGGCGTTCATATCGTTTACACGCGCCGCGTTTTCTGGCGACGAGGCGACGCGTTGCAGCTCGTCAAAGCCTTCCTTTTGGGTGGCGCTTGCGCTTGGCATCATCATTTCGGTGAACATGTGCCGAAAGGCAGGCGTGACGGATCCCCATCCGGCGCGAATGACATCGGTTGTGGCGGCGTGCAGAGCCTCCTGATCCGGTTTTCCACGGCGCAGGCTGCCACGGGCATAGCCGCCATACATGACCATGCAGCGAACCCGCTCCGGATGAGCAGCGGCATAGCGCACCGCAAAGGCACAGCCCTGCGATACGGCAAAAACCGCGAACCGTTCCAATCCTGTCGCGTTGACAACAGTTTCGATATCCATTGCCATCGCGTCTTCGGAAATGTCCTCGGCCTCCCAATCGGACAGGCCGTTGCCGCGTTGATCAAAGCGGATGAACTGGTGGGCGCGGGCCATATCCTGCAACATCGGTCCGCGTATCGGGTCGTACCAGTCGTATTCCAGATGGTTGAGCCAGTTGGGCATCTTGAGTACCGGTGATCCCGTGCCCACACGCGCATAGGCAAGTTGAACCCCATCGGGGGCGACGCAGAATTCGATCTGCTGGCTGCGGGACAGCTCTCGGGCGTCGCTGTATCTTTGACGTTCGATTGGTGTCCACTGCCAGACCCGGATTGGGCGCGAGATGTTTTTGACGCTTTGTGATCCAAGATCGGCAAACGCCACATCCAGATGGCTGTGCACCAGTTGGTGCAGCGCGTCCGACAGGCAGACACCGCCCGGTTCCGCCATCTGTTCCAGCCGTGCGGCCACGTTTATATCGTCACCAAAGAGATCGCCGTCCTCGTCCACCACATCCCCGATGTTGATGCCGATGCGGTATTGGATGCGCGTGTCGTGCGGCTCGCTTTCTTCGTGTTTGATCATGCCCGACTGGATCGCCAGGGCACAGGTGACAGCAGCGCGGGGGCTGGAAAACTCGACCATCATCCCATCGCCTGTGGTTTTGACGATCCGACCGTGGGCTTCGGCAATCGTGGGGTCGATCAGGGTTTTGCGATAGCTGCGCTGCCGGGCCAGGACACCGTCTTCATCCGCCTCGATCAGGCGGCTGTATCCGGCCATGTCGGCCATCAGGATGGTGGTCAGGCGGCGTTGAATGACTTGGCCCCTCAATGTCGAAAACGAATGAGGGCAGTCTACACGCAAAACGCCCCCGGATGAAGCTGTCGTGACGAAGCTTTCGTTCCGGGGGCGTTTATTTTCAGTGCAATTGGGGCTTAGCCCACAAAGGCTTTTTCAACTACAAACTGCTTGGGATCCGAATTTGCACCTTCTTCCAGGCCGAACCCTTCGAGGATTTCGGTGATGTCCTTGTTGAAGGCCAGGCTGCCGCAGACCATGCCGCGATCGGTTTCCGGGTTGATCGGGTCGATGCCCAGATCCTTGAACACGGTGCCGTCGGTCAGCAGATCGGTGATCCGGCCCATCTTGGGGCTCTCTTCGCGGGTGGTGGTCGGGTAATAACGGATCTTGTCCGCAAACCCTTCGCCGATCAGTTCTGCCAGCATCTCGTCTTGCTTGATGCTTTCGATCAGCTGACGACCGTATTCCAGCTCGGCCACTTCGCGGCAGGTGTGGGTGATGACGACTTCGTCGTAGTCCTCATAGGTCTGCGGTTCACGCAGGAGCGAGGCAAAGGGGGCAAAACCGGTGCCGGTGGCAAAGAACCACAGACGCTTGCCGGGCAGCAGCGCGTCGTGCACCAGGGTGCCAACGGGCTTGGGGCGCAGGATGATCTGATCGCCAGGCTTGATGTGCTGCAGCTTTGACGTCAGAGGGCCATTCTGCACCTTGATCGAGTAGAACTCCAGCTCTTCGTCCCAGGACGGCGAGGCGATGGAATAGGCGCGTAGCAGCGGCTTGCCGTTGTCGCCCAACAGGCCGATCATCACGAACTCTCCCGAGCGGAAGCGCAGCGAGGCAGGGCGCGACACCTTGAAAGAGAACAGGCTGTCGGTCCAGTGCTTCACATCGGTGACGGTCTGGGCGTCGGGGAGAACGGGGGCCTTGACGGCGGGTGCATCGGTCACGGATTTCATCTCTGTCATCGTTATATCTGCCGGTGCTCTAAACCGACAACTCCGTTTA
The DNA here is from genome assembly GCF_900172225.1 of Falsiruegeria litorea R37. Taxonomy (NCBI): domain Bacteria; kingdom Pseudomonadati; phylum Pseudomonadota; class Alphaproteobacteria; order Rhodobacterales; family Roseobacteraceae; genus Falsiruegeria; species Falsiruegeria litorea. The sequence goes on from NZ_FWFO01000001.1 coordinate 1,632,668, forward strand.
ATCGTTGATCCAAGTCAGGAAAAGGGGGCAAACGGCCCCCTTTGGTTCACAAGCTGGCTATGACGCAGGATTATCCGCGCAGGCGGGCCTGATAATCGTGGTCTTTCCAGTTGGCGCGGGCAAGCCATTGATCCTCGGGCTGGCGATTGGCCAGGTGCTGATCAATCTCGACCTCGTCAAAGCCCGAGCGCCGCGCCATGGCGTATTGGTCGGCCAGAACATGGCCCTTGGCGCGCAGGCGTCCGGTAAAGCCTTTCAATCGCAGGGTGCGGGCAATGGTAAACCCGCGCCCATCGGCAAAGGATGGGAAATCGACCCGCACCATCTTGGCCGCACCCAGGCGGTCGATCAATTCGTCAGGGTTGGTGTCGGATGCCACATCCAGTGCCACCACGTCATTTGCGGCATCGTCCAGGGTGACAAAGCCGTCGGTCCAGTCGTCGGGCTGAAAGCCCTCGTCGCTTACGATCACGTTCATGTCTTATCTCCTACGCGCACCATCTTGCCATCGACAAAATGGATGCCGCATTCTTCCTTGTTCTCGTTGCGCCAGCGTCCGGCGCGGGGGTCTTCTCCGGGTTTCACCTTCGATGTACACGGTGCACAGCCGATCGAAGGATACCCCTGGGCCACCAGCGGATGCCGGGGCAGGCGGTTTTCTTCCATGTAGGCGCGCACATCTTCGGGCGCCCAGTGGGCCAGCGGGTTGACCTTGACCCGACCCGTGCCATCCTCGACCTCAAAAAAGTCGAGCGCGGCGCGGGTGCCCGCCTGAAACCGCTTGCGACCGGTGATCCAACCGTCAAAACCACCCAGGGCGCGCTGCAACGGGATCGTCTTGCGCAACGTGCAACAGGCGTCGGTGTCGCTCAGGTGCAGGGCACCATAAGGGTCCTGCTTGGCCACATCGCCCTCATGTGCGCGGATGATGCGGACATCCTTCAGCCCCAACCGCTCGGCCACCTCGGCCTGATAGACCAACGTCTCGGTAAAGAGCATCTGAGTGTCCACGAACAACACCGGCACCGATTGGTCGATCACCGCCGCCATGTGCAGCAGAACCACCGATTCCGCGCCAAAGCTGGACACCAGCGCGATGTTACCTGCATCCGCCAGCGCCCCGTGCATGACATCGGTGGCACTGTGGTGACGGTAGCGGTCGTTCAGGGCCTCGACCTTGTCGGTCAGGGCCTGACGATCCGCTCCCAGTTCCGTCTGGATCTCGTCAAGCGGCATCGGCCTGTGCCTCGGGGTAAAGAGCCGCTTTGAACGGCGCCAGACCAAGGCGACGGTAGGTCTGCAGGAACGTCTCGTCCTTGCTGTCGCGCAGGTCGAGGTAGGCGTAAACCAGACGCTCTACTGCCGGAACAATCTCATCATACGAGAAGCCGGGACCAGCACGTTCACCGATGGAGGCGTTTTCCGAACCGTCGCCACCCAGCGTGATCTGGTAGCTTTCGACGCCAGCCCGGTCCAGGCCCAGGATGCCGATGTGACCCACATGGTGGTGGCCACAGGCGTTGATGCAGCCAGAGATCTTGATCTTCAGGTGGCCGATGTCGTGTTCCAGCTTCAGCTCGTCAAAACGGGTCGCGATGGTTTCAGCAACCGGGATCGAGCGGGCCGTGGCCAGCGCGCAATAATCCATGCCGGGGCAGGCGATGATGTCGCTGATCAGACCGATGTTGGCGGTCGCCAGCTCGTGCTCTTTCAGCTTTGCGTGGATCGCAGGCAGGTCCGATTTGTGGACATGCGGCAGGATCACGTTCTGCTCGTGGCTGATGCGCAGCTCGTCATAGCCGAAATCTTGCGCCAGATCCGCCATCACGCGCATCTGTTCAGCGGTCGCATCACCCGGCGTGTTGCCGTGCTTTTTGATCGAGATCGTGACGATGGCGTGGTCCGCGTTCTTGTGCGGTGCGATGTTGGTGTCGACCCACGACCGGAAAACCGGATCGTTGGTATAGGCACCTTCGAACGTGGCCACGGATGCCTCGCGGAAGGCAGGCAGGGCAAAATGCGTCTTGATCTCGTCCAGCAGCGCCATGTCGACGCCTTTGAATTGGGGGCGCACTTGGGCATAACGTTCTTCCACGCGGGCGCGGATGTCGTCAATACCGTGCTCGTGCACAGTGATCTTGATGCGGGCCTTGTACTTGTTGTCTCGGCGGCCGATCTGATTCCACACGGAAACGGTGGCTTCGAGGTAAGCCAGCAGATCGTCGAAGGCGATGAATTCGTTCAAGGTTTTGCCGATCATCGGCGTCCGGCCCAGACCGCCACCCACGATGACCTTGGCGCCCAGAACGCCGTCACGCTCGACCAGTTGCAGGCCGATGTCATGCGCCTTGATCACGGCGCGGTCGTTTTCCGAGCCGGTTATGGCGATCTTGAACTTGCGCGGCATGAACTGGAATTCGGGGTGGTCGGTGGACCACTGGCGCAGCAATTCGGCATAGGGACGCGGGTCGGCAACCTCGTCAGCCGCAGCACCGGCGAAATGGTCGGCGGTCACGTTGCGGATGGTATTGCCGCTGGTCTGGATGGCGTGCATGCCAACCTCGGCCAGTGCGTCCAGCATATCCGGCACGTCATTCAACTTGGGCCAGTTGTACTGAATGTTCTGGCGCGTGGTGAAATGGCCGTAACCCTTGTCCCACTTTTCGGCCAGCAGGGCCAGCTGGCGCATCTGCGCGCTGTTGAGCGTGCCATAAGGAATGGCGACCCGCAGCATATAGGCGTGCAGCTGCAGATACAGGCCGTTCATCAGGCGAAGCGGCTTGAATTCATCCTCGGTCAGCGAGCCGTCGATGCGGCGCTCGACCTGGGCGCGGAACTGAGCGTTGCGTTCAGCAAGAAAGGCTGTGTCAAACTCGGAGTAGCGATACATGGTTTGCTGTCCTTGTTGCAGCCCCGGACATGGGGCCTTTTGAGGGGAGAGAGAAGGGGCCCAGATCAGGCCCGGGGCTGCGGAGAGGTTTCCTGCTTGCCGTGCACGTAGTTCGACGGCCCGGTGCGGCGGAAGTCCTCTCTAAAGTGGGTGGGTTCGGGGCCAGTGTCGCCGGCCACCGCATCGGCCAGATAGGCCCCCACGATCACGTTTGCCTGCCGCGAGGCATCCAGCAGCCGCAGCTGCGCATGCGCCTCGTCGGTGATCAGCTCGGCCTCGGAAATATGGCGCGACCAGCGATCATCGGCGGTTTGATAAATCACGTCACCTTCCAGCAGGTGGTTGGCAGTGACGATCTTGGGGGTAAAGGCACGGGCCATCAGGCAAATTCCTTGTTCAATTGGGTCAGGGCTTGCGCCGCGTCGCGGGGCGCGAGGCCATAAAGGGTCAGGGCGGGGCCGTCCATTTCGGCGGCGGCCAGATCGGTGGGCAGCTTGTCCAGCGTGGTCGCCAGAACGCGCTGATCGGGGCGCGAGGCGTTTTCGACCAGCGTCACAGGCGTTGCGCGGTCGGCACCGTGCATGATCAGGCGGCCCTGAACGAAACGGGCCGATTTCTTGCCCATATAGATCGCGGCAACCTCGCCCGTGCGCGCCAGAGCGGCCCAGTCGTGATCGGCAAAGCCTTTCATGTCGTGGCCGGTCAGAAACCGGACCGAGGAATTGCGGCCACGGCGTGTCAGGCTCTGTCCGATGCCCGCGACAGCGGCCGAGGCAGCGGTCAGGCCGGGCACGATGCGCCAGGTGACGCCGGCGGCCTCAACCGCTTCAATCTCTTCATCCAGACGGCCAAAGACGGTGGGGTCGCCGGACTTGAGCCGAACCACACGGGCGCCGGTGAGGGCGGTTTCAGCCAGCAGCGCGTCGATGTCCGATTGCTTCCACGACGGACCAAAGCCTGCCTTGCCCACATCAACCAGACGCGCGGTCTTGCCCGCAAGGGCCAGGATCTCTTCGCTGATCAGACGATCGTGCATGACCACATCCGCCATCTCAAACGCGCGCATGGCTTTCAGCGTCAGCAGTTCGGGATCACCCGGACCTGCGCCGACAAAGTCGACGTGGCCTTGTGGAATATGGTGCGTGGTCGTGGACATTGTTGGTCCCTGTGGTGTGTTTGACTTGGGTCTCAATATAGGAAATATTCCCGCCAATGCGCCATATGGGCGATCAAATAAGGACAAGTGTTTTCGAAGTTCGGCGAAACGGAACGCCGGTTTCGAATGAGAGGGAAAACAGGAATGTCGGTACGAATAGACGACACAGATCGGAAAATTCTGGCTGAGCTGCAACGCGACGCTAGCCAGTCGCTGGACGAAATCGCGTCTCGCGTGGGGTCCTCCAAGACGCCGGTCTGGAATCGCATCCGCAAGCTGCGCGGTGCTGGTGTGATCGGTCAGCAGACGGTGCAACTGGACGCCGAGGCGCTTGGGTTCGAGGCCTGTTTCTTTGTCCTGATCCGCACGTCCGAGCATGAGGCCGAGTGGCAGAAAGCCTTCCTAAAGGCCTTGCGGGATCGCCCCGAAGTGCAAGAGGCGCACCGCCTGGCGGGCGACATCGACTATATCCTGAAAGTGCGGGTGCAGAACGCGCGGGCTTATGATGCCTTTTATCAGGCGCTCATTTCCGAGGTGCGGGTGCACAACGTCACAGCGCTCTTGTCGATGGAAGAGATCAAATCAACCACGATGCTGCCGCTATAGGCGGAACAGTTCGACCGGATCGGCGACACCGCGGATGTCATGAGGACCAATGCTGGCGGTTTTGGCCTGCGCGTGTTGGGCCACGGCGGCGGTGAACAAGGCCGGGTGGTGCAGGTTCTTGCAAAGCGCCTGCACCCGGCTTGCCATATTCACCGGCGGGCCAACCACGGTGTAATCGAGCCGGTCGGGGCTGCCGATGTTGCCAAAAGTGACCGGGCCAAAATCAGCACTCAGGACAAAGGCGATCTGTTCACGGCTCTCTTCCTGGGCGCATTGATTGTAACTTTCAAGCGCGGCGAGAGCTTGTTCGGCGGCTTTAATCGTGGCGGTGCAAGCCCGGTTGGCATCGTCGTCGCGAAAGATCGCCAGAACGCCATCGCCCATGAACTTGAGCACATCGCCGCCTTGATCCCGAACGGCCGTAACGATCATGTCGAAGTAATCCCCCATCACCGTGAGCAGCTTGGCCTCGGGCCAGGCTTCGGACTTGGCGGTGAACCCGCGCAGATCAGCAATCAGGATCGCGGCCGAAACCGAGGTGTTCTCGCCGCGTTTGATGTGGCCGTCCCCGATCTCAACAGCCGGACCATCGCCCAGATAGGTGCGCAACAGGCTGTCTTGGGATTCGCGCATTGCAATCGGTTCCATCGCGGCGGCCAACGCTTGGCGGGTGTCTTCAAACGCTTGGATGTCGGCGTCGCTGAATCCATCGGGATGGTGCGTTGTCAGGCTGGTTCCCTGAACAGACCCATCGCCATATTCCAATGCCATTGCAAAGAAATCCGTCGCCCCGCCTGCCGCAAGCTCGGCATAGACGTCGTGTTCATGGGCAAGGTTCAGATCCATGATCCGTTTGCGCAACGATGTTCGCGTGGTGATGACATGTTCGAACGGGCTGCCCTTCCAGGCCGAGGTATCCAGGATGGTCGACGGGACAACGTATTTCTCGGTGTTCTGCGGCGTCCAGATGATGCCCCAGGCGCTGAGGATTGGATTGGAATATTGCTGTGCCACCCGCACCCGCGCCAGCGGAACGCCCATATCGACCAAAGCCTGACAATAGCCGCGCACGATGGCGATCTCGTCGCCAAGCAGACGACCGTCAGAAATCAGCCAGCGGTTCAGATCGGTTGGGGTGGGCACGGGCGCTCTCTGTGGTTTCGGTGCTCTTCTCCATAGTTTGGGCGAAGCACGGTCTTTTCAACCCTTCGACACCTCTAGCCGAGTAAGGCCGTGGAAATGGTAGGTGTTGGCGTATTCCGGCGGGGCGTTCAGCATCAGGTTCGGGCAGCGTTGAAACAGGATCGGCAGCGCGATGCGCAGTTCCAGACGCGCGAGCGGCGCGCCGACACAGAAATGCAGCCCGCCGCCAAAGCTGGTGTTGGTCTGGATGTGACGGGTGGGATCAAAGCGGTCTGGATCGCTCCAGATCGCCGGATCGCGGTTGGCTGCCCCCAAAAGCAGCGCCACCTGATCGCCGCGTTTGAAGTCATGCCCGTAAAGTTGAACGTCCTCATAGGCATAGCGCGTGAACATATGCAGGGGCGGGTCGTAACGCAGGATTTCCTCGACCGTTTCGTCCAAGGCATTGCTGAACAATGTATCAACCGATCCGGTTTCAAGCAGCGTCTTAACCCCGTTCGACAAGGCATGCACTGTCGCTTCATGCCCGGCATTCAGCAACAGGATGCAGGTGCCGATCAGCTCGTCGGTGTTCAGCTTCTCGCCTTCTTCTTCGGCTGCGATCAGACGGGTGATCAGGTCGTCGCGTGGGTCGTTGCGGCGTTCATCAATATAGCCACGCAGGAAATCCGCAAACTCGGTTGAGGCGCGGGCTGCAGCATCCTCGGTCTCGCGTGTGCGGCTGGCCTGATACATCGCGACCATGTCATGGGACCACTTCAACAGATCAGGCGCCATTGCCTCGGGCACGCCCAATAGACGGCAGATCGTGATCACCGGCACTTGGGTGCAATAGGCGTCGAGCAGGTCGAACGGGCCATCGGGGAATTGGTCGATCAGATGGTGACAGAGGGTTTCGATGTCCGGGGCCAGCGAGCCTATGGCGCGCGAGGTGAAGGCGCGCAGAACCAGCGCGCGCAGCCGCGTGTGGCGCGGCGGTTCCGCTTCGAGCAGTGAGGTCGCCTCGATCGCAAGCCACGGGGCCAGATGCGCCGGGCCGGGTTTGGCCATCTCGGGTGGAACCTCGCGGCCAAAGCGGCGGTCTTTCAACAGGCTTTGCACAGCAGCATGAGTAAAGGCGGCAGGCATGCCGTAGTCGGCCCAAAACTGCAGATCCCCATCGGCGCGGGCCGCGCGATAGAAGGCATAAGGATCTTGGACAAATTCCGGGGCTGTGGGGGTCTGGTGCAAAGTCTTCATGCTTCGGGTGTGCCGCGCGCCTCTGGTCAATGCAAGAGCAGCTTTGCTAAGATCAGGGACATGAAGGGATATTGGCGTCAGCGCAGCTGGATCATCGTTGGGTTCTTTGGCGTGGTGGCGACCCTTGCCGCGGGCGTCTGGACCTATGGCTATCGTCAGGCGCTGGATCAACTGGCGTTGAGGGCCGAGGCCGATCTGGCATTGGCCAGCGACCGGTTAAGCACCCAGTTGCAGATTTATCAGGAACTTGCGGTGCTGACGGCGACGCATCCCGGGCTGCGCGGCCTCGACAACAGTCCCGAGATGCAGGCCCAGGCCAATACGCTGATGGTGGCAATTGCCGACAAGACCGGGGCTTTGGATGTGGCTTTCGCCGACCGCAACGGTCGGGTGCTAGCCGCAGCCCAGGGTTTGGCGGGGCAGGACCTGTCCCGAACTCCTTATTTCGAACGCGCACTTCAGGGCGCGCTAGGCACCCATCATGAGGTCATGCCCCAGACCGGGCGGCGCGCCTATTTCTATGCCGCGCCCGCGTTTGAGCCCGACGGCCCGGTCCGCGGTGTGCTGATCGTGGTCGCTGATCTGGAAGATGTGGAACAGACATGGCGCGGCTCGCTCCCGCCAGTGTTCTTCACTGATGACGCGGGAAAGGTTTTTATCTCGAACCGGCCCGAGCTGCTGTTCTGGCAAAGAGAGGCAGGGCAGATCGGCCTGGCCCCGGTCACGGGGGATGCTCCTGCCTTTGGCTCCATTGATGTGGGCGAGCATGAGATCTGGCAGCTCAACTGGGGGCCACATGTGCCGCGCGCAGGCTTGCACACCACCGTCAGCCTGCCGCAAATCGGAATGACGGGGGAAATCATCGTGGATGTGGCCCCCGCGGCCCGGATCGCGGGGCTTCAGGCGGCCGCTTTGGCGGCCCTGTGTTTGGCCTTTGGCGCGTTGCTGTTTTTGGCGTCGGAACGGCGCCGGGCGTTGACCTTGGCCAATGCGGATCTGGAAAGCCGCGTGGCGGATCGAACGCGTGTTTTGCAAGACACCAATGTGCAGCTGCGTCGCGAGGTAAGTGAACGTGAAGAGGCCGAAGCGGCGCTCAAACGCGCGCAGGCGGATCTGGTGCAGGCGGGCAAGCTGTCGGCGCTTGGACAGATGTCGGCGGGCATCAGTCACGAGCTCAATCAGCCGCTGATGGCGATCCAGCAGTTTGCCGACAACGGCGCGGCCTTTCTGGATCGGGGCCGGAGCGAGAAGGCGGGTGAAAATCTGGGGCGCATCTCGGACATGGCCGCACGCATGGCGCGGATCATCAAGAACCTGCGCGCCTTTGCCCGCAATGAGAGCGAGCCGATGGGCAAGGTCGATCTGGTGCAGGTGATTGACACGGCTGTCGAACTGACGGCCACGCACCTCAAGGCGGAAGGTGTCACGCTGAATTGGGCGCGCTCGCTGACGCCGGTCTATGCCTGGGGCGGAGAGGTGCGATTGGGGCAGGTGTTCGTCAATCTGATCAACAATGCGGTGGACGCCATGGCGGATGCAGAAGACAAGCAGATCGAGATCGTCGTTCATGGTGGCAATCGGCTGCATGTTACGGTGTCCGACACCGGACCTGGAATTGAAGAGCCCGAAAAGATCTTTGATCCGTTCTATTCCACCAAGGCGGTTGGCAGCTCCGAAGGGATGGGATTGGGGCTTTCGATCTCATACGGGTTGGTGCAGAGCTTTGGCGGTAATATTCGCGGGGCCAACACGGACCAGGGCGCGGTGTTCACGGTGGAACTGGAGCCTTTTGGCAAGGAGCAGGCGGCATGACGTGCAGGGTTTTATTGATCGACGATGATGCCGCCGTGCGCGAAGCACTGTCGCAGACGCTCGAGCTGGCGGATTATGACGCGCTGACGGCGGGGTCTTTCGTGGCCGCCAAGGATCACATCCGGCCCGATTTCGATGGGGTGATCCTGTCTGACATCCGCATGCCGGGGCGGGACGGGTTTCACTTGCTCGATTACACGCAAGAGGTGGACGCCGAGTTGCCGGTGATCTTGTTGACCGGCGAAGGCGACATCCCGATGGCGGTCAAGGCTATGGGGCAGGGGGCGTTCGGGTTCCTGGAAAAACCCTGCGCCCGTGCGGATTTGCTGGCGGTGCTGGAGCGGGCCAGCCGCACGCGCGCGCTGGTGCTGGAAAACCGGGCGTTGAAATTGCAGCTGGAGACCGGTGATCCGGCGGCGCGGATGCTCTTTGGCACCTCGTCGCAGTCCGAGGAACTGCGCGCGCGGGTGCGGTCAGTGGCGCGCACGGGGGCCGAGGTGTTGGTGACCGGGCCGGCAGGGAGCGGCATTTCCAAGGTGGCCGAGGTGGTTCACCTGATGTCGCCCGCGGGGCAGGGCCCTTTTGTCAAACGTCCCGCCGCCGGGCTGAGCGCGCAGGAATTTGCGCGGCTGTGTGATGAGGCTTCGGGTGGGTCCTTGTTTCTGGATGAGGTCTCGGCCATGCCCGAGGCGACGCAATACGCGGCACTTGAGCTGATCGAGCAGGGGGCCGGCACGCGCATATTGGCCGGAACCACTGCGGATCTGGGGGCTTTGGCGGCGCAGGGGGTGTTCAATGCCGATCTCTTCTATCGCCTTGATGTGATGCGGGTGCGCATCCCGTCCCTGGCCGAGCGGCCCGAGGATATTCCCGTGCTGTTCCGACACTACGTGGCGCAGGCCGCCGAGCAGGCAGGCATAGACGCGCCCGAGATCACGCCGGATCATCTGGCCGCGCTCATGGCGCAGGATTGGCCGGGAAACGCGCGGTCGCTGATGTCAGCTGCGATGCGATTCGTTCTGGGCATGCCCGAAGATGTGGCGCAGGCGGCAGAGCTGGGGCTGGCGGAGCAATTGGCGCGGGTGGAACGGGCTTTGCTGGTGTCTGCCCTTGGGCGCAACAACGGCAAGGCGTCCGAGGCGGCCAAGGTGCTGAAACTGCCGCGCAAGACCTTTTACGACAAGCTCACCCGTTACGGCATAAGGCCCGAAGACTACCGTCGGTAGAAGGGAGGGGCGCTCCCGCGTCTGCGGATCACATCAAAGATGTGTCCGAACAGACTTGGCCATATCTACTTTGTCTGGGCAGGTCGGCCCCTGTCGGGCCCGGCCTGCGGCACCGTGATTCGGAGAGGTGATTCGTCTGGATGTGCGGATTTTCGCACAAGTGGGAGGCGGGATGTGCGGAAATTCGCACATCAAGGGAACAAGGCGCTTTTCAAAACCGTGGGGCACCCCATCAGTGATTTGAAAATAAAAGATAAAAATCGAAGTATGTACCAGTTCGCTACAAATCGTTGAGCTGTTGTCCGTGAGTCGGTTCACTTCGTTCAGCACGCCGCTCTTCGGCGTTTGCCAATCTGGTTCAGACAATCTGTAGGGAGAGAGCAGATGAAATTTCTAGCAACCGCCGCAACCGCACTGGCGCTGAGCGTCACCGCCACCGCCGGGTTTGCCGCCTGTGATGATGGTGAGATCGTCGTCAAGTTTGCGCATGTCACCAACACCGACAAGCACCCCAAGGGGATCGCCGCCTCGCTGCTGGAGCAACGCGTCAATGACGAGATGAACGGCACCATGTGCATGGAGGTCTATCCGAACTCCACGCTGTACAACGACAACAAGGTGCTCGAAGCCATGTTGCAGGGCGACGTGCAGCTTGCCGCACCGTCGCTGTCGAAGTTTGAAAAGTTCACCAAGCAGTTCCGCCTGTTCGACCTGCCGTTCATGTTCAAGAACATTGAAGCCGTGGACGCGTTCCAGTCGTCAGCAGACGGTCAGGCGATGCTCGACAGCATGCAGCGCCGCGGTCTGCAGGGCCTTGCGTTCTGGCACAACGGCATGAAGCAGATGTCGGCCAACAAGCCGCTGGTCGCGCCGACCGATGCAAATGGCCTGAAGTTCCGCGTTCAGTCGTCGGACGTTCTGGTGGCCCAGATGGAAGCCATCGGTGGCTCGCCGCAGAAGATGGCCTTCTCGGAAGTCTATGGCGCGCTGCAGCAGGGTGTTGTGGACGGGCAGGAGAACACCTGGTCGAACATCTACGGCAAGAAGTTCTTTGAGGTTCAGGACGGTGTGACCGAAACCAACCACGGCATCATCGACTATCTGGTCGTGACCTCCGTGGACTGGCTCGACAGCCTGGACCCGGCCGTGCGTGATCAGTTCACCACCATCCTGAGCGAAGTGACCGAGACGCGCAACAGCGAAGCCTTTGCCGTAAACGAAGGCGCCAAGCAGGCAATCATTGATGCAGGCGGCACCATCCGTCAGTTGGACGCCACGCAGCGTCAGGCCTGGGTCGATACAATGAAGCCGGTTTGGGACAAGTTTGCAGGCGACGTGGGTCAGGACAAGATCGACGCAGCTCAGGCGATCAACGCCGGTTTCTGATTTGGGGACGTGGTCTGTTTGATCAATCAATTGGACATTCATAGGGCCTGTTCGAGGCTCGCCGAGAGGCAGGGTCCTGTGAATTCAAAAGAACAGAACACGTTCCACTAGATAGCGCCGCGTCCGAAGCTGGGGAGTGTTGGATGCGCGCGCGGGCGGGCCGGTTGATCGGCCTGCCTCAAACCCAAAAATCCAAAACAAAACGAGGACAGTGAGATGTCTGGTCAGACCACCGGTTCACCCGGGTTTGTCGACCGGCTTGAGGAGACCGTGATTGCGGCGCTTCTGGGGCTGATGACGATAATCACCTTCGCAAACGTCGTCGCGCGCTTTGCATTCAACTCGAACATCCTGTGGGCGCTGGAGGCCACCGTGTTTCTGTTTGCCTGGCTGGTTCTGCTGGGCGCATCTTACGCGGTCAAGAAACACGCGCACCTGGGTGTCGATGCCATCGTGAACATGCTGGCGCCAGCCGCGCGGCGCGCATTGGCGCTGATCGCGGTCGCGGCCTGCCTGATCTTCTCGCTGCTTATGCTGAAAGGGGCCTATGACTATTGGGCCGTCTTTGCGGACCTGCCGCCCACTTCGGGCCGCTGGTTCCCGACCGGGTTCGACATGAAGGCGCGCAGCCAGTCGTTCTATGAGGTGCAAGATGTGCCGATGATCGGTGCGCTGCGGTTTCTTGAGGATCTGATCAACTACGGCGACGCCTATGAAAAGATGCCCAAAGTGGTGCCTTATCTGGTGCTGCCACTGTCGATGCTGCTGCTGGTCTATCGCTTTGCGCAAGCCGCCATGCAGATCTTGCGCGGCGAAACCGACCGCCTGGTCGCCAGCCACGAAGTAGAGGACGAGCTGGAAGCCGTCCGTGCTCAGCAAGGGGAGCATGATTGATGGACGTCGTTCTTCTATTTTCGATGGTGATCGGCCTGCTGCTGATCGGCGTGCCGATTGCGGTGTCTCTGGGCCTGAGTTCCACCTTGTTCCTGCTGGTCTACTCCGACAGTTCGCTGGCGTCGGTCGCGGGCACTTTGTTCGAAGCGTTTGAGGGTCACTTTACGCTGCTGGCGATCCCGTTCTTCATTCTGGCCTCGTCTTTCATGACGACGGGCGGCGTGGCGCGGCGGATCATCCGGTTCTCGATCGCCTGCGTGGGCCATCTGCCCGGCGGTCTGGCGATTGCGGGCGTCTTTGCTTGTATGCTTTTTGCGGCCCTGTCCGGCTCGTCGCCTGCAACCGTTGTGGCCATCGGCTCGATCGTGATCGCGGGTATGCGGCAAGTTGGCTATTCCAAGGAATTCGCGGCAGGCGTCATCTGTAACGCCGGTACGCTTGGCATCCTGATCCCACCGTCCATCGTGATGGTGGTCTATGCGGCTGCGGTCGAAGTCTCGGTCGGTCGCATGTTCCTGGCTGGCATCATTCCAGGTCTGATGGCGGGCATCATGTTGATGGTGACCATTTATGTCATGGCCAAGGTCAAGAACCTGCCCAAAGGTGAATGGCAGGGCTGGGGTGAGATTTTCCAATCTGCGCGTGACGCGGGCTGGGGTCTGTTCCTGATCGTGATCATCCTGGGCGGCATCTATGGCGGTATCTTTACCCCAACCGAGGCCGCCGCGGTGGCGGCTGTCTATGCCTTTTTCATCGCGTGCTTTGTCTACAAGGACATGGGCCCGCTATCGAATGGTGAAGATGCGCCCAAGACCGCGCTGATGCGCAAGCCAATTGCTCTGGTCACGGCCTTCTTTCACGCCGATACCAAGCACACGCTGTTTGAGGCGGGCAAACTGACCGTCACGCTGCTGTTCGTGATCGCCAACGCGCTGATCCTCAAGCACGTGCTGACCGATGAGCAGATCCCGCAGCATATCGCCAATGCGATGCTGTCGGCGGGCTTTGGTCCGGTGATGTTCCTGGTCGTGGTGAACGTGATCCTGCTGATCGGTGGTCAGTTCATGGAGCCCTCGGGTCTTTTGGTTATCGTCGCCCCGCTGGTCTTCCCGATTGCCATCGAACTGGGCATCGACCCGATCCATCTGGGCATCATCATGGTGGTGAACATGGAAATCGGGATGATCACCCCGCCGGTGGGTCTGAACCTGTTTGTGACCTCAGGCGTGGCAGGCATGCCGATGATGAGCGTTGTGCGGGCGGCCCTGCCGTTCCTGGCGGTGCTCTTCGTCTTCCTGATCATGATCACTTACATCCCATGGCTCAGCACGGTCATCCCGAACGCGGTGATGGGGCCGGAGATCATAACGAAGTAGCGAGTGTTTAGCGTAACAAGAAAGCCGGGCTTGGAAACAGGCCCGGCTTTGTTTTTTCGGCCGTGGGAGGGGGCGCTGCCCCCGTCGCTTGCGCGACTCCCCCGCCGTATTTTCAAACAAGAAGAAGCAGGGGGCTTGGGGCTTAGGCCTGTTCCAGCGCCGTGATGATGGGCGAGAAATCCGCCGCCGTGAGGCTCGCGCCGCCGACGAGCGCGCCATCGACATTGGGCACCGCAAAGATGTCTGCCGCGTTCCCGGGTTTGACCGAACCGCCGTAAAGCAGGCGAACCGAGCGGCCAACGCCCTCACCAAAACGGCGTTCTAGCCGCGCACGGATAAAGTCGTGCACTTCGCCGATCTGCTCCAGCGTGGGCACCTTGCCGGTGCCAATGGCCCAGATCGGTTCATATGCGATCACCACGTTTTCGCCGGTCGCCAGATCGGGGATCGAGCCGGACATCTGACCCGCGATGATGTCGAGCGTGTTGGCGGCCTCGCGCTGTGCCAGGCTCTCGCCGAGGCAGATCACAGCTGTCAGGCCAGCGTCGATGGCGGCCTTGGCCTTGGCGCGCGCATCTTCGTTGCGCTCATCATGATCCTCGCGGCGTTCCGAATGGCCGACGATCACGGCTGTGGCGCCCGTATCCGCCAGCATCTGCGCGCTGATGTCCCCGGTGTGGGCACCGCTTGCATTGGCGTGGCAATCCTGACCGCCGATCCGAATGCTGGTGTCTTTGGCGACTTCGGCGGCACGGTGCAGCAAGGTGGCAGGGGGGCAGATCAGAATGTCGACACCAGCGTTTGCATGGGCCGTGGCCAGGCTCTCCAACTCGGCGAGGTTCGCGCCGATGCCGTTCATTTTCCAATTGCCTGCCGCCAGTTTGCGCCGCATGTGATGCCCTCGCCCTAATGCTCTGTGGTGTTATCCCACCCCCGATAGCACCGCCGGGGCGGGGTGACAATTGCGGTTGCCCCCGTCATGCGCAGCCGGTAGAGGCCCGGGCAAGCACTCACAAGCGGCGGGAGGCGCGGAATGCTGGAAAACCTGGATCTTCAGCTGCTCAAGGCGCGAAACCCGGCAGAGCTGCAACGATTGGCGCAGGAGGTCCGCAACGTGGGGTTCCTCAAGATCACCAATACCGGCCTAAGCGCGGCGCGTGTGATGGAAGTGATCGAAACCTACCGACGCTTTTTCCAACAGCCTGAGGCGGTCAAACATACGGTCGACATGGCGCGGACAGGATCGAACCGGGGCTGGGGCGGGGGACAATCCGAACAGGTCGATCCAAATGCCAATCCCGACTACAAGCAGGTGTTCGATTGCGGGTTCGAGTTGGCGCCGGATCACCCGGTACACGCCCGCAACCTGAGCGTTTATGCTCCGAACCTGTGGCCCGATACGCCAAAGGGGTTTCGCGAGGACATTCAGCTCTATTTCCAAGAGGCCTCAGGCGTCGCGATGGAGGTGCTGCGGGCAATCGCGCATGTGGTGGGGCAGGACGCGTCGGCGTTTGACGCGGCATTCGATCCGCCGATGGCGCTGCTCAGGGGCAATTATTATCCGCAACGGCCCGCTTGGGCCGGGGCGCGGGATTTCGGGATCGCGGCTCATACCGACTATGGCTGCCTGACCCTGCTGGCCACCGACGGTGTGCCGGGGCTTGAGGTGAAGAGGGCGGACGGCACCTGGGATGCAGTGACCACGCAGCCGGGTGAGTTTGTGATCAACTTTGGCGAGATGCTGGAGTTCTGGACGGCAGGGCAGGTCAAGGCAACAGAGCATCGTGTGGTGGGAAGCGCCAACGAACGCCTGTCGGTGCCGCTGTTTTTCAACCCGTCCTATGACACCAACGTCGCCCCGCCAGGGTCCGGCGAGGTGATCACTGCGGGCGAGCACCTGACTCGGCGCTATGACGAGACCTATGTGCATCTGCAAAATCAGAAAGCGTGACATTGCCCACCTGCGCGGCCTATCGGCCTCGCGTCCTGCGGACGGCGGGGGGCCAGGCTCATGCGGGCAAGGCCCGCATGAGCCTGGCCCAACGGGAGGAGATGTCCCACAAGGGGTATTGACGACGGGCGGGAGCGCCCCGGTTTAGGAAAAGAGCAGCGCGTCAGGCGTCCTGTTGCAGTTCGCTGGCATCCTTGAACTTGATCGATTCACCGCAGCCACAGGCATCCACCACATTGGGGTTGCTGAACTTGAACCCGGCCTCGAGCAGCGAGACCTCATAGTCGATCTGGGTGCCAAACAGGAACATCTGCGCCATGGGGGCAATCATCACGCGCGCGCCGTCCTGCTCGACCACTTCGTCCAGCGGATCGGTCTGGGTCACGTATTCCATGGTGTATTCCATGCCCGCGCAACCGCCCTTCTTGACGCCGATGCGCAGGCCCGAGTGGCCATCCTTGGCCATGAGCTTTGCGATCTGGGCCGCCGCCTTGGGTGTCATCGTGACAGCCTGCTTGCCGGGAATGCCGAACATGTTGATCTCCGTTTGCGCGTTGCCCTTAATCTAGGACGCCCTCGTCCAAGGCTCAAGGGGCTGCGGTTCAACAAAAAAGGAACCGTTCCCGAGGGGCAGGAACGGTTCCGGTGATGGGCCCGATGGGGTGGGGGGATCAGAGGCCCATGCAATTGGCATAATAGGTTACCGTGGCGGGCCAGTCCGAGAACACGCCCTCGACGCCCACATCCTGTGCCAGCACATCCAGAACCTGCAGATACATGCTGTCATCGGTGGTCAAATCCTTGACCGATTGGAAATACCAGCCGCCACCATGTGCCAGCGGGCCCGAACGCTCCAGCGTCCAGGTAATGATCTTCAAGTCAGCTTTTTTGGCGGCTTTAGCCCAGGCCGAGGGCACCATTTTGCCGTCCTCGACGCTCAGCAGCATCCAAAGCGGCGGCGCAATGTAGTTGACACCCTTGGCTTTCAAATCGGCAAAGTCGTGGGGGAAGGTCGCAGGATCGGTATGGACGAACCCGTTGATCCGATAGGAGGCATCCAGGAATACGGCCTGCTTGCCGAATTCTGGTTCATTTTCAATCCAGTACAGAACGTCGTCAAGGTTGAAAGATTGCGCCCAGACGTCCTTTGCCGGAACTCCGGCGGCCTTGTACTCGTCGATCAGCTTTTGTGCGTAATCCGCCTGGCTGAAGCCGTCATGAGGCATCTCGACAGCGGGCGATTTCAGCTCGGGCGTGAACTTGGCGCCCAGATCGCGGAACAGCGCGATGGATTCGGCATGGGTCATGCTGGCTGCGCCGTCGGTATAGAGCGTGCTCCGCCACGGGGCGACGCCGCCTTGGAAAGCTTCGGCCGTGGTGGCGCTTTTGTCGGCGCTGTCCATCTTGGGCGTGAGCATGCGAAACTGCTCCAATGTCAGCTCGGATGTGCGGCACTCGGCCGTCGCAGGCGTGTCGCCATCTGCGGGCGTGAAGGGGACGACACATGTGTCCGCCAAGTCGCTCACCAGGATGTTGGTGGTGGTGTGCAGATCGTTCTGGGCATGGCGGCAGACCAACTCATGATCCTTGGTAAAGGTCACGTCGCATTCCAGGATGCCGGCCCCCATGCGGGCGGCGGCAACGTTGGATTCTACTGTATGTTCAGGGTATTGCATCGGTGCGCCGCGGTGACCGATGGAGAAAAGACTGCGCTTGGGCGTCTGTCCTTCGCAGGATCTGAGCTTGGTCTTGAGCGCCCCCTCGGGCAGCTTGTCGATCAGATAGGCAGGGCGGTCACCATAGCTGATTGCGGGTGCGCTCACCTGCTGTTCGTTGTCGCCCACGGCAAGGGCGAGGGTGGGACACAGGATCAGTGCGGCGCGGGCCAGGGTATGGCGCATGGGGTCTCTCCGGCGGTCGTTTCTGTCCTCATTCTTGCCGAGCAAGTATGACAGGCGTCCGTCGGAATGGTAACGGGCTGACGAACATTTTGTGACAGCCCATTGATTTTTATGGATATTGTCCAGGTTCTCTCTGGGGCGGATTACATGAAGCCCAGCTCGAGCCGGGCCTCGTCCGACATCATCTCCATGCCCCAGGGCGGCTCCCACGTCAGTTCGACATCGACCTGTTTTACACCGGGCAGCGGGTCAACGGCGTCAGCCACCCAGCCGGGCATTTCACCGGCGACAGGGCAACCGGGCGCGGTCAGGGTCATGATCACCCGGACCTCGTTTTCTTCATTGATGTCAATGGTGTAGATCAGGCCAAGTTCATAGATATTGACCGGGATTTCCGGGTCATACACGCTCCGGCAGGCATCCACCACGGCGTCATAAAGCGGGTGATTGACAGAGGACGGCGCAATCAGCGGTGCGCCTTCCATGGGTTCGGTCGAATGGGTCATCAGGGCCTCGATCTGCTTCCTGAGTGATTATATAGGGAAAGCACCTTGGGCCGTCCAGAGGTCGCGTGTTCATGCCGCAGGTGCGAAGGAAACCCGTACAGCGTGCCTGTGACATCCGTGCACTATGCGTGCACCAAGCGTGCACCGACAAAATGCGCTGCAGTGCGGCATAAAGGGGGGCTATTCAACCCCACCCATCCCCTGACGCGCGGGATTGGTCAGCCACGCATTGCAATCCGCGATGAAGTCCCAGACGTCGCCTTTGGCGGGGTGGATGTAGTCGGGTGCCTTGGGATCGCTTCCCATCTTTGAGAATATCTTGCCAAGCCAGGGTCGACCTTTTTCTCGGACTTCAAGTTCGGGCAGCCAATGCTCCAACTCACCGATCGGAACGACGAACAGGCCAAAGTTGGCCAGTTCTCGAAGCCACGATCGCGCAGCTTTGAGCTCTCCGTTGCTCAGCAGGTCTATTGCGCCTTCGTTTTTGTAGCTCTTTCCTGTTGGATCCGAGCTGTTTTCTTTCATGTTATGGAGGATAGTTTTCCGCTCGCATGATAGTTCGGAATGCATCGAAGAAGGAATGCCGACAGCTCTCAACTGATTGGTCCAAGCACCGCTTCTGTCCGCGACCACGTCCACATCGACAATGCCAGCAGTCGGGACGCCCATTTTTCGAAGCATTGCGACGATACGGGGTACAGTGGATTTTTCATGCGCATTCAGGAATACCGCGTTTTCGATGCCCCGGCCATCACCTTCGGCCAAGAGACGGTTGTTGATTTCCTGATAGAAGTTACGGTCGGTGTCGGCTTCGGCTACGATGACGGATTGGGCGAAAAGGCCGGACAGTACATTGGAAGACCGCAGCAGAGGATCGGTCATGAACTGTTTCAGGTCTTCGCTGTCCAACATGCAGGCCGTAGCAACTCCGTCTTGATATTGCAGCCGGACAACTCTAACTGACGCACCGGAATCCACCGCACCCATCAGGAAATCGGCGCTGTGAGTGGCAACGAAGACGTGCCGGTCCTTGGCTTGCTCGGCGACTTGTTTCCCCAGCGTTCGCGCAAGTGGCGGGTGAAGAAACGCCTCGGGCTCATCGATCAGGATGAGCTTGTAGTCGGTGGCGTAGAGGGTTCCCAAGATACCCGTGTATGCCTTGAAGCCGCTACTGGCTCGGGAAGACAGGTTGGATTGGGCCAGGTATTCCTGCATCTCGGGGGTGAACGACTTTTCAACCTTCACATCGGGTTTGTCGGGTGAAAAGGCGAGGTTCAGTGTTCCGTATTCTGTGATCCAATCCACGATTGGAAAGTGATTGAGGCCCGAGAATACGGCCGCTTGGAATTCCGCTCGGCGGTCGTCGTCCGCCAGAAGACGCGCGAGCGGCGTTGTTGGGGATTGCAAGTCTGCGTCTGTTTCGTCGGTCAACATGTCCAAACGGTTGGTGCCGTTCATCCAGATGCTCAGATCGAGTCGAAATTCGCGGGCTTCATGATCCCCCCAGTAGCGTTCGAATTGGTGGGCCCACATAGCGCGCGTCGCATTAGTGCCACTGTGCACGATGCTGTCCTTATCATTGCTTCCACGAAATTTCGGGTGTTCTTCAAACATAGATGGCTGAAATGGCGTTAGTTGGACGTCGTTTAACGACGACCGCTTGGTGCTTCCTCTGGTTGGCCACCAGTTGTACAAATCGTCCAGCAGGGCGCTTTTGCCGGAGTTGTTGGGGCCAACGAAAATTGTCAGGCCGGGGCGCTGGTTCCATTTCACGGGGTCGGAAACGTGCGTGGGGCCGCAGGTGAGTTCAATGCTTTCGATCATGGTCTGGTCCTGAAAAATGACTTGCCGAAAGTGTTACCGGTGAAGGCATCCATGCGCAACTTGCGGTTTAGTGGCGCTATTGGGAAGGGTTTGTGTGCTCTCTAGGCGTTGGGTCGACGCATAGCAGCGTTTCGGCATGGGTGAGCGGCAGGAGCGGGCGGGGGAGACCCTCCGGAATTGATTGGACGGGGAAGGGGCAAAGCAATGGGGCCGCCCAAATGGACGGCCCGCGTGCCAGCTTGTCAAAAGTGTCAGCTGTTGATGTCATCCTCGAAGTGTTTCACCTGACCGGTGCGCAGCGCAAAAGAGCGGCGCAGGATGAGCCAGGCGGCCAGCGACAGCGCGGCGAAGATCAGGGCCAGCATAGGGATGGTCCAGCCGATGCCGGGCAGGATCAGAAGCAGCAGGCCGGTGAGCGCTGCACCAATGGCGAAGCCCAGGAAGATGAAGCCGGGGGCCAGAACTTCGATGATCGCCAGCGCCAGCGCGGCGGCCAGCCAGACCCACCAGACGGACCAGAGGTCAGCCATCATTTGCCCCCTTTCAGCATCTTGAAGGCGTCGCCAAATGCCTCGATCGCGTTGGCGGGCAGGACGATGGTTTGCTTGCCGGAGCCATTGCCAAGCGCGTTGAGCGATTCCACCTGTTTCAGGGCGACCTGATACTGCGCCGCTTCGATGCCGTTTTCGGCGATGGCCTTGGCCACGACCTCGGTGGCATAGGCTTCGGCCTCGGCCTGGATGCGGCGAGCCTTGGCGGTTTGTTCGGCGGCGTACAGCTCGGCGTCGGCCTGCAGCTCGACCGAGCGTTTCTGGCCTTCGGCCTCGGTCACCTGGGCACGACGGGCGCGTTCGGCGTTAAGCTGTTGTAGCATGGCGTCGCGGGTGGCCTGATCCAGGTTCACGTCCAGGATCTCGGCGCGGGTGACTTCGATGCCCCAATCATCAACAGCGGTTTCGACCGAGTGCTGGATCTGCCCGATCAGCTGGGCGCGGTTGGATTGCACCTCATCCAGATCCATCTTGCCGATCTCGGCGCGCACGATGCCCGCCACAGTGGTGGCGATGGCACCATCGACGTCGCGGATGCGGTAGACGGTCTTTTCCGGCTCAAGGATGCGGTAGAACACCGAAGTGTCGATCTGCACCAGGACGTTGTCCTTGGTGATGGCGTCCTGGGTGGCGTTGGGCAGCTGGCGTTCTAGGATCGAGATCTTGTGGCGGGCCACGTCCAGAAACGGGACGATGAAGTTGATGCCGGGGCCAAGCACCGAGTGCAGGCGGCCAAAGCGTTCAACCACGTATTTCTCGGACTGGGGCACGATCTTGATGCCTTTGAGGATGATGACCACGATAAAGATGGCGCCCAGCACCAGAACGATGTTCTGGGTGATCAGGCCAAGGATTTGGTCTTCGGTCATATGCTGCTCCCTATTGTTTTGTGTGCAATGGTATACATTTGGGGATTGAGTCGCCCATTTTCAAGACAGCTAGGGGGTGAGTGGCCCATATGGCAAGGGGAATTGGTCTGTGGTCTTAGCCCCTGAAACGGCGTAAAGGCGCGGTATGAAACTGATCATCGACACCGATCCGGGCATCGACGATGCCATGGCGATTGCTTATGCCCATGCTGCTCCGGACATTGACCTGTTGGGGCTGACCACTGTGTTCGGCAACACCCATGTGGCGCAATCAAGTCGCAATGCCCGCTATCTGCTGAACCTGTTGTGGGCTGAACTGCCCGTGGCGACAGGGGCGGCTTTGCCGTATGGGGCCGGGACTTATCAACCATCGGCTTATGTGCATGGGGATGAGGGGTTCGGGCATTTCACGGATGTGCCGCAGATCGGTGTGGATCATCACTTGTCCGCGGCCGAATATCTGGTCGAGATGGCGCGGGCCCATCGCGGGGCGCTATCGGTCTGTGCCATCGGACCGCTGACGAACATCGCGGATGCGATCCGGTTGGATCCTGCATTTCTGGGCAATCTGGCGCAGTTGGTGATCATGGGCGGGGCAGTGTTCTGTCCGGGTAACATCACTGCCCATGCCGAGGCGAATATCTATCATGACGCACAAGCGGCGGCTGAGGTGCTGGGGGCAGAGGGGAACGTGGTTCTGGTGGGGCTCGACGTGACCCTGCAGACGCTCTACCGCGCGCAGGACTTTGAAGAGTTGGCGCGGGCGTCCAAGACCACTGGCGGGTTCTTGCAGGAAATCTCGCGCTTCTATCTGGAGTTCTACCAGAGCGTTGCGGGTGAGGATGGCTGTGGATTGCACGATTCCACAGCCGTGATCGCCTGCACCCATCCGCATCTGTTCGAGATGGTCGAGACGGGCGTGCAGGTTGATGTAGCGGGTGAGGCCGTGGGGGCGACGCGGGCGGTAGAGAGCGGCCCCAAGATCCGCGTTTGCCGCGACATTGACGGGGATGCTGTGGTCGATCTGTTTACGCGGCAGGTGGCCAGCCTGCCGTGAATGTCTGTGCTGACAGCTTGCATTGGCTGAGGCTATGGGGCAAACCCTGCGGGCTTTGCGCAGCCCTGAAAACTCCAAGGACATATGATGACCGAGCGTTTCTCATTCGATTTGAAAGCCACTGACGGCAAGGCCCGCACCGGTGTGATCAACACGCCGCGTGGAGAGATACGCACGCCTGCTTTCATGCCCGTGGGGACGGCGGCGACGGTCAAGGCGATGATGCCGGAAAGCGTGCGCGCCACGGGGGCGGACATTCTGCTGGGCAATACCTATCACTTGATGCTGCGGCCCACGGCCGAGCGCATCGACCGCCTGGGAGGTTTGCACAAGTTCATGAATTGGGACCGGCCCATTCTGACGGACAGTGGCGGGTTTCAGGTGATGTCGCTGGCGGGGCTGCGCAAGCTTACGGAAAAGGGTGTGACCTTCAAGAGCCATGTAGACGGATCCAAGCATGAGCTGACGCCGGAACGCTCGATGGAGATACAGCGGCTGTTGGGCAGTGACATCGTGATGTGTTTTGACGAATGCCCCGCACTGCCTGCGGACCGGGACCGGATCGCCGAGAGCATGCGGCTGTCGATGCGCTGGGCGGCGCGGTCGAAAGAGGCCTTTGGTGACCGGCCGGGGTATGCTCTGTTTGGTATCCAGCAGGGTGGGTTGGAGACGGATTTCCGCGAAGAAAGCTCTGAGGCTCTGAAAGAGATTGGGTTTGATGGCTATGCGGTCGGTGGGCTAGCTGTTGGCGAGGGGCAGGAGGCCATGTTTGGGTGTCTGGACCATGCCCCGGACCATCTGCCCCAGGACAAGCCACGCTATCTGATGGGGGTGGGCAAGCCCGATGACATCGTCGGCGCGGTGGCGCGGGGCATCGACATGATGGACTGTGTGTTACCGTCCCGCTCGGGGCGGACGGGGCAGGTGTTTACACGGCACGGCGTGGTCAACATCAAGAACGCGCGCCATGCGGATGACCCGCGTCCTTTGGATGAGCAGTGCACATGCCCGGCCTGTGCGAACTACTCGCGCGCCTATCTGCATCATGTGTATCGGTCGAACGAGATGATCTCGGGGATGCTGTTGACCTGGCACAACCTGCATTATTTTCAGGAGATCATGGCGGGCATGCGCGATGCGATTGCGGCTGGAACGTTTGAGGCCTGGCAGGCGGAATTCCATGCGCAGCGGGCGCAGGGGGATATCGAGCCTTTGTGACTTGTGGACGACGGGGTGCCGCTTGTGCTGTGCACGTCGCCCCGCCCGCCGTCCCGTGGTCTGCGCAGTCATTGAAAATTCACCTATACGTCATTCGCGCCTTGCAGCCCGTTTCGTGGCGGGTCATTGTCTTGGTCACGAATTGAGCCGTGAGGTTGAAATGGGGGGCAGGTTGCCCCACCTATTCAATCCATGACCGGAGATGGCCAAGCGTTGCCTGCAACAGGGACCGGTGCCGTCTTGCCAACGATAAGGAAAGAGCATGCAAGAGCCTCTCAACTCCTCTTACCCCGTACTGCCGCTGCGCGACATTGTCGTGTTTCCGCATATGATCGTGCCCCTGTTTGTGGGCCGCGAAAAATCGGTGCGCGCGCTGGAAGAGGTGATGCAGGATGACAAGCAGATCCTGCTGTCGAGCCAGATCGACCCCTCGGTCGACGACCCTGAACAGGATGGTATTTTCAAGGCCGGTGTCCTGGCCAATGTTCTGCAACTGCTGAAGTTGCCCGATGGCACCGTCAAGGTGTTGGTCGAGGGCCAAGCGCGGGTGCGGATCACCGATTTTCTGGAAAACGACGCCTTCTTTGAGGCGCGCGCCGAGTATCTGACCGAGATGCCGGGTGACGTGACCACCACCGAGGCTCTGTTGCGTTCCGTGGGCGATGAGTTCGAGCGCTATGCCAAGGTGCGCAAGAACATCCCCGAGGAAGCCCTTGCCGCCGTTGGCGAGGCCACGGAACCGGCAAAGCTGGCTGATCTGGTGTCGGGTCACCTGGGTCTGGAGGTCGAGCAGAAGCAGGAGTTGCTGGAGACACTGTCCGTCAGCGAGCGGCTGGAGAAGGTCTATGGTCTGATGCAGGGCGAGATGAGCGTTCTGCAGGTCGAGAAAAAGATCAAAACCCGCGTCAAATCCCAGATGGAGAAGACGCAGCGTGAATATTACCTGAATGAGCAGATGAAGGCCATTCAGAAGGAGCTGGGTGATGGCGAGGACGGCGGCAACGAGGTTGCCGAGCTGGAAGCCAAGATCGCCGAGACCAAGCTGAGCAAAGAGGCCCGTGAAAAGGCCGATGCCGAGCTGAAAAAGCTCAAGAACATGTCGCCCATGTCGGCCGAGGCCACCGTGGTGCGCAACTATCTGGACTGGATGCTGTCGATCCCGTGGGGCACCAAATCCCGCGTCAAGAAAGACCTGGGCCGCGCTCAAGAGATCCTGGATGCGGATCACTATGGTCTTGAGAAGGTCAAAGAACGCATTGTCGAGTATCTGGCCGTGCAGCAGCGCTCGAAGAAGCTCAAGGGGCCGATCCTGTGCCTTGTTGGACCTCCGGGTGTTGGTAAAACCTCGCTTGGTAAATCGGTTGCCAAGGCGACCGGCCGTGAGTTCATCCGCATCAGCTTGGGTGGTGTGCGCGACGAAAGCGAGATTCGCGGTCACCGCCGGACATACATCGGCTCGATGCCGGGCAAGATCATCCAGGCGTTGAAAAAAGCCAAAACGACGAACCCGCTGATCCTGCTCGATGAGATCGACAAGATGGGGCAGGATTTCCGGGGCGACCCGGCGTCGGCGATGCTTGAGGTGCTGGATCCGGAGCAGAACAACACCTTCATGGATCACTATCTTGAGGTGGAATATGACCTGTCGAACGTGATGTTCCTGACCACATCGAACAGCTACAACATGCCCGGGCCGCTGCTCGACCGGATGGAGATCATTCCGCTGTCGGGTTATACCGAGGATGAAAAGCGCGAGATCGCCAAGCAGCATCTGATCGGCAAGCAGGTCAAGAACCATGGCCTGAAGGCCAAGGAGTTTGAACTGACCGACGAGGCGCTGACCGAGATCATCCGCACCTATACCCGCGAGGCGGGCGTGCGGAACCTGGAGCGTGAGATCGCCAAGGTGGCGCGGAAATCGCTGACCAAGATTGTCAAGAAAGAGGCTGAAGACGTCACCGTAACTGCCGATAATCTCGACGATTTCCTGGGGGTGAAGAAGTTCCGCTATGGTCTGGCCGAGAAAGAGGATCAGGTGGGTGTTGTCACCGGTCTGGCCTATACCAGCGTTGGTGGCGAGCTTTTGAGCATCGAGGCGCTGCGCCTGCCGGGCAAAGGGCGGATGAAGACCACCGGCAAGCTGGGCGACGTGATGAAAGAGTCGATTGAGGCGGCGTCATCCTATGTGCGCTCGATCAGCCCTCAGATCGGGGTTAAGCCACCGCAGTTCGACAAGCTGGACATCCACGTCCACGTGCCTGATGGCGCCACGCCCAAAGACGGGCCAAGCGCGGGTCTGGCCATGGTCACGGCCATCGTGTCGGTGCTGACCGGTATTCCGGTGCGCAAGGACATTGCCATGACGGGTGAGGTCACGCTGCGCGGCAATGCAAGCGCCATCGGTGGGTTGAAAGAAAAGCTGCTGGCGGCCCTGCGGGGCGGCGTTAAGACGGTGCTGATCCCGCAAGAGAACGAAAAGGATCTGCCCGAGATCCCGGACAACGTGAAAGAGGGGCTGGAGATCATCCCCGTCAGCCATGTCTCCGAGGTGCTGAAACACGCGCTAACGGCCGAGCCCGAGCCCATTGAATGGGACGAGGCCGCCGAAGAGGCCGCTGCGGCAAAGGCGTCGATCATCGGTGGGGACGGGGCTTCGGCTACGGCACACTGATCAGGCGAGAACCTGAACAAAGGGGCGGGCCAGCAGGTTCCGCCCTTTTTTTGTTGTTGCCACGTTGCGCGGCAATTTGGGGCGGATATGTGACGGATCGGAAACTTTTGGTCGAGTTTTCTGGTTTTTAAGGGTTTTTGTCTCTATGCTGGCAACAGACAAGAATAAACGCAGGTATGAGGCACCCCATGGCTAAGAGCACGACAACCGCGTCGCGGACGACTCGCAAGACCCCCGCGCGCCGTACCCCGAGCAAGGCTCCGACAACAAAAACCGCAACACCCGAAACATCCGCGGCGCCCAAAGCGCCTGAGGCCAAGACGGCCCCCGTTGCGGCCACGAAATCCGAACTGCCCAAGGTGGTTAAACCGGCCGCGGCTGATGTGGTGGTTCCGTCGAATGACGGACCCGAGATGAAAAAGCGCGAGCTGATCGATCTGGTTGTGGATCGCGCCGGCGTCAAGAAAAAGGACGCAAAACCCTCGATCGAGGCTGCGTTGGCTATCCTGGGCGAGGCGATTGCGTCGGGGCGGGAATTGAACCTGCAACCGCTTGGCAAACTCCGCATCAATCGGGTCGAGGAAAAGGACAACGGCCGCGTGATCGTGTGCAAATTGCGCCAGAGCAATTCGACCGGTCCGGACGAAAAAGAACCCCTTGCAGAGGCGGCGGAGTAAAGGTAAACCCCCGCCCAATGGGTGATTAGCTCAGTGGTAGAGCGCTTCGTTCACATCGAAGATGTCAGGAGTTCAAATCTCTTATCACCCACCATCCAACCACGTGACTTATTTCGTTTTTCGGTGATTTTGCCCGTTTCGAC
Source organism: Falsiruegeria litorea R37 (assembly GCF_900172225.1). Classification (NCBI taxonomy): domain Bacteria; kingdom Pseudomonadati; phylum Pseudomonadota; class Alphaproteobacteria; order Rhodobacterales; family Roseobacteraceae; genus Falsiruegeria; species Falsiruegeria litorea. The sequence goes on from NZ_FWFO01000001.1 coordinate 1,659,764, forward strand.
GTGGTCCTGAGTTCCGTGAACTCAAGCGGCTCTACTGGTTCGGGTGACGTCGACCACATTTCCTCAAGACGTCAGGTGAAAGGCTCGCATATGCGTCGGGTGATAGCATCCGATGCGGACGTTGCCGCCTGGGGAAAACAGCGACCGGATCCTGTGGTGGACTGGTGTCGTGTCAGGCTATTTTCCGTGAAATTTGTTCTCGAGAGTGGACACCTCAGAAACGCAAAAGCTCTGCGGCCTCCGGGCTTTGTTTCCGCGCGTAAAGTATTTATGGTGATGATATCGCTGACCGAAACGCAGCGGGGTCCTGACACTTTGCAGTGGGCTTCATATGACTGGAACCAAAATCAAGAACATGGAAGAGTTTGCTTCCGTCAGTGGCATCTCGCGACCAACCCTGTCCAAGTTTTTTAACGATCCCAGCAGTGTGAGGGCATCCACGCGAAAGCGCATTGAGCAGGCGTTGGAGACGTATGACTACCAACCTAATCCCTATGCGGTGAACCAAAACCGCCGATTGACCAAGAACATCGGCATTGTCGTGCCCAACCTGGCGGACCCGTTCTTTGCAAAAATCGCGCGGACAATTGAAGAGCACATAATAGAGACCGGGTTCAGGCCGGTTCTGCTTGGCTCTCATGGCAGCCCGGTGATGGAGATAGCCAACCTCGATAACCTCCGCAGTCTCAAACCGGCCGGGGTTCTTCTTGCACCTTTGGGACGGGCGTCTGATCACAAGAAAATCAAGGCCTTTTGCCAAGACGTCCCAACGGTGCTGTTTGATGCGAACATTGATACGATAGACGAGGCATTTGTGGGGTCCAACAACGACCAGAGTATTGATCTGATTGTTGATTACCTTTGCCGGACGGGTGAGCCGCCCAGCTTTTTTGAAATGAAATCACCGACCAATCCGAATGCCTTCAAGCGTCGCAATGCTTATCTGGCCGCCATGGATCGGCTGGGGCACAACCCGGATCTGATCCAGGCTGACGGTGAGGGCTGGGAATTCGAAGAGATCGGGTTTCGTGAGGGCACGCGCGTTGTGCGGGACAGAAACCTTCCCACAAACACCATTCTGTGCAGCAACGACCGTCTGGCAATCGGTTTGCTTTCCGCCGCTTTCGAAGCCGGGCTGAGGGTTGGGATCGGCGAAGAGTGTGATTTGCGGATCGCAGGACACGACGATCACCCGTTTTCAAAATACACCAGTCCGACCCTGACAACGGCGTCGCAAGATTATGAGGCAATCGCCAAGAAAAGCGCCTCGATCTTGTTGGCGCGGATTGAGGGCGAAGGGGGCGCCGATTCGCCGCGCGAAACCTTGTTTGACGGGCGGTTGATCATGAGATCATCAGCCTGATGCCCTATGGAGGGCGTAGAGCTTAAAATTTACGCGCGTAAAGAAAAAAATTGACGCAAGTCACTTCGTGGCTTTAGCCTAGAGGCAAGCATCAAATTTTTGGGAGGATCAAGATGTTTAAGAAAGGCGCGCTTTGCGCAGCTAGTGCCATTTCGCTCTTAGCAGCAAGTGGTGTATCTGCCGAAACCCTAACGATCGCGATCGTGAACAACGGTCACATGATCAACATGCAGAAAGTGGCGGAAGCATATACCGCCGAGACAGGCGTTGATCTGAACTGGGTCTCGTTGGAAGAGGGCGTTCTGCGTGAACAGGTCACTTCCGACACTGCGACCGGCGGTGGACAATATGACATCATCAATATCGGCATGCAGGAAGCGCCGATCTGGGGGGCCGCTGGCTGGATTGAACCGCTCAACTTTTCAGCAAGCTACGACATGGACGACATCCTGCCGGCAATGCGCAATGGGCTCTCTCATGAAGGGCAGCTTTATGCTGCGCCATTTTATGGTGAATCCTCGATGGTCATGTACCGCAAGGATCTGACCGATGCTGCGGGGGTTTCCATTGCTGACAATGACAGCTGGGACAATGTAAAAGCCGCGGCTGCGGCAATTCATGATCCAGACAACGGCGTCTATGGAGCCTGTCTTCGCGGTAAGCCGGGCTGGGGCGACAACATGGCATTCATAACGACAGTGGTGAACTCTTTCGGGGGCGCGTGGTTCGATGCCGAGGGGCGGCCACAGTTGGACAGTGCGGAATGGAACGCGGCTATCAACTTTTACGTGGACCTTCTGGGCACCTACGGGCCTCCTGGCTCTGAAGGGAATTCATTCAACGAAATCCTCGCGCTTTACAACGAAGGCAAGTGCGGCATGTGGATCGACGCGACCATTGCGGCGTCCTTTCTGGAAGTAGACGGCGTGGCCTATGCGCAGTCTCCGAACGCCGGCAACCCTGTGGGCGCAAACTGGCTTTGGGCGTGGGCGATGGCGATTCCGGCCGGATCTCCAAACGCGGAAGCCGCGGCTGACTTTATCGAGTGGGCGACTTCCAAAGAATATGTGCAGGCCGTGGGCAACCACCCGGACTTTGGTTGGGGGGCGGTGCCGACCGGTCAACGCGCATCCACCTATGCAATCCCGGAATTCCAAGAAGCTGCAGGTTTTGCGGCCGCGGAACTTGCCGCCATTGACAGTGCTGCACCCGAAGCGACAGATCTGAAACCTTACGTCGGGGTTCAGTTCGCAGCGATCCCAGAATTCCCTGAGGTTGGCTCGGCGGTTGCACAGGAAATGGCGGCGGCCCTTTCTGGTGCAAAATCTGTTGAAGAGGCGTTGGCTGCATCGCAGCAAGCCGCGGATTCGATCATGAAAGAAGCGGGATACTACGACTGATCCATCATGGGGCCCGACACTGTCGGGCCCCAAAATACGCCGCAGCATTTGCTTGAACGCTTTGGTCCCGCCTAACATTCAAGAAATCACAACTCAAATGTCGGATGCGAAACGAGAAAACGTTTTGCTGAAAGGATATGGCCATGTCAGACAGAAAGCTCCCGCGCCTTCTTCAAACGCCTGCTGTGCTGCTGCTTCTGGTGTGGATGCTTATTCCGCTTGGAATGACCCTGTACTTTTCGTTTATCCGCTATGTGTTGAACAACCTGCGCCGCCCCGAGTGGACGAGCCCAAGCCTCAGCAATTGGCGCGGCTTTGGCAATTACGAGTTCGTTCTGAAATCCAAGGACTTCCTTTTTGCCGTCCAGAACAGCCTGTTTATCGTCTGCAGCATCCTGATCCTGACTGTCATCCTGGGCGTGTTGATCGCTGTTTTGATCAACAAGACATTTCCCGGGCAGGGCATTGTCCGCGTGCTGTTGATTTCACCGTTCTTCGTGATGCCGGCGGTCAACGCTGTTTTGTGGATTAACATGATCCTGGATCCGGTGCTTGGGCTTCAGGGTATCGCTGTAGGTGGTCTCAATGATCTGATCGATACGCTCCGAAATGCGCCTGCAGTGGGGTGGTTCTTTTCGTTGTGGCCCGAGCTCGAGCCGGTCTCGTTCCGTGCAACGCAGACTTCGGCCTATGCGGTCATCATCATGGTGACATGGCAATGGACCCCCTTTGCGGTGTTGATCTTCATGACATCGCTGCAGTCCGAGGACCAACAGCAGAAAGAAGCCGCAGTGCTGGATGGTGCAAGTGCCTGGTCGCAGTTCCGCTTTCTGACCCTGCCGCATTTATCCCGGCCAATCGCGATAGTTGTGATGATCCAGGCGATCTTTCATCTGTCGCTTTATGCAGAGATCGAGATCGTAAGCCGGGGGAATGGCAACAAGAACCTTCCATATCTGATCGGTGAGTTCGCCAACAACAACATCGGAGCCGCCAGCGCTGCTGGCATCTTTGCGGTCATCCTGGCCAACATCGTCGCATTCTTCTTGTTGCGCATGATTGGCAAGACGTTGATGGAATAAGGAAACGGACATATGGCAATTGTTGCAAAACCTTCGAAATTCGCCAGATACGGCCGTCCTGCATTGGCCTGGAGCGTGGGGCTGTTGTTCTTCTTTCCAATCTTCTGGATGGTGTTGACCAGCTTCAAGACCGACGCCGATGCGGTGAAACCCGAACATCTGATCTGGTTCACCCCGACGCTCGAGAACTACCTGAATATGACCGAGAATTACGACTATTGGCGCTTTGCCAGGAATTCGGTCATCACGGCGGTTTTCGCCACAATATTCACGCTCTTTGTCGGGATACCGTGCGCCTATGCGATGGCGTTCAACCCAGGCAAGGCCACCAAGGACGTGTTGATGTGGATGTTGTCGACCAAGATGCTGCCAGCCGCGGCGGTGCTTTATCCAATGACCTTCATCACCAAATCAGCGGGCCTCTTTGACACCCACTTTCTGATTATCTTGGTGCTGAGCCTGATCAACCTGCCAATCGTGATCTGGATGCTTTTCACTTACTTCAAAGAGATCCCGAAGGACATCATTGAGGCCGGCCAAATGGATGGCGTCAGCACGGTGGGAGAGATCAAGGAAATCCTCATGCCTCTGGCTTGGGGGGGCATCGCCTCTACCGCTCTGCTCTGCTTCATCTTTTGCTGGAACGAGGCCTATTGGACCGTGCGTTTGACCACGACCGATGCGGCGACGCTTTCAAAACTCATCGAAGGCAACCGCGCGCCAGAGGGGCTCTTTTTCGGGCGTCTCTCTGCCGTCTCTGCGGCTGCCGTTGGGCCAATCGTCGTCCTGGGATGGTTCTGCCAGAAACAACTTGTCCAAGGTCTGACCTTTGGCGCTGTGAAATAAGGAGCGACAATGGGACGTATTCAACTTAGGAACGTGACCAAGAGCTTTGGTGACGTTCAGGTCATCCCGCCGCTGGATCTGACCATCGAGGATGGCGAGTTCGCGGTATTTGTCGGCCCGTCCGGATGCGGTAAATCCACGCTTCTGCGCATGATCGCAGGGTTGGAGGACCTGACATCGGGCGAAATCGAAATCGACGGTAAAATCGCAACGAATGTGCCGCCTGCCCAACGTGGTTTGGCGATGGTGTTTCAATCCTATGCGCTTTATCCGCACATGACCGTGCGCAAGAACATCGCCTTTCCATTGCGTATGGCGAAAATGTCGAAGGCTGAAACAGATCAAAGGGTTGAAACGGCAGCCAAATCGTTGAACCTGATGGATTACCTGGACCGGAAGCCAGCCGATCTTTCAGGTGGCCAGCGCCAGCGTGTCGCCATTGGTCGCGCCATTGTTCGCGAGCCATCTGCGTTCCTTTTCGACGAACCCCTGTCAAATCTGGACGCTGCTCTTCGTGTCGGTATGCGCCTGGAAATTGGCGAACTGCACGAGCGGCTGAAAACCACGATGATCTATGTAACTCATGATCAGGTCGAAGCCATGACGATGGCGAACAAGATCATCGTTTTGCGCGCGGGTGTGATTGAGCAAGTCGGCTCCCCATTGGAGCTGTATCACAAACCGCAAAACGAATTCGTGGCGGGTTTCATCGGCTCTCCAAAGATGAACTTCCTCAAGGGCGACGAAGCGGCGAAACATGGCGCGAGCACCATCGGAATTCGCCCTGAACATATCGACGTCAGTTTGACCCAAGGCGCCTGGAAGGGGCGTGTCGGGGTGGCTGAACACCTTGGCTCGGATACCTTCATTCACGTGCATGACACTGGCCTTGCCGATGTGCTGACAGTGCGCGTGATCGGCGATGTTTCGGTCAAACATGGCGACACGATTTACCTGACGCCACAAGGTGATCAGATTCACAAGTTTGATGCCGAGGGCCTGAAACAGTAATGGCGCCTGCGGTCCCTATATCCAACGGCCTTGCGCTTTCGGACGCGAATTTGCCAAGTCTGCCCGCCATTGTGTCTCGGCCCAGCTATGACCGGACAAAGCTGCGTCCCGGTATCGTGCATATCGGCCTTGGAAATTTCCACCGCGCACATCAGGCCTGGTATATCCATAGGTTGATGCAGCAGGGGCTCGCATTGGATTGGGCCATAATCGGTGCAAGCGTCCGCGAACAAGATCAGATCATGCGCAACAGTTTGATTTCGCAGGATTTTTTAACCACTTTGGTCGAATTGTCCCCGCAAGAGAGATCTGCCGAGGTCATCGGCTCGATGATCGACTATCTACCGATCGAAACCGGAAATTCAGCACTTGTGCGTCAGATTGCCAATGACACCACCCGGATCGTGTCTTTGACGATAACCGAAGGTGGCTATTTTGCGTCTGCTGCTCATGGCGGTCTGGACGTTGATCATCCTGACCTGCAGCACGACATTCGAAACGCCAGAGCTCCGCGTACGGTCTTTGGCGCAATCGTCGCCGCACTTTCGCTTCGTCGCAGATCCGGGGCGGGTCCACTTACGGTTCTGAGTTGCGACAACCTTCGCGGCAATGGCGCGATTGCCCGACAAGCGGTTCTTTCGCTGGCTCAGCTGCAGGATCCCGATTTAGCAGATTGGATAGGTGAACACTGTAGCTTTCCGAATTCCATGGTGGACTGCATTGTTCCCGCAACCGGGCCAGATGAAATCGCATTGGCGCAGGGCTTTGGGATCGAAGACCCGGTCCCGGTGACCCATGAGAACTATCGGAAATGGGTGATCGAAGATGATTTCTGTGCGGGTCGGCCAGACCTTGAGAAGGTAGGGGTGATCCTGACATCCGAGGTTCATGCCTACGAGGCCATGAAAATCCGTATTCTGAACGCGGGCCATCAGGTTTTGGCCAATGTTGGCGAATTGATGTCTGTTCACACCATCGCCGAGTGTATGGCACACCCGCTGATTTCGCGGTTTTTCAACAAGATCGAACATGAAGAAATCGTGCCGCATGTGGATCCTGTTCCAGGCGTGACGCCCACTCAATATGTTGGTCTGATTGCCCAACGGTTTTCAAACCCAGAGATCAGGGACACGACGCGTCGGGTGGCCTTCGATGGCTCGTCACGTCATCCGGAATTCATTCTACCTATCATTCGCGATGCTCTGAACCGTGGTGGTCCGATCCAGGGCCTGGCGTTGGTGGAGGCACTATGGGCGCGAATGTGTGCCGGGATCAGAGACGACGGGACCGCAATCGAGGAAAACGACCCTGACTGGCGACGTTTGTCAGAGGTCGCCCGAACCAGCGCCCATCGACCACAGGCCTGGCTTGAGCAAGGGCAGATCTACGGTAATCTTGTTGATGATGGCGCTTTCAAGACCGCGTTTTGTCATTGGCTGCAGCTCATTTGGTCCCAAGGCAGCGCCGCTGCGCTTCGCGCCTATCTGGGGCCGCCTGAGCACCAGGGACAGGAAACGGCGGGATGATCCTGTGCTGTGGTGAGGCTCTTGTCGACATGATCCCGGACCCCACGCGCCAAGACGGCGTAGGGTTTGTTGCGCACTGCGGTGGCGCGGTGATGAATACGGCGGTTGCCTTGAGCCGCCTAGGAGCGCCCACCGGGCTTTTCACCGGACTGTCCCACGACTTGTTTGGCCGCCAGCTGGAGGAACACCTGCGTGCGTCACATGTCGATCTGTCATTCGTTTCATGGTCGAACCGCCCATCAACGCTGGCGTTTGTGCATTTTGAGGACGGCAAGACCAGCTATGAGTTCATGGACGAAAATTCAGCGGGCCGCATGTTGACGGCAGCAGATTTGCCGAACCTGACTGAAGAGGTGTCTGCCCTGTTTTTTGGAGGCATCAGCCTCGCGGTGGAACCTGCCGCCGACACATACGCCACGTTTTTGGAACGCGAGAAATCCGGCCGTGTGGTGATGCTGGACCCGAATATCCGTGAAAACTTCATTCCTGACCAGGAACGATACCGCGCCCGGCTGGAGCGGATGATGGCCAAGACCGATATCTTGAAGGTCTCGGACGAGGATCTGGACTGGTTGATCCCGCGATCTCTGCCATTGGCCCAAAAAGTCGCCCTGCTCAAAAAACTTGGACCCAGTGTCATTATCGTGACTCGCGGATCCGCCGGTGCGGTGGGGTTTTTGCGTGACGGCGCGTCCGTGAGTGTTGCAGCCCAACATGTTGAAGTCGTGGACACCGTCGGCGCAGGCGATACATTCAATGCCGGCCTGTTGCGAAAGCTCATGGAGCTCGAATGTCTGGGCATCCATTCTCTCAGGAAACTGAATGAAGATCATCTTGAAAGAGCATTGGCTTTTGCTTCCAAGGTGGCCAGCATTTCAGCCTCACGAAAGGGAGCTGATCCACCCTGGGCACACGAGATGCAGGGCCAGGTCGGATCGATTTGATGTCGACGAAGCCCAGAAACCTTTGTGCGGCCTTGTCGTAGCGGGTCGTGCCACGACGGGCTTTGCAGGGTGCGTGGAACCGTAGCGTTTTGGTTCAAGGCGTCCGCAATGCCCCCTATAACCCAGCCAAAGCCCAGCACCAAAACTGCCGGTGAACGCTTGAGCACTTGCCGGACTCCTTGGGAAGGCCGCACCAAGGAATGCCTGTCCGCCAGATCCGGACATTCCCTGCAAGAACAAGGCGGTGGTGCGTGGGTTTGCACCCCTTCTGGGTCCTGACCCTGGTGGGTCTTTCACCCGTTACCGAACATGTGCTGCGTTGAATTTTGCGTCATCAACCCTCCGATCGACGAAAGAAGGCTCACGATTTCGGTAACACCCTTTCTCTGCTTCAGGGATGCAAACACGTAAGGGCGCTCTTGGCGCATATGCCGGGCGTCTCGATCCATGACCTCTAATGAGGCGCCAACATGCGGCGCGAGGTCTGTCTTGTTGATGATGAGAACGTCGGACTTGGTAATCGCAGGCCCGCCCTTGCGGGGAATCTCCTCGCCTGCTGCAACATCGATCACGTAGAGCGTCACGTCCGCCAATTCGGGGCTGAAGGTGGCCGACAGGTTATCGCCGCCGCTTTCGATCAGCACGATCTCGACCTCGGGGTGGCGATCGACCATTTCGGCCAGGGCCGCAAGGTTGATCGAGGCGTCCTCGCGGATCGCGGTATGCGGGCAGCCGCCGGTTTCAACGCCAATGATACGGTCCTGCGGCAGGATCTGCATGCGCATCAGCGCCTCGGCGTCTTCTTGCGTGTAGATGTCATTGGTGATGACGCCAATCGAATGCGTCTCGCGCAGGGCTTCGCTGAGCGCGGCGGTGAGGGTGGTCTTGCCAGCGCCAACCGGGCCGCCGATGCCCACGCGCAGGGGGCCGTTCATCGTGCTCATGTTCGGAAAATCCTTGAATACTGGGTTTCATGCTTCATTGCGGCGATATCGCCGAGGAAGCTGGTGCTGGTGAGGTCGTTGAGCGAGGCGTTGCTGGCCTCTTCTGCGATCTGGGTACAGAGCGGGGTGAGGTCCCGGATCAGTCTTTGGCCCTCGGTTTGACCCAAAGGCACCAGTCGCATGGCGACCGCAGCGAGGTTTGAGACAAAGGCCATCAGGTAGAATTGGATGGTGAGATCCAGCGGCAGGCTTTCGAGCCGGGCCGCGCGTCCCACTGCGACGGGGTAGGTCAGGCGTGATATGTCCGTTGCCCAGACCTTGGCCGTGACATCGCAAAAAGCCTCTCCCTGTAGCCGGGTTTCCTTCAGCCGTTCGGACGAGGACGCAAAGGCACGCGCGGTTGCGTCGATCTCGTCCAGATCTTCTGCATCCGCGTGATAGGCGGCTGCGATGAACAGGCTGTCATTCCACCCGGCGCCGTGGTGCAGGGCCTCATTGATCCATGCGCTGGTCTGCGCGGCGGTTGTAACATCACCGGCGTCAATGGCCCATTCCAGCCCGTGGGAATAGGCAAAGGCCCCCACCGGGTAGGCGGGAGAGAACCATTGCGTCAGGGTCAGAATGTCAGTGGCTGTGGCCATGGGTGCGTCCGTGTCCATAGGCTCCGCCTTCGGGGGTGAAGGGTTCGGTCACCTCGCGCACCGTGGCGCCGATTTTGCCCAGCATGTCGCGGATCACGTGATCACGCTGGATCAGCAGGCGACCCTCTTCGATCTGGCAGGGGGTGTGGCGGTTGCCGATGTGCCAGGCAAGGCGGGGCAGATCTGGGCCGGTGACCTCCAACAGGTCCTCTGGCGCGGCAACAATCCCGACCTCGCGGCCATCTTCCAGCACCAGCACACCGCCATGATCCAGCGAGGTTGTTTTGGGCAGGTCGACCAGCACCGACTGTCCGTCATCCGTTTTCAGGACCTTGCGGCGCAAGAAGCGGCCTTCGTAGTCCAGCGCCACTTGGGCCGTAAGGTCTTTGTGGGCATGGGCGTGATAAGCGCGGGCGATGGTTTGGGTCATTTTCGTTGCCTCAGAACAGGAAATAGCGTTGCGCCATGGGCAGAACCTCGGCCGGTTGGCAGGTCAAAAGCTCACCATCGGCGCGCACTTCGTAGGTTTCGGGGTTCACCTCGACTTCGGGCGTGGCGGTGTTGAGTTTAAGGTGGGACTTGCCGATGTTGCGCGTGTTCTGAACCGCCAGTGTCTGCTTGGCGAGGCCCAGTGAGCGGCCGATCCCGGCGTCCTGTGCCGCCGCGCTGACGAAGGTCACGGCAGAGTTTTCCACCGACCGCCCATAGGCGCCGAACATGGGCCGGGAATAGACCGGCTGCGGCGTCGGGATCGAGGCATTGGGATCGCCCATCTGCGCCATGGCGATGGTCCCGCCCAAAAGAACCATTTCAGGCTTCACGCCAAAGAACGCGGGGTCCCAGAGCACCAGATCGGCGCGTTTGCCTTCCTCGATCGAGCCGATCTCGTGGCTCAGCCCATGGGCGATGGCAGGGTTGATGGTGTATTTTGCGATGTAGCGGCGGACGCGGAAGTTGTCGTTGTCGCCGGTCTCTTCCGAAAGGCTGCCGCGCTGTTTCTTCATCTTGTCGGCGGTCTGCCATGTGCGGATCAGCACCTCGCCCACGCGGCCCATGGCCTGGCTGTCCGAGGCTATGATCGAAAAGGCGCCCATGTCGTGCAGAATGTCTTCGGCGGCGATGGTCTCGCGGCGGATGCGGCTCTCGGCAAAGGCGACGTCTTCGGGGATCGACTTGTCCAGATGGTGACAGACCATGAGCATGTCCAGATGCTCTTCCAGCGTGTTCACGGTGAAGGGGCGGGTGGGGTTGGTCGATGACGGCAGCACGTGCTCTTCGCCACAGATCTTGATGATGTCCGGGGCATGACCACCGCCAGCGCCTTCGGTGTGAAAGGCGTGGATGGTGCGGCCCTTCATGGCGGCAACGGTGTTTTCGACGAACCCGGACTCGTTCAACGTGTCGGTGTGGATCATCACCTGCACGTCCATATCGTCGGCCACAGAGAGGCAACAGTCGATGGCAGCAGGCGTGGTCCCCCAATCCTCGTGCAGTTTCAGCGCGCAGGCCCCGGCAAGCACTTGCTCTTCGAGCGCGGCGGGGAGGGATGCGTTGCCTTTGCCAGCAAAGGCTAGGTTCATGGGGAACGCATCGGCGGCCTGCAACATGCGGGACAGATGCCAGGCACCGGGGGTGCAGGTGGTGGCCAGTGTCCCATGCGCCGGCCCGGTGCCACCGCCCAGCATCGTGGTGAGGCCGGAATGCAGCGCGTCCTCGATCTGTTGCGGGCAGATGAAATGGATGTGGCTGTCAAACCCGCCTGCGGTCAGGATGCGCCCTTCGCCTGCGATGGCTTCGGTGCCTGGACCGACGATGATGTCGACGCCGGGTTGCGTGTCAGGGTTGCCCGCCTTGCCGATCTTGGCGATCCGCCCGTCTTTCAGACCCACATCAGCCTTGTAGATACCGGTATGATCCACGATCAGCGCATTGGTGATGACCGTGTCCACCGCGCCTTGGGCACGGGTGGTCTGGGCCTGTCCCATACCATCGCGGATGACTTTGCCACCGCCGAACTTGACCTCTTCGCCATAGGCGGTGAGGTCATGTTCGACCTCGATGATCAGATCGGTGTCCGCCAGCCGCAGACGGTCTCCGGTGGTGGGGCCGAACATGGCGGCATAGTCGGATCGGGCGATTGTTGCGGGCATCAGAGATCTCCCATGACCTGTTGGTTGAAACCGAAGATGCGGCGGGCGCCACCGATGGGGATCAGCTGCACCTCGCGCTTCTGGCCGGGCTCGAACCGCACGGCGGTGCCAGCCGCGATGTCCAGGCGCTTGCCGCGCGCGGCCTCGCGGTGAAATTCAAGTGCCGGATTGGCTTCGGCAAAATGGTAGTGGCTGCCGACCTGAACGGGGCGGTCGCCAGTGTTGGCGACCATCAGGATGGTGACGGGTTGATCCGGGTTCAGGGTCAGGTCGCCCTCAGCTGGGAAAACCTCGCCGGGGATCATTTGCGGGACCGGTGACGCAGGTAGGCCAAGGCGCCCGCAACCGGGACCGAGAGCAAGGCCAGGGCCAGCCAGGCCTCGGCCCCATGTGGGTGAACATGGGCGCCGCCATGGGCCAGCGCAGCGGATGCGGCCAGGGTGGCCAGGGTGGTTAGGGCAATGAGAGAGGGTTTCATCCGGGATATCCTTTAGCGAATGGGGTTGTGGACGGTCACCAGTTTGGTGCCATCGGGAAAAGTGGCTTCGACTTGCACCTCGTGGATCATTTCGGGCACACCGGGCATGCATTGCTCGACGCGGATAATTTGCGCGCCTGCTTCCATCATGTCAGCGACTGAACGCCCATCGCGGGCCCCTTCGACAACGGCGTCGGTGATCAGGGCGATGGCCTCGGGGTGGTTCAGCTTTACGCCACGGGCCAGCCGCTTGCGGGCGACCTCGGCGGCCATGGCGACCAGCAGCTTGTCTTTTTCTCTTGGGGTCAGGTTCATGTCATATCTTCCAGCATCGGGGGAGGGGCGCACCGTTCAGGCGTTGAAGAAGGGGCAACAGGGTGTGTCGCAAGGCAAAGCTGTCCTCGGCCAGAAGCCGCATCACCAGCACGTCCTCTTGCAGCAGGCTGACGCCGCCCGTGGCGGGCAGGGTGGTTTGCAGGGGGGACAGATGGGTTTCGGCATTGTTTGCTATCAGCACCACCAACGCCATGGCGCCTGCGCCCCCTGCAATGAATGGCTTGGCGAGGTGATCGCGCGCGTTGCCGGTCAGAGCCATGGCATCGATGAACAGCGGCACGCCTTCGCGGCGGATCTCAATCCGGTCACGAAAGTGAAGGTCTGTCACGTCTTCGCCCATGGCAGGGCGACCAAAGACCACGGGCTCGACCATCAACAGGGATGCGCCTTTGGACAAATCGACCTTCAGACGGCGGTGCAGGGCGCTGCCGTTGAATAGAATGGTTTCCTGCGGGAGCCAGTTGATCCGCGCACCCGCATCGATCCGCAGGCGATTGGTGATCTTGCCGATCTCGCCCGGCTGCGCCTTGTATGCACGCTCGCAAGCCTGGGTCGTCAGGGTAAGTGTGGTGCCAGGGGCCGCCTGCGCAGAAAAATCGAACTGGTCGCCTCCGGTCACGCCGCCGGCCGTGTTCAACACGACTGCATCCAACGCGGATCCGCGCCGCCCGGGGAACAGACACTTGAGCGAACCCGTCTGTCGGAACCTGTCCAGCACTGTACCCACGTCGGTGCGCTTGGTGCTGAGGTGCACCGTGCCGCGCGCGCGAGGCTGATCTGAAAAGCCGTGTGGGGTTATGTCTGCCTGATGGGTGATCGGGCCGTCCTCGGATCGTGTTGCTATGCCCTTGGTTTTGCTGGGGCGCGTGCAAAGCACCATTGCAAACGGCGTACCGCGCACTGTGACCGGGTCCATTTGATGAATTGTTGTGCGGACGTGGTGGTGGCTGTTCAAAAAACAGGCATTCACCTTGGTTGCTCGGTGATTCACGGGTGGCAGGTTTGCTTGTTTTGCTGCGATGCAGAATCGATTGAGCACCTGCTGGGGACAAGATGTCTGACAATCGCGGGTGTGTGGCGACCATACGAATTGGACCTCGAAGCGGCCGCCACACGAAATGCAACATCAAGTTGCGGGGATAGCTAAAGGGATCGGGCACATCTGTGCAAGCCCCGCCGCAAAAAGCCCCGCCTGGAGGATCGTATGAACTTTCTCAAATCCACGCTTGCCGGATCAGCGGTATTTGCCACGTTTGCCACTGCCGCTTTGGCCGCCGAGGACACCATCAAGGTTGGTGTGCTGCATTCGCTGTCGGGCACGATGGCCATCTCGGAAACCACACTGAAAGACACCATGCTGATGCTGATCGACCAGCAAAACGCAAAGGGTGGCCTTCTGGGCAAACAGCTGGAAGCCGTGGTGGTTGACCCGGCATCGGATTGGCCGCTGTTTGCCGAAAAGGCCCGCGAGCTGCTGACCGTGCACGAGGTCGACGTGATCTTTGGCAACTGGACCTCGGTCAGCCGCAAGTCGGTCCTGCCGGTGATCGAAGAGCTGAACGGGTTGTTGTTCTATCCTGTGCAGTATGAGGGTGAAGAGAGTTCGAAAAACGTCTTCTACACCGGCGCGGCGCCCAACCAGCAGGCCATCCCTGCCACCGACTATTTCCTGGAGGAACTGGGGGTCGAGAAATTCGCTCTGCTCGGCACGGACTATGTCTACCCCAGGACCACCAACAACATTCTGGAAAGCTACCTGAAGGGCAAAGGTATCGCGGATAGCGATATCTTTGTGAACTACACGCCCTTTGGCCACTCGGATTGGTCCAAGATCGTGGCTGATGTGGTGGCGCTGGGCGCTGATGGCAAAAAGGTCGGTGTGATTTCCACTATCAACGGGGACGCCAACATCGGCTTCTACAAAGAGCTGGCCGCGGCTGGCGTTTCGGCAGACGACATCCCTGTTGTCGCGTTCTCGGTAGGTGAAGAAGAGCTCGCGGGTCTCGACACTTCGAACCTGGTTGGGCACTTGGCGGCGTGGAACTATTTCCAGTCGGCGGACAGCGACGTGAACGCCGAGTTTGTGGAAACCTGGAAAGCGACCATGGGAGAAGAGCGCGTCACCAACGACCCGATGGAAGCGCATTTTATCGGCTTCAACATGTGGGTGAACGCCGCAACCGAAGCAGGCTCGACCGAGGTCGACGCCGTGCGCGCCGAGATGTACGGCCAGGAATTCCCGAACCTAACCGGCGGTACGGCCGTGATGCTGCCCAATCACCATCTGGCCAAGCCGGTGCTGATCGGCGAGATCCAGGACGACGGTCAGTTTGACATCATCAGCCAGACCTCTGAAGTGCCGGGCGACGCCTGGACCGATTATCTGCCGGAATCAGCGGTTCTGATCTCGGATTGGAAAGAGCTGGGTTGCGGTATGTACAACACCGAAACCAAGTCCTGCGTTCAGACGCTGTCGAACTACTAAGAGCAACAGGGCGAAGGGGCTGGGTTCCGGCCCCTTCCACCTCAAGACGCGGATAATCCCCACATGTTACGACTATTCCTTGCGAGTCTCGCAATCCTGTTGTCATGCGTGACGGCAAGCGCCGAAGAGGGTGCGATACAGCCCCTCTTGCAAGAGCACAGGGAGGTGATTGCCAAAAGCTCTCGCAAGACCATTGGTCCGGCCATTGATGCCATCGCAAACAGTGGTCTGCCTCAGGCGCAGATAGTGCTTGAGACCTGGGCGTCAAAGTCAATGTGGATGCGTAAATCGGATGGTCTTTTCTTTGTCGGCGAAAAGGCGGACAGCAAGAATTATCGCCTGACTGGTTTCGATACGGGCGAAGAGGTTGGGACTTTCCCCAAGAAAGAGCTGAAGCAGCTGAAACCCAACAGCGGCGTTCGTGCATTGATCGGCACTGCATTGGTCCAGTTTCAGCTACTGGATGAAGATAAGGCCAAACGGCAGGCGGCGCTGACCTCGATCCAGCGTGATCCTGAGGCGGCTTTGCTGGCCCCTTTGCGCGCCTCGATTGATCGCGAACCGGATGCAGGGTTGAAGGCGCAGAAACAGCGCCTCGAGCGTTTATTGACGATCGGCTACGACGCCGACCCGGTCGCCCGGATTGCCGCCATAGAAGAAATGTCTGGCGATCTGGGCGTCGACGTGCGGGCCACGCTGAACCCCTTGGTCGCGACCACACGCGACGTGGCGCTGGGCACAGTGCCCGAGGGGGTGAATGTTGCTGCGAACCTGACACCCGGCGAGGAAGGGTTTTCTGAAGACGAGGCCTATGACCTTTTGGTGGCCAAGGGGTTTGCGCCTGCGCGGGTGACCGCAGATGATATGCGCCTTGCGCTGGCCGAGAACATCGAGGGCGGCACCGTGGGTGGCGTTCCGGTTGCGCAGCTGGACAAGGATAAGGCTCGCGTACGGGCCTATACCGCATTGGCCGAGGCGGGCAAGGTGCCGCCTTTGGTGAACCCGGCGGGCATTCAGGCCGCGTTGGCTGCGCATGTCTTCTTTGAAACCTACGCAGAACCCGCCGTCGAGGTGACCACGGCCGCGCAGGATGCGCTCGACAATATCGCTTTGAAAGTGAGCGTGAATCAGACGCTGGACCTGACACTTGACGCCTTGTCGCTGGCCTCTATCTACTTCCTCGCGGCCATTGGGCTTGCCATCACTTTCGGCGTGATGGGGGTCATCAACATGGCCCATGGTGAGTTCATCATGATGGGCGCCTACACGGGCTATGTCGTGCAGCAGATCATCCCGGATCACACGGTGTCGATCATTGTCGCGATCCCGCTGGCCTTTGCCGTGACCTTTGCCGCTGGCGTGGCGATGGAGCGGTTGGTGATCCGTTGGCTGTATGCCCGCCCGCTGGAAACACTGCTTGCGACCTTCGGTATCTCGATTGCCCTGCAACAGCTGGCAAAGAACATCTTTGGCACGCAAGCGCGTCCGCTGACTGCTCCGGGCTGGCTGGACGGGGCGTGGGTGCTGAATGACGTGGTGTCGATCAGCTATATCCGCATTGCCATTTTCATCTTGGCGCTGATTTTCCTTTGCGTCTTTCTGTTCATCATGAAGCGGACACGGCTGGGGCTGGAAACCCGCGCAGTCACGCAGAACCCAGCCATGGCGGCCTCGATGGGCATCAATCCGGGTCGCGTGAACATGCTGACGTTTGGGCTTGGCTCAGGCATTGCCGGGATCGCCGGGGTGGCGATTGGTTTGTTCGCCAAGGTAACCTCGGAACTTGGTTCGGACTACATCGTGCAAAGCTTCATGACCGTGGTGGTCGGTGGCGTGGGCAACATTTGGGGCACACTTGCGGGGGCGACGATGATCGGCTTCCTGCAAAAGGGGATCGAGTGGCTGAACCCGTCCAACACGCTGGCGGCGCAGACCTACATGATCGTCTTCATCATCATTTTCATTCAGTTCCGGCCAAGGGGCATCATTGCCCTCAAAGGTCGTGCGGCGGGGGATTGATCCATGCAACGTTCCTTTATTGCCAAGAACCCGTCTGTTCTGATCTTCCTTGCCTGCCTGGCGCTGTTCACGCTGATCGTCACTGTGCTGTCAGAGGGCCTTGGTCTTGGCATGATCTCGACCAGTTTCATCAAGACGCTCGGCAAGACCCTGTGCCTCTGCCTGATCGCAGTGGCGATGGATCTGATCTGGGGCTTCACCGGCATCCTCTCGCTCGGCCACTTCGCCTTCTTCGGATTGGGCGGCTACATGATCGGCATGTGGCTGATGTACGAACGCACCCGGCTGATCGTGGTCGAGTCGCTGTCGCAGGCCGAAACTCCCCCCACCAGCTCCGAGGTTGTGGATGCCATTGGCAATCAGATCTTTGGCGTCGTCGGGTCGAGTGAGTTCCCGTTGATCTGGGCCTTGGCGGACAGTCTGTTCCTGCAACTGCTGCTGGTGGTTCTGGTGCCGGGGCTGCTCGCACTTGTCTTTGGCTGGCTGGCGTTTCGCAGCCGCGTCACGGGCGTGTATCTGTCGATCCTGACACAGGCCATGACCCTGGCCCTAGCGCTCTACCTCTTCCAGAACGACAGCGGTCTGCGCGGCAACAACGGCCTTTCGGGATTGCAAAACCTGCCCGGGGTCGAGGCGTCGCAGGACGTCGTGTCGCTCTGGTTTCTCTGGGCGTCCGCCCTGGCGCTTGGCCTTGGCTATCTGCTCGCCGCCTGGGTGGTGTCGGGCAAGTTCGGCTCGGTCATTCGTGGCATTCGCGACAACGAGGCGCGGGTGCGCTTTCTTGGCTATTCGGTTGAGACCTACAAGCTGATGATCTTTACGCTGACGGCTTGCATCGCCGCCATCGCCGGGGCGCTCTATTACCCCCAGGCAGGCATCATCAACCCGGCCGAGATTGCGCCAATTGCGTCAATCTACCTGGCGGTCTGGGTCGCCATCGGTGGACGTGGTCGGCTGTATGGCGCAGTGATCGGTGCGGCGTTTGTGAGCCTTTTGAGCACATGGTTCACGGGCGGCCAGGCGCCGGACATTCCGCTGGGCTTTTACACGATCAAATGGGTCGACTGGTGGCTGGTGCTGCTGGGTCTGTCCTTTGTCGCTGTCACGCTTTTTGCGCCAAAAGGCATGGGCGGGTTGGTCGACCTTTGGACCCAAGCACGCGCGCCCAACCGCCATGGCGCAGACCTGGGACCCGATGATAGCGCCCTGCGCGAACAGGAGGCCAGCAAATGAGCACACTTCTTGAGGTTTCCGGTGTGTCCGTCACCTTTGACGGCTTCCGCGCCATCAACAACCTGTCGTTCCAGATCGGCGAGGCCGAGTTGCGCGCCGTGATCGGACCGAACGGGGCGGGCAAGACAACGTTCATGGATATCGTTACAGGCAAGACCAAACCTGACGAGGGCAGGGTGATCTGGGGGGAGAAATCTGTGTCTCTGCTCAAGATGAACGAGGCCAAGATCGCGCAAGCGGGCATTGGGCGAAAGTTCCAGAAACCAACGGTGTTCGAAGATCAGACGGTGCAGGAAAACCTGCTGATGGCGTTGAAGAAACCGCGCGGTTGGCTGCCGGTTCTATCCTATCGGGTCAAGCCCGAGGATCTGGACAGAGTTGCTGAAGTGGCGCGCGAAATTGGGCTGATCGACGAGCTGGCACGAAAATCCGGCGAGCTGAGCCATGGCCAGAAGCAGTGGCTCGAGATCGGAATGCTGCTTGCGCAGGAGCCGCGGCTGCTGCTTGTGGATGAACCAGCGGCGGGGATGACACCACAGGAGCGCGAACACACAACCGACCTTCTGTTGGAGGCGGCCAAGACGCGCGCGGTGGTGGTTGTTGAGCACGACATGGAGTTTGTCCGTCGCTTGAACTGCAAGGTCACCGTACTTCACGAAGGCTCGGTTCTGGCCGAAGGGAGCCTCGACCATGTCACCTCGAACCAAGAGGTTATCGATGTCTATCTGGGGCGCTGAAAGATGCTGAAACTGAACGATTTGACCCTGCACTATGGGCATTCGAAAATCCTCAACGGCATCTCGATGGAGGCCGCCTCGGGCGAGGTGACCTGTGTCATGGGCACCAATGGCGTCGGCAAGACCAGCCTGATCAAGGCGATTTCAGGTGCGCATCCGCGTTCGGGCGGGGATGTGGAGCTGGATGGCGAAGCCTTGGGCGTTCTTCCCGCGCACAAACTGGCGCATAAGGGCATTGCCTATGTCCCTCAGGGGCGTGAGATCTTTCCGCTGCTCACGGTGCGCGAAAACCTTGAGACTGGCTTTGCGTGCCTACCCAAGGATCAGCACTTTGTGCCGGATGAAATCTTTGACCTGTTTCCTATCCTAAAGGAATTCCTGCATCGGCGCGGAGGTGACCTGTCGGGGGGGCAACAACAACAGTTGGCCATTGCGCGGGCGCTGATAACCAAACCTCGGTTGCTTTTGTTGGACGAGCCGACCGAAGGTATCCAGCCCAACATCATCCAGCAGATTGGCGAAGTCATCAAATTGCTGCGCGATCGGGGAGACATGGCAATCGTGCTGGTCGAGCAATACTTCGAGTTTGCCTATGATCTTGCTGATCGATTTGTGGTCATGCGAAGAGGTGAAGTCGTGATGGCCGGAACAAAGGGCGACCTTTCAAAAGACGATGTTTTTAGGGGGGTCTCTGTATGAACTGGCGTGCACTGCGAGATTCAAAAATGTATCCACCATTTTAGGGTCTGCATGAGGGTTTTTCTGCGTGTCCGCTTAGCGATCAAAGCTCATGCCAAAGACTGGAAAGACAAGCCAAGCTAAGGCGAAGAAAAGCGAAATCCTCTTCATGCAGAACTCTTTAGTCAAAGTGCTCTTCCAGGTGAACCCAACTCGATGGCGTCTTTATTCGCATTGGGTGAGGCAGGGATCACCGCCTGCTTGCAAACAGGCTGGGCTTTGCACGGTGCTTGCCAGGTGACGCCAGTATATCCGCGATTTCAGGCCTTGTGACTTGGTGCAGGTGTTGACATTTTGTTCTCTATCTCGCGATAGTCGGTGAAAACCAAAACGGGGGCATCTCATGCAGGGGAAACTGACATCGCTGGAGCTGTGCGCGGGCGCCGGTGGTCAGGCCTTGGGCATCGAGCGGGCCGGGTTCGGGCACGAGGCCATGGTCGAGGTCGACAAATGGTGTCGCCAGACCCTGACGCTGAACCGTCCCCAGTGGAATGTCATCGAAGGTGAGCAGGCCGATCTGACCAATTTTGATGCGCGGCCTTTCGCGGGCGTCGATCTGGTCGCCGGTGGCGTACCCTGTCCGCCGTTTTCCAAGGCGGGCAAGCAGTTAGGTGCCGCCGACGAACGCGATCTGTTTCCCGAAGCCCTGCGGGTCGTTGATGAGGTGCGCCCCAAGGCGGTGATGCTCGAGAATGTGCGTGGTTTCATGGATGCGGTGTTTCATGACTACCGGCAAAAGCTGAAACGGCAGCTCAAAAAGATGGGCTACAGCTTTGTCGACTGGCATCTCTACAACGCCAGCGATTTCGGCGTATCGCAGCTGCGTCCCAGGGTGGTGATCGTGGCGGTGCGGGATGAGTTCGCCGACAAGTTCGAATGGCCCAAGGGCGGCGATATGCAGCCCCCCAGTGTGGGCAACCTGCTGCACGATCTGATGGGCGCGCGCGGTTGGACGGGTGTGGATCAGTGGCGTGACGGTGCGGATGAGATTGCGCCGACCATCGTGGGCGGCTCCAAGAAGCACGGCGGCCCCGATCTGGGGCCCACACGCGCGCGGCGTGCGTGGGAGATGCTGGGCGTCAATGGCAAATCTATCGCCGAAGAGGCGCCGGACCCCGATTTCGAAGGGCTGCCGCGCCTGACAGTGCGCATGGTGGCCCGTATCCAGGGCTTCCCCGACGACTGGCAATTTGCCGGGCGCAAGACCAATGCGTACAGGCAGGTGGGGAATGCCTTTCCCCCGCCCGTGGCCGAGGCTGTGGCGCGCAACGTCAAGGCAGCGATCACCGCGCGGCGCCTTTACGCGGTTGCCTGAGCATGACCTGGCTGCGCGCGGCGCGGGCGCGGTTCCATGCCCAATGCCTGTCCGGCCCGATCACGGAAACACGCGGTGTTCCGTCGGTGGCGGATGTCTCGAACACGTCGAGCCGAGAGATTGCGACATCGATGGTGGCCAAGATCGGGCCGCTTATCAGCCATGCCGAGAAACCGGCGGGGCAAACGGCTGGCAGCCTGTTTGAGGCAGCCTGCCAGGATTTCATTGCGGCGTGTTTCGAACAGTTTACCCATCTGCGGCCGGGGCGGTTCTCGGTCGAGCGGGGGCAGCCAATCTCGCGCTATGCGCAATATGCGCATCTTGATGAGTTAAGGGCGCTGGCCGATGCGAGCCGAACACTCAAGACGCATTTAGGGACCGACTATCTGATCAAGCCGGACGTGGTGGTGGTGCGCGGGGCTGAAACGGATGCGGTGATCAACCAGAGCGGGGTTCTGGTAGATGCTTCAGTGGCCGGGAACACGGGCCTGCGCCAGGCCAATGGGGCACGGGCAACGCTGCACGCCTCGGTCAGCTGCAAGCTGACGATCCGGTCGGACCGGGTGCAGAACACACGGTCCGAGGCGCTGAACCTGATCCGCAACCGCAAGGGGCGGTTGCCGCATATCGTTGCGGTGACGGCCGAGCCAGTGCCGTCGCGAATTGCGGCGATTGCTCTTGGGACAGGGGACATGGATTGTGTCTATCACTTCGCTCTGCCTGAGCTGGTCGAGACGCTGCGCGAACAGGAACGCGACACCTTGGAACTGGTTGAGACGATGATCGATGGTCAGCGCTTGCGGGATACTTCGGATTTGCCATTGGATCTAGTGGTCTAAAGGCGAGGGGGGGCTCCCGCGCCCGAGCAGATCTGACTGCGTCAGCCCCGCTGACGGCCTTGGGCCGGGCGCCGAGCCTTCGGCTCGGCGCGGTCACGCCCAGACGGGAAGTCCCGGCTCTATCTCCAACAGGTGCAACCGAGCGCCCGCCGCCGCGCGCAGCGCGGCGGCCCGGCCCAACGGGAGGCGGTTTTTCGTCAGAAAAATCAACGACGGGCGGGAGCCTTCCCGGCTCAAGTTCACAGGATTTTGCTTCTCTGTTGTGCTGCCACAGCCACAAACCCAGGATGAAGTTACCGACGGGGCGATTGATGTCGGCGGAGCCACGCAGCGCCACCACGTTTTCTAGAGAGCCAGCACAAACTCTTCATCGCCTTTGGCAGTGTAAGACGAGGCCATTCAGCCGTCCCCGTGGACAGTTGCAGTGCTGAATGAGCGAAGCCTCTGCCTGAACTCGGTCAGGACCATCGGTCAGGCGGGCGAGGAACTCAGGTTCAGATCAGGCAGTCTCTGGCAAGTGAGTACGCCAAATTTTGCCGATAGGTGGCATGGGGTTCAGATTCGATTGGTTGGACATTTGTCACGTGCCAGGGAAACAAGGACTGCAACTGCACAGCACAGCGGAATGATTTGCCTGCGTGCCAGAACCGGTGGTCGCACGAACTTCCAGTGTTTGCCAAAGAACGCTGCTGGGAAAGCATGGAGACGCCGACATGGTCGAACCAGGGATGCGATCTGATGAACCTGATAGATCGCCAGTTTGCAGAGCTGGACATCCAGAACAACCAAACTATCGCGTCGGATGAGGGCCCAGCCAAACCCGATGACAACATCCTTTCTCGGGAATAGCCCCTGTTGCCGACATAATCCTGATCGCAGGGATACCAGAGCCTAGTCGCGAAATGCTTCGGCCAACACATCCTCGGCCTGGGGTGTCAGACGGCGTTCGTCGCGCAAGAGGCGCAGGCGTTTGCGGTGCCCAGCCTCGATGTGGGCGCGCATGGCGGCTTCGGCGGCGTCGGCATCGCGGGCGCGCAGCGCGCGCAGGATGGCTTCGTGCTCTTCGACCGAGGCTGCGGCACGCGTCGGGTCCGACAGGATGATCGGCCCCAGGATCAACAGGGTCCTTTGCAATCCAGCCATTGACTTGAGCAGAAAGCGGTTCTTGGCAGCATCCAGCAGTGTCAGGTGGAACTGGCGGTTCAGGTGATAGGCCTGGTTCAAATCGCTGCAGGTCGCCATATCGGCATTCAGCGCATCCAGTTCTGCCAGTTCTATGTCCGACGCCGTGCGGGCCGCCATCCGTGCAGCAGTGCCTTCGAGAACGGCGCGCATATCATAGAGTTCCATCACCTCAGCATACCCGAGCTTGCGGATCGTGGCGCCGACGCGGGGCACATGTTCAACCAGCCCGTCGGCTTCGAGCATGCGGATCGCTTCGCGCACGGGGGTTCGGCTCAACTCCAGTCGCGTCGCCAACTCGGTCTCGGTGACGCGGTCACCTGCCTGAAGCGTCCCGGTGCGAATGTCATCCAACATTCGGGCATAAGCGATAGACGCCGATGAACTCTCTTTGCGCTGCGTGCTGCTCATGGCAGGGACCTTGGATTGACTCTATTGCATCCAGTTGTATACGACTGGATGCATAGCCGCCAGAACAATAATCCTGTTGGAGTGTCCATGTCCCCCCTGCCGCCGCGTTTGGTAACATTCTTGATCGCAGCCATTGGCGCCGCGGTATTCTGGCTCTTGCATCTGCCGCTGCCGTTTTTGTTTGGTCCGATGTGCACTTGCCTGATCGCCGCCTTGGCAGGCGTCGAGCTGAGGGGCGTCAAAGTTGTTTCTACATCGGCCAGAACAGTTCTGGGCATCGCGGTCGGCAGCGCCATCACTCTGGATCTGGTGATGAAACTGCCGGACATGGCAATCACGCTGACGATCATGGCCGTTTACATCGCCCTGATTGCGGTGATCGGGGTTCCCTTTTTCACCCGTCTGTGCGGCTTTGACCGGGTTACGGCCTATTTCAGCGCCATGCCGGGCGGGTTGCAGGACATGATCCTGTTCGGGCAAGAGGCAGGGGGCAACGTGCGCGCCCTGTCGCTGATCCATGTGACCCGCGTCCTGGTGATCGTCTCGATCGCGCCGTTCATCCTGACCGAAGTCTATGGCGTGTCCCTCAGCGGTGCCGTGGGGGAGCCGGTTGGCGATCTTCCACCTTTGCAACTGGCCCTGATGGTCATCCTTGCCATCGTGGGATGGAAAGGGGGCGAACGCATCGGCCTGTTTGGGGCCGCGATCCTGGGGCCGCTGATCCTGGCGGCGGGCGCGACGCTTTTGGGGCTGTTGGAACACCGCCCCCCGGCCGAGGCGATTTTTGTGGCCCAGTTTGTGATCGGCATGGGGTTGGGGGTGTCCTATACTGGTATCACCACTGCCGAGCTGCGCCGGATCGTTTTATCCGGCGCGGCCTTTGTTTTGTTGCTGGCGGTAATGGCCAAGGCGATCACCTATTTTGTGGTGCAGATGGGGCTGGCTGACCCGGTCGAGGCCTTTCTGGCGTTTTCGCCGGGGGGGCAGGCCGAGATGACGGTTCTGGCTCTGGCCGTGGGGGCGGACCTGGGATTTGTGGTCCTGCACCACCTGGTGCGCATGGTTGTTGTTATCGCCGGAGCCCCGGTTGCGGCACGCTATTTCCTGGATCAAAAAGAATGACAAAAACTGCGCAATTCCCTCTTGCACCTCGTCGTCGGCTTGGGTACATCCGCCCTCACGGGTGATTAGCTCAGTTGGTAGAGCGCTTCGTTTACACCGAAGATGTCGGGAGTTCGAGTCTCTCATCACCCACCATTTTCCCCACAATTTCAGATGGTTTGCAGGGGGTTCTGGCCGTCAGAAATGGGCGACTCCCAAAACCCAGGCATGAGAGCCACAGAGTCGGCGTTCCCATGTTCCTGTCCCGTCACGGGCGGCCTGCAGGTGAAAGGCAGCGAAGACATCGCAATGCCCCAATGCCAGCGCCAAGCAGCCATCCGCCTTGATGGGAACTGAGATCGCCTCATGTGCATTTAGGGTGGAAAGCCCAGTTCACTGCTCGCTGCACCAAACTCGGCTATGCGGTATTTCATGACTGATGGCGGGTTCGCCTGCAAACGTGGCGCTTAGGCGGTCAGTGCTTCGACGGCCTTCATCACGTCTTTAGCCTGCCCTTGGTCCACATGACCAAATGCCCCTGAATCATTGTCCCAATACTGGCCAGACGCATCTGCATGACCGGCATCCAAAGAGAGGCGGCAAAGGATGTCTGCCCCGATCTGCAAGTCATTGCCTGCAACGCCGAAGCCTTCTTTAACCATTTTCGAGGCCAGCAGAGAGCCAGGATTGACCGAGATGAATATGGGGCCGTCTGGGTGTTTGGCTGCCATTTCGGCCGACCACAGTGTGATGGCGCGTTTGCTTTGTGCGTAGGCACCCATGTCGTTCAGGCGGGTTTCTCCAGAAAGCGCGGTCAAATCCACCGGAGCCTGGGCAGCAGAAGACAGACTGATGACGCGACCATCCTGCGGGAGGAGCGGTAGTAACACGGTGGTCAAAACGTGCGGGGCCAGCGTGTTGACGACAAATCGGACATCCTGACCGTTCGGCAGGATCGGCTGTGGTGTTTTGTACACGCCTGCATTGTTGATCAGAACGTCAATCCGGTCATGATTGGCAGCAACAGCCTTTGCCAATTCCGTGGTTTCGTGAAGTGACGAGAGGTCCGCTTCATAGGTGGCAACGTCACCGCCGACGCCTTTGGCGGCGGCCTCCAGTTTGCCCGCACTGCGGCCATGCAGGATGACCTTGTGACCTTTGCCGACCAAGGTCTTGGCGGTCAAAAGCCCTATGCCGTCGGTCGATCCGGTGATGAGTATGGTTTTGGTCATGACTTTTATCCTTGGCTTGGGAATTCCGGCAGCACCTCGGCTGCGAGGCGTCTCATTGTGTCTTCGATGTCGGCTTGATTGAACCGCAGGTTCAGCGCGACGTGGTTGATCCCGTGCAGGCGAAGCTGGCCCAAATAGGATTTCAGGAAAGACACCCCTGATCTAAAGCCCAGGTGAATGGGCTGAGCCGGGGCATCATCGTCGGCGACGAGATCAACATAAAGCGATTGCATCACAGGTTTGGCTTGCGCGCCTGCCGTTGCCTCTCTTGCGCGATAATCTCGGACGATCTGCGCCTGCGATGCGATATCGCGGGGATAGGTCATCCAGCCGTCTCCATGCGCAGCAACCCAATCCGGAGACTGCTGCGACCCGCCTGTGATCAGAATGGGCAATCGGGTGCCCGTAGGTTTGGGCAGCATATCCAGGGCACCGTTCAACGTTCCGTGGTCGCCACTGTAGGTTGGATAGTCTGCCGCCACGGCACGGATATACGCCAGGCTTTCGCGAAAACGCGCGCCACGGTCGGCATAGCTCATCCCCAAAGCGGGATATTCTTCTGGCCGGTCTCCGGAGGCGACACCCAACAGGAGACGTCCGCCAGAGAGTTGATCGGCCGAGGCCGCAGCCTTTGCTACATCAGCTGGGTGGCGCAGTGGCAAGATTATGCTGGCAACGCCAAGTGCGATGTTTCGCGTCGCACCTGATAGCAGGCCAAGATAGACAAACGGATCAAACACTTGCCCGGCATCGCCAAAACTCGGTACATTGAACGGTACATCCCGCAGCCACAGGGCGGAAAAGCCGAGTTGATCTGCCATTTGTGCGCGTTCGAGATGACGTGACATGTCGGGCACCGGGTCATTGTGATGTGCGTCGAGCGGCACAACCAATCCAAGGCTCAATTCCCCTGGTTGGAACACCGTGTCATAGGCCCGGTTCAATGTCGGGAATGAAAGTGTGCCTGTTTCCGAAAGAGTTCGCAGATCTGTCATCACGTGCCTCAGTACCGCACCAGGGTGCGGCTTTCGATGCTTTTGCGCTTGGTGATGATGGCTTCGTCTTCGATCATATCCAGCGCCGAATGCGCAATCGAGGGCTTGCCCCGGTTGTCATAGATATTGAATGCCACCACTTCGTCAGGCGTCATGCGGGACTGATATATCCATTCGTGATCCAGATTGGCGACCAGCCCCATGATATGCCCGCGCCGATCCGGATAGATCAGGTCAAGCAAAACCCAGTCTTCATCAGGCACGCTTGAGGGCCTCACGAAGCCCAGAGGTGCTGAATTGATTGGGTTTTCGATTGGGCGCCAGACGTTGATGAAACCATAATGCCCGTCTGCCCATTCTCTGGCTTTTTGATCTCCAAGTATGTCGACCAGCCGCTGCTGCGCCCCCTCTGGGCTATAGTCGCTATGGACGTTGCGGGCAGGCTTGCGGGTCGCATTCGGGTCATCGACGCGAACGGTGTGATCGAAGACAATGACCTCTTTCGCGCCAATGTTGCGGGTAAGAAGGGCGGTTAACTCCTGATCGTAGACGGCTTGCCACGCGCGGCTGTCGTCAAAGGCCCGCACCTTGGACGGCGCGTTGCAAAACCCAACGCTGTCGCTGGCAAAGCTGACGCTTGCACCAGCGCGCACATCTTTCAGCTTGACCTGGGTCGCCGCATGCTTGGGCGAGATCAACTCTCCGGCCACGCCACCTGCATCAATGTGATAGGCTTGGCGCTCGGGTGCATGAACGTGGTAGTTTACGGTCGCAGCTTTGGTCATTGCAGGCTTCCTTGTCGCATGCGGCCCGATGCAAGCGATCGGGCCGGTCAAGTGGTTCAGGCAAGGTCGTCTTTGCCCTCGATCACAAAATGGTAACTCTCAGAGCCAGCTGTGCGCGCGTCGAGATGCGGTTTGTAGTCAGGGTCATTCATGAAATTCATGGCCGCGTCCCTGGTCGGCCATTCCAGAATGATCCGCAACGCAGCAGCCTGGTCGCTCCCTTCGACCTGCTCATGAGACGCGGTGCGCGCCAGATATCTGCCACCATGCTTCGCAACCAGCTTGTTGGCGGTAGGCAGATAGTCCGGGATCCAATCTTCGCTGGAGGGCGTGACGGCAAGAACAGAATAATAGGCCATGGGGGCGTCTCCTGGTTTGTGTTGCGCAAGATATGACCTGTTGCAAATGCGGAATAAACTGGGGAGAATTTGAAATCAGAATTCTGGTTTTGGATATAAAATGGAAACCGATACCCTTCGCCTGTTCGTCCTTGCCGCGGACAAACTGAACATCAGTGCAGCCGGGCGAGAGCTCGGTCTCGCACCTTCTGTGGCCAGCGCATGGATGACAAAGCTGGAAAAATGTATCGGCGCTGATCTTCTGCACCGTTCGACACGCAAGGTTGCCCTGTCCATGGAGGGGGTGGAGTTCTTGCCCTATGCCCGTGATATCGTCGCGCGCGAGGACGCGGCCAGAGCGGCGCTCGGGCAAGGCCGCGCCAAGGTTTCCGGCACCCTGCGCTTCACTGCCCCCAGCACCTTCGCGCAGCTCTACATCGCACCCATTCTGCCAGAGTTCATGGCAGATCATCCTGAACTTCGCCTCGACATGCGCCTGTCAGACAAGCAATTCGATCTCATCGACGGCAGTTTCGATCTGGCCCTTCGCAACGCCGTTTTGGAGGACTCGACACTACGCGGTCGCAAACTTGCAGACGACACCCGTATCCTCTGTGCATCGCCAAAGTATTTGGAAGAGAACGGACATCCGGAAACGCCGGTTGATCTTCGCAACCACCGCCTTGTGGCCTTTGGAAACGACGAGCCCCTGCGCCTGATCAAGGGTGACGGTGCCATTGCGCAGTTTGATCCAAGCGCCGACAACTGCAAGCTGATCTTTGATGATGGCCATAGCCACAAGCTCGCGACATTGGCGGGCGCGGGCGTTGCTGCTCATTCTTTGTGGAGCGTCCATGCTGAGCTATCTACGGGAAACCTGGTTCGCGTGCTGCCGGACTACACCTGCGTCGCCAACACGGCACTTTGGCTGATCTACCCGCAAACCAATGTTCTCTCGGTAAAGGTACGGGTATTCATGGATTTCCTCCTTGAACGGATCGGGCGCAATCCACAGTGGATTGCGCATCCTCAATGAACGACACGACCAAGACCGCCTGCAGCCATTCGGACACAACGCGGCAGGTGTCAAAGCGGGTACAAGGCGCCGTTTGGCAGAGCGGCAATACGTTTGCAGCGAAAGCACCATTGGATATGAGGATCCAATGGCTATTGGCCGCCCTAAGTGGCCATGGCGGGCAAAGACAGTGTCAGGCTGGCCCCACGTAAGACCCTGTTTATTGACAAGTGCCCGCCATGGCGCTCTGCGACCGAAGAGACGATGGCCAAGCCCAAGCCACTCCCTTCTGATGGTTCGATCTGTGAGAAACGCCTGAAGGCGGCGTCTGCCTGTTCGGGGATCAATCCCTTACCGTTATCTTCAACGGTGATCTGCGCAATCCCGTCATGACAGGTCAGGGCAACCTTGATTACGCTCAGGGTTTTGCCCCCATGCTTCAAAGCGTTGTCGATCAGGTTTTTTATGGCTTCTGTCACAAAAAGAGGGTCACCCTGAACAACGACTGGGGCGTCTGGCACACTGACACCGAAATCAATGTCCTCTTTCAGCACGATTGGCCCCATATCCGCGCAGGTCTGCCGGACAAGTAGCGTCAGATCGAAACTCTGTTGTGCTGCAGGCCGAAGGGGGTGTTGAAGGCGATCCAGCGACAACAGTTGATCCGCGACGCGGGCAGATGAACGCGCCGCCGCAATCAGCTCGGAAATCCGCTGGTTTCGGTCTGTTTCCGAGCGTGCATCCCGGACGCTTTCTGCCATGGACTGCACGGCGGCGGCGGGATTGCGCAGTTGATGAGCGGCATCCGAGATGAAGGCCTGATGCGCGTCAATGCTGGCCTCGACCTGACCCAGCAGGCGGTTGAGCGTGCGGACGATGCCGTTCGCTTCGATCGGGACGGGGCGCTTGATCCGGCTCAGATCGTCGGGGGAGCGCACGGCAATCGCTTCTTCAAGATCCAGCAGCGGACGCAGGCCAAGCCCGACGCCGAACCACACCACAAGTGCCAAAGTTGCCAGCAGCACGCCAATCAAGGCGGCGGCGCGGATCGCGAGTTGCGTTGCAAGCTGGTTTCGGTCCGTCAGGCGTTGCCAGACAGTGACTGTGGTGTCCCCAGTCATAGTGTCGATGGTCAGCCGCTCGGTCACCTGCAACACCCGCACCTCTTCGTCGCGATAGATCGCCTGGAACAGATGCGGTGTGTTCAGGGCAGGGCGTGGTTTTTCCCCACCGGTCGGTGGATAGGCGTATCCGGTGACATAGATACCCCCGGGGCCCGTTGCGTGGTAGAACACCTCGCCTCCGGCGGCATCGCCGATCAGGTCACGGGTGGTGAGCGACAGCACGTCCCCTTCGGACACGGCCACATCTCGGGAAATGGCCAGGGCTGCGGACAGAAGCGAGCGGTCGAACAACTCTTGCGCGGTCTGCTGTGCGACCGTCACCCGCCAGAACCCCACGATCAGCGCCATGGCCAGCAGCGGAGTGAGGATCACCGCAAAAAGGCGCAGGCGGAGCGACGCGCGGCGCATCAACCGTTGACCTCAAGCAGGTATCCCAAACCGCGCGCGGTCTTGATGCCGACCCCATGCGGCGCCAGCCTTTTGCGCAGGCGCGAGACATGCGGTTCGATTGCGCTGTCGTCGACGTCGGCGCCCACACCATAGACATGCTCGATCAGCTGCGCCTTGGACACGATGCGCCCGCGTCGTTCCGCCAGACATTCCAGCACGGCCAGTTCCTTGCGTGGAATATCCAGTGCTGTGCCCTGCGCACTGACCTGACGTGTCGAACGGTCGAAGGTCACGGACCCCAGAACCTCTTGCGCGCCATAGTCCAGATCCTTACGGCGCGACAGGGCGCGAATGCGGGCCTCCAGCTCGTCCATCTCGAAGGGTTTGACCAGATAGTCATCGGCTCCGGTGTCCAGCCCGGCCACCCGGTCCGAAGTTTCCGACCGGGCCGTCAGCAGGATGACCGGTGTGCCGTCCCCTCTCGCGCGCAGGGCTGACAGAATATCCAGGCCGGATCGTCGCGGCAGGTTGATGTCCAGCACCACCAGGTCGGCGCCATCCTGGGCCAGAAAGTCATCGGCAAGCTCTCCATCATGCAGCACATCCACCGCGTGACCGCGGTCGCGCAGGCGATAGGCAATCGCGTTGGCCAGGGTTTCGTTGTCTTCGACGATCGCAATCCGCATGTCCGGGTCCGCAAGCTTGGCGCAAGGTTGATCCCCCATGATCAGCAGATCAACCGGGGAATCAACCCCGTACAGTTTGGCAATCATGGTGGTGCTGAGGAGGCTTCCGTGCTTGTCTGGTCAACAGGGAGGATCCAATGACCGTTTCCACTTTCACCCGCCGCGCTGTTGTCGGCCTGATCGCCGCCGCCGGCATTGCCGCGCCTGCGGCCGCCGAGGTCGACTTTTCCGGCAAGACGATCGAATGGGTCATTCCGTTCTCGGAAACCGGGGGGTCGGCCAAATGGGCCAACTTCTTTGCCCCGCTGCTGGCCGAAGAGCTGCCGGGCAATCCCACGGTTGTGGTAAAGTTCATGCCGGGCGCCGGGTCCACCAAGGGGGCCAACTGGTTCCAGGAACAGGACCATGACGACGGCACGCTGCTGTTCGGCACTTCGGGCTCGACGCAATTTCCCTATCTGCTGGGTGATCCGCGTGTGCGTTATGAATACAAGGACTGGAACCCGGTCATGGCCTCGGGCACGGGCGGCGTGGCCTATTTGAACCCGGAAGATGGCGCCAAGTTTGATGGCTCGGCCAACGGGCTGAAGGATGTGGATTTCATCTATGGGTCGCAAGGCGCGACACGTCTGGACCTGGTGCCGCTTTTGGCCTGGCAGATGCTTGGCATGAACGTGGAGCCGGTGTTCGGCATCAAGGGGCGCGGTGACGGCCGTCTGATGTTTGAGCGGGGCGAAGCGACAATCGACTACCAGACCTCGTCGGGCTATCTGAAAGGGTCGGCCGAGATGGTGGCTGCAGGCGACGCGGTGGCGATGATGACTTGGGGAGCGTTGGACGCGGATGGCAACATCGTGCGCGATCCGACTTTCCCCGACATCCCGACCTTCAAGGAGGTCTGCGAGGCCACCGAAGGTTGTGAAACCAGTGGTGAGGTCTGGGACGCCTGGCGCGCCTTCTTTGTCGCGGGCTTCCCGGTGCAGAAACTGGCCTTCCTGCCTGCAGGCACGCCTCAAGAGGTGATCGACACCTACACCGCCGCGTTCGAAGCCGTTGTGGCGCGCGCTGATTTTGCAGACATTTCGTCTAAGCGGGTTGGTAAATACCAGGTCTTTACTGGCGCGGAGGCGCAGGGTGCATTGGGCACGGCGACTTCGGTTCCGGATGAGGCCAAGACCTTTGTGACCAACTGGCTGCAAGAGGCCTATGGCGTCTCGCTGAACTGATCACTCCCACCTTGGCGCGTGGGTCTAACACGCGCCACTTTTCCCGATTTTTCTACTGAAAGGCGGCTCCCATGGAGGCTTTCGCCACCGCTCTTCCTGCGCTTGGAGAAGCGTGGGGTTTGATCCTGCAACCTGTTGTTCTGGGATACCTGGTCCTGGGGGTCGTGATGGGCCTGGCCGTGGGGGTCTTTCCGGGCCTGGGCGGCATCGCTGGCCTGTCTCTGCTTTTGCCATTCATGTTCGGCATGGACCCGGTTCTGGGTCTGGCCCTGATGATCGGCATGGTCGCCGTGGTGCCGACCTCGGACACATTCGCCTCTGTCTTGATGGGAATCCCCGGCAGCTCGGCCTCGCAGGCCACGGTGCTGGACGGGTTTCCCATGGCCAAGAACGGGCAGGCGGCACGGGCCCTGTCTGCGGCCTTCTCCAGCTCGCTCTTTGGTGGGCTTGTAGGCGCCTGTTTTCTGACCCTGTTTATCCTGGTCGCTCGGCCCATCGTCCTGGCCTTTGGTCTGCCTGAGATGTTGATGATCACCATCCTCGGCCTCTCTATGGTTGCCGTTCTGGCGGGGCGTTTCCCGCTCAAGGGTCTCGCCGCCGCCGGTTTGGGCCTGATGATCGGAACCATCGGCGAGGCGGATGCAGGCGGCAGCCTGCGCATGGCCTCCTATGGCATTCCATATCTGACCGACGGGCTGAAGCTGGTCATCGTCGGTCTGGGCATTTTTGCCATTCCCGAAATCGTATCCCTGCTGCGCCAGGACCGTTCTATCGCCAAAGGCGCAAGCCTGGGCGCAGGGTGGCTGGACGGTGTAAAGGACTGGTTCGCCAATATCTGGTTGTCGGTGCGCTGTTCGGTGATCGGCGTCGTCGTGGGCATCATTCCCGGCCTGGGCGGCAGCGTGGTCGACTGGATCGCCTATGGCCATTCGGTCCAGACCACCAAGGACAAGTCCAACTTCGGCAAGGGCGAAGTCCGTGGCGTGATCGGGCCGGAAAGTTCGAACAACGCAAAAGAGGGCGGGGGGCTTGTCCCGACGCTCTTGTTCGGCATTCCCGGATCCGGATCGATGGCGATCTTCATCGGCGCGGTGGCCTTGCTGGGTTCGGGCGATATCGAGGTTGGCCCGGGCATGTTGAAGGACAACCTGGACATCACCTATTCGATCGTCTGGCTGTTGGCGCTTGCCAATGTCGTCGGCACGGTGCTGTGCATCGCCGCCTCGGGTGGCATCGCCAAGCTGACCACGATCCGGTTCACATACCTGGCGCCGTTCCTGTTCATGCTGATCAGCTTTGCTGCGTTCCAGTCGGGGCAGAACTTCGAGGATCTTCTGGCACTGTTCGCCATCGGCCTCATCGGCATCTTCCTGCGCCGGTTTGATTGGTCGCGACCCGCCTTTCTGATCGGTTTCGTCCTGTCCAACCCGGTCGAGAAATTCACCAACCAGGCGTTTCAGATCGCCTCTTTCCGGTTCCGCAAGGGGTTTGATGTGGGCATGGAGTATGTCTTTAGCCCCATCGTGATCGTGCTGATCATCATCACCGTGGTCTCGGTTGTTCTTGGCATTCGCCAGGCCAAATCGATCATGGCCGAAGGCGAGGTGCAGTCCGGTGCCAAACGCGCGCCGATGGTGTTCCTGCTTGTGCTGGCGGGCTATCTGATCGTTGCGCTGGTGAACGCCAACATGATCCCCGACTACAACATGACCGACAAGATCATCCCGCTGGTCGTGGGCAGTTTTGCCCTGCTGTGCTGCGCTATCCTGCTGGTGCAGATGATGCGCCGCCCCGAGGGCGATCCGATCTTTGCCGACAAAGAGGTGGCGGGCGAAGACGCCGATGCCCCCTTTGGCTTGTGGTCCACGCTGGCCTGGTTCGCCGCGCTGATCGCCGCGACCTGGGTGGTGGGTTTCATCCTGGCGCTGTTGGGCTTTCTGATCAGTTTCCTGCGGGTTCGGGCCGGTGCCAGCTGGGGCAAGACCCTGCTGCTGACCGCCTGCGGCATCGGCTTCATGTGCCTGATGGCGGGTGCCCTGAACCGCGATTTCCCACCGGGCCTGTTGCAGGGTGCCGTTGATCTGCCCTGGCCGCTGAAGTGAGGAGCATGACATGACCCAGATCGCCATTCCCTACATCCACATGCGCGGAGGCACCTCGAAGGGGCCATATTTCCGGCGTTCGGATTTGCCCGAAGATCTGGACACCCTGGCGCGCGTCCTGATTGCCGCCGTGGGGTCTGGACACGGGTTGAACATCGACGGCATCGGCGGCGGCGCGGCCGTGACGACCAAGGTCGCAATGCTGTCCAAAAGCACCAACAACTGGGCGGATGTGGATTACTTCTTTGCTCAGGTTTCGGTCGAGGAGCAACTGGTCGATTTCAAACCGACCTGTGGCAATATCCTGTCGGGTGTTGGGCCCGCGGCCATTGAAATGGGGCTGATTGAGCCCCAGGGCGATGTGACCGAGATCCGCATTCGCGCCGTGAACACCGATGCTCAGGTCGTCGCCAAGGTGCAGACACCCGGCGGCAAGCTTGCCTACGAGGGCGACGCCGAGATCGCAGGCGTGCCCGGCACGTCGGCGCCGGTACAGCTCAGCTTTATGGGCGTGGTGGGCTCGTCCACCGGGGCGTTTCTGCCCACGGGCAATCTGCGCGACACAGTGGACGGAATTGAAGTGACCTGCATGGATG
The DNA here is from genome assembly GCF_900172225.1 of Falsiruegeria litorea R37. NCBI lineage: Bacteria > Pseudomonadati > Pseudomonadota > Alphaproteobacteria > Rhodobacterales > Roseobacteraceae > Falsiruegeria > Falsiruegeria litorea. The sequence continues at coordinate 1,695,034 of NZ_FWFO01000001.1, forward strand.
TCGCCATGCCCCTTGTCATCGCCCGAGCCGAGGATTTCGGCCTGACAGGATATGAAAGCGCCGAAGAGCTGGACGCCAACCGCGCCTTTTTCGACCGGATGGAGGCCATGCGCCTCGAGGCGGGTAAGCTGATGGGCATGGGCGATGTCAGCCAGTCGGTTACGCCCAAATTTGGCCTGCTGGCCCCCGCGCGCGACGGCGGCACCATCGCCACGCGTTACTTCATGCCTTGGAAAACCCATCCGACCATGGCTGTGACCGGGGCGCAATGCCTGGCCTCTTGCGCGTTGACGCCGGGTACGGTGTCGGACGGGATGTTGACGCGTCCTGCCACCAGCTCCGCCGAGGTTGTGTTGGAACATGCCTCGGGCACCATCGATGTGCTGGTCGATTTCAGCACCGAGGATGGCTTTGCCCTGAACGCGGCGGGCCTTGTGCGCACGGCGCGCAAGCTGGCCGACGGCCACGTCTATGTTCCTGCCGATACCTGGGCCGGACAGGAGGAACCCGCATGACCCTGCACAACATCCTGGTGGCGTTCAATGGTGGGCAGTCCTCGATCTCGGCGTTGAAATACGCGGCGCAGCTTGCGGGCTACCATGGCCATGTCACCGCGCTGCTGGCCCATTCCACCCATGAGGTGGTGGATCCCAATTCCGCCTGGGTCCCCGCCCGCGCGCGCACGATCATCGCCGAGGCCAATGCCGACATTCTGAATGAAATCGAGGCGCGGTTTAGCGTTGCGAGCGATGGCCTGGGTTTGGGCGATCGGCTGCACTTTACCCGCGCCGCGGGGCGGGTCGACGCGGTGCTGGCCGAACACGCGCGCAGTTTCGACCTGTTGGTTGTCGGGCAGGATCAGGCCGGGGTGGACGAACACGTCACCCTGCATCCGGACCGCATCGCCTTGATGAGCGGCCGCCCGATCCTGATCGTGCCCGAAGGCCACGATGCCACGGCCCGTCATGCGCATGCCGCGTTGGCCTGGGACGGTGGGCGCGCAGTGGCGCGGGCTCTGTCGGACGGGCTTGGTCTGTTGGAGGATCAGGGGCGGGTAACCGTCTTGACCATCGGAGACGAGGCCATGCCGCGCCCGGTCGGTGATGTCACCCTGCACCTGTCTCGCCATGGTGTCGCGGCCACCCACGAACATATCGCCGCCACGCCCGGTGTGGCACGCGCTTTGCTGGCCTGGTGCACCGAACATGACCCCTGTCTGCTGGTCATGGGCGCCTATGAGCATTCGAAATTTCGCGAGGATTTCCTGGGCGGTGTCACAGCCCGGGTCCTTCGGTCCGCCCCCATCCCCGTTCTGCTGTCTCACTGAGGAAGACCATGACATCCCAAGACGCCATAAACCGCATCAACGCCGCCATCGACAGCTTGCGCGAGGTGCGCGACACCATCGGGGCCGAGCTGACCTCTATGCCGAACTTGAAAGATCCCGAGGTTCAGCGCCTGTCGGTCCTGCACGATCGCGCCGCGAACGCAGTGGCGGCTTATCACAAGGGGCAATGATGCGCGTTCACATTCTGGATGACTGGTTCGATACGCTGCGCGGCCTGCCCAGCTTTGCCAAGCTTGACGGGCATGAGGTGACCGTCTGGACCGACCATGTCGAGGATGTCGACAGTCTGGTCAAACGGCTGGCCGACGCCGAAGCGCTGGTGCTGTTTCGCGAACGCACCCAAGTCACGCGTGACCTGCTGGAGCGTCTTCCCAACCTGCGCCTAATCTCGCAACGCGGGGTCTACCCGCATGTGGACGTTGCTGCCTGTACCGATCACGGGGTTGCCTTCTGTTCGAAGATACCCAGCGGCGGCGCCCCCAACCATGCCGCAGCTGAGTTGACTTGGGCCCTGATCCTGGCCGGGATGCGCGATTTGCCCGGGCAGATGGCCAGTGTAAAGGCCGGGCGTTGGCAATCAGGCGTCGGCAAGACACTCAGGGGGCGTCGTCTGGGGCTTTATGGCTATGGCCGCATTGCGCGATTGGTGGCCGGGTATGCGCGCGCCTTTGGAATGGAGGTGACCTGGTGGGCCTCGAAGGAGGGGCGAGCCCGTGCTCAAGCACAGGGGGAGACAATCGCCGAAAATCGGCAGGCCTTCTTCGCCGAAGCCGACGTGGTCAGCCTGCACCTGCGCCTGAAACCGGCCACGCGCGGGATCATCACCGCACAGGATCTGGCGGCGATGCAGTCCGGTGCGCTGCTCGTGAATACCTCACGCGCGGGGCTGATCGCGCCGGGTGCGCTGTTGCAGGCACTGAACGCGGGGTGCCCGGGCAAGGCTGCCATTGACGTGTTCGACACCGAACCATTGACCGACTCGTCCGACCCTCTGCTGACCCATCCCAATCTCATCGCCACGCCGCACATCGGTTTCGTCACCGAAGACGAATTCGACCTTCAGTTCGCGGACATCTACGACCAGGTGAACGCTTTTGCGCTTGGGGTGCCGACCAATGTGGTCAACCCGGAGGTCTCTGGCTGAATCTGCGTGTCGCGCGACGCGCACCGTTGCCGCCGTCAGGGAAATGATCCGCCAGATCAACTCCTGATCGACCACAGGTTTTGGTGATGGTTCTTCGTCGAACCCTATGTGTATCTTGCACCATGCAGCGATTGATTTCCGGGCGTCAGTGAACATGAAAAAGGCCGCAGCGGATAACCGCAGCGGCCTGAATTCAATCGGCGATGAGTGCGGGTTACATACCCGGTAGACGATCCAAGATGGAACGGCGGCCAAAGGTGGTGCCGGGGCGGTCGCCCAGGTTGAACTTCATCCCAAAGCCCACGAAGGCATCGCTGGAGCTGAAGTTGGCGACGCGGGCGTTGCCGTTGCCCAATTCGCCATACAGCGCCACGCCGCTGCCCAGTTCATAGTCGGCGCCGATGGCCAGACGGGTCAGGTCTGAACCTGTTTTGTTGTCCATATAGTCGAACTGCGCGTTCAAGCTCAGGTTGCTGCCCACGTCGCTGCTGAGCTTGGCGCCGAGCAGGGTGGCGTTCTGCCCCTGGACACGACCGCGCGAGAAATACCCTTCTACCGTCATGCCGGTGAAGTCATAGGTGGCCTCAAGCCCATAGAAGTTGCGGTCGATGGTGTTCTCGTCCTCGGTGCCCCAAAAGGCACCAATCGCCCCGCCATAGTCGAACTGATAAACGCCGTGCAAGGTTGCGCTGTGGCCGGATGTGTTGCTTTGGCCAAAGCGGTAGTAACCGAGGTCGATCTGGGTCGAAAAGCTGTCGCTGAGCCCAAGTTCAAAGGATCCGCGCAGTGCTTGGCGCGTGCCTTTGGAATTGTTGGTGAACTGATAGTGGGACACGTCAACATTTGCGCCGCTGATTGCCTGAGCGTTCGCGCTGATCGGGACGAGCCCCATGGCAAGCACCGCCGCCATTGCCTGGGGTTTCATATGTTCTGCTCCTTTGCCTCGTGCGCCTCTCGCACGGGATAGTTCTTGTACATCTCTGCACGGCGCTTTTCGCGCTCTGATAGGCACAATCTAATGCACGGAGCGAATCAGGTAAAGTGTTAAAGGAATTGGGGGAATCGTCGGCGCCAATCGCGGCGCCGACGCCACAGGTGGATCAGAGGCCGGGCAGTTTGTCCAAGAAGCCGCGGCGACCAAAGGTGGTGCCACGCTTGGTGCCCAGATTGTAGCGCACGCCAAAGCCGACAAAGGCCTCGTTTGCGCCCGCATTGCCTGCGTTGGCGTCAAAGCCACCCGCTTCGGCGTAGAAGGCGCCGCCTTGGCCAAAGTCATAGTCGGCACCGATGCTGTAGCGGGTCGCGTCAACGCCGTTGCGCGCGTCGATGTAGTCGACGTTGGCTTTCAGGCGCCAGGATTCGTTGATGTTGCCCCGAACTTGCAGGCCCGCCAGCGTGCCGTTGCTGCCATTGTTTCCGGCGGCGTCGGCAATGGATGCGTAGCCTTCGAACTCGATCCGGCCAGTTTCGTGCCCGGCTTCGACGCCATAGAAATTCACGCCTTGGTTGTTAAGGTTGTCACGCCCGGCGAACACACCCAGCGAGGTGAACTCGCCCACGTGAAAGTTGCCGTGCAGGGTTACATTGGTGCCAACCTCGTTAACGGCGTTCAGATCATGCAGGCCCAGATCAGCTTGCAGGCCAAAGGTGCGGGTAAATGCGACCTCGCCCGAACCGGTGAGCGAGCGTTTGGAGACACGGGTGTTGTCGGTGAAGGCGGAATAGCCAAGATCGACATAGCCGCCAACCAATTCAGCGGCTGTAGTGGACTGCGCGAATGCGACGGACAGCCCAAGGGCTGCCAGGGTCAAAGTTTTCATGGACCTGCTCCAATTATGTTGTTTTTTCGCACTTTAGTGCGTTTTCTTATCAGCTATCACATTGATCTAAGGGCGATACACCCCAAGGGTGAAAATGATGAAATTGTTGCGGGCTGACCACAGGCGCCGTCAACGCATTGTGCCATGCGCGTTTGGCGCAAAAAAAATGGCCCCAACCGGCGGTGGTTGGGGCCGAAGGCTTTTAATTAGGGTGGTTGTGCGCCTCAGAGGATGGCTTCGAATAGCGCGCGCGTGTTTTCTGCCGTCATTTCGACCGGGTTGCCGCCCGTGGACGGGTCGTTGAGTGCATCGCGCACCAGAGCGTCCAGATCGGGGTTGCTGACCCCCAATTCGGCCAGCGATTTGGGGATGCCCAAGCTATCGTTCAGGTTGTTAACGTAGGCAGCAAATCCGTCAAATCCGCCTTCAATACCCAGATAGGCGGCGGCCTGGGTTAACACGCCCTCGGCGGCGGGGCGGTTGAACTGCAGCACGGCGGGCATGCAGACGGCGTTGGTGGTGCCGTGGTGGGTGTGGTGATGCGCGCCGATGGGGTGCGATAGAGCGTGAATTGCGCCCAGACCCTTTTGGAACGCAGTCGCGCCCATGGCTGCGGCCGACATCATATGCGCGCGCGCCTCAAGGTCGGTGCCATCGGCATAGGCGCGTGGCAGGTAGTCCTTGACCAGACGCATGCCCTCCAGCGCCATGCCCTGAGACATCGGGTGGTAGTGCGGCGAACAGAAGGCCTCAACACAATGGGCGAACGCGTCCAGACCGGTGCCTGCGGTGATGAACTTGGGCATGCCCACGGTCAGTTCCGGGTCGCAGATCACCACCTTGGGCAACATCAGCGGATGGAAGATGATCTTTTTCTCGTGAGTTTGCGAGTTGGTGATAACGCCCGCGCGCCCCACCTCTGATCCGGTGCCAGCAGTTGTGGGTACGGCCACGATCGGGTGGATGCCCGCTGGATCGGCGCGGGTCCACCAGTCTCCGATGTCTTCGAAATCCCACAGCGGGCGCGTCTGACCCGCCATGAAGGCCAGCGTCTTGCCCAGATCAAGGCCCGAGCCGCCACCAAAGGCGATGACACCGTCAAAGCCGCCTTCGCGGTAAACGGCCAGCCCGGCCTCGACGTTTTTCTCGTTCGGATTCGGGTCGACGTCCGAAAACAGCGCGCGGCCCAGGCCAGCTGCGTCCAGCAGGTCCAACGTGGCCTCCGTGATCGGTAGATCGGCCAGGCCCTTGTCGGTCACCAACAGAGGCTTGGTGATGCCAGCCGCCGCGCAGGCGTCTGCGATTTCAGAAATGCGGCCTGCGCCAAAGCGCACGGCGGTGGGGTAGGACCAGTTGCCAACAAGGTTCATCAGATCAGCCCTTTTTCAGGTGGTAGGATTTGGGGCGCGTCAGAGCATGAAAGCCCAGGACGGACAAGCCTGCACCGCGCCCGGTGTCTTTGCATCCGGTCCAGCACAATGCGGGATCCAGATAATCGCAACGGTTCATGAAGACGGTGCCGGTTTCCAGCTGCGCGCCGATTTCGTCGGCCTTGTCTGTATCGGCCGTCCAGATCGAGGCGGTGAGGCCAAACTGGCTGTCATTCATCAATTCGATGGCCTCTTCGTCGCTGGACAGCTTCATGATGCCCACAACCGGACCAAAACTCTCATCGCGCATCACGCGCATGTCGTGGGTGACGTTCGTCAGGATCTGCGGCGTCAGATAAGCACCGCCATCATCGGCCTCCATGGTCTCGATATGGGCGACAGCACCGGCCTCAAGGGCCTCGGCAATCTGGGCACGCACCTCGGCAGCGAACCTGACATGCGCCATCGGGCCCATGGTGGTTTCAGCCTCCAGCGGGTTGCCCAGCTTATAGGTCTTTACCAGTGCCACGGCCTTTTCAACAAAGGCGTCATAAAGGCTATCGTGGACATAGATGCGCTCGATCCCGCAACAGCACTGGCCCGAGTTGAACATGGCCCCGTCAATCAGCGTATCGACGGCGGCATCCAGATCGGCATCGGCGCGGACATAACCGGGGTCCTTGCCACCCAGCTCGGTCGATACTGGGGTAAAGGTGCCCGCAGCCGCGCGCTCCATCGCCTGACCGCCGCGCACCGAGCCGGTGAAGTTCACGAAATTCACGTGGCGGCCCGAGATCAGCTCGGCGGTGGTGTCGTGGTTCAGGAACAGGTTCTGGAACACGTCCTGCGGGATGCCTGCGGCATGAAACGCCTCGGCCATCCGCTCGCCCACCTGCAGGGTTTGCGCGGCGTGTTTCAACAGCACGGTGTTGCCCGCAATCAGGGCAGGGGCCACGGTGTTGATCGCAGTCATGTAGGGATAGTTCCAGGGCGCGACGACCAGTACGACACCATGGGCTTCACGCTCGATCTTGCGCAGGAAGGTGTCGCTGTCCTCGACCACAATCGGCGCGAGCGCGGTTTCCGCAATTTCGGCCATGTGGCTGGCGCGCTCGTTGAAGCCGCCAAACTCGCCCCCATAGCGCACCGGGCGGCCCATCTGATGGGCCAGTTCCACCGCCATGCGGTCGGTGGTCTTGCCCACCTCGGCCACGGCGGCCTGCACCAGAGCGATACGCTCGGCCAAGGGACGCGCGGCCCATGTCTTTTGCGCTGCGTTCGCACGTGCCGCAGCCGCCAAAGCCTCTGTAGGGCTTGCCAACGGTCGTTCCAGATAAACCGATCCATCAATCGGCGAGATACACTGAACGGTTCCAGTCATCACTGAACTCCAACTAAGGGGCGACGCCCCTGTCTTCCTCTTGCCAAAAATATCCCGGGGGTCTGGGGGCTGGCCCCCAGCCTGAGATATCAAGCTTTCTCAAACCCGCGTGCGATTTCCCAATCCGTCACCACGCGGTCGAACTCTTCCTGCTCCCATTCGGCGCAGCGCGTGTAATGATCCACCGCCCAATCGCCCATGGCTTCGCGCAGCATCGTCGAGCTGCGCAGGGTTTCCACCGCATCGCGCAGCGTGCGGGGGATTTCGCGGGCATCGCTGTCCTCGTACAGATCGCCCGCTGTGTGCGGCGCCAGCTCAAGCTTTTCCTCGATCCCCTTCAAACCGGCGGCCAGCAGAGCAGCCTGCGCCAGATAGGGGTTCAAGTCCGAGCCACCGATCCGGCATTCCATGCGTACGCCTTTTGTGCCTTCGCCGCACATGCGGAAGCCTGCGGTACGGTTGTCCACCGACCAGACGGTCTTGGTGGGCGCAAAAGTGCCTTTCATGAAACGTTTGTAGCTGTTCACGTAAGGCGCCAGGAAAAAGGTGTAGTCGGGGGCGTATTTGATCATGCCCGCACAGAACTGTCGCCCCAACTCGCTCAGCCCATGAGGGGCGTTGGCGTCGTAGAACTCAGGGCTGCCATCGCGCCACAGCGACAAATGCACATGGCTGGCGGACCCCACGCGGTCATGGTGCCATTTCGGCAGGAACGACGCGGCGTGGCCGTGGAAATGCGCGATCTCCTTGGTGGCGTGTTTTGCAATGGTGTGGTGATCGGCGCAGGCCAGCGCGTCGGCATAGCGGATGTTGAGCTCTTCTTGTCCGGCTTCGGCTTCACCTTTGGTGTTTTCCACTGGGATGCCAGCTGCATAGAGGTGATTGCGAATGGGCCGCATCACGTGCTCTTCCTTGCTGGTCTGCAGGATGTGATAGTCTTCGTTGTAGCCCGAGATGGGTGTCAAATCGCGGAAATCACCCGCGCGGATTTCATCAAACGTTCGATCGAATAGGAAGAATTCCAGCTCGGTCGCCATCATCGGCGTCAGGCCCATGGCCTCGGCGCGGGCGATCTGTGCCTGCAGGATCTGGCGCGGGGAATGGGGAACCGGTTCGTGGGTGTGGTGGTCCAGCACATCGCAGAGCACCATCACGGTGCCCTCAAGCCAGGGCATCGGGCGCAGGGTGGACAGGTCGGGTTTCATGACATAATCGCCATACCCCGCTTCCCAACTGGTGGCCTTGTAACCATCGGGGGTGGCCATTTCCAGGTCAGTGGCCAGCAGGTAGTTGCAGCAATGGGTCTCCTCATACGCGCTGTCGAGGAAGTTCTGCACGTGGAAACGCTTGCCCATCAGGCGGCCCTGCATGTCCACCAAGCACACCAGAACCGTATCCACCTCGCCCGAGGCAGCCTGTTCCTTGAGGGTTTCGAATGTCAGCATGACGCACCTTTTCTGCGGTGGCGGATTTTTTCGAAAAATCCGTCAAATTTCTTTGAAAGAAATTTGGCCCGCCCGAAAGCAGGCCAAATCTGTTTGTATCAGCCGTAGCGGTATGGGCGACCGGCCTTTTCCATGTCCGCGTTGTACTGTTTGAAGATTTCGACAACCTTTGCTTTGGTTTCGGACTCGGCGGCGATCTCGTCCCAGAAGACGCGCGCAGCCGCTTCGACTGTTGCCCATTCTTCGTCGGGGATCGAGGTCAGCTCCATTTTCGGTCCGTGGACGCGCAGCTTGGCTTCGCCGCCCCAATACCACCACTGGCGGTAATAATGCGACTGGTCACAGCAGACGCGGAACAGGGTCTGCAGGTCTTCGGGCAGTTCGTTCCAACGGTCCATGTTGGCAAAGAACGATCCGGCCCATGCGCCCGAGATGTTGTTGGTCAGGAAGTAGTTGGTCACGTCGGCCCAACCCACGGTGTAGTCCTCGGTGATGCCTGACCATGCGATGCCGTCGAGCTCGCCGGTTTGAACCGCAACTTCGATGTCTTCCCACGGCAGGGTAACCGGCACGACGCCGAACTGTGCCAGGAAGCGGCCCGCAGTGGGGAAGGTGAAGACGCGTTTGCCCTTGAGGTCGGCCAGCGAGCGGATCGGGTCCTTGGTGGCAAAGTGGCAGGGATCCCAGGAGCCCGCGCTGATGTGCTTGACGCCGACCTTGGAATATTCCGCGTCCCAGATCTCGTTCAGGCCGTATTGGTTGAACAGCACCGGTACATCGAGCGAGTAGCGCGAGGCGAAGGGGAAGTAGCCGCCAAAAACTGTGACTTCGGTGGGTGAGGCCATCGAGTCGTCGTCGGACTGCACCGCGTCAATAGTGCCGCGCTGCATGGCGCGGAAGAGCTCACCGGTGGGGACCAGCTGATCGGCATAGAACAGCTCGATCTGCATGCGGTCGCCTGCGATCTTGTTGAACATCTCGATCGCCGGGTCGATCACATGGGCCGCCAGAGCGGCACCTGCATAGGTCTGCATCCGCCATTTGATGGTGGACTGCGCCAGCGCCGGGGTGGCCAGCGGGGCCGCGGCGGTGCCGACGGCGGCGGTTGTTAAAAACTTGCGTCTTGTCGTCATTGGTACTCTCCCATGGTTGTTGTTGGTCGGGTCGGGTGCCCCGGTAGGGTCCGGGGTCAGTTGTTGTAAACGTAGTCAGGCAGCCACAGCGCGATCTGCGGGAAGGTCATGATGGTGGCCAAGGCAAGCGTCATCACCAGTACAAAGGGCAGGATCGAGCCGTAGATGTCGCGCAGGGTCACCTCGGGCGGGGCCATGGCGCGCATCAGGAACAGGTTGTAGCCAAACGGCGGGGTCATATAGGCGATCTGGGTGGTGATCGTGTAAAGCACGCCGTACCAGATTAGGTCGAACCCAAGCGCGCCCACCAGCGGCACATAGAGCGGGGCGACGATGACCAGCATCGCCGTGTCATCCAGAAAGGTGCCCATCAAGATAAAGCTCAGCTGCATCAGGATCAGGATCATCCAAGGGGACAGGCCAAGGCGTTCGGTGAACACGCCCTCGATCGCCTTGACCGCGCCCAGACCGTCGAACACGGCGCCAAAGGCCAGGGCGGCAAGAATGATCCACATGAACATGCAGGAAATGCCCAGGGTGTTGCGGACTGAGTTTTCGAACACCTCGCGCGTCATCCGGCCCTTGAGCACGGCAGCGGCAAAGGCGGTCAGCGCACCGATGGCCGAGCTTTCAACGAGCGAGGTCCAGCCGTTCACAAAGGGCACCATCATCGCCGCAAAGATCCCCAGCGGCAGGAGGCCTGCACGCAGCAGGCGCATCTTTTCCGCCATGGGCACATCGCGCTCTTCTTTCGACAGGGCGGGCCCGAGCGCCGGGTTCACCTTACAGCGGATCACGATATAGAGGATGAACATCGACGCCATCATCAGGCCGGGGATCACACCCGCGAGCCACAACTGGCCCACCGGTTGGCGCGCGATCATCGCATAAAGCACCAGAACGACCGAGGGTGGCACAAGAATGCCCAGACTTGATCCGGCCTGGATCACCCCCGTCACCATCCTCTTGTCATAGCCGCGTTTGAGCAATTCTGGCAGGGCGATGGTCGAGCCGATTGCCATCCCCGCCACCGAAAGTCCGTTCATGGCAGAGATCAGGACCATCAGCCCGATGGTGCCAATCGCAAGCCCGCCATTCAGGCCGCCCATCCAGACGTGGAACATCTTGTAAAGGTCGTCGGCGATTTTGCTTTCGGACAGGACGTAGCCCATGAAGATGAACATCGGCAGGGTCAGCAGCGGATACCATTTCATCAGCTTCATCGCCGCCGAAAACCCCAGGTCATAGCCGCCCCGGTCGCCCCAGAGCAGCAGCGAGGCAACGACGGCCACAAACCCGATGGCCCCGAACACGCGCTGGCCGGTCAACAGCATCAGCATCATGGTCGAGAACATGAGGATCGCGATCAGCTCATAGGACATCAGATGGTCTCCTTCGGAATGTCTTCTCCGCGGATCCGCAGGATGTCTTTTAGAAGTTCGGAAATTGCCTGCAGCAGCATCAGGAACAGACCAACGCACATGATGGTCTTGATCGGCCACAGATAGGGGCGCCAGGCGGTGGGGCTGCGCTCGCCGTATTGGAACGAATAGCTCAAAGAGTCATAGCCGCCGTACAGCATGACACAGAGGTAGAAGATCAGGAACAAAACCGTCAGGGCATCGGTCCAGGCCTGCCGTTTCACCGACCATTCGCCATACAGCAGGTCCATCCGGACGTTGGACCCCATCTGGATCGAATAGGGCCCGCCCAGAATGTAATAGGCGACCATGGCAAACTGCGCCATTTCCAGCGTCCAGAGCGAGGGCAGGAAGAAGGTTTTCGAGACCGAAGACCAAAGCAGAATGCCCATCATCACAAAGATGCCGTACATCACCACGCGACCAATCAGCCGGTTCATCCCGTCGATCCAGGCAATGTAGCGCCGTGCCAGGGTCATTCCGCCGCCTCCGTTGTCAATTGATCGACCATCTGCGCCAGCATCGGCGCCAGCAGGCCCGAGATGCGGTTCACGCCCGCAGGCGAGTTGATCAGGTCATTGCGCACTTCGATCATCACGTTGGGCAATCCGCGCTTTAGCGCATGCTCGCGTAACGTGTGTGTGACACCATCAGTGGCCGAGTAGGGCTCGTTGAGCGCTGTGTTAAGCCCGCTGCCCTGCGCCGCCTCCAGCAACAGTCTCGCGGCGCGGTCATCCGAGTCATGCAGGATGCCCAGTTCGACCGTGCGCGGCTGACCGCGATAGATCGGCGTGAAACTGTGGATGGTGATCATCACGGGCGGGGCGGGGCGGGCGTCCAGCGTCTGGCTCAGCAGATCGCGGAACGGTTCATAGACTTCCGCTACACGGGACGTGCGGCGTGCATGCGTCAGGTCGACATTGCCCGGAACCTCGAAACGTTCGCTCTTGGCAGGGACGGCATCGGGCGCAGATGGGGGGCGGTTGCAGTCATAAACCAAACGGCTGATCCGTGAATGCACCAGCGGCGCATCAAGTGCGCCCATCAATTCGACCGATAACTCCAAAGCGCCAATATCCCAGGCGGCATGAGAGCGCGCGGCCTCATCGCTCAGCCCCAGACCATTCAGGCTGGCAGGGATGAAGCGGCTGGCATGTTCGCAGACCAAAAAGGCCTGACCCTGGCCGCGCACATTCAAGGCGCGCGCCGCGGGGCGCTCCAGTTCAGAAAGGAGAGGTGACTCGGGTTTGGCAGACATGTGTAGCATTAGTTACAGCCGATCCGTAGCTGTCAACATAATTTCTGTAGACATCGCTACAAAGCTGGTTAGGCTGTAGTAAATGCTAACCGGACGTTCCCGATAGGAAACGACGGGCAGCCAAAAAGAGACAAGAGGGATACCCTTGACCCCGACCACCAAGCTTGTGAAGCAATTGCTACAGGACCACACCGCCGAGTTGACGCCGTCGGAACGGCAGCTGGCCTCGGTCCTGTTGCAAGACTATCCAATGGGCGGGCTGCAATCGATCACCAAGCTGGCTTCATCCGCGGGGGTTTCGACGCCCACGGTGATCCGCATGGCGCGCAAGCTTGGGTTCGATGGCTTCCCCGATTTGCAGGATGCCCTGCGAGAAGAGGTGGCCGCCCAGATCAAGCAACCGTTGTCCAAACGCGACGCCTGGATGGTCGATGACAGTGCTGAACACCCGCTGATGCGGTTCGCACAGGTGGTCTGGACCAACATGCGCCACACGCTGGAGCGGGTCGATACCGAGATGTTCGACACCGTCGCAAAGCTTTTGGCGGACAAATCCCGGCCTTTGTACGTGGTGGGCGGGCGCATCACCCGGTCAAACGCGGACTACCTGTTCAACCACATGCAGATCATCCGCCCCAATGTGACCATGCTGGGCAATTCCGCCAACGTCTGGCCGCAGTACCTGCTGGACATGGACAAGAACTCGGTCCTGGTGATCTTTGACATCCGCCGATACGAGGCCCATCTGGAAAAACTGGCCCAGATCGCCAGCGAGCGCGGCGTGACGGTGGTTTTGTTCACTGACCAATGGGGCTCGCCCATCGGGCGCTGCGCGGATTACACCTTCAACGGGCTGGTCGAGGCGCCGTCCAGTTGGGACAGCACCATGGCGATCCTGCTGATCGTCGAGGCGTTGATTGCCGAGGTGCAGGATGCCCGCTGGGAAGAGAGCAAAGAGCGGATCGAAGAGCTCGAGTCGATGTTCTCGTCCACACGGTTGTTTCGCAATCAGGGGAACTGACGTCAAAGGCGGCGGATCTTATATTGCGAAGCTTTGCGGGTCTTGAGGGGCGAATGGCTTTGACCTTTGCGTCAAAATCCGACCAAGCGCTCCGAAGCTAAGGTTTATCGTGCAGATCCAAATGTCATGTGTGGGCCCTATGCGGCTGAATCGAAGTCGCGGCCTTCGCTCACGCAGAGAACAACTCGCGGCCGTGCAGCACACACTTCGGAACCGAAAGTTCAATGAGATCAACGGGGTCGAAGTTCCACCCGGTCGTTTGTTGAGCGCCAGATTGCCGTCCGCTATTTGTCGCTCTGGCAGCCAGGTTGGTTGGCGGCGCGCGCTGCTCCAGTCAGGGGCGTTTCGCAGAGGCTTGAGGCCTAAGGTCGGTCCTGGCCTTAGGGATTTGAGCTCTTGTCCACTCAATCCCTGGGTCAATCTTTGGCTAGCGTCACATCGAAATTTACGTGCAGGAATGGTTCGGTAATCTTGCCAGAAAGTTCCATTCCACCAGGAAACTCTGAAGCGGGTCGTTCAACATAGGTCATCACAAGATCGTCCCGAACACCAAACACTGTGTCCTTATCCAGATAGGGATCATCGTCGGGGAAGATTTCGGTCACTAACGAGCGATACCCAGGAGCCTTGACGATGTAATGCAGGTGCGACGGTCGCCAGGGGTGACGTCCGCAGACACGCAGGATGTCCCCGACAGGCCCATCAGACGGGACCGTATATTCGACCGGTTTGACCGTGGTGAAAGCATACCGGCCCTCCGCGTCGGCCGTCATCAAGCCGTGGAAAGAGTAGGTATCTTGCTCTTCATCCTGACTGGCGTAGAGGCCATTTGGTGCCGTTTGCCAAATGTCGAGTTCCGCGCCTGCAATCGGATTGCCGTCTGTATCCCGTATGACCCCCTCGGCCAGCAGAACTGGTCCGCCGTAGTGGCGCTTCATGTCACCGCCAACCGGCAGCGGCGGTGCGCCAGAGACGTGAAATGGACCGAGTACGGACGAACTGGTCGCGTCGGGGTTGGAATGCAGCATATCGACCAGTGACGACAGGCCCAGCACATCCGACGCCAGAACGAATTCATGCCGATCCTCGGTTTCCACAGCAGCGCAGCCTTCCAGAAACGCTATTCCGGCGCGCCATTCATCGTGTGTCAGGTGGGTTTCGCGGGCAAAGTCATGGAGGTGTTTGACCAGCGAGCCCATGATCTCGCGCATCCGTGGATCGGTGTCTTTGGACAGATACCCCATGAACACGTCGGTGATGTTATCTTTGGTGACAGAGCGCATTTTGCTCTCCTTAAATCAAGGCAAGGCTGAGGATCGGGAACTCGATCAGAATGAACAGCACGATCAGCATTACGAACGCAAAGGGAAGAGCTCCCATGAACACGTCCTTGAGCGATATTCGGTCATCATTGATCGTGGATTTGATAACAAAGCAGGATATGCCCAAAGGCGGGGTCAACAGCCCGATTTCAGCTCCGACCACGGTGATGATCCCAAACCAGACCAGCGACATATCAAGGGCTTCAGCCATAGGTAGGAACAGCGGCACAACAATCAGGATGATCGAAGCCGTATCCAGCAGCGTGCCCAAAAACAGCATCAACAGCACATAAAGCAGCATGATCGACCAGAAGGACGCCGAATTCCCCGCGAGCAAGTCCTGCAACTGATTGGGCAGTCCGGCCAGTCCCAACATTCGGCTGTAGATCGACGCCGCCGTGATCAGGAACAGGATCGCCGCGGTGATGTGGCCGGTTTCCAGCAATGCATCCCAGAAGGCTTTTGGAGACATGGACTGACGTGCGACGGCGATGACCAACGCAACCAGCCCTCCGGCGGCGCCCGCTTCGACCGCTGTCAGCCACCCGGTGTAAATCCCGCCGAGCACGACAGTGATGATGAACAGTGTCGGAAGCGTTTTGGAGGCGACCTCGCGGCCGGACATCCATTCGGTGTCTTCGATAACACGCCCACCGACAAATGCAGGTGTAAAGCGTCCCATGACCCAGATTGCGCCAACATAGGCGATCGCCAGCATGATCCCGGGAATGACGCCTGCCAGGAACATATCGCCCACCGACTGCTCGGCGACAAAGGAATAGATGATCAGCATGGCCGATGGCGGAATGATCATGCCCAGAACCGATGATCCGGCAACCACGCCAACCGCAAAGCGCGGGTTGTATTCCTGCGCCATCATTTGCGGCACCGAAACCTTGGTGAACACGGATGCAGATGCAATTGACGACCCGGTGACAGCAGCAAAGACGGCGTTGGCCCCGACGGTTGCCATGCCGATACCGCCTTTGACCTTGCGAAACCGCATGGTCATGACCTCGTAGATGTCCCGGCCCAACCCGGCCTTTGAGACGATAAGCCCCATGAAGGTAAACAAAGGGATGGTTGCGAAACTGTATTCCATGGCACTGTCGCCCACCGCCACTTTCAGCAGGTTGAGCGCGAGCGTGAAGTTATCCCGCATCAGCCAGATCGACACGAACGAAACCACGCCCAGAGCAATGGGAATGTAAACACCCGCGTAGATCAGAAAAACAATGGCAACGACCGAGATCAGGCCAATTTCAATCGGCGTCATTGTTCAGCCTCGTCATGTTCAGGAGTGCGGACAAGCTGTGGTCGGTCCTGCGCTGTGATGACCTTGATCACGAAGATCACGCAGGCAAGCGCAGTGCCACATGCGATAACCAATTTGACCGGCCACCAGGGTAAAGTAAAAAGACCGGGCACGCCGAAGTAGTCTTGCGTTTCCCACATGTGCAGGAATTCCGGGAAGGTAATGTAGGCGATCAATCCCATGAAGATCGCTGAGATCGCGTTGATGATGCGTCTCAGGTTGGCGGTCAGGCCGGGGCGGCGATGGTGCAGCAGGTTCAAAAATCCGTCCGAACGCGTCAGCCGGTCAACTCTGACCACATCCGCCAGCTGCAGAAAAACGATCATCACGACGGAAAATTGCACCATTTCGTAGGTGCCACGCAGGGGGGCCGAGAACAGCCCGCGCGCAATGACGTCGACATTCAGGATGACCACCAACGCAAGGACGACGAGCGTACCCAGAGCGTTGGCGGCGATTGCGATTGAGTTGGCGACCCGTGACAGGCCAGCGACTGCGGTCTTCAGCATATTAGGCCCTTTCTTGGGTCGCCGGGTGGTTACTTGGCTGTCCAGTCACGGACACCGGTGAAACCAGCATCCTGAAGCTTGCCAAGATAGGCGGCCAGTATTGCGTCGCCTTGTTCGCCGTTTTCATTCAGCGTGGCCGCCCATTCCTGCGCAACATTCGGCATGGCGTTGGCCCAGGCCGTGCGCTCTTCGTCCGAAACTTCGACAATTGTGCCTCCGGCTTCGGTATAGGCGTCCCGTGAAGCCGCTGCGCGGTCCATAGCGATACCAGCCACGTGATCCCTGTAGTCGATGGCGACGGCCTTCAGAACGTCTTTGACTTCATCTGGCAGCTTTGCCCAATAGTCAGAATTCACAGTGATCGTCTTGGAGTTTACGGCCCCCAAGTCAGCTTTGAGCATGTAAGGAGCCACTTCGGCGATCTTGAATGTCTTGGCGGCTTCGGGCCAGAGCATCGCACAATCAACCAGACCGGTTTGGACCATGTTGTAAAAGTCTGTCAGCCCTCCACGAACGCCAGCCGCATCTTTGATGCCCTCAAGATAGCGCAGGTTTAGGCCTGCACCGGCAATCTTGCGCCCTTCCAGGTCCGAGACGGCAGCAATCGGTTTCGAGCAAAAGATCTGATAGGTGTCCAGAACAACACCCGTTGCCAGATAAACCTGGTTCTGCGCGGCGAACTCATTTTGCATTGCCGGAAATTCGCGCGCGATTTCATCCACAGCCTTGGCCACGGCGCGCGCGTCTGTTGCAACGAATGGCGTCGAACCTGAAATGCCCTGGCTCGGCAGTTTCGAAGAATGGAAGATGGTTGTGACGATGCCAATGTCGCCAAGGCCCAGCTGAATCCCTTCCAGAACGCCTTTTGGCTTTACGATGGAACCGCCATAGTTCTCTTGCCAGTTCATCTTGTAATTGCCGGCCTCGGCCAGCCGCTTGTCCACTTCTGGGATGAAGAAGTTGGTGAATTCTTTCACCCACAATGCCCGGTCCGGGTAGCCGTCGATGACAACGGCAGAAATGGTTTCTTCTGCTGCGGCGGGCAGCGCCATTGCGCCTGCAAGAGCAGCGCCCATAAGGCTGCGTTTGGTCCAGTTTTTCATTTCTCTCCTCCCAGAAAGTCAGATCTTTTGTCTTTTATTAGTTGGTTTTGACCCAGTTGACGGTCAGGTCCGTGCCTGCCGCTTCAAAAAGTTTTGCGATGGCACAATATTTGGCCGTCTCTTCGCCCACGCGTGTCAGCTCCTCTTGACCGGCGGGGGTGTCACATTTCACGGTGAGTTCGATGTCGGGAAACGGGACATCGATCTCTTCCTCCATCAGGACGCCGCGTCGATCCAACCTGCATTTCGCGTCGATTGTCACCGTGCCAAGATCAATGCCCAACCGGTGTGCATTCTTGTGTCCGATGACGTTGGTACAGGCGATCAGGGCCGCCATCGCGGTTTCGGTCGGAGACGGGCCAAGATTTGTTCCGCCCCGTTCGACGGGTTCGTCGACAATCACATCCAGATCGCGAATTGGGATTTCAGTGCGCGCATGTGTCGGGCATTGCGCTGTCGTGCGGTACGTCACCACAGGTTTTATTTTCATGGCCACAGCGTCACCTCTTCATGCATAGGAACAGACCCTTTCGAATGGAAACCGCGGCAGTTTTTGGAACAAACCGGTTTCATCCGCGTAGCCCAGATTGCACAGAAAGTTTGATTTGAGCGTTGTCCCCGCAAAGAACTCGTTATCGACGATCTCGTTGGAAAAGCCTGACATGGCGCCAACGTCCAACCCCACGGCGCGGGCGGCAATCATGAAATATGCGCCTTGCAGCGTGCCGTTGCGATAGGCCGTGTCCGCCACATAGTCCGGGTTGTCCTCGAACAATGGCCGACGATCTTCGTGCGGGAAGAGAAAGGGCAGTTCCTTCCAGAAGTCCAAATCGTGGGCAATGATCGCCGTGACTGGAGCGCCCATCATCTTTGACACGTTCTTTGGTTTCAGCGATTTGGCCAGCCGCGCTTTGCCCTCGGGGCTTTTCACGAAGATGAAGCGTGCCGGCAGCGTGTTCATGCTGGTCGCGCCGTTGATTGTGATGTCATAGATTTCTTCAAGCAGCGCGTCAGAAACGGGCCTGTCTGTCCACGCGTAATGCGATCTGGACTCGCGCAGGATCAGGGCGATTGCGTCATCCGACAAACGCGGAATCCGCTTGTGCAGATCGCGGTGATCCTGTTGCGCCTTGGCGCGAAGTGCCTCCAGCTCTGCCCCGGTTGGCGCGCTCATGCTGCGGCCACCTTTGATTTGGCATCTTTCTCGTCGATGACTGGGCTGGCGCAAATGCCGATGCCTTCGATTTCGATCTCAACAGTTTCGCCCGGCTTCAGCCAACGGGGGTTGGGCTTCTTGGCGTGTCCAACTCCCGGAGGCGTCCCCATTGCAATCAAGTCGCCCGCTTCAAGGGTCGTGTATTCCGAAACGGTGGCGATCACCTTGCGGACGTCCCAGATCATGTTGGCGGTGTTCGAGCTTTGCAGGATCTCCGATCCAACCCGGCTTTCGATCTTCAGGCCAGATGCGCCTTCGGGCAGGTCATCCGGTGTCACCGTAAACGGTCCGATGGCGCCTGTGTCGTCAAAGTTCTTGCCCGGTGTCCACTGGTGCGTCTTGCGCTGGTAGTTTCGCACAGAGCCGTCGTTGAAAATGGTGTAGCCGAATACATGATCCAGCGCGTTCTGCTCCGAGATATGGCGACCGCCTTTGCCGACAATCAGCATTAACTCAGCTTCGTAATCCAGCTGATCCGAGCAGGACGGGCGCACCATCGGCTGACCGGCGGCCATGATCGAGTTTTTTCCGCGCATAAACAGTGCGGGATATTCGGGGATGTCGTACCCGCCTTCCTTGATGTGATCCGTATAGTTCAGACCCATGCAAATGATCGTACCAGGGGCCGCGACAGGCAGGGCTGGCGTGATCGAGGACACAGGCACATTGTCCGCTGCGGCGATTTTGGCGGCCAGTGAGTCGGCCAGCCCCGGATTCGTGATCAAACCCATCAGGTCAGAGCCAACGGTAGGGTCCAAAGCCGTTAAATTTACAGCATTTTCGCCATTCACAGCAAAAACCGCAGTGCCCTCAGAAGTGTCTCCGACCAGGTATTTCATCTTCACCATCCATATCAGTTCTCTTGATTTTTGCCGATAATTTTGCAATATGTCAAATAATATCGATATTTTTGGAGAGCGAAGATGGTGGCCTGGGCAGACTACAAATCAGAAGCAAAGAGGCGTGGGGCTCTTGCATTCGAGCTGTACGTTGCGCACAGCACGCCCGCCAAAGCGCCCGAAGATGTTAAAGCGTCGCTTGCCGATCATCTGGCCTATCAGGCGCAGCTAGAACGTGCAGGGCAGTTGGCTTTTGCCGGACCGATGTCGGATGAAACCGGTGAACATATGCAAGGGGTTGGCCTGATCATCTATCGAGCTGACAGTCTTGAGGCCGCGCGGAAGCTGGCCGAGGGCGACCCCATGCACAAAAGCGGGGCGCGCAGCTTTGTTCTGCGCCGCTGGATGATAAACGAAGGTTCGCTGAACCTTTCAGTTGGTCTATCGACTGGAACGAGTGCCCTCAGTTAAGAGACCCCAAAGTTTGCGCATTCAAAAAGGAACAGTCGGATATGGACGCCATGCTTGATACCGAGGGCAAAGAGACATCAGCCACTCAAAGTGCGTATCGAAGGCTGCGCGAGATGATCCTGACAGGTGAACTCCCCCCGGCGCAGAAGCTTAAGATCGAGCAATTGCGTGGGTTGCTGGACACCGGCGCAAGCCCGGTTCGCGAGGCCTTGAGCCTTTTGACATCCGATATGTTGGTAGAGCGCATTGACCAGCGTGGGTTCAGGGCTGCGCCTGTCAGCAAGAGCAATTTCGAAGAAATTCTACTTTTGCGCTGCAACCTTGAGGAAACCGCCCTGCGTGCGTCTATCGCCAATGCTGATGAAGATTGGGAAGACAGACTGGTTTTGCGTCACCACCATATGAACAAGGCCAGCCAAAGAAAGGCGGACGATTTTGAAGACGCACACAAAGCGTATCACATGGCTTTGTTGGATAATGCGAACCTGCCGGTGCTGTTGCGATACTGCTCACAACTTTACGATCTGAACATTCGATACCGTTATCTGGCGGCCCATGGGCCCAGCTACGGAAAGCGGGATATCGCGGCCGAACATCAGCATATTCTGGACGCTGCCTTGGATCGCGATGCGGACCGGGCAACCCGGCATTTGCTCGATCATTATCGTCGGACGGGGGAATACCTGAGCAGTCAGATGGAGCCCTGACAACGCAACGGAACCGGTTTTCCGTGATCGCTTGAGGCAATTGCCGGACAACCCGAGCAACAGGCGCGGCAAAGGTGACAAAAGATCCATTGCGGAACTGTTCGAGGGGCATTTGTCTGCCGAAGGAAAAGCCTCGGGCGAAACTTTGGTCTTGAGCGGCAAAGAGGGCAGGGATGGCAAGCAAGTACAGTGCGGATACGGAACGGGTGGCGGTGGACGCCGCACAGGCCGGGGCAATGGTGCGGGGCATCATGGCGGCCAAGGGTTGCCCTGACGACATCGCCAGCGAGGTGGCGGAACATCTGATCGACTCGGACTGGTCCGGGGTGGAGTCTCACGGTGTGTGGCGCATCCTGCCTTATGCCGGGTATTACGACAGCGGGTACCTGAAGGCCGACGTGCGGCCCGAATTGAAACAGAATGCCCAAGGCGCCTGGATCGTGGATGGTCATGGTGGCATTGGCATCCCCGCGATGCGTATTGCCACACAGGATGTTGTGACACGTGCCAAGGCAGGCGGGCTGGCAGCGATTGCCTTGCAGAACGTCGGACACACCGGACGGCTGGGGGCTTTTGCCGAAGAGGCCGCCAAACAAGGCTGTCTGATGATCATCATCGGTGGAGGAGGGCGCGAGAACTGGCGGCTGGTGGCCCCATACGGGGGGCGCAAGGCGCTGATGTCCACAAACCCTTATAGCATCGGCATTCCCGGTGGGGACCGTGGGCCTGTGGTGGTGGATTTTGCCACCTCTGCTGCGGCGGCGGGGTGGGTTTATGGCGCCAAGATCGCGGGCGCGCATCTGCCCGAAGGGGTGTTGATCGACAAGGCGGGCGAACCCACCACCAACCCGCAGGACTATTTCGACGGCGGCGCGATCCTGACGGCGGGTGGGGCCAAGGGCTATGCGCTGTCCGTGGCCGCCGAGATGATCGCCGAGGCGCTTCTGGGGCCTGCGACGACGGAATGCAACTGGCTGATGCTGGCGATGGATTGTTCGCTCTATCGGGAACCCACACAGATGCAGAGCATCGCCGAAGACATCCTGGATGAGTTTCGCAACTGCCTTCCGGCGGCAGGGTTCGACAAGGTGGAAATCCCCGGAGAGCGAGAGGCCGAAGCAAGGAATCGCAATGCGGGGCAACCGGTCCATCTGCCGCTGGCGACATGGGCGCAGATTGTCGAGCTGGCGGATGCGCTGGATGTGATTGGGGGGAAAGCGGGGGCTCCCGCCCGTCGTTGATGTTCCCGAGGAAACATCGCCTCCCGTTGGGCCGAGCCTCGCTTCGCTCGGCGGTTGCGTCTGAAAGTAGCTGTCGCCAACCGTATCTGCAGCTGCGAGCGCCTGGGCGGGACCGCGCCGAGCGACAAGCGAGGCGCCCGGCCCAAGGCCGTTAGCGGTGCTGGCAAAGCCAGGATCGCTCGGGTGCGGGAGCGCTCCCGGATCACTGCAACATCACTGGACACAATAGCGCCCGCTCCGGAAGGAGCGGGCGCTGGCGCATGTCTTCGCGCCTTCTCGCGGAGACCAATCATACTCCGCGAGTGTTCGTGATCCTCAGAGAGATGAGAATGCCTGATCCAGGCCGCCCGCCACGCGGTCCACATCTTCGAGCGTGAGACACATGGGTGGCACCATCCGCAGCGAGCTTTGGAAGGGGCCGGATTTCGACAGGATCAGGCGTTGCGCGCGACAGTGTTCGAACACGGCGGAGGTGGTTGCCGCGTCGGGTTCCTTGGTCTTGCGGTCCTTGACCATCTCGATGGCCAGCATCAGCCCGCGCCCGCGCACGTCGCCGATGGCGGCGTGCTTGTCCTTCAACTCGTGCAGGCGCGCCAGCAGGGCGGAACCGACGGTCTTGGCGTTCTCCATCACCTTGTCCTCGCGAATAACTTGCAGCACGGCACGACCTGCGGCACAGGAGGTCGGGTTGGCCCCGTAAGTGTGGAACATGAACTTTTCGGCCATGGGTGCTGCGATCTCTTTCTTTGCCACCACGGCACCGATGGGGAAGCCATTGCCCAGCCCCTTGGCCATGACAACGATGTCCGGCACTACGCCGTCCGCTTCGAACCCCCACATGTGATCGCCGGTGCGGCCAAAGCCTGATTGCACCTCGTCCGCGATATAGAGGCCACCGGCCGCGCGTACCCGCTCGGCGGCACCTGACATGTACCCTTTGGGCATTTCAATGATGCCGCCATAGCCCTGGACGCTTTCCACGAACATGCCTGCGATCTGGCCAGTGGTGGCGGTGCGGATGGTCTGGTCGATCTCGTCCAGATAGGGCGCAGCGCCTGCGTTTTCACCAAAGATGCCGCGATACTGGTTCGGCTCGGCGACAAAGGCCACGTTGCCGGGCATGCCGGGATGGCGCCAGCCCGAGATGCCGGTGAGCGACTGCGCCGAGGCGGTCGGGCCATGGTACGCCGTGCGCAGGGCCAGCAGATCCAGATTGCCGGTGTAGCTGCGGGCCATGGTCATCGCCAGATCGACAGCCTCGGACCCGGAGTTGGTGAAATGCACCACCCATTCGTGGCCCTTGGGCATAGTCGCGGCCAGCTCCTCGGCCAGATGGGCCGGGGTGGGATGGTAGAACATTGTCGTGCAATGGGTCAGCTGTTGCGCCTGTTCCATCGCGGCGGCCACCACGGTGGGATGGGAATGACCGACCGAGATGCAGACATTCATGCCCAGAAGGTCAGTGTATTTGTTCCCTTCGGCATCCCACAGGTACTGCATCGAGCCCTTCTGGAACACGATCGGGTCCTTGAAGGGCACAAATTTGCGCTGACTGGCAGCATAGTAGTTGTCGCGCCGGGCGGCAGTGGCCTCGGTCGACCATTCGGTGTTGAGCGGTTGGTGGGTCATGCTTGCCTCCCTCAGGCTTTCAAGCGCAGGTTTTCAGGGTCAAAGGGCGCATCAGACAGGATCGTGGCCTGCGTCTTGCGCCCCAGGATGGATACGGTGAGGTTCGCGCGTGCGGTACGGTCGCGCAGATAGGCGAGCGCCAGCGTCTTACCGGTGCGGTGTCCGTGCGCGCCCGAGGTGACAACGCCAACGATTTCATCACCTTGCAAGACAGAGTGCGCGTAGAACGGATCAAACTCGGGGTCGTGGATCTCGAGCAGGACCATGTCCCAACGGTCGTCGCTGTCCCTGCGTTCCAGCATGGCGTCGCGACCGGTAAAAGTGCGATCCTTGGCGCGGGCAAACATGCCTACGCCTGCCTCGTGCAGGGTCCGCTCGGTGGTCAGATCACCGCCCCAGCCGCGATAGCCTTTCTCAAGCCGCATAGAGTTGGCCGCATAGGCGCCGTAGTACCCCATGCCCAACGGTTTGCCGGAGGTTTCGAGCGCCAAAAAAACCTGTTCCGCCTCAGTGCGGTCCATGTGCAGCTCCCAGCCCAACTCGCCCAGATACGACACCCGCAGCGCGCGCACCTGCACGCCTGCCACGTCAATCACCTGTGCGCTGAGCCAGGGGAACCCGTCGCCCAGATCGGCACTGGTATGTTGGCTCAGGATGTCACGCGACAGCGGGCCCATGAGGCCGATAACCGCCATCTCGTCGCACCGGTTGCTCACCGCCACGTCGAACCCTTTGGCGTGGGCTGTCAGCTGATCCATGTCGATCTCTTCCGCAGCTGCGGCCGAGGTCAGATATGCGTGGGTGTCGCTGAGCATGGTCACGGTGAACTCGGACAGCACGCCGCCCGCCGGGGTCAGCACATGGGTCAGGCCAATACGCCCATTCGCAGGCGCGCGGTTTGCCCCCAAGCCGTCGATGAACGCGCGGGCCTCGGGGCCGGTGATGTCGAACTTCGAGAACACCGACAGGTCGGCCAGCCCGGCCTTGGTGGTGACGGTCTCGACCTCTTTGGCGACATGGGGGAACCAGTTCGGCCGACGAAAGCTCTCATGCGCGATGTCGCCTTGTTTGTCCGAGAACCAGTTTGGCCGTTCCCAGCCATAGGCCGCGCCCATGACTGCACCACGCTCGACCATCAGATCGTGCAGCGGCGACACGCGTTTGCCGCGTCCGGCGGGGCGCTCTTCGAACGGATAGTGCACGCCAAATTGCAGGCCGAAACATTCGATGGCCTTCTCGACGCGATAATCGCGGTCCGCCCAGCTCCCGAACCGGCGACTGTCCACCGCCAAAGCATCCATCGGCGGCGCGCCGTGAGTCATCCAATGCGCCAGGAACCAGCCCGAGCCGCCACCTTCCATCACGCCCATGCTCGACCCGGTCAGCAGCCAGGCGTTTTCCAACCCATGTGCAGGGCCGATCAGCGGGTTGGCGTCGGGGGTAAAGGTGATTGGTCCGTTGACCACGGTTTTCACGCCGCCGTTCATCAGCGCCGGAATGCGCTCCATTGCGGCCTCGATGATATGTTCCACCCGGTCCAGATCGGGCGGCATCAGGTCGGCGCCAAACTCGGGCGGGACACCGTCGACGGACCAGGCCTGCGCCTCTTTCTCATACGGGCCAAGGATCAGCCCGTCGCGTTCCTGGCGCACGTACCAGCTTTCCTCGGGGTCGCGGATCATCGGCAGTTCGGGCAGTTTGGCGTCAAGGCGCTCTGTCACTTCGGGCACCGCATCGGTCACCAGATACTGGTGCAGCACCGGCACGGACGGGATATTGAGCCCCATCATGTGCCCGATCTCCCAACCCCAGGTTCCGGCCGCGTTGACGATATGGGTTGCTCGGAATGTCTCCTTGGCCGTCTCAACGATCCATTTGTCGCCCTCGCGCCGGATGGACTGAACCGCATTGTAGCGGCTGACCTTGGCCCCGTTGCGTGTGGCGACCTGCGCCATCGCATTCGTCGCCAGCGTCGGATCCACGTGGCCATCATCAGGCTCATAGATGCCCCCGAGCAACCCATCCAGCTTGGCCAGCGGGTGCAGTTCGGCGATCCGCTCGGGCGTCAGAACCTCCAATGGGTAGCCGGTGAAATCAGACAGACCGGCGACATGGCGGAATTCATCCATCCGGTCCGGGTTCGAGGTGATGCGCATTGCGCCCGAGCGGTGAAACCCGCAGTTTTGCCCGGTCTCTTCTGGCAGAATATCGCGGTACAGGCGCACGGATGTGGCGCGCAGCTCCTGAATGGTCGGGTTATGGGCAAAATGCGTGCACAGCCCGGCAGCATGCCAGGTCGAGCCATGGGTGAGGTCGTTCTTTTCGACCAGCACCACGTCGGACCAACCGGCTTTGGTAAGGTGGTACATAAGTGACACGCCCATGGCGCCGCCACCAATGATCAGGACCTGTGCGTTGCTCATCCGCGCATCCTTTCGCCTTTGGGGTCAAATGGGGCACGGGGCAGGGCCCGCGCCGGATAGGTTTTGCCTGCAACGTCGAAGGTGAAGTCGCGGGTGCAGGTGTCCGTCAGCTTTTCACCCGGAGCGATCTCGATCATGCCCAAAGCCAACGTCAGGCCTGTGCGTGCGCCCTTGGCGCCGGATGTGGTCAGACCTACGACGCGGCCATGCTCAAGGATCGGCTCGTCATGCAGGATCAGCGGATCGCCCTCGATCTGAAATAGGCAGAGCTTGCGGCTGAGGCCTTGGGCGCGCTGCGCCTCCAGCGCGGGTTTGCCGATGAAGTCTTTGTCCCAGTCGATGGTAAAGCCAAGACCGGCCTCCAGCGGTGTGATCTCGGGACCCAAATCATGGCCCCAATGACGAAACGCCTTCTCGATCCGGCAGGCTTCCAGCGCATACATGCCCATGGGTTTGGCACCGGAGGTGATGAGCGCGTCAAAGACCACGCGCGCCTGAGCGGTTGGGATGTTCAACTCCCAGCCCAATTCGCCCACAAAACTCATCCGGGTGGCGCGGCAGTCCACACCAGCCACCACCACATCGCGCGCGGTGGAGAACGGAAAATTCACCCAATCGGCGTCGCTTATCCTGCTCAGAATATCACGGGCCGCAGCCCCCATCAGGCCGATTACACACTCGTCATCGGTGACATCGTGCAAGGCAACCCGCCAGACCGCGAAGCGGCGGCGCAGCAGCGCCCCGTCCCGCCAGCGGGTCGCAGCACCAGAGGTGATGCGGTAATGCTGGCTCCCCAACCGGGTCACGGTCAGATCGCCCTCGATCCCGCCCTTGTCGTTGAGCATTGGCGTATAAACGGCGCGGCCCACAGGAACATCCATCTGAGCACAGACCAGCTCATTCATGGCTGCCACCGCATCGGGGCCAATGACGTCGAACTTGCCAAAGGGTGACAAATCAAGCAGCACCGCGCCATCCTGCATCTGTGCGGCTTCGCGCCGGGCAATCGGATACCAGGGCTGCGCGCCAACCGAATAGGGCAGATCGCGTTCGACCTCGGTTTCCGCATACCACAGCCCACGCTCCCACCCGGCAGTCAGGCCAAAGACAGCGCCCTGCGCCGCCCAGGCCTCATGCAGGTCCGAGCATCGCAACCCACGCCCCGTCTTGGGTTGTTTGAACGGCCAGTGCATCGCCATCAGATCGGCCACGCTCTCGGCCATCCGGTCCGCCATATGCACATCCGTTGCCGCGCGAGGGTCGGCACGGGCCACGTCAACCTCCCACAGATCCATAGGTGGCTGACCATCCACAACCCAATCCGCCAACACCCGACCAATCCCGGCCGAAGACATGATGCCGACCGAGTTCATGCCCGCCGCCACAAACAGCCCGTCCACCTCGGGCGCGGCCCCAACCAAGGGCCGCGTGTCATTGGTGAAGCTCTCGGGCCCGTTCATGAAGTGCTGAATGCCAGTTTCGGCCAGGGCCGGGACCAGTTCCAACGCGGCCTCCATGAAGGGCGCAAACTGTTCCCAATCCTCGGGCATCTCCAGGAACGGACGGTCGCCCTCGAGGCCAAAAGCATCCCAGACCTTGGCATCGGGTTCAAACCCGCCGATCACCAGCTTGCCCGCATCGCCCTTGATATAGATGCCAGTGTCCATATCCCGGATCACCGGAAACGGATCGGGCAGGCCCGGCATGGGCTCGGTCACCACATACATATGCTCCACCGCCTGCAGCGGCAGGTGCAGCCCGGCCGCCTCGGCCAGGGGTTTCGACCACGCCCCGGCGCAGATCACGACGCTCTCGGCCTCAATCTCTGTCCCATCGCCAAGCGCGACGCCCCGCGCGGTCCCGCCCTCGGCCAGGATACCACCAACGGCACAATTCTCGCGAATTTCCACGCCCTTGGACCGGGCCGCGCGGGCATAGGCCATGCACAGATCGACCGGGTTCACATTGGCGTCTTCAGCCACCCACATGGCGCCTGCGTGGCCCGAGACGTCGAGCCCCGGCACATCCACCTCATCCGCGCCGATGACCTGCGCGTTCAGCCCGAAATGCCGACCCAGAGTGGAAATTCGGTGCAACTCGTCCAGCCGCTCCTCGCGTCGTGCCAGCCAGTAGCCGCCGGTCTGGCGATACCCGGTGGCCATGCCGGTTTCGGCCTCCAAACGGGGAAACAGCTCCAGCGCATAGCTTGCCAGCTTGGTCATGTTGGGCGTGGCCCTGAGCGGACCGACGATCCCGGCGGCATGCCACGATGTGCCAGAGGTCAGCAGATTGCGCTCCAGCAGCAGCACATCATTCGCCCCGCGATGCGCCAGGTGATAGGCAACCGACAACCCGATGGCGCCGCCGCCGATGATGATCGTGCGGCCCATCAGAAGTAATCCATGTCTGGTGTCTCGGATTTGCGCTGCGCGATATAGGCCTGCAGCTCTTCGTCGATGGCCGGATCAAGGCCGGGATCCTCATAAGCCTCCAGATGTTTCTTCCACAATCCATTGGCGCGCTGCGCAGTGTCCAGAGACCCGGCCGCTTCCCAATGCTCATAGGCATTGTTGTCCGGCGTCTCGGGCCGGAAGAGGGCGGACATGAAATTGGCCTGCGTGTGCTCACTCCCCAGGAAATGCGCGCCAGGGCCGGTGGCGGCAATGGCGCTCATGGCCTGCGCGTTTTCGCTCAGATCGATGCCGTCAAAGAAGCGGGCCAGTTTTCCGCACAGATCAGCATCGATCATGGTCTTCTCAAAGCTGGTCACAAGCCCGCCCTCCAACCAGCCGGTGGCGTGGTTGATCAAGTTTGCACCGGCAAACATCGACATCATCAGGCCCCAGGTCGCTTCCTGCTGGCTCTGCGCATCCGGTACTTTCGACGCGCTCAGCGTGCCGACCGTGTGCAGCGGCACCCCCAGACGGCGGGCCAGTTGCCCTGCGGCCAGCACCATTTGGCCCGCTTCGGGCGTGCCAAAGGTCGGCGCACCCGATTGCATTGACATCGTAGACGCAAAAGAGCCCATCAAGACCGGCGCGCCGGGTTTCACCAATTGCGCCAGCGTCAGACAGGCAAGTGCTTCGGCCAGAACCTGCGCCATGGTGCCTGCAACGGTGCAGGGGCTCATGGCGCCTGTCAAAACCCAAGGGGCGGTGGCCACCGGTTGTCCTGCGCGGGCGTAGGTTTTTAGCGCACCCGACATATGCGCATCCATCACCAGCGGCGCGTTGGTGTTCGACACGCAATAGAGCACCGGGTTTTCGGCCACATATTCCGCCCCAAAGACGATCCGTGCCATGTCGAGCGCATGACCGGCCCGTTCCGCCCCGATGAAGGCCCCCATAAAGGGCCGGTCGGAATAGCGTATGTGGGTATAGAGCATGTCCAGATGCCGCTTGTTCGCGGGCAGGTCGACAGGTTCGCAAACAACGCCACCCGAATGATGCAGCCAAGGAATGGTGTGGTGCAGCTTCACCAGCGTCTGAAAATCGTCAAAGGTCGCATAGCGGCGGCCGCGGTCCAGATCATGCACAAAAGGCGGTCCCCAGGACGGGCAGAGCACGGTGGCATCACCCCCCATCTGCACCGAATTGGCGGGGTTGCGGGCGTGCTGCATGAACTGCTTGGGCGCTGTGGCCTGAATGGTCTTGCGGCAGAACCCGCGTTCAAACCGCACCCGCGTGCCGTCCACGTTGCAACCTGCATTGGCAAAGATGTCCAGGATTTCGGGGTCTTCGACGAACTCCATCCCGGTCTCGGCCAGAATGGTGTCGGCGTTCTCTTCGATCAGGCACAGACCCTCTTCGCCGAGGATGTTGAACGTGCCCAGCTTGCGCAGGATGAAGGGCGCGCGGGGTTGTCCGACCTGGCCGCGCGCGGCCCCCCGATCGCGTTTGCGACGACGTTTTACAGGTGTCTCAGTCATGACCCGCCTCCCTCGGTTTCACATAATCTGGCGGTTGTGGTGCATTCGATCAATTGACAGTTGTCAGTATTAGGATTTCTAATACTGGTAGGTGCGAAAGGCTGATCATGGACATAAAATTCACAACGAATGCAAATATTATCAAGGCGTTGGAGGTTTTTGTTGCGGTGGTCGAAACCGGGCAGATGACGGCGGCGGCACGGTTGACTGGTATGACGCAATCAGCGGCGTCTCAGCACATCGGGACATTGGAAAAACACTATGATGTCAAATTGTTGGACCGTTCAACGCGCCCGGTGAAGCCAACGCAGGCGGGGGTGATGATGTACCGTCATGCCGGCCGCATCCTGCAGGCGGTCGGGGAACTGGCCAGTGACATGCGTCACCAGGGCCCGACGCCCATCAGCCGGTTGCGGCTGGGACTACAAGCCTCGATCGCCACGACCCTGTCACCCGGTTTGGTGCGGATGGCCAAGGACCGCTTTGGCGTGCAGGACATGGTGCTGCATGCGGGCCAGAGCGGCGATCACGAGGCGCTGCTCAGGACCAAACAGGCCGATATTGCCATCACCTCGGACCCGTTATTGGACATGGATGGGTTGGAACGGCACGCGGTTCTGACCGAGGCGTTCTTGCTGGTCCTGCCGCCCGGATTTGACCAACCTGTGCTGGATCTGGAGCAGGTGCTGCGCCACCTCCCACTGGTGCGCTTTGCCGACACCACCAACGTGGGCCGCCGGATCGGGCAGCACCTGCGTCGTCTGCGCCTGCAGCCCGAGCGGGTGATTCAGGCCGACCGCTCCAGCATGGTGACAGCCTGCGTCGCCGACGGCATGGGATTTACCTTGTTGACACCGACCTTGTTGATTGACGGGTTGGTGGAACGCATGCCGCTGGACCTGCGACCCTTGCCGGGGGCAAGGATGAGCCGCTCGATCACCGTTGTGGCGCGGGATGGAGAGTTGGGGGAGTTGCCCAAGGCCTTTGCCGAATACGCCCGCGTGTCGCTTGTTGACCAGATTGCGGGGCAGATGGGCAAGATCGGCAGCGACGCTTTGGCTGGTCTGGAGGCAGAGGAGGAGCCCGCATGACCCATCGTGACTTGCCGCCCCAGATTGACACGCCTGCCGCCTGGGTGGGACGCGATCTGGCGGAGCGGCCCGAGGATTGGCTGTATCAGCTGGCACCGGATGACGTCGCCGACCTGGAACAGGCAGCGCGGCATTTCCTGTCGCTGAACCGTGATGTCGGAGAGATCACGGCCGAGGGCTTTCCCCTGACGCAGTTCGCGGCTCACCTGAGCGCCTTGCGCGACAAGCTGCTGAACGGCGTCGGGGTCGAGGTGCTGCGCGGATTGCCAGTAGAAGCCTATGATCAGAAGATGGCGGCAGCGGTGTTCTGTGGCATTGGAGCACATCTGGGCTCGGCCCGGTCTCAGAACGCGGATGGGCATATCCTGGGCCATGTGCGCGATGTGGGGCGGGACCCGAATGATCCTACGGCGCGGATCTATCAGACCTCGGCCCGGCAGAGCTTTCACACCGACAGTGCGGATGTGGTGGGGCTCTTGTGTCTGCGGGACGCCAAAGAGGGGGGCGACTCGCTGCTGGTGAGCGCCGAGACGATTTTCAACCGGATGCGGGCCGCGCGCCCCGACCTGCTGGCGCGGCTCTTTGATCCTATTGCCACCGACCGGCGGGGCGAGGTGCCCGAGGGGATGGAGCCTTACATGACCATCCCGCCGTTCAGCTGGCATGCGGGCAAGCTGACGGTGTTTTATCAGCGCCAATACATCGACAGCGCCCAACGGTTCGAGGGCGCCATGCGCCTGACACCTGCTCACGTCGAGGCGTTGGACATGTTCGATGCGCTTGCCAATGACCCCGAGCTGCACATCACCATGCGGCTGCAACCGGGTGACATGCAGTTCGTCTATAACCATGCGATGCTGCATGACCGGACCGGGTTCATCGACTGGCCGGATCCAGACAAGCGCCGCCACCTGTTCCGCCTGTGGCTGTCGCTGCCGGGGGATCGACCGCTGCCACCTGTCTTTGCTGAACGGTATGGCGACCTGACGATTGGAGCCCGCGGGGGGATCATCACCGACAGGACCCGCCTGCACGCGCCTTTGGATTAAAAACGCACAGAGGCGGGGGATTTGTGCTGAATTGTGCAAATTCGCACTGATAATCTTCGGTTTCACTCAATTGTTTCACTGGCGCACAAAGTTACCTTGGAGGGCAAGCAACCAGGAGGCACTGCAATGAGTTGGAACCCGATCCTTGATAGCGACATTCCCATTGGTGACGCCGTGGACGCCATTGAAACCGTCATCGTGCCGCGCGCTCGCGATCTGGGTGGGTTTGAGGTGCGGCGCGCTTTGCCAGCGCCCAAACGGCAGATGGTGGGCCCGTTCATCTTTTTCGATCAGATGGGCCCGGTCGAGTTTCTGACCGGCCAGGGGATCGACGTGCGGCCGCATCCGCACATCGGGCTGGCGACGGTCACTTACCTCTACAAGGGCAAGCTGCACCACCGGGATTCGCTGGGTACTGATCAATGGATCGAGCCGGGGGCGGTGAACTGGATGGTTGCAGGCCACGGCGTGACCCACTCTGAGCGCACCGACGAAGAGGCGCGTCAATCGCCGCTGTCGATGTTTGGTATTCAGACCTGGGTGGCCCTGCCGGATAAGTTGGAAGATACGCCCGCCACATTCGAACACGTGGGCGCCAATGACCTTCCAGAGATCGAGGGCGAGGGGAAAACCGTCCGTCTGATCCTTGGTGACGCCTATGGAGAGCATGCTCCGGTCTCCACACCGACCGAGATGTTTTATGCCGATGCCGTACTGGACCCTGGCGCAGCGATCCCGATGCCCGACAACCACGAGGACCGGGGGCTTTATGTGGTCAGCGGGTCGGTCACCATTGCGGGGCAAGAGTTTGAGACGGGCCAGATGGTTGTGTTCCGCCCCGGCGACCGCATCAGTGCCAAGGCCGGAGCGACAGGCGCACGCCTGATGCTGCTTGGTGGTGCGACGATGAATGGCCCGCGCCATATCTGGTGGAACTTTGTCGCCTCATCCAAGGAACGGATCGAGGCCGCAAAAGAGGCGTGGCGCGCGGGGGACTGGATGCACGGGCGTTTCCAACTGCCTCCGGGCGATGACCAAGAGTTCATCCCCTTGCCGCCACGTTGATCCCTTGTACCACTGGCGGCATGAAGATTCGTGCCGCCACCGCCCATGACTTGCCTGCCATATGCGATATCCACACGCGCAGCTGGCGTATAGCCTATGCTGGTATGCTTCCGGACGATTTTCTGGGCGCGCCGCTAGAGGCTTGGATGGCTGACGCCTGGGCGGATGTGCCCACAGGCGAGGTGCTGCTTCTGGTGGCCGAGACGTCAGACATCGTGGGGTTTGCCTGTGTGCGCTGCGATCATCCCGATGGGCCTCTGCTGGACAATCTGCATGTGGCGCAAGCCGCGCAGGGGCAGGGCGTAGGACTCGCATTGATGCAAGAGGCGGTCAAGCATTTGGCAGATATGGGAAAAACTGGTATGTGGCTCGAGGTATTGTCGGGCAACATCTCTGCCCGCCGTTTCTATGCGCGGCTTGGGGGCGTTGAAGGCTCTGTTTTTCGGGACGCGGTGGCGGGCCATCCAGTTCCCGGACATCGGGTGGTTTGGGACGGGTTCGAGAAAATTTTGTCTGCGGGCCAAAAAAGTTGAAGACGCCGCTTGACGATGCCGAACCGTAGCCATAATACACCCCAACGTTCCGCAGGGAACGACGCACAAAGCAGCGAGCGGTTGTAGCTCAGTTGGTTAGAGTACCGGCCTGTCACGCCGGGGGTCGCGGGTTCGAGCCCCGTCAACCGCGCCACTGCTTTGCCTCTTTCCCGGGGTTCAGGGATCCGACCCGGACAGGGTATTGGCGGAAACGCCGACAAAGAAAAGTGCGCGGTTGTAGCTCAGTTGGTTAGAGTACCGGCCTGTCACGCCGGGGGTCGCGGGTTCGAGCCCCGTCAACCGCGCCACTTTCTTTCTCTTTCTCAGAACATCTTGATCTGCGGTCAGCAAGCATGCCTCATGGGCGTGTTGATGGTCATGAAAGGGGTGGATCATGCTGTGCCGTATCGGAGAGGTCGAGGTCTGGCGAATCCTTGAGATCAACGCCCCATTTCTGACGCCCGAAAAACTGTTCCCCACCGCTGGCCCCGAACTGCACCATGTGCTGCGCGCACATGCGCCTGGGCAGCTCTGTGAACACAGCGGAAAATTGATTCTGCCAATTCAAGGCTTTCTGCTGAAAACACCCAGTCACGTTATTTTGGTCGACGCCTGCGTCGGCAACGACAAGACGGCGTCTCATGCCGATTGGAACGGGCGCTCGGATGGGCGGTTCATGGCGGCACTGACGGCGGCCGGGGTGACGCCCGATGATGTGGATTATGTCCTGTGCACGCATCTGCATGTGGACCATGTGGGCTGGAACACGCGGCTGGAGAACGGGAAGTGGGTCCCGACATTTCCCAAGGCGAAATACCTACTGCCTGCGGATGATGTGGCGCATTACGGGGCAGAACCCGGGGATACTTACGCCGAAAGCGTCTTGCCGGTGATCGAGGCCGGGCAGGCCGAAGAGGTGCGGCCGGGCCATTGCCTGGGGGATCATGTGCGCCTGGTGGCGACCCCAGGCCACACGCCGGGACATGTTTCGGTTCTGATCCACTCGGGCGGGGCCGAGGCGTTGATCACCGGCGACGCGCTGCATTCCACCGCGCAATGCCACCGCCCGGATTGGCATTTCTGTTTTGACGATGATCCGGCGTTGGCGGTGCAGTCCCGCGTCGCGCTGCTCGAAGATTCGGCAGAGGCCGACCGCAGAGTGCTTGGCAGTCATTTCTCCTTGCCTTCGGTTGGACGGGTGCGGGCGGCGGGTGATGCTTTTTGGTGGGAGCCGGAATGAGAAAAGGCCAGAGGTGAACTCTGGCCTTTAGTGCATTGAAAGATTTATGGTTTAGCTAAGTGCCGCCAGCACGCGGGCCCAGGACCGGATGCCCTTGTGAAAGCTTTCCATGTCGTATTTCTCGTTCGGTGAATGGATCTGGTCATCGTCTTTACCAAAGCCGATCAGCATGGCGTCGGTGTCCACGATGTCCTTGAAGAACCCGGCAATCGGGATCGACCCACCGCAGCCGACGTAAGCCGCTGGAATACCCCATTCGTCGCTAAGCGCTTGGCGTGCCTTTTCAAACGCCGGATCGTCGACCGACATCTGCGAGGCGGGCGAGCCCTTTTCGGTGCGGTACTCGACGGTGAAACCTTCGGGCAGGTTGCTTTCCAGATAGTGACGGAAGCTGTCGCGGATCGCATCCGGGTCCTGCTGGCCCACCAGGCGAAAGCTGACCTTGGCGCTCGCCTGGCTGGGCAGCACGGTCTTGAAGCCGTCGCCGGTGTAACCACCCCAGATGCCGTTGACGTCGCAGGTGGGCCGCGACCAGATCTGCTCTAGCGGGGTACGATCCTGCTCGCCTGCGGGCGCTTTCAGGTTGACGTCGCCCAGAAACGCCTGGTGGTCAAAGTTCAGGCCCTGCCACTGCGAACGCATCTCGTCTGACAGCTCTGTCACGCCTTCATAGAAGCCGGGCAGGGTAATCGCGCCGGTGTCGTCATGCAAACCGGCCAGGATCTTGGTCAGCACCCGGATCGGGTTCATGCCGATGCCACCATACATGCCCGAGTGCAGATCGCGGTCGGGGCCTGTGATGGTGAAATCCTCGCCCAGCAGACCGCGCAGCATGGTGGTGATTGCGGGCACCTTGCTTTCAAAAAGGCCCGTGTCACAGATCAGCGCGATGTCCGATTTCAGCTCGTCGCGGTTTTCTTGCATAAAGGGCACCAGCGAGGGCGAGCCCGATTCCTCTTCACCCTCGAAGAAGAACGTCAGCTTGCAGGGCAGGGTGCCGTGCACCTCTTTCCACGCCCTGCACGCCTCGACAAAGGTCATCAGCTGGCCCTTGTCGTCGGATGCACCGCGGGCTCGGATCACTTTGCCACCTGGCGTGTCCTGAATCTCGGGATCAAACGGATCACGGTCCCACAGCTCCAACGGGTCAACCGGCTGCACGTCGTAGTGGCCGTAAAACAGCAGGTGCGGGCCAGGCCCGTCGATATGCCCCACGACCATCGGGTGGCCAGGTGTGGGGCGTTTTTGCGCATC
The DNA here is from genome assembly GCF_900172225.1 of Falsiruegeria litorea R37. NCBI lineage: Bacteria > Pseudomonadati > Pseudomonadota > Alphaproteobacteria > Rhodobacterales > Roseobacteraceae > Falsiruegeria > Falsiruegeria litorea. The sequence continues at coordinate 1,731,310 of NZ_FWFO01000001.1, forward strand.
AACACCCAAACCCTGCAAGTCGGCCACCAGCCAGTCGGCGGCGGCATCGCAGTGCTCCTTGAAGGCCGGGTCGGTCGAAATCGACGGGATCTTGAGCAGCTCGATCAGGCGGTCGGTGGCGGCGGGCAGGTCGGCATCAATGCGCGACAGGACATCATCCAGGGACATCGCGGGTTCCTTTTCATTGGGTGAAACGATTTGGCGCGAAAGGTATCAGCGCGGGCCGCACTGTCCAGAGGGCGCAAGCTGATCTGTGCTCAATTCTCGGATCGGAAACTTTTGAAACTGTTTCGGGCTGGCTTGCGACGTTTTCGCGCCCCCAAGGGGCGCAGTTTGTCTTGTTACATGTGAACTGGGTGTATATTTGATGCAAATCAATGTCGCCTCCGCCTGCATGGATATAGGCAATTGAGAACCATGACCTTTGTTCGTTCAGGATTGAGCGCTAGGATGCAAGGGAACATGTCCAAAACCGGCCCCGGGAAACTGGCCTTGGGTCCGACAAGACCAATGGAGACCTCGGTGGACTATACCGCGAAACTCGACGACGCCATTCAAAAGCTGCACGACGAAGGCCGCTATCGCACGTTTATCGACATCGAGCGTCGCAACGGTAACTTCCCCCATGCTGTCTGGACCCGTCCGGATGGCAGCGAACAGGACATCACCGTCTGGTGTGGCAACGATTACCTGGGCATGGGCCAGCACCCCGTCGTGCTCGAAGCGATGCACGAGGCGATCAAATCCACCGGCGCAGGTTCGGGTGGCACCCGCAACATTTCGGGCACCACGGTTTATCACAAGAAGCTTGAGGCGGAACTGGCTGATTTGCATGGCAAAGAGGCCTCGCTGCTGTTCACCAGCGCCTATATTGCCAACGACGCAACGCTGAGCACGCTGCCCAAGCTGTTCCCCGGTCTGATCATCTATTCGGATGCGCTCAACCACGCCTCGATGATCGAAGGTGTGCGGCGCAATGGCGGTGCCAAGCGCATCTTCCGGCATAACGATGTGGCGCATTTGCGTGAACTGCTTGAGGCGGATGACCCGGCCGCACCCAAGCTGATCGCGTTTGAATCGATCTATTCCATGGACGGCGATTTCGGCCCCATCGAAGAGATCTGCGACCTGGCCGACGAATTCGGCGCGCTGACCTATATCGACGAGGTGCACGCGGTAGGCATGTATGGTCCCCGCGGTGGCGGCGTGACCGAGCGCGATCGGTTGGCGCATCGCATCGACATCATCAACGGCACCCTGGCCAAGGCCTATGGCGTGATGGGCGGCTACATCGCTGCAAGCGAGAAAATGTGTGACGCCATCCGCTCTTACGCGCCGGGCTTCATCTTTACCACGTCCTTGCCACCAGCTGTGGCGGCCGGTGCGGCGGCCTCGGTCGCGTACCTGAAAACCGCGCCTGAGCTGCGTGAGCGTCACCAGACCCAAGCCAGCATCCTGAAGCTGCGCCTCAAGGGGATGGGTTTGCCGATCATCGACCATGGCTCGCACATCGTGCCGGTGATCGTGGGCAATCCTGTCCACACCAAAAAGCTCAGCGACATGCTGCTGGAAAGCTTTGGCATCTATGTGCAGCCGATCAATTTCCCGACCGTGCCGCGTGGAACCGAACGTCTGCGGTTCACTCCGTCGCCGGTTCACGGCCCGGATGAAATGAACCGTCTGGTGCAAGCCATGGACGAGCTTTGGTCGCATTGTGCGCTGAATCGCGCCGAATTGGCGGGCTAAGTTCACGGGAGTGTGTGCAAAACACTTGCCTCGTGTTAAGCTAATGGTAACAAAAAGCGCGGACGAATCGTGATAGGGGCGATTCCAGGCGCTGCTGGCACATCGCAGCAGGCAACATGGGGCGGCAGGTATGATTGGGCGCAGGTCACAGCGCAAATCAGAAGATGTAGACGTCGACAAACCAAAGGGGTTTGACGACTTCGAAGTGAGTCTGGGCGACATGATGCGCGGCGAACGGGCGACGATGGGGAAATCCCTGCTCGACGTTCAACGCGAATTGCGCATCAAGGCCAACTACATCGCCGCCATCGAAAACTCGGATCCCACGGCCTTTGACACGCCCGGCTTTATTGCGGGCTATGTGCGATCCTATGCACGCTATCTGGGCATGAACCCGGACGAGGCCTTTGCCACCTTCTGCCAGGAAAGCGGGTTCGAGGTCGCGCATGGCATGTCAGCCGAAGCCTCGAGTATTCGCAAACCGGGTCCGGATCTGATCGGCAAGACACCCAAATCCAGTGATCCATTTGCAACGCCCAACACACCTTTTGTTCCGGCGGGCGAGAGTTTTCTCAATCACATCGAACCGCGCGCCATCGGCTCGACCTTGGTGCTGCTGGGCCTGATCGGCGGCATTGGCTATGGCGGCTGGTCGGTTCTGAAAGAGGTGCAGCAGGTGCAATTTGCACCGGTCGAACAGACGCCGGTGGTTCTATCAGACCTGGATCCGCTGGATCAGGCGACGCGACAGAGCGCACCGACCGCCAACGCGGGGCTGACGCAGCCATCAGCGGATGCGCTGGATCGCCTCTATCGTCCGCAGGCGCTGGATGTGCCGGTTCTGGTATCGCGTGATGCGCCGATTTCGACGCTGGATCCGCGCACTGTAGGCAACTTTACGGCCCCGAGCCTGCCAGATGTTCAACTGGCCGAGGTGCAACCGGCCTCAGAGCTTACAGGTCAGTCGGTTCCGCAGGTGGTCGAGGATCTGTCACCATCTCTGACCATGGTGGCGGTGCGCCCGTCCTGGGTTCGCGTGACAGCTGCAGATGGCACCCATATCTATGAGGCCATCATGGAACCGGGCAGCACATATCAGGTGCCCCTGACCGAAGAAGCTCCGACTCTGCATGCCGGGGAATCAAGCGGCATCTATTTCATCGTAAACGGCGAACATCGTGGTCCCGTGGGGGATCGCGGCGTTGTCACGCGTGGTGTGGTTCTGTCACCAGATGCGGTTGAAGAGCGTTATTTGGTGGCCGAGATCGACGGTGATGAGCGCGCTCTGCTGGAGCAGGTGGCCGAGGCTTTGACCACACCGGTGGCTGAAGCAACCGACTGATCATTCCAATTCGTAACCGATGTGCTTTCCTTGTTTTCCGGGGAAGGTGTGGCGGAATGCGCCCATTGCTTCGCGGGGGCGACAGGCCTATCTAAGGCGCAGGCCCAACTGGATGCGGATTCCCAAAGCGATGTCACTCAACCACGTGCGCCCCTGGCGTAACATCTACCGCCGTAAGTCTCGTCAGATCATGGTGGGCAACGTGCCCGTAGGGGGCGATGCGCCGATAGCGGTGCAGACCATGACCAACACGCTGACCACCGATGCAGCCGCGACCATCGCACAGGTGCAGGCCGCGGCCGAGGCGGGCGCGGATCTGGTACGCGTGTCGGTCCCGGACGAGGCGTCGGCCAAGGCGTTGAAAGAGATCGTGCGCGAAAGCCCGGTGCCGATCGTGGCGGACATCCATTTCCACTATAAACGCGGGATCGAAGCGGCGGAGGCGGGCGCGGCCTGTCTGCGCATCAACCCGGGTAACATTGGCGACGAAAAGCGCGTGGCCGAGGTGATCAAGGCTGCACGCGACCACAATTGTTCGATCCGCATTGGCGTGAACGCAGGGAGCCTGGAAAAGCACCTGCTTGAAAAATATGGCGAGCCGTGCCCGGACGCGATGGTGGAATCCGGTCTGGATCACATCAAGATCCTACAGGATCACGATTTCCACGAGTTCAAGATTTCCGTGAAGGCATCGGATGTCTTCATGTCGGCGGCGGCCTATCAGGCCCTGGCCGAGGCCACGGATGCGCCGATTCATCTGGGCATTACCGAGGCTGGGGGATTGGTGTCGGGCACCATCAAATCGGCCATCGGGCTGGGGCAGCTTTTGTGGATGGGGATTGGTGACACGATCCGCGTCAGCCTGTCTGCCGATCCGGTGGAAGAGGTGAAGGTGGGCTATGAAATCCTCAAGAGTCTGGGACTGCGCCACCGGGGCGTGAACATCATTTCCTGCCCCTCCTGCGCGCGGCAGGGGTTTGATGTGATCAAGACGGTCGAGACCTTGGAAAAGCGCCTTGAGCACATCAAGACACCGATGAGCTTGTCGATCATCGGATGTGTGGTGAACGGGCCGGGCGAAGCACTGATGACCGATGTGGGCTTTACCGGCGGTGGGGCCGGGTCCGGTATGGTTTATCTGGCGGGCAAGGCCAGCCACAAGATGACCAACGATCAGATGGTGGATCACATCGTCGAAGAGGTCGAGAAAAAGGCTGCGGAACTGGATGCGACCAACAAGGACGCGGCCGAGTAATCAAGTTCAGGGGGCGCTCCCGCCCGTCGTCAATGCCCCTTGCGGGACATCTCCTCCCGTTGGGCCAGGCTCAGGCGGGCTTTGCCCGCCTGAGCCTGGCCCCCCGCCGTCCGCAGGACGCAAGGCCTTTAGGCCGCGTAGGTAGGATCAGCCGCGTTCACGCACCTCTTGCGCGATCAGTTCCATCTGATCGGCGGGCAGGTAACCGCGCAGCAGCTCGGTGCCCAGGACAAAGGTTGGTGTGCCCGAGATGTTGAGCTTTTGCGCCAGGGCACGGGTCTGGGCGATCTGCCGCGTGACCTCGTCACTGTCCATTTCGGCAAACACCGCATCCGTGTCCAGTCCAAGGTTGTCGGACAGACGCCGCAGAGTGACTTCGGTCGGCTCACCGCCAAATTCCAGCAGCGCGTCGTGAACCTGTTTGTAGGCGTCATCACCCGCCACCTGCTTGGCCGCAACGGCAAAGCGGGATGAGATCATGGATGCTTCACCCAGGATCGGGAATTCCTTGATGACAAGCCGGATGTTGCCGTCGCTTTTCAACAGCTTGGCGACTTCGGGCACGGCGCGGCGGCAATACCCGCAACGGTAGTCCATGAATTCGACCAGCGTGATGTCCCCATCTGGATTGCCGCCGACCCACGAATAGCCGTCATTGAACAATTCATCCTTGTTGGCCTCGACCAGCTGGAAATCGGCTTGGGCTTCGGCCAATTCGCGGCGTTGCTCCAGGATTTGGAAGGCTTCGAGGATCAGATCCGGGTTTTCCAGGATATATTCGCGCACCTGCGCGCCAAAGGCCTCGCGCTCGGCAGGCGACATATCAGACAGGTCCAGAGCCTGAGCGGGGCCGGCGATCAGGGCCAGGGCAGTCAGGGCAGGGGCGGCAAGGCGTAGCATCAGCGTTTCCTTTTGTTTGCACGTTCAGAAGCAAGGAGCACATCTTGTGCCCGTTGCCAACCCGTCGACCCGACGGGGAGTTGCCCAACAGCGCGTCGGGCGTGAAGTTCAGCGTCCTCGCTTCGACCCTGGAGCGCGTAACGCTCAGCCGTGACCAGCGAGGCCATTCCGTTTTGTCCGGTACTGGCATAGGCCACACCAAGATCGCGCAGCATCCGGGCATCCCGGGCCTCGCGGTCGCGGGCTTTTTCAAGGGTTGCCAGGGCATCCCTGGGGTGACCTGCAGCTAGCAGCGCACGGCCGTGGCCCGCCAGAATCAGGGGATCGCGTGGCGCCAGTTCAACGGCCTTGCCATAAGCAGAGACTGCGGCGTCGATGCGGCGGCTTTCCAGCAGGATCTGCCCTTTCAACTCGAAATAGAACGGATCGTCCGGGCGCAAAGCTATGGCGGCATCAATCGCAGCGCGGGCCTTGGACAGGTTTCGGTTGCGGTGGTGGGCGATGGCCTGGCGCATCAGACGGATGTCGGCATGCGCCTCTTCGTTCGCGCGCAGCAACGTCCATTTGGGCGCGCGGGTAAAGGCTGAAATCTTTCCCTTGATACGCGCAAACCAGTAGTCGGCATTGGCGTTTGGCTGTGAATGGTCACCATGTGCTTCAAAATACGCCTGCGCTGCGCGGATACGGTCCTTGGTCAGGGGGTGCGAGCGTGCGTAAGGATCCTGATTGCCGGGTGTCAGCAGGTCTTGCCCTTGAAAGGCGCGGTGCAGATCGATCAATCCCTGCAGGCTGATGCCTGACAGGCGCAGGTAGTTGGCGGCCGAGCGGTCGGCCGAGGATTCTTCGGCGCGCGTATGGGCCAGAAAAGATCGGATGGCCGAGGATTGTGTGCCAGCCGCGATCCCGGCAGCGGCTTCTCCGCCCCCGGCAGCGGCAGCAATCAAGGCCAGGGCAAGACCGAGCGTGGATGCTGTACGCGCCCCTTCGAGATTGCCGATCCGTCGTTGAATGTGACCGTTGGCAATATGCGCGGCTTCATGCGCGATGACAGCTTGCAGAACATCGGCACGCGGGACCTTAAGGATCAATCCATAGTTCAGAAAGATCGTATTATGATCGACGACAAAGGCGTTGAAACCACCATCGTTGACCAGCAGGATCTTCACTCGGTTGGGGCTGAGGCCCGCGGCCCGCAGGATCGGAAAGGCGAGCTCACGTAGGCCGTTTTCGATGTCAGGGTCGCGCAGCAGCCCGATGGCGGCAGCAGGGGCAGTGGTGCTCAGAAAGACGGCAAGGCTCAGCGCTATGGCAGCCAGCTGCGAGAGCGCTTGCAAACGCCAAATGCGCGGGATTGACGTGAGCCGGGATACGCGTTCAAAAGCCATGGCCGCAACATGGGAGAAGGGCATGCGAAACTCAACCCGGTCAAATGTCGATCCCTTCATTGTGATGGATGTGATGGAGGCCGCGCGCCGTGCCGAAGAGGCAGGGCGACGGATCATCCACATGGAGGTGGGCCAGCCCGGAACCGGCGCGCCCAAGGGCGCGATCGAAGCACTCAAGGGGGCGCTGGACGCTGATCCGCTTGGTTATACCGTCGCTCTGGGTATGCCGGCACTGCGCCGCCGGATCGCGCAGATATATGGCGAGTGGTACGACGTTGATCTGAACCCCGACCGTGTGGTGATCACCCCGGGGTCGAGCGGCGGGTTTTTGCTGACGTTCACGGCCTTGTTCGACAGCGGGGATCGTGTGGGCATCGGGGCACCGGGCTATCCCTCGTATCGACAGATTCTGTCGGCGCTTGGAATGGTGCCCGTTGATTTGCCGACCGCGCCCGAGAACCGGTTGCAACCTGTGGCGGCTAATTTCGCAGGCCTGGATCTGACCGGGCTGTTGGTTGCTTCGCCTGCGAATCCTACGGGCACGATGCTGGACCGGCCTGCCATGTCGGCGCTGATCGAGGCGACGCAAGAGCAAGGGGCCTCGTTCATCAGCGACGAAATCTATCACGGTATCGAGTATGAGGCCAAAGCCGTCACCGCGTTGGAGGTCACTGATGACTGTTATGTGATCAACTCGTTCTCCAAATATTTTTCGATGACGGGCTGGCGTGTCGGCTGGATGGTTGTGCCCGAAGATCAAGTGCGCGTGGTGGAACGGATCGCCCAGAACATGTTCATCTGCGCGCCGCATGCCAGCCAGGTTGCGGCGCTGGCGGCACTGGATTGCGACGAGGAATTGCAGGCCAATCTGGATGTCTACAAGGCAAATCGAGCTCTGATGCTGGACGGCTTGCCCAAGGCGGGCTTTACCAAGATCGCCCCACCGGACGGGGCATTTTATGTCTATGCGGACGTGTCCGACATCACGGCCAACAGCCGCGCCTTTGCGGCCGAGATTTTGGAGAAAGCAGGGGTTGCGGTGACGCCGGGGCTGGATTTCGACCCCGTGCGTGGGGGCGGCACGATCCGGTTTTCCTATGCGCGTTCGACCCAGGACATCGAGGAAGGCTTGCGGCGCCTGCGTGAATTCATGACGAACCGCATGTGATCGAGCTGGAAAGGGGGCGTGCTCCCGCCCGTCGTCAATGCCCCTTTCGGGACATCTCCTCCCGTTGGGCCGAGCAGGCCCGGGCGTTGCCCAGGCCTGCTTGGCGATCCCTTGCGGCTGTTGCGTGCCGGATTCTGGATGGCGCATTTGGTGAGCCGGATTGGACGGGGGCAGATGCGTTGCCCCAGATCCCTTGCTTGGGGTAGGGTGCGGCAAAACAGGTGGGACATCCGACCAATGAGCAGAATTTTGATGAGTATTGCCCTGATCGGGCTGATGACCTCTGGTGCGGTCGCGCAGGTTTTTTCGGGACTCGCTCGGATCAATGCCGAGGAAAGCCGTATCGTTGATGAGGGGCGCAAAGGGGTCGGGATTGCGTTGGATCTGAGCCAGGGAGTGCCGTATCGCTTGTTCACCTTGGACAGTCCACCGCGGTTGGTTCTGGACTTCAAGGAAGTGGATTGGACAGGGCTGGCGAAAGACGCCTTTGTTCAGACCGACCGGATCGGAGATGTGCAGTTTGGCACCTATGTTCCCGGCTGGTCCCGCATGGTTCTGGGTTTGTCGTCGCCGATGGAAGTGACCCAAGCCGGTCTGCGGGTCGATCAGACCACAGGTGGCGCACATCTGTCTGTCAAGCTGTCCCCGATTGCGGCAGAAGTCTTTGCCGAGCAATCCGGGCCTCCGCGCGACCCCCGCTGGGATCTGCCAGAACCGGCCGATGTCGCCGCAGTGCCCGACCGAGCAGAAGATGCACCGCTGCGTGTGGTGCTGGACCCGGGGCATGGTGGGATTGATCCCGGTGCTGAAAGCGGCGCGGTGACCGAAAAGCATCTGATGCTGACTTTTGCGCGCGAATTGGAAGAGGTTCTGCTGCGCAGTGGCGGTTTCGAGGTGGCCCTGACACGTAACGACGATTACTTCGTTTCGTTGGAACAACGCATTACCTTGGCACACCGTGCCGGAGCGGACGTATTCATTTCCCTGCACGCAGATTCGCTGGCCGAAGGGCTGGCACATGGTGCCACGGTTCATGTGTTGTCCGCCGAGGCTTCGGACATTGCCAGCGCCAAGCTGGCCGAGCGTCAGGATCGGGCCGATCTGTTGTCAGGCGTAGACCTGAGCGAGACGGATGACCAGGTGACGGATGTGTTGTTGGATCTCGCGCGAACGGAAACGCAGCCGCGCACAAATGCCATGGCCCGAGCGCTGGTCGAGGGCATGGCGCAGCAGGGCGGACCTATGAACAGGCGCCCGTTGCGGTCTGCGGCCTTTTCCGTGTTGAAGGCGGCGGATATCCCATCGGTACTGATCGAAATCGGCTTTTTGTCCAGCCCGCGTGATCTGAAGAATTTGCAGAATCCGGAATGGCGTCTGACCATGGCCGAAGGGATCCGCAACGGTCTGGTCAACTGGCGCAAACAGGATCTAGAGACTAAGGATCTGGTGCGACAGTAAAGCTCAAGCATCCGCAAGAGCGGGGTGCAGGATTGTCTGCGCCTCGTAACTGCGCAACAGCATCCGTGCGGCTTGTCCAAAACCGGGGCCTTGGGGACTGGGGGTGTCTTCGTCAAAGATTGACGAGAGTTCCTGTAGGGCGTCGGACGACAACTGATAGAGCGCTTCTTCGCCTAGAAAGAGGGATTCTGCGGGAACGCCATCGGCATCCAGGATTTCATGCTGACCGAGCAGGATATGATAGTACCGTATGTCGTCATCGGGCAGTACGATGTCGACACCAGGCCAGTGACAAAGGTCCTGTGCGCAGACAAGCGCTTCGGGTTCGCCAAAAAGCAACTCGACGGCCGGTCCGCAGACCAGAATACGGTGCTGTTGCGAGAGATAGATATCATCGCGGGGTTGACCGCGCCCCAAGGCGTCTTTGCTGATGCGCACCGGCAGCAGGGCAGGGTCACGCTTCATCCGGCCACGTCGCACAGCGCTTGATTCAATCCATTTGATCTCTTGCGGGCCGTGATCGCGGGTCCACACATGATCCCCGACCTGCAACTCTTCGACCTTTTTGTAGCCCTGAACCGCGCGGATGAGGGTGCCCATGACAAAGCAGACCCCTTCGATTTCGATCGTGATCTCTTGGGTTTCGGTTTCAACAAAAAGCTGCCCGCCGGGGCTGAAGGCAAAGACGCTGACTTCGACCTCGAAGGTGTCTTGAACAATTTCCCCGTCATCCAGCGCGTCGAACTCGGCTTGGTCAACAGTATAGGTCCACTGACCGGTCGATGGATCAATCGTTGCGCTGCCCAAAGTGGGGTCGTTCGAGATGTCCCAACTGGAAAAGAAGAATGTCCACCCTGGGTTGGGCAGATCAACGATATCGTCCAGATCGCCGGTTGCCACATTTGGCGGAGAGCCGGTGACTGATCCGGTCGTGTCGCCGGTTATGATGATGTTGATTGCATCCCTGGGGGCGTTAGAGACCATCGTCGTTCTCCTCGGCCTTGAGTTGCTTGCGAAAGGCGTTCTGACGATAAAGTCGCATGTGCACCTCGCCATCGTTATCGCGGCTCCATTCGACGATGCGGTTGGTGCCCAGATCGCTGTCGAGCCGGTTGGCACGGACGCGGGGATGGGGGATCGACTGCTTGAGTTGTTCGACCATCTGTCGAACCTGCCCAAAGGGGGCGACCAGATCAATTACCCAAAAGGATGTGCCGGATGCATAATCTTCGGGCTTGAGGGCTTGTCTTTTGATCCCAAAGCGGCGTTCGGCCTGGTTTGACAGCCCGGCAAAGGTGACAAACCCCCGTGGAAAACCGTTCTGGCGGAAGATGTGATACTGCCCCAGACGCAAAGGCGTCTCAAAAGTATAGACAGCTTGCGTCAGCAAGCGGTCACGGTGCACCGGTGTCAGAGAAGACAGGTACAGCATCGCGCCAAAGTCGGCGTATTTCTCGGGGGGGAGGTCAAACCACCCCTTTGGAAACTGCTTTGCCAAGCGCTGCTCGCCTTGTGGACATATTCTGATTGTGAAGGATGATGGGCGCTGGATGGCCCGTTTGGCAAGAACCAAGGGCCGACAATTCGCCCCTGTTGCCTTTTGCCCCCACGACGCTGACCAAAAAATGGCGGATTCTGGCCGGTGCAGAGCTTTGACCCTGTGCGTTTGCCACCCTATATAGAGACCACTTATAAAAGGTGGGCAGCTACGTGATCCGGTTCATTCTTTCGTTCTTTGGGGCGATCTTCAGTCTTGTGACGCTTGGCGTCTTCATGGTTGCCCTGACCATTGGCGGGGTGTTCTGGATGTATGGGCGCGACCTGCCCAGCCATGAATCGCTGGCCCAGTACAAGCCGCCCACCATCAGCCGGATCTATTCGGGCGAGGGGCATCTGATCGACGAGTTTGCCAAGGAACGCCGCCTGTTTACCCCGTCCGAGGAGATCCCGGACCTTGTGAAGCAGGCATTCATCTCGGCCGAAGACAAGAATTTCTACACCCACCAGGGCTATGATATCCGTGGTATCGCGGCGGCAGGGTTCGAAGCCGTGCGCTCGCGCGGGGAAAACGTGCGTGGGGCCTCGACCATCACACAGCAGGTGATGAAGAACTTCCTGCTCTCGGGCGACCGCAAGGCCGAGCGCAAGATCAAAGAGATCATCCTGGCCGCCCGCCTTGAGGATACGCTGGATAAGGAACAGATCCTCGAACTTTATATGAACGAGATCTTTCTGGGGCAGAACTCTTACGGCGTGACGGCCGCCGCGCAGACCTATTTCAACAAGACCTTGCAGGAACTTGCCCCGCACGAGGCGGCGTTCCTGGCCTCGTTGCCCAAGGCACCGTCAGATTATCACCCGGTGCGCCGCAAGGATCGCCTGCAAGCGCGCCGCGATTTCGTTCTGAAAGAGATGTACGAGAACGGCTATATCGATCAGGCGACCTATGAGATCGAGGTGGCGCAGCCACTGCGTTCGGTTCAGAACGGCGACTTTGAAAGCTTCCGCACCGCGTTGCCGCCGCGTGACTATTTCACCGATGAAATCCGCCGCCAGCTGAGCGAGGACTTTGGCGAGGGTGAATTCTTTACCGGGGGCTTCACCGTTCGTGCGTCAATCGACGAGCAGATGCAGCTCGAGGCAGCACAGGCGTTACGCACGGCTTTGCAGAAATATGACCGCGGCCGCGGCATCTGGCACGGCACCGGGCAGACAATCCCGGCCGAGGCATTGGGAGATGAGGCCGCCTGGCGCGAGGCGCTGCGCAAGGCAGAAGTCTCGCGTGATGTAGAGCTGGGTGGCAAGTGGTATCCGGCCGTCGTTTTGAACGTGGCGGATCAATCGCTGACCGTCGGTGTTGAAAACAACGAAGGCACCGGCACCGTTCCGCGCTCGGACATCAAATGGATGAAGGGCAACTTCCGCGACAACTTTGCTGTCGGTGACGTGGTTCTGGTCCGCAAGGCCGAAGAGGGTGACGGCTGGTCTCTGCGTCAGGTGCCCGAGGTTCAGGGTGGCTTTGTTGCCATGGATGTGAATTCGGGCCGTGTTCTGGCGATGCAGGGCGGGTTCAGCTATCAGGACTCGGTGTTCAACCGCGCCACCCAGGCGCAGCGCCAGCCGGGGTCGAGCTTCAAGCCCTTTGTCTATGCTGCGGCTCTGGACAGTGGCTATAGCCCCGCGACGATCGTGGTCGACGCGCCGATCGAGGTGAACACGCCGCAGGGCCTGTGGCGTCCCAAGAACGCGTCGAACAAATTCTACGGTCCCACACCGCTGCGCACAGGCATCGAACGCTCGCGGAACCTGATGACCATTCGTCTGGCGCAAGAGGTGTCGATGCCAGTGGTTGCCGGCTATGCCGAACGTTTCGGTGTCTATGACCACATGGGGCCATTCCTGGCCAATGCGCTCGGATCCGAAGAAACCACCCTTTACAAGATGGTGGCTGCCTATGCGATGTTCGCCAACGGCGGCGAGCGGGTGGAACCCACGCTGGTGGACCGCATCCAGGACCGCTATGGCGAGACGATCTATCGCCACGACGACCGTGATTGCGTCAACTGCAACTCGGCCAATATTGCTCCGAACGCGGCCCCCTCCATTGTGACAAACCGCGAGCAGGTGATGGATGCAATCACCGCTTATCAGCTTACGTCGATGATGACCGGTGTTGTGGACCGCGGCACCGCCAGCCGCACTGTGAACCTGCCGGTTCCGACAGCGGGCAAGACCGGCACCACCAACGATGCCAAGGACGTCTGGTTTGTGGGCTTCACCTCGAACATCGTGGCGGGGTGCTACATCGGATACGACCGTCCGCGTGCGCTTGGCCGTGGGGCCTCGGGCGGTGGCATGTGCGGCCCGGTGTTCCAGAGCTTCATGGAAGAAGCGGTCAAGAAATACGGTGGTGGTCCGTTCGACGTGCCCCCGGGGGGGCACTTCATCAAGATCGACCGGTTCACCGGTGGACGCCTGCCTGACAACGCCTCGGGTGAATATGTCGTTGCTGAATACTTCCGCGATGGCGAGGAACCGATCTTTGGCCTGACCTTCGACGGTGGCTTTGCCATGGGATCGGACTTGCCGTTGTTCGAAGAGGTGCAGCAATCCGGCCAGCAGGTCACCACATCGACCGGGCAGACCACCACGGTGGGTCCCAAGGCGAACTTTGGCACTGTCAGCTCGGGCGGTTTGTACTGACCGCGCGGGCCTGGTCCAGCAAAGCAGACAGCAGATCAGCCTCTGGATCGCGTGTAATCGGGCCTTTTGCCCGCCAGACAATCGACAGCGCGCATTTGACGGCGGCCCATTGGGCCAGCCGTGGTTCCGGCACATTCAGCGCGCCGGCGTAAAGTCCGCGACACCATTCGATCCAGTCGGGATCGCGGATCAGAGCGTGCAGGGCGTAGGGGTGGCGAAAGGCATTGGCCAATTCATAGCTGATATCCCCATGAAACCCCTTGGCATCCAAAACACGCGCGCCGCTATCGGTCAGGATGACATTCGCATGATGAAGGTCTCCGTGCAGGGGGCGTTTGTCCGTACCTGTCGCCAACAGATCCCGCGCCAAGGCAATAGCTTCATTTAGCTCACTGCGCAGAGACGGAGGGCAATCGGAACTGCACACCGCCCGCAGCAGCGGGGCAAGAACCAGCGAAAGCCGAGGCAAATCTCGGTCAATCTGCACGGGGTCGCGGTGCAGTCTGCGCGAAACGTGGGCAAGGGTCTGAGCTGCGCGTTTGGGATCTTGTATTGCCACATTCGCCAGCGATGGACCATCGAGCCATTCCATCACAACCGCCGGTCCGGCCTCGGTCAGAATGCGCACGGCACCCCGATCCGTCCAGGCCCGCAGTAGCGCCGCGCCAGCAGCCTCGTTGCCGCGATCGGCGCGCTTGTGAAGCTTGAGAACCGCTTGTGTTCCGTCGGTCTGACGCACCCGCCAAAGGCGCGCGCCGACGGTTTCCGCCAACGGCTCGGGGTCGGCCAACCCCAGTCGTGTCAGTGTCTCTTGCAGCGTGTGATGCATTCGCGTCTCAGTCACCTTGTAGAGCGTCCCGGCTCTTGGTATCACGCAGGTCTGACCAAGCAAATCGAGACCCGACCATGCGCGCCGAAACCCAGAATATCGTGACCGAGATCGAGAAATCCCTGGAGCTGCTGGCTCAGCGGATGGATCACGAAACGGCCGCCTATCGGTTGGAAGAATTCAACGCCCGCGTCGAAGACCCCAACCTGTGGGACGACCCCGAGGCGGCGCAAAAGCTGATGCGCGAACGTCAATCGCTGGTCGATGCCATGGACACCTTCAATTCCATCAAGACCGACTTGAGTGACAACATCGAGCTTATCGAACTTGGCGAGATGGAAGAGGACGCAGAAGTCGTCAAGGACGCCGAAGAGGCGTTGGCTGCTCTCCGCGAGAAGGCGGCGGAGAAAGAGCTTGAAGCCCTGCTTGATGGCGAGGCTGACAGCAACGACACTTTCCTTGAGATCAACTCGGGTGCCGGTGGCACCGAAAGCTGTGACTGGGCGTCGATGCTGGCACGGATGTATGTCCGATGGGCCGAGAAAAAGGGCTACAAGGTAGAACTTCAGTCCGAGAGCGCGGGCGAAGAAGCCGGTATTAAATCAGCGGCTTACAAGATCTCCGGCCACAATGCTTATGGTTGGTTGAAGTCGGAAAGCGGCGTGCATCGCCTGGTGCGGATTTCGCCCTATGACAGCGCCGCCAAGCGCCACACATCGTTCAGTTCGGTTTGGGTCTATCCGGTGGTCGACGACAACATCGAGATCGAGGTGAACCCCGCCGATATCCGCATCGACACCTACCGGTCGTCCGGTGCTGGTGGTCAGCACGTGAACACCACCGACTCGGCGGTGCGGATCACGCACAATCCGACCGGCATCGTCGTGACCAGCTCGGAAAAGTCGCAGCACCAGAACCGCGACATCGCCATGAAAGCCCTGAAATCGCGGCTCTATCAGATGGAGCTGGATCGCCGGAACGCGGACATCAACGCCGCCCACGAGGCCAAGGGGGATGCCGGGTGGGGCAACCAGATCCGGTCCTATGTCTTGCAGCCCTATCAGATGGTCAAGGACCTGCGCACCAACCACGAGACCTCGGACACCAAGGGTGTGCTCGACGGGGATCTGGACGGTTTCATGGCAGCAACGCTGGCGATGGACGTGTCGGGCAAATCCCGCGCCGAGGCGCAGGGCGAAGACTAAGCGGTTTGGGGGCGCTGCCCCGCCGCCTTTGGCGACTCCCCCGGAGTACTTTTGAAAAGATGAAATAGCGGGTTTCTCTGGGTTGGCGGGGCCTGGGAAAAGATTCATTTGAACTGTGGGTTTTAATGGGGATTCCGCGTCGCTAGGCTGCTTTTGAGCAAGAGGAGCCCGGGGGGACGTGGGATGGAGTTGAACCAGGTATCGGCTGTTGAGCTGGTGGCGGATTTGCAGGCTGGACGGCTGACGGCTGCGGCGCTGATGCAGGCCACGTTGGAGCGGATTGCCGAGGTGAATGGCGAGGTGAACGCCATTGTGGCGCTGCGTCCGGCGGATGACCTGATGCAGGAGGCTGAGGCGGCGGACCGCGCAGACGCACGGGGGCCGCTGCACGGTTTGCCGATTGCGATCAAGGATCTGGTCAATGTGGCAGGCATCGCCTCAACCAGCGGTTCGCCCGCGCTCAAGGATTTTGTACCCGAAACGGATGATGAACTGGCCAGGCGGTTGCGGGCGACTGGGGCCATTGTGATCGGCAAAACCAACACGCCTGAATTTGGGCTGGGATCGCATACGTTCAACCCGGTTTATGGGGCGACCTTGAACCCCTATGATGCGACGCGGAGCTGCGGTGGCTCTTCGGGGGGCGCGGCGGTGGCTTTGGCGACAGGCATGCTGGCCTTGGCGGATGGGTCCGACATGATGGGGTCGTTGCGCAATCCTGCGGCCTGGAACAACGTCTACGGGTTGCGGCCCAGTTGGGGGCGGGTGCCGTCTGAACCGACGGGAGAGATGTTTCTTCATCAGCTGTCCACGCTTGGTCCCATGGCGCGCAGCCCCGAGGATATCGGTCTGTTGTTGGACGTTCTTTCAGGCCCTGATCCACGTCACCCTCATGGAACAACAAGCGCGGCCGCGTCCCCGGTCACACCCTGTGGCACAGAGGGTTTGCGCATCGGCTGGCTTGGGGACTGGGGCGGCGCGATCCCGATGGAGGATGGGATCCTTGCGCTCTGCGAAAAGGCGCTTGGCGTGTTCTCAGACTTCGGGTGCCAAGTGGAACTGGTGCCGCCCCCGTTCTCTGCCGAAGAGATGTGGAACAGTTGGATCGATCTGCGGTCCTGGGCGGTGTCGAACTCGCTTGGGGCCCTCTACGATGCACAGGCCGAGCTCAAGGACAGCGCGATCTGGGAAATCGAGCGGGGACTGGAGATGAGCGGCAGGCAGATCCAGCACGCCAGCGCGATCCGGTCGAATTGGTTTCGGTGTGCCGCCGAGCTATTCGAGCGGTATGACGCGCTGGTGCTGCCGTCGGCGCAAATCTGGCCGTTTGACGTAACCCAACCGTATCCGACGCAGATCAATGGGGTTGCGATGGATACGTATCATCGCTGGATGCAGGTCACGGTGCCGGTCAGCTTGATCGGCCTGCCTGCTTTGGCCATGCCTGCGGGGTTTGGCACTGGCGGATTGCCCATGGGGATGCAGATGTTTGGCAAGCGCGGGAGTGATGCAAATTTGCTCGCTTTGGGGGCGGCCTATCACGCGGCAACACAGTGGCCGCAATCCAGACCTGCGCGACCAAACCAAACGAAGGAAGCAAAACAGTGACCAAACCTTTTGGTGTGCCCTCCATGTATCCGGTGACTATGGCGATGCTGCGTCAGGCGCTCGCTCAGGGGTGGTCGGATTTTCTTAAGGCTCCGCTCTATGGGCTGCTGTTCTCTGGTGTCTATGTTGCGGCAGGGTGGGCGATGTATTGGATCACGGTCAGCACAGGTACCACATTCTGGCTGGTCTTGGCCGCGATCGGGTTTCCGCTGATTGGGCCATTTGCGGCTGTCGGCCTCTATGAGGTGTCACACCGGTTGAAACTAGGGCAGCCGCTGGAGTTTGGGGCGATCTTGGGTGTCGTGGTACAGCAGAGCCGACGCCAACTGCCGTCGATCTGTGCAATCATCGTGGTCGTGTTCCTGTTTTGGTTTTTCCTGGGTCACATGATCTTTGCCCTGTTTCTGGGGCTGTCCACCATGACCAACATTTCATCGTCGTTCGAGGTTTTCTTGACGCTCAACGGGCTCACGATGCTGGCCTTTGGGACCGTGGTAGGGGCGCTTTTTGCGTTGCTGCTTTACATGATCACGGTGTTGTCCATTCCGATGCTGCTGGACCGTGAGTTGGACTTCGTCACCGCAATGATCTCGAGCTTTGCTTACGTCAAAACCAACCCGGTGGTTATGCTGGGGTGGGCGGCATTCATTGCACTGGTTACATTCGCGGCCCTGATCCCCGGCTTTCTGGGGTTGTGTTTGGTGCTGCCCTGGCTGGGACACGCAAGCTGGCACTTATACGAGCTGATCACAACTGATCCCGCGATCCAAAGCTGACCACAAACGCAACAGAGGTTCCCAGGTTCCATCCAATTGCGACAAGAGAGGCTCATGCGGGCTCTGCCTGCATGAGCCCGGCCCAACGGGAGGAGATGACCCGCAAGGGGCATCGACGACGGGCGGGAGCGGCCCCGCCTTGCCGTGCACCTCAGAGAGGGGTGCCGACCTCGCGTCCGTGCGCGGCCAGACGGCGGCGCAGGTCATCGGCTGCGGGCAAGCCCAGTTCCAAGGCAAAGACCATCGCGTGCGTCAGATAGAAACACGCGCTGTCGGTGTCGTCTGCCTGGTCAGCCGCCTCGGCGTAAAGGGCGACCAACGCCGCCCTGTCATTTGTTGCATGTGCGGCCAGAAGTCGGTCGTTCAGGTCGCTCATTCCGCAGCTTTCAAACCCCGATAGGTCTGCAGCTTGTTTGCGACCCAATCGTGGAACACATGGGTCGGACCGTCCATCGCAGGCGAGAAACGGCCACCGTCAAAGCCAGGTGCCGCGCGCCCCTTTTGCATGCCTTCCACGACAAAGATGTCCTCTTCAAACACCACCTTCCACTGATCCGTGTTCCTGCGGCGCAATTCGGGATCCGTATCCTGGGTCGTATAGTACAGATGCACGTTCTCAACGGTCTTGTTCTGCGCCTCGGGCACCAGAACGATGGCAAAGCTGTGATCGCGGTGCACACCCAGCAGGACATTGGGGTAGACCGCGATGTACTCGGCCGCCGTGTCCCATTTGTCGCTCAAGCCCTCGAAATCGGCAAAGACCTCGCCGTTGTCGCCAGCCAGCTGACGATAGACCAGTGTCCCTTGGCCGGAATAGGCGCCGGGGTGTTCGATGTGATAGTGATCTTCAAGCCGGGAGTAGCTGTTCAATCCCGGGTGCACCCAGGGCAGGTGATAACTTTCACAGTAGTTCTCGACCGCCAGTTTCCAGTTGCAGTTCACCTGCAGCTGAAACTTGCTGTCGTCACCACCGTGATAGATCGGTTTGTCGAACTCGGACCAGCGTTGCAGCAGGTCGGCATGCACCTCTTCGAACTCTGGCGCAGCGCCCGAGATGTTGATCCAGACCACGCCCATCCAGATGTGGCTGCGCACTTCGATCAGGCCCAGGGTGTCGCGGTCGATGCCCTCATGGGTGTTTTGACCCGGCCCGCCGACATGCGGGGTCGACACCAGGCGCCCTTGAGTCGAATAGCACCAGCTGTGATAGGGGCAGCGAATGGCGCCTTCAATCTTGCGCGGCTCTTCGACCAGAATCATGCCACGGTGGCGGCAGATGTTTTGGAACACGCGCACGACGCCTTCGCGGTCCCGCAGCAGAAGCAGGGGCATGCCCAGAAACGTCAGGGGGACTGCATCCCCAGCTTCGGGTACGTCAGCCGTGACCGCAAGGCCGGCCCAGCCTTCGGCCAACAGCGCCTGGCTTTCTTCGGCAAAGACAGTAGGGTCGGTGTAATGGGCGTTCGGCAGGCCGTTGGCACGTTCAATCGGCTGGATCACGTCCGAGAGGGTGGTTGTGGCTGTTGTCATGTCTGGCTCCATACTCTTGAAAACCAGAAACCACGAACCGGCAACGTCAGCCGTTCAATCAGCGACGCCGAATTGCAGGAAACGACATAGGTGTCGATTCCTGCAAGCCATGAGTGAGTGGTGCCCTATCTGAACGGATCTTGTGGTTGTAGCAGACGCCGATGGAACGGCATCAGGTCCTCTTCGGACACGAACCCGGATGTGCGTGCGGCCTGGAAAACACTCTGGCGCTCGGTGCCAAGATGCTCGTACACCATCCGCGCGGCACGTGTGCCGGTGACGCTTTCGCGAACCGTGCGGGTCACATAGCCGACCCAGAAGTTGTTCTCGAACGAGGCCACGCGAGACAGATAGTTGAACGAGCATGTCATGGCCTTGCGGCGAGAGATGACAAGGGCGACCCCATCCTCTTGCCGCGTAACAAAGCCGCGAAACTCGCGTGTTCGATTGTCTGTCGGCAAACCTTGTTGGGCCATTGCCTCCTTGGCTTCATAGCCTCTGACATATGTCTGGTTTTCGAACCTATAGACGTAGACCAAGCCAACGATGAAGCGGGCATCGTTGACAAAGCTACGTCGTGAGAACCGATAGAACCCACTTGGAAAGGCCTCTTCCGGCAGGTTGTTGACACCCGCACCAAAGAACTCGCCCAAGACCGGGCCATTCAGGATATGCCCCTGGGACGGGATGTCCGCGACGGGATCAAGAAGGATGCGCGCATCAACGTCAAAGAAGACGCAGATGCGCTCCAGTACATCTGGTCTTGGAAAGCTTTCCCCGGACAAGTAGCGGTTGAACTGTGTCCTGTTGATGCCCAACCTCCGAGATAACTCGGAAATTGAAGGGTATTGCCGGGCAAGGAGGCGCAAGTTTTCCCCAAACATATTGCGCAACTCCGCCGGCGTGCGTGTTGACTTGGTCATTTGTGCCCCAGCACTAAGTTTCATTCTACATCAAAAAACGCAAAAGCGGACGAGTGGAGACCGCTTTTAAACCAAATATCGCACCATTGACGCCTTTAAGCGTCATGTGGGACGCCTAATTGCGTCACAAAGCTATCGACGTAGACACAAAAAGCAATAGCAAGACGCGTAAATAAGCATGTTTGTGGCACCGATTTTGTCCCAATCTTAAGGAAAACTATAGAATGGAACGGAATATGTTTGGTGTAGTTCTCTGGAGCGATCCGACGGACCGCAAAGCTGTCATCTGGTGCGAAGATCAAGGTGACCTGGCATTCTATCGTCACACTGACGTCACACAAAATTTGACGCTGGAAGCAGGCGATTGGGTCCAATTTGACCTAGAGATGCAACGACAGCAACGGTTTGCTTGCAATCCAAGGTTGATCCAAGGGGGCGCATGCCGATCGCTGCCGGATATGCTGATGGCAGCGGGCACCGAAGCAAGCACAAGAGAGGCCGATGCGGAAAATGCGGATATGCATCCTCAGGCACATACGGCTCAGATAATTCCGTTTGCGGCAACGAATCGGGCAGTTGTACCCGAAGTTGTCTTGAACAAGGCCTGTCGCGCCTAAGCAACAGGCCTTGATCCTTGTCAGTGTCAGTCGCCGCGCAGCAATGCGGCGACACCGGTCCGGGCAATCTCGGCCAGACCCAGGGGGCGCATCAGATCGGCGAATGCGTCAATCTTGTCTGGTGCGCCTGTGATTTCAAAGACAAACGAATTCAGCGTGCTGTCGACCACGTTGGCGCGGAAAATATCTGCTAGCCGCAACGCTTCGACGCGCTTTTCACCATCGCCCACGACTTTCAACATCGCCAGTTCACGCTCGACTGAGGGGCCTTCGACGGTCAGGTCATGAACATCATGCACTGATACAATGCGCCCGAGCTGCGCCTTGATCTGCTCGATCACCTGAGGCGTGCCTGTGGTCACAATGGTAATCCGGCTCAGGTGGCCGGTGTGATCCACCTCGGCCACGGTAAGGCTTTCGATGTTGTAACCACGGCCTGAGAAGAGGCCAATGACACGGGCCAGAACACCGGGTTCGTTTTCCACCAGCACGGCGATGGTGTGGCGTTCCTGAACATCCGAAAAGTTCGGACGCAGGTTATAGGCGGAATGGCGCGTTGCGCCTTTTTTGATGTGTAGGGCAGACATTTGTTTGTCCTTTCGATATTCCCAATCCGTATCTTTGGGCGTTGTGCGTGGTTTACGGAGAGATGAAATGTTGAATTTGGGCAAGGTTAGTATTGAGGCCTACCTTGACGAAGTTAGAGACACGGCGTCCAAGGAATTGATACATCACTTGATCGAGAGCCAAACTTTTGGTGTGCAGCCACTCAAGCAACAGGCCTTGGTCCTTTACAAAGACGAAAAGGTGGGAGGTTACAACAAGAGGGACAACCATTGGTTCCTTAGGGTTAAATCCCTCATAAGGAACAAGGAACTGCAGAAGCGCCCCTGGAGCATTCCCCTCGGTTTCCACTGGCGTAATCACCCTGCGTCTAACCCTCATCTCTATGTAAAAGGTCCGAAGGCGGCTTCAGTCTTTCTTGACGCCCTCGAACACCTATTTCGAGACTCAAGCTGATCAAACCAGCACCGAACCCTTTGAATCGATCACGCCCTGCGTCTCGGCCTCGCCAAGCAGCATTTCGTTGTGCGCCTTGCCCGACGGGATCATTGGGAAGCAGTTCTCGTGCTTTTCAACCAGACAGTCAAAGATAACCGGTCCGTCATAGTTGATCATCTCCATGATCGCGTCATCCAGATCGGCGGGGTCGGAACACAGGATGCCCTTGGCGCCAAAGGCCTCGGCGAGCTTGACGAAATCAGGCAACGCTTCGGACCAGCTGTGCGAATACCGCTCACCATGCAGCAGTTCCTGCCACTGGCGCACCATGCCCAAACGCTCGTTGTTCAGGATGAACTGTTTCACCGGCAGGCGGTACTGAGCGGCGGTGCCCATCTCTTGCATGTTCATCAGCCACGAGGCCTCACCGGCCACGTTGATCACAAGCGCATCGGGATGCGCCATCTGCACACCGATCGAGGCGGGGAAGCCATAGCCCATGGTGCCCAGACCACCCGAGGTCATCCAGCGGTTGGGATCCTCAAACCCCAGGTATTGCGCGGCCCACATCTGGTGCTGTCCCACCTCGGTGGTGATATAGCGGTCGTGGTTTTTGGTCAGTTCTTCAAGGCGAACCAGCGCATGCTGCGGCTTGATGGTCTTGCCTTCTTGCGTGAAGGCCAGACAGTTGACCTTGCGCCAGTCGCTGATCTGTGCCTGCCATTGGGCCACGTTAGCGGAATCCGTCTTGCGGCCGCGCGATTTCCAGACCTTCAGGATATCTTCGAGCACATGTGCCACGTCGCCCACAATCGGGATATCGACGCGGATCACCTTGTTGATCGAGCTGGGGTCGATGTCGATATGCGCCTTCTTCGAGTTCGGGCTAAAGGCGTCGATGCGGCCGGTGATCCGGTCGTCAAAGCGGGCGCCGATGTTGATCATCAGGTCGCAGTCATGCATCGCCATGTTGGCCTCATACAGGCCGTGCATGCCCAGCATCCCGATCCAGTTGTCGCCAGACGCCGGATAGGCGCCAAGGCCCATCAGGGTCGAAGTGATCGGGAACCCGGTCGCGTCCACCAACTCGCGCAGCAATTGGCTGGCTGCGGGGCCAGAGTTGATCACGCCACCACCGGTGTAGAAAACCGGCTTCTTGGCTGTCTCAATCGCGGCGACCAGTTCGGTGATCTCTTCCATGTCGCCCTTGACGACAGGCTGATAATGCGAGGCCGAAGGTTTGGGCGGTTGGTATTCACCGTTGGCGAACTGCACGTCCTTAGGAATATCGATCAGAACCGGGCCGGGGCGGCCAGCGGTTGCGACGTGGAACGCCTCGTGAATGGTGGCCGCCAGCGTGTCGGTCTCCTTCACCAGCCAGTTGTGCTTGGTGCAAGGTCGCGTGATGCCCACGGTGTCGGCTTCCTGGAACGCATCCGAGCCGATCATGAACGTCGGGACCTGGCCGGTGAGAACGATGATCGGGATCGAATCCAGAAGCGCGTCAGTCAGGCCGGTCACCGCGTTGGTGGCCCCTGGACCGGATGTCACCAGCGCAACGCCGGGTTTGCCGGTCGATCGCGCATATCCTTCGGCGGCATGCACCGCGCCCTGTTCGTGGCGGACCAGGATGTGGCGGATGTCGTTTTGCAGGAAAATCTCATCATAAATCGGCAGAACGGCGCCGCCTGGGTATCCAAAGACGGTGTCGACGCCCTGATCCTTGAGGGCTTGAACCACCATTTTTGCGCCGGTCATTTCACGTGTCATCTGCTTTGCTCCATTGGCGACATGCGTCCTGTTTGCATAAAAAAAGCCCCCGAACTTTCGGAGGCGCATGGGTCTGATTGTGGTCTACCGTCACCGGCCCATGCGCGTTGTTCCTACGATTACGACTAGCTTGGTCATAGCCAGCGGCTCCTTTTTTGCTTGGAGGGGACATTATGAGCGGCGCGCGGGGGCGTCAACAGGCAATGTGGGTGAATTTGTAACCTGAGGGGGTGATTTTGCGACATTTTCTTGCGTGAACGGCGGGGTGCGACGAAATATCCGCGAAGTGATCCCTTGTTGCGGTCAGTTGGAGGCAATTTCCGAGGTCTGAAACCGTCATCGCCTTGTCCAAA
This sequence comes from Falsiruegeria litorea R37, assembly GCF_900172225.1. Classification (NCBI taxonomy): domain Bacteria; kingdom Pseudomonadati; phylum Pseudomonadota; class Alphaproteobacteria; order Rhodobacterales; family Roseobacteraceae; genus Falsiruegeria; species Falsiruegeria litorea. Next base: position 1,755,380 of record NZ_FWFO01000001.1, read on the forward strand.
ATGTGCCAGATCGGCGAATTTTAGGGTGGCAGGCTGAGTGCGTAGACAGGTTTTCAGGAGGTGAGCGATGGAACTGCACGATCTTGTGGATCTGGGGCGCTATCCCATCGACCGGCCCGACAGCCCCGCGTATGAGCGGATGATCCTGGATCTGCGCCGTGAATTGGACACCGACGGCTGCGCCGTACTGCCGGGGTTTGTGCATGACGAGGGGATCGCGGCACTGGTGAAAGAGGCGGACAAGGTGGCGCCAAATGCGCATCGTTCGTTCGGGCGCACCAATGCCTACTTCAGCCAGGATGATCCCAAGCTGCGGCGCACGCACCCGATCCGGCAGTTCTTTGAACGCTCAAACGCCTTTGTTCCGGCAGACAACTTCCCGGCAAAAGGTCCGCTGCGGCGGATCTATGAATACCCGGGCTTCATGCCGTTCATTCGCGCCGCCTTGAACGAGCCCGAGGATCGGTTCTTTCGTTATGACGACCCGTTGGCGGATGTGATCATCAACGTGGTGGAAGAGGGGCAGGGGTTTCCCTGGCATTTCGACACCAACAATTTCACGGTGACGCTTGCGATTCAGAATGGCGAAACCGGTGGCCAGTTCGAATATGTGCCGGGGTTGCGGACCAGCGAAGACGAGAATTTCGAAGGTGTCGCGCGGGTGCTGGATGGGGACATGCGCAATGTCCGGCAGTTGGAGTTGCAGCCCGGTGACCTGCAGATCTTCAAGGGGCGCTATTCCTTGCACCGTGTGGCCGCGGTCAAAGGGGAGCGGACCCGCTATGTGGGCATCTTCTCATTTGTCGAAACCGAGGGGATGTGCGGAGGGGTAGAGCGGACAAAGCAGCTTTATGGTCGTGTCTTGCAGCACCATTACGACCGCGAAGGACGTCGATCGGATCAATTGTTGGACTAACTCGGGGGTGCTCCCGCCCGGTTCACGCGCATCAAAGATGCCCTCAACCGGTTGGGCCGGGCAGCCCTGCGGGGCTTTGCCCCTTGTGCTGTGGGGGGCCGAGCCTAAAGCGGCGCGCCGGTGCCCTGCAGCATGCCGTGTTCCATCGCATAGCGGGTCAGTCCGGCGGTCGACGAGATGCCCAGCTTGCGCTTGATGTTCTTGCGGTGCGTTTCGACTGTGCGGACAGAGATATCCAGCGCGATGGCCACCTCTTTGTTGGACTTGCCCTGTGCCAGCTGCAGCAGGATGGTTTGTTCGCGTCCGGTCAATGCCTCGCGCGTGGTGCCGTCCTTGGGCTCCAACGAGCCCTTGGCGCCAGTGCAGAGATAGCGCTGGCCATCCATCACCGTGTCAATGGCCTGTTTGATCTCATCCGTGGGCACGTCTTTCAGGACATAGCCCATGGCGCCATGGCTGAGCGCGGTCGAGATGTATTCGGGGCTGTCATGCATCGACAGGATCAGGATGCGGGTGTCGGGGGCGCGTTCCAGCAGAATTTCGGTCGCGGACAGCCCACCCAGACCCGGCATGTTCAGATCCATCAGGATCACGTCCGGTTTGAGGGTGCCGGTTTGGTCAACGGCCTCTTGGCCATTTCCCAAAGTGCCGACAACTTCGATGTCGTCATAGCTTTCCAGGATCGATTGGATCCCTTCGGCGACCATGGGGTGATCGTCGACGATCAGCACGCGGACCGGTTCATGGGTCATGACGTCATCTCCTTTGGTGCGGTGTCGTCCTGTGGCGGCAACAGGTGCGAGAGGGGCAGATGCACCTCAATCACGGTTCCGCTTTGCGCGCCGCGTGATGACAGAATGCGCAGGGTGCCGTCAAGTTGCTCGATCCGTTCCTGCATGTTGCGCAGGCCCAGACCGGAGCTCACATGATCGGGCCCCGAGCGGATGCCGCGCCCGTTGTCTGTGATCCGCATGGTCGCCCCCTTTTTGTGGCCGCGCAGGTCCATTGTGACATGGGTGGCGCCCGAATGGCGCTCGATATTGGTCAGCGCCTCTTGTGCAATGCGATAGAGTGCGATCTTGGCGTCCTGGTCCAGGCGGTTGCGGAAGACGACGGTGGTGAACTCGGTCTCGATCCCCGTGCGTTCGCTGAAATCATCCGTCAGCGCCTTGAGCGCCGGGCCAAGCCCCAGATCGTCCAGCACGCCGGGACGCAGGTCTCGGCTGATGCGACGCACCTCGGTGATGGCGGTGCCCAGGTTGTCGAGGCCCTTGTCCAGCGGATCCTGGGCGCCATCGTGGTCCCCTCGCGCCAGGCGGCGGCGAGTGTTGTCGAGCGCATAGCGCACGCCTACAAGGATCTGGCTGATACCGTCGTGCAGCTCGCGCGCCACGCGGCTGCGTTCCTCTTCCTGGGCGTCAAACACCCGCTGGGTTAGTTCCTTGAGCTTGGCGTCGGCCAGGCGGCGTTCGCGGATGTTGAGCATCATGCCGGACAGGAACACGGTGAGCAGGGCGCCAAGTGTGATCGCGCCGATATAGACGAATGTGCGCTGCACGCGCGCTTCGACCTCGGCCCGGGCGGCGGCGACTGATGCCAGAACGTCATCAATGAACACGCCGGTTCCAACCGCCCATCTCCAGCTTTGAAAACCGGTGACATAGGCGACCATCTGCGCCTCTTCTCCGGTGGATGGCTTGGGCCACATAAAGGTGTGCCAGCCTGCGCCTTGGCGCGCCAATCGGATCAATTCGTCCACGACCGGCGTGCCGGCACTGTCTGTCAAACCGGCCCAGTTCTCATTGATCATCTCGGTCTGACGGGGGCTGACGATATTGGTGCCGTCGTATTCGTAGACAAAGAAGAACCCGTCGGTGCCATAGATCATCGCCGACAGGATCTGTGTGACCTGATCCTTGGCCTCCTGGTCGTCGGGCTGAGCCGAGCCGTAGATGTAATAGAACCCGTTGCGGGCCTGGGTCACATAGTTGCGCAGCTCGGCCTTCTTGGCCTCGAGCAGCTGTTGTTCCAGCGCGTCGATCTCGCGTTCGGCCAGGGCGCGGCTTTGATAGGCAACCAGTGCGGCAATGGCCGCTACGGCGCAGACCAACGGCAGCGTCGCCAGCAGCGAAAGCTTTTGCGCATAGTTGGGGCGCAGGATGTTGGTCAGGAACCGCATGGCGAATCGATACGAGAAGTTGCGCCAAAAAGCAAAGAGGCAGGAAAAATACATGTAACGAGCGGTGCAAATGGGCGTGATTTCAGTAACTTTTCCTGCGTCAAAGGCAAAAAATCCGGCTTTCTACGCAGTACTAGGTATTCACATCAAAGTGAGGGTCGCTAGGCTTGGCCACACTGAAAACGATCCGTCCGCGCCTTTGAGAGGGGGCTCGGGCACTGAACAATTTTGGGAGGAATGTCTCTGATGGATCGCCGTTCTTTTTTGAAAACATCCGCACTTGGCGGTAGCGCCGCAGCCGCCACAACGCTGGCAGCACCGGCCTATGCCCAAGGAAAGCGGACCCTGACCATGGTTCAGTCCTGGCCGCGCGGCTTTGCGGTTCTGGATGATGCGGCCAGCTATATGGTCGAAATGGTTGGTGCCATGTCCGACGGTCAGCTGACCATCGACAAGAAAGCACCGGGCGAACTGGTGGGCGCGCTGGAAGTGTTCGACGCCGTGTCGTCGGGCCAGGCGGACATGTACCACTCGGCCGACTACTATTTCATCGGTCAGCACCCGGGTTATGCCTATTTCACCGCTGTTCCGTTCGGCGGCACCGCGCAGGAAGTCACCAACTGGTACTACCATGGCGGCGGCGAAGAGCTGCACGATGAACTGGGTGAGATCTTCAACCTGAAAGGCCTGCTGGCCGGTAACTCGGGCTCGCAGTCCGGTGGCTGGTTCCGCAAGGAAATCAACTCGGCCGCTGACTTCAACGGTCTGAAGTTCCGTATGCCGGGTCTGGGTGGCAAGGTTCTGGGTAAACTGGGCGCATCCGTGCAGAACATCCCCGGTGGCGAACTGTATCAGGCGCTGTCGTCGGGTGCTCTGGACGGTCTGGAGTGGGTTGGCCCGATGGCTGACGAACGCGCCGGCTTCCAGGAAGTTGCCAAAGTCTACTACACTGCGGGCTTCCACGAGCCGGGCTCGGCTCTGGCCGCTTCGGTCAACCTGGACGTTTGGAACGACCTGACACCGCAGCACCAGGCAATCCTGCGCAACGCGTCGATGGCCGTGACCCACTACCAGTTGTCGGAAACCCTGGCCAACAACGGTGCCGCACTGGCCCGTCTGCAGGCGCAAGGCGTCAAGACCCTGCAATTCTCGGACGATGTCTGGGATGCGTTCGGCAAAGCGTCGGCAGAGGTTATGGACGAGAACATGGGCGACGAGATCTTTGCAAAGATCCGTGGTTCGTTCGAAGAGTCGCTGGCGAACTCGGCGTCCTGGATCAACAAGTCGGACGGTTACTACGTTCAGCAGCGTATTCGCGTTCTGGGCGGCTAAGCCATCATGTGACACGAAAGAGGCCCCGCATCGGGGCCTCTTTTGCAGTGCACCCGGCACTGCCTGAGCAGACCCCGAAGATGGGTCACGGGGAATATACTGGGGGACACCATGCAGGAAGAGAGTACTGCGAGCATCGGCTCGGCGTTCGGCGCCCTATGGAATGGGTTGCTGTGGACGCTGCAAAACCTGGCCGAAGCATTTTTGAACATTGGATACGCCATTGCGAACCCGTCGCTGTGGCTGGACTGGTCCAACAAGGAAGCGGTCATGCGCTTCGTTTATTACGGGGGATCGGTGGAGTTCTTCTTTGCCGTCTTTGTCATTGTCCTGGTGATCACCATCATCGGCATGATCCGCAACCAATTCATGTGGGGTTGCGTGCGCGTCCTCGAAGGGTTCGCCAACACGGTTGGCCGCTTCTTTGCCTGGGCCGGTCTGCTGATGGTTCTGCAACAGATCATCATCGTCTTCATGCAGCGGATTTTCACCCGTCCCGATATTGTGTTCGGCTTTGGTGTTCCGCTTCAGTTCGACATCAGTTGGTATGCCGAAGAACTGAAGCTTTACAACGCTTTGGTGGTCGCTCTTTGTGTGACTTACACCTTTGTTCAGGGCGGTCACGTTCGCGTTGACCTGATCTATTCGGCAGTGCGCTTCCGCACAAAGAAGGTCATCGACATGTTTGGTTCGATCTTCTTCATGATCCCCACCGCCGTGTTGATCTGGATGTATGGCTGGTACTTCATGTGGCGTCACCTGATCGTGCCGAAGCCGTCGGCCAGTGACACGCTGGACCGTCTGCTGCTGAAATCGCGGGCGATGCGGTGGAACGTGGAGACCATCGGCTTTTCGCCCAACGGCTTCACTGCCTACTTCATCTTCAAGATTTTGCTGGTGGCTTTTGCCGGATTGGTCTTTCTGCACGCGATTGCCTTCTTCTGCCGCTCGTATCTTGAGTTCATCGAAGGTGAAGGCAGTGAAAACAAATACCTCGACAAGGACAGCCTTGGAGAGGGTGAAGAAGCCTATGAAGGCGCTCATTGAGAATAGGAACCTGAGCTATGCTATTCGGTCTTGATGGCGTCGAAGTCGGCCTCATTATTGTTTTCTTTTGTCTCTTCGGGGGCATTCTGTCCGGCTTTCCGGTGGCCTTTGCCATCGGTGGCGCCGGGATCATCTCCTTCGGTATCATCGCCGCGCTCGACAGCGCGGGGCTGCTGATCCACCAGGCTATCGACACCTCGTCGACGGTCTATCGTGATCTGGTCAATTCCGGCGTCAAGCCGGACTCGATCTCGGTCTTCAGGTATCCGGAGTTACCCAGGGTGGCCGAGGCGGTCTTCCCCAAGGGGTGGGAAGTTGCGATGGATCGCAACGTCTCGTTCATCGTGAACCGCATCAACGAACGGGTTCTGGCGGGTCAGTCGATTGAAACCCTGTTGGCGGTTCTGATGTTCGTCCTGATGGGCATCACGCTGGAACGGTCCAAGATCGCGGACGATCTGCTGACCACCATGGCGCGCGTCTTTGGCCCGCTGCCCGGCGGTCTGGCGGTGTCGATTGTTGTCGTGGGGGCCTTTCTGGCCGCTTCGACCGGTATCGTGGGCGCAACTGTTGTCACGATGGGTCTGCTGGCGTTGCCGACCATGTTGCGGAACGGGTATTCGCCCGAACTGGCAACGGGTGTCATCGCGGCATCAGGCACGTTGGGGCAGATCATTCCGCCCTCGATCGTGATCGTTCTGCTGGGGACCCTGGCCGGTGACCTCTATTCGGCGGCGCAGGAAAGTCGTGCGGTTGCAGCGGGTTGTACCGATGCGTTGACCTATCTTGGCAAGCCTGCGGTTGTGTCCGTGGGGACCCTGTTCCAGGCGGCATTGCTGCCGGGGATCATGCTGGCACTGCTCTATGCGCTTTATGCATTCGGCTATGCGATGCTGAACCCGGACAAGGCGCCGGCCGTTGCCATGGGCAGCTCGAACAGCGAGCCGATCACCCGCAACGAGGGTCTGCTGTGGTTCCTCGCGGCGCCCATCGGCCTGGTTGGTGGCGCGTTCCTGCTGGGCAGCGTTGGCCTGATCGGATCGCAGGACATCACTGTCTCGGCCTTCTCGGACATCGGCGAAGGCGCCAGCCTGCGCACCAACGTGGGTCCTGAATGTCAGTCGTCGATGATCGAACTGCACGGGCAAGAGGCGTGGGATGCCGCCCTGACCGAGCAACAGGCGATCAACGATGCAGGTGGCGTCACGCAAAGTGAACGCCTGAGCGACGAACAGATCGCCGAGGCGCTCCAGGCCAAGATCGACGCAGCCGCGCCGATCGGTTCGGGGCTGGCGGTTCTGGCCGTGCTTTTGGGTCTGACCCTGATCCTGGGCCGTGGCATCGCGCCGTCCAAGGACACCAAACCGCTGATCGTGGGGTCCATTGGCCTTTTGCTGATGGTGTTGGTGGACATCCTCTTTGTGAAGCCCACCACGTCCTCGGGCGTGATGGCGGTGATGCTGGCCATTCCGGCGGTCATCACGCTCTATGGCTGTAAAGAGGCCGCTCTGCGGGCCACCAAGAATGAGCTGATCCGGGTGGTCTTCCCACCGCTGGTTCTGATCATCGCGGTTCTGGGTTCGATCCTGGGCGGCATCACCAACCCGACACCGGCTGCGGCGCTTGGGGCAGGTGGGGCCATCATGCTGGCGGCCTATCGCAAGCTGCAGGACGACGGACGTTCCGGCAAGGTGATCATCATGTCCACCTTCGCGATCCTGATCTGTATCCTTGTGGGCATCAACTTTGACCTGCGGATCAACCAGGATGGCGTAAGCGTCGAAAGCTGGATTGCCTTCTTCGTGGCCTATGCGGCGTACCTCTATGCGCTGTTTGGTCTGATCTTTGGCTGCTGGGTTCTGTACGGTGGCGGGGTCCTGACCCCGGTCGTGCGCGAAACGGCCAAGGTGACGTCAATGGTCTTCACCATTCTGATCGGCTCGCAGCTGCTCAACCTGGTGGTCATCTCGTTCGGTGGCGAGCATTACATCCAGCAATTCCTGAAGAGTTTCGACAACGAGTTCACGGTTTTCCTGATCGTGATGCTGGTGCTCTTCATCCTGGGATTTGTGCTCGACTTCCTCGAGATCATCTACATCGTGATCCCGATTGTGGGCCCGGTGATCTATGGCGGGTCGTTTGATCCGAAATGGGTCACGATCATGGTGGCGGTGAACCTGCAGACCTCGTTCCTAACGCCACCCTTTGGGTTCGCGCTGTTCTACCTACGCGGTGTGGCACCAAAGGAGGTTACGACAGGGCATATCTACCGCGGGATCCTGCCGTTTGTGCTGATCCAAGTGGCGGGTCTCGCACTGTTGTGGACGTTCCCCAGCATCGTGACCATCATCCCGGACCTGATCCCGAACTGACGAACGTACACATCGACAAACACACAAAGGGGGCCCTAGGGCCCCCTTTTTTGATTAACATCAACGGTACAATGTCTGCTGTGCGGGAAAATTCGGAATTGATCGCAAAGCGGATTTTGCAATCCATTGGCAACAGCCACTTTGTGGTCGCCTCTTTTCGTCTGGACGCTCAGATGCACTGATCCGGATTTATTTCAGCAAATCACCGACAATACCAACGGCATCGACGACGGTGGACATGTCGTCTGTGACTTCAAGGATTTCATCCCCAACCTGCACATAACGGTTGCCTTTTCCAGGTGCTTTCAGCTTCCATTTGGAGAGGTCCCCGATATCCGTATATTTCAAGTCGGCTGGCAATTTTGCCCCGCGCGTATACCGTTTGATCTGTCCCGGGGGCACCGTCTTGGAACCTTTTCCCGGTTTTCCCTCGACCTTGACTTTGTTTCCCTTTGGCTTGTTGCCCTTGTCTTTTGCCTCGGACATCTCCGCAGACACGGCAACGAAGCTGACAGCGACCAAAGCCGTAAATATGTTCATTAATTTCATTTGGTTTTCTCCCCAAAACAATCAAATCAACATATTGCAAATAGTGCAAGCTTTCGGAACGCCCTTGGTTGGATGGTGGCATTTCCTGTGTGAGTATTTTCAGGTGGGTGAGGCGCCCGAGAGGATTCGAGATGACGATATCTCAATCCCAAAACAGCAGGGGCAATCCGCCCCCGCCAAGTGAAACGGCCAATCAATCGCTCAGAGAAATTGTCCATGCGTGATCTGCCGGGGTTTTACCCGCCAATACCTGGCGATAAGCGGATACGGCTTGGGCCTCGCCTTGAGCGTGATCCAGCGTCAGCCAGTCCGCGCTTTTGTGCATGGCTTTCGTCCAGAAGGCGCCCGAACGACGCTCAAACTCACCCGGTCCCCAATCGGCATTGCGTTTGGCAATGTGGCCAGGGGCAAAGAACATCTCGGACCGCTCGCGAATGTAACCGTCCCCCATCCCGGCCTCGGAATAATGCGTCAGGCCCACGTGGCTGGTGAAGCGCATGTTGTCACCCAAGTGCTGGTGCAGGCGCGAGATCACCGGGCCAGAGCCGGACATATCGATGATCAGGGTCGGAACGTTGTCCAACCCGGCCTCGATCTGGTCATAGGTCAGCACTTGATCATACAGCTTGAGCGCATCGACCTTGGCCTTGTTTCCGGCCGAGGTCAGCCCGATGATCTTGGGGGCACTCGGATCAGCCTGAAAGGCGTACCCCGTCCCGATACCGGTTTTGGACGAGGCCGAGACGATAAGCACCTGTTCGGCGCCATACCATTCCCCGGCCAGAGCAAAGTCATAAAGGCAGAATGAGGTCGCATAAAGCGGCCAGAGCACCATGCGCATGTCGTCGGTGGCGGGATCGTCCTGCGGATCGTTCGACAGGCGCAAATAGCGGTTGTATACGGCGGCAAGGTCCTTGCGGTGTTCCGAGGCGTCGAAAAACCGTGTCTCGTCAATGCGGCCAGGTTCAAGTACGGCATGGCTGCCCATCGGCCAATAGCCATAGAGCCGTTCTCCGGCTGCGATCTCGGGTAGGCCGCTTTCTTCGACGATACCGATGCCCCAAACCGGGATGACGCCGAATGTGGTGTCTGCAGTGGGGAAGAATTTCCAATAGCCGATCCGGTCACCCACGACACCGTAAGTGATGTTGTTTGCGGTCAAGCCAAAACGTTCGATCCGCACAAGGATCTTTGCGCGCAGGTCATCAGGGCTGTGGGTCGTGCTAACCTCAAGCTCGTTCAGGTTCGTCTTGCGGACCTGAAGGGTGGTGATCTCGGTCATGTGCCTCTCCCATTTCGCCTGATCTCTCTCCTGTCATACAGTGACATGTCTGTTTTGAATGGGTAACGGTGACGTTGCGCCGCCAAACAGTACCGGTCACGACCATCAAGGACGGCGAGCGTTCTGCGGTGCCGCGTCGAGCCACAAGCGAGGCGCTCGGCCCAACGGGAGGAGGTGGCCCGCAAGGGGCATCGACGACGGGCGGGAGCGCTTGGTTTGCCCTCAAGCGTGGAGGCTTCAGGAAAACTCCAGCAAATCCCACCGATTGCCAAATGGATCGCGCCAGACTGCGACTGTGCCATAAGGTTCATGGCGCGGTTTTTCTTCGAACTCGACACCCTGCGCCAGCATCATGGCATAATCGCGGGCGAAATCATCGGTGGTTAGAAAGAACCCAACGCGTCCGCCTGTCTGGTTGCCAATCGCGGCCGCTTGCTGCTGGCCATCCGCCTTGGCCAGTATGATCGATCCGGCCACGCCGCCCGGCGGCGTTATCCGAACCCAACGCTTGCTCCCGCCCAGATCCTCGTCCTGATCCAGCGTGAAGCCCAGCCGGTCTACATAAAACGCCAGTGCCGCATCATAGTCAGGCACCACAAGGGCAATGGCAAAAAGTTGTTGGGGCATGTCAGGTCAGGGCGCGCGCCGGTCGGGCAACTGGATATTGGCGACCTGTTCGGCAATCGGGTCGGTGGACAGCGGGTGCGAGGCAGACTCATACTCCTCTGGATTCTTCATCTGCGTCCATTCCCCGCCTACATAAACCTCGAGCCCGGAAAACCGCGCCTTGTAGCCCATCTTGGGGCTCTCGGGCACCCAATAGCCCAGATAGACATAGGGCAGGTTCGCCTCGCGCGCGATTTCGATATGATCGAGGATCATGAAGGTGCCCAACGAACTGCTGCGCAATTCGGGTTCATAAAAGGAATAGACCATGCTCAACCCATCCTCGAGCACATCGGTCAGGCTCACAGCCGCCAGGGCATCGGTTTCCCGGTCGCAGTATTCGATGACCCGGCTGCGGATCGGTGTTTCCTCGATCATGGCGGCAAATTCGAACACATCCATGTCTGCCATGCCCCCATCGGCGTGGCGGATGTCCAGGTAGCGGCGAAAGAGCTCATACTGCTCGTCCGTGGCCCAGGGCGAGGTCGCCCGGCGCCCCAGATGCGCATTGCGCCGCAGCGCACGGCGTTGGCTCTTGTTGGCGGCAAAATCGCTGACTTTGATACGCGCCGACAGGCACGCCGCGCAATCTGCACAAGAGGGGCGATAAAGCACGTTCTGCGACCGTCGAAAGCCCTGCCGGGACAAGGCATTGTTCAATTGATCAGCGCCTTCGCCCTGCAAGGCGGTGAACAATTTCCGCTCCATCCGGTTTTCAAGATAGGGGCAGGGTTGTGGAGCCGTCACATAAAACTGTGGAACAATCGGCAGCGTGTGGCGCATCAAAAACTCATAAAGCGGCTCGCGGTTTCCAGGGATGATAACAACCGATCCCAAAGCCGCCAAGTGGCGATTGCAAAAGCCTTTCGTCGAGCCCCTTGCGTGATTGCAATTCCGGGCGCGCGGCCAAAGACGGGCAGAGCCCCGGTATGCCCGAGGCTCAGGTTCCTGGCTCAAGCCACGGCGCGGCGGTTCAGGGCGACGGTGCCCAGAAAGGCGTCGGTCAATCCTTGGGCGCGGGCGCTGGTCAGCATCATGATGACCGAAATCACCTGCAAGACGGGCAGGGCCATCGAAAAAGTATACCCGGCCGTATGAGCCAGGGCCAAGCCGCCATCCAGACGCGCACCATAGGCGTCGCGCAGCTCGATCCCGACAAACCGCATACCCCAAGTGGCCGACCCGCTGGCGATGGTCGCCACACGATAGACAAAGCCGATCGCCAGATACAGCAGCGGCCACACAAACAGGCCGACAAAGGCGGTCATCAGTACGGCAACCAGGCTCAGCGCCAGGATGATGCAGCTGTCGAGGATCCAGGCAAACAGCCGCTTCATCGCGACGGTTTCATAGAACTCAGGTTGGTGATCGGGGTGGGGAAGATGTGTCATCTCGCTCAATATCCGGGGGGGGGAGGAAAGGGGGAAACCCAAGTCCCCGCAAAACTTGCGGGGACCGCGGTTGGGGAAGGGGCTGAGGTTTAGGCCACGTCGTCCTTTTTGTCGTCATCGTTGGCCGCTTCGCGTGCCCGGTCGTTCATGAACTGGTCGAACTCGGATTTGTCCTTGGCTTCACGCAGACGCTCGAGGAATGCTTCAAAGTCCACTTGCTCCTGCTCCAGGCGGGCCAGCGTGTCGGCCTTGTAGCTGTCAAAGGCGGTGTTGCCGGTCTGGCGCATGGTGTTCCGGCTTTTGCTTTTCCGGGAATAGCTGCAGTCGCTCCAGGATTTGCTGTACATTCGGTCACTCCATATCATGTGCAATAGAAGGGCAAGGCCAATCGGCCAGAAGACGACAAAGCCGAGGATCATTGCCGCATACCAGGCGACAGAACCCTTCCGGTCGAGCCATGCTTCTGAACGTCGCAGCCAGCCCGGGTTTGACGGTGTGGCAACGGGGTCGGTCATTGAGGTCATTGTCAGTCTCTCCAGATCAAGGTTTATGTGAATGCCTTTCACATTGAACAAGATGGGGACTGGGGGCGTGGATGCAAGAGTGGATGTGAATGTTTTTTACATTTATTGATTAAAGGTTTGAAAAATAACAATTTCCATCCATGTGTGTATGTGGCGCGACACAGATTTTTGCAAATTGGAACACAGATAGTTGCAGCAACTCGTTTTTGCCCATCGTAGGTAATCGGCTTGCCGCTGGACGTTGAACTCGGCCGAGCCGAATCCATCGGATTACCCTCGGCATCATAGGACAGCACCGTGCGGAATCGGTTCGCCACGCCACACTTGGTGCAGCGGGCGCGGATGGGTCTCATAGATTTTTGTGCTTCGATGGCTGCGGCGTCCCGAATGGCACCGGAGTGCCCACAGACACATGTCGCGTAGATGACGTGCACTAGACCACCTCAGGTCGGACGAAGCTTAGGGATGGCTGCTATCTACCCACAGGGTGACGTCCTTACAATCGGCAACGAAGTGGTTAGCGTTGTCGGCCTTCTTCCACGGCCTTACGGTGAATGTCTTCGAAGAACTTGCGGTGGGAAACACTGAGGGGTGTCGCGCTTAAGCCTCTGATGCCCGGTGTCGTGTATGTATTGAGCGTGATGCCAGAACCAAAAACGAAGAAATCGCCTTTGTCAGTTATGTCCCCAGAGAGCAGGAGAGCCCCCTGTAGCAGTCGGTACGTATAGGCCACTGGAATAGCCATTCCCCAAATGTCTTTGTGCCGACGATAGTCGGATACGATTTCGGCAATCAGCCAATCCTCCTTTGTAGTAGACACATCTACCAAAACCCCGACGCTTGCGACGATTGCATCTAAGCCATCCTCTAAGTCGAAACCTGCAACATGTTTTGGCCAATCTGGTCCGTCAGCAGCTGCGATGAGATCACGAAGTTTTTCGTATGTCTCCAAGGCTTGCGGGGTTGCGCTGGTGCTCTGTCCCGATCCGAAAACGAATTCATAAAGGTTTTGGGTCAATCGCTGGACGTACTCATCAGAAACTGTGGCCCTCTCATAGAACTCACTTACAAATTCGTGGGAGAGGGTTGTAGTACCTCGTTCTTTCATGATCTGCACCAAGGCCGGGTACGCTTGGCTTTCAATCGCAATGACTTTCACAGGATCACTGAACCGTTTGAGAAACGCAGCGTGGAACTCGGAATACCGAGGAGCTTCAATCTGGTCGACGAGCAGCTGGGCACTTTCCTGCCCTTGTTGTCTCGTTTGCTCTCCTTGTTCGGAAACGTGCTCCTTCAGTTCGAGATTTGTACGAGAGGCTTGAAGTTTTCCGTCGTAACTTGTCAGCGCCGCGCCAATAAGGGTGATGAAACCACCTACAAAGGTTATCAAAATGCTATGGGCCGCAAGGTGCGCCAAAATTGATCCGAACATAAGTTCCATTTCTCCAAAACAACCATTCTAGACAATTTTCTTGGATCCTATGATTGTGAACGGCAGTTTTCAACGCCGGTTTGAACACCCTTAGAACTACTTTCCAATGTCGATATTCGACACCAGCAGCTCCCCCCGTTTCCCGCGAGACTTGGACTGCTTCGCAACGGTGTCAGCCCAAAGAGGGCGTAACGGTTCGAAGGCTGGATCGGGATATGTCCACCAGCGTTACGAAGTCCGCGGGGCGAACAGAATGTTGTCATTGCCCAACCAGAGGCCCTGATATGACGGAGTAGTCATGACGAAGGGATCACTGAAATGACTTTTCTGAGGTGCGCAAAAATTCTTCAAATCGCCTCTGGACGTCCCGAAATGCGGTTGCTATACGGCGTGCACCGTTCCGGCGTAGCTCAGCGGTAGAGCAGTTGACTGTTAATCAATTGGTCGTAGGTTCGATCCCTACCGCCGGAGCCAATTCCCCAAAAACCGCCCAATATCAGCACGTTACACATGCTGGACGCCTCCTGTGTTTGAGGTTATCTTATTACGTTGTTCACATGCTGTTTCGTTGGCCTGTAGAGCGGTGACACGACGCGCAGGCCAATCGCTGCGCGGGCTTGGCAAGCCCTGTGAAGCCTTTCCACGCTGGAGTGGACCCAGGCACCATTTGACACAGGTCCTTGATCTCTTTGAGTTTGCTTGGCCTGGGGTAGTCGCAGAAGGCTTGCGCTGCCTCACGCCGTGAGCCATTTTCCAAACCTGTGGATCAAAACGCAAAAAAACCCTCAAGTCTTTGCGACTTAAGGGCTTTTTATGGCTCCGGCGGTAGGGATCGAACCTACGACCAATTGATTAACAGTCAACTGCTCTACCGCTGAGCTACGCCGGAACGGTTCGCGCCGTATAGCAATGGGACTTTCGACCGTCCAGAGGGTTTTTGCCGATTTCAAAAACTTTTTTGTCCACACTTTCGAAGGTCGTTCAGAGCTTGGAAAACTCGGTTGTTGTCGAGAGCTGACCGGTTGGCTTCACCTTGGATTTTCCGACCAGATCCACCAGGTGGGCAAAGACGTTCCGCTCGGCTGCGGGGAGCAAGGCAGGTGGTGTTTCAGTGTAAATTCGCTCTGCCAGACCGCGGGCTGTGGCGGGGCCGTGGTCCAGCGCGGTCAGGATTTGGGCCTCGCGCATCTGTCGGTGCTCAATCAGCCAATCCAATCGCCCCGCCGGGTCATTGATCGGGGCACCGTGGCCGGGGTGGAACACTGACCAGTCGCGGGCGCGCAGACGGGCGCAGGCCTCCATGAAATCGGTCAAATCTCCGTCCGGAGGCGAGACAAGTGAACTGGCCCATCCCATGACGTGGTCGGCGGTGAAACATGCATCCCCCAGGGCCAGCGCGATGTGGTTGCCCAGGTGGCCGGGGGTGTGAATTACCTCAAGCGACCAGTCGTCGCCTCCGATCATCTCTCCGTCCGCGACCGTAATGTCCGGACGGAACCCCGTGTCGATGCCTTCGCCGCCGCCAGCCAGTCCGGCCTGCGCCAATTCGGTCATCACAGCGCTCCGACCCGCCTCGGGTCCGCCAAAGGCCCAGATCTGGGCGCCGGTCTGCTTGGACAGTGGCGCGGCGAGCGGGGAATGGTCCACATGAGTGTGGGTTACGATAATGTGGCTGATGCTTTGGCCCGGCTCGAGTGCCGCCAGGATTGCCTCTAGATGGGCCTCGGACGTCGGGCCAGGGTCGATGACCGCCAGCTCTCGGTTGCCGATGAGATAGGTGTTGGTGCCGCGATAGGTCATCGGCGAGGGGTTGGGCGCCAGGATGCGGCGGACACCGGACGCCAGTTGTATTGGCTGACCAACGGGGGGATCAAAATCGTCTGGTGCTTGAATCATCTTCTCTTTCTCTCAGCTTGGCTGCCCGCTAGGCTTAGCGCATGTCTTTCCGTTGGCTCAAACAATATATGCCGCGCAGCCTGTATGGCCGGGCTGCGCTGATCCTGGTTCTGCCTGTCATCGTGCTGCAGCTGGTGGTTTCGGTCGCGTTCATTCAGCGCAACCTGGAAGACGTCACCAAACAGATGACGCTGACCATTGTGCGCGAGATCGAGATGATCGGGGATCAGGCCGAACGCGCCGGAACTCAGAATGAGATGTTGGGGGCGATGCGGCCATTTTTGGCAGCGTTGCAGATGCAGGTGCGATTTCTGAACGATGATGCTGTGCCAAACCACGACACCCGCCGTTGGTATGACTATACCGGGCGGATCGTGACGCAGACCTTTCACAACCGGCTTGAGGGGACGTTGGCCGTTGCGCTCAGCGACAGTCGTCTGGCGCAGGTCTACATCGACAGTGACCTGGGGCCAGTCGAAGTGTCATTCGACCGCCGTCGGCTGTCGCCTGCGGCTCCGCATCAGTTGATTGTGACCATGGTGTTCTTCGGCGTTTTGATGACGACGATTTCGTTTCTCTATATGCGCAACCAACTTCGACCGATCACCCGTTTGTCCAAGGCGGCACAGGCCTTTGGTCGGGGGCGAAACGTGCCCTATTGGCCTTCGGGCGCGATCGAGGTGCGGGCGGCCGGGAGTGCGTTCTTGGACATGCGCGCCCGGATTGAACGGCAAATCGAGCAACGCACATTGATGCTGTCGGGGGTCAGCCACGATCTGCGTACGCCGTTAACGCGGCTCAAGCTGGGGTTGTCGATGCTGGACGAGGAGGACGCCGAGCTGCTGCTCAAGGATGTGGATGAGATGCAGCAGTTGCTTGACGCGTTTCTGGAGTTCTCGCGCGGCGCATCCGAGGCAGAGCCCGAGCGGGTCGATCCCGGCGATCTCATCCGCAAGATAGTCGAGGACGCAAAACGCGCCGGGCGCGATGTGATGTTAGGAGAGTGTGACGTCGAAGGTGAGATACAGCTTCGGCCGCTGGCCATGCGCAGAGCCGTGGAAAACCTGATCGGGAACGCCGTGCGATACGGCACGCGGGCGCAGGTCAGCGTGGTGATGACCCAGAAATCGCTGCGGGTCAGGGTCGAAGATGACGGCCCCGGCATCCCGGCTGATCTGCGAGGTGAGGCGATCAAACCGTTTTCGCGTCTTGACCCCGCCCGCAATCAGAACATGGGCTCTGGCGTGGGGTTGGGGCTGGCAATCGTCGCCGACATTGCGCGCGCGCATGGTGGAACCTTGCGTTTGGGGGAAAGTGAAGAGCTTGGAGGCCTTTGCGCCGACATCGTGATCGGGCGCTGACGCTCACACGGCAAGAGTGCGCGCCCTTTCCCGCGCAGGCAAGAACAGGGCTTCCAACTGCGCCGACGCCAGGGCCTGCGCCTTCCTCCCTAAGCCGCCGGGCCCGCCAACTCGTCCATGAACGTCTTGCGCCAGGCCTGAACCATGCTGGAATAGGGCGCCTCGTCCCTGGCCATAACGGTTATCTCGTCGGTGATCTGATCAGCCAGGGCGCGAATCTTCCGACCGCTTTTGTCCAGAAGGACGGTAACTAGCGGTTCCGTCGACGTGGCCGCTTCGATTTCGTCCGCCAGTGCATGCAGTTGGATGATGACCGATTTCAGGAACTCCAGCCGCCGCAACAGCTCGGTCCTTGCCTGTACCAGGTCCAGCCGGTTGAGACCGTAGACATGGATCGAAACGGCGCCCTTCAGGCTCAAGTCATCATCACCGCGAAACGTATCCTCTGCGTCCCCTGGCAGTTTTGCGGGCAGCATGAACGACACCGGGGCAGGGGTGTTGCCAGCCCCGTCTTGAACCGCGGATGTGAAATGATGCCTCAGATGATCCTCTGGCTGATCATTGCAGGGGTTCAGCAGCAGCGGCTCTTCCTGCAGCAAACCGGGGCCGGACACCGCGGCCAAGTTATCCTTGGCCCCAGACGGCGCGTCAAAGACCCGCTCGCCAGTGTCGGTGATCGGAAAGCTGTCCTTTTTGCCCGAGGATTGAACCGCCCCTTGGCTGAAATCCGGCGTGCCGTTCTGGATCAACGCGACTTGGCGCACATCCCCCACCGGTGTGATCTGCTTGCGCTTGCGGTTGCAGTCGATGCAGGACGGCAGCAGGTTGTCCCACTTCATCGCCAACCACCAATAGCCCTCGTGGCTGTCGTCCTCGGATACGGCGCCCTTGGGGCGGTAGTGCTCGACATCCATCGGCTGTGCTGCGGAATAGAACGTTTCGCAATAGGCGCATTTGCCGCGGAACATGTCCTGCAAGAGCTGTTTGATCTCAGGCCGCTTGTAGGTCTTGAAGGTAAAGCTCTTGGTCTTGGTCGGGTCATTGCGATGGACCACAACGTCGTCGTATTCTGCCTTGGCCCGTGCCTCGAATGTCTCGGGCACCTCATTGCTGCGTTGAACAAACCGCATCACACCCCCTCGAGCGCGGCTAGGATGCGCTGCTTGGTTTCGGCGCGCAACTCGCGCAATTTGTTCTGTGTCACCTTGGCGCGCCGCTCCAGAAATTCGGCGATGGCCTCTTGCACCAGACGGTGAACCTCGGTGTCACCGATGGGCAGGGCGGCGCTCATCTCGGACAGATAGGCACGCACCGCTTCGTCATCTTCGGGGCGCACACCACGGGCCAGCTTGTCCTCAACCTTGGCCTGCTGCTTGCGGGCCTCGCTGCCTTCTGTGGATTGCAACTGAAAGAAATCGGCCGTGAGCAATTGCTGGATGGTCCAATCCTTGTTGTCGGGCAGGTTCACCAACGTTTGCGTGTGCACCGGCAAACCCTGTTCGCTCTCTTCCTTGATCCGTTCCAGCACCAAAACCTCGTCCTTGCCCATTCCACGCAGGCAGAGCGGATCGTGCGAGGTGGCGATGAAGCAGACACCGGGCAGGGCGCTGCGCAATCCGGACATGATCGACACCTTCCAGCGCGGATGCAGATGCGCTTCGACCTCATCAATCAGCACCAACCCGCGCGCGGTGTCCAGCGTCTGAAATGACGGGTTGATCTTCTTGTTCATCAGGCCGTGCATGACATCGCAGAGCATCGCCAGCACCGACCGAAACCCCGACGACACCAGAGACAGCGGTGTCCGGGTCTTACGCCCATCGGGCTGCGCCCCGATGGCGCCCACGATGTAAACCTCGCTGTCGTTGCGTTCGAGCACGTCAAACCCGCCCTCGATGCTGAACACATCACGCAGCGCACGCGCGACCATTTCGAAATCGTCGTTGTTCAACCGCACCAGCCATTTTTCCGGGTTCGACAGCAATTCGTCCGGCTCAAACAAGGAACGCACGTGGCGGTGGCGTACATGGCGACGCTCCGAGGTCAGATATTGCCTGAACGCCCCATAGGCAAAGACGGGCAGGGCGTTCTTGATCCCGTCGTCCTGGAACCCGGCAAGCGCGTTGTCCTGCGCGCGACGAATGGTCAGGGTCTTGTCGTCCGTATCCCCATAGGAAACAAGAACCTGGGCCAGGTCCAACGGGTCGGCGTCGCCACCCAGATACTTGGGGTCCAGAACCATCTTGTTCGGGTCCAATCCACGCAAGGCCCGCCGGGTGCCCGGCTCCATGAGGGCGAGGGCAATCGCTTCGAGGATCGTGCTCTTTCCAGCGGCATTTTCCCCCAGGATCAAGAGGGACGGGGCCGTGCGCGGCTTGTTCTTGGGTGGATCGGGCAGGGACACCTCAATCTTTTCCAAGGACTTGTAGTTGCGGATCTCAACCTTGCTGGGCAAGCCATACGTGCGATCCCTGACGCCCATGCCTGCGCGCGTCTGTTCTTCGGGGTTGATGGCGTCGTCCACGTACCACTGTTTTTCCGCTGCTGCCAGCTGCGCGATGGCATCGTCAAAGCGGTCCATGGCGTCGGGCAGGTCCTTGAGCCGGTTCATTTCGCGTTCAAGGTTGTCGGACGGGCGAGCGCGGCCAAGGGCATTGCCCAGAAGTTCACGCAGGGCAATCCGCCAGCTGCCGAAATGCGGCACGCGGCCGGAATCCAGTAACGCCGTTGGTGCCGTGGCGTTGGCGTTCATCAGGTATTCCTTGGCGCGTTCGATCCCCCATTGGAATGTCGCCTCTCTCGCGGCCTGAAGGTCAGAGCGGTTCAGGTCGAAGTGTTCAATCGTCTCGCGGCCGCGCCGGTCGCGGCCGTCCAGCAGCCCCTGGGGGAACAATCTGAAATGCCGCCACAGCTTGCGGTCATAGCAGGGATCGACCAGCACCGGGTTTTCGTCCAGTGGAAAACTGGGCCAACGGCCATCGTAACGTTGGCTAAAATCTCCGAGTTCATCTCGACGGGGCAGTGGTGCGCGGCGGTTCGAGGTGACGGGGAAGTAAAAGGGGTTTTCTGGGCGGCAGTCGTCGCAGATCGGGTAGAGGTTCTGCCAGGCCTCGGCAAGCCAGGCATAATAAAGGTGGGCTTTGCTGGTGTCGGACACCGGTGTGGCGCTGGAGGGTGGGCGAAAGCGGTGAACACTCATTCCCTTGGACAGTTCGCTTTCGCAAAAAGCGCAACGACCCGTGAACAGACTGTATAGTACTTCCATCACCTCATCGGTGGTTGCATAAGAAAATTCGACTGGCTCAAAACTGCGGGTCTGGCTCAGGCTTTTCTCGTCCATGCCGAAGTAGTCGAGCAACATTCTTCGGTTGTGATGTGCGTCTTCACTATCGAACCATTTGGGTGGGGCTACTCGATCTCGTTCGACAAAGCGCATGTGTCACCTTTGGGGTCAGGGTTGCAGGATGGCCAGCGCGCGGCGCAGCTCGGCGATGTGATGGGGCACCTCGGGGTGATCGGTGTCGCTGCCTTTGTCGGAGGCCCAGTAATTGTTGTGCGAAAAGAAAGTGCGCCGATGTCCTGCGGCCACGGTGCCATCCTGGCTCAAGGCTGGCAGGACACCGACATCGCGAATTCCGCAAACGGTGGTGCCATTCAAGTCGGCACCAAAGGTCGGTGCAACAGGGCCTGAAATCAAATCGCCCGTCAGCAGCAGTTTTTCGTCGGAATAAAGGTTGGTCCAGCGTGTATAGGCAAACGGTGCCGCGTGGTGAGAGGTACGGGGATCCTGAGGTGTCCTGTTGCGAGAGCCGCTACGATCATAGGTGATGTGGCGCAGCTTGGTGGTGCCGTCATATTCAGGCATCGGTGGACAGGTGGGCAAAAGCCGGTCTGCCTGTCGTTTGCGCAGATCTGCGTGACTTTCCGACATCAGGAATTCGGCGTGGGCCAGGGGCGATCCAAGAGTGATGAAATCCGAAATGATCCACGATCCACCTTGCGCGCGGAACTCGGCAAGGGCCTTTGCCTGCTGAGCCTGGTACGCCGTCACATCCATCGGTCGGCCGGATCCATTTGCGCCAGTCGACAGTGGCAGGCCGGCCGCGTCGCGGATCATATCCTCAAGCTTTTCGCGTTCGGGTTGTTGGCCCCGAGACAAGATGGTCGGGTCGTCCAGCTGGTTATTGTCCACAAAGAGCATGGACAGGATGTCGTACGCCACAATCGTTCCCAAAGAATGCGCCACTACGACGATCCGGTCGTAATCTCCGGAATCGATCAGTCGTTGCAGCAACGCGACCCCGTGATGTCGGATCTCTTGTCGGCGGTCGACGTTGGGAGGCAAGGCCTTGACATAGCGGGCCACGTCGCCAAAGCGCTTGATCAACACGTTCGATACAAAACTGGCCACGATCAAGCCGCCGACGCCAGATAGGATCGCACGTGTCGTTGTGGGTTTTGCTCCGTCTGACGGCAACATCCCCTTGAGTGTGAAATACGCCGTCACCGCAGCAATGAGCCACAGAACCACCCAGGCGTGCAGAACTCTGTGCGGGACACGCTTGAACGGGTTTCTCAGCAACAGATCTACAATCCAGCTTTGGACATGTTCCCAGGTCGTGCCATGCATCAAATGGGCCCAGTAGTACTCATAAAAATCGGTATAGTTGCCTGCCTCATCCCGCTCGGTCGTGATCCGACGCAATTCGCTGGAGTTGTTGCGATTGTCGGGTTTGGACCAGGAAGCGTTTTGGCTCCGGTCGGCTCCGGTGTTCGGGTCAGGCTTGCTCTGATTGACTAAAGATTTGTCCGTGGTCCAAACCGCATCTACGAAAGAGTTGAGTGTCTGCATGGGAATCTGCTCTCCCATGCCGTGTAGAATGACGATCGCTTGCTTCATTTCAAAACGCCTTGCTTAAATGCTGCAAGTATGGCCGATTTTGCCCCAAAAGTCATCGACCAATGGGCCCTGCAGTGACAAGGGGCGCATCAAAGAGGCGATCTTCCTAGGGGATGAGGGACTTGAACCCCCAGCCAAAGCGTTATGAGCGCTCTGCTCTAACCAATTGAGCTAATCCCCCAGGAACAGGCGGTGGTTACAACAAAGTCTTTGCGCCGCCAAGGTTTATCGCGGCGCCATCGGCAAAAATTTTCCGCCCTCCGTGGTTCCGGGAAACCGGCTATTTCCACCCGCGTCACCCGTGACCGTTGCATGCAAGGCCACAATCGACTAACCCGCGCGCAAGCAACTCATGAGGATGGACCGATGACAGCGGGCAAGAACGGGATGACCTACGCCGAAGCAGGCGTGGATATTGATGCAGGTAACGCGTTGGTCGACCGGATCAAGCCCGCCGCCAAGCGCACCAATCGTTCGGGCGTGATGAGTGGCCTGGGTGGTTTTGGTGCGCTCTTTGACCTCAAAGATGCCGGTTACAATGACCCAATCCTGGTGGGCGCCACCGATGGTGTCGGCACCAAGCTGCGGATCGCCATCGACACCGGTGTGGTTGACGGTGTGGGCATCGATCTGGTCGCCATGTGCGTCAACGACCTGGTTTGTCAGGGTGCTGAGCCGCTGTTTTTCCTGGACTATTTTGCCACTGGAAAGCTGGAAACCGAAACCGCTGCGCGCATCATCGAAGGCATTGCCGAGGGCTGTGTTCGTTCGAACTGTGCGCTGATCGGGGGCGAAACGGCTGAGATGCCTGGCATGTACCCCGAAGGTGACTTTGACCTTGCGGGCTTTTCGGTCGGCGCGATGGAACGCGGCGCGGCCTTGCCCGCCGGTGTCGCCGAGGGCGACGTGCTGCTGGGACTGGCGTCTGATGGTGTGCATTCCAACGGTTATTCGCTGGTGCGCAAGCTGGTCGAAGTGTCGGGCCTGACGTGGGATTCGGATTGCCCGTTTGGCGACGGCACCGTGGGCGAGGTGCTGCTGACCCCTACGCGGCTCTATGTGAAATCCGTACTGGACGCGATCCGCGCGGGTGGGGTGCATGCCTTGGCCCATATCACCGGCGGTGGTCTGACCGAGAACCTGCCGCGCGTTCTGCCCGACGAGATGGGCGCCGAGATCGATCTGAACACCTGGGACCTGCCGCCCGTGTTCGAATGGATGGCCGAAACCGGTGGCATTGTAGTGGCTGAGATGCTCAAGACCTTCAACTGCGGCATTGGCATGATCGTCGTCTGTGACCCCGAGCAGGCCGATGCGCTGACCGCGCTGCTGAGCGAAGCAGGCGAAGCTGTATCCCGCCTGGGCACTGTGACCGGCACACCGGGCGTGGCCTATTCGGGCCAGTTGCTGTGAGCCACAAGCGCGTTGCGATCCTGATTTCGGGCGGGGGCTCCAACATGGTGGCCCTGCTCGACAGTATGGTGGGCGACCATCCGGCGCGCCCTTGCCTGGTTCTGTCCAATGACGAACACGCAGGCGGGTTGAAAAAGGCGGCCGAGCGCGGTGTCGCAACCGCTTGGGTGGATCATCGCCCGTTCAAAGGCGACCGCGCAGCATTCGAGGCTGAGTTGATCAAACCCATTCTGGCGGCAGAGCCGGACATCGTTTGTCTGGCGGGCTTCATGCGGGTGCTGACCGGGGATTTTGTTTCGCAATTCCAGGGACGGATGCTGAACATCCACCCCTCGCTTTTGCCGAAATACAAGGGCCTCAATACCCACGCCCGCGCGCTCGAGGCGGGCGATGCCGAGCATGGATGCAGCGTGCACGAAGTAACGGCGGCCTTGGATGACGGCCCAATTCTGGGGCAGGCGCGGGTGCCGGTTCTGGAAGGGGACACGCCAGACACGCTGGCAGCACGGGTCTTGACGCAAGAACACCGCCTTTACCCGGCGGTTTTGCGCCGTTTTGCTGAAAAAAACAGCACTCCGGTTCACTTGGGGTGAGATTTTCGCCAATCTCGGGCCAGCGGATTTACACAGTCTTGTGATTAGTCTTAAGATTGTAACAATGACCCTGAAGCGCCGGGGCGAAGGCGTAGAAACAACAAGAAAAATATACTGGCCGGATGAAAACCCTCACTACGACGCAAGACCTTGCCGACTTTTGTTCAGCGGCAGCCCAACACCCCTATGTCACTGTAGATACCGAGTTCCTGCGCGAACGAACGTATTATTCCAAGCTGTGCCTGGTGCAGCTGGCCTATCCAGGGGAGGGCGATGAAAACGCTGTTTTGGTCGACCCATTGGCCGAGGGGATGTCGCTGGAGCCGCTGCACGAGCTGTTTCGAAACACGGATGTGGTCAAGGTGTTCCATGCCGCGCGCCAGGATCTGGAGATCTTCTGGATCGACGCGCAGGTGTTCCCCGAGCCGCTGTTTGACACGCAAGTCGCCGCCATGGTCTGCGGCTTTGGCGAACAGGTGGGGTACGAGACGCTGGTGCGCAAGATCTGCAAGCAGGGGCTCGACAAGACCTCGCGCTTTACGGACTGGTCGCGCCGCCCGCTGAGCAAAGCACAACAGACCTATGCCCTGGCGGATGTAACCCACCTGCGTAAGATCTATGAATATTTGGCGGCCGAGCTGGAAAAATCCGGTCGCAGCCGATGGGTCACCGAAGAGCTTACTATCCTGACATCTCCGGCGACCTATGACATTCGCCCCGAAGATGCCTGGAAGCGCGTGAAAACACGCACGACGTCGGGCAAGTTCCTGGCCGTCGTCCGGGAATTGGCGCAATTCCGCGAAGAATATGCCCAGGCCAACAATGTCCCGCGCAACCGGGTGTTCAAGGACGACGCGCTGGTTGAATTGGCGTCGACCAAGCCGCGCAGTGGCTCGGACCTTGGCAATTCGCGCCTTTTGCTGCGCGAGGCGCGCAAGGGCGCGATTTCCGAGGGGATTCTGGCTGCGGTGAAACGCGGTGTCGACTGCCCGCCGGAAAACCACCCCAAGATCGACAAGAGCCGTGACAAGCTGCAGGTCAATCCGGCGCTCGCCGATCTGCTGCGCGTGCTGCTGAAGTCCAAAACCGAAAGCGCAGGCGTTGCGGCCAAGCTGATTGCGCCAAGCTCGGACCTGGACGCGATTGCGGCAGGGATGCGTGATGTACCGGCACTCAGCGGATGGCGGTATGAAGTCTTTGGCGAAGATGCGATGCGCCTGTGTGAAGGCGAGATTGCACTCACGGCCAAGGGGCAGGCTGTAAAGGTTGTCTCGCTGAACTAGGCAGGGTGGGCGCGGTTAACCGCGCCGCCGAGATTCACGTACGTTTTCCTGCCCGACCACCCGGATCAGACGGATGTTTTGCAGATCCTGGCGCGAAAGGCTGATCGCCTGACGGATGGTGCGCGTGCGCTCGGGGCCCTGCGGTGTCGCCGTCTCGGGATAGGTCACATAGAACGTGTAGGTCAAAACGCCCTTGTCGGCGTCGTCCTCGGCCGGGGTCAGGCGCAGCTCGGCGTCATAGGCGCCTTGGCGATTGGCAACGCCGACGACCTGGATGATGGCTCCGCTGGTGGTCGGATCAATCTGCATCTCGGTCACTTTGGTGATCGGGATGCTGCGATCCTCTTCCTCGGGGCGCGCAAAGATGCTGCGTCGGGATTCGGGGATCAGCGGATTGGTGTTGGCCGTTGCCGTGCTTTCAATCGGAGCAGAGGTGCTGCCGCCAAACCAGTTGGTCGGGTTGACCCGCGAGTCGCGCCAGCCGCCACATGCCGACACTGTCAGGCCCGCGATCAAAAGAACTGCGAGAGGTTTGTTCATCATGCCGGCCCCGTACTGTCGTCTTTGTTGCAAGTCTTTTCGTTGTTATCGGTTACCGCATCTGAGACGCGTTGAAAAGCCATCGTGGGTCTGGACAGGACCCGCAGGGCGGCTTAGGTCACAGCCTGACTAGAGGAAGGATGCAAGCCATGGCCACTGAGGCGTTCGAAGAACTGGTGGAAGACTTTGAATTCCTGGACGATTGGGAAGATCGGTATCGCCATGTGATCGATCAGGGCAAGGCAATGGTGCCCCTCGATGAGGCGTTCAAAGTGCCCGCGACCAAGGTGCACGGCTGCGCCAGCCAGGTGTGGTTGCAGCCCAAGATCGAAAACGGTGTCTTTCAGTTCGACGGGGACAGCGATGCGCTGATCGTGCGCGGGCTGATCGCCGTCTTGCGGGCGCTTTACAATGGCGTTCCTGTGGCCCAAGTCGGGCAGGTGGACGCGCGCGCAGAGTTGGGGCGTCTTGGCCTCAACGAGCATCTCTCGGCGCAGCGTTCGAACGGCGTGCGGTCGATGATCGAGCGGATCAACGAGGTTGCGCTGGCCGCGGCCTAATCAGGGGGGCGCTTCGCCCAGACAGCCATGGTGGTCTCCAGATCGCCATATCCGGTAAAGCGCCGCTCGAACTCCAGCCCCATGCGCTCGGCAATCTCGCGGGCGCGTTCCGTTAACACCGGATCGTCGATCTGTGCCTGATAGACCACCTTGGTGTAGTTGCCGAAATACATGTCCAGCAACTCGGGGTGGCGATCCAGTCCCATGGGCTTCCAGATAAAGGCATCAAATTGACGCGCCAGGAAATCCGTCAGGTAGAAGGCGGTGGTCTCGTCGTCCTTGCGGGCATCAAAGACATCGTTGCCCTCGAAGAATGAATAGCAGTGCGGGCCTTTGACCATCTCGACGCCCAAGCGTTCGCAGGCTGACTGTAGATGCCCACCGGTGCCGCAATCGGCATATACGACAAAGACTTGATCATAGACCTGCCTGTGGCGCTCTACGGCGTCTTCGACCGCTTCGGTGATGCGGTCAGGTTGGATGTGCAGGATTGCAGGCAAGCAGGTCAGGTCCATGTGATCCCAGCCGTTGCGCTCTTTCACTGCCAGAATTTCACGCGCGAGCGCCCCGCAGGCGATTAGCAAGATGCGACCGGTCTTGCGCTCGGGCGGGGCCAGCCCCTTGTCTGTCAGGCTTTGGTCCTGCAACGAGCGACCCGTTGCACGCAAAACGGCCCGCCGTTCGGGGCGAGCCGTTCTGCTGCGTCTGGCCATCGGCTCAGGCGCTGAGTTGGTTGTGCTTGCGACCGACGAAATCCTTGGCGGTTTCCACGGCAACAGCAGCATCACGGCAATAGGCGTCTGCGCCGATTGCTTTGCCGAATTCTTCGTTCAGGGGCGCGCCGCCCACCAGAACGATATAGTCGTCCCGAATGCCCTGTTCGACCATCGTGTCGATCACCACCTTCATGTAGGGCATGGTGGTGGTCAGCAGGGCGGACATGCCCAGGATGTCGGGCTCTTCGTTTTCCAGAGCTTCCAGGTAGTTTTCGACCGGGTTGTTGATGCCCAGATCGACCACTTCAAAGCCTGCGCCTTCCATCATCATCGACACCAGGTTTTTGCCGATGTCGTGGATGTCGCCTTTGACGGTGCCGATGACCATCTTGCCGACGCGCGGCGCGCCGGTTTCAGCCAGCAGCGGTTTCAGGATGTGCATGCCACCCTTCATCGCGTTTGCCGCCAACAGAACCTCAGGCACAAACAGGATGCCGTCGCGGAAGTCTGCGCCCACGATGGTCATGCCGCCAACCAGAGCTTTGGTCAGGATGTCGTATGGCATCCATTTGCGTTCGAGCAGAATGTTGACGCCTTCTTCGATCTCTTCCTTGAGACCGTCATAAAGGTCGTCGAACATCTGTTGGACCAGTTCTTCGTCGTCGAGTTCCGACAGGATGATGTCATCTTCTTCCGACATGGTGCGATTCCTTAAGCTGTGCGGGGCGCGCCCGACTGATGGCCGTTTTTTCTGTTTTTGCCGTTTGGCCGCGTTTCGACTGCGTCAGTTGCGACACAGACGGTTCTGCAACCGACCTATAGGGATGAAAATGCAGGATTGATAATGAGAAATTCGCAGAATGATGTTTGAAATGATGCATATCATGTCGCCGGATCCTGTATTGCTTCGCTTGTCTTCAGCGAATCTTTTGAGGATTGGCGACCATGTAGCGGCGCATGAAATACCCAAGGAATCAGGGGTTTATGCTGCGTTGCAGAAAGATGCACCTGTTTGCCAATTGCAAATGTTCCTATTTTGTTCTAGTCCCATGGAATGGAACGGTTCGAAACAGAAAAGCTGCTGGGGAGTGAGGTACGTGGACGCGGAACCACGTCGAACGCAACGGGGCGGTATGAGACCACGACGCGTGATGGTTTCGACGATGGCTGGACGGCGGAAAACGCATTGCCACCGTTACGCACCGAGGTTTCGAATGAAATCGCTCGCAGTTTGATCACGTACAACCGGTCTCCGGATTTGCCTTTTGACCGATCAATCAATCCGTACCGTGGGTGTGAACATGGATGCAGCTATTGCTTTGCGCGTCCTACACATGCCTACTTGGGTCTCTCACCGGGGTTGGATTTTGAGACGAAATTGATCGCGCGCGCCAATGCCGCCGAGGTCTTGCGCAAAGAATTGAGTGCGCGTCGCTACAAGGTTGCTCCGATTGCGATTGGAACCAACACCGACCCCTATCAACCGATTGAGCGTGACAGGGGGATCGTGCGCGATTGCTTGCGGGTGTTGGCCGAGTTCAACCATCCCGTCGCCATTGTTACCAAGGGAACGTTGATCGAACGGGACATGGATGTTCTGGCGCCGATGGCAGCGCGAGGGCTTGTCCGTGTGGGGATATCACTCACGACGCTTGATCCTGGGTTGTCCCGCAGGATGGAGCCCCGTGCGCCCGGGCCGATCCAACGGTTGCGGGTCATCCGAGCGTTGACCGGGGCAGGGGTGCCCGTGCGGGTCATGACCTCTCCGCTGGTACCGGGTTTGACAGATCACGAGCTTGAGGCGTTGCTGGCCGCAGGCAAGGACGCTGGCGCTGATGCCGCCAGTTGGATCATGCTGCGCCTACCGCGCGAGGTGTCCGAACTATGGCAGGAATGGTTGGCGGAGCATGAGCCAAATCGGTTCGACCGCGTTATGGCGCGCCTGCGTGAGATGCACGGCGGGCGCGATTATGACCCGCGGTGGGGGCACCGAATGCGGGGCGAGGGGCACTATGCCGAGATGGTGGCGCAGCGCTTTGACATGGCAACCAAAAGGCTGGGGCTGGTTCAGAAAACCCCACCTTTGCGAACGGATCTGTTTGCCGTGCCGGAACAGCCCGGTGACCAGCTTTCTCTGTTCTGACCGCGTTTTATCCGGAACCTAAACTAAAACCGGGGGGCCGAGCGGTCAGCGGGAGATCGGATCGTTGACCAGTATCTGGTCCAAATGCACGCCGCCTCGTTCAAATTCGACAATCGGGCGTCCGTTTTCCAGCAATGTCTGGCCGCCGTCGTCGTTGTTTTGCAGCGAAAAGTTGGGTGGGTTTGTTGCCAGACCTTCGCGTTGAAAGATGAAGATGTCTTCGCTGCTGTTGAAGTCGGTTATGCGAACCACCTCGCTGCCATCGCCCCAGTACAGAACGACATCGTTCCCGCTGCCGGTGATCACGGTGTCGCCGCTTGCTGCGCCCAGGGTATCGTTGCCGTCGCCGCCATCCAAAAGGTCAGGGGCATTGTCATCCGTCGGATCCGGTGAGGCCCTAAGCAGGTTCATCGCAAAATCGGGGTCGGCGCTCTTGAGCACGCGGCTCCATTCTTCGACCGTCAGTTCGCGCGCGTAGAAGTCACCGCCATACAGGACGTCATCGCCATCGCCACCGATGAGCGTGTCAGACCCCGCATTGCCGTCCAGAGCGTCGGTTCCGGCACCGCCTGTCAGGCTGTCCGCGCCGTTGCCCCCAATCATCAGATCAACGTCGCCGCCGCCCTGGAGCGTGTCATCGCCCTCTTCGCCAAGCAGGAGGTTGGCTGAGGCACCGCCGTCCAGGGAATCGTTTCCAAGGCCCCCGGCCAACAGGTCCACGTCACCTTCACCCAACAAAGTATCGTCGCCTGATCCGCCTTCCAGGGTATCTTCGCCTGCGCCGCCTTCAAGACGGTCATTGCCAGCTTGGCCATTCAGATCATCGTTGCCAAACCCGCCATCCAACAGGTCGCCGCCTTCCCCGCCATTGAGAACGTCAAAGCCCAGACTGCCGCGCAACGTGTCCGCTCCGTCGTCGCCCCACAGACGGTCGTTGCCCGGTCCGCCACGCAGCAGATCGTCGCCGGTTGCGCCGCGCAGCTGGTCATTGCCGCTGTTGCCGTTAAGCGTATCGTTGCCTTCGTCGCCAAGCAGGGTGTCGTTGCCATTCAGGCCGTTAAAAACGTCGTCCAGCAGGTTGCCCTGCATAAGGTCGTTTCCTTGAGTTCCGTTCTGGGTGTCCTCGTCTGTGGTGGGATCAGGGGAAACCGGGTCTGCTGATCCGGTTCCATCGTCATCATTTCCAAGAGAAACCGCTCCGGCAACCGCGCCAAGACCAAGCAATACCAACAACCACATCGAATAGAATCTCCGGGAAAGAACTTTGTTTCAGAGTTTTAAGGTGCGACGCTAATTTGCGTCAATGGAGTTGGGAGATTTATTATCCAATATGACAATTTTTTCGGAAACACTCTGTTGAACAAAAATAACCCCCGCATGAAACATGCGGGGGCCTGAAATTGTACCGGTCGATACTCAGCGGTTTTCGATGTCGACGTAGTCGCGTTCGGTCGAGCCCAGATACAACTGGCGCGGGCGGCCGATCTTGTTCTGCGGATCGCCGATCATTTCTTTCCACTGCGAGATCCAGCCCACGGTGCGCGACAGCGCAAAGATCGGGGTGAACATCGACGTCGGGAAACCCATCGCCTCGAGGATGATGCCCGAATAGAAGTCGACGTTCGGGAACAGCTTCTTCTCAGCAAAGTAGGGGTCGTTCAGAGCGACCTGTTCCAGCTCTTTGGCAACCTGCAGCAGCGGGTTGTTTTCGACACCCAGCAGATCCAGAACCTCATCCGCCGATTGCTTCATCACGGTCGCACGCGGGTCAAAGTTCTTGTAGACCCGGTGACCAAAGCCCATCAGGCGGAACGGATCGTTCTTGTCCTTGGCGCGGGCGATGAACTCGGGGATACGATCGGGGGTTCCAATTTCCTTGAGCATCTCCAGGCACGCCTGGTTGGCGCCACCGTGAGCCGGGCCCCAGAGGCAGGCGATACCAGCCGCGATGCAGGCAAACGGGTTGGCACCCGAGGACGACGCCAGACGCACGGTCGAGGTCGAGGCGTTCTGCTCGTGGTCCGCATGCAGGGTAAAGATGCGGTCCATCGCACGACTCAGGATCGGATTCACCTCATAGTCTTCGGCCGGCACGGCAAAGCACATGCGCAGGAAGTTCGAAGCATAATCCAGATCATTGCGCGGGAAGACGAACGGCTGACCGATTGAATATTTATACGCCATAGCCGCAATGGTCGGCATCTTGGCAATCAGGCGGTGCGAGGCGATCTCGCGCTGGCGCGGGTCCGCGATGTCGGTCGAGTCGTGATAGAATGCCGACATGGCGCCAACCACACCCACCATGATCGCCATCGGATGCGCATCGCGGCGGAACCCGCGGAAGAAGTTGTGCATCTGCTCGTGCAGCATGGTGTGGCGGGTGATGGTGCTTTCGAACTTTTCCAGGTCCGCAGCCGCCGGCAGTTCACCGTAAAGCAACAGATAGCACACTTCCAGGAAGTGCGATTTACCTGCCAGTTGATCAATCGGGTAACCGCGGTGCAGCAACTCGCCCTTTTCACCGTCGATGTAGGTGATGGTGCTGTCGCAGCTTGCGGTCGAGGTAAAGCCGGGGTCATAGGTGAACACACCCGCAGTGCCGTAAAGCTTGCGAATGTCGATGACGTCCGGACCGGTGGTCGGAGAGAAAATAGGCAACTCGTAGGATTCGCCATTCAGGCTCAGAGTGGCTGATTTCTTGCTCTCGGTCATAGATGTCCCTTCCTCTGTACTGGCACGAAATGCGCCAATGCGGTCAAACATCGGCGCCGTGATCGTGCGGGCAGCGCCTGCGCGGCTGTCGCGCAGGTCCGTCGTATCTGTGCAGCGTTACCCGTTTATGAAGACTGGGCTTTTTCCGCTGCATCCTGAAGCCGCGCCAGGCTTTCGTCTTTGCCCAACACCAGCATCATGTCAAAAACCGAAGGTGTTACTGCTCGTCCTGCCAACGCAGCCCTCAGTGGGCCGGCCAGTTTTCCGAACTTCGTCTCTCGTGCTTCGGCAAAGCCGTTCAGAGAGGCCTCCAGATCGTCTCGGGTCCAGCTAACATTTTGCAACTGCGGCGTCAATTCATTCAGTATACCATTGGATACCGATGCAAGCGCTTTCGCCGCCTTCGCGTCCTGCTCGATCGGGCGAGACGTCAGTGCAAAGTGAGCCTTTTCAAGGAGTTCCGGGAAAGTACGTGCCCGATCCTTGAGGCAATACATCGCACGTTCCAAATCACCGGATTGTGTTTCCGTGAGAGCAGGCTGATTTGCCGCTGCCAAATAACCCTGAATCTCTTGCCGCAATGCAGCATCATCAGCGATTGCGATGTGCTGACCACACAGGTTTTCCAATTTCTTGGTGTCAAACCGCGCCGGGCTTTTGCCGATTCCATCCAGATCGAACCATTCACGCGCTTGCGCGTCGGTAAAGAATTCATCATCGCCATGGCTCCATCCCAGGCGGGCCAGGTAGTTGCGCATGCCTGCGGCGGGGTATCCCATCGCCTGGTATTCCTGAGCCCCAAGCGCGCCGTGTCGTTTCGACAGTTTCTTGCCGTCGGGCCCGTGGATCAGCGGGATATGCGCCCAAACCGGCACGTCCCATCCCATCGCCTCATAAATCATCATCTGACGCGCGGCGTTGTTCAGGTGGTCGTCACCGCGGATCACATGGGTCACGCCCATGTCGTGATCGTCGATGACCACGGCCAGCATGTAGACCGGCGTGCCGTCGCTGCGCAGCAGGATCATGTCGTCCAACTGATCGTTGCGGATGGTGACATCGCCCTGGACCTGATCACGGATCACGGTCGCGCCGTCCTGCGGCGCCTTGATCCGGATTACAAACGGCGCGTCGGGGTGGCTTGCAGCATCCGCATCCCGCCACGGGCTGCGGAACAGAGTGGATTTTCCCTCGGCCCGGGCCGCATCGCGGAAGGCAGCGATTTCCTCTTGGGTCGAGAAACACTTGTATGCTTTGCCCTCGGCCAGCAGGTGATTGGCCACCTCGGCGTGCCGTGCGGCACCTTCGAATTGGCTGACCACCTCTCCATCATGATCCAGGCCCAGCCAGCCCATGCCTTGCAGGATTGCCGCGGTTGCCTCGGGCGTCGAGCGTTCTCGGTCGGTATCTTCGATCCGCAACAGGAACTTGCCGCCACGGCCCCGGGCATACAGCCAGTTGAACAGCGCGGTGCGTGCGCCCCCGATGTGGAGGAAACCGGTGGGGGATGGGGCGAAACGGGTGACGACCTGATCGGGCATGGGCGGCATTTACCTTTTGGTAACTATGGTGGCGGTAACGTTTGCGCCTGTCTAACCAGACGGACGGATAGGAGCAAGCATGCGCTTTCTGGTGCAGGCCGAGGCCGCGTTGCAAGAGCAGCGCGGATACCTGTTCCCCTGGATGCCCGTATGCCTGGGCGCCGGGATCGGTCTGTATTTCTTGCTGAAATCCGAACCAGAATGGTGGGCCTATCCCTTGCTGCTGACGACGGCCTTTGCAGGGATGCACCGGGCGCTTCGTCACGCGGACTTGTGGACACCACTTATCGCCTGTATCTCTCTGATCTCTTTGGGGTTTGTGCTGGCAGGCGCGCGTGCGCATTGGATCTCGGGGCCGGTTTTGGATTGGCGATATTATGGGCCGGTCGAGGGGCGGGTGATTGCCATCGACCGTTCGGCATCAGATGCAGTGCGGATCACATTGGATCATGTGCGGATGGATCGTGTGTCTCCTAGTGAAACGCCCCGCAAAGTGCGTCTTTCCTTGCATGGAACCTCACCGGTGCTGACACCTGGTGACTTCATCATGACCACAGGTCACTTGTCGCCGCCGCAAGGGCCGGTTGAGCCTGGAGGTTTTGATTTTCGTCGGCATGCATGGTTCTTGGAGCTTGGGGCAGTGGGCTACACACGAGTGCCGGTGCTCAGGGCCGCTGCACCCGATCACCGCGATTGGAGTGTCTGGATTTACCGGCTGCGTCTTTCGGCTTCGCGCCATATCCAATCCATTCTGCCAGGTGAGGTTGGGGGATTTGCCGCCGCGATTACAACGGGCGACCGCAGCGCGGTCAGTCAAGAGACACTACGAGACTTGCGTACCAGCAATCTAGCCCATCTTCTGGCGATCTCGGGTTTGCATATGGGGTTGCTCACCGCCTTTGTCTTTGGCGCCTTGAGGACGGGCTTGTCGCTGGTCCCGTCACTTGCCTTGCGCATTCCGGTGAAAAAGATAGCCGCAATCGGAGCCCTGGTTGCAGCGGCAATCTATTTGGCACTGTCCGGCGGCAATGTCGCGACGGAACGGGCCTTTGTCATGGTCGCAGTGATGCTGTGCGCGGTTCTGGTGGACAGACGAGCCTTGTCGCTGCGGGCGGTTGCTGTGGCTGCGGTAATCGTTCTGATCCTGCGCCCTGAAAGCCTGCTGGGACCGGGATTTCAAATGTCCTTTGCAGCAACGGCGGCCCTGATCGCAGTCTTCGGAGCCCTGCGGGATCTGGAGTGGTCATTGGGGCCTGGGTGGTTGAAGCCTGTCCTGGGGGTCGTGATCAGCTCGGCCGTGGCCGGGTTGGCCACGGCACCTTTTGGCGCCGCGCATTTCAACACCATCGCCAGCTATGGGTTGCTGGCCAACCTACTGTCTGTTCCGTTGATGGGTGTTCTGGTGATTCCAGCCGCCGTGCTGGCTGCGTGCCTTGCGCCCTTGGGGCTGGAATGGATCGGGTTGGAGCTTATGGGATCAGGCTTGCGCTGGATCCTTGGTGTGGCCCACTGGGTGTCGGATATGGAAGGCGCGCAACATCGGGTCATGTCCCCACCGGGGGTCGTGCTGCCTTTGGTGTCGATGGGGGCATTGTGGCTGATCCTTTGGCGTGGGCGGTTGCGGTGGCTGGGCGTGGGGCCTGCGGTTCTTGCCTTTCTGCTGTGGACACAGGCCGAGCGGCCCGACGTTCTGATTGCGGACACCGGGGGGTTGATTGGGGTGTTGACGCAAGAGGGGCGCGCTTTGAGCAAGCCCAAAGGCGCGGGGTTCATTGCCACGGTCTGGCTGGAAAATGATGGCGACGCGGCCGATCAGACACATGCTGCGTCAAGATGGACCGATGGCACCGCCAAACAACGACGCATGACGGTTGCAGGGATTGAGATCATTCACTTGGTCGGCAAACGCGCCGTGGCCTCGTTTGAGAGCTGTAAAGAGGGGCAAATTGTGGTTGCGTCGGTCCCGGCTGCGATCAAGGGAGCATGTCACCAGTTCGACCCGCTCAATCTGCGCGAGACCGGCAGCCTGTCGATTTCCAGTGCAGGCATGAAAACGGCGACCCAGATCACGGGTCGCCGCTTGTGGAATACGTTGTCTGACTAGCGATCAATACGTGCGGATCAGACCAACCAGACGACCCTGCACCTTGACCTTGTCATCGGGGAACATCCGCGTTTCATAGGCTGGGTTCGCTGCTTCGAGCGCGATGACATTGCCGCGACGGAAGAACCGTTTCAGCGTTGCCTCTTGATCCTCGACCAGGGCCACGACGATATCGCCGTTGTCGGCCGTGGATGTCTCGCGGATGACCACCACGTCGCCGTCGTTGATCCCGGCGTCGATCATCGAATCCCCTTTGACCTCAAGGGCATAGTGTTCACCGCTACCGGAAAGCATCTGTCCCGGCACCGCGACTTGGTGCGATTGTTGGCTGATCGCCTCAATGGGGACACCGGCAGCGATGCGACCCATGACAGGCAGTTCCACCGCGTGAATGGTGATTGGTTCCGAATTCGCGGGCCGCCCGGCTTCGGGCCGGTCGCCTTCGATCACGCGCGGGGTAAAGCCGGTCGTGGGTTCACCACCCAGGCTTTCGGGCAGCTTCACAATCTCAATTGCGCGGGCCCGATGCGCCAACCGCCGGATGAACCCACGCTCTTCCAAAGCAGTGATCAGACGGTGGATGCCGGATTTGCTGCGCAAATCCAACGCGACCTTCATTTCGTCGAAACTGGGGGGGACGCCGTCCGCTTGGAGCCGTTTGTGAATAAACTCCAACAAATCCAGTTGCTTCTTGGTCAGCATCACGTCACCTCAGGATCTATGCGTTTACGTTTGTTCTACGCATGTTCCTGTTTTGTGTCAACGCTTGTTCTGTCATGGCCTTACAACGGCAGGTAGTGCAAGGTCTCTCCGGCGTTGCGTGCGGGGTCATCTGCTGCACGTACGGCCAGAGCATTTGACTCTGACAGCACCGACAACAGCGAGCTGTCCTGATTGTCAAATACGGTGATCTGTCCCCCCTCGACGCGGGCGCGCATGTAATGCTGTCGGGGGCCGTTTTGCGCAATGTCCTGGCTTAGCGCCGCGGTCATCAACACATCATCCACTGCGCCTAGCCCCAACATCTTGCGCAGCATCGGAAGGATGAAGACATAGCCGCAAACCATTGCAGAAACAGGATTACCTGGCAAGCCAACCATGGCGGCCCCCGCCAATCGGCCGGCCATCAGCGGTTTGCCCGGGCGCATCTTTACTTTGTAGAACGACCGCTCCATCCCCAGCTGCTGCGTGGTCTGAGCAACCAGATCGTGATCGCCAACCGAAGCGCCGCCAATAGTCACGACCAGATCGGCGCCTTGTGCCAAGCCAAAGGTGGTCTCAAGCGAGGCGACCGTGTCGCGGGCAATCGGCAGGACGCGCACATGGGCTCCGTGACGCTCGAACAACGCCTTCAAGCCAAACGTATTGGACGCGATGATCTGATCCGGCCCCGGAACCTCGCCAGGCATCACCAATTCGTCGCCGGTCGAAATCAAGGCAACCACCGGCTTGCGGCGCACCGGTACGCGGGGGATGTTCATTGACGCCATCAGCGCCACATCCTCGGCCCGGAGGAGGCGCGGAGCGGAGATTGTGTCGCCAACGCGGAAATCGACGCCAGCGGGGCGGATATTGTCCTTGGGCCCTGGATCGTCCGAGATCGTGATCAGATCACCCTTGCGATCCACATCTTCTTGAATAACGACAAAATCAGCCCCTTGCGGGATCGGCGCGCCGGTAAAGATGCGCACCGCCTGACCAGCCCCAACGGTGCCGTCAAATCCATGCCCGGCTGCAGCTTCGCCGATGAGTTTGAACATGGCGTGCTGCTCGACTTCGGCAGCCTTGACCGCATAGCCGTCCATAGACGAGGCCGCAAATGGCGGCTGATCGCGCGTGGCAGCGACATCATTGGCCAACACCCGGGTGGCGGCCCGGGCCAGCGGAACCTCTTCAGTATCGCCGGTCTGAACCAGATCCAAAAGCAGCGCGCGGGCTTCGTCTACGGTGATCATTTCGCCTCGTAACGGCCTGATTTTCCGCCGTCTTTCAGCTGTACGTGAATGCCGCCGATCTCCATGGATTTGTCGACGGCTTTGGACATGTCATAGATCGTGAGCGCGGTGGTCGACACCGCAGTCAGCGCCTCCATCTCGACGCCGGTCTGGCCGGTGGTCTTGACCGTCGCCTCGATCCGGACGCCGGGCAAATCCGCGTCCAGCTCCATCTCGACCGAAACCTTGGTGATCGGCAGGGGGTGACACAGCGGGATCAGGTCGGCGGTTTTCTTGGCACCCATGATGCCCGCCAGACGCGCCACGCCCAGAACATCGCCCTTCTTGGCGCGACCTTCTGAAATGATATCAAATGTTTCGCTCTGCATCTTGATGTATCCGCGCGCCACGGCGATGCGGGAGGTCACGTCCTTGTCAGACACATCCACCATATGCGCGTCGCCCTTGCCGTCAAAATGCGTGAGCGCCATCACATCGCCCCCGGAACCAGCGGATTCGACAGGATTTCGCGGGTGGCGGCCGTCACATCATCCTGACGCATCAGGCTTTCGCCGATCAGGAAGCAGCGTGCGCCATACCGGGCAATGTCACTGAGGTCGGCGGGAGTGTTCAGGCCGCTTTCGCAGACAATCGTACGGTCGATCGAAACCAGCTTTGACAGGCGACGGGTGGTGTCCAGCGTCGTTTCAAAGGTCTTGAGGTTGCGATTGTTGATCCCAATGAGGGGGCTTTTCAACTGCTCGGCGCGCTCCAGCTCGGCCTCGTCATGGACCTCGATCAACACGTCCATGCCCCAATCAAATGCGGTCTGTTCCAGCTCGGCGGCCTGGCCATCCTCGACCGAGGCCATGATGATCAGGATGCAGTCGCCGCCAAGCGCGCGGGCCTCGACCACCTGATAGGGATCATACATGAAATCCTTGCGCAGCGCAGGCAGGCTGCAAGCGTTGCGCGCGGCCGTCAGAAATGATTTGTCACCCTGAAAGCTGGGCGTGTCGGTCAGTACAGACAGACAGGTCGCGCCACCGGCCTCATAGGCCTGCGCCAAGGCTGGCGGATCGAACTCGGGGCGGATCAAACCCTTGGATGGGCTGGCTTTCTTGATCTCGGCAATCAGGCCATAACCGTCGCGGCTGGCCTCGAACAGGGCTTTGGCAAACGGGCGCACGGGGCCTGCATCGCGGGCTTCGGCCTCAAGCTCGTCCAGCGATTTTTGCGCCTTGTCGGCGGCCACTTCTTCCAGCTTGTAGGCCTTGATTTTGTCCAGGATAGTGTCGGTCATGTCGTGCCTTGTGTAATCCGCGCCAGGGCGGTGATCTTGTCTTGGGCTTTGCCGCTATCGATGCTCTCGGCCGCCATGGCGACGCCTTCGCGCAGGTCCGATGCGGCCCCAGCAACCACCAACGCGCCTGCAGAATTCAGCAGCACCGCATCGCGATAGGCGGATGGCGCGCCATCCAGCAGGGCGCGGAACGCTACGGCGTTTTCTTCGGGTGTGCCGCCGACGATGTCTGCAAACGGATGAACCGGCAGGCCCGCGTCCTCGGGGTGCAGTTCGACCTCTTTCACGGTGCCGTCTTCAAGCGCGGCGACCCAGCTGATGCCGGTGATGGTCAACTCATCCGTGCCGTCCGAGCCATGAACCAACCATGCTCTATCCGATCCCAACAAACCCAGCGTTTCCGCCATGGGGCGGATCAGATCGCGACTGAAAGCGCCGGTCAACTGGCGTTTGACGCCCGCGGGGTTGGTCAGTGGGCCAAGGATGTTAAAGATCGTCCGCGTTCCCAGTTCAGCGCGGGTGGGCATCACATGGGCGGTCGCGGGGTGATGCATTGGGGCCATCATGAAACCGATCCCGGCCTCGGACAGCGCCCGTTCCACCACATCCGGGCCCACCATCACGTTGATCCCCATCTGCGATTGCAGATCCGCAGTGCCGGATTTCGAACTCAGGTTACGATTGCCATGCTTGGCCACGACCACGCCGGCACCTGCCGTCACAAAGGCCGTCGCGGTCGAGATGTTGAGCGTGTTCTTGCCATCACCCCCGGTGCCCACAATATCCATCGCCCCCTCGGGCGCGCGCACAGCGTTGCATTTGGCACGCATCACAGCTGCGGCGGCGGCGTATTCATCCACCGTCTCGCCACGGGTGCGCAGGGCCATCAGCAGGCCGCCGATCTGGGACGGCGTCGCCTCGCCGTTGAACAGGATGCCAAAGGCAGTCTCTGCTTCGCCACGGGTCAGGGCACGCTCGGCTGCCGCGCCGATCAGCGGTTTCAGAGCGTCACTCATGCCGGGACTTTCATGTCGTTGAGGAAGTTTTGCAGCAGGGCATGCCCATGCTCGGATGCAATCGATTCCGGGTGAAACTGTACGCCATGAATGGGCAGCTCATTGTGCTGCAGGCCCATGATGGTGCCATCTTCCAATTCCGCTGTGATTTCAAGGCAGTCGGGCAGGGTGGCACGGTCCACGACCAGCGAATGA
The DNA here is from genome assembly GCF_900172225.1 of Falsiruegeria litorea R37. NCBI lineage: Bacteria > Pseudomonadati > Pseudomonadota > Alphaproteobacteria > Rhodobacterales > Roseobacteraceae > Falsiruegeria > Falsiruegeria litorea. The sequence goes on from NZ_FWFO01000001.1 coordinate 1,795,280, forward strand.
TAGCGCGTCGCCTCGAACGGTGACGGCAGCCCTGCAAACAGTCCTTTACCGGTGTGGGACATGGTGCCCATCTTGCCATGAACGATCTCGTGGCAGCGCACGACATTGCCGCCGAACGCTTGTCCGATGGTCTGATGGCCCAGACATACGCCCATCAACGGGGTACGCGTTTCAGCCGCCGCTTTGGTCAGCGCCAGGCAAATGCCAGCCTGATCCGGATCGCAAGGCCCCGGGCTCAGCAAGATACCGGCGGGGTTCATCGCCATTGCCTGTTGCACGTCGATGGCGTCGTTGCGGTGAATTTCGACCTCGGCCCCAAGCTCGCCCAGATAGTGCACGAGGTTGTAGGTAAAACTGTCATAGTTGTCGATCAGCAGCAGCATGTTGATCCGTTCATTAGGGGCTGGTGCCAAAAGCCTCAGCCGCAGTATAGTGTTGGCGTATACATGTTCAGGCTTGCACGGCAGCGTCAAGGGCGCTTCGCGGGGCAAATGGTATCGGGTATCAACGCCGCTCAGACGGTGACAGGAATGCAACGGGCAAAAAGGGGCAAAGCAGCCATGCGCGGATTTTTCGGAGGACTTCTGGTCGGGGGCGTTGTGGTAACCGGCGCAGCGGCAATTTCGTCTTTGTCGTTTCCCCTGCCGCAGCGGCCTGATCTGGTGGCCAACACGCCCGAGGCCACAGGAACCGGAGCAACTGCGGATCAGAATACGGGCCAAGCCCCCGCGGGAAAGGATGCTGATCTGGTCGAGATTGCGCCGCGCGCACCGGATGCAGGCCCATCCACGAGCGACGATCTGGCTGCACTTGATGACGATGCAACACAACCGGGTGACAAACCCGCCGTCGGCCCGGCAACTGGCGGTCTGGATTCGCCCCAGGCCACGAACTCTTCGGATGTGACGGTCCAAGAGGACGAACCGGTTGCGCCGTCGTCCTCCGCCGAACTTCCTGCTCCCGACGATCAGGCTCAGGCCCCCAGCGTCGTGGAGCAGCCTAGCCAACCCACTGCCCCGGCGGTTGAAGACACGGGGACGGGCTTCGGCACGTCGCAAACAGACGAAGAGACCGCGCCTGAGGCACCAGCACCGAAACAGGCCGAGCCCGGGACGGCAGAGACAGCCCCTGCAACCGAGGCGCCGGAAACGGAAACTGCGCCTGATCCTGACACGCAGGCTGCAGAACTGCCCGCCCCGCAAGAAGGCGACGCGCCTACGCCCGAGGCCGGCGTCGAAGCGCCCGAGCAGGGCGAGGCCCCCAGCGAAGGCGGCCTGGTGGGTACTGCACCCAGCCCAACCATCGGCACGCCGGTTGTTCCCCTCACGGAACGTGACAACGTGGCCACTGCGCAGGGAACGCCGGATGTGATCCCGCTCAAAGCTTATGCTGCTCCGTTCGAGAACAGCGAAGACAAGCCGCTGATGGCGATTGTGCTAATCGACGATGCGGATTCTCTGGGGCTGGAAGCGCTACAAGAGTTTCCTTATCCGCTGTCCTTTGCCATTGACCCGTCCAAGCCGGGCGCGGCCGACAAGATGAAAACCTATCGCGATGCGGGTTTTGAGGTTCTGGCCATGACCGATTTGCCTGCCGCCGCAACCGCGCAAGACGCCGAAGTTTCGATGTCGGTCTGGCTTGAAACCTTGCCCGAGGCCGTCGCCATTCTTGAAGGCACGGGATCGGGGATTCAAGGCAATCGTTCTTTATCTGATCAGGTCGCCGCGATTGCCGGGGGAACTGGTCGCGGCTTGGTTACACAGGACAACGGTCTTAACACTGCGCAAAAACTGGCAGCGCGGGCGGGTGTCCCTTCGGCCGTGGTATTCCGCGATTTCGACGGGGCAGGGCAGACGCCGACGGTGATGCGCCGGTTCCTGGATCAAGCAGCGTTCCGAGCTGGTCAAGAGGGCGCCGTCATCATGCTGGGCCGCGTGCGCCCTGATACAGTGTCGGCTTTGCTGCTTTGGGGCCTTCAGGATCGCGCCAACCGCGTGGCGCTTGCTCCGATTTCGGCTGTGTTGACACGCGACCAAAGCCAGTAAGACGCAGGCTTCACTCGGAAAGCTTGAACGTCCGGCTAGCCGCCGTGCACAGGCGCCTCCTGTGCTCTCAGGGACTGCTGTCGGTCAGAATCTTGATGCCGCAGCATGATGGTTGAGGCTGCGATCAACGCGTCACAGTACGCGGTTGGCACGCACCTAGGTCCTTGGCCGGTTGCCCTATGCGTGTCAAATCACGCGTCATCAGGAAATGAGTCAACGAAGCGCCCACATCCTTGTTTGGAATGACGGCGACACCCCACCCGCTGGAGTCATCGCCCTTCTTGAACCCGGTATTGATCAGCAGGACATGTCCCGATGGAATGGTGTGAATGTTGCCTTCATCGATCTCTGAAATTGCGACCTTTTTCCAGTCTTCGCCTAGGTTCGTAACCGTGCCTACTATTTCCACCCCTTGGGCATTGGCAGTGACGGTTTGGCCTGCCACTGCGCCAATAGACACCAGTTTGTACCGATTACCCAGTTTTGCATAGACAGCCTGGTTCACGCAGAGTTCAGGCGTGGTTCTGTGCAGGTACAGGGCGTTGTCCGCCAAACCTGCCAAATCGCGGCCCTGACGAACAAATCGGTATTCCAGATTTCTCTCAAACACAAAGATGGCGGCAAAGGCCAATAGCCATGGGATCAGCCCTTTCAGGGTTCGGCTTTCTTGCCATTGACGTAGCGGTTCAGTCATCAATGCCTCCGATCAGAACTTTTTGAGCTTTACTGTCTTTTTCCGGCCAAACAGCATTTTGTAATACGCGTCTGACAATGAAAGAACAAAGACACCGATCGCGCCGATGATCAGAACTGAAATCGTCGGCGAAGTTGACAGCCCAAAAAGGATGAGGATCGGAAAGAGAAAGAGGGATAGGGCACTTCGGATCAAACTGAGCAAGATCACAAAGATCAGCACGGCTGCCACTTTGTTCAGTCTGGCGCCAAGTAGCATTGCCGCCGCCATGCCGAGTAAAATGAGGTAGAATCCAGGATAATAGAACAGCCATGTTGCCCGGCTGAGAAAGGCCATGCGCCGTCGTGTTGGGTCTGCGGCCAAACTGCGGGCTGCATACATGCGCGCACTGGCCAGGCGCCCGATTTGGAACCTATTTGTAGCCATAGCAGCCAGAAGCTCTGCATCGTTTGGGAAAAACTCGACCGCTTTGCTTAGATAATAGTCCGCTTCGAACAGGTCGTTGACCTGGTGCAGGGCGATGGCTTTCACTTTGATCAGATCCGGAGAGGACACGTCTCCGAATTCTTTTTCGAGCGTCTTGCGAAAAGAGTTCGCGTTGCCTTTCTGCGCGTCTTGAAACATCTCCATGATGGAAATGGCGGTGGTTTCATGCGGAAAGGTCGTGCGAAACTGTTTCAGGCTGGCTTTCATATCCCTTGTTCGCCCCAGCTTTGCCAGAGATTTGAACCGGAAAACATGTATGCCCACAGAATTGGGATGGCGGGACAGCCAGTTGTCGCAATAGGCAAGCGCCTCTTTGTGTGCGCTTTGTTTTGTCAGGGCTTCGATCATCAGATCCGTCGCCGGATAATTGTCAGGATCCTTTTCAAGAAGTTTGCCAAGTATGCGTTTGGTGCCTTCGATGTTGCCCGCTTCCAGCAAGGCGCGTGCCGTCCCGAGACCTTCTTCGTGCGTGTCCGTCAAAATCTATCTCGCATATTTTTTCAAAAAAACCGCCAAATCGTCATACATGCCATCCTGATTGGCATAATCTGCAAAGCTACGTGCTTGCCCCAGCCATTCGCCGACCGAGGATTTCACTTCTTTCAAAGCCTCTTTGAAATGCGCGTTGTTCAGAGGCTCAAGTTCAGTCACCGATGCGCTATCTTCGATGGCGATATCGATTGCCGTATCGACCACCGCTGACAAATCAGCCCCTGATAATCCCGATGTTTTGTCGACAATCTGCGCCACATTCAATCCAGACGCGGTTGGCCGGTCCTGCAAAAGGCGTCCCAGGATAAAGCCACGGGCCACTTTGTCGGGCGGTGGAACAAAGATGGACCGATCAAATCGACCAGGTCGCCGAAATGCGCTGTCCAGAGACCATGGAACGTTTGTGGCACCCAGAAACAATACGCCATCATTGTCTTCCGAGAAGCCATCCATTTCGGTCAAAAGCGCCGACACGGTTGTGTTGATCTTTGCTGTGGTGTCCATTTGACGGCGCTGCGCCAAGGCTTCGACTTCGTCGAAGAACAGAACGACAGGTTTCTGAGCGCGGGCGTTTGCGAATATGTCGCGGATCGTTTTTTCAGCCACGCCGACATATTTGTCCAAAACATCCGAGGCTCGGATGTTGTAAAATCTGGCGTTGCATTCCGTAGCCAGCGCCTTGGCCAACATTGTTTTTCCGCATCCCGGCGGCCCGTACATCAGCACGCCGCCGCCCGCCTTGCGTTTGAACTTGCGGAACAGGTCGCGCTTGCCGGTGAAGGGGTTGATGATGCGTCGCCGAACCTGTTTTTTGACGTCTTCCAGCCCGCCGATGTCCGCAAAGGTTACTCCGCTTGCATTGATCGTGCGCAGAGGGGTTTCCGGATTTTGGATGTGAACGACATTGTCCGCCGTTTCCTGTGTCGGTCGCCATAAATCCGCGTGGTCATCTTCGCCCGAAAGCTCCAACAGATCGGCGGCTTCTCGTTTCAGAGCTTCTGTTTCGATAGAGACAGGAGTGATTTGCGTAAGTGCTTCAATGATAACACGGCTGTCCGGGGCCCCTTTGAGCAGTATCAACAGGGCTCGGAAGCTGGATTCGCGTGCGTGGCCTGCGATAACCAGGTCAATCAGATCCTGGTACTGCGCTTCTAATTTTTGACCCAATTTGTAACCTTTTCACACTTCAAGAAAATGAACGTCGAAACAAATGTCTTCCGAAGTTGCTAAAGAAAATTGCTATCTCAACACTGCACGGCGTCAAGATGTTTTCCCTTAAGGGTTGCAAGAAAGTTAACACGGTTGAATACGTGACACACACTAAATCTAAAAAAGGGGATACGTCTGCTCAACTAACCATTCTGTCTGCTTGGAGACCTGATAAAGGGGCCTTGGCGACAGCATGATTGCATCGTCAGTTGAAAGCGGATCAGCGGGACCGGGCCCCCGAACTGTGCAAATAAGAACCTTAGCGCGCCAGCGTCAGAGCCTGTGACGTAATTTCCAGGCTCGAGAACCTTTGCAAATATTCCATCCCCAAAAGGGATTGATCCATCTCACCTTCGTTGACCCAGGCCGTTAGTTCACGGTCTTCGAATGGTCCGAGCACCACGGTATTCAGCGTGGTCGGCGCGGTGCGAACTTCTCCGTTCGCAGTAAGAGCACGTCCAAAGTAGTTCAGATCGTTCAACTCAATTCCGATGCGTGTCGCATCGTCCTGGCTTAGAACAATTTGGCTGGCGCCCGTGTCGACCAGGAAATCAACGGGTTTGTCGTTCACCAGCAATTGCAAATAATAGTGGCCGTCCTGTGCGCGAGGCACGACAACGCTGTTGTCGGTGGTGGTCATGCGACCGGTGGGAGCAGTTGTGTTGCGGATGTCCTCCCACAGGCCAATGACGGCAATGACGCCGATAAAGATGAACACCCAAACCAGCGCCTGTTGCATGGTTTTGCCAAGCGATTGCCGGTTCTGAGTGACAAACCACATCAAAACAGCAGCCCCCAGCAGGCCCAGATATCCCAATCGCGCAGCGCTGTCGGCATCAAAGTCCATGATCACTCCTTTGCCAATGAATATGGGGGCTCAAGCCGCAAAGCCAAAGTCCCGCAGACCGCTCAAGATGAATTGTACTGACAAAGCGGCCAGCAACATGCCCAAAAGGCGCGTGACCACGTTGAGCCCGGTCTTGCCCAAGAGCCGCGCCAGAGGGCCAGACACCAGATAAAGCGCCAGGACCACGGCCATTACCGCAAGCATCACGCCGATCACCATAGTCAGACCTTGCACGCCGGGGTGTTGTCCGGCCAACAGGATCATGGTCGCGATCGAGCCGGGGCCAGCGATCAGCGGGATGCCAAGGGGAAAGACGGATGGGTCGGTGTGGTCTTCCTCTTCGGCGCGGTCTTCGCGGCGTTTGGTGCGGCGTTCGAACAGCATGTCCATCGCGGTCAGGAACAGCAGCACACCCCCCGCGACCCGGAAGGCCGGCATCGATATGCCGACGAAGCCGAGCACCGCCTCACCAAAGGCTGCGAACATGGCCAGGATGCCCGCCGCCGTCAGGCAGGCACGGATCGCGATGCCCCGGCGGGTGCGCGCATCCATGTCCTGGGTCAGCGCCATGAAGATCGGTGCCTGACCAGGCGGGTCGATGACCACAAAGAGCGTGGTGAAGGCGGTGATCAGAAAGGCCATGTCGATCATATTGCGGCCTCTTGCTGCAGCTGGCGCAGGATGTCCATCGCAAGGTCCGCCTTGTCGGCGGGCAGATAGACGTGATCGTGGTGATAGCCAGCGACTACATTGGCCGGAATGCCTGCCGCTGCCAACCCGGCCGAGACTGCAGCGGTCAGCCCGACCCCTTCGAGAGAGGAGTGCACTTGCAAGGTGATGCAGCGCATGGGGACCGCATCGTCGGGTGCTGCATCAACGGGGATGACCAGCGACAGGCCCTCGTCCTCGACACAGCTGGCCCGAGTGCCTTCGGGCCAAGCTTTGCCGTCAGGCCAGGGCACAAAGGCAAATGTCCCGTCGACCAACATCGGCTCCATCCCTGCGATCATGGCGCTCGTGTTTTTGACCGGTGTCGTCATTGTGCGGTCTCCGCGGCTTCGAGTTTCTCTTGCGCGTCCAGCCACAGGGTCTCGGCCCGGTCCATCGCATCCACTACCTCGGCAAACTTGCGGTTCCAGGTTTCCAGATCGCTGATCTTGTCGTCGTCATAGAGCGCAGGATCAGCCAGTTTCGCCGACAGCTTGTCGTGCATGTCGGTCAGCTTTTCCACTCGCTCTTCGCATTTGCGGACCTCAGCGCGCAGGGCAAGAATCGCGTCGCGCGAGGGGCGCTTGGGTTTGGGCTTTTCGATCTTGGCTTTGGGTTTGTCGCGAGCAAGCAGAAGCGACCGATAGGCTTCGAGATCGTCGTCAAACGGTTTGACCGTGCCGTTCGACACCAGCCACAGGCGGTCCGCCACCAGGCTGAGCAGGTGCATGTCGTGTGTCACCAGGATCACGGCGCCCGAATACTGCGTCAGCGCCTCGACCAGCGCCTCGCGGCTTTCGATATCCAGGTGGTTGGTCGGCTCATCCAGGATCAGCATGTGCGGCGCGTCGATGGTAGCAATCAGCAGGCTAAGCCGCGCTTTTTGCCCACCCGACAGACGCCCCACCACGGTGTCGGCCTGATCCGCGTTCAGGCCAAAACCGGCCAAGCGTGACCGCCATTTCGCCGGGGTTTCAGCCGGGCGCAGGCGACGCAGGTGGTCGAGCGGGGTTTCATCCACATAGAGCTCGTCAACCTGATGCTGGGCAAAGAAGCCGATGCGCAGCTTGGACGATTTCGTCATCTTGCCCGCCATCAGGGGCAAACGATCCGACAGCAACTTCGAAAGCGTCGACTTGCCCTGACCGTTCTTGCCCAGCAGGGCGATCCGGTCATCCTGGTCAATGCGCAGGTTCAGCTTGCGCAGAACCTCGACCTCGCCATAGCCGGTGATCCCGCCTTCAAGGTTGATGATGGGGGGCGACAGCTCCTCGGGGTTGGGAAAGGTGAACGACCGCAAGGCTGCCTCTTGCGGGCTGCTGATCGGCTGCATCCGCGCCAGCGCCTTGAGCCGCGATTGCGCCTGTTTCGCCTTGTCGGCCTTGTACCGGAACCGGTCCACATATGATTGCAGATGTGCGCGCCGGGCGTCCTGCTTCTTGGCCATCGCCTCGGCCTGGGCCAGCTTCTCAGCACGTTGCCGGGCAAATTGGTCGTAGGGACCCTGATATAGCGTCAGCTTGCGATCCTCGAGGTGTAGGATCGCCCCCACGGCCCGGTTCAACAACCCCCGGTCGTGGCTGATGATGATCACTGTGTGAGGGTACTTCGCCAGATAGCTTTCCAACCACAGCGCGCCCTCAAGGTCCAGATAGTTGGTCGGTTCGTCCAAGAGCAGCAAGTCGGGCTGCGAGAACAGCACCGCCGCCAAGGCGACCCGCATCCGCCACCCACCCGAGAAATCGGCGCAGGGGCGTTTCTGATCCTCGTCGTCAAACCCAAGCCCCTTGAGGATGGACGAGGCCCGCGCCTCGGCCGACCAGGCGTCGATGTCGGCCAGGCGGGTCTGAATTTCGGCAATTCGGGCCGGGTCTTGCGCTGTCTCGGCCTCGGCCATCAGCGCGGTCCGCTCGGTGTCGGCCGCCAGAACGGTGTCGACCAGCGAGACGTCCGAGGCGGGCGCCTCTTGCGCGACGCCCCCGATGCGGGCGCGTTTGGGCAGGGCGATATCGCCCGATTCCAGTGCCAATTCGCCCCGGATGAGGCGAAACAGCGTCGTCTTGCCGGTGCCGTTGCGCCCGACAAGCCCCACCTTGTGCCCATCTGGAATGGTGGCGCTGGCGCCGTCGAACAGGGGGCGGCCCTCGACCGCGTAGACGATATCCTGAATCCGTAACATATGCCGCTCATAACAGAGGGTTGAAGACGCCGCTAGCGCGTAAGTCGCCGGGCAGGGTGGTCAGTCCAGTCTCAGGGTGATAGCCCTCGTGAAACCCCAATCGGAAAGCCCGTGACATGCGACCTGCGCAAACTCCTCCGCATCTTGTGACGTTGATCTTTGCATCGGCGTTGGCGGTGGTGTCGCTGAACATGTTCCTACCGTCGCTGACGCAGATGGCGGTGGATTTTGAGACGGATTATGCGGTGATCAACCTGTCCATTGCGGGTTATCTGATCGTCTCGGGGGTCTTGCAGCTGATCATGGGGCCCTTGTCTGACCGCTATGGGCGGAGGCCGTTGATGCTGATCTCGATGGCGATTTTTGCCGTGGCCTCGGTTGGCTGCGTGCTTGCGGAAAACGTCTGGGTGTTCCTTGGATGGCGGATGCTGCAAGGCGCGGTGATTGCGGGGCAAGTGATCTCGCGCGCGGCGATCCGGGATATGCACCCGCCGAACGAGGCGGCGAGCAAGCTGGGCTATGTCACCATGACCATGGCGCTGGCGCCGATGTTGGGGCCCATGTTGGGCGGGGCGCTGGACATGGCGTTTGGATGGCGGTCGGGGTTCGTTCTTTATGCGGTGATGGGCTTTGGGATGCTGGCGCTCTTGTGGGGCGATCTGGGCGAGACTAATACCGAGCCGTCCGCCACCTTGGGCGCGCAATTCCGGCAATATCCGCACCTCTTCGCCTCGCGCCGGTTCTGGGGCTATGCGCTTTGCGCTGCGTTCTCCATTGGTGGGTTCTATGCCTTCATCACAGGTGCGCCCTTGGTGGCCGCAACCTGGTTTGACCTGAGCCCGGCGATGCTGGGCCTTGGGATCGGCATCATCACGGGCGGGTTCATGGTTGGCAATTTTGTGACAGGACGATTGGCTGCACGCACGCAACTGACCACGATGATCCTGATCGGGAGGATCGTGGCAACCGTGGGCCCGTTGATCGGGTTGCTGTTGTTCGCCAGCGGGGCCGGGTCGGTCTGGGTGTTCTTCGGATCGGCGATCTTTGTGGGCTTCGGAAACGGCTTGACCGTGGCCAATGCCACCGTTGGGTTGATGTCCGTGCGACCCAAGCTGGCGGGCAGCGCTTCGGGGCTTTCGGGCGCGATGACGGTGGCCCTGGGGGCGGCGCTGACTATGGCCACGGGCGGTTTGGTGACCGAGGCCAACGCGCCTTATCTGGTGCTGTCGATGATGATGGTGGCAAGTGGGTTGGGCCTGCTTTCGGTGCTCTATGTTCGCTGGGTCGACCGGGTCGAGCCGCTGCCGGATGTTGCCTGAACGGCCACCTAATCCGTCCACAGCGCTGGCGCGCGCCACGGCGCGGCAACTGGCAAGAGACCCGCTGGCAAGGCGGGGCGATCCGATAGGGTCATGGATCGCCATGCATCCTGCCAGTCATTCGGGATTGGGCAGGGTGGCGTGATGCGCTGTTCTGGCAGAAAGCCAAATCGTCCGTAATAGCTGGGATCGCCCAACACAAAGACCTGGCGCACGCCCAATCCTTCGAGCTGTCTGAGACCGGTCTTGATCATGCTGCTCCCGACACCGCGAAATTGCTGGTTGGGGGTGACGCACACAGGACCAAGCAATGCTCCCTCCTGCTCGATGGTGAACAGGCAGTGACCAATCAATGCGCCCTCGCATCGCGCGGCGATTGATAGGACGGACCACCCTCCGGTCGTCAGTTCTTTGACCAGGGGGCGCAATTCTTCGTCCGGGAAAGCCAAAGGATAGATCGCCAGAATTTCGGATAGTTCGTCGGACCCGACCGTGGTGTATTCGATTGACCGGGGCATGGCATTCCCTTGCAAGACGTTGTTACAAAAGTTCTGCAGCAAACCTTAGCGGCTTGTTGCGAATGGACAAGAGAGCTGCACGGGTGGTTTACAGGGCAAATTATCACTTTTCCTGTGCAGTTTCTCGTGTTAGGCGGCGCGCAGATTATTCGGCGCACTGGCGCCAGAGCAAGGAGAGGCCAACATGGCACTGGAACGCACGTTTTCGATCATCAAACCCGATGCAACCCGCCGCAACCTGACCGGCGCAATCAATGCCAAATTCGAAGAAGCTGGCCTGCGCATCGTTGCACAAAAGCGCATCCACCTGACCAAAGCGCAGGCGGGCGAGTTCTATGCCGTGCACAAAGAGCGTCCGTTCTATGACGAACTGTGCGAATTCATGGCGTCGGCTCCGATCGTTGCTCAGGTTCTCGAAGGCGAAGGCGCCATCGCAAAGAACCGCGAAGTGATGGGTGCGACCAACCCCGCAGACGCAGCAGCTGGCACCATCCGCGCCGAGTTCGCTGAATCGGTTGGCGAAAACTCGGTTCACGGTTCGGATGCCCCCGAAACCGCGGCCGTTGAGATCGCATACTTCTTCTCGGGTCTCGAGCTGGTCGGCTAACTAACGCCGCTTCTCGATCACACCGATCGCATCAAGGGCCGCTTCGAATTCGGAGCGGCCCTTGTCGTAGGACGCGGCCACAATCGCGTCGAACCGCTTGCGCAGGGCCTTCTTCTCTTCGCCCTTGCAGTCGTTCCAGGGTCGCCCCTGCAGCGCCATAACCAGCACGTAATAACCGATGAAATGCGGTTTGCTGCCTGACTGCAGCAGGCGGCCATAAGCCTCATCCGCGCCCAGATCCCGTAGCTCTTGCGCCGAATAGATGCCTGCACGCTTACAGCTCTCCTCGTAAGCGGGACCAAGGTTGCGGATCGAAGAAACCGGGTCTGACATGGCGTGCCCTGCTGATTTGGCCGATAGGGGAACTGATCACAGAGCACAGCTGGTATGGAAATGCTACCCGATCCCTTGAGATGCTCGATGATTTGCTTGGATTTTCCTGGCGTCTGGCCAAAGGGGGGAAGCTCCCGCGCCCGCGCGGTCCTGACTGCGTCAGCACCACGAGCGGCCTTGGGCCGCGCGCCGCGCTTTGCGCGGTCCCGGCTTGGGTGCCGATTTCGCCCAAATCTGATATCGCTATGGCAAACCTGTTCACGTACAGGGCTTTGTCGATGGCTAGCAACTGTATTGTTCAGACGGTCTGGTAGGCCCAAATCTGGCGAGAATTGCAGAGTGCATTAACGATTGTCACGAGTTTCCGAGCGACAGCGGTGATGACAACTTTGTGTGGCTTTCCGGCGGCACGCAGGCGATCCGCGAAGGGCTTGAGAACCGGATTGTGGTGGCTGGCAACGAGTACGGCCTGGAATAGGACGTGGCGCAATAGCATTCTGCCTGCGCCAATGGCACGTTTCCCGCGAAGGGCACCGCTGTCGTGCGCGATAGGAGCAAGGCCTGTGAGAGCTGCGGCCTGTTCGCCGGATATGTGCCCAAGTTCCGGCATTCATTGACCGGCAGTGCATTTCCAATGGAAATGTCACGAGAGGGACCGCTACGAGCATTGTGCTGGCGACAGGCCCAATGCCCGGAACTGAGCGTAAGATTTCGGAGGTCTCCGCAAGGCTTTCATCAGCCGCGATAATTTGCTCGATCTGGGCTACCAATTCAGCGATCTGACGATCCAGAAGGTCTTTCACGTCGGCATCCATATCTGCAAACACTTCAGATGATCCCAGCTTTCCGTGCGCTTTGATCTGCGCCAGAAGCCGCCTGCGTGTTTCGACGATCTGCCCACGTTTGGACGCCAAGGCTCTGAGAAGACGTAACTTTTCATGCGGAAGGCTGCGCCCGGCATCTGGCCGGAACACCATGAACCGGGCAATCAGTTCGGCGACAATTCTGTCAGTCTTGGCCCATCTGCCTTGGCTGGCGGCGAAGGCTTTAACCTGTGCAGGCGGCAATTGCCGTGTTGCCAAACCCGTCCCATCCAAAGTTGCCTATAACCGCCATTCCTGACCACCAGTGGCCTCGAAACAAACGAGCGCGTCCAGGTCCCGAGCCAGTCCGGCAACTTGCTTATGACCCTCAATGTTGTTCGGGCACCCTCACACGCTTGCCATTGGGCAGGCAGTGAAGGTCCAGCCAGTCTCGACTAACATCTATTCCGACAATTGCCGCCGGTGTTACTTTGCTCATACCCTCTTCCTACTGATCCGTGGTCCTTCGTGGCCACATGCAACAGTTCGAGATGATGAAGAGAGACGGTGCTGGCTCGCTAGGAAACGTGGTCACACCCACAAGGCTCAGACGCCATACACCGCCCCGTCAGCAACCTCGGCCAAGGTCGCTGACGGCGGCAACATAGCAAAGCTGAAATACAGAAGAGCTCAGGACCCTAGCGCCAACCGCCGAGCGCAGCGTGTGATGCCGTCATTTGGCCCTGCGACTTTCCTGACCTTGCGGTCGGCTAATTTCCTGTCCTATGCATGGCGCCAGGAGTTGGAGGGAAGTGATGACAAACGTTTTGCCACCCGAGTCGGTGACCTCGCTGGATTTGACCAACCCCCCGCATGGGTTTCTGGACGATCCGTTCCCTTTCTACGACGCTCTGTTGACGTATGCGCCGGTGCTGCCTCAATCCGATGGATCCATCTTGCTCAGCCGTCACGCGGACTTGGACCGGATTTATCGCGACACAAAACTCTATTCCTCGGACAAAAAAGCTGCCTTTGGTCCCAAGTTCGGAGTTGGATCGCCGCTGTTCGAGCATCATACAACCTCGCTGGTGTTTTCCGACCCGCCGCTGCACACCCGCGTGCGCAAGATCATGACATCGGCTCTGACCCCTCGGGCGATTGCCAAAATGGAACCGGGGCTGATCGCCACGGTTGATCACCTGTTGGACGGGCTGGCAGGCAAGGATCAGGTGGATTTGATCGAGGACTTCGCCTCGACCATCCCGATTCAGATCATCGGCAACCTTCTGGACGTGCCGATGGCCGAACGTGGCCCGCTCAGGGATTGGTCGCTTGCGATCCTTGGGGCTTTAGAGCCATCATTGACCGAAGAACAACTGGCAACAGGGCATAAAGCCGTTGAAGAATTCAAAACCTATCTCGAAGACTTGGTGGCCCGACGTCGGGCCTTGCCAGGTGATATCGAAACCGATGTGTTGACCCGCTTGATCACCGGAGAGGGCGCTGATGGACAGTTGTCGGAAATCGAGCTTTTGCAGAATTGCATCTTCATTCTGAATGCGGGCCACGAGACAACCACGAACCTGATCGGCAATGGCCTGGCGCTGCTCAACGATCATCCGGATCAACGTCGGCGCCTAATGGACGATCCCTCACTGCTTAACCCCGCGATCGAAGAAATCTTGCGCGTCCGTTCGCCCAACCAGCTTGGCAATCGCGAAACCACCGCCGAGGTCGAGCTGGATGGCCGCACCATTCCCGCCGGCACCAACCTGCACTTGTGCATTGGCGCGGCCAACCGCGACCCGGCGGTTTTTGACGACCCAACGCGTTTTGACATCGCACGCAAGCCGAACCGACACCTGGCCTTTGCAGGTGGACCGCATGTTTGCGTTGGCCTCACGCTTGCGCGGATGGAAGGGCGCATTGCCATTGGGCGGCTGTTGGATCGCTTTCCCGAGTATCGCCTGCGACCGGGGCGCATCCCTGGCGGTCGTCTCAGGTTTCGCGGCTATGCTGCGTTACCGTGCAAGATGAAGTGACGAAATGCAGAACTGCTTTCAGTGATTGGCTGACCCAGAGAACTGACCGGCACGGTGTTTGTTGCCGCAAGGGCGTCATTATGCGACCCGCGTGCTCCAGTGTGGACGAACAGCAATCAAACCGACATGGTTCAACATGTGGAGAGGCCTGCTGTCACAAGCTAAGGCAAGCTTTGGCGTAGCGATTGAAGCGATGGAACAGTGTTTGCAGTTACGATGGCATCCTCTGTGGTTTCCAGGATGAAAACGGGTCTTGGCCAAATGTCTCATAAAGAAACCCAATTCGTCGTTTTCTGTTCACGGACCAGAAGCAGCTTCTTAGTTTGGCAAGTCAGATGGGCTGGCGATGCGTTCGATTTCAATCCCACAGCAGCGATGGTACGGTGAGCGGTAGGCAACGTTCTTGGCTGGGCGATGTTGCGTCACCCGTCCCCATTCACCGGGCGACCGTGATCAAAGTCGCCAGCCCAGGCGAGCAATTGCGTGCTTCAAATTGGCCGCCGTGCATCCGGGCGATGGCTGCGACAAGGGCCAGCCCTAGGCCCGAACTCTGGTCGCTGCGTGCAGGTTCCAATGTGACAAAGGGCTGCGACAGCCGGTCCAACTGATCGTCGGGCACGCCGGGTCCTTGATCGCGGACGGTGAGTGAGACACAGTCGTCAGCTTGATCAAGCGAGACAGTAAGCGTGCTGCCAGCGGGGGCATACCGCAGGGCGTTTTCCAACAGGTTCGACAGGGCCTGGGCCAGAAGCGGTTTGTGGCCGGGGATCGGGGTCGCTTGGCCTTCAATGCTCAATGTCACGCCCTGATCCTGGGCCACGGGTTCATAGAATTCGGTCACATCCCGCACCAGAGACACCAGGTCTACATCTTCGAACTCGTCCCGGCCCAAGCCCGCCTCGGCCCGCGAAATCTCGGTCAGTTGCGAAAACACGCGCAACAGATGGTCGACTTCGGCCAGGGCACGGGCCGCATCGACCTCGCGCTCGGGCGCCACGCTTTCGGGATCCGTCAAACGCTCGACCCGTTGCCGCAATCGGCTGAGGGGGCTGCGCAGGTCATGCGCGATGGAGTTTGTGGTCATGCGCAGGTTGCCGATCAGCTCTTCGATCTTGTCGAGCATGTCATTCAGCGTCTGCGCCATCTGGTCGAATTCGTCGCCGCTGCCGCGCACCGGGATGCGCCGGGACAGATCGCCAGACACGATGTCATCCGCTGTCTGCGCAATGTCCGACAGGCGCGAGAACACAAGCCGCGTCAGCAGCCATCCGGTCAGCAGGCTGAGCGCCAGGGCGGCCAACAGCGCCAGGCCGACAGAGCGCAGCAGCACACGGTCGAATTGTTGCCGGGCCGAGGCATCGCGCCCGACCAGCAGACGTTCGTAAAGGGGCAGGCGGATCGAGGCGGCCGAGATCGACACGTCATCTCCCGAGGACATGCGCGTCAGGTCCAGGTTCACCCAGCCCGAACCGGGTTCGATCCCGTCTGGCCATCGTGCAAGATTGCCGGCCAGCACGTTGCCTGACGCGTCAGTGAGCAGATAGAGCGCGTCGCGGTCTGCGGCGTCTTTGACGCGTCGGTCGATGGCCGCCATCAACCCGATGGTGCCAAGGCGCTCGTATTCGTCGCGCAGGCCCGCCAGTTCGGCAGTCACCACGCTGCGCGTCTCGTTTTCGATGGTGCGGTTGGCGGTGACATAGACCAGCCCCAGCACAAGCGCGGTCAGGGCGGTGCTCAAAATCATGCTGGCCAACACCAACCGTGTGCGGGCGTTACGCCATAAGATCAGTGGCTTAGCCATCGGACATCATGTAGCCGGCGCCGCGTACGGTTTCGATGAGCGGGGCATCAACCCCATCATCCACCGCGCGGCGGAGTTTCGAGATATGGACGTCAACGATGTTGGTGTTGGGATCGAAATGATATTCCCACACACCTTCGAGCAGCATGGTGCGCGAGATCACACGGTTTTTGCGGCGCAGGAAGAATTCCAGAATCTGGAATTCGCGGGGGGTCAGTGTCAGTTCGCGTCCCCCACGGGTAACGCGGCGCTTGAGCAAGTCCATTTCCAGATCACGGCAAGTGAGCATCGCGCTCTCTTCTGTGTCTTGCGGGCGGCGCAATAGGGCTTCGATCCGAGCGTGCAGTTCCTGGAACGAAAACGGTTTGACCAGATAGTCATCGGCGCCTGCGCGCAGGCCCTTGACCCGTTCATCGACGGCGCTCATCGCGGTCAGCATCAGAACAGGTGTTTTCAGCCCGGCGGCCCGAATGGATTTGATCAGCGCCAGCCCATCCAACCCCGGCAGCATCCGGTCCAGCACAATCGCGTCAAAACCACCGTCAGTGGCGTGATACAGCCCCTCACGCCCGTCGGGCGCGGTCTCGACGGTGAACCCTTCCTCGGCAAACCCTTTGGCCAGGAACTCGCGGGTGTCGGTGTCGTCTTCAACGATGAGGAGGCGGCGGCTCATGCGTGGATTATCCTTGTTCTGCCGGTATATACGCGGGCTTTTTTCGGGCGGCGTCAAGAGGGCGAACCGGGCGCGGATGGGCGCGCCCGGTCGGTTCAGCGACCTGGGGACAGGTCACGGTCGCTGAACGATGGGGCGCGCGGCGAACTCCCCGTACATCACGCGCGCCCGTCTGTGGTGAGGTTGGATCAGGCGATCTCGACCGCGACAAACAGCTGATTGCCGCCACGATTGATCAGCACCAATGCCGGATCGGTTTTTTCGCTCTTCAGGGCCGCTTTTAGCTCTTTGGGCGTTTGGGTGTCCTGGCTGCCCAGCTTCACGATCACATCGCCCACGCGAAGACCTGCCTTGGCCGCAGCGCCCTCTTGGTTCAGCGAGGTGACGACCACGCCCGAGACATCCTTGCTGATGCCGATCTCGGCTCGCGCGGTGTCGGTCAGCGGTGCAACGGTGACACCCAGTTGCTTGCCCGAGGTTTCGTCAACCTGCGGCTCGATCTGGGCCGAAGCCATCTGATGCGTGCCGATGGTCACGGTCACCTGTTCCGGTTCGCCATTGCGGAGCACCTCGATGGTGCTGTCGGTGCCGGTTTTGGTCGCGCCGACCAGGCGGGGCAGATCGGCACTGGATTTCACCGGTTTGCCGTCAAAGCTCAGGATCACGTCACCCGATTTCAGCGCGCCGTCTGCGGGGCTGTCGGTTACAACGTCCGAGACGAGCGCGCCGGTTGCGCCATCCAGGCCCAAGGCTGCCGCGATGTCGGGGCTGACGTTCTGGATCGACACGCCCAGCCAGCCGCGATCGACCTGACCGTCGTCGATCAGATCGGCCACGATGGTTTCGGCAATATTGGATGTGACCGCAAAGCCCAAACCGACCGAGCCGCCGGTGGGCGAGTAGATGGCCGAGTTCACGCCGATCACTTCGCCGTCCATGTTGAACAGCGGCCCGCCCGAATTGCCCTTGTTGATCGCCGCATCCGTCTGGATGAACTCGGCATAGGGCCCTTCGGAAATGTTGCGCCCCTTGGCCGATACGATGCCGGTGGTGACGGTTGAGCTCAGGCCGAACGGGTTGCCCACGGCGACCACGTCTTCGCCCACGCGGATCACGTCGCTGTCGCCCAGTTCGACTGCGGGCAGGGGGCCGCCCGCGTCGATCTGCAGCACGGCCAGGTCGGTCAACGGGTCGGCGCCCACGACGGTCGCCTCGAATTCGCGATCATCGGCCAGGCGCACGGTGACGGTGTCGGCCCCGTCGATCACGTGGTGGTTGGTGACGATCAGGCCATCCTCTTCGAGAATAAAGCCGGATCCCAGACCTTGGCTCGGGCCACGGGGGCCGGGTTTCATGCCTTCGGGCATGCCGAACTGGCGAAAGAACTCGCCGAACGGATGGTTTTCCAGACCACGGCCTTTCATGCTGGCCGGCTCGGTCGTGGCCTCCTGAGTGGCAAGGATGGTCACGACCGAGGGGCCGACCTCTTCGACCAGATCGGCCAGCGCTTCGTCGGCTGCAGCAGGCAGCGCGGTCGAGGCCAGCAACAAGGCCGAGAGGGCAGAGGCGCCCGCCCATCCGGGCAGGCCAGCGGTAAAGCGGGTGGTTTTGCGAATGCTCATAGGTATCTCCTGTCATTGACCCAGGGGTGTGCCCCGGGGTTGAGACAAGGAATATTCCCGCCACCTGTGGATTGCCTGTTCGCAGGATTAAGGTTTCTTAATGTTGCGATTATTTTGGCGGATGGGGTGTTTCGGCATCGCCAAGGTCCCAAAACAGCCCCGTCATCACCCGTCCGGCCTGCTGGCAGGTCGAGGCCAGCACATGCTCGTTGGGGGCGTGCTGATTACACCCGCGATAGGAATGCGGCACCCAGATTGTGGGCAGGCCAAGCACCTCGGCGAAACACTCGTTGGGCAGTGAGCCGCCCAAATTCGGCAGCACATGCGGGCGCGCGCCCGTTGTGGCCTCGATGGAGCGAATGGCGAATTGCGCCCAAGGGTGGCCGGGATCCAAACGTGTGGCCGGGAATGCGCCGCCGTCCATGGGTCGGATTTTAACTTGTTGGTATCCGTGCGCGTCGAGGTGTTTTTGCAAGCTTGGCAGAATGTTATCGGCGTCCGTTCCCACCACATAGCGCAGCTGACAAGTGGCCGAGGCATGGCCCGAAATGGCGTTGACCGGGGCCTCGGGCTTGCCCGATTGCATGGCCAGAACGGCGAATGAGTTCCAGCCAAACACCCGCTCGGCCGGGGTTAGACCTGACTCTCCCCAATCCGGGTCGATGTCAGGGTCTGATCCGTCGAAAGACGGCAAAGCGGCCAGTGTTTCCCGGATCGCAGGCGTCAGGCTGGTGGGGCGCCATTCGGGGATGCGGATCTGTCCGCGCGCGTCGGTAATGGTCGACAGAGCCTGCGCCAGAATCATCGCCGGATCAGCGAGCAGACCGCCCCAATTGCCCGAATGATGCGCACCCTCGCGCAGATCGACGCGCAGTTCAAAGCTCAATCCCCCGCGCGCGCCCATGAAGACGGTCGGCACATCCGGTTGCAGGCGCGGCCCGTCGGACGCGATCAGGACATCGGCTTTCAGCAGATCCTGATTGGCGGCGCAAAAGGCGTGCAGGCCAGGTGAGCCGATTTCCTCTCCCATTTCGATCAGCAGCTTGACGTTGAACCCAAGGCTTCCGCGCGCTTCGATCACAGAGGCTAAGGCATGCAGGTTGATCAGATGCTGCCCTTTGTTGTCGGCGCTTCCCCGGCCATAAACGCGGTCGCCCAAGTGGGTCAGGGCAAAAGGCCCCAGCCCCTCTTGCCAGTCCTGACGCTGGCCATGGGTGACATCGCCATGGCCGTAGGACAGAACAGTGGGCAGGGCGGGGTTTTCGATCCGCTCGGCGACCAGAAAGGCGCAGCCCGCCGGATTGGGATTGTCGTGCAGCGACCAAGTGAACCCCAGGGCCTGCAACATCGGCGGCAGAGCTTCGGTCAGGTACGGCATTAGCGCGTCCACATTGTCCGGCTTCTGGCTTTCGGTCTCCATCGACACCAGCCGTTCCAGATCGGCCCAGAACCGGCCATCGGCAAAACGGGTGTCACAAGAGGACAGGGCGGCGGTGCGGGACATGGGAACCTCGGTGATGTGATCAGTGTGGCCAGATCAGCGGCCTGACCACCAATTGTCAATCTGCTCGGCGGTCAGCCGGTCTGACAGGCCCAGGGCAACCAGGGCTGGGGTCTTTGCGGTCGACGCACGGATGTCGACATGTTTGCCCACAACATGCACCTCATGCATCCCATCGGGGCCAGTTACAAATCCCTTGACGCGGTAGAGCCCTTCAGGCCGGGCGGCCAAGCGTTCCTGTAGCTGTGAACGAACAAAATCACCCGGTGTCTCAGTGTTCCACTGCACATAGAGTGGATGAGACGCTGTCGGGCGCCCCTTGGGCAGGGGCACAACATCCGACAGAAGCGGCGCAATCGGGGCATCCCCTTGCAAGGCGCTGGGGCTGCGCAGGCCGTGCTCGGCCAACGCTTTGCTCAAATTGGCAGAGGGCGCATCAGATTTGGTCATCAGCACCATATCCGCCACCTTGATCTGTTGCGCCACCTGCGGCGCGATGAGCGGATCGCGCAACACATCGGCCCCGTTCATCCCGTCAAGCAGCGTGATGATCCCGGCATAGGACAGGTCTGGCTCGGCGATTGCGGCATTGGCGATGGCGGCGGGATCGGCGATGCCGCTGGCCTCGACAATCAGGTGATCGGGGCGTGGGGTCCGGTCCAGCGCATCCCCAAGCGCCAAATAAAGATCGGCCCCCATGGTGCAGCAGACACAGCCATTGGACAGCGAGATTGTGTCGTCCTGACGCGATTCGATCAGGGCAGCGTCGATGTTGATGGCGCCAAAGTCATTGACCAAGATCATCAGGCGCAGCCCGTGATCCTCGGCCAATAACCGGTTGATCAAAGTTGTCTTGCCAGCGCCCAGATAGCCGCTGATCACCGTGAGGGGCAGGCGCATCAGTTCATTTGCACCTGACCGCCAAAGACGATGCCGTTGACCGGCACATCCTTGAGCGCCATTGGGGCGACGGCGGTGGGGTCATTGCCAAGGACCGCAAAGTCGGCCCGTTTACCGGTTTCGATACTGCCGATCTCGGCATCAAGGTTCAGTGTGTAGGCAGCACCCAGCGTGATCGCATAGAGAGCTTCATCGACTGTGATCCGCTGCTCTTCGCCCAGAGTGCGGCCCGTCATCGTCTGTCGGTTCACTGCGCACCATGCGGTGAAGAGCGGCCCTAAAGGTGTTACGGGAGCATCGGAATGCAGTGCCACATTGACGCCCGCGTCCAAAGCCGAACGAGCGGCATCCATACGCGTGGCGCGATCCTCGCCAATGGTCAGCGCGGCGTGTTGATCGCCGAAGTACCAGATGTGGTTGGAGAAGATGTTGGTGCAGACATTCATCTCGACGCAGCGGCGGAACTGATCGGGGCCCATCATCTGGCAGTGCTGCAGAACATGCCGGGCCGAAGGCCATGGGTGCTTGCGCGAGGCAGCTTCGAGGGCGTCAAGCGAGACGGATGACGCCTCGTCCCCGTTCACGTGAATATGCATCTGAACGCCGTTGGCCTGCATGGTTTCACACAGCGCAAAGATCTGCTCGGGTGGGGTGTTCCACAGTCCATTAGGGTGTCCGCCGACATAGCCGGGCCATTTCACCCTTGCTGTCCAGCCCTGGATCGAGCCATCGGTCATCAGCTTGACCGCGCCCATCCGCAGCTTGTCAGAGGATTGTTTGCCCAAGCGGTTGGCCTTGTCAGCGATATCCTGCGGTGGGGCGCCCACCGCGGCCAGAACGGGCACCAGACGCAGGCCAAAATCATCCTGCCCGGTGACGGCGGTCAGAACCTCAAGATCCTCTTCCTCCATATGCGAAAACAGGTCGGTAATTGTGGTTACGCCGGCCAGGCGGCAGACATCTGCATAGGTTCTGACCGCTTCAGGGGTCTGCGACAGGCCGCGGAAATCCAACCCCGTGCGCCGCATCACCGGGAACATGGCCGCCATCTCCTGCAGTTCGCCGGTGGGTTCACCATCTGGGCCTTTAAGGACGCCTTCGATGTTCGACTCTCGTGAATACCCCACCATCTCAAGGCAGGTCGAATTCACACACATCAGGTGGAAGTTGGAAAACATCACCATCACAGGCCGGTCTTCAGAGATGCCGTCCAGGTGGGAACGGTTCAGACGTTCGGTTGGCAGGAAAATGGGATCAAACCCCCAAGCAACGACCGGTTCACCAGGGGGGAGGGTGGACGCATAGTCGCGCAGGCGAGACACCACGGCGTTGATGTCTGTCATGCCTTTGTGAAGCTTACCGGTCGGGTCGATACGGTCATGGTACCCAGCATAAGCAAACTGCCACATTGAACCGGCCATCATATGCGCGTGGCCTTCGACAAAACCGGGCATCAGCACGTGATCAGCCAGGCTGTTGTCGTGGGTCACCGATCCCCAGGCTTCGGCGCAATCGGCCCCGCCAACGGCTAGAATTTTCCCCTCCTGAACCGCCACATGGGTCGCCTCAGGCCTGCTGGGGTCCATTGTGATGATTTTTTGTGCAGCAAATACAGTGATTTCCGACATGGTGTCCCTCCCGATTGGGTTTAGGCCTAGCTGGGGATTGATCCGCTGTAAAATAGAATTACTGTCAAGCATTGAGGGAGAAAATGAGGGAAGCGGATGAATTTCACGCTCAAGCAGCTGCGCTATTTCGATGCCGCGCTGCGCAACGGGTCTATTGCCCGAGCCGCAGTCGAGATGAATATCTCACAGTCGTCCATCACCGCCGCGATCGACATGATCGAGCAATGTGTGGGCGCTGAACTGTTCCGCCGGGTGCCGGCAAAAGGGATCGTGGCCACGCAAGTGGGCAAGCGGGTGGGGGACCGTGTGTCGGCCTTTCTGGACACGGCGCGCGTGTTCGAATCCGATTTGATGTCCCTGACCGGAGATCCCACCGGCACCCTGCGTTTGGGGTGTTATGCGCCAACGGCGCCCTATGTCCTGCCGCCCATTCTGTCACGTTTGGCCCAACGCTATCCGGGTATCCGGATCGAATTGGCCGAAGGGGACATGAACACCATGGCCGACCTTCTGCACTCTGGTGGGGTTGATTTGGCGCTGACCTATCAAAAGGACCCAGTCAAAGGATTGCCGTTTGACCAACTGTTCGAGGCCCACCCTTGGGCGCTTTTACCCAACAGCTCACCCTTGGCCAACAAACCTTCGGTCAGTCTGCGAGATCTGGCAGAACTGCCGATGATCCTGCTCGATCTGCCGTTGACTGAGGAATATTTTTGTTCGCTCTTCGAAGAGCTGGGGTTGGAGCCGAACGTTGTGCATTCCACCAAATCCAGTTCGGTTTTGCGCGGGTTGGTCGCTAGTGAGTTTGGATATTCGATTCTGAACATCTGTGGACCCAACGACCGGGACGGGCGCAACGGATATCGGGCCTTGCCGATCTCGGATTCGTTCTTTTCCCCTGCGCTTGGACTTGCTTATGTCGAGGGCTTGAAGGGATCTGCAATCGTAAGTGCAGTGCGCAATATCACCCGAGAATTGCAGGCTGAACGCGCCTTTGATCATTTGATTATGCAGCCGGAATTGCGCAAAACGGCATAAAATGTAGTTTTCCGCTACAGAAAGAACTGTTTTCTGTGACTACGGCCTTGGCTAGCCTCTGACATGTAAGGTTCACAAAGGACCTGCAAGGGAGGAAAATACCATGAAGCATATGACACGCCTTTTGGGCGCTGTGTCCCTTGCCGTCACCAGTTTGACGGCCCCTGCATTCGCAGATGGCGGGACGCTTGTGATCGCCTCGACCCAGGTGCCGCGTCACCTGAACGGTGCGGTGCAATCGGGGATCGCAACGGCTGTCCCGTCCACTCAGATCTTTGCGTCGCCGCTGCGCTATGACGAAAACTGGGAACCGCAGCCCTATCTGGCCGAAAGCTGGGAGGTCAGCGAAGATGGGCTGAGCGTGACGCTGAACCTGGTGCAAAACGCCACGTTCCATGATGGCAAACCGGTCACGTCCGAGGATGTTGCGTTTTCGATCATGACGACCAAGGAAAACCACCCCTTCAAGTCGATGTTTGCACCGGTCGAGTCGATCGAGACACCGGATGCCCATACGGCTGTCATCAAACTCAGCCAGCCTCACCCCGCGCTGCTGCTGGCCCTGTCGCCCGCTTTGGCACCAGTTCTGCCCAAGCACGTCTACGGCGACGGGCAGGACGCGAAATCACACCCTGCGAACTCGGCACCTGTCGGGTCCGGCCCGTTCATGTTGGAAGAGTTCACACCGGGCGAAGCCGTTGTGATGAAGAAGAACCCGAATTTCTTCATTGATGGCCGCCCCAAGCTGGACGAGATCATCATCCGCATCATCAAGGACCCCTCGGCCCTGTTGATCGCGATGGAGAACGGCGAGGCGGATATGTATCCGTTCATGGCTGGGTCTCAGGAAATCAAACGCCTGGAAAAGGCCGAGCATCTGGGCGTCACCACGGATGGCTACGCCGCTGTTGGCCCGATCAACTGGCTGGCCTTCAACACCGCGTCCGAAAAGCTGAGCGATGTACGTGTACGTCAGGCGATTGCCTATGCCGTGGATCGCGAGTTCATCACCAAGGCGCTGCATCGCGGTGTGTCTGCCCCGCAGCGTGGGCCGATCATCGAAAGCTCACCGTTCTTTGACGAGACGATCCCGGCCTATGATGTCGATCTGGACAAGGCCAAGGCGCTGATGGCCGAGGCGGGTTTTGCCGATGGCATGGATCTGACCATCGATTATATCCCCGGTCCCAAGGAACAGCAGCAATCCCTTGCGGAATACATGAAGTCGCAGCTGAAAAAGATCGGCATCAATGTGACCGTGCGCGCGGCCCCGGATTTCCCAACTTGGGCGGGTCGTGTCGGTGGGCATGACTTTGAGCTGTCCATGGATGTGGTGTTCAATTGGGGTGACCCGGTGATCGGTGTGCACCGCACCTATCTGTCGTCCAACATCCGTCAGGGCGTGATCTGGTCGAACACGCAGCAGTATGCCAACGAAAAGGTCGACGAGATCCTGAACGCCGCAGCCGTCGAAGCCGATCCGGCCAAACGCAAGGCGCTTTATGCCGAGTTCCAGCAGATGGTGGCGGCTGATCTTCCGATCTACTGGATCAACGCGCTGCCGTATCACACGGCCTACGACAAGAAGCTTCAGAACGTGCCCACGGGCATCTGGGGCACCATGCATCCGATGGATCAGGTCAGCTGGTCCGAGTGATCGGCTCACCCATCAAACCAGGGCGGCTGATCCGCTGCCCTGGTTGTTGAGAGGCAAATTATGAACACGTCATACATATTGCGGCGCCTGTTTTACGGCTTGCTGCTCATGCTGGGTGTGGTGGTCCTGAACTTCCTCCTCATCCGGTTGGCCCCCGGCGATCCTGCGGTTGTCATCGCGGGCGAAATGGGCGGCGCGACCGAAGAGATGCTGGAAAGCATCCGCGAGGAATACGGGCTCAACAAGCCGGTCCTGACCCAGCTGGGGATCTACATTGCCAACGTGGCGCAGTTTGATCTGGGCGAGAGCTTTTTCTTCAACCAACCGGTCACAACGCTGATCGGGCACCGGATCGGGCCGACCATCCTGTTGGTGATCACAGCGCAGCTGTTGTCGATTGTCCTGGGTGTATTTCTGGGCGTGATCGCGGCGCGCAAACCCAACGGACCGATGAGCGCCTTTGTCTCGGTCTTTGCCACAATCGGCTATGCGGTGCCGGTGTTCTGGACCGGGATCATGCTGATCATCCTCTTTGCCAGCGTGCTGCCGATCTTTCCTGTCGAGGGGATGCAATCGGTCAAGCTGCGCGATGCGGGTTTCTTTGTGCGGGCTTTGGACGTGCTGCACCACCTGATCCTGCCGGCGTTTACCTTGGCGATCATCTATCTTGCGCAATACGCGCGCCTTTCGCGGGCCTCGATGCTCGAAGTTCTGGGCTCAGATTACATCCGCACAGCACGGGCCAAGGGGGCGTCCGAAGGCTCGGTTCTGTTCAAACACGCCTTGCGCAACGCGGCGCTGCCGATCTTGACGGTTGCGGGTCTGCAGTTCGGCAACCTGATTTCGGGCGCACTGCTGGTCGAGACAGTGTTCAACTGGCCCGGCATGGGGCGGCTGGCCTTCGACAGCATTCTGCGGCGCGATTATCCGACCATCATGGGGGTTCTGTTCTTTGCTTCTTTCATGGTTGTGGTCGCTAATATTCTGACGGATCTGAGCTATCGCCTGGCTGATCCAAGATTGAGGGGGCGGTGATGTCTGATCAAACCGTAACCGAGTTCAAGGCCGAAAGCCCCGCGCTTGAAGCGTGGCGGATGTTCCGGCGCAACATTCCCGCCGTTATCGGGGTCATCATGTTGACGGCCATCGTCGGCGCGACGCTTTATGGCACCTTTCTTTATGGCGGCGACCCGTTCGACATCGTCTGGGCGCCGCATGAGCCACCCGGCGCGACGCCCGAGTTTCCCCTGGGTACCGACTATCTGGGCCGCAATATCGTTGCGGGCATGCTGACCGGGGGCGGTCCAACGCTTGCCGTGGGGTTGGCCGCGGCCGCGCTGACCATGGTGATCGGCATCTCTCTGGGCGCTTTGGCTGGGTATTACGGCGGCTGGGTCGACAACCTGCTGATGCGCATCACCGAGTTCTTTCAGGTTCTGCCGGCGCTCCTCTTTGCCATGGTGCTGGTGACGCTGTTGTCACCGTCGCTTTGGACCATTGCTCTGGCCATCGGTGTTGTCAGCTGGCCGCAGACCGCGCGTCTGACACGGGCCGAGTTCCTGAAAATCAAGGAGCTGGAGTATGTCACCGCCGCCCGCGCCATCGGCGCGCGCAACAAGCGGATCATCTGGAAGGTGATCCTGCCCAACGCAGCGCCGCCGCTGATCGTGTCGGCGACGCTGACCATTGGGGTCGCCATCCTGTTCGAGGCGGGCCTGTCCTTCCTAGGCCTGGGCGATCCCAATGTGATGAGCTGGGGCCTGATGATCGGTGCCAACCGGGAATACATCCTGGACGCCTGGTGGCCGGTGACCTTCCCGGGGCTTGCGATCTTTTTCACCGTCTTTGCCGTCAGTCTGATCGGCGATGGCCTGAACGATGCCTTTAATCCGAAGTTGAGGGAAAGATGAGCGCGCTTTTAGAAATCGAAGACCTGCGCGTGACCTTTCGGACGCGCTATGGCGAGGTGACGGCACTGGATTCCGTGTCGATGCATGTGAACGAGGGCGAGACGCTAGGTGTGGTTGGGGAATCCGGCTGCGGCAAGTCGATCACCGCGCTCTCGGTGATGGGGCTGATCCCTTCGCCGCCGGGCAAGATCGCGGGCGGCTCGATCCGCCTGAACGGAGAGGAGCTGACCACCGCCAGCCCGGCGCGCCTGCGCGCGATGCGGGGGCCGGATGCGGCGATGATCTTTCAAGAGCCGATGACCTCGCTCAACCCGGTATTCACCGTGGGCGACCAGATCGCCGAGGCGATCATGCTGCATCAAAAGGTCGACAAGGCGCAGGCATTGAAGGACGCAGTTGCCTTGCTGGATCGGGTCGGAATCCCCAGCCCCGAAACACGGGCTAAGGATTATCCGCACCAATTGTCGGGTGGGATGCGTCAGCGGGTGATGATCGCCATGGCGGTCAGCTGCCGTCCCAAGGTGCTGATCGCGGATGAGCCGACCACAGCTTTGGATGTGACGGTTCAGGCGCAGATATTTGACCTGCTGAATGAAATCCAGCGCGACTTTGGCGTTGCCATCATCCTGATCACCCACGACATGGGCGCGATCAGCGAGATGGCGGACCGGGTGGCCGTGATGTACGCGGGCCGGGTGATCGAGGATGCCAGCGCCGATGATGTGCTGGACTATCCGCAGCATCCTTATGCTCGGGGTCTCATCGACTGTATCCCCGCGCTTGGTCGTGATGATCACCGTTTGGCTGAAATTCCGGGCGTTGTGCCGCCTCTTCATCTGTTGGGGCAGGGGTGCGCCTTTGCTGACCGCTGTGCGTTTAAGCAGGACCGCTGCACCCGTGAAAAACCGATGTTGGGCAGCCACGGCCACCACCCGGTTGCCTGCCACGGGATCGAGGAGGCCCGGCTATGAGCATTTTGATGGAGGTCCGCGACCTGACGGTGCGCTTCGCCTTGCCGAAACCATCGTTCTTTGCCGAACGTCCGCATCTGGAGGCGGTCCGTCGGGTGTCGTTCCAGCTTGAGGCGGGCAAGGCGCTTGGCATCGTGGGCGAGAGCGGCTCGGGCAAGACGACAACGGCAATGGCCGCAATCCGGCTGACCAAAGCGGCGGGCGGGCAGGTGCTGTTCGAAGGCGAAGATCTGCTGGAATTGGATGACGAGGCGATGCGCCAGCGCCGCCGCGATGTGCAGCTGATCTTTCAGGATCCCTATTCCTCGCTCAATCCGCGGGCACGGGTGGTGGACATCGTGCGCGAGCCGATGGACCTGATGGAGATTGGCACCCCCGAGGAACGTCATGCCAAGGTCGAAGAGCTGTTTGCCCTGGTGGGGCTGCGGCCCGATCAGTTGAACCTGTTTCCACACCAGTTTTCAGGTGGGCAGCGGCAGCGGATCTCGATCGCGCGGGCGCTGACGACCAACCCCAAACTGTTGGTTTGTGATGAGCCGGTGAGTGCGCTGGACGTGGCCATTCAAGCGCAGATCCTGAACCTGCTGGCCGAGCTGAAAGAAAAGCTTGGGCTGAGCTACCTGTTCATCAGCCACGACCTGGGCGTGGTGCGCCATGTCTGCGACGAGGTGGCGGTGATGTATCTGGGCAAGATCGTGGAAAGCGGGCCGACCTCGGCCCTGTTCGAAGCGCCACAGCATCCTTACACGCAGGCGCTGTTGTCGGCGGCTCCGTCTCTGGCGCGGCGCAAATCAAAGGGGTATGTGCGGCCGCTCAAGGTTTCGGGCGATCCTCCTAGCCCGATCAACCCGCCCAAGGGGTGTGCTTTTGCCGAACGCTGTCCGCGTGCGCAGGAGGTCTGTCGGAAAACGCCGCCGGACCTTGTGCCCGGGACCGGCACGGCAGTTGCCTGCCACTTTCCCGGGTCCGCTGACCTAGCGTAAATGATATTCGGAGTGAACGGCCCTTTAGGGGGCCGTTTTACGTTCGAATCCCCCTTGTCAAAATTTGGACCCATTTGAGTTTGATTCGAGTGATTTTGTGGCGAATTGTTCTCTGTTTTGCAAAAATCCGCCCACGAATAGGAGAATTGGTTCTCACGTTAAGGTTAACTGAGGCAAAAAGATGGCACAGTTGGGCGCTCGTCCCATGGGTTGTGCAAAGCACTTTACTGTTTTCGTTGAGGAAACAAACGACACCAAATCACCGCTGATATCCCCGCTCAACGCTCTTTGGCGCACGCAGGCGGCATGTTGCTTGAAAAAAATCTCAAGAAGAGGAAACAATCATCAACCTAAGGTAGAAGGTTAACACGGATTACCTAAGGTTAATTTCCAATTCGCCGCCCAAAGCTGCTGTTTCTAAAATTTTTTTCACTTTGACGGCTTTGGGGCGTCCGGTATTCATGGATTAGCCCAACTGGGGGGCGATGTCTGTAGGTCACGGGGGCGACCGCACGAATTCAGCATCCGATCGGATGCGAGGGGATGTGTGTTCGCGCAGCGGCTGCCACGCTGTTTGTGACGGTAACACACCGTGATTGCCTTGATTGGCAATCGCGCTCCTGTCTGTATGAAGACAGGGATCATTCTCTCGTTTGGGTCAAGGTGCTGTTGGTGCAGTCGCCAGTGAGCTTACGGTCATCGGCCTTTGGTTCACTTGGAGGTTTCCGCGGTCAAGCGGTTTGGTGTCGCTGGCACCGCAAAGGAGAATGTGATGGCAACGAATTTTGACAATCCGTATCTGGCCAATGTAATCGGTCTTTGGGATTTCCGCCCAACCGCTGAAACCCGCGACACTGGCCTTGGGGATGGCATCGCACAGGATGGCACGCCCGTAAACGATCCTGATTTCTCGGCCGGGTGGATGTTCACCGACAACAGCGGCACCCAACGCTTTGACGTTGATGATGGCGATGATGCGGCGTTTGACCTGTCTCAGGGTACGATCATCACTGAATTCCGCAGCTTTGATACCACCGACGCAGGGTCGGAAACCGTGGTCAGCCGCGGTGTCGAAGATTCTGGCGAAGAGAGCGACGGCGGGCAGGGCACGGAAACCGACAGCGGGTTCTTTGAAATTCGCGTCACGGAAAACGGCGCTGTTGAGGTCTATCATCGCTCTGGGGGTACGGAATCCCTGTTGAGCACCTCAGAGGGCTTTGTGGGCACTGGCGACATTGTTCGCGTGTCGTATTCGTGGTCGGAATCCGGTGTGGCTGTTCTGGTCGAAAACACCACGCAGGGGACAACCGAAACCGTCACCGGTGACACCCAGGGTCTGACACTCGACGTGACCACGGGCGAAGAGCAGTCCTTTACCATCGGCGCACGCGAAGTGGTCGAAAATGAGTTTGACCAGCATTTCTATGGCGGCATCGATTATGTGGCGGTTCTGGATGAGCCGGTCATCGGTGGTGGCGGCAACGGTATCGTTGAAGGCACCGAAGGCGATGACATCATCGATGTTGACTATGACGGTGACCCGGATGGCGATGTTGTGGATGGTGGCGATGCGCCGAACCCCGCAGATGGTCCCGATGATGACGTTATCAACGGCGGTGCGGGCAACGACAGCATCGACGCAGGCGAAGGTGACGACACCGTTTACGCTGGCGGTGGCGATGATACGGTCAATGGCGAGGCCGGAGATGACCTGCTGATCGGTGATGGCGACGCGCCGGGCCTGACCAGCCCGTCGACTCGTGAAACCTTTGAATGGAACCTGGCACCTGACCCGGATGATGGCGGTCAGGTCGACGATGGCGATGACCTGAGCGGCGGGTTCACGCAGAACACGGGCTCGGTCGACGTGACCTTCTCGGTCACACAGCAATCGGGCGGCGTGGACACCGAATTCCAGACCCAGGAACAATTCGTCGGAAATATCGACACCAATGGCCCCGAGGCCACTGATACAAGTGCGATGGAATCCGAACTGAACGGGCAGGCCAACTCGGCCACATATCAGCTCGAGTTCTCGGACGCGGTCGAAAATGTTTCGTTCCGAGTCAATGACATCGATGGCGATGGTCGAGTTCAGATCATGGCCTATGACGAAGACGGCAACCAGATCCCAGTTGTTGTTTCCGGCGGCCTGGGCGTGTCGGTCACGGACGAAGATGGCGTTGCCGGTGGCGACACAGCGACAGGTGACGGCGGCTACGCCAACCCCGACAACTCCAACTACTCTGTGCTGGTCACAATTCCGGGCCCAGTAGCGCGTCTGACCATCACCCATGACCAAGCAGGGGCGAATGCGTCCGAGATCGATGTAACAGACGTCTACTTCGACGTGGTCGATGACGACGGCACCGGTGGTGGTGATCCGGGCGAGGGTGGCAATGACAGCCTTACCGGCGGCGAGGGGGACGACACCCTGGTCGGCCAGGGCGGCGACGACACGCTGACTGGTGGCGACGGCAACGACAGCGTTGACGGCGGTGACGGTGACGATGTGATCGACACGGGCGGCGACGATGCCGACAACCTGCCTGATCGCGGCTTCCCGTCTTATCAAGGTCTTCCTGCGGTTCCCGCTGACCCGGATGTAGAAAACGATCGCGATACTGTTGATGGTGGCGACGGCAACGACGTCATCTCGACTGGGGATGACACCGACGTGATCATGGGTGGCGCCGGTTCGGATACCATCGATGGTGGTCTGGACGACGACACTATTTCGGGTGGTGAAGATGCTGACGTCATTGTTGGCAGTGAAGGCTCGGACGAAATCACCGGCGATGGAGGCGATGACACCATTTATGGCGGTCTGGACCCGATCTTCCCGGATGTGCTCAATATCACCGACGATGGCTCGGACGGGCGTGACCCCGACCCTGAGGTCACCAACGGCATGGACACCCTGTCGGGTGGCGAAGGCAATGACCTGATCATGGGTCAGGACGACGACGACGTCCTGATGGGTGACGAAGGCGACGATACGCTGGATGGCGGTATCGACGAAGACAGCATCATGGGTGGTGTCGGCAACGACGAAATCATCGGCGGTCACGGCGACGATACGCTAAGCGGTGGCGATGACCGCGACACCTTCCTGGGTGGCGAGGGCTTTGACCAGGTCGACGGTGGTTCGGGCGGTGACGACTTTGACACCCTTGATCTGCGCGGTCTGGGCCCGGTCGGCATTGTCTACACCTCGGAAGACCAAGAGGACGGTGTGGCCGTTGTGGGGGCAACGGGTGACATTATTGTTTTCGAGGAAATCGAAAACATCCTGATTGATGAACCGCTTGATCCCGATGGGATCGTTGAGGGCACATTTGGGGATGATGTCATCGATGTGCTGTATGACGGCGACCCGAACGGCGATTTTGTCGACAACGACGACGCTTTGCTGCCGGGGCAGGTTGGTGATCAGGACATCATCGTCGGCAAGACCGGCAATGACACCATCGATGCCGGCTTGGACAGCGACTATGTCTTTGCAGGTGGCGGCGATGACGCTGTCAGCGGCGAGGACGGTGACGACACCATCCTGGGCCAGGACGGCGACGATCTGCTCGAAGGTGATGCAGGCGACGACGTTGTTCAGGGTGGTCGTGGCAACGACACTCTGGATGCAGGGCGCGGCAATGACACCATGCGCGGCGGCGACGGCAACGACAATCTGACCGGCAACCCGGGTGATGATTTGTTGTATGGCGACGACGGTGACGACACTGTCATCGGCAACGACGGCACGGATACGCTCTATGGTGGTGCGGGTAACGACACGATCTCGACCGGCCCAGGCAACGACCAAGCCTTTGGTGGCGACGATCGCGACACCATCATCGTGGTGGGCCAGGATGATCAGTTCGTCGACGGCAACGAAGGGGGCGACGACTTTGACACCCTGCGTGTCTTTGGTCGCGCCGAGGTCGAATATGATCCCGACAACGGGGAAAACGGGGTTGTTTACTATTTGGACGACACCGACACCCGCACCGGTGTAACGACGACCTTCATCAACATCGAAAACGTCGTGATCGTGGATCCGCAGCTGGACGGTGTGGTCGAAGGTGGCGATGGCGATGATCTGATCGACGCCAGCTATCTGGGCGATCCCGAAGGCGACCGGATCGACAATTTCGACAGCTTCGAAAACTTCCTGGACGAGCCGATCGCAAGCCTGACCCCATCGGACTTCTTCGAAGACCTGGGTGGCACGCCGCGCGGTGACCAGCGTGACGCGGTCGATGCGGGCGCAGGTAACGATACCGTTATCTCGGGCGCTGGTGACGACATCGTCAAAGGTCGCGAAGGCAATGACTTGGTGATCGCAGGTATCGGCTTTGACGATGTCGAAGGCGGCGAAGGCAACGACACACTGGATGGCGGCGCCGGAAGCGACAAGCTGTATGGCAGCGAAGGCGATGACTCGCTGATCGGTGGCTTGGGGGCCGACACTCTTGTTGGCGGTGAAGGCGGCGATACGCTGGACGGCGGACTGGGCGACAACTTCATCGATGCCGGCGAAGGCGATGACCTTTTGACCGGTGAAGATGGCAACGACACGCTGAACGCAGGCGACGGTGCTGACACCATCTTTGCGGGTGGTGGCGACGACGTTGTCGTGGCCTATGACCCGGCCTTTACCGGTGTTGCATCGATTGGCCGCACGGCGGACTCGATTGATGGTGGCTCGGGCAACGACCAGCTTGCTGGCGGCTCGGGGAACGACACCATCCTGGGCGGCACTGGCGATGATACCCTGTTCGGTGGCATCGGCGGAGACCAGCTTGAAGGTCAGGAAGGCAACGATGTTGTCTATGGCGACAGCGACATCAGCATGGTCAAGCCATCTGACTATGCGGCAGCTCTTGCCATTGAACCGGGGAACGACACCATTCTCGGCGGCGCAGGCGAAGACACCCTGTACGGCGAAGAAGGCAATGATGTCATCCTGGGCGGTGATGATGCCGATATGGTCTTTGGTGGTGACGATCGTGACACCATCGGCGCGGGCATCGGAGATACCATCGAAGGTGGCGAAGGCGGCGACGACTTCGACGTTCTGATCGCGCGCGGCCTGGCCGTTGTCGACTACGACGAATCCGATCCGTCAGGTGAATCCGGCACTGTTACATACTACAACGATGACCTTACTGTTGCTGGTACGGCTGAGTTCTCGGAAATCGAAAACGTATATGTCATCGGCGCGCCGACGACCACATCGGACCCGGGTGACGGGCCTGTCGTAACAGGTGTTGACGGTGTTGTCGAAGGCACCGCCGGCAACGATACTATCGACCTTGCCTATACTGGGGACCCCGAAGGGGATCTGGTCGATGGCGACGATGCGGTTCCGCCGCTTGTCGGTGAACAGGATGTAATCCTGGCCGGTGGTGGCGATGACAGCGTCCGTGGTGAAGAAGACACTGACGTGATCTTTGGCGGCACGGGTGACGACACCGTCTTTGGCAACGGCGGTGGCGATGCCATCGACGGTGGCGAAGGCAACGACATGCTGGACGGTGGCGAAGGTCGCGACATTGTTGTCGGTGGCGACGGTGACGACACGATCTCGGGCAGCAATGACGTTGTTGGCGACGGCGGCGACATCCTGTCCGGCCAGTTCGGCAACGACAGCTTTGTCAACGTAGGCCAGGGCGAGGTGATCATCGGTGGCGAAGACACCGACGGTCTGGACAACGACATCCTGGACCTGACCGGTGCAGCCGAAGCTGTGAACCCCGGTGGCTCGCTGACGGTCGAATTCGATCCATCTGACTCCGAGGCTGGTACGGTTCGGTTCTTTGACAGTGATGGTGCTGAAACCGGCACGACCGAGTTCAGTGAGATCGAACAGGTCATCGTGCCCTGCTTTACGCCGGGTACTCTGATTGCCACGCCGAAAGGCGAGCGTCGGGTCGAGGATCTGAAGATCGGTGATCGGATCATTACCCGCGACAATGGCATCCAAGAGATCAAGTGGCTGGGCACCAAAACCATGACCGGTCAGGATTTGGTCCGTGCCGAGCACCTGAACCCGATCCTGATCCGCGAAGGCGCATTGGGTGGTGGTCTGCCCGAGCGGGACATGATGGTCAGCCCGAACCACCGTGTTCTGGTGGCCAACGACAAGACCGCGCTCTACTTCGAAGACCGCGAGGTTCTGGTGGCGGCCAAGTATCTAACCGGCCTGGAAGGGGTTGATGTGGTTGACGTTTCTTCGGTGACCTACATCCACTTCATGTTCGACCAGCACGAGGTTGTCCTGTCCGATGGCACTTGGACCGAGAGCTTCCAGCCGGGCGATCATTCGCTGGCCGGTCTGGGCAACGCGCAGCGCAACGAAATCTTTGAGCTCTTCCCCGAGCTGAAAGAGCGCGAAGGTCTCGAAGGCTATGCCGCCGCACGTCGTTCGCTGAAAAAGCACGAGGCGCATCTGCTGACGCATTGACGCCGAAAATGGGGGCCCGTCCCGGCCGATCCGGGACGGCAGCCGCTCGCGTAGGTAGGGGGACGCGAGTGAGAGGACAGGGCGCTTTGCGCCCTGTCTTTGTGTGTTCAGGTTTGTTTGTTTGCACGCCAGTCAGCCCAGGCTTCGGGCGTGTCCAGATCCAACCGGGCGCGGTTGCCCGCCAGCGGGATCAGTTTGACCGCGTCCTTGTGGCGCCTGACGACGGTTTGCGCGCCTTCATCGCCACTTAGACCACGCAGTTCTTCGAACAAACTGCGATCAAAGGCGACTGGATGACCCGGCTTTCCATCTTGCGTGGCTCCACGATGGATATTGAAATCTCGTTCTTTTTCAACCGAATACATGATCTTCTTGATGTCATTTGTCGTCAGTTCCGGCAGATCGGCAAGCAATACGATCACCGCAGGAGCGTCTTGCGGCAGATGTTGCATAGCCGTGCGCAGGCTGGCGTTCATCCCTTCGGCGGCGTCTGGCACCGGAACCTTCTGCACGCCCAAATCGTCCAACGCAGCGTATCGGTCGTGCGGTTCGGGTGGCAGCGCCACAATCACTGGTCCGGCGCCAAGCGCAATCTGGGCTGCATGGCGCAACAGGGGAACGCCGTCCACCTGTTGCAACAACTTGTCGGTGCCGCGCATCCGGCTTGACTGGCCGGCAGCCAGAAGGATGATGGGTATTCTGCTCATCCCTCCACAATGGCGCGGGACGAGCCGCTTGTCATCCACGCATCCGCGCGCCGTCCACGTCAAACAGTGGCTCGGTGATCATGCGCGCTTTGCGCATGTGGCCCAGGATTTCGATCTCGACCTCCAGCCCGTCGGCCACACGATCCGAGGGCAAGAAGCCCTGCGCAATCGACTTTTGCGCGTGATGCGAATAGCCGCCCGAGGTGCAGAAGCCCACAACGACGCCATCCAACCAGATCGGCTCATAGGCATTCACATCGGCATCATCGGCATCAACCTCGAACGCGACCAGCTTGCGGTCGGTGCCATTGGCCCGATCCGCCTCGGCAGCGGCGCGACCGATGAAATCCACGTTCTTTTTGAAGCTGATGAAGCGGTCCAAACCCGTCTCTGCCGCAGTGTAGTCGGGCGAGAACTCGGACATCCACGAGCCAAAGAACTTGTCCAGCCGCAAGGACATCATCGCGCGCATTCCAAAAGGCGTCATGCCATGTGGCTGACCAGCCTCCCACAGAGTCCACCACAGTTGTCGTTGGGACAGCAGGTCGCAATAGATCTCGTACCCCAGATCACCGGTATAGCTGACACGCTGCACGATGCAGTCGGTCATGCCAATCGTGACGTGACGCACATCCATGAACCGCATCGAGGCAACGTCATCGCGGGTGCAGGCCTGCAGAACCTCTAACGCTTTGGGACCCGCGATCTGGAATCCGTTTCGTTTATCACTTATGTTTTCAATAGTTACGGCGTGTTCCTTATGTTGCAGGAACCAGCGCATGTGGAAGGCCTGGCTGCCGTAGGATGCGGTGAGTTGAAATTCTTCCTCGCTCAGGCAGGACACAGTGAAATCCCCGATCAGCTTGCCTTTGGGCGACAGCATCGGTGTCAGCGACAGGCGGCCGGGCTGCGGAATGCGACCGGCCATGATCTTGTCCAGCCAGGCGCGCGCGTTCTTGCCTTTGATCAGGTATTTGCCAAAGTTGTGCACCTCGTTGATGCCGACGCCTTGGCGCACGGCACGCACTTCACGCCCGGTTGCTTCAAACGCGTCCGAGCGGCGGAAGGACGGCGTTTCATAGCCCGGCTCATCCCCTTGCGCAAAGTAGTTCGGCACCTCTAGCCCGTATTGCTGGCCCCAGACCGCGCCCAGATCGGTGAAGATGTCATACATCGGCGTTGTGCGGTTGGGTCGTGCGGCGGGCAGTTCCTCGTTGGGGTAGGCGACAGAGAACCGTTTCTGATAGTTTTCGATCACCTTGGGACGGGTGTAGCCGGGGCTGATCCAATCGCCAAAGCGGGCCACATCCATGGCAAAGACATCGCGCTCGGGCTCACCCTCGATCATCCACTGGGCCAGCGTCAGACCGACGCCGCCACCCTGGCTGAATCCCGCCATGACACCGCAGGCGGACCAATAGTTCTGCACGCCGGGCACCGGGCCGACCAGCGGGTTGCCATCCGGGGCAAATGTGAAGGGGCCGTGGATCACCGATTTGACACCGGCCTTGGCCAGAACGGGGAAGCGCTCATAGGCGAATTCGATGCTGTCGGTGATCTTGTCAAAGTCATCGGGCAGCAGTTCGTGCCCAAAGTTCCAAGGTGTGCCGTCCACTGCCCAGGGTTTGCAAGGCTGTTCATAAAAGCCAATGCAAAGCCCGCGCCCCTCTTGCCGCAAATAGCTTTCGCCGGCCGGGTCCATCACATGCGGATGCTCGCCACCGGCGTCGATGATGGCCTCGATCTCGGGGATGTTGTCGGTCACCAGATACTGGTGTTCCATCGGGTGGAGCGGGAAATAGATGCCCGCCATCGCGCCCACCTCACGTGCCCACAGGCCGCCGGCGTTGACGATGTGTTCGGCGTGGATCGTGCCCTTGTCGGTGACCACGTCCCAGGTGCCGTCGGCGCGCTGGTTGGTTTCCTGGACCATGCAGTGGGTTTCGATCGTCGCACCGCCCATGCGCGCAGCCTTGGCGTAGGCATGGGTAGTGCCGGATGGGTCCAGGTGACCGTCGAGCGGATCATAAAGCGCGCCGATGATGCCGTCAGTGTTGGTGACGGGTGCAATCTTCTTGATCTCATCCGGGCCAACAATCTCGGTCTCGAGCCCCATGAACCGGTGTTTGGCGCGTTCGGCCAGCAGCATGTCGAACCGGTCCTGATTGTCCGCCAACGTCACGCCGCCCACATGGTGCAACCCGCAGGACATGCCGGTGATCTCTTCCAGCTCTTTATAAAGGCGAATGGTATAGCCCTGCAGCGCCGCCATGTTGGTATCGCCGTTCAGAGTGTGAAAGCCGCCCGCCGCGTGCCAGGTAGAGCCCGACGTCAGCTCGGACCGTTCCAGCAGCATCACGTCGGACCAGCCAAGCTTGGTCAGGTGATAGAGCACGGAACAGCCGACGACGCCGCCACCAATGACGGCCACACGAGTGGTGGTTTTCATGAAAATCCTCCTAGAGTTTGGCCACAGCCTTGACCGAATGCGATGGAACCGCAAATCAGAATCCGACAAGATGTGTCGCTAAGGGACTTTGGGGTGTCGCTGATTGCATAGGCCCAGAAACAAACCGACCCCGGGGGCAAATCGTGGTGCGCCCGGGGCCGTCTTCCCACCCAGTAGGAGGTGGGTGGGAATTCTTCGGTCAGAGTCCCATTGAAGAGGGGGACAAGAACACACTAGTACCAAGTCTGACCGCCCCAGAGGGCTGATTGTCTAATGCTACGAAAACAAACTGCTCTGAGGTGATCCAATTTCACCTTGAGAGCCGAGATGACGAAAGACGAGAATCGCGAATACCGAGTTTTGCTCACGAATGGAAAGGTTGTGTATTTCACGTTCCGTGAATTGCGGACCTTTATCCTAAGTCCAAACGTACTGTTTTTGTGCGCAATTCTGCTCGTGGTCATGACATCAGGGCACCCTCTGCTGTATCCGACGTTGCCTGACGTCAATGCGCGCCTGTTTTATTGGATTTTGGGCATCTTCTTGTATCTGCTGCTGGTGTTGCCATGGGGCGAGTTGGTGCTCAAGCTTTGGGGGCGCTTGTTCTCCATTCCCTTGCCCTTGGCGGCGGTGACTGCGCCCCTGGTCGCGGGGATCACACTGTTGATGGAGTTTGTGCCCGACGTGTTTGGGTCTTTGGTCCCGATGCGCAGCGGTCCTTTGAGCGCATTCGGGGTCGCCAAGAACGTTATTGTCGCGCATGTGTCAGAGATGATCGCGTTTCTTTGGCTGCTGCCCTTGTCCCGCAGCCCCGAGGCCGTTGTCGATGTGCCAGAGACTTCGGATGACGCAGCACGTTTCATTCGCATCGCGGGACGCAGCCTGCCAATGGACAGTGTGCGCTGCGTGCGCAACGAAGAACACTATCTGGTGGTCAAAACGACCATGGGCACATTGCGTTTGCGGGCGCGGATGAACGACCTGTTGATGCAGGTGTCCGACGATGACGGTATTCAGGCGCACCGCTCGTTCTGGGTGTCAACCGATGAAGCGCTGGAATTGCGCGGCACAACGATCATGACCCGCTCGGGCTGCGTCATTCCGGTGTCGCGTTATCGGATGAAAGCCGTGCGCGCCTGGTGCGAGCGGCACGGCAAACCACATTAAAGCGGACGGATTTTTAGCCCCGTGATCCGGTTGCCTTCGCGGGCTGTCACCTCGAACCGGAAGCCGTGGAACGAAAACACCTGGCCCACGGTCGGGATCATCTGCGCCTCGTGGATGACCAGACCAGCCACAGTGTTGGCTTCATCGTCGGGCAGGGTCCAGTCGGTGGCGCGGTTCAGGTCGCGGATCGTCATGGCGCCTTCGACCAGATACTGGCCGTCGGTGGTGGTTTCGATCTGATCCTCTTCGGCAATGTCGAACTCGTCGGCGATCTCGCCCACGATCTCTTCCAGAATATCCTCGAGGGTGATCAGACCCTGAAGCGAGCCGTATTCGTCAACCACCAGAGCAAAGTGACTGCGGATGCGCAGGAATTCACGCATCTGGTCATCCAGCGGAGTTGTCTCGGGGACAAAGTAGGGCGGATTGGCGACTTTTGAGACGTCAAAGTCCTTTAGTCGACCAGCAGCCCCTTCGGCACCGCCCACTTGGTTGTACATCGAGCGAAACAGGTCCTTTGCATGTACAAGTCCGATGATGTTCTCTGGCTCGTTTCGATAGACGGGCAGGCGGGTGTGCGGGCTTTCCAGACACTGCTGCAGGATGTCTTCGGGCGCGGCATCGGCGTCGATCATCTCGATCTTGGAGCGGTGCAGCATGATCTCTTCAACCGTACGATCGCTCAGGTCCAGCGCACCCAGAATGCGGTCGCGGTCTTCTTTTTCGACGACACCTTCAGAATGCCCCAGTTGCAGGGCACCCGCGATCTCCTCGCGCACGGCAAGCATGTGGCTGTCCGGGTCAACTTTGACTCCGAACAGACCCAGCACGCCCCGCACAAGCACGCGTACGACGCCGACGATGGGAGAGAACAGAGTGACCAGAACACTGATCACCGGAGCCACGGCAGCTGCCGCCTTTTCCGCGTTGATGATGGCATAGGTTTTGGGAAGCACCTCGGCAAAGACCAGAACCAGCAGGGTCATGACCAGCGTCGCAAGCGCCACACCGCTTTCGCCAAACAGGCGCGTAAACAGGGCCGTCGCCAGAGACGCCGCGAGGATGTTCACCAAGTTGTTTCCGAGCAGGACCGAGCCGATCAGGCGTTCGTTGTCTTCGGTGATGTCCAGCGCCTTTTGTGCGCCGCGAGATCCCTTGTCGGCCTGGGCGCGCAGCTTGCCGCGGGATGAAGCCGTCAATGCGGTTTCCGAGCCTGAGAAAAAGCCAGATAAAACAAGCAGTAGCAGGATCGAGCCTGCGCTGATCCAAAAGGCGCTGTCGATCACGATAGGGGTCGGGTCCATTGGTCCTAGATATATCCTTGATGCTCATCCCGTTATGGGGTTGGTGGGGTGTGCAATCAAGGGGTTAGTCCAGCTTCTTCTTGTCGTTCTCGGTCGCCAGCGGGTGATGTTCAAGAACCAGCTCGGCCAGACGTTCGTCCAGAACATGGGTGTAGATCTCGGTCGTGGCCACATCGGCGTGGCCCAGCAACGTCTGGATTGACCGCAGGTCCGCGCCATTGGCCAGCAGATGCGTGGCAAAGGCGTGGCGCAGGGTATGGGGAGTGACCTTGTCAGGTGACACGCCGCCCTGAACCGCGAACTCCTTGATCAGAAGATAAAACCTGTGACGTGTCAGATGCCCCAGCTTGCCGCGCGACGGAAACAGGTACTTTGACCGGCCTGCACCTTTGGCCACGGCCTTGTCTTCAAGCTCATCCCGCGCGGCCAGCCACAGGGTCAGCGCGTTGCGGGCCGGGGGCGACAGCGGCACCATCCGTTCCTTGCCGCCTTTGCCCAGGATCAGCAGCATGCGCGGATCGCCGCGTGCGGATGAGACGGGCAGCGACACCAGCTCGGTCACGCGCATGCCGGTGGCATAAAGCAGCTCCATCAGGCAGATGTTGCGCAACCGGTCCTGCAACGTGCGACCTGAGTTGCGGGCGGCATCCAAAAGGCGGTCGACCTCGACCACTTCCAACGTTTTGGGCAGGCGTTTCTCGCGCCCTGGTCCCTTGATCTGGATCGCCGGGTTGTCTTGGCGCCAGCCCTCTTCAAAGGCAAAACGATAGATCTGCTTGATCGCCGACAGGCGGCGCGCGCGGGTGGATTTGGCCAGCCCCTGAGCGTCGCAGTCGATCAGATACGCCTCAACCATGTTTCGGTCGGCGGTGGCAAAATCATGTTTGCGCCGCTCGATCCAACCCGCGAAATCCTTGAGATCGCGGCCATAGGCCAGCTGCGTGTTGGTTGCCGCGCCCAATTCGGCTGCTTGTGCCTCTAGAAACCCAGAAATCCATAGGTCTGATGTGGCCGGTGCGCGCATAGTCCTATCCCCGCCCCAACAGCATCAGTTGCAGGGCCGCACGGCGGGCCGTGTCTTCCAGGCCGACAAAGCGAAAGGATGCCAGTGCGGCGGTTAGATCGGCTGGATTGCCGCGCGCGCCCCGGGTGAAGAGGTCCATTGCAGTCAGGATGGCTTCGCCCAATTGGCCGTTGTCGAGTGTACGTTGCACGCTATCGGGCAATTCCGCCCCGTCTGCAAACCCATCGGCAATTGCCTGTGCCTGTTTGTTCGGGGCAAAAGCACGGCCTGGATCACCTTGGGCCAATGCGGCCAGAAACGTGTGCATCTGCGAATTGCTGGGCGGCTTGCGTGCCGCATCCTCGTAGGTGCCGGCCAGCAGGCGAATACGCCAGGCCAAACTGGCGGTCTCAGCATCGGTGAAGCGTTGGATCGCCAGCTGGTCGGCAAAAAGCTCGGCAAAGGGAACTTCCAGCTGAGCATCTTGCATCGCCTTCCACACAGTGTTCAACGCTTTGCCAATCGCGGTCTCGTTTCCAGTGCCAAGTGCCGTTTCAAACCGCTGCACGGCGCGCACCCGGTCCCAGACGCCACCCGATGCGGCAGCCTGCCGGTCGGTGTACAGGCCAAGCAAGTGGTTGGGGGTCAGTGCACCGATGCGCGTCAGGCGTTCAGCCGCTTCAAGCTGTGCCTTCCAACCCGCCACGTCGCGCAAATCTGCAGTTGCAAAAGCCCGCGGCAACGAGGCGGTTGGCAGCCGTTCACCAATGGTTTCAAACAGGCGGAACGTCAGCGCATCAGGCCGCTGCGGTTGCGGCAGGGGTGGGGCGTCTTCAAAGATGTCGGGGCTTAGAAACCGATCCAGCAGCGCCAGTTCCTCGGGCTCCAGCAGTTCCAGGGCATGCGCGGTTTCCAAAGTCAGCGCAGCGGATTGCCAATCGCCCAGGCGGGCCTTGCAAAAGATCTGATCCGCGTAATCGCTGGACAGAAACGGCGCCGCGATCAGCGCCCCGCAGGCGCGATCTTCGTCTCCGGTCAGCAACGTTGCATCGAACCAGCGCTGAAACCGGGCCTTGGTGTCAGTGGGACCAGCCAGTTGCACAAGCGCTTGGGTGGGGTCCACTGCGCCCAATTGCATCAGGCGGTCAAGGCGGGCCAGCAGCATCGCCTCGCCCGCTTCTGCGCCATGGGGTGTTCGGGTTTCGGACAGCAGCAGTGTGAAAAGCAGCGTCTGCATCGCAGGGGACCCGCGAACGTTGATGCGGTCAATCATCTCGGCCAAGCGGTCGGGATCGCTGCCGGTCCACAAGTCTACGGGCAGGCCCGTCACATTTGACGCCACCAGGCCCAGGGGCGGTGTCAATGCCTCAAGCGGGGTCACCTCGATCTCGGGCTGCAGGCCGGACTTGGAGACGGGCGGTTCGAGCAGCACCGTGCCCGGCAGGTTCACCGGAGGCGTTTGGTTCAGCCAATCAATTGCAGAAAGCGGTTGTTGGGCCAAACCGACGGCCGGAAAAAATAAACAAAAAACACAAGCGCTAGTCCGCATTCAATATCACCGGTTGCGTAATCTCGGTTTGTGGCGCCGAAAAATCGACGCCAAAGAACGGCCCGATGTAAGCATATCCCACCAATCCGATCACACACAGACACAGGACATACACCAGAAATTTGATCAAGCGACCCATCACGCCTCACAGCCTCAATTTGTTCTTTTGACCAAGTTATAACT
Source organism: Falsiruegeria litorea R37 (assembly GCF_900172225.1). Lineage (NCBI taxonomy): Bacteria > Pseudomonadati > Pseudomonadota > Alphaproteobacteria > Rhodobacterales > Roseobacteraceae > Falsiruegeria > Falsiruegeria litorea. Next base: position 1,839,071 of record NZ_FWFO01000001.1, read on the forward strand.
GGCCTTTTTCACAAGATCACGTCATTCACTGAAGAATGAGTGAAATTGAGCATAACACGGCCCATAGCCCTGTACGGGATGACCTTAAAGTCCGGAAAACCATAGTCATGGTAGGTATGATGGGGGCCGGCAAGACCGCCGTGGGGCGGGCTTTGGCCGCGCGGTTGGGGGTTCCGTTCCTCGATAGCGATGCCGAGATCGAATCAGCGGCCAACATGTCGATACCCGAAATCTTTGAGCGCGATGGAGAGCCATTCTTTCGCGCCAAGGAAAGCCAGGTGATCGGGCGGCTGCTGGACGAGGAGCGCTGTGTACTGTCGACCGGGGGCGGGGCGTTTCTGTCACCCGACAACCGCGCGATGATTTCGGAACGTGGTGCGTCGGTCTGGCTCAAGGCGGATCTGGACGTGTTGTGGAACCGGGTCCGGCACAAGGACACGCGCCCCTTGCTGCGGACGCCCGATCCGCGTGCGACGTTGCGCGCCTTGTACGAGGCCCGCGTGCCGCTTTATGCGCAGGCTGATCTGACGGCCGTCTCGGATGGTGAGGCGTCGATCGAGGAAATGGTGGATCGGGTGATCGAGGTTCTGAAAACCCGGCCCGATGTTGTCGAACAAGGATAAGGGCAAATGCAGCAAGTGGTTCACGTCGATCTGGGCGAACGGTCCTATGATGTGCAGATCGGGCCGGGCTTGATTGATCAGGCGGGAGACTGGATCGCGCCGCTGCTGGCGCGCCCGCGTGTTGCCGTTCTGACGGACGAAACGGTGGCCGAACTGCATCTGGATGCCCTGCGCGCAGGTCTGGCCAAGGCCGGGATCGACATGGTGTCTCTGGCGTTGCCTGCGGGCGAAAGCACCAAGGGATGGCCGCAGTTCACCCGCGCGGTTGAATGGCTGCTGGAGCAAAAGATCGAGCGGAATGACATTGTTGTGGCTTTTGGCGGCGGCGTGATTGGCGATCTGGCAGGCTTTGCCGCCGCTGTTCTGCGGCGCGGGGTGCGGTTTGTGCAGATCCCGACCTCGCTGCTGGCGCAGGTGGACAGTTCGGTGGGCGGCAAGACCGGCATCAATTCTCCTGCGGGCAAGAACCTGATCGGGGCGTTTCACCAGCCCGCGCTGGTTTTGGCGGATACGGCTGTTCTGGGCACACTGACAGCGCGCGATTTCCTGGCCGGCTACGGCGAGGTCGTGAAATACGGCCTGTTGGGCGACGCAGACTTCTTTGACTGGCTGGAGCAGCAAGGCCCGGTCTTGGCGACAGGCGACATGGCGGCCCGGGTCGAGGCGGTTACGCGCTCGGTTCAGATGAAGGCCGACATCGTTTCGCGTGACGAAACAGAGCAGGGCGACCGCGCTTTGCTGAACCTCGGGCACACATTCTGTCACGCGCTTGAGGCGGCGACCGGCTATTCCGACCGTCTGCTGCACGGCGAAGGTGTGGCCATCGGCTGCGCCCTGGCGTTTGAGCTGTCGTCTCGTCTTGGGCTCTGCTCGCAAGAGGACCCGAGCCGGGTGCGTGCGCATCTGAAGGCGATGGGGATGAAGACCGATCTGGCCGACATCCCCGGTGAGTTGCCGGACGCGCAGGCGCTGGTCGATTTGATGGGACAGGACAAGAAGGTGGTCGATGGGCAGCTGCGCTTTATCCTTGCGCGCGGCATTGGCGAGGCGTTTGTGACCGCTGACGTGCCCCCCTCGGCCGTTGTCGACGTGCTCGAGGATGCGCTGGCAACCGTTTGATTTATAACGTGGTCAGCGACCTTTTATGATCATCAGCTCGCCAACGTTTTCACGCGTGATGTAACCGATCAATTGCCCGTCCGACGTGCAAACCGCCACGGCGGCGGCGCCTTTGTGCAGCGAATCCAGCACGGCCTCCAACCCGGTGGTCAGGGGGACGCGCGGGATGTTGGTGTCGATGATCTCGCGCACGGACGTGCTGCGCGGGGTGTCCTCGGCCAGCACCTGAAACAGCCGCTCGCGGGTGACAAATCCCAGCAGATACCCCTTGGCATCGACCACCGGAAACTCGTGCTGCGTTGTGCGGATCACTGCGTCTGCGGTGATGGTCAGCGTGTCGTCCGGGCTCAGCCGTTCAAAGCTGGTGATCATCGCATCTCGCGCGAGCAGGCGGCGCGAGACAGACCGCATGGCAACATCCTGATTTTCGGCATTGGCCGCAACAAAGACAAAAACCGCGATCAGAACCAGTACCGGATTGCCGGTCATCAGCCCGCCAAATCCCAGCAGCACGGCCACCACCTGACCGGCGATCGAGGCAATGCGTGTGGCGCGCACCCGATCCATCGTCAGGCACAGGGCCGCGCGAAACACCCGGCCGCCGTCCATTGGAAAGGCCGGGATCATGTTGAAGATCGCCAGAAACAGGTTCACGAGTGCCAGCCGCGACATGAAATCCGCAACCGGCGTATCGATCGTGTCCAGCGTGTCGAAATTCGGCCAGGCACCCAGCAGGACCAGAACGCCCCAGATCACCACATTCACCGCAGGACCGGCGAGGGCCACGGCAATCTCTTGTGCTGGTTTTTCGGGCATCCGTTCCAGTCGCGCCAGCCCGCCGATGGGCAACAGCGTGATGTCCGGCGTCTTGATGCCATAGCGCCGCGCCATCAGGGCGTGGCCAAACTCATGCGCCAGAACACATGCAAAAAGGGCCAGCACAAAAGCGATGTTTTCAATCGCCCCTGGCCAGCCCTGATCTGAATAGGCCCTCAGGCCAACCCAAGCGAGCAAAAGGAAGAAGGTGACATGGATCCTGAGGTCCGAACCGAGCAATCGGCCAACGGAAAAGGACCATGTCATCGCGTTCCTCCTAGGTGTTGATCAGAACGGGATCTCGTCGTCGTCGATACCACCCGATGCCGGTGCGCGACCACCGCCGCCACCTTGAGCGCCGCCGCCGCCGTAGGGATCACCGCCGCCTGCGGGGCCACTGTCATAGCCGCCGCCGTAGCCACCGCCCTGGCCGCCGCCGCCGCCATAGCCGCCGCCACCGCTGCCGCCGCCATCGCGGCCGTCCAGCATGGTCAGGGTCGAGCCGAAGCCTTGCAGCACCACCTCGGTCGAATAGCGATCTTGGCCGGACTGGTCCTGCCATTTGCGGGTTTGCAGCTGTCCTTCGACATAAACCTTGGAGCCTTTGCGCAAATACTGCTCGGCGACGCGCACCAGACCTTCGTTGAAGATCGCGACCGAGTGCCACTCGGTCCGCTCGCGGCGTTCGCCGGTGTTGCGGTCTTTCCAGGTTTCCGAGGTGGCGATGCGCAGGTTGCACACCTTGCCGCCGTTCTGGAACGACCGCACCTCGGGGTCGCGGCCCAGGTTGCCGATGAGAATGACTTTGTTGACTGAGCCAGCCATGGTTTTCCCCGTGTTGTTTTTGTCTGGGTGAATCGAATCTGTATCCGATTGGTCAACTGACCCTATACGCCCTGCATCGTGGTTAAAACATCAGATCACCCGGCAAAAGCCGTGCAAAATCCCGCCAACAGACCGCGACCCTAAAGGCAGTACTTTCAATCGCGTTAAAACAAAGTATATTCCCGGTCGAGGTTGAACGATCAGGACAACAAGAAGATGCGCAGGCTTGGCCTTGGGATAGTGATTGCGTCGATAGGGCTGACATCGGTTCCGGTCCATGCTGATATGTTCTCGAACAAGAACCGTCGCGACATCTTTCGTAACCAAGCCAAGCTTTTGGATACCCGCGGCGCCTCGCAATATGAAAACTCTACCCGACTGAAACCGCCAAGCGCATATGGCACCTTCGACAAGCGCTATACCGGTAAGTATCGCGGTGAATACATGGACATGGCGCGCAAGGCCGCGCGCCGCCACAATGTCCCCGAAGAGCTGTTTCTGCGTCTGGTGCAGCAGGAAAGCAACTGGAACCCGCACGCCAAATCGCACAAGGGCGCCCTGGGCCTGGCTCAGCTGATGCCCGCCACGGCGCGCTCGCTTGGGGTGAACCCCAAGGATCCCTATGAGAACCTGGACGGCGGGGCGCGGTATCTGTCGCGCCAGTATCGCAAGTTCAAATCCTGGCGTCTGGCCTTGGCCGCCTATAACGCAGGCCCCGAGGCGGTCCAGCGCTATGGTGGTGTGCCGCCCTACAAAGAAACCAAGAACTACGTGAAAAAGATCTGGGGCAGCTGAGGCGGCTCGACTGTTTTCCGACAAAAACACATGGGAATTGCGCTGGATCAAATTCCGGCGTAGTTGCTTTGGGTTAACTGATGGCCTGACCCTTCGGAGCCCTTTGCATGTCCTTGTCCCGTTTCTGCTTTGCCGCTGTCTTTTCTGTGGCTGTTCCGACGTTGCAGGCCTCGGCCGCACCCTTGGACAGTGTCGAGGCCCTGGGCGAGGCGTTGTTTTTCGACACCAACCTGTCGGCCAACCGCACCCTGTCTTGCGCCAGCTGTCATAACGCCGAAGCCGGGTTTGCCGACCCCCGCGAAACGGAAGCGGGCAGGGCGGTTTCGCTTGGCGACGACGGGGTGTCCCTGGGCGATCGCAATGCCCCAACGGCGAGCTATGCGGCGCTTACACCTGCGTTCCACCTCAACGAAGACGGTGAATGGGTCGGGGGCATGTTCTGGGACGGGCGTGAACCGGATCTGGCCGGGCAGGCGGGTGGGCCGCCGCTGAACCCGATCGAGATGGGGATGGCAGGCAAACCGGCCGTCGCCGCGCGTTTGGCCGAAGACGCGAGTTATGTCTCTGCGTTTCAGGCGTTGTTCGATGTGGATGTCACGACCCAACCCGATCAGGCCTATGCCGCCATGACCCAGGCCATTGCGGCCTTTGAAACAACCGAGCAATTTGCGCCCTTTGACAGCAAGTATGACCGTTACCTGCGCGGCGAAGTGGAACTGACGCGGGATGAGGAGCTGGGCCGTGTCCTGTTCTTTTCCGAGCAGTTCACCAACTGCAACCAGTGCCACCAGTTGAAGACCAGCCCGCTTGACCCGGCCGAGACGTTCACCGACTACACCTATCACAACATCGGCGTGCCCCCGAACCTGAAAGCGCGGGCCGTGAACGGCGTTGCGGCGGGCACGCTGGACCTGGGGCTGCTTGCAAACCCATTGGTGGATGATCCGACGCAAGGCGGCAAATTCAAGGTGCCCACGTTGCGCAACGTGGCAGTCACCGGCCCTTACATGCACAACGGGGTGTTCAACGACCTGCGCACGGTGATCCTGTTCTACAACAAGTACAACACCAAAGCCAAAGCGCGCCAGATCAACCCCGAGACGGGCGAACCCTGGCGTTGGCCCGAGGTGCCACAGAACTTGGCGGTCAAGGAATTGACCCACGGGCCCGCGTTGGGCGACCAAAGGATTGACGCGCTGGTGGCGTTCTTGAAAACGCTGACGGACGAAAGATATGAGCCGCTGCTTGAGGATGAATAGGCTATGCCGCAGAGCGGCGTAAGCCGCGCTTGATTGCTGCGTTTACGCGGTCCTAGGCTGTTGGGGAAAGACTACCCAACGCTCGCAGGTCCGCCAATGCCCCATGATGTACCCCATATCCCGCCCGAGACGCTTAAGAACTGGCAGCGTCTGGTCGATTTGGTGGCCCGTCTGGCGGATGTGCCCGCCAGCCTGATTATGAAGACGGACGACCCCGAACACTCGGTCCTGGTCACCAGCGAACACCCCGACAACCCCTATCCGGTGGGGATGGAGTTTCGGCTCAACCCCAAGCTCTATTGCCAGGGCGTGTTTGAAAACGATGGCGAACTGGTGGTCGAAGATGCCACTTGTGATCCCCGCTGGCAGGACAACGAGGATCTGGACCACGGCATGTCGTTCTACATTGGCTTACCGCTGAAATGGCCTGATGGGGCGATCTTTGGCACCATCTGTGTGCTGGACCGCGACCGCAACCGCCGGGCACTGCTGTTTCGTGAGGGGTTGGCCCAGTTCGCGCGGTTGGTCGAGCAGGATTTGGCTTTGCTGCAAGAGGTTTACCTGCGCCGCGCGCTGGAGGTGAAGCTGACCGAGACGATGGAACATCTGGAACAGCGCGTCGATGACCGCACCCGCGCCTTGCAAGAGGCCAACACGGCCTTGCGCGTTCTGCTCAGCAGTGTCGAGGATGACCGCCGCGCACGGGACGAGGAAATCCTGTCTCAGGTGCGGTCGATGGTCTGGCCCTATTTCGAGCGGCTGCGCGACCGGATCGGGCAGGCAGAGCCGCAGCGGTCGTATCTGGATCTGGCAGAACAGAACCTGGCCCAAATCACCTCGGCCATGACCGATCAACTGTCCGAGGCGTTTGCCATCATGACGCCCACCGAGATCGAAGTGGCGCAGATGGTGATGGCGGGCAAGACAACCAAGGACATCGCCAAGGCGCTGTCGCGCGAAACCTCGACCATTGATTTTCACCGCAACAACATTCGGCGGAAATTGGGGTTGGAGGGGCGCGGGTCGAACCTGCGAAGCCATCTCCTTGCGATTTCGTGATCGCCGAATAGGGGGATTCCCCCCACATTTCCCCGTGATTTTTCTGATCTGATCCTGTGTTTCACTGGGGGCTAGCCTGTTCCCAGCATCCCGCTTTGGGGGGCTTGAGAACAGGGAGACAAAAAATGGATCGCAAGGATCTGAAACCCACCATCCTGAACGGCCAGAAAGATGACATGGCCCCGGGCCTGTCCCGGCGCTCGTTCTTCATGGCCGCCGGGGCGGCGGGCGTGGGCGCATCGGCCGGGTTGATTGGGGCCAAACCGGCGCAGGCGCAGTCGCTGGCCTGGCAACAACCCGGCAACAACAACCATGTGGTCGATCTGCAGGGTAGCACGGGGCAGGCTTCAACCGGGGCTGTGGGCATCGACTACTACGGGCACTGCGCGATCAAGATCACCTCACCCAATGGGGCGACGGTGCTGTTCGATCCCTGGCGTGACGATCCGTCGGGGGCTTGGGGGCTGTGGTTCAAGAACGAGTTTCCGCAGATCCCGGTCGATATCACCATGTCCACCCACGCGCATTTCGACCACGACGCCATCGAGCGTCCGGTGTCGACCATGGTGCTGGACCGGATGGCGGGACAGTTCGAGTTTGCGGACCTGAAGATCACCGGATTTGCCGACAAACACGCCTGTGTCGCGCCGGGCTGGTACAATTGGACCAATGCCTTGGCCGAATTCGGGGTCGAGGCCTGCCCGCCCAACAACGTGGGCCACATGGATATGGTGGTCTATCTGGTGGAAACGGGTGGCATCCGCACGCTGATCTGGGGTGACAACCGCCACAACCCGCCGCAAGAGTTCTGGGATGCCATCGGGCAGGTCGATGTGCTGACCCTGCCAGTGGATGGATCACAGCACATCCTGAGCTTCGGGCAGGGCGACGACATCGTGTCCAAGCTGAAACCCAAAGTGATCATCCCGACACATTACCTGAGCGAGACAACGTCTTATACGCTCACGACCCTGCAGGACGCGGATGAATGGGTGAAGGGACAACAGAGCTACAAGATGCTCGATAGTGCGTCGCTCAAATTGGAAGCGGGAGAAGTCGCTGGCATGAACAGTGAGTTCATGTATTTCGGCAATCACGCGCTCCAAGGGTAAACCAATGGCGCGGGGGGGCCCATCCCCGACCGCGCCAGCGCCCGGAGGATGACCCGAACCCATCCGGGCCGCCGCCAACGCGACCCAGGTTGGCAGCAGACCCCGACCAGCGGTACCAGTTGCTGGTCGGGGATAATCTATTAGAAAGACAGCGAAAACTCGTCAGAGATGACAAAAGGCGCACGGAAGTCGTCGCCGATGTAGTAATACAGACCCTGTTTCTCGTCGTGCACAATCGAAAAACAACCCCAGTCCGGCTCTGCCCACAATCCGCTCCAGCTAGAGCAGTAGGCGTCGTCTTCGATTTTGTAGCGCGCCTCAGACGGGGCTGAGTCGCCTTTCTTGATCCAGAGGGTCAAGCCGCTTTCAGCAAAGTACTGCCGCGTGTGCGTGCCAAAGTGCAGGCCCTGAACCGTTTTGCCCACCAGTAAATCGGTGATCTGTTGCGTGTTCAGTTTGACCTCGTCCGCGAAGGCCGTAGAGGCAAGAAGGATGTTGGCCACCACCAAAGACGGTACCAAAGGAGAGATTATCTTACGGGGCAATTTCGGCCTCCTGAAAATGGAATTGGCGCTCAGGCCATCATGTGTATCGGGTGACGCCTGCTTACGCTGAGCGGAGCTGAAGCAGAAATCATAGGATTGTGAGGTCAGCGCAATCTGGTTTCGACACATCGCAACGCAAAAGAGCGCCGAGAAATCCCGACGCTCTTTCACGATTTGTGTTGTTACGACTTACTCTGCCGCGATCTTGATGACCGGCTGCATCTTCTCGAGCGTTTCGTCGCTGAGGTGGCATTTTACCTGATGCCCTTCGGCCAGGGTTCGCACCGGCGGCACCTCTTTCTCGCACAGGCCACCTGCGACTTCGGACTTCCAGCGGCAGCGCGTCTGGAACGGGCATCCCGGCGGCGGGTTCATGGCCGATGGGATATCGCCTTCTAGAACGATGTGCTCTTTCTCGACCGATGTATCGGCGATCGGAACCGCAGAAAGCAGCGCCTCGGTATAGGGGTGATAGGGGGGGCTGAAAACCTGATCGGTGGTGCCCAACTCGACCACATGGCCCAGATACATCACCATGACGCGGTCCGACAGGTAGCGGACGATCGACAGGTCATGCGAGATGAACAGAAGCGTTGTTTTCTGCTCGCGCTGGATCTCCATCAACAGGTCGGTCACCGCCGCCTGCACGGACACATCCAGGGCCGAGACGGGTTCATCCGCCACAACGATGCGCGCGTCACCAGCAAAGGCACGGGCAATCCCAACACGCTGTTTCTGACCACCTGACAGTTGTCGGGGCATTCGCTCGGCAAAGGCGCGGGGCAGTTTCACCAGATCGAGCAGTTCCAGCATCCGCTTCCTGCGCTCGGCCTCGGAATTGCCGATGCCAAAGATTTCCAGCGCGCGGATAATCTGCCGCCCCACAGTCATCGACGGGTTCAGCGTGTCAAACGGGTTCTGGAACACCATCTGAACCTCGCCGACGGTCTTGGCGTCACGCTCTTCGATGGGCAGGCTTTCGATGTTTCGGTTGTCCAGCAGGATCTGACCATCGGTGGCTGTCTCCAACCCCATCAGAACCTTGGCAAAGGTCGACTTACCGCACCCGGATTCGCCCACGATGGCCAGCGTCTCGGATTCCCGCGCCTCGAAGGACAGGGTCTCGTTGGCTTTGACCACCTTTGTCTCGCCGCCGCCAAACAGCGCGTTGGCCGCGACCTCATAGTATTTCTTGAGGTTGTCCATCTTGAGGACGACCTTGCCGATCTCGCCCTTTTCTTTCTGGTCGGCCAGCTCCAAAGGCGCGTTCCAATCAATCTCCTGGAACTTCAGGCAGCGGGTGTGGTGTCGGTCGTTGCCGGGCACTGGCTCCATCAGGATGTCGGTCGCGTCACAGCGACCTTCTTCGAAATAATCGCAGCGCGGGCCAAAGTTGCAGCCGGGCGGGCGTTCATGGGGCAGGGGGAAGTTGCCCGGAATAGCGATCAGCGGGCGCGCGTTCTTGTCGGCCCCCGGCAGGGGGATCGAGCGGAACAACGCCTGCGTATAGGGGTGCTGCATCTCGTCAAAGACGTCCTTGATCGAGCCGCGCTCGACCGCCTCACCCGAGTACATCACGCACAGCCGATCACAGGTTTCCAGAACCAGACCCAGGTTGTGCGAAATGAACAGCATCGAGGTGCCGTATTTCTTGCCCAGATCCTTGACCAGTTCGACCACCGCGGCCTCGACCGTCACGTCGAGCGCGGTTGTGGGTTCGTCCAGGATGAGCAGCGCCGGTTTCGACATCAGCGCCATGGCAATGACGATCCGCTGCTGTTGGCCTCCCGACAGCTGATGCGGGAACGAATTCAGCATCCGCTCGGGGTCGGGCAGGCGCACGTCGGTGACCACTTCCAAAGCGCGGGCATAGGCTTCTTCCTTGCTCACGCCTTCGTGGATCATCGGCACTTCCATCAGCTGTCTGCCGATCTTCATCGCTGGGTTCAGCGAGGCCATCGGCTCCTGATAGATCATCGCGATCTCGTTGCCGCGAATGTCGCGCAGCTCTTCGGCGCTCATCTCGGCCAGATCACGGCCCTTGAATTTGATCGTACCACCAACGACACGGCCATTCTTGCCAAGGTCCTGCATCACTCCCAGGGCCACGGTGGATTTGCCGCAACCGGATTCACCCACAAGACCAACGGCCTCGCCGGGTTGCACCGCGACCGAGAAATCCATCACGGCGGGGATTTCCCGCAGGCGGGTAAAGAATGAGATGGACAGCTTGTCGATCTCCAGGATCGGGCCGTCATAGTCCGCCATTTTGTTCATTTTGCTTCTCCCAGACAAAGGTGGATCAACCCATCTTCATCTTTTCGAAAATACTCCGGGGGTCCGGGGGCAGCGCCCCCGGCCTCGATCACATCAGTCCTTCAGACTTTCTTCGCGCAGACCATCTGCCAGCAGGTTCAGACCCAGCACCAGGCTCAGCAGCGCCAAGGCGGGCGGCAGGGCAGGGTGCAGATAGATCGACAAGAGCTTGCGGCCCTCGTTGATGGTCGATCCCCAGTCGGGGCTTTCCGGCGGCAGGCCCAGGCCAAAGAAGCCCAAGGTCCCCAGAAGGATGGTGGTATAGCCGATGCGCAGGCAGAAATCGACGATCAGGGGCCCGCGTGCGTTGGGCAGGATCTCCCACAGCATGATGTACCATGGACCTTCGCCGCGCGTTTGCGCCGCCGCTACATAGTCGCGGGTTTTGATGTCCAGCGCCAGGCCGCGCACGATGCGGAACACCGTAGGCGAGTTGACGAAGACCACCGACACAAACACCACCAGAATGCCACCCGGAATGTCGAACGGGTCGAGCACCGAAGGCAGGCCTGGGATCGCCACGTCGCCATTGTTGACCACGTAACCGCTGGTCGAGATCAGCGCCAGATACAGCCAGATCGCAACACCCAAGACCCCGATCAGCAGCGGTGTGCGGAAGTTGGGGCGGGTGTAGTAGCGCGAGTTCAGCAGAACGCCGATGAACACGATCGGGAAGATGAACAGCACGGCGGCCATGTAGTTCGGCACACCGGTTGCCACGATCTCGGGCGTGACCAGCAGGTAGAACAACAAGATCACCGGGAAGGCCAGGATCAGGTTCGCGAGGAACGACAGGAAGGTGTCGAGACGCCCACCGTAGTAACCTGCGGGCAGGCCCAGGGTGATGCCGACCATAAAGGCAAAGAGCGTCGCTAGCGGTGCGATCTGCACCACGATCCAGGCCCCGCTGACCATGCGGCTGAAGACATCACGCGCGAGGTTGTCACCGCCCAGCAGATACCAGGCATACTCGCCATCTTCGGCACCACGTAGGGGTGTGCCCGGAACCTTGTTCTTCATGCCCGAAACTTGGCTAAGCGGGTCATGGGTCACGATCAGGTCCATGGCCCCAAAGATGCCGGTGAAGACCCAGAACATGACAAGGCCAAAGCCGATCATGCCAATAGGGCTGTCAAAGAGTTTGCCATAAAGGCCCAGGCGACGCTTGAACGCGACGGACAGGGCAAAGAGAAGGATCAGCGCGACCCAAACGGACGAGAACTGATACAGCACGCGTCCGATGATTTCCATTGTCGAAAGGGGTTCCATAAGTCTTTTTCTCCCTTACGAAATGCGGATGCGCGGGTTGAGGTAGACATAGCCGATGTCCGAGATGAGCTGCGTGAACAGCACCACAAAGACCGACACGACCGAGATCGCCAGCAGCAGCTGGATGTCATTGTTGCCCGCAGCCTGAACCAGTGCCCAGCCGAAGCCCTTGTAGTTGAACAGGGTCTCGACGATCACCACGCCGTTCAGCAGCCATGGGAACTGCAGCATGATGACGGTAAAGGGCGCGATCAGCGCGTTGCGCAGGGCGTGTTTCATCACGATGTTGGGGAACGATACCCCCTTAAGCCGCGCGGTTCGGATGTATTGCGCCGTCATGACCTCGGTCATCGAGGCTCGCGTCATCCGGGCGATATAGCCCATGCCATAAAGCGAAATGGTCAGCACCGGCAGGAAGAAGTTCTCGAATGTCGGATTGTCCATCGCCGAAGTCGCCGTGCCCTTGAACCATTTCAGGCCCACGGTGGACGAGGTGAAGATCGCGATGAAGATAACACCCGACACATATTCAGGTGTCGCCGTGGTTATGATCGAAAAGGTAGACAGCGACCGATCCAGAAAGGATCCCTCTCTCATCCCGGCCAGGACACCCACGATCAACGCCGAGGGGATCATCAGCACCAGAACCCAGAACATCAGGTAGCCGGTGTTGCCCAGGCGTTTGGACACGATTTTGCCCACATCGTCTTTGAAAACTGTGGATTGGCCCCATTCGCCCTGCAATACGCCACAGAATGTGGCGGTGTCTTCGGGGGCGACCCCGGGACGGACACAGTTTCCAACCACCTGGCCGTCAGCCAGTGTATTGGTGAACCCAGGCGCGACGCCCAGCCACTGGCCATATTTCACCAGCAATGGCTGTGAATAGCCCCGATTTTCCAGCCAGGCGGCGACTTGTTCGTCGCTCATGCGCTGGTTGCCTTGGGTCTTGGCGAGTTTTTCCAGGTTTGGATAAAGGTTGGTCAGAAAGAAGACCACGAAAGTAAGGCAAAGCGCTGTAAGCACCATGACGCCAAACCGTCGGAGTATGAACAGTCCCATGATGGCCCCTGTCGGTCAGGTCTATCCGCAGTACAGTTTTGGACCATTGTCTGGCCTCTGACACCGGTGCTTGGCACTCGGCTGTCTGCGGCTGGATAGGGGGGCCGAAGACCGGCCCCCCGATTGGGAGATTTTTCAGGCGGTCAGCTTAGGCTGCCCAACCGTATTTATAGAGGTGCATCTCGAACGAGACATGCATGTCAGTATTCACCAGACCCTCTTTCATGTGGCGATAGAGCGAACGCCAGTAAGGCTGAACAGTGACGCCCTCTTCCTGGATCATGGCCTGGCCTTTGGCCGACACTTCGCGGCGCTTGTCCGCGTCGGCAATCGCCAGTGCGTCCTGCAGCAGAGCATCGAACTCGGGGTTGGCCCAGCCGAACTCGTTCCACGCTTCGCCCGACTTATAGGCCAGCGCCCAGATTTGCACGCCCAGAGGACGGTGGTTCCAGTTGGTCGAGCTGTAGGGATACTTGGCCCAGTCGTTCCAGAAGGTGTTGCCCGGCAGAACGGTCCGCTTGACCTTGATGCCCGCGTCACGCAGCTGCGCGGCGACGGCGTCGGTCGTGTTGCGGCGCCAGTCGTCGTCGATCGACAGCAGCTCGTGCTCGAAATCGGCCATGCCGGCCTCTTCCATCAGCTTGCGTGCGCCTTCGGGGTCGACCTTTTGAGCGGGCAGTTCGGCATACTCGGGGTGGATCGGACCGACGTGGTGGTTTTCGGCGGGTGCGCCGCGGCCACCAAAGCCCAGCTCCAGACAAACCGAGTTGTCGACGGCCATCTGCAGCGCCTGACGAACGCGCTTGTCCGCATAGGGCTTCATGCCGTCCACTTCGGCCAACTGGTTCGGACGGATCACGATGGTGTTCATGGTTACAACTTCGGACTTGGCATAGCCCAGGCCGTCCATGACGTCGATGAACTCACCAACCGATTCATAGAGCATGTCGACTTCGTCGGATTCCAGCGCCGCCAGCCAGGCCGACGGGTCGGTGCCGTAGTCGATGAACTCGATCCGATCCAGCGGCGGACGGCCGTGGACAGCTTCGCCCCACCAGGTGTGGTTCTCGTTGCGGACCAGAACCGATTTCACGCCCACTTCGAGCTCGAGCATCGAGTAGGGGCCGGTGCCCACGTTGTTGAGTAGGTCATTTTCGCTGAAGCTTTTGTGAACGATGGCCGCCGGATAGTCGGCCATGCCCGGGATCAGCGAGATGTCGGATGCAGGCAGGTTCAGCTTGAGGGTGTGGCTGTCAACAACTTCGATGCCGCCTTCGATGGCCTGACCGGTCTCGGTGTCGACCAGCGTGGCGAAACGACCCGCCATCGAGTTGGTTTCCGAGCTCTTGTCGCACCAGCGCGCCACGTTAAAGGCCACGTCTTCGGCGGTAAAGTCGTCGCCGTTGTTCCACTTGACGCCTTTGCGGACGTTCAGGGTGTAGACGGTGGCGTCTTCGTTGACTTCCCAGCTTTCCAGCAGCATGCCTTCGAACGTACCGTCCGAGTTGTACTGTACCAGATATTCCAGCGCACCACGGCTGAAGTTGGCGATCTGCGACCAGTCATAGGTGCGCGGATCCTTCAGTGCGCGCACTTCCATCTGGATGCGCATGGTGCCGCCTTGCTTGGCTTCAGCTGCTGCCACAGGTGTGGGCAGGCCGATCATGCCATAGGCGGCGGCCGCGGTGACACCTAGGCCAGTAGCACGGGTCAGGAATTCACGGCGGTTCAATTCGCCTTTGTGATATTCCTGTGCGTGCATTTCTGCGGCCCAATGTACGGGTGCACCTGTGAGTGTTTTATGTGTCATCTAATTCTCCCTGTGACGCATTTTTGTTTTTGGAAGTTCACACCACGCGAACCGGCAAACGGCGCCGTTCTGCGTCGTGGATGTATCTGTTGTGGAAGTGACATTTCCCCATGCACGACATTCCGCACTAGATTTGGGGATACGTCAATGTTCTCTTTCGTCATTCCAGTGCAAAAAAACGACATTTCGATCGCAAAAAAACGACTTGCTTTCTATGAATGTTTTTCAATTGGACGCCGGGTCAATTTGGATCGACCGTCTTAGCTCTCTTGGAGACTGCCCGGTGTGTTGTTGTATGAACGTGGTGAAATATGCGGCACTTCCAAAGCCAAGATGGCGGGCGATGTCCTGCATTGGGACCTCTGTCGCTCCTAGTAATTGGTGTGCCGCATGCAGAATGCGACCGGTCAGCAAAGATGCGGCGGTTTCGCCGGTTTCCGCCTTGCATACGCGGGTCAAGTGGGTCGGCGTCACACCAAGAGATGCCGCGTGATCGGCCATGCTGCCGCCATCAGAAAAGGACCCGGTCAGTTGAGTGAAATACCTGCGAGAAAGACGTCGCGATGCAAGCTCGCGGCGGGATGTCGGTGTGGTTTCGATGTTGCGGCGCAACCAGATGCCCACCAGGCCGCAATAGGCAAGCATGGCGCTTTGTGACAAGGGGCGTTCGCTGGCTTGCTCTCGCAGGATGGCGTCAAACAAGCTGGTAAGTTCGGCCTGAATCGTCCCGTCCAGTATCCGCAGATGCAGCGGTGCTTCTGGCAAGGTCAGAGCGGTTCCCGGGGGGATCAGCAAAACGTTGCCCAGGGCCTGCCGCCCCAACGAAACCGCCATCAAATTGCGCGAGGGAACAAACATTGCGTTATGTGCCCCCAGGCCGACCTTTGCACCATCCAGCAACGCGGTGCCCTGGCCCCGTGTCAGCCAGATCAGTGCATGTTCCGAGCGGTCGTGTGGAAGCTCTAGCTGCCAGTGCCCGGCTTGGGTCATCTGCGCCAAGGACCGCAGACGGATCAGCGGCGACTCGATTGGATTAAATGCCATCAATTAGGTTGTTCGAAAAAGTGCCCCACTCGTTAACCACGAACTACAGCATGGAAAATCCGGGGAATCAATGATTTCGACCCGCGTCACTCAGTTCGATCACAACCGCGTGACCGATGGCGGAAGAACCCTAAGGGGTGATCCGAATCCAATCCTTCATCCGGGACCGGAACCAGGTCCGTTGACGCTTGGCAAACTGCCGGGTGGCGATTGTGGCCCGCCCGCGGGCCGTGTCGAGCGTCATGTCGCCTTCCAGATATGCCATCAACTCGGGCACTCCGATCGCCTTGCAGGACGGCAAAGCCGGATCATAACGGCCGCGCATGGCCTCAACCTCGTCCAGTGCGCCCATGTCCAGCATCAGGTCGAACCGCCGCGCGATGCGTTCGTTTAACCAGCCTTTCTCGACGTCGAAAACAACCGGCACCACCTGATCCAGGGGCAGAATCGGTGGCGGGGTGTCGTCTTGCCAATCCGCCAGCGGACGCCCCGTCGCGGTCAATACCTCCCACGCGCGCTGCACCCGCGCGCGATTGAGCGCGTCGATGCGTGATGTCGTTTCCGGATCAAGTTCAGCAAGCAACGCTTCGCGTGTCATCTGATCGGCCCTGTGGCGCACTTCGGGGGGCGTTGCGGGAATCGCGGCCATGCCCTGCGTGAGCGTATTGAAATAGAGACCGGTCCCCCCAACGATGATGGGCCGGTCAGGGCCGGTCAGGAAAGGCGTCACCTCACGCAACCAATGCCCGGCGGAATAGGTCGCATCAAAGGGGATGTGGCGATACAGGCGATGGGGCGCCTGGGCCTCTTCTTCTTCCGATGGGCAGGCGGTGATCACGCGCCAGCTGTCATAGATCTGGCTGGCATCAGCATTGATGATCACGCCCCCATGACGCGCAGCAATCTCGAGCGCGAGGGCGGATTTGCCCGAGGCCGTGGGGCCAGCGATCAGGATCGGTCGGGTGTCGGTGATTTCTGGCAGTTGGCTCAGCAGTGACATGTGTTTTTCCGATGACCCATGAAATTCCTGCCCTGTCCTGTCTCATGCCGCATTGAACCTGACGGCCTTTTCCTTCATTTTGCGCGGGAAATTAACCCCGTGTGAGCCCGGAGCGCAACATGACCTCATCCTCTTCATCCGAGAACGAGCAGACCGAAACAACCTATAAACGCGTGATGCTGAAAATATCGGGGGAGGCATTGATGGGGGACCAGGGCTTTGGCCTGCATCCACCCACCGTTCAGCGCATCGCGCAAGAAGTGAAAACCGTACACGATATGGGCGTCGAGATCTGCATGGTGATCGGCGGCGGCAACATTTTCCGCGGCCTCAGCGGGTCGGCCCAGGGGATGGAACGTACCACCGCTGATTACATGGGCATGCTGGCCACGGTGATGAACGCACTGGGGATGCAATCCGCTCTCGAAGAGCTTGGCGTGTTCACCCGTGTGATTTCGGCGATCCGTATGGACGAAGTTTGCGAGCCCTACATCCGTCGCCGCGCCGTGCGTCACCTGGAAAAGAAACGGGTCTGTATCTTTGCGGCTGGCACCGGCAACCCGTATTTTACCACCGACACCGCCGCCACGCTTCGCGCCAACGAAATGGCCTGCGAGGCGATCTTCATGGGCAAGAATGGCGTCGACGGCGTTTATGATAAAGACCCGGCGACAAATGACGATGCCGTGCGCTATGACGAGGTCAGCTATGACGACGTTCTGGCCAAGCGCCTCAAGGTCATGGACGCCTCGGCCATTGCACTGGCGCGCGACAACAATTTGCCGCTGATTGTCTTTGGACTGGACGAACCGGGTGGGTTCCGTGGCATTCTGGCGGGCAAGGGCACCTATACAAAGGTATCCGGCTAAGGCTATAGGCTTTGGCAACCGATAATCCTGTTAAGGGGAGTGGGCAGCATGTCTGACGAATTTATGCTTGATACAGATGACCTTGAGCGCCGCATGGAAGGCGCCATGGCCAATCTGAAAACCGAATTTGCGTCCTTGCGGACGGGCCGAGCCTCGGGCTCGATGCTGGAGCCGGTGATGGTCGATGCTTATGGCTCGATGACGCCGATCAACCAGGTGGGCACCGTTAACGTGCCGGAACCGCGCATGGTCACAATCAACGTTTGGGACAAGTCGTTGGTGGGCAAGGTCGAAAAGGCGATCCGCGAAAGCGGCCTGGGCATCAACCCGCAGCTCAACGGCACCATCATCATGCTGCCCATCCCCGAGCTGAACGAAGAACGTCGCCGCGAACTGACCAAAGTCGCCGGCAGCTACGCGGAAAACGCGCGGGTTTCTGTGCGCAACGTGCGCCGCGACGGGATGGACCAGATCAAGAAGGCCAAGTCCGACGGTGACGTGTCCGAGGATGACCAGAAATTCTGGGAAGCCGAGGTGCAGGAGCTGACCGACAAGATGATCAAGATGGTCGACGAAGCTCTGGAAACCAAGCAAGCCGAAATCATGCAGGTCTGAACGGTTCATTTATGCCCAAAGACCCACATTCCGACCTTCCCGCAGGTCCACGTCACGTTGCCATCATCATGGATGGCAACGGCCGTTGGGCCCAGGCGCGGGGACGTCCCCGTTTGTTCGGCCATCACGCCGGTGCCAAACGTGTCCGCGAAGTGGTCGAGGCTTGCCCCGACTACGGCGTGAAATATTTGACTATTTTTGCCTTTTCTACGGAAAATTGGAAACGAACACAGGTCGAAGTTGCCGGCCTGATGAGCCTGTTCCGGCGCTACATTACGAAAGAAGCGCGGGCGTTGGACGAAGAAGGTGTTCGGGTTCGCTTTATTGGCGACAGGCTGCGTCTGGATCCCAAGTTGATCAAGCTGATGGACAGTCTCGAAGAGCTGACTGAAAACAACGACAGGGTGCATCTGACCATCGCGCTGAATTATGGCGGCCGGGATGAGGTCGCCCGTGCGACCAAGCAGCTGGCGCAGGACGTGGCTGATGGCAAGCTGAACCCGGATGACGTAGATGAGGAAACGCTGCCCAAATATCTGGACACGCAGGTGTTGCCCGACCCGGATCTGGTCATCCGCACCAGCGGCGAGGCGCGTATATCGAACTTCCTGCTGTGGCAGTCGGCTTACTCAGAATACGAATTCATCGACACGCTGTGGCCGGATTTCACCGCCGAAGAGTTGGGGCGCCTGTGCCGTGGGTTTGGCAGTCGGGATCGCCGGTTCGGGGCTGTGAAGACATGAAAGATGGACGGTGGGCCGACCTGACGGCACGTGTAGGGTCGGCCATCGTTCTGGTCGCCATCGGCGCCATCGAAGTCTGGCTGGGCGGCTTGTGGTTTGAAAGCTTTATCGCAGCCGCGTGCGGGATCATGATCTGGGAACTGACCCGGATGATTGATCCGGACAAACCGCAGGTTGCCATTCAGCTGGGGATTCTAACGGCGGCGGCCGTCGTGCTCAGCTATCACATCCCGCCGCTATTTGTACTGCCTGTGCTGTTGGCACCTGCCTTGGTGGGCGTTGGACAAATCAGGTCACGCAGGGGGCTGTTTGCCATCTTCGCCATCTGGATCACCTGCGCAGGGCTGGGGTTCATTTCGATCCGCGAAAATATGGGCTTTGAATGGATGCTCTGGCTGATCGGTGTGGTCGTGGCCACAGACGTGGCCGGGTACTTTGCCGGCAAGGCCATTGGTGGACCCAAGTTCTGGCCCGCAGTCAGTCCCAAAAAGACCTGGTCCGGCACCGCCGGAGGCTGGATCGCGGCTGCTTTGGTCGGAGTGGCCTTTGCAGCCTATGGTGGCTATGGCGTTCGACTGGTTGTCATTTCGGTTCTGGCTTCGATGTTCTCGCAAGCGGGCGATGTGGCTGAAAGCGCGCTCAAGCGGCGGGTCGGGATCAAGGACAGCTCGAACCTGATTCCGGGGCATGGCGGGTTCCTGGATCGCTTTGACGGCATGATGGGCGCGGCCTTGTTTGTCTTGCTTGCAGGGCTACTTTACGCACCCGGAGATATGTGATGCGGAAAGTCTCGATTTTCGGGGCGACAGGATCCATCGGACAGAACACCGTCGATCTGATCGCCCGCGATCCCAACACCTATGACGTCGTGGCATTGACCGGGGGCGCGAATATTGCGCTCTTGGCCGAGGACGCAAAGCGGCTTAGGGCGGACATTGCAATCACCGCCTATGACGACCGTCTGGACGACCTGCGCGCGGCCTTGGCCGGAACCGGGATTGAGGCCGCAGCAGGGCAGGCAGCGCTGGTCGAGGCGGGCGCGCGGCCTGCCGATTGGGTCATGTCGGCCATTGTGGGCGCGGCGGGTCTGGCTCCGGGGCTTGAGGCGCTGAAACAAGGCGCCACGCTGGCGCTGGCCAACAAGGAAACGCTGGTATGTGCCGGGCAGCTGGTGCTGGACACCGCCCGGCAGCATGACGCGCGGTTGTTGCCCGTCGACAGCGAGCATTCGGCGATCTTTCAGGCGCTGGTGGGCGAAGATATGGCCAGCGTCGAACGGATCATAATCACCGCCAGCGGCGGTGCATTCCGCGACTGGCCGCTTGAGGCCTTGGAACATGCAAGCTTGGCTGAGGCATCCAATCACCCGAACTGGGACATGGGGCAACGGATCACCATCGACAGCGCATCGATGTTCAACAAGGCACTCGAAGTCATTGAAACGCGAGAGTTCTTTGGTGTCGATCCATCGCAGATCGAGGTCATCATTCACCCCGAATCCATGGTTCATTCACTGGTGGGCTTCCGCGATGGCGCCTTGATGGCCCATCTTGGTGCGCCTGATATGCGCCACGCCATCGGTTATGCGCTGCATTGGCCGGAACGCCGGGATCTGCCCGTCGCGCGACTGGACCTTGCACAGCTGGGTCAGCTGAACTTCAAAGCGCCCGAGGATGCCCGGTATCCGGCCCTGCGCCTGGCCTATGAGGTGATGGACCGGGGCGGGTTGTCGGGCGCAGTTTTCAATGCCGCCAAGGAACGCGCGCTGGATGCCTTTATTGCAGAGCGCATCGGTTTTCTGGATATGGCGTGCGTGGTTGAACAGGTATTGGACCGATTTGAGGCCAATCCGGGTCTTATTGATGCCCAAATGACCCTTGATAACGTGACCCAAACAGACCATCTGGCCCGTCTATGGGCCGACGAGGCAATGGCACAGCGAGCAGGTAGGTAACGTGGATATTCTTGGTTTGATCCCCCAATTCGGCGGCGCGATTTACACGATCGCGGCCTTTGTGCTGGCCTTGTCGGTTATCGTCTTTGTGCATGAATACGGCCACTACATCGTGGGCCGTTGGTCCGGTATTCACCCCGAGGTCTTCTCGCTTGGCTTTGGCCCGGTGATCTGGAGCCGGGTGGACAAGCGCGGGACCCGCTGGCAGGTCGCGCTGTTGCCCTTTGGCGGCTATGTCAAATTCATGGGCGACGCCAACGCCGCATCCGGCAAGGATGCCGAAGCGATGGAGGCAATCGAAGACCCCGAAACGCTGCGTCGCACCATGCACGGTGCGCCCCTCTGGGCGCGCTCGGCCACTGTGGCCGCTGGCCCGGTGTTCAACTTTATCATGTCGATTCTGGTTTTTGCGGCGATTTTCATGTTCCGCGGCGAGGCAACTGACCCGCTGACGGTTGGTGAACTCAAGGCATTGCCCAATACGGTGCAGGAATTGCGGGTTGGGGACCAGATCACAGCGATCAATGGGGTTGCTACACCCAGCTTTGATGAACCCGAAAAATGGGACGCTTTTGTCGAAGCGCTCGAGCCGCAACCGCAGTTGGACTATGGGATAACCCGCGACGGGCAGTCGCTGACGGTGACCGGCCCTTGGTTGTTTCCGCCCTATATTCAACAGGTCGCTCCACGCAGCGCGGCCTATGATATTGAGCTGAAGGCCGGTGACGTGATCACCGCGGTTGAGGGCGAGCCGATTTACGCCTTCTCGCAACTCAAGGACATCGTGGAAACCTCGGACGGCCGTGTCCTGCTGCTGGATGTATGGCGCGATGGCGCGATGCTGGAATTTGCGCTGGCTCCACGCCGCACGGATGAGCCGCAAGCCGAAGGCGGGTTCAAGACCCATTGGCGCATCGGCATCGTGGGCGGTATGGCGCTTGATCCTGCAACCCAGGCTGCCGGTCCCATCGACGCCTTGACGGGCGGGGTGGCGCAGACCCTGCGGATCATCGAAGGGTCGTTGTCTGGTGTCTGGCACATGATCACCGGCGCGATCAGCACCTGCAACATTTCGGGGCCCATCGGTATTGCCGAAACATCGGGAGCATTGGCCAGCCAGGGCGCACAAAGCTTTATTTGGTTCATTGCCGTGCTGTCGACTGCTGTGGGGTTGATCAATCTCTTTCCGGTGCCGGTTCTGGATGGCGGGCATCTGGTGTTCTACGCGTATGAGGCCGTTTCAGGCAAACCGCCAAGCGATCGGGCCCTGCGGATCTTGATGTCCATCGGCATCATGCTGGTGCTTTCCCTGATGGTGTTTTCTGTGGGTAACGACCTCTTCTGTTAAAGAGGAGGTCGCAAGGCCGCCGCAGAGGTGCCCAAGTCTTGCCACATTCGCCGGTTAATTTTCTGGGAAAGATGAACACCAGAGGATCGGGACCATGCAAACCCTGCAGCAATCGTATCGCGGATTGAGCCTATTGTTCGAACTGAACTGGGACCGGCTCTTGTATCTCGGCACCATCGCATTTGCGCTCATGCTCGGAGCGTACCTGGGAAGCCTTTGATTCTCATCAAATTGGTATGACACGAGACACGCGGTCCTCTGGGCCGCGTGTCTTTTTCTTGGTTTTGACATCGTGCCACAATCCGGCTAGTGAACTTCCCAAGTCTGCTAAAAATTCGGGTTGATAATAAGATGAATAATGGGAGAGACGTGGGAACATCCTGCGGTTGTCAGATTACAGGCTCCTACATGTTGTATCGGGTACTGTTTGTATTTTTCTTTGTCTTTGCAGCGGCCTTTGCGGTATTTCCGTCTCAGGCCACGGCCCAGAATTACACCTTCAATTCGGTTCAGGTTGAGGGCAATCAACGGATCGAAACGTCGACAATTGTCACCCGCGCGGGAATCGCGCGTGGACAGCGTGTCACGGCGGGGCAGTTGAACGACGCCTACAAGCGTATTCTTGACAGTGGCGTTTTTGAGACAGTCGAAATCATTCCGCGCGGCAGCACTCTGGTCATCAAGGTCACCGAGTATCCCACAATCAACAAGATCAATTTCGAAGGCAACCGCCGGATCAAGGACGAAAACCTGGTCGAGGCGGTAGGATCGGAATCACGCCGTGTGTTCACGCCCGAGCAGGCCGAACGCGACGCCCAGACCATCGCCGAGATCTACTCGGCGCAGGGTCGTGTGGCCGCCACTGTTGTGCCGCGCATCATTCGTCGCGATGGCAACCGTGTCGATCTGGTGTTTGAAATCAGCGAAGGCGACACCATCGAGATCGAGCGCGTTAGCTTTGTTGGCAACCGGGCCTATTCCGACCGTCGCCTGCGGCGCGTGCTCGAGACGAAACAGGCCGGTTTTCTGCGTGCCTTCATCCGCTCGGACACATTCATCGCCGACCGGATTGAATTCGACAAACAGGTTCTGCGCGATTTCTATCTGTCACGTGGTTACATCGACTTCCGCGTCAACAGCGCCAACGTCGAATTCACCCGCGAGCGTGATGCCTTTTTCCTGGTGATGGACGTGCAAGAGGGGCAGCAGTTCTCGTTCGGCAAGATCACGACCATAAGCGAGATTGCTGGCGTCAATGCCGCCGAATATCAGGACGCGCTCAAAGTCAAACCAGGTGTAATCTACTCGCCGTCGCTCATTGAAAACTCGATTGCGCGTCAGGAACGTCTTGGACTGCGCAATGGCGTCGATTTTCTACGGGTTGAGCCGCGCATCACCCGCAACGACCGTGACCTTACGCTGGATGTGGAATTTGCCTTGGTCAAAGGCCCCCGCATCTTTGTCGAGCGCATCGACATCGAAGGCAATACCACCACTTTGGACCGCGTGATTCGTCAGCAGTTCCGCTCGGTCGAGGGGGACCCGTTCAACCCGCGTGAGATCCGTGAAAGCGCCGAGCGTATTCGTGCACTTGGGTTTTTTGCTGAATCCAATGTGGAAACCCGCGAAGGGTCAACGCCAGACCGTGTATTTGTCGACGTCGACGTCGAAGAGCAGCCGACCGGCTCGCTCAGCCTGGGTGGTAGCTACTCGGTCAACGACGGCTTTGGTATCGCCATTGGCCTGAGCGAAAGGAACTTCCTTGGCCGTGGTCAGACGCTTGGGATTACCCTGTCGACCGCGCAGGACGCCGAGCAATATGTTCTGGGCTTTTCAGAGCCGCAGTTGTTGGGACGTGACCTGCGGTTCGATCTGGATCTGGGGATCTCGGAGCGGAATTCGAGCTTTGCGAACTACGACACGTCTCGTAAATTCTTCAACCCTGGCCTGACGTTCCGGACAGGCGAGCTGTCGACCCTGCAGGTGCGTTACCGTTGGGAGGCCAGCGAGATGTTGGCGCGTTCCAACACAACGACCGGGTCGGTGATTACGTCGGAAATTGCGCAGGGCGAGCGCGCGTCCAGCATTTTTGGTGCAACCTATGTCTATGACAGCCGACTTGGGGGGCTGAACCCCAATGCTGGCATTCGCTTTGAGTTGGGGCTGGATGCTGCTGGCGTGGGCGGTGACAACAAATACTTCAAGACGTCGGCCAAAACCATCGCGCAAACACGTGTTTGGCATGAAGAAGTGACATTGCGTGCCTCGCTGGAACTGGGTGCGTTCAACTGGCAGGGCAGCGGGTCAAGCCGGACCATCGACCGCTTTATCTTTGGCCCAGACGTGTTTCGTGGTTTTGAGCCCGCAGGTATCGGTCCGCGTGATTTGTCCGGCGGTCAGGACGACGCTTTGGGTGGCAACTACTATGCGGTGGCCCGGCTTGAGGCCGAATTCCCGCTGGGTCTGCCCGAAGAGCTGGGTATCCGTGGTGGCGTTTTCTACGACGTTGGTAACCTGTGGGACCTGTCGAACGTGAACACCGCAGGTGGCACGATCGTGGGCGAGGGTGGCTCGTTCCGTCACGTCATCGGCTTCTCGGTCCTGTGGACCACCGCCTTTGGTCCGCTGCGGTTCAACTTCTCGAAGGCCCTGAAGAAAGAGACCTTTGACAAAGAACAGAGCTTTGACCTGACCATTCAGGCCCGGTTCTGAGACGAGAATGAAGCGGATTTTCGCTTTCGCAAACGCACAGGGTCTTTTTCTGGCCCTGTGTTTTGTGTTTTGGGGCCTGGGGGCAGCACAAACGGGGCAGGCCCAACAACTTGGTGTTGCGCAAAGTCAGGTCCTGACGATCTCGATCGAGGCGCTGTTTGCCAGGTCGCAGTTCGGTCAGCGCGTTGCCAACGAGATCGATGCCGAAAGCGCTGTGCTCGCCGCCGAAAATCGGCGCATCGAAGGCGAGCTCGAGCAGGAAGAGCAGGAATTGACCGAGCGGCGCAATACGATTGATGCCGACTCGTTCCGCGTTTTGGCAGATGCTTTTGATCAAAAAGTCCAAAGCCATCGCGCCACGCAGAAACGCAAGTACGAAGCGCTTAATCAAAAAGGCGATATTGCCCGGGCCGAGTTCTTGCAGGTGATTGTGCCCATCCTTGAGGATCTGCGCCGCGAGGCGGGAGCCGCAGTGCTGATTGAGCAATCCACTGTAATTCTGGCAGACCCAACTGCGGACATCACCGAGATTGCAATTTCGCGGGTTGATGTGGCCTTGGGCGACGGGAGCCGGATCGCACCCGAAGCCAAGCAATAGCAAAGCTTGCCCTAACAGGCTGGGGTTGTTAGTCAAATATCAACAAAAAGTTAAGACAGGACACCTGCGTCATGACCACTGAAACTCAGAGCGCCGACATCCAGCTGATCCAGCGCATTCTTCCGCACCGCTATCCGTTTCTGCTGGTTGACCGGGTCGAAGACATTGATGGCTTCACATCAGCGCGCGGCATCAAGAACGTGACCATGAACGAGCCGCATTTCCAGGGCCACTTTCCGGGCACGCCGATCATGCCGGGTGTGACGATCGTTGAGGCGATGGCGCAGACCGCAGGTGTGATGCTGGGCGTAGGCATGGACATGATCGACACCGAGCTGCTGATCTATTTCATGAACATCGAAAAGTGCAAATTCCGCCGCAAGGTGGTGCCGGGTGATGTTCTGGAAATGCACGTGTCGACCGTGCGCGGCAAGCCAGGCGGCAAGATCTTCAAGTTCCACGGCAAGGCAGTTGTTGGCGACGAGGTTGCGGCCGAGGCCGAATTTACCGCCATGATTGACCGGCAAGAGGGCTGAGGCATGGCCCAGATACACCCTAGCGCGGTGATTGAAGAGGGCGCACAATTGGGCGCTGATTGTATTGTCGGTCCGTTCTGTGTCATCGGCCCCAACGTGCGTCTTGGCGATAGGGTCGAGCTGAAATCGCATGTGGTTGTGACCGGCGATACCGAGATCGGCGACGACACGACCATCTTCTCTTTTTCGGTGATCGGTGAAATCCCGCAGGACCTGAAGTTCAAGGGCGAGAAATGCGCACTGGTGATCGGTAGACGCAACCGCATCCGAGAACATGTCACAATGAACCCCGGTACCGAAGGGGGGGGTGGCCTGACCAAGGTGGGCGACGACAACCTGTTCATGGCGGGCTGCCACATTGCTCATGATGTGCAGATCGGCAACCACGTGATCGTGGTGAATTCGGCCGCTGTCGCCGGTCACTGCATCATCGAGGACAACGTGATCATCGGTGGTCTGTCGGGCGTGCATCAATTCGTACGCATCGGCAAGGGCGCGATCATTGGCGCCGTGACCATGGTGACCAACGATGTGATCCCATACGGTCTTGTACAGGCCCCGCGGGGCGAGTTGCATGGGTTGAACCTGGTTGGTTTGAAACGCCGGGGCGTGCCGCGCGCCGACATCACTGCGCTCAGAGCCGCGTTCCAGATGATGGCGCAGGGTGAAGGCACGTTTCAGAACCGTATCCAACGCATGAGCGATGAGTTCGACAGCGAATACGTGCAAGAGATCGTGAATTTCGTGGTGGGCGATACCGACCGGTCCTTCCTGACACCGGGGAACTGAACATGCTGGCTTTGATTGCAGGCGGCGGAGGTCTTCCGACCGATTTGGTGGCACGTCTCGAAGAGCGTCCCGTGATCTGCGGGCTCGAAGGGTTCGAACCCGACACGCTTGAGGTGGATCTGCCGTTCCGCCTGGAAACGCTGGGTTCGCTGCTGGTTGCGATGAAAGAGCGTGGCGTGACCCGGATCTGCATGGCCGGATCCGTTGGGCGCCCGGCGGTTGATCCTGCGCGAATTGATGCGGCCACCCTGCCGCTGATCCCGATCCTGCAGCAGGCTTTGGTCTCTGGCGACGACGGGGCCTTGCGCGCCGTGATCAGCATTTTTGAGCAAGCCGGACTAGAGGTTCTGGCCGCGCATGACTTGGCGCCCGATCTGTTGCCACGGGTTGGTGTGCTGACCGAGGCGCAACCGTCAGAGATCGACGAGAAAGACGCAGATCGCGGCGTCGGCATCGTCCGCGCCATGGCGGCCACCGACATTGGCCAGGCCTGCGTCGTGCTCAGGGGGCAGGCGCTGGCGATCGAAGGCGTCTTTGGCACCAATTGGATGCTGCAATCGCTCACCCAACGCCCTGACGCGGGCGGCGGTGTGATGATCAAGCTGCCCAAACCGGGCCAGGATCGTCGGGTTGACCTGCCCACCATCGGGCCGGACACGGTTACTGCTGCGGTGGCAGCGGGACTGGCTGGGATTGTCATCGAAAAAGGCGGCGTCATGGTTCTGGATCGCGAGGCCGTGGTGGCGGAATGCAACCGATTGGGCCTGTTCCTGTGGGTGCGGGAGCGCGCGTCCTGATGCGCGTCTTTGTCCTTGCCGGTGAACCCTCGGGCGACCGGCTGGGCGGCGCTCTGATGGCCGGTCTGCGACACCTGCGTCCCGAAGTCGAGTTTCACGGCATCGGCGGTCCGCTGATGGAAGCGCAAGGCCTGCAAAGCCAGTTTCCGATGCAGGAACTCAGCGTCATGGGCCTGACCGAGGTTCTGCCCAAATACTTTCACCTCAAACGTCGTATCGCCGAGAC
Source organism: Falsiruegeria litorea R37 (assembly GCF_900172225.1). Lineage (NCBI taxonomy): Bacteria > Pseudomonadati > Pseudomonadota > Alphaproteobacteria > Rhodobacterales > Roseobacteraceae > Falsiruegeria > Falsiruegeria litorea. Next base: position 1,866,912 of record NZ_FWFO01000001.1, read on the forward strand.
GGCCCAGGCCATTCTGGACCTGAAACCGGATGTGGTGATCACCATCGACAGCCCCGATTTCAGCCTGCGGGTGGCCAAGCTGGTGAAAGAGGCCAGTGACATCCGCACCGTGCACTATGTGGCCCCCAGTGTCTGGGCCTGGCGCCCTAGGCGGGCCGACAAGATGGCAAAGGTCATCGATCACGTACTCGCCCTTTTGCCGTTCGAGCCGCCCTATATGGAACGCGCAGGGATGGAGTGCGATTTCGTCGGCCATCCGGTGGTGGGCGAGCCGCAGGCCACGGAGGCAGACATTGCGCAGCTGCGCGCTGAACACGGGCTTGGGGACGCGGCAGTGTTGTTGGCTTTGCCGGGATCACGCCGCAGCGAGGTCGAGCGGTTGGCGGATGTCTTTGGTGCCGCTTTGCAAGATTTCCTGAGCCGGAACCCGGATCTGCGTGTTGTCATCCCAACTGCGCCACATGTGGCCGAGCTGGTGCGTCAGAAAACAGCCCATTGGCCAGGACAGCCGGTGGTGCTGTCCTCGGACAAGCAGGATGCCGATGCTGCGGCGACGCAGAAGCGCGCAGCTTTTGCCACGGCAGACCTGGCTCTGGCGGCGTCCGGCACGGTGTCGCTGGAACTGGCCGCCGCGCAAACGCCGATGGTGATCGCCTACAAATTCAGTTGGCTCACCTACAAGATCATGGAAAGCATGGCACTGATCGACACCGTGACCCTGGTCAATCTGGTCAGCGACACCCGAGTGATCCCTGAATGCCTTGGTCCAGCTTGTTTGCCCCGCAATATTGCGGGGGCTTTGTCGGATGTGCGTGCCAACCCTCAGGCGCAGACAGAGGCCATGCGGGTGACGATGGAGCGTCTGGGGCAGGGCGGCGAGCAGCCGGGCCTGCGTGCTGCTCGGGCTGTGCTGAGCCGACTGCCAGAGAGTTGACGCGATGGAGCTGATCGCTTTTGGCGTCTCGGCCGCCGTTGCCCAGCTATTGACCAACATTGACAACCTTGCCGCGCTTTTGGCCCTGTCGCTGGTGGTGGGTAAATGGCGCGCCATCGCAGGTTACACCGCCGCGCAAGCAGTGATTTTGACCCTTGCCATGGTGGTTGCCGTGGGATCCGATCAACTGGTTCCGAGCAATGTGGGCCTGCTGGGCCTGATCCCGGTGGGATTGGGGCTGCGTGGGCTTTGGCAGCAGTTTCGCCGTGACGACGGAGGGCACACCGAGACCTTTTCGCGCGGCAGTTCGTTCCTGATGACAAGCCTGCTGTTTCTCAGCCTGTCGATGGACAGCTTCGCTGTCATGGCGCCAGTGCTGGCCGATTCTGCGCCGCTCTTCCGGATTGCGGCTCTAATCAGTGCGATTGTGGCGGTTCTGGCCCTTGGGGCGATTGGGTTGGTCTTTGCGGTTACTGCACGAGCGACAGGCCCGTGGACACAACGGTTTGAGCGCCTGGCGCCGTTTGTGATGATTGCCGCCGGGATATATGTGCTGCTCGACAGCGGCACCGACCTACTGTGAGGTACCTGGGTGGTACAGGGAAACAAGCCCTCCCGCCCATCGTCGATGCCCCTTGCGGGACATCTCCTTAGGTTGGGCCGGGCGCCTCGCCTGTCGGCTCGGCGCGGCACCGCAGAACGCAGGCGGTACAGCCTGTCGACGCCTAGTAACCGCGCCAGATCCAGCCGCCGCCAAAGATGCGGCTGCCGTCGGTTTCGTAGAACACACAGGCCTGACCCGGTGACACGCCTTCCTCGGGGCTCAGCAGTTCGACCTCGGCTGTGGTGTCGCTGAGCGGACGGATGATCGCCTCGCGCGGGGGGCGGGTCGAGCGGACCTTGACTGAGACATGCCATTCCGTCTGCGAGGTGAACGGCTCATCCCCCAGCCAGTTGATTTCGCGCACGGGGATGGTGCGGGTCGATAGGAGCGCTTTGGGGCCGACGACGACCTGCTTGGTGTCCACGTCCAGTTTCACCACATAAAGCGGCTCGCTGAGGCCGCCGATGCCCAGACCCCGGCGTTGACCGATGGTGTAGTGGATGACCCCGTTGTGCTCGCCCAGAACGCGGCCATCCGCATGAACGATCTGACCGGGTTCCGCCGCGCCGGGGCGCAGTTTCTCGATCACGCTGGCGTAGTTGCCGTTGGGCACAAAGCAGATGTCCTGACTGTCGGGTTTGTCCGCGACCGACAGACCATATTGTGCCGCCATCTCGCGGGTGGCATCCTTGGAGGGCAGGTGGCCCAGAGGGAAGCGCAAGTAATCCAGCTGTTCCGGCGTGGTCGAGAACAGGAAATACGACTGATCGCGGTTGGCATCCTCGGCCGAATGCAGCTCAGGCCCGTTTTCACCCATCATGCGCTGGATGTAGTGGCCGGTCGCCATGCAATCGGCCTCAAGATCCTTGGCGGTTTCCAGCAGATCCTTGAACTTTACCCGTTCGTTGCAGCGAATGCAGGGCACCGGGGTGGCACCTGCCAGATAGCTGTCGGCGAACTCGTCGATCACCGCTTCCTGGAAGATGTTTTCGTAATCCAGCACGTAGTGGGGAAAGCCGCGTTCCTCGGCCACGCGGCGCGCATCATGGATGTCGATGCCCGCACAGCAGGCGCCTTTCTTGGCCAGGGCGGCGCCATGATCATAAAGCTGCAACGTCACGCCCACGACGTCATAGCCCTGATCGGACAGGTACGCGGCCACGACCGAGCTGTCGACACCCCCAGACATGGCCACAACGACCCGCGTTTCCGACGGGGGTTTCGCAAATCCAAGCGAGTTCAGCGGTGCATCTGTGTCCAGCGCCATGGGGCGGCTCCTGTTTAAACGGGGAAAGACCAGCGGAATATAAGAAAATCCTACATACTCTCAAGAGGCGGTTTCACCACCCGTTAAGTAGGCTGATCCAGAGTCTGGGTGTCAGTAAAAGGGATAGGTGATGTTTTTGCGAAAAGTGGAAGGGCCAAGATCAGTAACTCTGCCGGATGGATCCATCATGACACGGGCCGATTTACCGCCGCCTGAGACACAACGATGGGTTGCGTCACGGAAAGTCGCGGTGGTGCGTGGGGTGCTGTACGGGTTGATCACTCTGCCGGATGCGATGAAGCTCTATGGGCTGAGTGAAGAGGAATTTAGCAGCTGGGTGTCAGCAGTTGCAGACCATGGTGCAGATGCGTTGAAAGTGACCGCTTTGAAAAAATATAGACAACTTTAAGTTGATCTTCCATAACTGCATTAACGGTAACGTGAGGTTAACCTTTATTCGTCACGGTTAATCACAACGACGGGACCTGATTAAGGCGGAGACATTAAATGCGCGTACTTCTTGTTGAAGACGATCCAACAACATCCAAGAGCATCGAGTTGATGCTGACGCATGCCAACTTGAACGTATATGCAACGGACCTAGGCGAAGAGGGGATCGATCTGGCCAAGTTGTATGACTATGACCTGATCCTTCTGGACCTGAACCTGCCGGATATGAACGGGCACGAGGTGCTGCGCCAGCTGCGCATGGCGCGAATCGAAACGCCGATTCTGATCCTGTCGGGTGCTGATGACACCGAAAGCAAGATCAAGGGGTTTGGCTTTGGCGCGGATGACTATCTGACCAAGCCTTTCCACCGAGAAGAGCTGGTGGCCCGCATTCACGCGATCATCCGCCGATCCAAGGGACATTCGCAATCGATCATCAAAACCGGCAAGATTTCGGTTAATCTGGACGCCAAGACGGTCGAGGTGGGCGGGCAGACCGTGCATCTGACCGGCAAGGAATATCAGATGCTCGAGCTGCTGAGCCTGCGCAAGGGGACGACCCTGACCAAGGAGATGTTCCTTAACCATCTCTATGGCGGCATGGACGAGCCGGAACTCAAGATCATCGACGTGTTTATCTGCAAGCTGCGCAAAAAGCTCAGCAATGCAACCGACGGCGAAAACTATATCGAGACAGTTTGGGGCCGTGGCTATGTGCTGCGCGACCCGCAGCCCAATGAAATGAGCGATCCGCGCCTCGCCGTTGGCGCGTGATCGGCACAGGCAAGCCCAGGCTGCTGGTCCAGGCAGCCACCACCACTCACGATGAAGACATCTGGACCTGATCGTGGCCTCGCCCTATCACTTGGACCTACTATCAAGTTTGGGGCGAGGCCGTGACAGACACCACCGACATCAAAGCCATGACCGAGGAACAAGCCAGCGCTGAACTGGCCCGGTTGGCGGATCTTCTGGGGCAGGCAAACGCCGCCTATCACACTGCTGACGATCCGGTGATGTCGGATGCAGAATATGATGCGCTGAAACGGCGCAATACAGCGATCGAGGACCGCTTTCCCCAACTCAAACGCGACGACAGCCCGACCGATCAGGTGGGTGCAGGCCCGGCCGAGGCGTTTTCCAAGATCACCCATGTTGTGCGGATGCTGTCACTGGGCAACGCTTTTGATGACGAAGACGTCGATGGTTTTGACACATCGATTCGCAAGTACCTGGGGCTCGGGGCAAAAGATGCTCTGACCTATACAGCGGAACCCAAAATCGACGGTCTGTCCCTGTCGCTGCGGTATGAGCAGGGTGTTCTGGTGCAGGCCGCCACGCGGGGGGATGGCGAGACGGGCGAAAACGTCACCGCCAATGCCCGGACGATCACGGATATCCCACACCTTTTGCAGGACGCGCCGAATGTGCTCGAAGTGCGGGGCGAGGTCTATATGTCCCACCCGGATTTCGACGCGTTGAATGCGCGCCAGGCCGAGCGGGGCGGCAAAACCTTTGCCAATCCACGCAACGCCGCAGCCGGATCGCTGCGGCAGTTGGATGCGGAAATCACCAAGTCTCGTCCTTTGCGGTTCTTTGCCTATGCCTGGGGGGATCTGTCCGCACCGCTTGCGGAAACGCAGATGGGGGCCATCGAAAAGCTGGCCGATCTGGGGTTTCAGACCAATCCGCTCACGAAACTCTGCGCCACACCTGCCGAGTTGATCGCGCATTACCATGACATCGAAGAGCAGCGCGCGACGCTTGGCTATGATATCGACGGCGTCGTCTACAAGGTCAACGATCTGGGCCTTCAGGCGCGGCTTGGCTTCCGCTCGACCACGCCTCGTTGGGCGATTGCGCATAAATTCCCGGCCGAACTGGCCTGGACCCGGCTTGAGGAGATCGACATTCAAGTGGGCCGCACGGGTGCCATCAGCCCGGTGGCGCGGCTGGCTCCGGTCACCGTGGGCGGCGTTGTCGTCTCGAATGCGACGCTGCACAACGAGGACTACATCCAGGGCCGCGATGCCTCGGGCAATGAAATTCGGGGCGGCAAGGACATCCGCGTCGGCGATTGGGTGCAGGTCTACCGTGCAGGTGACGTGATCCCCAAAGTGGCCGATGTGGACCTTAGCAAGCGACCGGAGCAAGCGCAGCCTTACGTCTTTCCAACCACATGCCCCGAATGCAGCAGCCCCGCGACCCGCGAAGAGGGAGATGCCGTGCGCCGATGCACCGGTGGGATCATCTGTCCCGCGCAGGCCGTTGAAAAACTGAAACATTTTGTCTCGCGCAAGGCCTTCGACATCGAAGGGCTGGGTGCCAAACAGATCGAGATGTTTCATGGGGATGAGGTGCTGCCGATCCGCACGCCCGAAGACATCTTTACACTGCAAGCTCGCGATGCAGCCACTCTGGCGCGGCTTAAGAACCGCGATGGCTGGGGCGATACCTCGGCCAGCAACCTGTTCGCGGCAATCGACGAAAAACGCACCATCCCGTTGATCCGGCTGATCTTCGCCCTGGGTATCCGCCACGTGGGTGAAGTCGGCGCGCGCGATCTGGCGCTGCATTACGGGGATTGGGACGCGATGGCGCAGGCCGTCGACACGGCCCGTCCAGCCGCCTTGGCGCATCGCGCAGCGGATGAGGCAGAAGAGGCAGAGCGGATCGCGGCCAATTCCGAAGGTCGCCGGGCCCGCGTGAAAGAGGCCCGCGACAAGGCCCTGGCCCTGGCCAATATCCCGGTCGAGGCCACCGCCGCCTGGGCCGACCTGACAGGCATCGACGGGATCGGTGCGACCCTGGGCCTTTCGCTGTCGGACGCCTTTGCCAACGCGGACGAACGCGCGGCCTTTGATGCCTTGCGCACCCATCTGACCATCGTGCCGCCCGAAGCGCCAACGCAAGACAGCCCCGTCGCGGGCAAAACCGTCGTCTTCACGGGCACGCTGGAAAAGATGACCCGGGCCGAGGCAAAGGCCCGCGCGGAATCGTTGGGGGCCAAGGTTTCCGGCTCGGTCAGCAAGAAAACCGACCTGCTGGTGGCGGGGCCTGGTGCAGGGTCCAAGGCCAAGAAAGCCGCCGATTTGGGGATCCAGACTTTGGACGAAGACGGCTGGCTGGAGCTGATCGAGGGGCTATGAGCGGACGGCCTGAACCTCTGTACCCGCTGTTTGCGGGGCTTGAGACACTGGATGGTGTTGGCCCAAAAACGGCGCAGCTCTTGGCCGCGCTGGATATCGAAACACCGCGTGACGTGTTGTTTTCACTGCCTTATGCGGTGGTGGATCGCCGCCGGCGCGACACGATCAAGGGCGCGGATCTACCCAGCACTCTGACGGTCGAGATCACCGTCGACAGCCATCGCCCGTCCCGCAATCGCGGCGGGGCGTACCGCATCCACGTGCATGACGCGCAGATGGATTTCCAGCTGGTGTTCTTTCATGCGCGCTCGGACTACCTCAACCGCGTTCTGCCGCAGGGGGCGGTGCGGGTGGTGTCGGGTAAACTCGAGCTGTTTGATGGGATGGCGCAGATGGTTCACCCCGATCACATCCTGCCGGTGGGTGAGGCAGGCGATATCCCCGAGTTCGAGCCGGTGTATCATCTGACCCAGGGGGTCACGCAAAAGACGGCTTACAAGGCGGCGCAAAGCGCGCTGGCCCGCGCGCCGGAACTGGCCGAATGGATCGACCTCGCGCATCTGGAGCGCGAAGGTTGGCCCGATTGGACCATGGCGATGGAGGCCGCGCATCACCCCTCAAGCCTGGATGATGTCAGCCCATTTTCGCCAGCGCGGATGCGGCTGGCGTATGACGAGTTGATGGCGCATCAGATGACACTGGCCCTTGCGCGGCAACGCGAACGCAAGACGCGTGGTGTGATCAGCGTCGCCACGGGCGAGTTGCAATCGCGCGTCTTGTCCAAGCTGCCATACCGACCAACCGGAGCCCAGGCCCGCGCGATCGAAGAGATTGCGGCGGATATGGCCTCAAGCCAGCGGATGAACCGGCTGCTGCAGGGCGATGTGGGCGCGGGTAAGACGCTGGTGGCTTTCATGGCGCTGCTGGTCGCGGTCGAGGCGGGTGGACAGGGCGTGATGATGGCGCCCACGGAAATCCTGGCGCGTCAGCATCTGGAGGCGTTGCAGCCCCTGGCCGAGGACGCGGGCGTGGTTCTGGAGCTGCTCACGGGCCGCGACAAAGGCGCGGAGCGACGCGCGAAGCTGGCGGCGTTGGAGCGCGGCGACATTCAAATCCTTGTCGGGACCCATGCCGTGTTTCAGGCCGATGTGGCGTTCAACGACCTGCGGCTGGCCATCATCGACGAACAGCATCGGTTCGGCGTGCGGCAGCGGATGGAACTGGCGAAAAAGGGTGTCGGCGCGGATGTATTGGTGATGACCGCTACGCCGATCCCGCGCAGCCTGTCGCTGGCGCAATACGGCGATATGGATGTCTCGATCCTGGATGAAAAGCCGCCGGGGCGAAAACCGATCAAGACGGCGGTGATCTCGACGGACAAGATGGATGCTGTAGTTGGCCGCCTGCGCGAGGCAATTGATGAGGGGCGGCAATGCTACTGGGTTTGTCCGCTGGTGGACGAATCCGAACTGGTCGATCTGACCGCTGCTGAAGAGCGGTTCAAACGTCTGCGCGCTATTCTGGGCGAAGGGGTCGTTGGGCTGGTGCATGGTCAGATGCCGCCTGCGGATAAGGATGCCGCGATGGCGGCGTTCCAGGCAGGCGAGACCAAGGTCCTGGTCGCCACAACCGTGATCGAGGTGGGGGTGAACGTGCCCAATGCCACGATCATGGTGATCGAGCGAGCCGAAATCTTTGGCTTGGCGCAGTTGCATCAGCTGCGCGGCAGGGTGGGGCGCGGGGACGCGGACTCCACCTGTCTGCTGATGTATCAGGCGCCGCTCAGCGAGACGGGGCGCAAGCGGCTCGAGGTGCTGCGCGAGACCGAAGACGGCTTCCGGATTGCCGAAACCGACCTGCAGATGCGCGGCGCGGGCGACCTGATCGGGACGGCACAGTCAGGGCTGCCCCGGTTCCGCATCGCGGATCTGGAACGGCAGGCTTCGCTGATGGCGGTGGCCCAGTCTGATGCGCGCGCTTTGCTGGCTTCTGACCCAGACCTGTCGACAGAGCGGGGACAGGCAGCGCGTGTTCTTCTGTGGTTGATGAAGCAGGATCAGGCGATCCGCTTGATCTCGGTCGGCTAACTTATTGTAAACAAATCGATATTACGAATTCCCGTGCTGGTTGTTCTCATCTGGCGTACAAAAAGTTCACAAATGTTCTCAAAAAGTTCTTTACAGACTCATCGAGAAATGAGAACAAAAGGTCAACAAAGACTTAACGCTGACATGGACCATTAACCCGGAGACGCCAGATGCTGAGCCAGATCAAAACCGCCCTGACCCGATCCCAGGATACGCTGTTGCAAGATGCAGCAGGGGCGGCGTCTTTGGTGGTGATGCTGGTGGTGGCGCTGCATCTGCCGGGTCTTTAACTTACGGAATTCTGCCTGCGATCTCATGCCCGGACCCATTCGCATCCTGTCCCATTGATGAAAGGGTGACCTGCCTATCCTTACCCTGAACGGGCCCTGCCTCGGCCCTGAATGGCCCCCGGACCCTACATGAGACCCGCAATACCTGCCGCCGCTCTTTCCCGCCCGAAAGAGCGGCGGATTTTTCTTCACAGCTGACCTGTTTGAACGATTTCCAGGATCGCCGAGAGTACCGCATTGGCTGCAACCGAGGCCAGGATCATCCCCATGACGCGGCTGACAATCGCAGATCCTGCGTGACCGATCAGACGAATGATGGGATCGGCAAAAAGCATCAGAACAAAAGCAATGGCAATCACAACAAGCATGACGCCGCCGGTAATCGCCTGATCCACAACACCAAACCGGTTGTTGTCGGTCAGCATGACGATGGCCAGCATCGCGCCGGGTGATGCCATCGAGGGGACCGCTAAGGGAAAGATCGCGGGATTGGGTTTTTCGATCTCTTGCGCGCCTTCGACCTGTTTCTGTTCGGCCTCGGGTTTACTCTCGCCAAAGATCATAGTGAGCGCAAAAAGGAAGAGCACGATCCCGCCTGCGACTTGGAAAGAGTTCAGGCCGATATCCAGCGCATCGATCAGCAGTTGCCCGAAGATCAGAAAGAACAGCAGCACACCAGCACTGACCAGTGCGGCCTGAAAAGCGGTTTTGCGGCGTGCGGCGGTGTCGATGCCAGCGGTCACCGCGATGAATACGGGCACCGTTCCGATGGGGTCGATGACGACCCAAAGGGTCACGAAACGTTCAACTAAATCCTGCAACTCAACTCTCCCCTGAAAACAGAGGCGAGCCTAGCGTCATGATTGCAATCTGGCCAGTCTCAGGCGCAGTTGGCCTGTTCTGCCTGATCCATCGCTTCAAGCGTCGCCTCAAGCGCCAGCATGATCGAGGCGTGACGGTTCTTGTAGTCACGGGCGGGGATCAGCACTTCGAGCCCGTCAAAGGGCGCGTCAGGGGCTGGGCCGTCGGTTTTGAGCATCGCCTTGAGCTGATCGCGCGCGGTTTCCACCTGCGCCCGCGTGGCACCAATGATGGCGCTGCCCACGACCGAGGCCGAGGCTTGACCAAGCGCGCAGGCCTTTACGTCCTGACCATATTCGGCGATCCTGCCGTCCTTCAGGGTCACATCCACGGTGACAGTCGATCCGCACAAAGGCGAACGCCGCTTGACCGTGGCGCCGGGGTTCTCCAGCCGGTCCAGGTGCGGAATATCAGCGGCCAGCGCCAAAATCTTAGCCGAATAAAGCTTGATCAGATCGGTTTCGCCGGACATGGCTTTCCCTCGTTGTTCGTTCCCCATACATAGTGGGCCGACGCCGCGATGCAAAAGGTTTTTGCCATGACTTTCGATCCCTCGACTTTGACCTACAACGAGGCCGGCCTGATCCCGGCAATTGCGCAGGACGCGACCTCGGGCGAGGTGCTGATGATGGCCTGGATGAACGCCGAAGCCGTGGCGAAAACGCTGGAAACGGGGCGGGTGACCTATTGGTCGCGCTCGCGGCAGTCGTTCTGGATCAAGGGCGAAAGCTCGGGCCATGTGCAGGAACTGGTGGACTTCCGCGTCGATTGTGACCGCGATTGCCTGTTGGTGACGGTGAACCAGACGGGGGCGGCCTGTCACACGAACCGGCGGACGTGTTTCTATACGGCGGTGCGGGATGGCACCGAGGTCGAGTTGATGAAACCGATGGAGTGAAGGGCGCTTTGCGCCGTGGTCTTCGGGGACCGAATTTTCAACAAGAAGAAGCAAGGGGTTGCGGTAACCCCACAAGGTTGCGCAGGTCTGAGGGCGTTGCGCCTTCGGTGCGGTATTTGGCGATGGCCTTGGAATCGTCGCGCTTAGCCAGGCGTTTGCCAGCTTCGTCCCGGATCAGCCTGTGGTGATGATAGATCGGTGTAGGCAGGTCCAGAAGGTGTTGCAGCAGCACTTGCAGGAACGTGGTTTGATACAGGTCCTCGCCACGCACCACATGGGTGATCTCTTGTGCGCCGTCATCGATGACGGCGGCCAGCACGTAAGAGGGCGTTTCAATCTCTTTGCGGCCCAACACCGGATCGCCAATTTCCTGAATGAGTTGCGCGGGGTTCACGGTGTGGGCGCCTGCGTGTTTCAGGCCGGTTTCGATCAGTCGCATTTCAGGCACCTCTGCCAGCGCTTTGGTCATATCCAGACGCAGCGCGTCGCCCGGCTGACGGCTGTCCATGCCCCTCCTGCGGCAGGTGCCGGGATAGACGCCGGGGGCCAATGGCGCGCCTTCTTGCGGGGCAGAGAGGGCGGCGCGGATGTCGCTGCGGCGGCACCAACAGGGGTAGATCAGGCCGCGATCCGCCAACTGCATCAGGGATGCATTGTAACGCTCAAGATGTTCGGATTGGCGCAGGACAGGAGTTTCCCAGTTTAGCCCAAGCCAGTGGATGTCATCATAAATCTGCGCCTCCCAATGGTCGCGGGCGCGGGCGGTGTCGGTATCTTCGATCCTGAGCAGGAACTGACCGTGCTCGGCCATGGCCATGTCAAAGGCAAGCAGCGCAGAATAGGCATGTCCAAGATGTAGAGGGCCTGTGGGGGATGGTGCAAAACGCGTTTTGAAAGTCACGCTTTTTCAACAATATACACGTTTGACTTCATGTTCATGCCAGGCAGGTGGTCGCCGTATTCCTTACTGAGCAAGCGCGCAGCGCCCATGTCCAGCCAATCGTTCAGGCGCCCTTCGAATGCGGGGTCTGCCAGTGCATGATCGTTGAAGGAAAATGCCAGCAAACCGCCACTCGGCAGTGCATTCATCAACAGGTCAAAGGTTTCAGGTGGCGCGGCTCCTGCGCCGATGACGCCGATGGCAGTGATAATGTCATAAGACCCGGCTGAAACCGGAGCGGGATCAAGGATGTCAAACCCTGTCAGGTGCCGATAAGCGCCCTTTGCCCGTGCTCCATCGAGCATGTCAGATGACGGGTCCATCCCGTCGATCGTGGTGAAGCCGACCTTGCGCAACGCAAGCCCGGACAGGCCAGTCCCACAGCCATAGTCCAGGATCGGTTTATTTAGGTCCGAAACCTCTGCCCTAAGCGCTTCGGCGACACGCCCAGGCGTAACATACCCATTTTCGTCCACTTCGGCATCATAGGATCCGGCCCATTTGTCGTAATGGTCGCGTGTTTCTTCGGGTGTTTCCAGATTGTATGTGCTGGCCAGGAATTTTTGGGTCATGGCCCACATGTTAAGCGTTTGATTCAGGCCGCGTCCAGAGCCGAATGCTCCAACCAGTCGCTCCAGGCCGACTTTGCCCGGTCGGTATAGGCCTTGTACCGGTCCTTGCGCCCACGTCGCCCGCCTTTGAGGCCATCAACCGGGCGGAACAGGCCAAAGTTCACGTTCATCGGCTGGAACGTCTTGGCCTCGGCGCCGCCGGTGATGTGGTGGATCAATGCGCCCATGGCGCTGTCTTGCGGCACCTGCGGCAGGTTGATGCCAAGGATCTCGGCCGCAGCCATACGACCAGCTAGCAGGCCCATGGCTGCGCTTTCGACATAGCCTTCGACACCGGTGATCTGCCCGGCAAACCGCACATTGGGGCGCGATTTCAAGCGCATCTGATCGTCCAGCAGGGTGGGCGAGTTCAAAAACGTGTTGCGGTGGATGCCACCCAGGCGGGCAAAGCTGGCGTTTTCCAGGCCGGGAATCATACGCAGCACTTGCGTTTGCGCGCCGTATTTCATCTTGGTCTGGAAGCCCACGATGTTGAACAGCGTGCCAAGCGCATTGTCGCGGCGCAGCTGCACCACCGCATGGGCTTTGACGTCCGGTTGATGCGGGTTGGTCAAGCCCACGGGTTTCATCGGCCCGTGGCGCAGGGTCTCGCGCCCGCGTTCGGCCATTACCTCGATCGGCAGGCAGCCGTCGAAATAGCCCGCCGTCTCACCCTCGTGGAATTCGGTCTTGTCAGCGGCCAATAGCGCGTCGATGAACGCCTCGTATTGGTCCTTGTCCATCGGGCAGTTCAGATAAGCGGTGCGCTCTTCTTCGGTTTCGCCCTTGTCGTAGCGGGATTGCATCCACGCCTTGGACATATCAATGCTCTCGGCATAGATGATCGGCGCGATGGCGTCGAAAAAAGCCAACGCCTCGGCACCGGTTTCCGCCTGAATCGCCTGGCCCAGATCGGGTGAGGTCAGCGGGCCGGTGGCAAAGATCCAATTGCCATCCTCGGGCAGGGCAGTGACCTCTTCATAGGATACAGTCACGCGGGGATGCGCCTTGAGCCTGGCCGTCACGGTCTCGGCAAAGGGTTCTCGGTCTACGGCCAGGGCACCACCCGCAGGCAGGCGGTGCGTGTCGGCGGTGGTCATGATCAAGCCATTTGCAGCGCGCATTTCCCAATGCAACAGGCCAACGGCGTTTTGTTCGTCATCGTCCGAGCGGAAGGAGTTGGAACACACCATCTCGCCCAGGTCGCCGGTCTGATGCGCAAAGGTTTCGACCTTGGGGCGCATTTCATGCAGTACCACGTCAACGCCCATTTCCGCCGCCTGCCAGGCGGCCTCGGACCCGGCCATGCCGCCGCCCACGATATGCAAAACTTGTGTCATGAGGTGCCATTTAGGGCAGGGCGCGCGTGCACGCAACGCCAGACAACACCGGTCAAGGGGCCAAAGTCGTCCTCAGCTTCCTGCATCCAGATTGTGTCGGGGTGTTTTTGGGGTCGCCGCTGCGGGAATGTCGGTGTCAGAGAGAGGCTGACAAGGAGGGACCTTCCGCCCACGGCGACCCAAAAATCGCTTAAGTGCCCAGCCTTTACCGGGCCCTTGCCAAATGTTTGCCACAGTGTTGCCCAGATTGAAAGTTCAAATTTGGAAACAATTTTACCGGTTTCGGGAAACGATCAACTCACTGGCTCCAATCGGGATCCCGTTTCTCGATAAAGGCGGCGATTCCCTCTTCGGTATCGCGATAGAGCATGTTTTCGACCATGACATCGCCGGTATAGGCATAGGCCTGATCCAGCGGCATCTGCATTTGCTGATAAAACGCCTGTTTGCCGATTTTCACTGCCGCACCCAGTTTGCCTGCCAGTGTTTCGGCCATGGCGGCGGTTTCATCCGCCAGGGATTCGGGTTGGACCGCACGATTGATCAGGCCCAGTTCAGCGGCGCGGGCGGCGTCGATGAATTGGCCCGTGGTCAACATCTCGAACGCCTGCTTGCGTGGGATGTTGCGCGACAGGGCCACCATGGGCGTCGAGCAGAAGAGGCCAATGTTCACCCCGTTGACCCCAAACCGCGTGCCCTCGGCCGCGATGGCCAGATCACAGGTCGCGACCAGTTGGCAGCCCGCGGCTGTGGCAATGCCGTGAACCTGGGCGATGACGGGTTGGGGCAGTTGCTGCACGGTCATCATCATCCGGGCGCAGCGATCAAACAGGTCCTTGAAATAGGCCTTGCCGCCATCCTCGGCCTGACGCCCGGCTGTCATCTGTTTCAGGTCGTGACCGGCACAGAAGGCCTTGCCAGCCCCTGACAGGATCACCGCCCGAATGGAGCGGTCGTCTTTCAGCCGATCAAATTCCTTCTGAAGCGCCGCCAGCATCTCGTCGCTCAGCGCATTCAGCCGCTCGGGCGCGTTCATGTGCAGATGCGCCACCGCGCCTGTGTCGCTACGTTCCAGAATTGCCATCTTGCTCTCCACCCAAATCTGCGGGCAACTCTAGGGGTAACACGGGAAGAGGGAAAGCGGCATGTCACTGGCAATGAACACAGACGAGTTGATGGATTACATGGCCAGTGTATTTCCACAGGTTTCCGACGATTTCGCCATCGAAGAGCTGAGCGAAGATCGCCTGATTATGCGCCTGAAGGTGGCGCATCGGCACCTGCGACCGGGCGGCACCGTTTCGGGGCCGTCGATGTTTGCCCTGGCCGATTGTGGCGTCTATGCGATGGTTTTGGCGCGGGTCGGGCGACAGGGGCTGGCGGTGACATCCAGCTGTTCGATGGATTTCATGCGCAAACCCGAGGGTGGCGTCGACATGTTGGCCGAAGTGCGGTTGCTGAAGCTGGGCAAGCTGTTGGCCGTGGGCGATGTGTTGATGCGGTCCGAAGGATCGGACAAGATCGTGGCGCGGGCGACGATGACCTATTCCATTCCACCTGCGGGCTCGGTCGCTGCAAACGCCGGATAACAAAAAAGGCCGGAGCAAGCTCCGGCCAGTGAAGAGGTCCCAAAATGAAAAATGGGACGGGGATCTCAGTTAAATCTGCCAGAACCGGCGTTTGATCTCTCGCGTGCGCTGTTTGGGGGTCAGGCCCACATCAGCCAGCAGATGATCGTCCAGATGGCTCAGGTTGACGCGGGTTCGGCGCCGTTGTTCCCATGTCGTGACCGTGGCTGCAAAGCGTACGGCCAGATCCGCGATCAGCGGAAGCCGGGGGCTCGCGTTCAGCAGGGTCAGCGCGGGGCTATGCATCAGACGTGTCATGACAGGGTCCTTTCTAAATTGTATTGACACAATGGTACGCTATTTGGTACATTCACTTGATACATTCTGCATTGTGTCAATTCAAAGGAAGAATTGTAATGGGTACAATTTGGCCGGCATCTTTGCCCGAGGTCAAAGGTCCAAAGTACAAGATGGTGGCGGATACGATCCGAAAAGCCATCGAAAACAAGGACCTGGAGGTTGGCGCGAAACTGCCGCCCGTACGCGAGCTGGCCTATACATTGTCCATTACTCCGGGCACCGTGGCGCGGGCCTATACGATCCTGACCGACGAAGGGTTGCTCGAAGCGGGTGTCGGACGCGGTACATTTGTGGCCGACCGGCAAGCGCAGGCCGACGGATTTGCCCCGATCGAGGTGGACGTCATTGCCCATAACACCAACACGCAAGATGGGTATGCGGTCAATATGTTCTCACCCCATCTGCCCAGTGTCGGGCAGGCGCAGCTGATCCGAAACCTGTTGGGGCAGATTGCGCAGGATCCGCCCTCTGGTCTGATGCATTACCCAAGTCGGGCAGGGGCGTTGCCTGCGCGACAGGCTGCGCTCAAGTGGTTGTCACAGGCGCCTTTGGGTCGTGTGAGCGAAGAAGAGATCGTGCTGACCAACGGTGGCCAAAACGCGATCTCGATGATCTTGCAGGCGATCTTGCGCGGCCGTCGCCCCGTGGTTCTGGTCGAAGAGCTATCATATCCCGGTTTCCGACGCGCCGCCGAATTGCTCCGGGCCGAGGTTGTGCCAGTGCCCATGGACGAACATGGCGTCATCCCCGAAGCCCTCGATGCGCTCGCCCGCCAGCACGAGGCGCAGGTTTTCTGCACGTCGCCCGAGGTACACAACCCGACCACGGTGTTTACGCCACTGGATCGGCGCGAAGAAGTGGTCGCCATTGCCCGAAAGCGTGGGTTCTTCCTGCTCGAGGATGATTGCTATCGTCACATGCCTGCGCAGGCTCCGGGGTATCGGATGCTGGCGCCGGATCGGACTTGGTTTGTGACATCGATTTCGAAATCCATCACACCTGCGCTTCGCATCGGGATAGCGGTGGCCCCCGAAGGGCAGGTGGCGGATTTGCGCCGCGCGGTGGAACATGGGTTCTTTGGCCTGGCCACGCCCATGCTGGATCTGAGCGCCGCGTTGCTTGGGCATCCGCAATTGCCACAAATGCTGGATGGGTTGCAGCAAGTCACGGGTGACTACATCAAGGCGGCGGTGAACATCCTTGGCTCGTATTCACTCAACTGGCGCCACCCGGTACCGTTCCTTTGGTTGACCCTGCCGTCCGGATGGCGCGCGGCGTCGTTCTGTCAGGCGGCCGAGGCGCAAGGTATTCAGATCCGCTCGGCCGAGGAATACGCCTGCCGCACCTCGCGCACGCCGCACGCGGTGCGGTTGGCCATCAATGCGGGCGTTAGTTTAAAGACGTATGAAGCCGCGTTGATGCGAATGCGTGTTCTGCTCGACAACCCGCCCGAACGGCTCAGCGTTTGAGCCAGCTCAAAAGGCCCTTTTTACCGCCAATGGGTTCAGGGTCACCAAAGAAGCCCACCAGTTGTTTGATGCGGCCATCGGTGTCCAGCGTGCCAAAGTCATGCCCCTTGAGCAGGGGGATGCCACCAACCGCTTTCATCGCCCAGGTGAAATGCACCATCTCATGATGTTGAACTGCGGCACTGGTCACCACGATCTGCGATCCCTTGGCCTGGGCGTGAAAGGCATCCATGTACCCTGCCAACCCCTCGCGCCCAGAGACGTCACCATTGGGATCGACATAGCGTCCATCTTCGGCCCACGCGATTTCCAGGTGCTTCATCCGCTTTAAAGGGTCTTTCTCTGCCCAGGCTGCGCCATATGCTTCGATTACTGCGTCCAGTGATGCCATCTTGTCTGTTCCCCGTCTCTTGCCATCGGTAGACTGGCACAATCAGGCAGGGGCATACCACCCATTTGTTGTCATGTGTGATTGAGAATGGGTTTGAGGGGTGAATTTTGTGGGGTATAATAGTACCTATTTTATAAGCCTTTGTTTTATCAATTGAAATTATACTTTGCTACGCTTGACGTGATCGTGCAGGGCCAATAGAACCCCTCCATCGAATTCGGAGCGGTCATTTGGGCCGCTCTTTCACATCAAACAGGACTATCCTGCCATGAAAACCTTTTCTGCAACACCTGCAGACATCGACAAGAAGTGGATCCTGATCGACGCCGAGGGCGTTGTTCTGGGCCGTCTTGCTTCGATCGTCGCCATGCGCCTGCGTGGCAAGCACAAAGCGTCGTTCACCCCGAACATGGACATGGGCGACAATGTCATCGTGATCAACGCTGACAAAATCCAGATGACCGGCAAGAAGCGTGACGAGCACTTCTACTGGCACACTGGCCACCCGGGTGGCATCAAGTCGCGCACCAAGCAGCAGATCCTCGAGGGTGCACACCCCGAGCGCGTCGTGACCCAAGCGGTCAAGCGCATGCTGCCAGGCAACCGTCTGGCCCGTACACAGATGACCAACCTGCGCGTCTACGCTGGTGCCGAGCACCCGCACGAAGCCCAGTCTCCCGAAGTTCTGGACGTCAAGTCCATGAACAAGAAAAACACCCGGAGCTAATGACCGATGGCTGATCAGATCAATACTCTCGAAGAGCTGAGCGCCGTTGCAGGCGTTGAAACCGTGGCCGAAGAAATCGTCCTGCGCGAACCCGTGCGTGACGAACTGGGCCGCTCCTACGCCACCGGCAAGCGTAAAGACGCTGTTGCTCGCGTGTGGATCAAGCCGGGTTCCGGCAAGGTCACCGTGAACGGCAAGGAAATGGACAAGTACTTTGCCCGTCCCGTTCTGCAGCTGATCCTGCGCCAGCCGTTTCAGGTTGCTGGTGTTGAAGGCGAGTTCGACGTTGTCGCAACCGTCAAAGGCGGCGGCCTGACCGGTCAGGCCGGTGCGGTCAAGCACGGCATCTCGAAAGCGCTGCAGCTTTATGATCCCGCCCTGCGTGGCGCTCTGAAAGCCGCCGGCTTCCTGACCCGCGACAGCCGCGTTGTGGAACGTAAGAAATACGGTAAGCGCAAAGCGCGTCGTTCGTTCCAGTTCTCGAAGCGTTAAGCTTCGTATTTTTCGAACAGAAAAGGGCCACGCAGTCGCGTGGCCCTTTTTCGTTTTTGGCATCATATTTGGTCTCAATTTGATTTAAGTTCCCGTTCTGGCCTAATGTACATGCATATTGCATGAATATTGGCGGAATTTGTTATGGGCACTACGGTGTACGAAAAGTACGGCGGCTTCAAAACCATCAGCCGCATTGTCATGAGCTTTTACGAGATGGCACTGGATTCCGACCAAATCGGCGATTATTTCGCGGATGTGGACATGCCGCGCCTGATGGACCACCAGACCAAGTTCATTTCATCTCTGGTGGGCGGTCCTGTATCCTTTTCCGATGACCGATTACGTGTCGTGCATGCTCAGCTAAATATCTCGCACGCGGACTTTGATGAAATGGGAAAGTTGTTGTCCGAGGCCCTAAGCGATCATGGCATGAAGCCTGCAGATGTGGATTTCGTGTTGCACGAGATCGAAAGCAAACGCTCGATCATCGTGACGGCGGACCTGGGATGAGCATCACTGCCATCAACGAGCAATTGCTGCGATCCATCGGGGTGGGCGTTGCCATCGTCGATGGGGTCAGTCACGAATTTATCTTTGCCAACAAACCTTTTTGCGATTGGTTCGGGACCCCTGACCAGGTGACCCGGCTTAGCGAACTGATAGAAGGGCTCTCTCCCGAGGACCTAGGAGAGAACGACGCCGAAGGCGTGATGTTCACCGGCGAGGTCGAGATCAAGCGCAAGCGCCGGACTTTGGTGATTGCGATCTCTATTTCGGCGACCTTGTCGGGCGGGCAGCGGTTGTTGGTGGTCGAATGCCAGAACATTACCCGCATCCGCGAGCTGGAATCGATGATCGACAGCTATTCCACCATGGTTGAACGCAACACGCGCGAGCTGGAGCGGGAAAAGGAACGAGTAGAGAAACTGTTGCTGAATCTGATGCCGCGCTCGGTTTACGAGGAATTCAAAACCTTTGGCGTTGTCACGCCGCAACTGTACAATCAGGTCTCGGTCGTGATGCTCGATTTTGTCGACTTCACCGAATTTGCCACCAAGACCGATCCGACGGTGACACTGGCGGAACTCAACGATATTTTCACCGCCTTCGATCGCATCGTCGAACAATATGGTTGCGAGCGGATCAAGACCATCGGTGATGCCTATCTGGCCGTCAGTGGCATGCCGGATCCAGCGCCGGAACATGCCTCGGCCGTGGCGCATTGTGCGGTGCGGTTCCTGCGCTACCTAGAACGGCGCAACGAAAGCCATCAGCACACCTGGCGCGCGCGAATCGGGCTTGGGACAGGGGCCGCAGTCGGCTCGGTCGTGGGGATACAGAAATACGTCTATGACGTCTTTGGCCCGGCTGTGAACATGGCCTCACGGCTGCAAATGATGGCCGACCCGATGGGTATCGTTGCCCCGGAAGAAATGAAATTCGATCTGATCGACGAGTTTCAGATTGGCGATTTCGGCGCGCATCAGATCAAGGGTCTGGGCGAATTAGACCTGATCACGGTCGAAGCCAATCTGCGGCCGGCGCATGTGCGTTAATCTCAGCGTTTGAATTGGGGTAGGTCAGAGGCCAAGGGGATCTCTCCGATGAAGCCCCCCGATGCCAAAAGCCGTTTGTCGCCGCCGCGTTTCCGAGCGATTTTGCGGGCAGTACGTTTGATCTCTTTCATCGCGCGATAGCTGAACGGCCCACGCCCGTCGTCGGTGGCGGCTTTGCCAAAGTCGGTGCGCTCGCTGCCGATGACACTGACAGGGATGTCTGTTCGGCCGCTCAGATCCGAGAACATTCCTTGTACGGCAACGGCCGGCTCCAGCTGAAAGGCACGGAAACCGGGCCATGGCCGGGTGATGAAATCATCCAGGTGGTCGCAATAGCTCTGGGACAACTCCAGCAGTTGCGCAGCTCCGCTTGGGCTGAGCAGATAGGCCGCTGCACTGGGCAATACACCGACGATCTGGCGCAAGGTCTGGCCGCCAAAGGTGCACGTGGGACCAAACCGATAGCGCCCGCCAACTGCGTCAAGTTTGACCAACTCATACCCACCATGTTCGTTGCCCAGGCTTTCGATCACAGCACCCGCTGAAGAAGACAACAGAATATCATCCTCAAAAATCACGCCAGGTCGGCCGGTTTCGACAATGGTTTCCCAGGTCTTGCGGTGACTTTCGAACACCGCGACCTCGGTCTTTGTCATGCTCCAGTAGGGCCCCCAGCGGTGGGGATTGTAGCGGGGTGAGGTGTAGTCGGGCGAGGCCGATGCATCCGTGGCCGAGACACGAATGGGGGCGGTGATGCCCCCATGCGCGCATTGCTCTGCCATGAAAACGGCCCGATCCGGAACCCGGTCGAGGTTCAGGAAAAAGACCTCTGTTTTCATTTGAAGATCTTGCGAACCTTGCGCCATTTGTATTTGGACCGCCCCTTGGCCTTTTCGCTCATGAACGCTTCGCCCGCTTCTTCGGCCTCAAGCTTGCGCAGCAGGACTGGTGCGTTCCAGGGATCATAGTCGATCAGCTTTTCTTGGGTCAGATCGGGCCGCATGAACGTCTGTGCGGTCTGGTTCAGCATCGAGGCCGCAAACGAGAACGAACTGTTCGAAATCGCCAGATGGTCACCCATCGTCAACGCGGCAAAGTCGGTAAAGAACCCATGCTCCAGATCACTGGCGGGCAGATCACGCTCGGTGATGACGTTGAAATCCTTGAACGCAGGCAGCACCGCGTCAGGCTCATCCGAGGCGATGTACAGCGTAAGATCAGGGTGCTGTTCGCGCAGGCCTTGCAGCCAATCCAAATACCAGCTTTCAGGCGCGATAAAAAACACGCCGGTGCCGAAATCCCCGCGCCGCAAGTGCAGTGGAACGACGGGGCCGGGTTGCGCGTCAAACAGCGCCTTCAGCTGTGCGGCGCGCTCGGCATAGGCGCCTTTGAACGCAAAATGCGCCTGCATCAGCTCTTTGTAGGGTTTGTAATAGCGCGTGTGATACTGAAAGAACCCGGCGAAATCGGTGGCTGGCCGCACCTCGGGGTCATTGGCGACCGTGCTGTTGGACAGCTCGTACCCCTGTTCTTCGATCTTGAAGGGCAGTTCGGGCATCTCGGTCAGGCCCGGGGTCACGTTGAAAATGTCATCACCCGCCCAGGTCGAGTTGACCGGGGTATAGTCGTATTCGCGCGCATAGGTCTGGATGAACAGGTATTGGAACACCTGATTGGCGAACCGACCCATCGAGCCCACAATCGAGCTGCCAACCAGAGGGCGACGGACATAGAGCGCATCACCCCATTCCTCGCTATAAGGCGTATTGGTCATCACACGGATGAACCCGTGCTCTTCCAGAAAGGCGTCGATCTCGTGGATCAAGGCGCAGCCTTCGTAGAGTTCTGAGTAATTAACTTCGATCTGCAACGCTTTGATATGTTGCAGAAGTTTCGTCGCGCCTTTCAGCGCTTTCAGCTCAGCCCCCTGAATATCCATCGCAATGAAATCAAGCGTGGACGGGTCGATCCCGGCCTCGTCTAGCAGCGTGTCGATCAATGCGGTGCGCACGGTGATCTGCTTTTCGACACCGATCTTGGGGTAAAGCTTTGCGTGATCCTTAAGTTCAAGCAGCGAGCTGGATTGGTTCATCGAGGTGATGTTGAAGGTGGCGTTGCCCTCTTCTTCGGCAGCAGCGGATTCGATGACGCTCACATCACTGTCCGAGGCAAACCGATCACGCAAACCACCGGCCAGATCGGGGTTGGCTTCAACAAACACAATCGGGCTGATGCCTTTGGCGCGATATGTCGTGATCTCGTTGCCCTCATGCCCGCCGACATGCAGCACACCTGTGGGCTTGATCCCGAAATGCGCCATGCGGTCGAAATCCAACTCGATCTC
Source organism: Falsiruegeria litorea R37 (assembly GCF_900172225.1). Classification (NCBI taxonomy): domain Bacteria; kingdom Pseudomonadati; phylum Pseudomonadota; class Alphaproteobacteria; order Rhodobacterales; family Roseobacteraceae; genus Falsiruegeria; species Falsiruegeria litorea. The sequence goes on from NZ_FWFO01000001.1 coordinate 1,889,253, forward strand.
GCCGCCTTCTTTCAGGAACGGTTTCATCAGCCGCTCGTGCAGCGCCAAGTAGTTGGAATAGCTGTAATCTTCGGTCTTGTCGGTGAATTTCTTCACCTCTGTGAACTTGCCATTCTGCACCCGTAGTACGCGATAGCCAAAGCGGCGCAGGTACGACCAGACATTGCGTAGCGAGGTGCCGGCATCCAGGAAGGTGCCGCCATATTCGAACTGCAGGAAATCCACCTGGCCGCGGCGCAGCAGGTTCCGCGTGCCACGTAACACGTCATATTCGGCGCCTTCGACGTCGACCTTCAGGAACCGGATCTGCTCGGTCCGACCGGCCCAATAGGTGTCCATCGTGGTTCCGGGGACGGTAATGGCGTCAAAACCTGCGGTCAGCAACTGATCCTCAACGCTGGTGCGTCGGTGTAGCGAGCTGAGCCGCGCGTCATCGCGATAGACGTGAAAGGTCAGATCCTCGTCCCGGTTCGACACCGCGTTCCAATTCAAGGTGACCTTGTCGGCGATGGTGCCTTGCAGAACCTGATGGGCATCTTTGGACGCCTCAAATGCGTGGATTTTCGCATCCGCCATCTTCAGCACGCTTTCCGACCACTTGCCGTGGTGCGCGCCAACGTCGAACACGATATCTCCGGGGCGGATGCATTTCTTGATGATCATCCGTTCTTCGTCGGTGATCGGGTCATCCTTGTGGCTTTTGCCGCGGAGCTTTTTCAGGAACTTCATTCAAGCGCTTCCATGGTCTGCAGCGTATCAGAACGCGCATGTTTGGGGTTGATCCGCACGGCGCAGGATGGCTGCATTGGCGGGGATTGCGTTGGGTCCGGTTTGGCAGAAACTCCCTGAGTTGTAAACGCTGCGGCGACGTGGGCGCGGGTATCGGCCCATCGTCAAAACCCCCAAAAGTGGATTGTTCGCATTTTTGTTTTCCCTCAGGATGAACTGCGGTAGGGAGCAGACTGATCAAAGGTCAGGAGTGGACATGAGCATCAAGAATACGGCGCTGTATCGCCGCATGCGTTATCGCAAGGGGCTGGAGGAATGGCTGGAAACCGGGTTTGACGTGCCTGCGCCCGCGATTGCGAAACGTTCGGTGCTCAAGCGCTATACCTTGCCGAAATCGACCTGGGTCGAGACGGGCACCAACATGGGCAACACCACGGCCTATCTGGGCCAGTTTGCTGATCGGGTGATCACGATCGAACCCGAGCCGAACCTCTATGCCAGCGCCAATGCCCGGTTTGGTGACAATCCGTCGATCGAGGTGATCAAGGATGTGAGCGAGAACGTCTTTCCTGCGCTCTTGCCGAAACTGTCGGGCAATGTCTGTTTCTGGCTGGATGGTCACTATTCCGGCGACGGTACCTTTCAGGGAGAGCTGGAATGCCCGATCCGAGAAGAGCTGCAGGCGATCTCGGACAACATGGACAAATGGGACGCGGTGTCGATCATGATCGACGACATGCGGTGTTTCGATCCCGAAAAACCCGGGTTCTCGCAGTACCCGACCAAGGAGTTCCTGGTCGACTGGGCCGTGTCGCGCGGATTGCGGTGGGATATCGAGCACGACATTTTCATCGCGCGTTCAAAACAGGTTTGATCAGCCGTCAGGGCTGATCAGGCCCAACCCCCGCAGATAAATCCCGATCCCGGTTTCCAGCAGATCCTCGGGCGGGAAAGGCGAGGCGGTGCCGGTGTTGCGGGCATAAAGCTCGACCACACCATGGCTCATGGCCCAGATGTGGGCGCTGAACATGGACGCGGGGGGGCGTTTTTCGGCGGGGATGTGCTCGGACAATTCGGCCGCGGCACGTTCCAGAACCGCCTTGGCACGGTTGGCGGCCGCGGCCAGCTCGGGCGTGCGGTTCACCGAAATGCCGCTTTCGAACATCGAAATGTAATGCCCTGGATGGCGCCGGGCAAAAGCCAAGTAAGCCCGGCCTGTTGCCTCGAACGCGGCCAAGGCAGAAGGCTGCCCCTTGTCATAGGCATACTGCATCAGGTCCGCGAACATATCAAAGCCCTGGCGCGCGGCTTCGGCGATCAGATCCTCGCGCCCTTCGAAATGGCGATAGACAGCAGCCGGAGTGACACCAGCGGTTTTGGCCGCCTCGGACAGGGTAAAGCCGGTAGGGCCTTTTTCTTCGATCAGCTTCAGCGCCGCCTCGATCAGGGCCTGGCGCAGATTGCCGTGATGATAACCGCGTTTAGGCATCCCAGATGTCCGGCCCGCCGCAAATTTTCTGATCGGGCTGCCCCACGGCGTCGGCGTCCTTGCCGTCATAGTCCATCTGGCTCAGCACCGTCTGAATCGCGGCAATGCGGGCGCGTTTCTTGTCGTCGGACCGCACGATGGTCCAGGGGTTGCTGTCGGAATGCGATCTGAGCAGCGTTTCACTGATGGCGTCGGTGTAGTCGTCCCATTTGTGCAGGCCCTTCACGTCAATCGGGCTGAGTTTCCACTGTTTGAGAGGGTCGCTTTCCCGATCCCGAAACCGGCGCAACTGCTCGGCGCGGCCAACATTCAACCAGAACTTGAACGTGCGAATGCCATCCTCGACCAATCCCTGTTCAAGGGGCAGGACTTGGCGGAAAAACCGCTCGCGCTCTTCATCAGAACAAAAGCCAAAGACTTTCTCGACCACGCCGCGGTTGTACCAGCTGCGATCATAGAACACGATTTCCCCGGCCGAGGGCAGGTGTTCGACATAGCGCTGGAAATACCATTGGCTGCGTTCAGCATCAGACGGTTTGGCCAGAGCCACCACACGCGCGCCGCGTGGGTTCAGGTTTTCGCGGAACCGTTTGATTGTGCCGCCCTTGCCGGCCGCATCACGCCCCTCGAACAGAATGGCGATGCGCTCGCCTGTCTGTTTGGTCCAGGCCTGCAACTTGACCAACTCGATCTGCAACGCATCCATCCGCTTCTGATAGTCCTTGCGGTCCATCCTGTCGTCGTAGGGATAACTGGGGTTCAGGATGTCGCCTTTGCCCGCGTTCAGCACAAGCTTGCGGATATCCTGCGGAGCGTCATCGTTGAGGTAGCTGGTGATCTCACCGTGGGTTGGACGGGCCATCGGGGGTGCCTCCGGGATTATTGCTTTTGTTTCTAGACACTATGTAATGTTAATCGACTTAACGCAAACCCGTACGCGCAGCGGCGCGGTCGATTGCTGCGGTGACGTCGGACACCGAGACATGTTGCGGCATATGGCCAATGCCCGGGAGCAAGGTCAGCACGGCGCCGGGGATGCGCATCACCAGGTTTTTTGAATGCAATTCGTGGCTTACGATGTCATCTGCATCCCCGTGAACGATCTCTGTCGGCACCGATATCTCTGGGTAACGCGGGTGCATCTTGGTGACCTCGTCCAGCAGGTTCGCCCGCTGGCGCGCGTTGGCACGGGTCGCGGACCGGCGCAGGCTCAGGCGTGGATTGAAGTGATCAAGGTAGCCCGATGGCACGGCTTGCGGCGCAAAAACGCCCTCCATCGTATTAGCAATCCGGCTGTCCGGGACAAAGGCCGTGATCAAGGGCACAACAAGCAGATTGCCCCAGGTTGAGGTGATCAGTTGGTAGTAGGGATCGAGCGGCGTTGCCCAAGGCGTTGAGGGGGCCGAAACCGGCACCAGTGCCGCGATACGATCAGGGTGATTCACTGCCCAGGCCAGCGCCACCGCGCCACCATAGCTTTGCCCCATGACGATGGGTTTCTTGGCCCCAAGCTTGACGGCGGCAGTGCTTAGAACGCGCGCCTGATCGGTTATCGTTTCATGGCCCTGCGGCAGTGCCTGAGAAAACCCATGTCCAGGCCGGTCAAACAGGATCACGCGGTAGCGGTCGGTGAGTGCCGGCGCCAGGGCAAAGCTCATGTCTCGCGTCGAGCCGCTGGAGCCGTGGATCAGCACCAAATCCGGGCCATTGCCTGCGACCATGGCGTGAATTTTGATCCCATCGACGTCAATGAACTGACCGGGTGGTGGATGGCTGGTCTCGGCTCTGGCTTCGTTCCGCGCTGCCTTCCACTGGGTGATCGCGACGCCCGCGATCACCAGAGCCAGAAGGGATATCAGCGCCTTAAGAACCAATGTGATCCATGTCGAACGGGGTCGATTGATAAATCTGATTGATCCAATTGCCATAAAGCAGATGCGCGTGGCTGCGCCAGCGGTTCATGGGCGGTTTTGAGGGATCATCGTCGGGATAGTAGTTGGTCGGCACGTTGATCGGTGTGCCGTTGGCCACGTCACGGTCGTATTCCTGCTTGAGCGTATCGTCGTCGTATTCAAAGTGGTTGAAAATATAGAGCGCGCGGTGCGTGGGATCTTCGACCAGACAGGGGCCGACCTCGTCACTGCCCAACAACGTCTTCAGGCCGGGGGCGGCGTCGATTTCATCTTGCTTCATCTCGGTCCAGCGGCTGACCGGGATCACACAATCGTCCGAGAACCCGCGCAAAAACGGCGAGGCCGAATCCAGGTTCTGATGTCGGAAGCAGCCAAAGGCCTTGGCATCCAGCATGTGCTTCTTGACGCCATGGAAATGATTGATCATTGCCATCCCGCCCCAGCAGACGCCAAAGGTGGAATGCACATTGGTCTGGGTCCAATCCATCACCTCACGCAGCTCGTCCCAATAGGTGACCGCGTCGAACTCCAGATGTTCGATCGGCGCGCCGGTGATGATCAGGCCATCGAATTTCTGGTCCTTGATCTCTTGAAAGGGATGATAGAATTCGACCATGTGCTCGGCGGCCGTGTTGCGGGTGCGGTGCTCGCTCATCCGAATGAGGCTCAGCTCGATCTGCAGTGGCGTGGCACCGATCAGGCGCGCGAACTGGTTCTCGGTCTGGATCTTCTTGGGCATCAGATTGAGCAGCCCAATGCGCAGGGGACGAATGTCCTGACGCGCCGCCTGATCCGGCGACATGACCATGACGCCCTCTTTGGTGAGGACATCATAGGCGGGCAGGTCGGATGGGATCTTGATGGGCATCGTTTCAGCTTTTTCGTTGCGGATGAATGGGGGAACCTAGGTGGTCTGTTCTTTGGCCTCAAGGGCTTGGGCGATCACATCCTCGAAATCGGATGCATCGCGCACGGCGCCGATCTGGTCAGCGGTCACCGTGACGCCCCAGTTGCGGGCCATTGCCTCGTACCTGGGTTGGCGATGCGCCAGCGCCTGGGCATAGGTCCAGCGGATGAAGGCGTCGGGATCAACCTCATCTGGGCCGCAGTCCTGCTCGGCCAGATATTGGTCCCAGACGCGGGTCAGGAATTCGGGCTGATACGACATCGGCTTGGGCGCGCGGTCGAACCGGCGGATCAATTCCTCGGTGTGGGCCTCATCTCCTTTGATCCAGATCATCAACGTGTGTTTCGACAGTTCGGACAGCAAAGGATCGTCCGGGTTGTCGGCATCGACCCATTCACAGATTGACCCACCGGTGTCGCAGATGAAATGCGGATAGCCATACAGCCGCTCGGCCCGGTCGCTGAAGTATTCAGTGTCCAGCAGGGCATGGGTTTCGGCCAGGCGGAACTGCTCCTGGCGACGATGATATTCACTGATCTCCAGCCCGCCTTTGGCAGCATCACCCGGCTTGCCCAGATAGGTCGCCACCGGCGTCAGGTTTTCGAACGAGATGTTCGAGCCGATATAGATCGAATCGGACAGCAGCAGGTCGCGCAAAAACGGCACCTTCATCGCCTCGGCCTTGGCGTTGTCGGTGATGTATTCACCCATATAGCGGGTGCCGATGCGGTAATCGATCGAGTAATGGAACCAGTCGCCCGTATCGCGCAGGATGTTCGAGACATAGGTCTTGCCCAGCCCCGACATGCCAAAAAACAGCACTTTTTTGCGCGTCGCCGCGCGCCAGTCCTGAGCCGAGCCGTAAATCATGTCCCGCCGTCCATCGTCCTAAGTCGTTGCGCCCTTGCTAGAGTGCAGGGCAGGCGGGGTCAATTGCGTGGGCGTCCAATCGTGCCATTCAGGATCAACAGACCCACCGCCAGCAGGGCAAACCCCACATAGGCCTGTGGCATCAGCGTCTCGCCCCGCACATATGCGCCCAGAACGATGGCCACGGGCGGGATTACGAGTGTAACCAGCATCAGGTTGCCGCTGCCCGCCATCGCCAACACACGGTAATAGAGCAGATAGGCCCCGGCTGTGGCGATGATCGCGTAGTATCCGATGGCGGCCCAAGTGTCGGCTTGCAGCGACATGGAAACCGGGCCGTCTATCAGCAACGCGGCTGGCAGCAAGACGATGGTTGATCCGGTTAACATACCTGCTGCGGCCACCTGTGGGGGCAGATCGCCCAATTTGGCGCGGGCCCATGCGCTGGCCAAAGCGTAAGAAAAAGTGCCTGCGATAATAGCGATTTGCGCGATGCTCTGAATGTTGAAGGTGGTAAAATTCTGCAAGCCGATGGCCACGGCGACCCCAAGAAAGCCCAACCCCACACCGATGATCTTGCGCGGGGTCAAACGCTCGTCGGCAAAGACCGCAGCGGCCACCAGAACGCCAAAGATCGCCGTGGCCGCATTCAGGATCGAGGTCAGCCCCGTCTCGATATAAAGTTGCCCCCAGGCCATCAGGCCAAAGGGGATTACATTGTTCAAAAGCCCCATCACCAGAAACGCCCCCCAGATGCGCGGGGCACGCGGGATGGGCAGGCGCATGGCAAAGATCACGCCCCACAAGACAAGCATTGCCCAACCGGTGCGATGCAGGACGGATGTGATTACCGGCACCTCGTCCAGGGCAACGCGGATGGCCAGAAAAGAGCCGCCCCAGATCAAGGCCAGCAGGAACAATTCGGCCCAGGCGCGGGCGGACATGGATTTTTGATCGGTCATAAGCGCAAGATTGCCGCAGTGATCACAAGACTTCGACCCGAAACTTGCGGTTTCAAAGTCATGCAAGTCGTTTTCGCGTCTCGCCGTAGATATTCAGGTAGTTGCCGCCAAAAATCACCACCGCGCCGACAAGCACCCACAGGTCCAGCGGTTCGCCATACATCAGCATCCCGATGATGGCGATCACGGGCAGGCGCACGAAATCGAACGGGACAACCACCGTGGCGGGCGCAATAGCCAGCGCATTGGTGATGCAGAAATGCGCCAGCAATCCGGCAAGACCGATCACCACCAGCCAGGGCGCGGTTTGCGCATCGGGCAGCGCGATATCGCCGTCAAACCCGGACGCCACTAGGCCCAAACCCAGCTGCATCACCGTCAACCAGAACAGGATACAGCCGATGGCCTCGGTCTTGGTCAGGTGTTTGGTGGTCATGATGGTGAAGGCAAAGAATATGGCCGAGCTTGCCGCCGCGATCAGGCCCGGGCTGATCGTCTCGGGACTGGGGCGGGCGACAACCAATATGCCGGCAAAGCCCAACAGTGCCGCCCAGACCCGGATCTGCGTCAGCCGCTCACCCAGAACCAATGGGGACAGCACGATGACCCAAAGCGGGGTGGTGAACTCCAACGCAAAAACCTGCGCCAGCGGGATCACTGTGACAGCATAGAACCACAGGTTCTGCCCAGTGAAATGCGCCACATTGCGAAACAGTTGCAACCCCATGGAGCGGGTGGTGACCTGTGCCCAGTTGCGGGTTGCCGTCAGCACCAGACAAACGATCACGACCCCCACCAGGCTGCGGTACATCATCGTTTCAAACGTATCGAGCGTGATGGAAACCTCGCGTCCCGCCACGGCCATCGCCGAGAACGAGCCGATGGCGCCGGTCATCCATAGGGCTGCCTTGGCGATCTGTGTGGGTTGCTGCTCCATGGGGACACGAACGCTGAATGCTGTTGTCTCGTCAACCCGGATTGTTAACTTATCATAAGCTTGTTTCGATACACGCCTTGGGTACAGTCAAACCTGTTGATGATTGATGTTTTGGAGAGACATGATGACAAAAGTACTTTTGTTGGCTGTTGCAGCGGGGTTCATGGCCACATCTGCCGCGGCAGAATTCAAATTCACCTTTGATTGGTCCGGTCTCAAGCTGTGCACAACAGGCAAGCCCAACACGGTCGCAAATCCGCGCTTCAAAATCTCGGGCCTGCCTGCAGGAACCACAGCCGTGCAATTCAAACTGAAGGATCTGGATGTTCCAGGATACAATCACGGCGGTGGCTGGGTGAAAATTACCCAAGACGGCACAGTTTCAGCGAACAGCTTCAAATACAAAAGCCCATGTCCGCCGAGCGGAAAACACACCTACGAGTGGACTGCGACCGCGCGGACCAAGAAGGGCGGCAAAAAGCTGGCTGTTGCAAAGGCCCGGAGAAAATACCCCGAATGACAGCATCATGCCCAGATGGAGCGCGCGCGCTGCTACACTAAAGGAGTCCCAGCAGTCAGGAGCCAGTAGGCCAGAGTAGCAATGGCAAGCATCGCTGGTATCGCCCACCAACGGTTCCAAATTGAGGTGGGAGCAAAACAATAGCTACAGATACTTCGGGCATAGCGGTTTCTATAATTGCAGCTTTTGCACGTGATCAGTCGTGGGGTCATGAATGGTCTTCGATCGAGCAGTAGTTGAGTGATATTAGATCCGACAATATAGCATCTACTCATGTCAACACAACGCAAAGACAGCTGCAGAACACGGGGAATATTCTTGATCTTGCGTCCAACGCATTGTTTTCAATGCACGACTTTCCAAAGATAACAACTGTGCGGGCAAAAAGTGACGTACAGTAACGCCCGTAATGAACAGGTTGAGCGGGCGAGCTTGGCTACCACAAACGGCATGCAGCGTGGTATTCACACGACCCTTGGTTCGACCGATCATGCGGTCAGACGGGCCATCATCCGCGCGTCGTCCACCGGCTGCAGTGCGCCTTGTGTGACCCGTAACCCTTGGCGGCATCTCGCCAACGCAAGCCATTGCGATTGATGAAGGCATTACCACTCAATACTCGATTGGCATCGACCCGGGGCTGACCGTGCGACTTCGGAAAACAAGGGCCAAGCTTGATCATCTGCCCGTCGGTCAGCCAATGAAGATCGCTCATGGCACAGCTCCGTTACCGGAGCCGTGAATCACGCAGCGCTGTGAAAATCAACGCATCCTGAACCTGGGCCAAAGGCTTTTATGGCCCCCACCGCAGTGCAAAGCCTGGCTTGGCCGGGTATTCAGTTATTCCCACTCGATCGTGCCCGGAGGCTTCGAGGTGATGTCATAGGTGCAGCGGTTGATGCCTTTGACCTCGTTGATGATCCGGGTGGCGGTCTCGCCCAGGAATTCGTGGCTGAAGGGGTAATAATCCGCCGTCATGCCATCCACCGAGGTCACCGCGCGCAAGGCGCAGGCATAGTCGTATGTGCGACCGTCACCCATCACACCCACGGTACGGACCGGCAGGATCGCAACAAACGCCTGCCAGATGTCGTCATAAAGGCCATGCTTGCGGATCTGGTCGATATAGATCGCATCCGCCTCGCGCAGGATCTCCAGCTTTTCGCGGGTGATCTCGCCGGGGCAGCGAATGGCCAGACCCGGTCCGGGGAAGGGGTGGCGACCGATGAACGACTGCGGCAGGCCCAGCTCGCGACCAAGCGCGCGAACCTCGTCCTTGAACAGCTCGCGCAGCGGTTCGACCAGTTTCAGGCCCATCTTTTCCGGCAGACCACCCACATTGTGGTGCGATTTGATGGTGACTGATGGGCCGCCAGAAAAGGACACCGATTCGATCACGTCGGGGTAAAGCGTCCCTTGCGCCAGGAATTCGGCCCCGTCGATGGTGTCGGCGTGTTTCTGGAACACGTCGATGAACAGCTTGCCGATAATCTTGCGTTTGGTTTCCGGGTCCGATTGCCCGTCCAACTCACCCAGGAACAGATCCGATTCATCCGCGTGAATCAGCTGGATGTTATAATTGTCGCGGAACATGCCGACGACTTCTTCGGCCTCGTTCTTGCGCAGCAATCCGTGGTCGACAAATACACAGGTCAGCTGATCGCCGATCGCCTCGTGGATCAGCATGGCTGCGACCGAGCTGTCGACACCGCCTGACAGACCGCAGATGACTTTCTTGTCGCCCACTTGGTCACGGATCGCCTGAATCATCTGTTCGCGGTAGGCACCCATGGTCCAGTCGCCTGAGAACCCAGCCAATTTCACAAAGTTCTCGTACAGCTTTGCACCGTTGGGTGTGTGGTGGACCTCAGGGTGGAACTGCACCGCATAGAAATGGCGGCTGGGGTCTGCGGTGATCGCAAAAGGCGCATTGGGCGAGGTGCCGTAAACCTCAAAACCCGGTGCGATTTCAGAGACATGATCGCCATGGCTCATCCAGACCTGCTCGTCGCCCTCGGCAAACCAGCCGTCCAGAATGTCAAGGCTGCTCTTGGGTGTGACATAAGCACGGCCAAACTCGGCGGTGCCGTGGCCGCTTTCGACCTTGCCGCCAAGCTGTGTCATCATCGTCTGCTGACCATAACAGATGCCAAGGATCGGCACGCCATAGTCGAAAATCTCTTGCGGCGCGCGGGGCGAACCCTCGCGGGTCACGCTGTCGGGGCCACCGGAAAAGATCACGGCCTTGGGTGCGAAGCTGCGCACAAAGTCCATCGTGACATTCTGATAGGGGTGGATTTCGCAATAGACGTTCAGCTCGCGCAGGCGGCGCGCAATAAGCTGCGTGACCTGGCTGCCAAAGTCGATGATCAAAAGGCGGTCGTGGGATGTCTGGCTCATGCGATGGCTCTTAGGTTGCAGCGGTGTTTTGTGCAAGGGTATTCAGGGAGCCTTGGGGTGAAATGCACAGAGCAGAAGGGTTTGAAATGATCGTCTTGCGCCCAGCAAAGCCAGAGGACGTGGCAGCAATCGAATCCTGCCTGACGGCTGCCTATGCCACGGCGCGGGCCGAGTTGTCGGACTTGCCAGACGTGACCGGTGGTATCGCCAGCGATGTCGCGGACAACCTCGTCTTTGTCGCCGAAGACGAAACAAATGTGATTGGTGTCATTGTCCTGGTGGTGCGCAGAGACGTGTTGTTGATTGCCAATCTGGGCGTCGATCCAACCAGCTCAGGGCAGGGGATCGGGGGGCGGTTGTTGGCCTTGGCAGAAGATGAAGCGCACAAAAGGAACTGCCGCGCGTTGCAGCTGCGCACGCATGCAGGGTTGACCGCGACGCGCGCGATGTATCTGCACCTGGGTTGGGTCGAGATTGAGCAGTCAGGCAATGTCGTTTCGATGCACAAACTGCTCTGATCGGTTCGGTCTGTCGCTTTGCTGTTTAGAACATGTCGCTTTTACCTCTTAAGCGACGCTCCAGACAATCGGACGACACATCGGGTAGGGTAACAAGTGTACCAACGTGAACACTATCTATCCCGGGGATATTCCTATGGCAGAGGCAAACACAAGGCGCAGATCTCGTGGTGGCGGTGGGGCCGCTCGTCGCGCCGAGCGTACAGCGGTCAAAATCGAAACCGCAAAATACATCGAGCGCAACATCCCGAACTTCGAGGTTCTGTCCGAAGAGGCGCTGGATATCATCGAGGCCAACGCCGAAACCATCCTGGAAGAGGTTGGCGTCAACTTTGTCGACAACCCGCCGGCGTTGGAACGTTGGCGCGCAGCAGGCGCAAGCATTGATGGCGAGCGTGTACGCATCCCGCGTGGCCTTGCCCGCGAGCTGATCAAGACCGCCCCGAAACAGTTCACCCAGCACGCCCGTAACCCCGAAAAATCGGTTGTCATCGGTGGCAAGAACATGGTCCTGGCGCCTGTTTATGGCCCACCCTTTGTGCGCGACGCCCAAGGTGGCCGCCGGTATGCCACAATGGACGATTTCCAGAAGTTCGTTAAACTGGGCTATATGTCGAAATGGCTGCACCATTCGGGCGGCACCGTGTGTGAGCCCACCGACGTGCCGGTGAACAAGCGTCACCTGGACATGCTGCTGGCCCACATGACCCTTTCGGACAAGCCCTTCATGGGCTCGGTGACCGAACCCAGCCGCGCGCAGGATTCGGTTGAAATGTGCGAGATCCTGTTCGGTAAGGAGTTCGTGCAGGAAAATACCGTGATGACCTCGCTCATCAACATCAACTCGCCGATGACGTTTGATGATGTGATGATGGGCGCGATGGAGGTTTATGCCAAGAACAACCAGGCCTGCATCGTTTCGCCCTTTATCGTAGGCGGTGCCATGGCGCCGGTTTCGGTGGCGGGTACGCTGACTCAGGTGATGGCGGAATGTCTGGCCGGTATCGCCTATAACCAGCTCTGCCGTCCCGGTGCGCCGGTGATCATGGGCGCGATGGTGACCTCGATCGACATGAACTCGGGCGCGCCGACCTTTGGCACGCCTGAGGCGTCGCACATCACCTATGGCGCGGGTCAGCTGGCCCGCCGTCTGGGGCTGCCATACCGCTCGGCCGGGTCGTTCTGTGGCTCAAAGCTGCCGGATGCGCAGGCTGCGTATGAAACGTCGAACTCGCTCAACATGGGGCTCTTGTCCGGTGTGAACTTCATGCTGCACTCGTGCGGCTGGCTCGAAGGTGGCCTGGTGTCGGATTTCGAGAAATTCGTGATGGATGCCGACCAATTGGGCGTGCTGCACGGGTTGGCAAAAGGCGTCGAGATGGACGAGAACGCGCAGGCCATGGACGCCATCCGCGAGGTCGGCCCGGGTGGTCACTACCTGGGGTGCGCGCACACGCAAGCCAACTTCAAGGACGCGTTCTGGAAGACCGAAGTGCTCGATTACAAGCCGTTCGAGACCTGGGAAGAAGAGGGCGCGCGGGACACTCGGACCCTGGCCACGCAACGCGTTGAACATCTTTTGGCAAACTACCAGCAGCCGCATCTGGACCCGGAAATCGCGGGCAAACTTGCCGCCTATGTGGCCGAGAAAAAGGCATCCATGCCTGACGCCTTCATCTAACGGTGTCACGCGGGGCTTTGCCCCCGCACTCAGGCAACGGGCGTTGCGCGGTTGGCCTGGACCAGCTGCGCTTCGCCCATCATGGCAATCAGAACGTCCAAATGACGGGATAGGGAATAGCCCGCGTCATCCTCTCGCCGCTGCTCGTTCAAGACCCGCTCCACCTCCATCAACCTCATGAGTGCCGCCGCCGGCCGGGGCAGTCTGCCATAGCCAAGAATGCGCTGCAGGTGACGGTCGCGGTTGTACTCCTGTGCACCGTGCCGGGCTGCGCGGATCAACAGGCGGGGGCGGCGGATGGTCGAAATCATCGTCATCAGATCTTGCATAATCGTCCTCACGGGTTCGAATTGTTTCCTGCCTCATTGTTGCCACAACTCTAGCGGGTGTTGCCTTGCCCCGTGTTCGACCGTGCGTTGGTTTCATGACTGTTTATCTTTTGGAAACAATATTGATAGGTGAGACGGATTTTAACGAACCAGTAACCAATGCAGCCATAGGTTGTGTGGGTAACTCGTAGGATAACCGTTGGATAACAGGGTCAGCGATTTTGCCATTGAGGATGCAGTGACATGAACAATACCTCCGCTTTACCGGTTCCGCGTTGGGTTCCCGAGGGTGCTCGGCGATACCTGGCGCATACCGAAGCGGGGCGGTCGATCCGGGATTTGGCGCGTGGGGCGGGGTGTCATGCCTCAACTGTGCTGCGTCAGATCCGCAAGGTCGAACTGCGGCGGGACGACCCGTTGGTGGATGCTGCACTTCAGGCGCTGGCCCAGACGCATTTCCCTCCGATCGGCACAGGCAATAGCGCCGCTTTGAGGGCCAATTCGAGGGACGCAGCCAAGATGGCATCTCCAATTCCGACCGCAGAGCCGCTGGATACCGCAACTTTGGATGTCGAAGCAGCACGTGTGCTACGTCGCCTATGTGAAAGCGGCGCAGTTCTGGCCGTGGCCGAGGATATGGATAAGGCAGTCGTCGTGCGCGACGATGGCCAGTCTGGAAGCACGCGGACAGCTGTGGTGGATTGCACCATCGCACAGGCATTGGCTTTGAAGGATTGGATTTCCTGTAACAACCCGGGCCGCATCAGCCGATACAGGATCACAGCCACCGGACGTAGCGCATTGAGCCAATTGTTGGCCGAGGCTGAAAACCGAGCACGCTCGCGCAACGACAACGGTTTTGCCGAGGCCCAAGCGCCATTTTCGGGGCAGGGCGAGGACACGCACGAAGACGATGCCGGACGCCCCCGTCGGATCCGGTACAACATGACCGAAAGCCCGTTGGTGGCGTTGGCCAGGCGCAAGGATCGTGACGGTCAGCCGTTTCTGGATGACGGGCTGGTGCGGGCGGGCGAGCGGTTGCGTGAAGATTTTGAACTGTCACAGTTGGGCCCCAATGTGGCCCAAGATTGGGACAGATTCCTTACGGGTGGTGGGCGCGGTGGCTTTGCAGCGGATCGTGGAACCAGCCATGGACCGATGGATGCGCGTAACCGCGTTTCACGGGCGCTTGCGGATCTTGGCCCGGGGCTCAGCGATGTTGCCCTGCGATGCTGTTGTTATCTGGAAGGATTGGAAACGGCCGAGAAACAATTGGGCTGGTCGGCTCGGTCCGGCAAAATCGTACTGCGCATCGCCCTGCAACGGCTCAAGCGGCATTATGACGATCTGACCGGCAGCGATCAGATGATCGGTTGAGACCAAAAGGCGAGGGGCTCCCGCCCGTCGACGATTTTTCTTGGCAGCAAAAACGCCTCCCGTTGGGCCCAGCGCCGCGCTTCGCGCGGCGCACCACCGTCTGCTGCAGGCGGAGCTTGCCGGTGTGACGGGGGCCAAGCAGCACGTATGGAATAATCTTGTCCTTGCATCGTGGGGTGCGGGTAATAAGTTCTCGCTATGAACTTCACACTCCGCCAACTGCAATATTTCAAGGCTCTGGTTCAGCAGCGCAACTTTGGTCGCGCGGCTCAGATATGTCATGTCTCGCAACCCGCGCTTTCGGTTCAGATCAAACAGCTCGAAGACCTGATGGGCGGCGCCCTGGTCGAACGTCACGCCCGCGATGTGGTGCCGACGCCCTTGGGGCGCGACGTGCTGGCGCTGGTCGAAGATGTGCTTGGTTCTGCTGCACGCCTCGACCGGCTTGCCCGCGACCAGAGCGACGGGCGGCGGTCGCTCTCGCTGGGGATCATTCCAACCATGGCGCCCTATCTACTGCCCGGTGTTCTGGCCGCCTTGCGTGCGGGTGATCTGTCCCTGCAGGTTCAAATCCGCGAAGCGCGCACCGAACGGCTGATCGCTTCGCTCAAGGCCGGAGAAATCGATGCGGCTGTTCTGGCCTTGCCAAGCGCCACCAAAGGCCTGAGCGAGCACACGCTGTTCGAAGATCGTTTTTTGCTGGCCGGGTCCGAGGGGCGTTTACTCGGCTTGCCTCAGGGAGCCGATGCAGTGCGGCCAACCGACCTGAAATCCGCCCATCTCATGCTGCTTGAAGACGGTCATTGCCTGACCGACCAAGCGCTCGAAGTGTGTGGTCAAGACCGTAACAGTGCCCATATTAATATGGGCGCGTCCTCGCTACCCACTTTGTCACGCCTTGTGGCCGAGGGGTTCGGCTTGACCCTGATGCCGGAACTGGCCGCGCAATCAGAGCTGGCTGCTGTGCCAGGTTTGAACCTGATCCGCTTTTCTGACCCCGAACCGGCGCGCACCGTTGGCCTAGTACGGCGTGACACCACCAGCGGCGACGGATGGTTCGACGATCTGGCTGCGCTGATCCGCGAAGTGGGCGAGGGGATTGTCTCAAGTTGCCGGATCTCAACCTGATGACATTTTCGGGTTTGAAGGGCCAAGCGATAGAATGAAAATGATAAATTATCACTCCGGTATTCTTTGTCCCTGACGAGAGCGGCCTAGCGCCGCGCCTCTAGAATATCCAAAGATAAAAGCCCCGCTGTCACAGCGCCTTCTATTAATCCGGGTGCGATAATGTGGCCCAATGCCCGCAGAGCCATGGAAGGTTGGATCAGATCCGGGATCTGGACGGTCTTTGCCCCGGACGCATGCGCAGATCGTACTCCTGTTTCGCTGTCCTCGAACGCAACGCAATCCTGCACATTAACCCCCAACTCAGCCGCTGCCTTGTGAAAGATCTCCGGGTCAGGTTTGGGCCGTGACACCTGATCTCCGCCGATCACGAACTCGAAATGGTGCAACAACTGGGCTGCTTGCAAACGTTGTCGAGCGTCCGCCGTTTGGGTCGAAGTTGCCACGGCCAGAGAATGCCCGTTGTGATCAAGCAACTGCACCAACTCCAACGCGCCCGGTTTTACAGGAACACCTTGGGCATACCTCGCGTCAATCCGTCGGCCCCATTCGTCGTTGAACACATCCAGTTCCATCGCTCCGTTCAGGCTTTCGCGGATAATGCGAACAGGCTCTGCTCCACGAAGTCCGATACATTTCAGAAACGTGTCAAGGTTGTCTGGTAATGAAAAATGCCGCCGTGTTTCAACGAAACTCTGCAGGCAGAGGCGCTTTGTGTCGAGCAATAGACCGTCCATATCAAATATCACTGGGGACAAAGTCATTCGCGAACCTTTCGCAAGTAGCGGCCGGCTTCCAAGTGAGCCATTTCTGACAGCTAAACGTTCGGCCATTGGTTCAATGGCGCACTGAGCTAGACCATTTCGACCATATTCATTGGCCCCAAACAAAAACAGGCCCGCCTGAGCGAGCCTGCCAATTTAGTTGCCGTTGCCAGCTTACGCGGGCTCTGCGGTCTTGGCTTCGACCAGGTGCTTCAGCACGGTCTCGGGCGACGAGACGCCATAGGGGTCTTCGGGGCAGTTGTCCATCAGGCCGGGCTCTTCGAACCAAGCTTCGACCACGCCGTCTGTAACGATGGCTGCATAGCGCCAGGACCGCATGCCAAAGCCCAGGTTGTCCTTGTCGACCAGCATTCCCATCTTGCGGGTAAACTCGCCCGAACCGTCCGGGATCACCTTGACGTTTTTCAGGTTCTGACCTTCGGCCCATTTGTTCATGACAAAGCTGTCGTTGACGGACATGCAGTAAATCTCGTCGATGCCTTGCGCCGCGAAATCACCGTGGCCGTTTTCGAAACCGGGCAGCTGGTAGGTCGAGCATGTGGGAGTGAAAGCACCCGGCAGCGAGAACAGGACGACGCGCTTGCCTGCAAAGTAGTCAGCGGTGGTCTTGTCTTCCCAGCGGAAGGGGTTGTCGCCGCCTACGGCCTCGTCGCGGACACGGGTGTGAAAGGTCACGTCGGGCAGTTTTGCACCAGCTTTCATCGTTCAAGCTCCTGTGATTTGGTGTGTTTCTCAGGTGAATTAAAACGATTCTAAACCGGCTTCAATGGGCGATTTTTCTGCCGGTGCAACTTGCCCGTTTTACGTTGCGAAACATGTATTTGTGCCGCAAATTTGAGGTTAAGATGCCGCATTTGCACCAACCCATGCATAGCGGCCATGCGAAGCTGGTACTTTTTGTGACGCGGCGTTATGATAGAAGGGAATGAATGCTGACCCAAGCCTCACCCCCAGCCAAGGGATCCTGACGTGCGCGACCTGAAAATTCCCGAGCAACGCCACCCGGAAAAAGCCCATCGCCCGGACAATGCCCAGCCCAAGAAACCCAGCTGGATCCGCGTCAAGGCACCCGGCGGCAAAGGCTATGCCGACACCCACAAGATCATGCGCGAGAACAACCTGGTCACCGTGTGTGAAGAGGCTGGCTGCCCGAACGTTGGCGAATGCTGGTCCCAGGGCCACGCCACCATGATGATCATGGGCGAGGTCTGCACGCGCGCCTGCACCTTCTGCAACATCGCAACCGGCAAACCGCCCGAGGATCTGGACGCGTTCGAGCCGGGCCGGGTCGCCCATGCGGTCGAAAAGCTGGGGCTTAATCACGTGGTCATCACATCCGTGGACCGTGACGACATCAAGGACGGCGGCGCCGAGCACTTTGCCCAAACTATCCGCGCCGTGCGCCACCGTTCGCCCAAAACCACGATCGAGATCCTGACGCCCGATTTCATCAAATGTGACCCTGCGGTGCTGGAAACCGTGGTCGAGGCGCGCCCTGACGTGTTCAACCACAACCTGGAAACCGTGCCGGGCCTATACCCCGAGGTGCGCCCTGGCGCCCGCTACTTCCACTCTCTGCGTTTGCTGCAACGGGTCAAGGAACTCGACCCGTCGATGTTCACCAAATCCGGCATTATGGTGGGGCTGGGAGAGGACGAACAAGCCGTCCGCCAAGTCATGGACGACATGCGCGCCGCCGACATCGACTTTCTGACCATCGGCCAATACCTACAGCCCACACCGAAACACCACGGTGTCGACCGCTTTGTCACGCCCGAGGAATTCGCAAGCTACGAAAAAGCCGCCTACGGCAAGGGCTTCCTGATGGTCTCGGCCACGCCGCTGACACGCTCGTCCTACCACGCGGGTGACGACTTTGCCCGCCTGCGCGACGCGCGTCAGGCCAAACTCGGTCAGCAATGACGCCCGAACAGCTGACGCGCCTGACCGCGCTGCGCCACGATCTGCACCGCGCCCCCGAAATCTCGGGGGAAGAGGCGCAGACCGCCGCCAAAATCGCCCAGATCATGCGCGATCTGGGGGCCGATCAGGTGCTCACTGGCATCGGCGGTCACGGCGTCGCCGCCATCTTTGACAGCACCCAACCCGGTCCCACTGTCGCCATCCGCTGCGAACTTGACGCGCTGCCCATCCCCGAAGAAACCGGCGCGCCGTATGCCTCTGAAACACCGGGCAAGGGCCACCTCTGCGGCCACGACGGCCATATGACCATGGTTGTTGCGGTGGCCGAAAGCCTCGCCGCCAAACGCCCCGCCACGGGCCGCGCCGTGATGATCTTTCAACCGGCCGAGGAGACCGGCAAGGGCGCGCCCGCCTTTCGCGCCGATCCTCAGTTCGCCCAAATCACTCCCGACATGGTCTTTTCCATGCACAACCTGCCCGGTCTGGCCCTGGGCCATGTCGAACTTTGCCGGTCCGCCGCCAACTGCGCCTCGCGCGGGATGCGCGTGGTGTTGACCGGCAAAACCTCGCACGCCGCCGCGCCCCAGGACGGGCAGTCACCCGCCGCCGTGATGGCGGACCTGATGCCGAAACTGGCCACTCTGGGGCAGGGCGGCCCGCTGAACGCAGACTTTGCTCTGACCACACTGACCCATGCCCAGTTGGGAGAGCCCACCTTCGGCGTCGCGCCGGGACATGGCGAGCTGTGGGTCACCCTGCGCACCGTTACCGACACAAGGATGGCGGCTCTGGTGGCAGAGGCCGAAACCCTCGTCCACACATCCGCCCAGGCCGCTGGCCTGCAGGTCACCATCACCTACGACGACATATTCGAGGCCTGCACCAATTCGCTTGAGGCAACCCAGCACCTGCACCAGACCTGCCAATCTCTGGACGTGCCCGTGCAGCTCACCGACACCCCACAAAAATTCTCCGAAGATTTCGGCCAATTCGCCAAATCCGCCCAGTCCGCCATGTTCTGGCTGGGAAGCGGAGAGGCCCACCCCCAACTCCACAACCCCGACTACGATTTCCCCGACGCGCTGATCCCGGTCGGAGCCGCAATCTTCGAAACAACCCTCCGCCGCATCCTGGGTTAACAGCACACCCAAGGGCCACGCCCGACCCTGGGTGGGCGTCAGAACGCAGAGTTTGGCAACCCGCCATCAAAGATCACGATTGTTTCAGCAAATTCGAAACGTCACAAAACGCCCTCCCGGGGGGAGGGTCGGGCGTGGCCCGGCGGTGCCGGGGTGGCAATTCGATGTAAAAGTGTTTTCTTTGAAGGTATGGCTCGATAGACGACTTTTATCTAATCTATTCTAGTTCTTCAAACTTGATTGACCGTCCATTTCCTTCCGCTTTCCCTCGACCATAATCTCCATCAGCGGTTCGTAGTCGGCGAAGTGTGTTCGGGGTGCACGTACTTTTACACTACCTGGCTTTAGGTATCCAGGTTTGTTACGAAACTTGTATGGAAGTCTAGGAATGGTAATATGAGAAATGAACCCTTGGAAAACAGCAGCGAATGCGATGGAGTTTGACTGCTGGGTGCCACCCACGTTTATTCTATACGCGGTGACTGGCAATATTACTTTGGAAAGGCTATCTGTCTTGAAGCCGCCGTCCCGTTGGGAGTTTTTGTCGTAGAGCCGCGAGATGAAACACGAACACAGTTTAAGAACATTTTTCCTGTCGGCATTTACAACGTTCAATAGCCTGTCAATGTCTGGGGTAGTGACGCTCGCATTCTCATAGAAGTCGTTTCCAGATACACTGGCTCTCCAAAAAATCGACGCTAGCCCTTGTGCCAGTTGTTCAGCTGAAAAGCTGAGGGTAGCACCTGAACCCTTTTCGATGAATGCTTTGTCCCAAGTTCTGTAAGCGTTTACGAGAGGGGCGTCGAACCTCTTGTTGAATTCTCGCTCGCAGTCTTCGCATAGAAGTTTTGCCTTGCCTGTATCCTGAGATAGATGGATTTTCCCATCGCTGCCCGGAATTGCAATTAATTGACCGTTGTTATCTTTTGATATTGATCTGAAGAAAGCATCAGGTATCGCATGGGAGTCGCGTAGTTCTGCTGTGTTGTGGCAATAAGCGCATTTTTTCATTATTTATTCGTCATTTGTTGAGTGATGTTCTTTCGGCGGAAACGATGAAGTTTATTTTACTATAAAAAGTGTTTAAAGGAAAGGTGGTTTCATATTAGGGTTCCGCTCGAAGGTGAACAAAGTTTGGTCCATAGTTCGAAGTGGTCCTCTCAAGGTTTCAGAGAATTCACCTTCGCCCACTCTGGCCAGAACCCAAAGTACTCAATCCCGAACAGGATCAAACACACCCCCAGCACGGCCAGTAACCGCAGCACCTGTTTCTCGGACGGCGGGTTGCGGGCTATGCGGGACATGCGCAGGAAATGGCGGATGTTCATACTCGGCCCCTTGGATCAAAACGTGCTGCACTGCGGCGCATCAGGCGGTGCACGCTTGGTGCACGGGTAGTGCACGCATAGTGCACCCCGTTTTCAGTCGTTATTCTGCATCCGCAACAAAGCGCACCTTGCCGATGAAGGGCAGGTTGCGGTTGCGTTGCGCATAGTCGATGCCATAGCCCACGACAAATTCATCCGGGATTTCAAACCCGATCCAATCAGAGCGGAAATCGACCTCGCGCCGGGATGGTTTGTCCAGCAGGGCGATGGATTTCAGGCGCGCAGGCGAGCGGCTTTGCAGCAGGTGGGTGACGTGGTTCAACGTGTGGCCCGTATCGACGATATCCTCGACCACCAGCACGTCGCGCCCTTCAATTGCGCCGCGCAAGTCTTTGAGAATACGCACTTCTCGGCTGCTTTCCATCGCGTCGCCATAAGATGACGCCTCCAGGAAATCCACTTCGATGGGCAGGTCCAGCTCACGCACCAGATCGGCGATGAACACAAATGAGCCGCGCAAAAGCCCCACCACGACCAGCTTGTCAGTGTCTGCAAACTCGGTCTGGATCTCGCGACACAGCTCCTCGATCCGGGCCGCGATGGCCTTGGCCGAAATCATCGTATCAATCACATATGCGCGGTCGCTCATCACTGCCCCCTTGATCTTTCGCGCGCAACATACGACATGATCGCCCAGAGTCACCCCAAAATATAGGCCAAAATGCCCACCCATTCCGAGACCCGCCATCTGCCGTACACCGCGCAACAGATGTATGATCTGGTCGCGGATGTCGGCGAATACCCCAAGTTTCTGCCCTGGTGTTCCGCCGCCCGCATCCGCCGCACGCAAGAGGTGGAACAGGCTGTTGTGATGGACGCCGATCTGGTGATCTCGTTCAAGGTGTTCCGCGAGCGGTTTGGCAGCCGGGTCACGCTGTTTCCGGGCGCGCACAAGATCGACACCGAATACCTGGACGGCCCCTTTAGCCACATGAAGTCCACTTGGGCCTTTGTCGATCACCCCGATGGCGGTTGCGAAGTGTCGTTCTTTGTCGATTTCGAGTTTAAAAATGCCATACTTCAAGGGGTTATAGGTGTAGTCTTCAACGAAGCGATGCAGCGGATCGTACGCGCATTTGAACGTCGCGCCGCCGAGCTTTACAACTAGGCTTTACCCCCCTCAGCGGCGCGCTACACTGCGCTCCATGACTCAGCTGACCTCGCATTTGGCGGACTTTGCCGCCGGCCCCGTGACCACCACCGCGTCTGCCCGGTTGGTGACCTCATTGTCCGCGCTCGATTGGTTCGCCGTAGGGCGTGCAGGCCGGGCTGAACCCGTGTCCGAGATCGTCCGCGACATGGTGTTTGTCGAACAGGGGGCGGGCCAGGCGCAGGTCTTTGGCGGCGGCGCAGCGCCAGCACGCTCTGCGGTATTGGCCAACGGCACCATCAGCCACGCGCTCGATTACGACGACACCCATTTCGCCCACATCGGTCACCCGTCGGTGGCGGTTTTTCCGGCAGCGCTTGCCATGGCCGAGATGCGGGACCTGCCGCTGGTTGAATTCCTCGAAGCTGCGTTGATCGGGATGGAGGTTTCGGTCCGTGTGGGCCTGTGGCTGGGGCGCAGCCACTATCAGACCGGGTTTCATCAGACTGCGACGGCGGGGGCCTTTGGGGCCGCCGTGGCCGCTGGTCGGCTGGTGGGGCTGCAGGCCGATGGCATGGCGCAGGTCCTGGGCCTGACCGCCACACGCGCGGCGGGGCTCAAGGCGCAGTTCGGAACAATGGGCAAGCCTTACAACGCAGGCCTTGCAGCCGCAGCCGGTGTTGAGACCGTGCAACTGGTTCAACGCGGGTTTCAAGCCAATCCGGACGCGCTCGAAGGGGACTTTGGCTTTGGCGCCACCCATCACGGAGAGGGTAACCTGAACGAGGCGCTCGAGGGGCTCGGCGCCGAATGGCTGTTCGAGTCCGTGAGCCACAAGTTTCACGCCTGCTGTCACGGCCTCCACGCCGCGCTCGAGGCCGCGCGCACGCTGGATATCGCCGAGCCCGAGGTTGCCGAGATGACTGTGCGCACCCATCCACGCTGGATGAGCGTGTGCAATCAGCCGGAACCGACCACGGGCCTTGGCGCCAAGTTTTCGTATCGCACGGTGCTGGCCATGCATGCGCTTGGCCACGACACCGCGCGGCTCGACAGTTATTCCGAGGCGGTCTGTGCCGATCCGCGTCTGATTGCGCTGCGGGGCCGTATCAACGTCGAGGCGGATGAGACCCTGACCGAAACCCAGGCCCATCTGTCGATCCTGCGCCGCGATGGGAGCCGGGATGAAGCGACCCATGACCTGCAGGCGCCCCTGCCATTGGCTACGCGAGAGGAACGGGTGCGCACCAAGGCCGCCAAGTTGATCGGTGGACCGTTGACAGATGAGGTCTGGTCACTCCTGCGCACCGGAGGCCGCGCGGCGGATCTGGCTGAGCGTTTGTAGTATGAGCTCTTTCAGGCGGTCTCTGGTGATGGGATCCATTGCCTTGATGGTCTTCTTTGCAAACGCGATCCATTCGATGTTCTTCTCTGACATCGTGCTGGAGAACGACTTGGCCTATCTCGCTGAGAATTGCGTTGGGATAGAGAATGAGCAGCGCGAGAAGATTGGCGACCATGTTTTGCGAGACACGACGTTTGGTGGCGCATGGTACATCTTTTCCCAGAAAGTCGAGGCTAACAGTCCCGGCGATTTTGAAGCAGCTTGGCGTTCCACTTGGTCCGAAGCCTTTTGCGTGCCCGTCGTCGGATGTGCGATCCCCGTTTCAATGCGGAATCAGTGTGTCGCGGGCTGAAACGTCCACCAACTTGCTTGTGATTGGCTTGCCAAACTAGAAAAGCGGGCCTCCCAAGAGACCCGCTTTTCGCTGCCCTTGCGGGCATAAGTCAGCCAAGGTGGGCTCAGCTGCTTATGTCATAGGCCCGTTCGCCGTGTACGCTCAGGTCCAGACCATTTGTTTCGGTCTCGGCGTCTACGCGAAGCGGGGTGACAAGTGCAACCAGTTTCACCAGGATCACGGTCACAACTGCCGTGAAGACACCCACGATCACCAGGCCCCCCAGCTGGGCCGCCCAGCTTCCCAGGCCGAATACGGCGATCATGATGGTGCCAAAGATGCCGCCCACGCCGTGGACCGCAAAAACATCCAGCGTGTCGTCGATCTTGAGCATGTTGCGCACGACATTCACCGCTTCTTGGCACAGGATACCGGCCACTGCACCAATGACCAACGCTTGAGCCGGATCAACAAAGCCAGATGCCGGTGTGATCGAGGCCAGACCCGCGATGGTACCGGTCACCAGACCCACCATCGACGCCTTGCCGTATTTGATCTTTTCCCACAGTGCCCAGGTCAGCGAGGCGGTCGCTGCAGAAATATGCGTCACGGTCAGCGCCATCGCAGCACCGCCGTCAGCAGCCAGTTGCGAGCCACCGTTGAAGCCGAACCAGCCAACCCACAGCATCGCAGCACCGATCATCACAAAACCAGGGCTGTGCGGTGGGGTGGTGCGGTGACGGCGTGGGCCGAGGAAAAAGGCGATGATCAGCGCGGCCAGACCTGCGGTTTCGTGAACCACGATGCCGCCGGCAAAGTCCTTGACGCCGGTTTCACCAAAGATGCCACCATCGGCCAGGAACCCGCCGCCCCAGATCCAGTGAACCACCGGCGCATAACACAAGAGCATCCAGAGGCCCGAGAAGGTCAGGACAAAGCCAAAGCCCACACGCTCGACATAGGCGCCCACGATCAGGGCGGGCGTGATGATGGCGAATGTCATCTGGAACGCAAAGAACAGCACCTCGGGCAGGGTGCCCGACAGGGTGTCCGGCGTGATGCCCAGCAGGAACATCTTGTCCAGCCCGCCCCAGTAGCCCGATGTGCCGCCGCCAAAGGCGATGGAATATCCGGCGATCAACCACAGGATGCTCATCAAACAGGCAATGGCAAAGCAGTGCATGAACACGCTGAGTACATTTCGGGCACGCACAAGACCGCCATAAAACAGCGCAAGGCCGGGCAATGTCATGAAAAGGACCAGGGCGGTTGCCACAATGATCCAGGCTGTATCGGCTCCATTCATGGGGCCTCTCCTTTTCGGTAAGCGAGTGGTTCTCAGCGTTGAACCCAAAGCCGCTTGG
The DNA here is from genome assembly GCF_900172225.1 of Falsiruegeria litorea R37. NCBI lineage: Bacteria > Pseudomonadati > Pseudomonadota > Alphaproteobacteria > Rhodobacterales > Roseobacteraceae > Falsiruegeria > Falsiruegeria litorea. The sequence continues at coordinate 1,914,381 of NZ_FWFO01000001.1, forward strand.
GGAAAAAAGAGGCACCTGCCGCAAAACCCGCCTGTTTTTGACGCTTTTTGCGATGTGGTGAAAAAATAAGCGTTGTTTTTGCTAGCCGCCCTGATTTTCGGCGATACGTGAAAGGCCGGTCTGCAAGAGCTTGAGCGCGTGGTCTCGTGCCGCCAGCCGCACCTGGTCGCGACCAAGGGCGCCAAACTCGATGGTTTCGGTGGTGGTGGGCAGGCCCGAGCCGGCCAACCCGAAGCATACGCGCCCTTCGGGCTTGAACTCGGACCCGCCGGGACCAGCGATGCCGGTGATTGAAACGGTCAAATGCACCGGGGCATGGGCCAGGGCGCCCTCCGCCATCTCAAGCGCCACCTCTTCGGACACGGCGCCGACCGCATCCAGGGTTGTGGGTTTCACTCCCAGCATCTCTTGCTTGGCGCGGTTGGTATAGGTGACAAAGCTGCGTTCAACCACGGCCGAGCTGCCGGGAATGTCGGTCAGCGCGGCGGCCACCATGCCGCCTGTGCAGCTTTCTGCCGTGGCGATCATGACACCCAGGCGTTTCGCCTCATCCAGAAGGTCAGTTACGTTCATAGCCCCAGCACCCCATGTGAAAAGCCTGCGAGCAGCGCCACGCCGATGGCGGCAAAGACACCCGCGATCAGGTCATCGAGCATCACACCAAGCGCGTCACCGCGCCGGTCGGCCCAGCCAATGGGGCCGGGCTTGGTGATATCGAACAGACGGAACAGCAAGAACCCGGCGACCCAACCGGGCCAAAGCGCGGTGATCTCGATCCCATGGGACCAGGCCGGGTACGAGATCGCCATGAGCGCGATGAACTGGCCTGCAACCTCATCAATCACGATCTCGGACGGGTCGTGATCGTCTTGTCCGGCGGTCATCACGCCGGTAGCCCAAATTCCCGCGACGATGGCCACAACAGTGGCAATCGCCAGCAGGGGAAAGCCACCCAATTGGTGCAGCGCATAGGTCAGGGGCAGGGTGACCAGCGACCCCCAGGTGCCCGGTGCGGGGCGCAGGTAGCCGACGCCGCCAACCGTTGCGATGGCTTTTGCCAGCCCCATCATGCCGACACCAGACAGGCGGTGGCGAGCGAGGCGATGCCTTCGCTGCGCCCGGTAAAGCCCAAACGCTCGGACGTGGTCGCCTTCACCGAAACCTGGCTCTCGCTCAGCCCCATGATCCGCGCCATTTCGATGCGCATGGCGGCGGAATGCGGTCCGATCTTGGGGTATTCGCAGACCAGCGTGCAGTCGACGTTGGAAATGCGATAGCCCATCGAGGCCGCCAACTCGACCGCGTGACGCAAGAAGATCTCGCTTGCCGCGCCCTTCCACTGTGGATCGGACGGGGGGAAATGCTGGCCAATGTCGCCCTGCGCCAGTGCGCCATAGATCGCGTCGGTAACGGCGTGCATGCCCACATCCGCATCCGAATGCCCCTGCAGCCCGCGCTCGTGCGGCACCTTCACGCCGCACAGCACCACGTGATCGCCGTCACCAAAGCGATGTACGTCGTATCCATTGCCCAGCCTGATATCCATATCCGTCCTCAGTATGCGTTCCGCCCGGGCAAAATCCTCGGGCCTGGTTATTTTCAAGTTGTCCGCGTCGCCCGGGACAATCGTCACCGGCAGGCCCGCATCCCGCGCCACCTGCACATCATCCGCCGCGTCGCCGGGGTGTGCGGTATGGGCTGCAACAATGGCGTCATAGTGAAACCCTTGCGGCGTTTGCGCCGCATAGAGGCCATCGCGATCCCGTGTGCCTGTGACCTGATCCTCGGCTCCAACCCAAAGCGCGTCTGTAACCGCAAGACCCGGTGCGGCAGCGGGGCTTTCGTCGAGGGCGTTCAGCACGTCCGAGATGATTTGCTTGCTGACGCAGGGCCGTGCTACATCGTGGATCAAAACTTTGGTGACGCCCAGATTCTCCAGTGCGGACAATCCATTGCGCACCGATCCTGCGCGATCTGACCCACCTGAGGTCAGGATGTAGCGTCCGCTTTCGAACTCGGCCCATGCCTCTTTGTCATCTTCCGACAGCACCAGCACGATATGGTCCAACCCTGCCGCTTCGAACTGAGCCAAGGTCCAATCCGCAACGCGCCGCCCGGCAAGTGGCCGCCACTGTTTCGGCACTCCGCCGCCTGCACGCTGGCCGCGCCCTGCAGCGACGATAATGGCGGCTGTGGTCATGGTGTGTCTGCTCCTGATCTGCTGCGCCTTGTTTATGAGGTGCCGCGCGCTTCGGCAATCACCCGCGTCAACTTGCCTAAAAAATAGGCAAGTGCCATTTTGATACGCCTTGAAACAGTCCGTTTCATTGTGCCATTGGGGGCGCTTCGTTACCAAAGTGGCACTTGCACAAGGATTAGGCATTTTGACCTTACGTCTTGCCAACAAAGAGCTGACCCCGCCCGTGGTCCTCGCCCCGATGGCCGGAATCACCGACCGTCCGTTCCGTGATCTGGTCTCCAGTTTCGGCGCGGGCCTGGTGGTGAGCGAGATGGTCGCCAGCCAGGAAATGGTTCAGGCCAAGCCCGGCGTACGTGAACGCGCCGAGCTGAGCGCTGACGTGGAAAACACCGCCGTGCAACTTGCGGGCCGAGAGGCAACCTGGATGGCCGAGGCGGCGCGGCAAGTGGCCGACCAGGGCGCCCGGATCATCGACATCAACATGGGGTGCCCCGCCAAAAAGGTGACCAACGGGTATTCCGGTTCCGCTCTGCTCAAGACCCCCGATCATGCGCTCACGCTGATAGAGGCGGTGGTCGAGGCGGTGGATGTTCCCGTCACGCTCAAGACGCGACTTGGTTGGGACGACAGGCTGCTCAATGCGGCCGACGTGGCGCGCCGCGCGCAGGATGCGGGCGTGCAGATGGTCACGATCCACGGGCGCACCCGCTGTCAGTTTTACAAGGGCCACGCCGATTGGGCGGCGATCCGATCGGTGACCGACGCCGTGGATGTGCCAGTGGTGGCCAATGGCGATATCACCAGCACCGAGACCGCCCAAATGGCGCTGGAGCTGTCCGGTGCGGCGGGCGTCATGATCGGGCGGGGCGCACAAGGCAAACCCTGGTTGCTGGCGCAGGTTTCGCATGATCTTTACGGAACGCCTGTACCCACCATTCCGCAGGGCGCCGACCTGATCGACATGGTGCAGCGCCACTATCACGCGATGCTGTCTTTCTATGGCGCTGACTTGGGCCTGCGCGTCGCGCGCAAGCATCTGGGCTGGTACATGGACGAGGCGGGCACGGCAGCGCCGCTGCGCCGCACCGTGCTGACGTCCCGCGATACGGAGGAGGTGACGCGGCTGCTGGCGGATGCCTTGATCCAGTCCGAGAAGGTGGCAGCATGACCTCGGACCAATCCATCTGGGCCTCGCTGCCAGTTCCGGCTTTCCTGATCGACCCGCAGGACAGGATCGCCGACGTGAATTCGGCTGGCGAAGGGTTTCTGAACGCCTCCAAAAAAGCGGTCGAGGGCACGCCGGTCTGGGACCAGATCGCCATTGATGCCCCAATCGAAGAGGCCTTCGAGCGCGCCCGAACCAACGGCACACCGCTTTTTGTCAATGACATCGATGTCGGCTCGGGCAGCCGCGCGCCACTGCAATGCGCGTTGCAGATTGCGCCGTTGCTCGGCCATCCTGGCACCATGATCATGATCATTTCGCCGCGGGAATTGGCGGGGCGGATGACGCAGAACCATTCGGTGAAATCGGCGGCGCAGTCTGCGATTGGCATGGCCGAGATGTTGGCGCATGAGATCAAGAACCCGTTGGCCGGGATCACTGGTGCTGCACAACTTCTGAGCATGAATTTAGGTGCGGAAGACCTTGAACTTACAGATTTAATCGTGGCCGAAAGCCGTCGAATCGTGAAGCTGTTGGAGCAGGTCGAGCAGTTTGGCAACCTCAGCACGCCGGATTTCAAGCCGGTCAATATTCACGATGTTCTGGACCGCGCCCGACGCTCCGCACAGTTGGGGTTCGGGGCCCATATGACCATTATCGAGGACTACGATCCATCGCTGCCGATGGCAATGGGCGACCCCGACCAGCTGCTGCAGGTGATTTTGAACTTGCTGCGCAATGCGTCAGAGGCGGCAGACCCCCAAGGCGGCACCATCCGCCTGCGCAGTTATTTCGAACACAGCTTTCGCTTGCGCCGCTCGGACGGCACAGGTCAATCGCTGCCTTTGCAGATCGAGATCATCGATGATGGCCCCGGTCTGCCGGACAAGATCAAGGCCGACATCTTTGATCCCTTTGTGTCTGGGCGCGAGAACGGCACCGGGCTGGGATTGGCCTTGGTGAGCAAGATCATTTCGGATCACAACGGGTGGGTTTCGGTCACGTCTGTGCCCGGGCGCACGGTGTTCCGCCTGTCGCTGCCGCGGGTTCCGCGCGGACATATGGATAAGGAGTAAACTGGCATGGATGGCACGGTTCTGGTGGCCGACGACGACCGCACAATTCGCACGGTTCTGACCCAGGCGTTGACGCGGGCAGGGTGCAAGGTGCATGCCACCAGCTCGTTGACGACGCTGATGCGGTGGGTGAGCGAGGGCAAGGGCGACGTGGTGATCTCGGACGTGGTCATGCCGGACGGCAACGGGCTGGAAATGCTGCCCAAGATCAACGAAGACCGCCCCGGTTTGCCAGTGATCGTGATCTCGGCCCAGAACACCATCATGACAGCCATTCAGGCGGCCGAGGCCGAGGCTTATGATTACCTGCCCAAGCCCTTTGATCTGCCGGATCTGATGAAACGGACAGCACGGGCGCTCGATCAAAAGCGCAAGGCCCCGCAACCATCGTCGGATGAAACGGGCGAGCGCCCGGACGAGCTGCCACTGGTTGGGCGTACGCCGGTGATGCAGGCGCTTTATCGTCTGGTGGCCAAGGTGATGAACACCGACCTGCCTGTGATGATCTCGGGCGAAAGCGGGACGGGCAAGTCCCTGATTGCGCGCGCCATTCACGATTTTTCCGACCGGCGCACCTTGCCCTTTGTGACTGTCACCGGGGCCGATTTGCAGGATCTGGAAGGGCCTGCAAGGGTGTTGGCGCGGGTCAAAGGTGGTACGCTGCTGATTGATGAGATTACCAACATCGATGACGAGGTTCAGGCACGTATCGTGCGCATGATGGATGCACCGGGCGATCACGTGCCGCGTTTCATGGCCACCAGTCAGGGCGACCTGTCCAAGGCGATGGAACAAGGCCGCGTGCGACAGGACCTGTACTATCGTCTGTGCGGTGCGCCAATCCATGTGCCCGCCTTGCGCGAACGCGTCGACGACATCCCGCTGCTGACCGAGCATTTTCTGGCCCGCGCTGAACGCGATGGTGCCGCAAAACGCTGGCTGAGTGAAGAGGCCAAGGAACTGTTTCGCGTCTACAGCTGGCCGGGGAATGTGCGGCAGTTGGAGCACGCGGTGCGCCGCCTGGGCCTGACCAGCCGCGCCGATGAGATTTCGCGCACCGAGGTTGAACTGGTCTTGGGCAGCCAGCCCGAGGTCGAGCCGGTCCTGGGGGGCGGTGATCACGAAAAGCTCTCGGCCTCGGTCGAACGGCACTTGCGGCGCTATTTCGATCTGCATGGGAACATGCTACCTCCGCCGGGTCTGTATCAACGGATCCTGCGCGAGATCGAGGCGCCGCTTATCGAGATTGCCCTGGATGCAACGGGCGGAAATCAGGCAAAATGCGCCGATCTGCTGGGCATCAACCGAAATACGCTGCGGAAAAAGATCACCGATCTGGATATTCAGGTGACACGGCGCCGCAAACTGATGTAATATCGCCACACAAACCGTGGCATCTGGGTTTCGGCCTAGGATAGATCACGAAATATGGCGGTTCGTTGCGCAAGCGACACATCAGTATGAGGGCAGCAGGTGGCAACCCGGTCACAGAACGGGCCAATCCCTACGGTTAGCCGGTGGAGCAAGACCCGAAAGGCCCGAAATATCGGGACCTTGGGCCTTGTGGTGCTGGGGCCGGTTTTGACGTTGGCGACCTATCTGGCCATCGGTCCGTTTGATCAGGGCGCATCGTCGTTGGCGCTGCGACTCATCCTGCTGGCCGATCTTGTTTATATCCTGGTTCTGGCGGCGCTTGTGTTGGGGCAGGTGGCCCGGCTGATTGCTGCGCGACGGGCCAAATCGGCGGGTTCCCGCCTGCACCTGCGTCTGATCGGTGTCTTCGCGCTTTTGGCGCTGATCCCGGCTGTGACCGTGGCGATTTTTGCCGGGCTGACGTTGAACGTGGGGCTTGAGGGGTGGTTTTCCGATCGCGTCCGCGCCGTGGTGGGCTCGTCGCTGACAGCGGCCGAGGCTTATGAGAATGAACAGCGGCTGGATCTGTCCGAGGACGCCATGGCGCTGGCACAGTTCCTGGATCAAAGCCGAGGCGTTAACTTTTTTATCAATGATGCCGAATTCCGACAGTTGCTGGCGCAGGGACAGTCGCAGATTCAGCGCGGGTTGCGCGAGGCTTATGTGATCGACGGCACGGGCGCCATCCGATTCCGTGGCGACCGGTCTTATTTGTTTGATTTTGAACGTCCACGGTCTGAACAGGTCACCGAAGCGCAAGAGAGCGGTCTGTTGATCATTCAGGACTGGGACAACAACGAGTTTCGCGCCCTGGTTCCGCTGACTGCCTTTCTGGACCGGTATCTATACGTAAGCCGCGAGGTCGATGGGCAGCTGTTGAACCTGCTCGATGACACCAAGGAAACGGCCAAATTCTATCAGCAGCTTGAAAGCGAACGGGGTCGGGTACTGTTTCAATTTGGCCTGTTGTATCTGGGCTTGGCGGTGATCTTGCTCTTGGCGGCGGTCTGGTTGGGGCTGTGGTTTGCAGAACGCCTGTCGCGCCCCGTCGGTCGTTTGACCACCGCGGCGCAGCGTGTCGGTGGTGGCGATCTGGCGGTTCAGGTGATCGAAGATGGGGGCGATGATGAGATCGCCATGTTGGGCCGTTACTTCAACCAGATGACCCGTCAATTGAAGGGGCAGCGCGATGCGTTGCTGGAAAACACCCGACAGATCGAACAGCGCCGACGGCTTTTTGACTCGGTACTGACGTCGGTGACATCGGGCGTTGTTGGGCTTGACCCGGATGGGCGTGTGACCTTCGTCAACCGCTCGGCCGAGCGGCTTTTGGATTGGTCGGGGGACGAGCAAAGCCTGGCACTGGCGATCGCCGTGCCCGAGTTCCTGCCATTGTTTGAAACTTTGGTCTCGACCAGCTCGGAAACCGCGCAGGGAGAGATCAAAGTCACACGCAAGGGGCAGTTGGAAAACCTTCTGGTGCGCATGGCGACCCGACGGGGCGAAGATGGCGGGCTTGAGGGCTACGTTGTGGCCTTTGATGATGTGACCGATCTGGTCAGCGCGCAGCGGATGGCGGCTTGGGGCGATGTGGCCCGCCGGATCGCGCATGAGATCAAAAACCCGCTCACCCCGATCCAGCTGAGTGCCGAGCGGATCAAGCGCAAGTTCGCCCGCACCTTGCCCCAAGAGGATGCGGAAAAGCTGACCGCGATGACCGACGTCATCGTGCGCCAAACCAACGACCTGCGACGGATCGTTGATGAGTTTTCCAAGTTCGCCCGCATGCCCGAGCCTGACCGACGGGCCGAGGATCTGACCCAATTGGTGCGTGATGCGGTGTTGCTGCAGCAGACGGGTCAACCGGATCTGCGCATTGAATCCGAGCTGCCAGAGCAGCCGATCATGGCGGATGTGGACGCGACGATGCTGTCGCAAGCGCTGACGAATCTGATCAAGAACGCAGGCGAAGCGATTGAAACACTGAAAGAAAAGGGCTCTCCCGAAAACCTGGAGCCGCAAATTCATGTCAGCCTGAGCGAGGGGGATTCGGGGATCGTTATCACCATTGCTGACAACGGTATCGGCCTGCCCGAAGATCGGGCGCGGCTGTTTGAACCCTATGTAACCACCCGCGATGAGGGCACTGGCCTGGGCTTGCCCATCGTCAAGAAGATCATCGAGGAACACGGTGGCAGCCTCACACTTGAGGACGCGCCGGTATTTGACGGACAGGACCATTTCGGCGCGATGGCCGTGATCCGTCTGCTGCGGGACGACCCGCAGAGACCTAAAGCGCCAACTGAACAGGCGGCAAAAAAACTAGTGAAAGCAGGACAATATGAGTGATATTCTGATCGTTGACGACGAACGCGATATTCGCGAACTGGTGTCCGACATCCTTGAGGATGAGGGGTTTTCAACTCGGCTGGCGGGCAATTCCGACGAATGCATGAGCGAGATCAATGCAGAACCTCCGGGTCTGTTGATCCTGGACATCTGGCTGAAAGACAGCCGGATGGACGGGATCGACATCCTCAAGGCGGTGAAACGGGACAATCCGGACGTGCCGGTGGTCATCATTTCCGGGCATGGCAACATTGAGATTGCGGTGGCCGCGATCAAGCAGGGTGCCTATGACTTCATCGAGAAACCGTTCAACATCGACCAACTGATGGTCGTCATTCGCCGCGCGATGGAGGCCTCGCGCCTGCGTCGCGAGAACAGCGCGCTCAAGCGGCGCGAAGTGACGAGCTCGGACATGATCGGCAGTTCGGCGGCGTTCCGTACGATGGTTGGACAGCTTGACAAAGTCACCAAATCCAACGGACGCGTCATGCTCAAGGGGCCGGCCGGGTCGGGTAAGGAAATTGCCGCGCGCTATATCCACGCCCATTCCAACCGTGCCAACGCGCCCTTTGTGACAGTGAACTGCGCCGGGATCGAGCCCGAGCGCGTCGAAGAGGTGCTCTTTGGTCGTGAATCCACCGAGCGCGGTGTGGAGTCGGGCCTGCTGGAACAAGCGCATGGCGGCGTGGTCTATTTCGACGAAGTTGCGGATATGCCGCTTGGCACACAGTCGAAAATCTTGCGGGTGCTGGTCGATCAACAGTTCCAGCGCGTGGGGGGCAGCGACAAGGTGCGCGTGGATCTGCGGGTGATTTCGTCAACCAACAAGGATTTGGATTCGGAGATCCGGGCCGAACGGTTCCGCGAAGAACTCTATCATCGTTTGAATGTTGTCCCGATTGCCGTGCCGTCGCTGGAAGAACGGCGCGAGGACATTCCGGTTCTGGCAGATCACTTCATCGAGGTGTGCAACTCGACCCAGGGCTTGCCGCAGCGTGACCTCAGCGACGAAGCCGTGGCCCTGATGCAGACGATGCAATGGCCGGGCAATGTGCGCCAGCTCAAGAATCTTGTCGAGCGGGTGCTGATCCTAGGCGACAGCAGCGGGCCGATTGAGGCGCGCGAACTGCCAAGCGAAGAAGAAAAGCAAAGCGACGATGGCCGCGTCGTGCTGTCGGGGGCCTTGGCAACCCTGCCGCTGCGCGAGGCCCGCGAGGCCTTTGAACGTGAGTATCTGCTGACCCAAATCAACCGGTTCGGCGGCAATATCAGCCGTACCGCAAGCTTTGTCGGGATGGAGCGCAGCGCGTTGCACCGGAAGCTCAAGTCGTTGGGGGTTGTGACGTCCACAAAGGCTGGTGCCCGGGTGGCTCATGTAGATGACGAGGCAACCGAGGCCGCCGAATAATCGGCGGTCTTATCCTTGCTTGCTGGCGATCGTTGGCGTGATGATCTGGAACGATCCGTCTTCGAATTGGACGAAGCACGAGGCTGATGACAACGGCGGCAATTTCGTTGTGCGCTGCTGCGGCACTTGGGATTTCACGTTCTGCTTGCACGGTTCCAGAGTGACCGGTTGATATCCCCGGCGCGCCATGCACTGCGCTTCGACCTGACCTCGCAGGCCGGCGTTCACATCTACTGTGTAAATGCGGCCGGGCTCCCAATAGCCCGGTGTTTGATAGCATTGTCCGGCCGAGTTGCAGATGGTCCGCCCCGGAAAGTAGATAGGCGGGCTTTGCCGAACCTGATTGGCCACGGGCGCATCCTTGAGCGCGGCAACCTGACAGTCGGTGGTGTCAGACTGCATTCGCGATACGGACGCCCCCTCGCGGTAATATATCGACAGGGAACTACAGGCCGCCAGCGGGACTGACAAAACAATCATTCGAAACAATGTCTTCATGCCGCCATTCTGCCTCAAGTTGCGCGAAGTGACAATTGAATTGACCCTCAAGGGACCATCTGTCATTCAAAAACACCAGAGATCCAGAGGTCGGGGACATGAAGGTCATTATTTGCGGTGCCGGTCAGGTGGGCTGGCAGATCGCGCGTCACCTGTCGGGCGAACTGAACGATGTGACGGTGGTGGACAACAACCCCGATCTGGTGCGGCGTGCCACAGATACGCTGGATGTCCAAGGGATCGCCGGATTTGCAAGCTATCCTGATGTGCTTGACCGGGCCGGGGCACGGGACGCGGACATGATCATCGCCGCGACCTATTCCGACGAGGTCAACATGGTCACGTGCCAGGTGGCCCATTCCGTTTTTGGTATTCAGCGCAAGATCGCGCGCCTGCGCTCGCAAAGCTATCTGACCGCGATCTATTCGGACCTGTATCGCCGCGATCACTTGCCCATCGATGTGGTGATCAGCCCCGAACGTGAGGTTGCCGCCGCCGCCATGCAGCGCCTGTCGGCGCCGGCTGCCTTTGACACGGAAACCTTCATGGACGGGCAGGCGCAATTGCTGGGGATCGTGATCCACGAGGATTGCCCGATCGTCAACACGCCTTTGCGGCAACTGACCGACCTGTTTTCGACCCTGCGCTCTATCGTTGTTGGCGTTCGGCGCGAGGGGACACTTTTTGCACCGGAACCCGGCGATCAGCTGTTCGTCGGCGATCAGTGTTATGTTTTTGCCCATGTCGAAGACGTGAGCCGCACCATGGATGTCTTTGGCAAAACTCAGAAGAAACAGGATCGGGTTGTCATCGTAGGCGGGGGTAATGTTGGGCTCGAGGTCGCCAAGACGCTCGAAGATCAAGAAAAACGAATTCGCTCCAAGGTGATCGAACGGGATCGTCCCTCGGCCGAGCGGGCTGCCGAAGAACTGGAACGGACGATTGTCCTGAATGGCGACGGCTTGGATGCCGCCCTGTTGAAAGAAGCGGGGATCGAGCGGGCAGACGCCATGTTGGCCGTGACCGACGACGACAAGACCAACATGCTGGCCGCTGTGCGCGCCAAAGCCGAAGGCTGTCCGCTGGCCATTGCGCTGATCAACGACCCCACGCTAGTGCCCTTGATGAAGCCGATGGGAATTGACGCCTACATCAATCCGCGCGCCACCACCGTAAGCTCGATCCTGCGCCACATCCGCCATGGACGCGTGCGGCAGGTCTATTCCATTGGGGATGCCGAAGCCGAGGTGATCGAGGCCGAGGTGCTCTCAACCTCTCCGATGGCGGGGGCCCGGCTGCGCGACATCGATTTCCCCGAAGGTGTTCTTGTCGGCGCGGTGCGCAAAGGCGATGAAGTACTGCGCCCAACTGGCGGTCTACGCATTGATGAAGGCGATGTGGTTGCCATTTTTTCGATGACGGATGACGTGCCCGAGGTCGAGCGGCTCATGCAGGTCTCGATCGACTTTTTCTGATGCAACGGGTTCAGCAAACACAGGTCGGATTGCTGCGGCGTTTGCCGCTGTTTTTGCTGATCTGGGGGTTTGTGTCTCTGTCGATGTGGGTGCCGGCCGGCTACGCGCTGTATCTTGACGATCATCCGGTGTCGCGGTCGTTCTTCTATTCTGGGATCTTGGGGCTTTTCGGCGTGTCGATGATCGCCATTGCCGTCAGCGGCCACACACCCAAACGGGGGGCCCTGGGGCAACTTCTGGTCTTGCTTGCGACCTTTGCGGTGTTGCCGGTGTTTCTGGCCATTCCATTTCATGACGCATTGCAGACAACCAGCTTTCTGAACGCCTATTTCGACATGGTCAGTGCGATCACCACCACCGGCGCGGATATCTTCAACGATCCAAGCCGTTTGGCTGCGCCTTTGCACCTTTGGCGGGCGCAGGTGGGGTGGCTCGGCGGGCTCATGATGTGGATTGCGGCTTCGGCCATCCTCGCGCCACTCTCGCTGGGTGGGTTCGAGGTGACGGCGCGGGGGCAGCCGGGGCGTACGGTTCCGGGCTTCAACCAGGCCGAGTTGAGTGATCCCCGCGGCCGACTGATCCGGATCACGCGCACATTGGCGCCGATCTACGCCGGGCTGACCGCCGCTATGGCGATCTTGTTGGTGGTTGCGGGCGAACAAGGCCTGACCGCGATTTGCCACGCCATGTCGGTGATGGCTACGTCCGGTATCTCTCCCGTTGGCGGAATTGACGGATCGACTGCTGGCCTGACGGGGGAAGCGATCCTGTTTTTGTTCATGTTTTTTGCGCTGTCGCGGCTTACGTTTTCGGCAGATACCGCCAATCAGGGCTATGCGCGCTTGGACAAAGATCCAGAATTTCGGATCGGGTTGATGATCGTCATCGGTGTGCCGATCCTGCTGTTCCTGCGCCATTGGCTGGCGGCTTATGACGTGGACATGCTGGGCGACCCTCTTTTGGCATTGCGCTCGCTTTGGGGGGGAATGTTCACGGTGCTTTCGTTCCTGACGACGACCGGATTTGAAAGTACCGATTGGGAAGAGGCCCGCGCCTGGTCCGGGCTGGGTACACCTGGTTTGATCCTGATGGGCTTGGCCTTGATCGGAGGCGGGGTTGCGACCACGGCGGGCGGTGTAAAGCTGCTCAGGGTCTTTGCGCTCTACCTCAATGGTCTGCGCGAGATAGAGCGCCTTGTGCACCCTTCGTCTGTTAGTGGCGAAGGGATCGGCAATCGGCGCATTCAGAAAGATGGGGCGTTCATTGCCTGGATCTTTTTCATGCTTTTTGCCCTGTCTCTGGCCTCTGTTGCTGTTTTGCTGGCGGCCTTGGGGTCAAGTTTTGAAGAGGCGCTGGTGCTGAGCATCGCCGCATTGTCAACCACTGGCCCGCTGATCAACTTTGCCGCCGAAACACCCATCCGGATCGCCGAACTGGGTGGAGCGTCCAAAATTGTTCTGTGTTTCGCAATGGTTCTGGGGCGTTTGGAAACCCTGGCGATCATCGCCTTGCTGACACCGTCGCTTTGGCGAAATTAGGTATTTTTGGTTAACGTTAGGTCAGTCAGGTGCTTTTTATGGCTGGAATCTCATTTCACCTCACTCCATACTCCCAGCGGAGGGACGTGCTGGTCCGCAGTACGTAGCAAGAACAAAGGCGAGAAATTAAGAAAATGGCTTCGGACAGACAGAATCTTCAGGATGCGTTCCTGAATCATGTGCGGAAAACCAAGGTTCCGGTAACTATTTTTCTGATCAACGGCGTGAAATTGCAGGGTGTCATCACTTGGTTCGACAACTTTTGCGTGCTGCTGCGCCGCGACGGACAGTCGCAGCTGGTGTACAAGCATGCGATCTCGACGATCATGCCGGCCCAGCCGATCAGCCTGTATGAGGGCGAAGACGCCTCTTGATGGAACATGACAGGGAGCTGACCCGTGCGTGGGTCCTGCATCCCGAGATAAAATCAGACGAAAACCGCCGCGTTCCCGAACCGGCGCTGGAAGAAGCCGTTTCTCTTGCCGCGGCCTTGCCCGATCTTGATGTGATCGGGGCCGATATTGTGCGCCTTGCGAAACCGCAACCCGGTTACCTGTTTGGCTCGGGCAAGATCGAAGAGCTGGGGGCGCAGTTCAAGGCCAATGAGGTCGAACTGGTTCTGATCGACGGACCGGTGACGCCGGTGCAGCAGCGCAATCTGGAAAAGGCGTGGAAGGTCAAGATCCTCGACCGCACGGGGCTGATCCTCGAGATTTTCAGCGACCGTGCCCGCACCCGCGAAGGTGTGTTGCAGGTCGAGATGGCAGCGCTCAGCTATCAGCGGACACGGCTTGTGCGCGCCTGGACCCACCTGGAACGTCAACGGGGTGGATTGGGATTTGTCGGCGGACCCGGCGAAACCCAGATCGAGGCTGACCGCCGTGCCATCGACGATCAACTGGTGCGTTTGCGGCGTCAGCTCGACAAGGTGGTCAAGACCCGCACCCTGCATCGCGCGGCGCGCGCCAAGGTGCCTTATCCGATTGTCGCCTTGGTGGGCTATACCAACGCGGGCAAGTCGACGCTGTTCAACCGCCTGACGGGGGCGGATGTGATGGCCAAGGACATGCTTTTTGCCACGTTGGACCCGACCATGCGCCGCGTTGTGCTGCCCGATGGGCCAGAGGTGATCCTGTCCGACACCGTGGGTTTCATTTCCAGCCTGCCGACCGAGTTGGTTGCGGCCTTTCGCGCCACGCTGGAAGAGGTGTTGGGTGCCAATCTGGTGGTGCATGTTCGCGACATCAGCCACGACGATACCGAAGCGCAAGCGCAGGATGTGGAGACCATTCTGGGCTCTTTGGGTGTGGATGATGAACGCCCCCGGATCGAGGTCTGGAACAAGCTCGATCAGCTGGAACCGGATGAGCGCGAAGCCGTGGTGGCGCGCGCCGAGCGCGAGGATGACATCTTTGCCATCTCGGCTTTGACCGGGCAGGGGCTGGACGAGCTGCTCGAGGCGATTGCCGTCAAACTGCAGGGCGCAAGGCATGTCACCGAGCTGGAGCTTGGCTTTGCGCAAGGCCGCCAACGCGCCTGGTTGTTCCAGCAGGACATTGTCCAGAATGAGGAACAGACCGAAGCGGGCTTCAAGGTGACGGTGCTGTGGACCGACAAGCAAGAGGCCCAGTTCAATGCATTGGGGGCCTAGGGTCAGGACCCTAGGCCGCGGGTTTAAAGAATGGACCGCCCGTTGTTGAGGGCGGTCTCTGCATCCCGGTAAATTTCGTCGACAATCTCGGCTGCGCTCATGACCTGTCGTACCTGAGCAACCCCTTGACCAGACCAGAGCGACATGGCGTCTACATCTCCGGTGGTGCCGGTAATCGGCGTATAGCTTTGATAGCGCTCAACAGGGTCGCCGTTTGGTCGATGGCCGATGATTTGTCCCTCGTTTGGTCGTTGGCCCGGCTTAGGTGCTCCGGTCCTGTGCCATCCTTGGGAAGTTGCGTTTTTCAGCGCGCGGTGCGGGGCGTCGGGCCATGAGACATCGTAGAGCTCATAATACCATTCGGTCTGGTCTTCGGGCGCGTCAAGAATGCGCTGACGATAGGTGTCATGGATCGTGGCCTCGTAACTGGCGAGAAATCGCGTGCCGACCCAGACGCCGGAGGCGCCCAGCATAAGAGCTGCAGCCATCGCGCGCCCGTCTGCGATCCCACCTGCTGCGATGACAGGAATGTTGACGGTATCCACCACAGCCGGGATCAGGGCCATGGTCGAAACCTGTCCCCAAACATGGCCGCCGGCCTCCCAGCCTTGCGCAACAATCACGTCGGCGCCTGCTTGTTCGGCCGCTTGGGCCTCAGCCGCGTTTCCGACACTGTAGAGCACGTTCAATCCGGCAGATTTCGCCATGTCGATGGCTTCGCGCTCTATCCCCCAGAACAGCGAAACGGCATGGACCTTGTGGTCGATGCAGATCTGCAGTTGGTCCTTGTAGGGATTGGCGACGTTGATATTCACTGCAAAATTGCGATCGCTCAGCGATTGGGTGCGAGCCAGATCGGCCTCGAACGCCTCAATCGGTTTATGCCACAGCGGCAGAACACCATAGCCGCCTGCGTCACATACAGCAGCGACCATTTCAGGTCCCGCTGCCCCTGCCATAGGCGCTGAAAGGATGGGTTTGTCGATATTGAAGAGGGAACAGAGGTCTGAGGTCATATCTTGTTAGGGGCCTTCGCTCGTGGAATGGGGGCGGTGATGTCGTCAAAGGGATCGGAGTTCGAGCGGCAGGCAAGCGCTCCCGCCCGTCGTCGATGTTTCTGGCGAAACACCTCCTCCCGTTGGGCCGGGCGCCGGGCGATGCCCGGCGCTACGCCCAGGACCGCTAGCGGAACCGACAAGTGTAAGGATTGCTCGGGCACGATATCTGCGCCTGAGCCCCGAAATCTCTCCCGGCGGTTGTCAGGCGCCGTCAATCTGGCGCTGATAGTCGTCGGCGTCGAACCAACCTCTGGAAGATTTGACCTTCATCTCCTCGTCCAGCTCCCATTCTTCCCAACCGCCTGCCACCACATGGTTCTTGGTCTCGGCGTGGTGCCCTTCGAGTGTCCAAATGAACACCGCATGCGATCCGGCCTTGCGCATCAGATCGCAGCGTACTTCGAGGTCGGGAAATTCGGCATAAAACCCGGCCGCCATTTCCGCAACCGCTGCGCGGCCCTTGATCACGTCGCCCCGGTTGATCGAAATCTCGCCGTCTTCAGCATAAAAGGATGCCACGGCCTCAGGCTCGCCCGAGCTCCAGGCTATCGCATAGTCCCGCGCCAGTTGTTGCAGTATGTCTTGCGCAGTTGCCATGTGTCTCTCTCCCGTTTCAGGAAGCCTACGCGAAAGACGGGCTTTGCGTCTATGGCGCAGGTTGCAGGACTGTCACCCCAACGGCGGCGGCCCGCGCAAGCTCGGTGTCAAGCGACATCGGAATGTATTCGCCGCGTCGCCACAACTGCGCCATGTCGTCATAGTGGCGCGACAGGAAATGGCCCGATTGCCCGGTCGACGTGATAAAGACCGAACTGTCGGGATCGGCAAAGTCATAGACCCCGCGATAGCCAGCACCGTGTACGTTATAGAAAGGGTTCGGGTCCTCGCCCGAGGTACGACCCCGTTGCAGTGTGTTGTCCCCACCGCTGGTGGATTGACGGATGTTCACAAAGAACCGCAACACAGGCACCTTGCCCAGGGTCGGATGATCATGGGTGGCCTGATGTGCATCGCCCCAACGCAAGGACTCTAGCGCGGAACCATAGCGTTCCTCGATCCAGACAAGCGCGTCGTCCAGCGCCAGTCGCGCCATTTCAGTACAGCTTTCGGTGGGGGCGCTTTGGCGCACGTCGCACCAGGCCGACGCGCCGTCGACGTTGCGATAAACCCTCTCGATGAACAGCGGCTCCACATGTTTGAACTCCTTGGCCAAGGGGCCAAGTTCGTCCGTGATCAGGCGTTTTTGCAACGCTCGAAGCCAGGCGGCATAGATCAGGGGTTCGGGCAGATGCTCGTTCATTTCGCCATTCCATTCCGCCAGCAAAGACAGGGCGATCTGGCGTTGGCGTTCCGGCGTGCCTTCGGGGGCGGCCTGCCCAGTGAACCACAGATCAGCCCCGATAAGCGGCAGCAAAGTGCGGGCGGTGGGGCTGACGGGGTCCAGCTGCGCCTCGATAAAGCTGTCGCGGGTGTGAACTTGGCGCGATTGCATCAGTCGCTGCCAGCGGTTCACGCGCTGCGTGTCGCCCCAGATGTACGAGACGTGATTGGGAAAGGGGCGTTCGACCAGTTTGTTGTTGGTATTGCCCAGCAGTCCGCCTCGTGGGTTGACGAACTGCGGGTTGGCGGCATAGGGCGCGCGTCCCAGCCACCGGTTTTCCACACGCCAGCCTTGCGAGGGCAGGCGGCCTTTGCTCTGGTGGCGCGGGTCACGGCGCGGAACAGCGCCGATCATCTTGAGGCCCACGGTCTCTTGGTCCGCGACGGTCAGGTTCAGAGACGGGGCCACAAACCCTTCGGCCGCACGGATCGCCTCGCGCACAGTGCCTGACCGCATCAGTTCCATCGACGCGGAAAGCGAGCTGTCGCGGGGGCTCAGGGCCGTCCAGCCGAGCGAGACCACATGTCCCGGAGGGGTCACCGTGGCCAGATCGTACATGCTGCCGGGCAGGACGGGCCCGTTTTCAGTCCAGCGCAGGGTCAATGTGATGGGTGCGGCGCCCTTGATCTCGATGATCGAGGGGCGGGTTTCTAAAGACTTGAACCCGTCCGGGGTCAGGTACTGTTCCGGATTTTGCGGGTTGAGCTGTTCGATAAAGAGATCCTGATCATCGGCATAGGAAGCGGTTAGGCCCCAACCCATGCGATTGCTGCGCCCGATCAGGATCGAAGGCACGCCGGGGATGCCGGCCCCAATGAGGCCGCCTTCCTGCAACTCCAACCTTGCCAGATACCAGGTCGAGGGCGCAGCGAATCCCAGATGCGGATCATTGGCCAGCAGCGTCCCACCCGAAGCCGAGCGTGATGGGTCTGCGGCCCAGGCGTTTGATGCCCCCGCCAGGCCGCGCTTTGGAAAGGGCGACAGGGGCGAAGTCGGCATGGGGACGCCTTCGGCATAGCGCGGAAGATTGGGGAACAGGCTCGCGTATTCGGGCAGGGCCGCGACACCGGTGCCCGGGATATCGGGCAGGATGTCCCGCAAGCGTTCGGGGGTGTTCAACATCAACGAGGTACGGGCGCGCAGAACTTCGTCTTCAAGATGACCGGTCAGTTGCAGCGCCATAAGCTTGATGATCGCCAGGCTGTCACCGGGTTGCCACGGTGCGATGGGAGCGTTGAACAGGAACATCTCGGGTGCACCGCGTCCCAGAGCCTGGTCGTTGATTTCGGCGAGACGCGCGTTGACCCCGGCTGCATAGGCGCGCAGTGCGGACTTGGTGTAATCGTCCTGTGCTTCGACCGATTGCAAAGCCAACGTGTACAAGTCCAACCGTCGCATCAAACGGTCGATGCGCACGGTGCGTTCGCCAAAGACCTCGGACAGGCGTCCCTGGGCTGTGCGCCGAAAGATCGTCATCTGCCACAGGCGGTCCTGGGCGTGCGCATAGCCCATGCCAAAGAAGACGTCAGGATCAGTCTGGCCAAAGATATGTGGGACGTTGGCGTTGTCGCGAACGATCTCGACTGGGGCGGTCAGGCCCCGAACCTCGACCGTTTGATCGTATTCGGGAAGGGACTGGCTGGCTAGGAAATAGACCAGAACAACCCCGGCGACGACAAGGCCGATCAGACCGGCAGCGATGCGCAGAAGCCAACGAAACAGAAGAGCCATGAACGTCCCGTACTTTCAAGGTGGGTGTCGATACGGAAAGCACCCTAAATCATGGTGCAGACAGGGAAAAGGCCTGCCGTGACAGCAGGCCTTTGCAAATCTCATGCAAGTGGCGTCGCCACGGCCTTATCAAGGGATGATGCGGGTGTATTTGGTGCCTTCGAGCGTTGCACCGACGCGCAGGCCCGCCCGGCCAAAGACCGCTGCCAGAACTGGCGAGCGCAGCGTGTTGGTGTCAGCAGCCAACGAGTCGCCCTGATCGCTGACGACATATTCAAGGTCAGCGCCCGCAGACCAACCACTGGACTGGCGAAACTCGTTCAACGCGTCCTGGGTCATGAAGAATAGAACGTGGGCATATTGTTGTGCGCCGATCTGGAAACCTGCGCTGCCTTTGATGGCCGAGTAGTAATCGACAGTTACGCCATTGATGCGCAGCGCGCCTTGGCCATACCCACCGCCGAACACGAAACCGGCCTCGGTCAGCAGCGGCATCACCAACATCCCGGCTGCCTTGTTGGCGATTTCAACGGTGTTGGGGAACTGGCTGTACATTTCGTTCAGCGTCGAATTCACGCGGGCGTCGATCGTCGCTGCGTTGTTGTTGCCAACGCCGTTGCCGCAAGCGGCGGTGACGGTCAGCCCGGCCAGGCCAAAGCCGAAACCGCGACGCGAAACGCGCGAGGTCGCGCGGGTTGTGATGGAACTGCTCATGATGTTTTCTCTGTATTCGTGCCTGATCAAGCCGGTTTTTTTCCGGTCTTGGGGCGACTTTACGCCGATAAAGACGTCCTGTCACGGGGGCAGGACGTTTCTTCGGCGGGTTGTCGCCATGAATTTTGCGTCAGATTGACCCTTACCCTTGCAAAATCTTGGCCACCGCAGGTGCAAAATAGGTCAGCACCCCGTCACAGCCTGCACGTTTGAACGCCATGAGGCTTTCCAGCATGACCTTTTCGCCGTCGATCCAGCCGTTTTGCGCGGCAGCCTGGACCATCGCGTATTCGCCAGAGACTTGATAGGCGTAGGTCGGCACGCCAAAGCCGTCTTTCACGCGGCGGCAGATGTCCAGGTAGGGCATGCCGGGTTTCACCATGACCATATCCGCACCCTCGGTCAGATCGCGTTCGATCATGCGCAGCGCCTCATTCCCGTTGGCCGGGTCCATCTGATACGTCTTCTTGTCCCCCGTCAAAGCGCCCGAAGCCCCGACTGCATCGCGGAAGGGCCCGTAAAAGGCACTGGCGTATTTGGCCGCATAACTCAGGATCATCACGTTGTGATGCCCCGCACCTTCAAGCGCCTGCCGCATCGCACCGATCCGTCCGTCCATCATGTCCGACGGTCCGATAATATCTGCGCCCGCATCTGCCTGCGCCAGGGTCATTTTGACCAGGGCTTCGATCGTGCGGTCGTTCACGATCTCGCCATTTTCGACATATCCATCGTGCCCGTTGATGTTGTAGGGATCCAAAGCCACATCCGTCATCACCGCAATATCAGGCGCGGCCGCCTTGATCGCGCGAATGGCGCGATTGGACAGGTTGTCGGGGTTCCAGGCCTCGGCGCAATCCTCGGTCTTCAGGCTGGCGTCGGTGTAGGGAAAGATGCAGATCGCCGGAATGCCAAGCGCCTGCGCCTCGACCGCCGCCTTTGCGATCAGGTCGACCGAGCGCCGGACAACGCCAGGCATCGACGGCACCGGCTCTTCGATGCCTTCGCCGTCGCGGACAAAGACGGGCCAGATCATGTCATTGACGGTCAACACGTTTTCACGCACGAGGCCGCGGATGCCCTCGGATTGGCGGGTTCTGCGGGCGCGGGCTGCCGGATAGGGGGCAATCGTCGGTTTCATGGCGCGGACTCCTTGCACAATTGCCCATTGGGTGGCATGGAATTGGTTCGGTCTTCAAGAGTACCAATGGCCGCGTTCGACCGGTACCAAGCAAACAATGACCGCGAGCAGAGGGGCAGAAGGTTTGAATTGGTATTCCTCGATTTTCGAGCTGATCGACATGCGGAGTTTTTCGAACCTGTGGTTCTGGATCGCTTTGGCTGTGGTCTGGTCCTCAGCCAGTCACTGGGTTTTGGGCGTTCCTTTTGACATGGTGATCCGCGCGCGGCGCGTGGGTGGTCAGGCCGTGGTCGATTTGCAGGACATCACCCGAGTAAACGTCAATCGCATTCTTTATGTGACCGACGTATCGGGCATCTGGATTTTGGGGTTCGTCTGTTTTTTGCTGTCCACGCTGTTGGTGCTGGGGTTCTACTATTGGGTCGAATTTGCGCAGGCGTTGTTCCTGATCGGCTTTCCCATGTCGCTTGTGGGCCTGATCAACCTGTCGACCGCACGCCGCATCCGCCGCGAAGACTTGCAGGGTGCCGATCTGTCCAAGCGGTTGACGCGATGCCGGATCTACACCCAGATCATCGGCATGATTTCGATTTTCGTGACTGCGCTATTTGGAATGTATCAGAACCTCTCCATCGGCGTTCTGGGGTGATCCGCATCAGGGGTCTAAGGCGATGACAGCACAGAACCATATCACCGTAGGCGGGGCGCCCGAGGGCTTTGACGCGCAACTGATTCTGAACGAAGTGGCGCGCAGCAGTGGTCCCGTTCTGCACGTCGCGCGCGACGACAAGCGGATGGAAGCGACCCGCGCCGCGCTGTCATTCTTTGCCCCTGACATGCCGGTCTTTGTGTTTCCGGGCTGGGACTGCCTTCCTTACGACCGGGTGTCACCCAATGCTGATATCTCGGCGGCACGGATGGCGACATTGGCCGCCTTGGTGCACCAGATGCCTGAGCGGTTTGTGTTGCTTACCACGCTCAACGCCGCGACACAGCGGGTGCCTGCGCGCGAGGTGTTGCGCGAGGCGGCCTTTACCGCGCGGGTGAATTATCAGGTAGACGAAGAAGCGCTGCGCAATTTCCTGGTGCGCATGGGATTCAGCCAAAGCCCCACGGTGATGGAACCCGGCGACTATGCCATTCGCGGCGGTATCATCGACATCTTCCCACCGGGCGAAGGTGGCCCGGTGCGGCTCGATCTGTTTGGCGATGTTCTGGACGGTGCGCGCCGTTTTGATCCGGTCAGCCAGCGGACCACCGAAAAGCTGGAGATCATTGAACTGGCCCCGGTGAGCGAGGTCATTCTGGATGACGCCGCGATCACCCGGTTCCGTCAGAACTATCGTATCGAATTTGGCGCCGCTGGCACCGACGATCCGCTTTATGAGGCGGTCAGCGCTGGCCGCAAGCATCAGGGCATCGAGCATTGGTTGCCCTTCTTCCATGAAAAGCTGGAAACGCTGTTTGATTACCTGCCGCAGGCGTCGATCACGTTGGACGACCAGCTGACGCCTGCGCGTCTGGCCCGCTGGGACAGCATCGCCGATCAGTATGAGACGCGCCAACATGCGCTGCAGACCAAGTCACGGATGGACAGCGTCTATAAACCGACACCACCGGGTCTGCTTTATCTGGATGATGGTGCTTGGGAACAGGTGGTTGCTGACCGCCGCGTGCTGCAGTTCAATCCGTTGCCTCAAGCCTCTGGGCCTGGTGTGATCGATGCGGGCGGGCGCATCGGGCGCAATTTCTCGCCCGAGCGGCAACAGGAAAACATCAGCCTGTTCGGGGCCTTGGCCGATCACATCAAGGCCCGCATGGCCGAGGGACCCGTTGTCGTCGCCTCCTACTCCGAAGGCGCGCGCGAACGTCTTACGGGGCTGATCGAAGATGAAGGTCTGGCCGAAGCGATCCCGATCATGGATGGCACACGCATCGGCAAGCGCGGTCTGCATCTGGCGGTCTGGGCGTTGGAGCACGGCTTCACCACACCCGATGTGACGGTGATTGCCGAACAGGACGTTCTGGGCGACCGGTTGATCCGCGCGCCTAAAAAGCGACGCAAGGCCGAGAACTTCCTGACCGAAACGCAGTCGCTGTCGCCCGGTGATCTGGTGGTGCATGTCGATCATGGTATCGGCCGCTACAAGGGGCTCGAGGTGATTACGGCGGCCGGTGCGGCGCATGAATGCATCCTGCTGGAGTATGCCGAACAGGCGAAGCTGTATCTGCCGGTCGAAAACATCGAACTGCTGTCGAAATACGGCCATGACGAGGGGCTGCTCGACAAATTGGGCGGTGGGGCATGGCAGGCGAAGAAAGCCAAGCTCAAGGAACGCATCCGCGAGATGGCCGACCGGCTTATCCGCATTGCTGCCGAACGGGCCTTGCGCAAAGCGCCCATCATGGATCCGCCGCCGCATGCCTGGGAGGAGTTCAGCGCCCGCTTCCCGTATCAGGAAACAGACGACCAGCTGCGCGCCATTGGCGAGGTGATGGACGACATGCATTCCGGCCAGCCAATGGACCGGCTGATCTGCGGCGACGTGGGCTTTGGTAAGACCGAGGTGGCGATGCGCGCCGCTTTTGTGGCCGCCATGTCCGGCGTTCAGGTGGCGGTTGTGGCGCCCACGACTCTGCTCGCGCGTCAACACGCCGCCAGCTTTGCCGAACGCTTCAGGGGGTTCCCGCTGGAAGTGCGCCAGCTCAGCCGCTTTGTTACCGGCAAAGAGGCGCAGCAAACTCGCGATGGCATGGCGCGCGGCACGGTGGACATTGTCGTGGGCACCCATGCGCTGCTGGCAAAGGGCGTGCGGTTCAACAACCTTGGGCTTTTGATTATCGACGAAGAGCAGCATTTCGGTGTGGCGCACAAAGAGCGCCTGAAACAGCTGCGCAGTGACATCCACGTGCTGACCTTGACCGCAACCCCAATCCCGCGCACCCTGCAGCTGTCGCTGACCGGTGTACGCGATCTGTCGATCATCGGCACGCCGCCGGTCGACCGTTTGGCCATCCGCACCTATGTGAGCGAGTTCGACGCCGTTACCGTCCGCGAGGCACTGCTGCGGGAACATTACCGAGGCGGGCAGAGCTTTTATGTCGTGCCGCGCATCAGTGATCTGCCCGACATCGAGGCGTTCTTGAAGGAACAATTGCCAGAGCTGACCTATATGGTCGCGCACGGTCAGATGGCGGCTGGTGAGCTGGATGAACGGATGAACGCCTTTTACGACGGCAAGTATGATGTGCTGCTGGCCACCACCATCGTCGAAAGCGGGTTGGACATTCCAACGGCCAACACGATGGTCGTGCATCGCGCTGATATGTTCGGCCTTGCGCAGCTCTATCAGATCCGGGGCCGAGTGGGCCGATCGAAAACCCGCGCCTATGCTTATCTGACCACCAAGCCGCGGATGAAACTGACGCCCGCGGCAGAGAAACGCCTGCGGGTTCTGGGCTCGCTCGACACGCTTGGGGCAGGGTTCACGCTGGCCAGCCAAGACCTGGACATTCGCGGGGCCGGCAACCTGCTGGGCGAAGAGCAATCCGGCCAGATGCGCGATGTGGGGTATGAACTCTATCAGTCGATGCTGGAAGAGGCGATTGCCAAGATCAAGGCCGGCGAGATGGAGGGGCTGTCGGACAGCGACGACCAATGGGCGCCGCAGATCAATCTGGGCGTGCCGGTGCTGATTCCCGACGACTATGTTCCTGATCTGGACGTGCGACTTGGGCTGTATCGCCGCCTTTCGTCGCTTACGACCAAGGTCGAGCTGGAAGGGTTCGCCGCCGAGCTGATCGACCGCTTCGGCAAGCTGCCGAAAGAGGTCAACACGCTGCTGCTGGTGGTGCGTATCAAGGCGATGTGCAAACGCGCGGGCATTTCCAAACTCGATGGCGGCCCAAAGGGCGCGACGATCCAGTTCCACAACGACAAATACGGCTCGCCCCAAGGGCTGGTGGAATTCATCCAAGGTCAAAACGGGCTGGCCAAGGTCAAGGACAACAAGATCGTTGTGCGTCGGGATTGGAAAAGGGACAGCGACAAGATCAAAGGTGCTTTTGCCATTGCGCGCGACCTGGCCGAAAAGCTGATCGCCGAGAAGAAAAAAGCCAAAGCAAAGAGCTGATTTGCAACGGTTTTTGTGCTAACCTCGATCACGGTTGTTTAGGTGATTGATATGCGCTTGGGTTCGTTCTCATTGGTGTTTGCACTGACTTTGCCGTCCTTCGGGCTCTCGGATTCGGGGCAGTCTTTGGACGTGCGCGGTCAATTCGATGAATATGCCAAAGATGATCCAAAACCCTTCGCAGCCCAGAACCTGAGCGCGGCGCATTGCCGGCCAGAGGGGCTCTGTTACACCGCTTCGGACGAAGTGCGGTTTATCCAGAGCTTCCGGGTTGATGGGGAAGAGATTGAAACCGGTGGACGGCTCTATCTGTGGGACACTCCCCAAGGGCGCGATGCGGATGAGTTGGATGTCGAAGGGATCGCTTCGGTCAATGGTCATCTGATCGCGGTCGGCTCGCACTCGGTGTCACGGCAAAAATGCAAGGTTCGCGAGCACAACGAACAGATCTATATCGGTTCGCCTCACGGGGTGGGCACGCAAACGCCCTTGACGGCGCAGCCGATTTCTCTGCGACCAGCCTTTGCGAAATTCGATGTACTGCGCGGGGCTTTTCATCAACCATTACAACAAAATGGCCTGAACATCGAAGGTGTGGCCGCGATCGGGGATCAGGTCTTTTTTGGCTTTCGCGCGCCTTATCCTGATGGGGCGGCGGGTGTGTTGATCCTGCAGATCGGTTTTGAAGCGTTGCTGGCGCAAGATTGGGACGCAGCGGAATTGCATCGCGTGGCCTTGAGCAGTCCGCATGGGGGCCGCGGCATTCGCGGGATGGAGCAGTGGGGCGACAGCCTGCTGTTGTTGGTGGGCGATGCAGGGGCCAAGGCACCCAGGAAAAAGAAGCAGGAAAAGAAATGCGGCGGCGACAGTCCGCATCTGACGGATGACTATGCCATCCACCGTTGGACACCGGGTTCGGACGCGGCCGATCTTGTGTCCCGGATCGAGCCCAAAAAGCGCAAATGGAAGGCCGAGGGGCTGATGCGCGACCCGACCCGCAGCGACGGATCGGTGCTGGTGTTCTTTGACGGGCCAGACAATGGCGGCCCGCGCCGGTTTACCTTTCCTGCCTTGGCGCAGTGATCACGACGCGGCCTGCATTGCAGCCTGCGCGCAGAAGCAGGACGCGGCAACGCTGGTATCGGCCCGTGCCAATGCAAGATCCAGGCGCTGTTTGATCTGAATGATTTCGAAAGCCTCTCCTCGCGCTTTAAGACAGTCGTACAAGCCTTTCAAACTCCACACGTTATCAGGATGAATGCTGGCACGGCTGAGCGATCCGCCCAGGCCCAGATCGGCGCGATAAACCGCTTCGGCCTCGGTCATATGACCCTGTTCGAACAACAGCGCGCCAAGCGCATGCCGCGCAGGCTGCATCCAGCCCCAGGGTTCATCGTAGGGCAGATCATCGTCCAATTCGACCGATCGCCGCAGGTGGCCAAAGGCGGCGTCATAGTTCTCTTTGCGGTACTCGATCTCGCCCCGCAGCATTTCGTGTGCGATTTTAAGCAGATCAATGACCCGGTTGTTGTGCAGCAGCCGGGTTTCAGGCACCCGGTCCTTGGCGGCCAGAAACAGCTGCTCTTCGGCCTCGGCGTTGGCGACCTGGCCGGTTGCTGCATAGGCCACGGCGCGGGCATAGTGAGTGTTGGCGGTCAAGGTACGGAACAGCTCTTGATCCTGGGGAAGCTCCATCTCGATCGCGTCCTGCCAGCGGCCAAAGCGGATCAGGATATGCGGCTTCATGGCCATGTAACTTTCAAAGAAGTCCGCCATCGGCGGGGATGGCACGCGCAGCATATCCTCGGGCACCGTGTCGATCATTCCTTGGACGGCATCCAGGGCGGGCTGCATCTGTCCCAGAAACAAAGCGCCATAGATGATGAAGTGATAGTTGTGCTGGCGATAGCCGGTGTAGATGTTGAACGCGCCTTCGCGCTCGTAGTATTTCAGATCGGCCTCGACCGCCTTTTGGTTCCAATGCACCACATTCTGATAGTGCCCGCACAGCACGTCGATATGGGTGGGCATATGCACCAGATGGCCCGCATCCGGCACCAGTGTGCGAAGCATATCGCCAGCTTTCAAAGCCTTTTCCGGGGTGGGCGACATTTCCATCAGATGGACGTAAAGATGCAGCAAGCCGGGGTGCTCCATAGCGCCGAGATCTTCGCGCATGGCGGTCTCGAGCACCTCTTGTGCCTCCAAAGTCGCGGCACCCTCTGCAGGCAAACCTGACTTTAGATCCCACATCTTCCACGGTGTCAGGTTGAGCAGCGATTCCACGTAGATTGTGCGCAGGTCCAGATGTTCGGGGATAGAGGCAAAGGCCGCGCGCATGGCATCCGCATAGGCGTGATCCCAGGCGTGCATATCCTTGCCCGGCACGCGCTGCGGATAGCGCGCGGGCAGGGCACGGATCAGCTCTTGTTCGGTGCGCGTGCAGCCCTCGATCGAGGCCAAGGCGGCCTGGGTTGCGTCATAAGCCTCGGCCAAGGCATCGGCCTTGCCTTTGTCGTCCAGCAAATCCCACGGCAGGTTGTAATTCGGACCGGCGGCATAGGCGACGCCCCAATGGGCCATGGCGCAGTTTGGGTCATTCTCCAACGCGCGTCGAAAGCAGGCGACAGCCTCTTGGTGGTTATAGCCATAAGTCCAATTCAGGCCGCGATCGAACCAAATTTGCGCCTGGTCGCTGGCCGTTGTGATCGGGCAGCTATAGCGCCCGAGGTCATAATAGTTGCTCATCAAATCTCTCCCCCAAATACGGGGGAGAGTTTAACCGGAAACAGAGGGCGGGACTACCTAGGCGGGCAGTCTATTTTCGACCCGGCCCATGTGAACCATCAGAGCAAAGCCCAGAATGCACATCACCAGAAGCGCCATGGTCAGCGGCACAAGAGAGCCATCGAACAGCAACCCCACGGGCGCGGCAATGGCGGCGGCCAGAATGGTCGAGATGCCACCGATGACCGAGGCCGCCATGCCCGCGATATGGCCCATCGGTTCCATCGCGATGGCTTGCAGGTTGCCAATTGTCATGCCTGCCATGAAAAACACGGTCGACTGCCAGAAGACAAAGAGCGCAAATCCGGTGTTCATCGGCAGGTCCACGCCAGTCAGGGCAACCATGGTGCCCGACAGCACGATCTGCGCGCCAAGGGTCCACGTCACCAGGCGACGCATGCCCACGCGCACCACCAGCATCGCGTTCAGCAAACTGGCACTGCCCGAGATCAGGGCGACAGCGCCAAACCAGAACGGAAAGCTGTCGGCCCGGTCATAGACCACATCATAGACCGGCTGCACCATGGTGAGCATGGTAAACAGGATGCTCAGCGCGAGCGTCTGCACCATGATCGACAAGCGCACCGTGGGATGGCGAAACATCTCTCCAACGGCGGCCATAAGGGTTGGCAGGCGAAAGGGGCGACGCTCGGGCACTGGCAATGTTTCTGGCAGGCGGGTGCTGGTCCAGGCGATGATGACCAAACCAAAAATGGCAAAGGCCGCAAAGATCCCGCGCCAACCGACCAAATAGATGATCCCGACCCCCAGCATCGGCGCAAAGGCCGGAAAGAGGGTAAAGATCATCATGGCAATCGACATAATACGTGCCATTTCGCGGCCCGAATACAGATCGCGCACGATGGCGACGCCGACGATGCGAGGTGCGGCGGCGGCGACGCCTTGTAATACACGCGCAGCCAGAACCAGTTCCAGCGAGCTGGCGGCCCAGGCCAGGCCAGAGGCCAGCACATAGATAGCCGCCCCGATCAAAAGCACGGGCTTGCGGCCAAAGGTGTCTGACAACGGCCCGGTAAAGAAGGTGCCGATCCCCATTCCCAGCACAAATGATGTCAGGATCAGTTGCGCCCGGTTGATGTCACTTGGGCTCAACTCTGTCCCGATCTCGGGTAGGGCCGGCAGCATCGCGTCAATGGAAAACGCGATGGTGGCAAACATCACCGCGATCAGCGCGATGAACTCAACCTTGGATAAACGTTCAGCCATGACGAGACTCCTTACCCATCCGCGCTATCACGCGAACCGGTGCGGGGCCACCCAACAGAAATGCACAGAGGTCTGTGTGAAAATGTGCATCAAGTCTCGATTTGAGACAGGATATCGGCGATCACTTTTTGCCACAACTCGGGGGGGTGCGCCCCGGGCACCGCGTGCTGATTGGCCACGATATAAGTGGGAACCGAGTTCACACCCATTTGACGCGAATGACTGTCACGGTCTTTGATGAGGTCGCGATCCGCATCGGATTTCAACAACTTACGCAGCACAGCTGCGTCCATTCCGATGCCGTCGGCGATATCCGCCAGCACGTCATGATCACCAATGTCGCGGGTGTCGACGAAATAGGCCTGGAACAGTGCATCGACAACCTCAGTCTGCTTGCCTTCGATCCCGGCCCAGTGGATCAGACGATGCGCATCCAGCGTGTTGGGGGTGCGCTGC
The DNA here is from genome assembly GCF_900172225.1 of Falsiruegeria litorea R37. Classification (NCBI taxonomy): domain Bacteria; kingdom Pseudomonadati; phylum Pseudomonadota; class Alphaproteobacteria; order Rhodobacterales; family Roseobacteraceae; genus Falsiruegeria; species Falsiruegeria litorea. The sequence goes on from NZ_FWFO01000001.1 coordinate 1,943,782, forward strand.
ATCCCTTCGAAATTGATTGTCAGCCCCGCTTTCTCGGCATGCTCCACAACCGGAGCATAGGCGCGCACCGCACCCTCTTTGCCACCAAACTTGCCCTCAAGATAGGCGCGGCGATCCATGCCGCCCTCGGGCATGTCCGGGTTCAGCTGAAAGGGGTGCCATTCGATGACAAAGGGATGGTTCGGCACCGATGCCAGAGCCTTGTCCAGATGGGTTTTACCGATATAGCACCAGGGGCAGATCGGGTCGGACAGGATGTCGAGCTTGACGGTTTTGTCGGTCATGGTCACTGGGCCTTGAAATAAGCGGGCAGGGCGCGGCGCAACAGCTTGCCGTTGCCGCCTGCGGGCAGGGTTTCGAGATGGACAAAGGCACGGGGTTGTTTGTACCGCGCCAGGTTGGCTTCGACATAAGCGCGCAACTCACCCTCGTCCAGCGTTTCGGGGCCGGTATAGAAGGCAGCTATCACAAATGTGTTCTTTTTGACCTCGACCTGTGCAGCGCCCACTTGCGTGATCCGTGGGTGTTTGGCCAGGGCGTCCTCGACTTCGACCGGGGACACGCGATAGCCGCCGGCGTTCATCATGTCGTCGTCGCGCCCCAGATAGGTGATCTGGCTGTCGACCGCCATGGCACCTTGATCGCCAGTCAGGAACCAGTCGCCCTGCATCTTGGCGTCCGCTTCGTCCGGGGCGTTGAGGTAGGTGAGCATCAAGCCCGGATCTGATCTGTGCACGGCAATCGTGCCCTCGTCGCCCTGCGGAACCGGGCCGTCAGGGCCAAGGATCGCGATCTTGCGGCCTGGCTGGGGCTGCCCAAGCGCTTCACCCCGTGACGGATGGGCGGGGCTGGACGAGATGAAGGTCGAGCATTCGGACATTCCATAGGCTTCATAAAGCTCGGTTCCGGTGGCTGATGTCCAGCGCGCGTGCAGTTCGCGGGGCAGCTTTTCTCCGGCACTTAGGCCGTGGCGCAGATGGGGCAGATCGAGGCGATCAGGCGATCCGAGGAACTTGCGATAAACGCCTGGTGCTGCAGCAAAAATAGTCGCCTTATGGGCTTGTAAAAGCGCCGGGATATCGCCCAGATCTGTCCCGGGTTCCGGGATCAGGGCCGTGGCACCAATGGCCCAGGGGTCCATCAGCCCGGTGCCCAGGGTATAGGTCCAGTTGAACGCGCCCGCGTGACATAGGCGGTCGTCGGGTGTCAGCCCGTACCAGCCATCTACCATCATCTGCCGTGCCCAGATCGCCCGGTGCGCATGGGCCACGGCGCGGGGTTTGCCGGATGTGCCAGAGGTATAGACCACATAGGCCATGCGATCCGGATCGCCCCTGGCGTAGTCGGCAGGCGGCAGATCGCGCATGGCGGCCAGTGCGTCGATGTCGATTTGCACCGGGTGATCGGCACAGGCTACATCCGGATCGCGCAGGATGGCGGCGGGCGACAGCTCGTCGATCATCTTTTGCGTCTCAGAGGCCGTCAACTGCGACGAGGTTGGTACCGGAACGATCCCGGCGGCAATGGCACCCAGATACGCCAGCGGGAAATCGACCGTGTTGCCAAGGCGCATGAGAACGATCTGCCCCGGCGCGATCCCTGCCTGCAACAGCCCGCTGGCCGTGCCGCGAATGGCTGCATCCAATGCGCCATAAGTCCAGTCGTCCGAGCCGTCAGGGCACAGAACCGACAGGGCCACCTTGTCAGGTTGCGAAGCGGCATGGCGCATCACATGAGCGGCCAGGTTGAATGGGGTCGGGCAGGGCGTGAACGCCCCCTGGTCAAAGATCGAAAGCATGGCCAATCGCTAGCCCGACGGGCCGCGCGTTGCAAGCAGAGGCTTGGCACCGTATAGAGCACGCATGACTGGCCGAGATCCAAAATCCATCATCCGCATCGCCCGAGATTCAGGCGTCGAGGACACCGCTGAGCCCTTGGACTTGGGCGCGCGCGTGCGCGAATTGCGCAAGGCCCGCGACTGGACGCTGGAACAGGCGGCAACACAGGCGGGGCTTGCACGCTCGACGCTGTCAAAGATCGAAAACGGACAGATGTCGCCCACCTATGATGCGCTGAAAAAGCTGGCCGTCGGTTTGCAGATCTCGGTGCCGCAGCTGTTTACACCGCCCGAGCGGGATCAGATCAACGGGCGCATGGCGGTGACCAAGTTCGGCGATGGCGCTGCTCATGCAACGGCGACCTACGAACATGAGTTGCTGGCCGACACGCTGACGAAAAAGAATATGCTGCCCTATCGTGCCCGCGTCCGCGCGCGCAAGATGGAAGAGTTCGACGGCTGGGTGCGCCACGATGGCGAAGAGTTTCTGTATGTGCTGACAGGTGTCATTCGCCTGTACACCGAGTTCTACGAGCCGGTCGAAATGCGCCGTGGCGACAGCGCCTATTACGACGCCGCCATGGGGCATAACGTGATCTCGGTCAGTGACGAGGATGCGATGATCCTATGGGTCACGTCGCTGGCGTAACCGGTTAATCTGCGATTTCGCGGCCTAGGCTCTCCACAAACAAGAAGTCCTCGAACTCCTCGCGGGCTTCGGTCAGGGTCAGTTGGTGTTTTTCAGCCAGATAAGCCTCGAACCGGGACCGGTCGAGTTTCAAAAACGGCGCGTCGGCCTCGTCGAGCTGCGGAAACCGCGATTTGACGCGCGGAAACGCTTGCGCCCAGTTCTGGGTTAGCTCGGACCAATTCATCATCATTGAGCATTCCTTGAATGAGTGACAGAAACGCTCCTCCCGTTGGTCAGCCTAGAAATGTAACAGCTGTATGATGACTGGGCAAAATGTCGCACGGAAATTAAGCTAGTTGACTAAAAAATAATCGCCCCATGCGTGTGCAGGGGGCGATTGTCGGTTTTGCGATTGACTGTTGGGTCAATCGTTCGTTTCGGCAAACAGCCAGTTCAGCACCACATGGCCAATGAAGACCGCGATGATCTGCATCACGATGAACATCGCGATGTGGCCGGGATAGATGCCCGCGAAGGTGTCCGAAAAGCCACGCGCGATGGTCACGGCGGGGTTCGCAAAGCTGGTCGATGACGTGTACCAATAGGCGCCCGTGATATAGAGTCCGACCAGCGGCGGTACCGCGTCAGGCTTGTGGCGGATGCCGCCAAAGATCACGAACAGCAGGCCAAGCATGGCGATGATTTCCGAAAACCATTGCGCGCCCCCGGTGCGGTGCATGGTGGTCGAGCTCTGCAGGATGCTCTGGTCGAACATGATGTGCGTGGCCCAGACCCCGATGATGCCGCCCGCGATTTGCACGATCACGTAGGGGGCAACCGCGCTCCAGGGATGTTCGCCGCGCAGGGCAAAGGCGAGTGTGACAGCGGGGTTGAAATGCGCGCCTGACACCGGGCCAAGCGTGGTGATGATGGCATAGAGCATGCAGCCCGTGGCGATCGCATTGGCCAGCAGCGCCAGGGCGATGTTCCCGTCCGACAGCGTCTGCGCCATGATGCCCGAGCCGACAACGCCGATCAGGAGAAATGCGGTGCCCAGGAATTCGGCAAACAGCTTGCGGGGGTTCATGTCAGGGTTCCAATGCGCTTGAGCTGCGTCGACAGCTCGGTCTGGTTCATGGTTTCGATGGGCAGTTCCAGCAAGGCGGCGGCGCGCTTGCCCAGGATGTCATAGGCGGTGCGGAATGCCGTGTCCCATTCGGGTTCGGCGGCGGCTGCGGGGTCTTCGACACCCCAATGGGCCCGCACCGGCGCGCCGGGCCACATGGGGCAGGTCTCGTTGGCGGCGGACCCGCAGACGGTGATCACCATGTCCATTTCTGGCGCTTCTTCGGTGCCGAATTCGTCCCAGCTTTTGGAGCGGGCGTTAGAAGTATCGTGACCTTCTTCGCCCAACAGCACGAGCGACTGAGGGTGCACCTTGCCGGATGGCTGAGAGCCGGCGGAAAAGGCGCGGACGCGACCGGCCCCTTCGGTGTTGAAAATTGATTCCAGCAGAATCGAACGCGCGGAATTGCCCGTGCAGAGTACCAGGATGTTCATGTCACACGTCCCATAGGTTTGTTATGCAGGTTCGGACGCATCGATCTGGCGCCCGATGTCGTCAATTTTGTGTTGCAGGCTGATCCGGTCGAGGGTTTCGAACGGCAGGCTGACAAAAGCGGTGATGCGGTTGCGCAAAAGCCCATAAGCCTGTTGGAAAGCCAGATTTCTTTGCGCATCGGACCCCTCGGCCTTGACCGGATCGGGCAGGCCCCAGTGGGCGCTCATTGGCTGACCCGGCCAGGCGGGGCATTCTTCGTTTGCGGCGTGGTCACAAACGGTAAAGACAAAATCCATCTTTGGGGCGTCATCACCATTGAACTCGTCCACCGATTTGGATCGCAGCTGGCCAATGTCGTGACCTTTTGAATCCAAGAGCTCGATCACCTTGGGATGCGGCTGACCCGAGGGCATGGTGCCGGCAGAATAGGCGTTGAACCGGTCCAGCCCTTCGGTGCGCAGGATCGATTCCGCCATCAGCGAGCGGGCAGAGTTTCCGGTGCAGATAAAAAGGGCATTCAACTGGCGTTTAGGGTCCGTCATGATCGGTGTCTCCGGGAGCGTGGTCGGAACGCAAAGATCGGGGCGGCTTTGACAGCAGCCGCCAAGCAGGCCGTCAAACAGCCCCCGAACTTCGCCCAGGTTGGTGGTGTACTGCAACGACGTGCCGGTGCGGGCCTGTTCGATCAGCCCCGCTTTTTTCAGCGCCGACAGATAGACCGACGCCGTATTGGGTTTGAGATCCAACGCTTGCGCGATCTGCCCGGCAGGCACCGCATCAGGGTACCGCCGCATGAGCAGGCGGAACACCTCAAGCCGGTTGGGGTGCGCCAGGGCAGATAGTTTGTCGTGAATCTCTATTTCCATATTTCATGAAATATGGAAATAGAAAGATCAGGTCAATCCTGAAACCACCAGACCTCGGGCATGTAGCTGGGGCCGTCGCCGTAGATCGGGACTGTGTCGGGATATTTGAGCTCTTTGATGTGCGCGATGCGGCCCACATCAAAGCTCCAGATCGGGATGACATAGCGGCCTGCGGTCAGCACCCGGTCCAAAGCGCGGGTGGCGGCGACAAAGTCCTCGCGCGTCTGCGAGTTGAGCATGGCGTCGATCATCGCATCGACTGCGGGGTCATCGATCCCCATCAGGTTGCGGGTGCCCGGCGTGTCGGTAACGGCACTGCCCCAATAGAGCCGCTGTTCATTGCCCGGAGACAGCGACAGCGCGCGGCGGAACGGCGTCATGTCGAAATCCAGCTCGGCCAGTCGACCTGTGTATTGGGCGTTGTCGACTTTGGCCTCGGTCACCTTGATGCCCAGACGGGCAAGCGCCTGGCTGTAGATCTCGGTCACGGTCAGGTTGCCACTGTCGCCCTGACGCATGAGCATGGTGAACTCGAACGGCGCGCCGTTGGCATTGCGCAGTACGCCGTCTTGCACTGTCCATCCTGCCTCGGCCAGCAGCTTGATCGCTTTGCGCAGGTTCTTGCGGTTGCGGCTGCTGCCGTCGCTTTGGGGCAGGGTGTAGCCTTCGATCGTGCCTGCAGGCAGGGTGTCGGCAAAGGGGGTCAGCAGCTCCAGAACACGGCCTTCGGCTGCGCCCGGCAGCATCGCCAGATCGGACCCCGAGAAATAAGATGTGATGCGTGGCTGTGCGCCGCCGGTCATCGTGTCGTTGATGAACTCGAAATTGAACGCCAGCATCATTGCCTCGCGCACGCGCCAGTCCTGAAACAGGGGACGGCGTGTGTTCATCACGAACCCGGTCATGCCCGACGGTTTTTCATGCGGGATCTCGGTCTTGACCATGTCACCCCGTTGGGCGGCGGGGAAGTTGTACTTGATGGCCCAGCTTTCGGCGTTGAATTCGCGGACGGCGCTCAGCTCACCAGCGGTGAAGGCCTCGAACAACACCGCCTGATCGCCGTAAAAGTCGATCCGCATCTCATCCAGGTTGCGGGTGCCACGACGCAGCGGCAGGTCCTTGGCCCAATAGTCGGGGTTGCGCTTGAAACTCACATAGCGCCCGGCCTCATAGTCATCGACCACATAAGCGCCGGTGCCAATGGGGATGTCCTGCAATTTGCCGTCGGCAAAGCTCTTGCCCTCCCACTGTGCCTTTTTCAGGATTGGGCGCAGGCCCGCAACCAGCGCCAGCTCGCGATCCGGGTCCGAAAACGTGAGACGAACAGAGCGCGGTCCGGTCTGTTCGATGCTCGCAATCTTGCCCCACAGCCCGCGATAGCGCAGGTGCCCTTGGGTGCCCAAGGTCTCATACGACCAGATCACATCCTCGACCGTGACCGGGCTTCCGTCCGAGAATCGGGCATTGGCGCGCAGGGTGAATTCGACCCAGGACCTGTCCGGCGCGGTCTCAATCGATTCGGCCAGAAGCCCGTACAATGAGAAAGGTTCGTCCTGTGATCGACCCATCAGCCCTTCGTAGCCCCAGAACCGCATCTGCCAGGGCACGGTGCCTTTCTGAATGAACGGGTTCAGGCTGTCGAAGCCGCCGGTGTTGCCGAACACCACCCGGCCGCCTTTGGGCGCGTCGGGGTTCACGTAAGGGAGAGACACAAAATCCGGTGGGAGAGCGGGCTCTCCATACATAGCTATGCCATGGGCCGATTCTGCGGACGCCATTTCAGCGGCAAAAACGGTTGCGATTCCCGCCAGCATGGGGCGGAAGTATTGGAAAAAAACTGGACGCACTTTGGCAACAATCCTGCTCAGGCCTTATTTTATTAACGTTTAACCTATCTGGGGTTTCGCGTCTTTTCAAACTTTTAGCTTGGACGTTGGGGTGGAATTGCGTATAAAGGTTGCACTGCTCGATAGGTTTCTTGCCTGTATGAAACCTGCCTCAATAACTTAACGCCCGCTTCGTGCGGGCGTTTTTTTTGGTTTCACCACCAGTGTCAAAGGCTGATCCCGAACGGCGCAAGAAGCGGCGGTGTTTTGCCTGTCGGTTTTTCCCCGTTTTCTTTGCACCTGCAGCATGGCAGGGTGCGCGCGACATTTGATCAGCAGGGGAATACCGCCATGTCTCTCAAAGGGAAAACCGCCATCATCACCGGATCGAACTCGGGCATCGGCCTGGGCGTGGCATGGGAGATCGCGCGGTCGGGCGCAAACGTAGTGCTGAACTCTTTCACCGATCGAGACGAGGATCACGCGCTGGCGGCCGAGATCGCCAAGGAGACCGGTGTCGAGGCGCGGTACATCAAGGCGGACATGTCCAAGGGTGACGAGTGCCGCGCGCTGATCGAACAGGCGGGTGTCTGCGACGTGCTGGTGAACAACGCTGGCATTCAGCATGTGGCGCCGATTGACGAATTTCCGGTCGATAAATGGGACGCGATCATCGCGATCAACATGAACTCGGCCTTTCACACAACTGCCGCAGCGCTGCCGATGATGCGCAAAGCGGGCTGGGGCCGGGTGGTTAACATCGCCTCGGCTCATGGCCTGACCGCTTCTCCGTTCAAGGCGGCCTATGTAGCCGCGAAACACGGCGTGGTGGGGATGACCAAGACCGTGGCGTTGGAAACCGCTGAAGAGCCGATCACCTGTAATGCCATTTGTCCCGGCTATGTGCTGACCCCGCTGGTCGAGGCGCAGATCCCCGACACGATGGAGAAATACAACATGGGCCGCGAAGAGGTGATCAAGAAGGTCATGCTCGAGCGTCAACCCTCGCGCGAGTTTGCCACTGTTGAGCAATTGGGCGGCACCGTTGCCTTTCTGTGTTCGGATGCGGCGAAGCAGATCACGGGGACCACGATTTCGGTCGATGGTGGCTGGACCGCGCTTTGATGTGACACGGGGATGGGGGCTCTGCCCCCGTCGCTGCGCGACCCCCCCGGGATATTTGAAGCAAGAGGAAAAACATGGCCGTGAAACGGATCAATCTTGCCCTTCAGGGCGGCGGCGCGCATGGGGCTTTTACCTGGGGCGTGCTGGACCGGCTGCTGGATGAGCAGGATGTTGAGGTGGCGGCAATCACCGGCACATCGGCGGGCGCGCTCAACGGGGCGGCGTTCAAATCGGGCATGGTCAGGGGCGGGCGCGATGGCGCGCGCGAGACGTTGAACTGGCTCTGGGGCAAGATGGGCGCAGTGGGTGACATGCGAATGGCCAATTGGATGCGCGGGTTCGAACCGGCGCAGATGGCGCAGGCCTTGGAGTATTCGCTGCCGTTTTCCATGGCGGACACACTGTCGCGCATGGTGTCGCCCTATGCCTATGGGCCGTTCTATGTGAACCCGTTGAAATCCGTGGTCGATGCCTTTGATTTCGACAACATCTGCGTGGACCAGGGGCCAGAGCTGTTCATCTGTGCCACACGGGTGCGAACCGGCAAGATCCGCATCTTCAAGGGGGCCGAGATCAGCAGCGATGCGATCCTGGCCTCGGCCTGTCTGCCAACCCTGTTCAAGGCGGTCGAGATCGACGATCCCGAAACCGGGCGGCGTGAAGCCTATTGGGATGGTGGCTATACCGGCAACCCGGCTCTGTTTCCGCTGTTCAACACCGGGCTGCCCGATGACGTGGTGGTGGTGAACATCAATCCGCTGGAACGGGACGAACTGCCGGTAACGCCGCAGCAGATCCACAACCGGGTGAACGAGATCAGCTTTAATTCATCATTGCTGCGCGAGTTGCGCGCGATCAACTTTGTCCAGCGGCTGCTGGAGGATGGTACGTTGCAAAAGGGCACGATGAGCCGGGTCCTGGTGCATATGATTGCTGACGACGAACTGATGACCGAACTGTCGGTGGCGACCAAGATGGTGCCGACGCCAATGGTCCTGAACAAGCTCAAACAGGCGGGGCGCGCGGCGGCTGATGGGTTCCTGTCGGCCCACAAAGCGGACCTGGGCGAACGCAGCTCCGTTGATCTGTCAGAAATGTTCGGCTAGCTCAGTCTTCGGCGGGCGGCAAAGTTGGGTCTTTGTCGTTGGGGTAAACCAAGCCTGCCGAAATCACCAGTTTGGCGGCATCTTCGATGCTCATGTCCAGATAGATGATGTCTTCCTCGGGGAAGAAGAGCAGAAAACCCGATGTCGGGTTGGGCGTGGTAGGGACAAAAACACTGACCAGATTGCCGCCGGTTTCGGCGCGATCTGCGACTTCACCTCTGGCATCGGTTGAAACAAAGCCGATGGCCCAGATCCCGCGACGCGGGTATTGGATCAGGCAGGCTTTTTCAAAGCTGCGCTCGGTCTGGGCAAAGACCGTTTCCGAGATCTGCTTGATGCCGGAATAGATTGACCGCACGACCGGCATCCGATCCACCAGACCTTCGCCGAAATGAATCAGCGAACGGCCTAAGATCCCCTTGGCGATCCAGCCCACGATGACCGTGAAGATTAGGAAAAAGATGACGCCAACACCGCGCAGGTTGATGCCGATGTATTCCTCGGGCTGGAACTGATGTGGCACCAGCGGCAACACGAAGCTGTCGAACCAGCCGACGACCGTCCAGATCAGCCACAGCGTCAGCCCGACCGGGGCGATCACGACGATGCCGGTCAGGAATGAGGCACGCAGGCTGGCAAACAGGCCAGGGCGGCGATGAGGTTCCTCGTCAAATGGCGTGTTCATTGAGTCTTCCGTCCGTTCCGCCGCTGAACCTATGCACGATTTGACCCGCCGACAATGGGGCGACGGGCCATTGTTGAAATCACTTCTAAATCTTGATCAATTCCTGTGCGATTTGGGCTGCTAAACGGGCATTGTTGCGCACCAGCGCGATGTTGGCGGTCAGCGAGCGGCCCTCGGTCAATTCAAAGATGCGTTGCAGCAGATACGGGGTCACACCTTTGCCAGTGATGCCATGGGTGTCGGCGTCCGCTTGGGCGGCTTCAATGATCGGGGTCAATTCTTCGGCCGGGATCTGGTCATCCGCGGGGATCGGGTTGGCCACAAGTTGACCGCCGGGCAGGCCAAGCGCGTTGCGGGTGGCGTGGGCCTGAGCGATCTGGATCGCGTCATCCATGCGCAGGGGGGCAGGCAGCGGCGATTGCGCAGACCAGAAGGCCGGAAAAGCATCCTGACCATAGGCGATGACCGGCACGCCCAGTGTTTCCAGAACTTCGAGCGTTTTGGGCACGTCCAGAATGGCCTTGGCGCCAGCGGCCACTACGGTCACGCGGGTCTGGGCCAATTCGTGCAGGTCGGCCGAGATGTCGAATGTGCTCTCGGCCCCTTTGTGAACGCCACCGATGCCGCCGGTGGCAAAGACCTCGACCCCGGCAAATTGCGCCGCGATCATTGTGGCGGCCACGGTGGTGGCCCCGGTGCCGCCTGTGGCGATGCAGGCGGCCATGTCGGCGCGCGACAGCTTGGCGACGCCCTTGGCCTGACCCAGCGTTTGCAGCTGATCTGCTTCCAGCCCGACGTGCAGTTTGCCGTCGATCACGGCAATCGTGGCCGGAGTGGCGCCCGCGTCACGGATGTCCTGCTCAACCTGTGCCGCAACTTCGACGTTTTGGGGGTAGGGCATGCCATGGGTGATGATGGTGCTTTCCAGCGCCACGATGGCGCGGCCCGCGTCTTTGGCGGCGCGGACTTCGGATGACAGAACAAGGTCGATCACAGTGGGGTGTCTCCTGAAACGTAAGTGGCCGCGGCCTGGAGCGCGCGGGCAAGGGCGTCGGCACGGGATGCGCCGCTGGCCTCGGCCGCGATATGGGCGGCCATGAAGGTGTCGCCGGCGCCGGTCACGCGGGTGACCAGCACTTCGGGCGGGGTCTGGCTGATAAGGTCGTTTTCGTCCGCCTCGGTCGCGGCGTTGCCGCCATCGGTGACAAGAACGCGCAAAGCACCGCGTTTTAGCAACCCGCGTGCGGCGTCAGCAGAGGTATCGAATTGCGTCTGACAGAGCAGTCCGGCCTCTTCGAGGTTCACATAGAGCGTGGCGCGAGCCGAGTTCACAAAGGGCAGCAACCGCTCGGCCTTGCCGGGCGAGGCCGGGGCCACACGTAGATCGGCGGCAGCAAAGGCGGGGCTGCGCGCGATCTTTTCGAGCAAGGAAACGGTCAAGTTGCCGTCCAAGGCGACAAGCCCATCGAATGGTGTGTCCCGACTGCCGAGCGCACCATCTTCGAGTGGACCGAGGATCTTGGCGCCTGCGGCCTCAAGCGAATGGGCATCTGCGATGGCGGCAATCAGGCCGTTGGCGCCCTCGACGGCCATGTAGCGGTCGGTCGGCAGATCTTCGGAGCGATAGATCAAATCGGTGCGCATGCCCATCCGCTGGCAGGCGCGCACCAATTCGTCGCCTTCGGCATCGCGTCCGATGGCAGTCAGCAGCGTGGGCGCCATCCCAAAACGTGCCAGCGTCATGGCAATGTTCATGGCCACGCCGCCGGGCAGGCGGGTGATGCGGCCCGGCACGTCCGAGCCCTGGCGCATGTGGCTGGCGGATCGTCCGATGATGTCCCACAGGACGGACCCGATACACAGGATGTCTTTACGCTCTGTCATTTGCTGTACATGCCGCAGCAGGCAAGGCAGCGCAAGAGTACGCCGTCAGCGTTCCGGCACAAAGAAAGTGAGCGCCGCCCAAAGGGTATCCCAGACCGCTTCGCTGTTTTTGGGGGCAGGACGCAGCACCACGGCATCCAGCAGATAAGTATGGCCCGGACGGGTGCGGATCAGGGCCTGCCCCCTGTCATCTGATTGCAGGGTTTTCACGTGGACGTCCCCGGTCGGAGCGCGTTCGATAATGGTGATCTGCGTCTCTGCCAGCGGTTGACCCTGATAAAGAAGTTGCACTGGAAGCCCTTGCGACAGGTCGTCCACATATGGGTTTACGCCCGCAATGAACTCGACCTCCATCCCGGTCACGTGGTCTGTGCCGGAACCCGACCCCACCGCGATCAGCGCCTTGGCATGTCGCGTGTAGCTTTCATAGAAGCCATCCCTGGGCAGGCCGCGTTCAAGATGACGCGACAGGACGTCCCCAAACCCCTTTTCGTCAACGAAGGCCTGGAACTTGGACCATTCGTGATATTTGAGTGTCGAGGGCTGTGTTTGATGCACGATGACCAAAAGCCCGGGATCTTTGATCACCGTTTCAAGCGCTGGAATGTCCCCCATCCGACCCGCATAAGGCGCAACCTGACCGCCCTGATGCAGCTCGAACCGGGCGATGCGGGTGTCAAAGAACATCTGCGGGCTGCCTTCAAACCTTTGACCGATCACAAGATTGGCCATCAAAGGCGCGCCGGTTTCAACTTGATATTTTTCTGGTTCGATCCAAAACTCGTGCCCAAGGGCCAGCCTTGGCAGGGGCAGGCAAAGGGCAATGATCAAGAGCAGACGGGGCAACATGCAAAAAACCTGTGTTGGGCTGATCCACAAGCTGCGGTTCTGGGCTGCTGTGTCAACCCTGTGGTTGCTGGTCACGGGTGCCGCCGCACATGAGGTGACGCCAACCATTGGCGATCTAAGCGTTCAGGACGGCCAGTTGCGGCTGGAACTGCGTTTGAACATCGAGGCCTTTGTGGCCGGGATCGACCTGGACGGGATGGCGGACACCGATGCCTCTGACCTTTCGGATCGTTACGATGAACTGCGCAGGATGGATTCAGTGACGCTTGAGCGTCTGGTGCGTGAGTTTGCGCCTGTCTGGGTCGCCACAATCTGGGCAGAGGCTGCTAAGCCGATTGCCTGGAACTATGAAGGGATCAGTATTCCCGTGGTTGGCAACCCCGAGTTGCCACGCGCGTCCGAGCTTTTGCTGGTTGGCGACTTGCCCATAGGCGCGCGGGCCGTGACCCTGACGTGGCCGGATGGGGCAGGGGCTTTGGTGCTGCGCCAGCAGGGGGTTGAACAGCCATATACCGGTTATCTGCAAGGGGGCGAAACCAGCCCGCCGATTGCCTTGGACGGTGGTGCGTCGCGCAGTGCCTGGGAAGCCTTTGCAGCCTATGTCCCGGTTGGCTTTGACCACATTCTGCCGCGCGGCACCGATCACATTCTGTTTGTGCTGGGGCTCTTTTTCCTCAGCGCGCGCCTGCGACCGCTCTTGTGGCAGGTCACGGCCTTTACGCTGGCCCATACCGTCACGCTGGCGCTTGGGACGCTGGATGTGATCTCCATCAGTCCGGCCATTGTCGAGCCGCTGATCGCGCTGTCCATCGTTTTTGTCGCGGTCGAGAACGTCTTTACCCGCGCGCTGAACCCCTGGCGGCCCTTTGTGGTCTTTGGCTTTGGTCTGTTGCACGGGCTGGGTTTTGCCAGCGTGTTGGGAGAATTCGGCCTTCCGCAGGATCAGTTCTTTGCCGCGCTTTTGGGGTTCAACGTTGGTGTTGAGCTGGGGCAGTTGGCGGTTATTGCCGCCGCGTTCCTGACCCTGGGGCTGTGGTTTCGCAACAAATATTGGTACCGGGGCCGGATCGCGATCCCGGCCTCGATCGTCATTGCCTTGATCGGGGCATATTGGTTCGTGGAACGGGTGGTTTAACCCATCGCCGCGATGAGGGTTTTCAGAGCCGCGAGAGGGTCTTCGGTGCTCCAGATCTCATCCCCGATGCCAAAGAAATCTGTGCAGGGCGTCAGAGAGTGGACCAACTCGGGCGTCAACCCGCCTTCGGCCACGATCGGTACCTCGACCACGTCGGACCACCATTGAAACAGCTCGGTTTCGGCTGTCGTCCCGTCCCCCAAGGCAGAGCTCCCCACAGGACCGAAGCTGACGTAGTCCACACCGGCTTCGCCCGCGATCAAACCATCATGGCGCGAGGTGCCGCAGAAACTGCCGACAATAGCGTCTGCGCCCAACTCCTTGCGCGCGGCGCGGACTGATTTGGCCGCGTCGGTCAGGTGAACCCCATCCAGGCCAAGCCGTTGCGCCATCAACACGTGATCCGAGATGACAATGGCGATGTCGCGGGCATGGGCCACTTCGCGCACCGCATCTGCTGCGCGTGCCACATGATCTTCATCCGTGCTGGACAGTGACAGGCGCAGGCAGGCAATCTCGGCCCCATCCAGAACACGGGCGAGCGTGTCGGGGTAGACATCAAGATCCAGGCTGGGCGGCGTGGAAAGATAGATCTGCGGCAGCTCGGGCGTGTCCATGGGCGTGGGTCCTTATCCGTGTTTGGCGCGGTTTAGCGGATTGTGCCGGGGAAGGAAACTTTATTGCCCGCATTCCGGCGCGAAAACAGCGCCTTCTCTTGCCCTGCCGGTCCAGCAGCAGTAGAGCAGGCTGGATTTTTCGAAAGGTGAGACAATGCCAAGCGAGACCGCGCAGCCCTCATTCGTGCTGGTTCGGCCCCAGATGGGGGAAAACATCGGCGCCGCGGCGCGGGCGATGTGGAACTTTGGCCTGGACCGGATGCGCATCGTTGGCCCGCGTGATGGCTGGCCCAACCCCAAGGCGGTCGCAATGTCCAGCGGGGCGGGGCGGCTGCTGGACGAGGCGCAGATCTATGACGATCTGGCGGGTGCCTTGTCGGACCGGACGTTTGTTTTTGCCACCACCGCGCGGCCGCGTGACCTGACCAAACCGGTTTACAGCCCTGAACGGGCCATGAAAATGGCCGCTGAAATGGTTGCGGCGGGCGAGCAGGTCGCTGTGCTTTTTGGGCCGGAACGCGCGGGTCTGGAAAATGACGACATCGCCAAGGCCAACGCCATCATCTCGGTCCCGGTGAACCCGGAATATGCCTCTCTCAACCTCGGCCAATGCGTGTTGCTGACGGCTTATGAATGGATGCGGCAGGCAGGCGATGTAACCCATGTGTCCGAGGTGCCGGGCAACAAGGGCGATTGGGCCACCGGGGTCGAGATCGAGAAACTGGTCGATCATTACGAGGAACGGCTGGACGAGGCCGGGTTCTTTTATCCACCCGCCAAGGCCGACAACATGAAGCTGAACCTGCGCAATCTGTGGAGCCGCATGCGTCTGACCCGTGCAGACGTGCAGATGCTGCATGGGATCATGCGGCAAATGGTGCGCTGGAAAGAACGCGGCTAAAGCTGGACGCCACCGGGCACGCGACATAGCTTGCCCCACAAGACAACACCCGAGGTAGCGATGAGCCAGAAGCGCAATATCTTTGAAGAGGTCTCGGACGAGGCCCGTGACGAGCAGGCGGTGCAGCCCGGTATGATCGACCGGGGACGCGGCGGCGCGCGCAAGGCGATCCGGGCGTGGCTGATGGTGCTCTTTGGTTTGGTTGTGGCGATGATCGTCGTGGGCGGGCTGACACGGCTGACCGACAGCGGGCTGTCGATCACTGAATGGAGGCCTGTAACCGGGGCACTTCCGCCGATGTCGGAGGCCGAGTGGCAGTCCGAGTTCGACAAATACAAGCAGATCGATCAGTGGCGCATTCAAAACCAGTGGATGGATCTGGCTGATTTCAAAGAGATCTACTGGTGGGAATGGGGCCATCGCCAACTGGGACGTCTGATCGGTGTCGTTTGGGCACTTGGCTTTTTTGGTTTCATGGCGGCCCGCAAAATCCCCACCGGGTGGACCGGTCGTCTGTTCCTGCTGGGGGCACTAGGCGGCGCGCAGGGTGCGATCGGCTGGTGGATGGTGGCGTCCGGTGTGACGCAGGGCGAGGGCATGACCTCGGTCGCGAGCTATCGGTTGGCAACGCACTTGGGGCTTGCCTTTGTGATCCTGGGCTTCATCGCCTGGTATGCCTATATGCTTGGCCGGGACGAGCGTGACCTGATGCAGGCGCGACGTGCGAAAGAAGCCAAGCTGTTCTCGCTGTCCACCGGGTTGATGCATTTTGCCTTTTTGCAGATCATCATCGGGGCCTTTGTTGCAGGCATCGACGCAGGCCGGTCGTATACCGATTGGCCGCTGATCGGCGGGCAGCTGTTGCCGCCGGACATGTCGGTACTGGACCCATGGTGGCGCAACCTGTTCGAAAGCCCCGGCCTGGTGCAGTTCATCCATCGATGCGCGGGCTACCTGCTCTTTGCTTTTGGCGTCGTCGTCTGGTTGCGCGGTCGTCAAAGCGCGCATCCCCAGACACGCTTTGCCTTTAACGCGGTCTTTGCGGCGTTGTCTCTGCAGGTGGTTCTGGGCATCACCACTGTTGTTTACGCCGCGCCGTGGCACATTGCGATTGCGCACCAGCTGCTGGCCGTGATCCTTTGGGCGCTGATCCTGCGCGCCCGCTTCCTGAGCGCTTACCCAGTTGCAACTTCTGTTCGAGGATAACCCCACATGACTGCATTTGACCAATTGATGGCCTTTCAACGCGATACATCTGCCCTGGGGCAGATCGCCGGGCGTCTGGGCTGGGATCAGGAAACAGTCATGCCAAGGGGCGCCGCGGGTCAGCGTGGACAGGAAATGGCCGCGATCGAGGCCGTTCTGCACGCCCGTAAATCCGACCCGCGCGTAGCGGACTGGCTGGAGGCTGCCGAGGCCCCGGATGAGGCCGGGACTGCGCAGCTGCGCGAGATCCGCCGAGCCTATGAGCGTGCTCAAAAGGTGCCCGCTGATCTGGCGAAAAAGCTGGCGCAGGTGACGTCCGAGGCACAAGGCAAATGGGCCCAGGCCCGCGCCGATGAAGATGTGGCTGCCTTTCTGCCGGTTCTCGAAGAGGTGGTCGCGCTGCGGCGTGAAGAGGGAGCGGCGCTGGCGAATGGTGGCGACATCAATGACGCGTTGGTCGAGGATTATGAGCCTTATACCACCAGCGACGAGATCGCCGCAATTTTTGATACCATGCGCCCGCGTCTGGTGGCTTTGCGCGCTGCCGTTCTGGAGCAACCGATGCCAAAAGGCGTTGTCGGAGAGTTCGACGAAGGTGCCCAGATGAAGCTGTCGCGGCAACTCGCCAAAACCTTTGGCTACGACATGAGCAAGGGCCGCGTCGACAAGGCGGTGCACCCCTTCAGTTCGGGCAGCGGCTCGGATGTGCGGATCACCACCCGGACCAGTCCCACCGATCCGTTCAACTGCTTCTATTCCACCATCCACGAGGTCGGCCACGCCGCCTATGAACAGGGCATCGACCAGTCATTTGAACTCACCCCGCTGGGGCGTGGTGTTTCGATGGGGGTGCATGAAAGCCAAAGCCGGATCTACGAAAACCAGCTCGGCCGCTCGCGCGCCTTTACCGGTTGGCTGTTTGAGCAGATGAAAAACGCATTTGGCGACTTTGGCCTGAACACTGCAGATGAATTCTATGCCGCCGTCAATCGGGTCCAGAACGGCTATATCCGGACCGAAGCGGACGAGGTTCAGTACAACCTGCACATCATGCTGCGGTTTGATCTGGAACGCGCCCTGATGCGGGGCGACTTGCAGGTGTCGGACATCGAAGCTGCCTGGAATGATCGCTTCAAGGCCGATTTCGGCTATGACGTCGACCGGCCATCGAACGGGTGCTTGCAGGATGTGCATTGGTCGGTTGGCCTGTTTGGCTATTTCCCAACCTATTCGCTTGGCAACGTCTATGCTGGCTGCCTGTATGAGGCGCTGCGCGACGCCGTGCCAAACCTGGACGACCAACTGGCCCAGGGCGACACATCAGGGGCAACAGGCTGGCTGCGCGAGAACCTGCAGCGTCACGGCAGCCTCTATGCGCCGCGCGATGTGATCGAGCGCGCCAGCGGCAAGGTGCCGGGGCCAGAGGCGCTGCTGGACTACATCGAGAAGAAATTCAGCGGCATCTACAGCCTGTGATCGACCAATCAGTGTGGCCTCGCATTTGGGCGCCACCGCCGAGCAGAGCGAGGCCCGGCCCAACGGGAGGAAGGCATCTTTGATGCCTGATCGACGGGCGGGAGTTTCTCCGTCAAACAATGAAAAACCGCCCCGGTTCGATCCGGGGCGGTTTGTTGTTTCCAGTTCTGTGAAAGAGATCAGCTCTCGCCGTCTTCGTCCTCGTCGCCTTGATCCGCAATCCAAGCCACGCTGACGACGCTTTCACCCTTGCCTGTGTTGAACACCTTAACGCCACCGGCGCTGCGTGAGCGGAAGGAGATCCCATCGACTGGCACCCGGATCGACTGCCCTTTGGACGTGGCCAGCATGATCTGATCATCAATCTCTACCGGGAAGGAGGCGATCAATTCTCCGCCGCGCATTGCCTTGTCCATCGCCGCAACGCCCATGCCACCGCGACCGCGCACTGGGTAGTCGTGGCTGGAGCTGAGTTTTCCTGAACCGCCTTCGGTGATGGTGAGGATCAGGTTCTCGGCCGCCGACATCTCGGCATAGCGTTCCTGGCTGATCGTCGCCATTGCATTGCCTTCCTCGTCCGAGGCTTCGGCGTCATCAGCCAAACCGGCCACCGCGCGGCGCATTTTAAGATAGGCAGAACGCTCGTCCGAGGTCGCCTCGAAATGACGGATCACTGACATCGACACCACATTGTCATTGCCGTTCAGCTTGATGCCCCGTACCCCGGTCGATTTGCGGCCCTTGAACACGCGCACATCCGTAGTCTGGAAGCGGATCGCGCGGCCTGCGTTGGTCACAAGCATCACATCGTCATCCTCGGAACAGATGCGTGCGTTGACCAGTTCCACATCCTCAGGCAGGTCCATGGCGATCTTGCCGTTGCGTTTCACGTTGGTGAAATCGCTCAACGCATTGCGGCGCACGTCGCCCGCGCTGGTGGCAAAGACGATCTGCAGGTTCTCCCACTCATCCTCTGGCACATCCACGGGCATGATCGCCGCGATGGAAACACCCGTAGGGATCGGCAAGATGTTGACGATCGCCTTGCCCTTGCCGGTGCGGCCCGATTGGGGCAGGCGCCAGGTCTTGAGCTTGTAGACCATGCCATCGGTGGTAAAGAACAAGAGCTGGGTATGCGTGTTGGCCACAAAGAGGGTGGTAACAACGTCCTCTTCTTTGGTTTGCATTCCCGACAGCCCCTTGCCACCGCGCTTTTGAGCGCGGAAATCGGCTAGTGGCGTGCGCTTGATGTAGCCGCCCGAGGTGATGGTCACGACCATGTCCTCACGCTCGATCAGGTCCTCGTCTTCCATGTCACCGGACCAGTCAACGATCTCGGTGCGGCGGTCGACGGCGAACTTTTCGCGCACCTCGCGCAGTTCGTCACCGATGATCGACATGATGCGTTCGCGCGACGACAGAATATCGAGGTATTCCTTGATCTTGGCTGCCAGTTCTTCCAACTCGTCGGTGACTTCCTTCACCCCGATCTGGGTCAGGCGCTGCAGCCGCAGATCAAGGATGGCGCGGGCCTGAACTTCGGTCAGGTTATAGGTGCCATCGTCGTTCATTTTCGAGAGCGGATCGTCGATCAGACGCAGATAGCTTTCGATCTCGGCCGCAGGCCAGCGACGGGTCATCAGCTTTTCACGCGCCTCGGCCGCGTCAGCAGACGAGCGGATGGTGGCAACAACTTCGTCCACGTTCGAAACGGCGACAGCCAGGCCACACAAGATATGGCTGCGTTCGCGTGCTTTGCGCAAGTCATAGGCGGTGCGACGGGCCACGACATCCTCGCGGAAGTCGATGAAGGACGTCAGGAACCGGCGCAGGGTCAACTGTTCAGGTCGTCCGCCGTTCAGCGCCAGCATGTTGCAGCCGAACGACGTCTGCATCGGCGAGAACCGATAAAGCTGGTTCAGCACCACTTCGGGCGTCGCGTCACGTTTCAGCTCGACCACCACGCGAACACCGTTGCGGTCGGATTCGTCCTGCACGTGGCTGACGCCTTCGATGCGCTTTTCGCGCACCGCTTCGGCGATCTTTTCGATCATCGAGGCCTTGTTTACCTGATAGGGGATCTCGTCCACGACAATGGCATAGCGATCGCGACGGATCTCTTCGACACGGGTCTTGGCGCGGATGATGACGCTACCGCGCCCTTCCAGATACGCCTTGCGCGCACCTGAACGGCCCAGCATCACACCACCCGTGGGGAAGTCGGGGCCAGGGATGTAGTCGATCAGCTGTTCGGATGTCAGATCCGGGTCGTCGATCAGGGCCAGCGTAGCGTCAACCACTTCGCCCAGGTTGTGCGGCGGGATGTTGGTGGCCATACCAACCGCGATACCGCCGGCACCATTGACCAGCATGTTCGGGAACCGGGCGGGCAGGACCGTCGGTTCCTTGTCCTTGCCATCATAGTTGTCCTGGAAATCGACCGTCTCTTTTTCGATATCGGCCAGCAGCGCACCTGCAGGCTTGTCCATGCGCACTTCGGTGTAGCGCATGGCCGCCGGGTTGTCGCCGTCCATCGAGCCAAAGTTGCCCTGACCATCGAGAAGAGGCAACGACATTGAGAAGTCTTGCGCCATTCGCACAAGCGCGTCGTAGATCGCGCTGTCCCCATGGGGGTGGTATTTACCCATCACATCACCAACCGGGCGGGCCGATTTGCGATAGGACTTGTCGTGGGTGTTTCCGGTCTCGTGCATCGCGTAAAGGATGCGCCGGTGTACCGGTTTCAGACCGTCGCGCAGGTCGGGAATGGCCCGAGAGACGATCACCGACATCGCGTAATCGAGATACGAGGTCTTCATCTCGGATTCGATGGACACCGTCGGCCCGTCGTATGCGGGGCGCTCGGGCGGGGTTTCGTCCATGTTTTCAGGGGTTTCTGGCGTATCGCTCACGTATGCTGCCCGATCTTTGTCCAGGGTCTATATCTTGTGGATGTACCTTATCAGAAGGGGCATATGGGGTGCAAGCAAGCTGCTCACGCATCTGTCAGAAAACCGTCACGAAACAGTAACGCGTTGTTTTTGGAAGTGATTAACCAATCTTGTGTTACGGTGAAGGGACCGAACCAGAAATGGAGGTCGAAAAATGGAGCAGAACGAAACGGAATTGATGCTCAAAGGGTATGGGCTGACGACTGCAGAATTCTTCTATCACATGCCTGATTACATACACGTGCTGAACACATTCGTCTGGCAGGACTACGATCTGGCACCGGATCATCCCAAGCTGTTTAAATTTGTCGAATTCTGGCAGCGAGAAATTGAGGGCCCGCTGCATTCCGTGCGCTTCACTCACCGAAAGATGATATCTCCTGGTGAGTGGCGCAATGTGGTCGGTGAGTTTCGTTTGAACTAACCCATTTGTCAGTCAACTTGAGTTCCCAGGACGACCTTGGCCTCATAAGACCGCAATTCTGGCGCGATCATGGGGAACGGTTCTTCCGGCAAAGCCTTGAGTTCGGGGAATAGCTCAAAGATCTCTTGACGACAGGCCTGTTCCAACCCGGTCAAAGCCTGAGCGCCCGGGTAGAAGCTTTCAGTCAGGCAACCGTTTGCTTCGACGATGGCGTGACCCTGAAACATGAAATGGTAATAGGTGATGAGGTCCTGGGGAGCACGTTCAACGCCCGAAAGCCCGACAAAAAAGCGAGCAGGGATCAGAACTGGTTGGTCTGCGAACAAAAGATGCGACTGCGTCGAAAAATGAAGCATCCGGTGGTTTGGTGACACCAAAAGGGGCTCGGAGTTTCCCAGAACGCCGACCTCAAAGCGAACCGGCGCAAACTTACCGCGTCCATTGACGGTGGTTGAACCCGCCCAAGCCACCATTCTCCGCCGGTGAGACTGGGTCCAGATGCGATCTCCACGCGAGATGGTTTCGACGGGAACTTGTTTGCGGCCTTCCTTGATCATGGTTCCCGCAGCAAAACACGGGACCAACTCGGTATAGTTCGAGTCGCCATTGTTTGAGCCGCCAACCTTGATGTACTGCTTGCCGGACTCAAGAAAGTCGGTGGCTGAAAACCCCCAGATGTTCGACGTTTGCCCGTTTTGCGAATAGACGTTGATCGTAATCTCATCGCCGATCGGGTTGCCGTCTCCGTCAAGTTCGCGAAGTACGATCAGGGACTCGGATTCCACAGTCGTCCCATTGGCAACCAGTGTCCCCCCATCAACGACGATATGGTTGAAGCGATCATCATCGTCGAAGACGTCGGTGTTGTTGGTGTCGTCAATGGTGATGATCTCACTAAGGCCACCATTGAAGTTGTAAATCGTGCCATTCGGAGAACTCGAGTTGTTGATGATCGAGCTTCCGGGCGCCAGAAATGGCGAACTAAAGGCAACTGTAAGTGCGGCGCTCGGCGCCGCGAGAATTGTTCTTTCTACCATTGTAACCTGCCATATTCTTTATTTAATGCGTGTTGGATTATTGCGTGAGATCAGCACAAGTTCGAAGAAAGGTTGACCATTTTACGGCCAAGCGAACAAAGGTATCGGAAATCGGGGAGAATTCTGTGTATCAGGCTGAACAGCTGGCCCCACCCAGAACACAAAACTTGGCGCAGTGGGGGTGGTTCAACTGCACGTCGGCTTCGGCTTCTTGCAGGGAATGGCCCATCTCAAACTCGGGCGAATAAGGTAGCAGAGTACAGGCCAGTACTGCGGGTTTCTCGGCGCCTTTGCGTTTCACAACCATGCGTGAGCTTGAACACATGACAGCGTCAGGGCTTTTGCCCAGGATACCCCAGCACGCGGTGGTGATTTCGGGCACCTCGACGGTTTCGTCCATTTCCGGGAACAGGACGGTCTGGCCGGGGTTCCGCGCATCGATGTCAAAGCCATGTTCCGCAAAAAATGCAGCATAGCCTGCGCGGCTTTGAACCTCGTCATGGTCCCAAAGGGTGCGGCCTGCGATGGCCATCTTGAAGCCGTTGTCGCGTAGCCACTGCATCCCTTCCAGCGTCTTGGCAAAGCTGCCTTTGCCGCGTTCTTCGTCATGCAGATCGGGACGATAGTGATCGACGGAAATGCGCAAGGTGAGTTTGTCGGCGTATTCTTCTTGCAGGGAAAGCAACCCTTCGCGCATCGACTTGCGCATCATCGGGCGCATGGCGTTGGTGAGAATCAGAACTTCGAACCCACGGTCCAGGGCCGCGCGGGTCATGTCGATCATCTGGGGGTTCATGAAGGGCTCACCGCCGGTGAACGCGATCTCGCGGATGGGCCAATTGCGCTCTTCGATCTGATCCAGATAGCTCCGCACCTCACCCGCTGTGATATAGACCAGCGCGTCATTGGTGGGGCTGCTTTCGATGTAGCAGTTCACGCATTCGATATTACACAGCGTTCCCGTGTTGAACCACAGCGTTTCGGGGTGGGTCAGTGAAACCGAGGCGCGGGTTTCGCCTTTGGCCGTCACGAAACTGTCTTGGAACTTGCCGACATTGGCAATCTGCGATTCGAGATCTTTCATTAGCTTTCACCTTGCTGCTCGAGGTTTGATCTAGCCTATTTGGTGAAAAAAGTTAAAGTCGCCAGAGAACGTCTGACGGACTTGTGAAGCTTTGGGAATGAACAGTTGTTTGCGCTATCGTTGATTTTTGACAGGCAAAGGGCTTAGGGACGTAACATGGTTTCACGTGTCATACCGGTCGAGCCGTTTGACCTCGTCATATTTGGTGGGACAGGCGATCTTGCCAGACGCAAGATCCTGCCTGCGTTGTTTCGTAGGTATTGTGCCGGTCAGATTCCCCAAGACGCCCGCATTATTGGGGCTGCTCGACGGACGCAAAACGCAGATGCGTATCGCAGTTTCGTTGCTGAGGCGATCCGTGAGTTTTCGACACCCCGTCATTGCGAAGATGGAACGCTAGAGGGGTTCTTGTCTTGTCTGGACTATGTTGCCGTTGATGCCTTGGGCGATGAGGGGTGGCACGAACTGGCCAGCAAGATCAATGGGGACCGGGTGCGCGCCTATTACTTCTCGGTCGGGCCGCGTCTGTTTGGGCCTTTGGCGCAGCGGACCAAGGCGCATGGGCTTGCCAACGATCAAACGCGGATTGTCGTCGAAAAACCCTTCGGTCATGATCTGGACAGCGCCAAGGCGTTGAACGCCACGCTCGCCGATCATTTCCATGAAGGGCAGATTTACCGCATCGACCACTATCTGGGCAAAGAGACGGTTCAGAACCTGATGGCGGTCCGTTTTGGCAACATGCTGTTTGAGCCCCTTTGGAACAGCCAATATGTCGATCACATCCAGATCACCGTGGCCGAAAGCGTCGGTGTCGGCGGCAGGGGCGAATACTATGACCGCGCGGGCGCGATGCGCGACATGATGCAGAACCATCTGATGCAGCTGTTTTGCCTGATCGCGATGGAGCCGCCAGCCAAGTTTGATCCCGACGCGGTGCGCGACGAAAAGCTGAAAGTGATCCGCGCACTTGATCCGGTCGAGCCGCACCATATCGTCCGTGGCCAGTATCTGGCGCGCGAGGGCGAGGCCGAAGAACACCCCAGCTATCGCGAAGCAGTCGGCAATCCACGTTCAACCACAGAAAGCTATATCGCGTTACGCACCCACATCAGCAATTGGAGGTGGGCCGGCACGCCGTTCTATCTGCGCACCGGTAAGCGGCTCAAGGCGCGGTCGTCCGTGATCAACGTCATGTTCAAGGACGCGCCGCATTCGATCTTTGGTGCGGATGCGGGGCGTCATGCCAACGTCTTGTCGATCCGCTTGCAGCCGAACGAGGGCATCACGCTCAAGGTGACCATCAAGGAACCGGGGCAGGGTGGCATGCGTCTGGTGGATGTGCCGCTGGACATGTCCTTTGCCGAGGCCTTGGGTCCCGAGGGGCAGGATCCCCCCGACGCTTATGAGCGGTTGATCATGGATGTTGTGCGCGGCAACCAGACATTGTTCATGCGCGGGGACGAGGTCGAGGCCGCCTGGGCCTGGACCGATCCGGTGATCGCAGGATGGGAGTCGCGCGGCGACGTTCCCAAACCTTATGAAAGCGGCAGCACGGGTCCCGGCGACGCCGAGCTGCTGATCAAACGCGACGGTCGCCGTTGGCAGGGGATCAACCCCTGAGAGTGAGCCTATGAGACTGGTGGAATACGCAGATCGAGACATGCTGGCCATTGATGTGGCCAACGTTTTGGCAGGGGCTTTGGAAACGGCGCTTTTGCATCACGAGACGGTATCCTTTGCGGTGCCGGGCGGAACCACGCCAGGGCCGGTCTTTGACGCGCTCTGTGCGGCCAATCTGGAGTGGGACCGGGTGCATGTGCTGCCCACGGATGAGCGTTGTGTTGACGAAGGCGATGATCGCTCGAACGCAAAGCTGATCAAGGAACGGCTGTTGACCAACCGTGCGTCATCCGCCGTGTTCCTGCCGCTCTTTGGCGGCGGCACGCCAGAGCAGAACCTGGCTGAAACAGAAACGATGCTGGCCCCGCATTTTCCGCTGTCGGTGCTGTTGTTGGGCATGGGCAACGATATGCACACCGCCTCGTTGTTCCCAGGGATGGAGGGGCTGGACGCCGCTCTGGCCTCGGACGCGCCGGTGCTGACAGTGGCCCGCCCCGAAACACAACCCGAGGCACGTGTGTCGCTGACGGGTTCCGTGCTGGACGGGGCTCTGTCCAAGCATCTGGTGATCTTCGGGCCTGAAAAGCGCGATGCACTGGACCGCGCCATGACCATGCCCCCCGAAGAGGCGCCGATCTCGGCCGTGTTGAACAACACCAACGTGTATTGGGCAGAATAGGGAAATCTATGTGGGATGAACTGAACCACCTGCGCGACGAAAACAAGAATCGTTGGATCATGGATCTGTTTGAGCGCGATGGCGCGCGGGCCGATGGGTTCTCGGTCGAGACGGGCGATATGCGGTTCGACTATTCCAAGACCTTGATCGATGATGCAGTGCGCGCGGCGCTGATCGAATTGTGTGAAAAGGTTGATCTGAGCAGGCACCGCGATGCGATGTTTACGGGCGCTGCGATCAACGAGACAGAGGGGCGCGCGGTGCTGCATACGGCACTGCGCAATCTGGACGGCGGGTCGGTTCTGGTGGACGGTCAGGACGTGATGCCCGGCGTGCTGGATACGCTGGCGCGCATGCGCTCATTTGCCGAGGATGTGCGCAAGGGCGCCTTCGCCGGGGCCGGTGGGTCGATCACGGATGTGGTCAATATCGGCATCGGGGGCTCGGATCTGGGACCGGCGATGGCCACTTTGGCCCTGGAACCCTATCACGACGGTCCGGTCTGTCATTTTGTGTCCAATGTGGACGGGGCGCATGTTTCCGATGTTCTGCGCCCCCTGGACCCAACCCGGACGTTGGTGATTGTTGCCTCCAAGTCATTCACCACGACTGAAACCATGACCAACGCGCGCACTGCGCGGGCCTGGATGCTGGATGGTGGTGGTGATCCGGCTGGGCAATTTGCGGCCGTTTCTACGGCGCTCGACAAGACCGAAGCCTTTGGGATCCCGGCCGAGCGCGTATTCGGGTTCGGGGATTGGGTTGGCGGGCGCTATTCTGTCTGGGGGCCAATCGGGTTGCCGGTGATCCTGGCCATGGGGCCGCAGGCCTTTGATGCCTTCTTGCGCGGCGGACAGGCGATGGACCTGCATTTCCGGTCCGCGGCATGGGCCGAGAACATGCCGGTTCTGCTGGCGTTGACCGGTCTTTGGCACCATCAGATCTGTGGCTATCCCACCCGCGCGGTGTTGCCCTATGATCAGCGGCTGTCGCGGCTTCCGGCCTATTTCCAACAGCTGGAAATGGAATCGAATGGCAAATCCGTTGCGATGAGTGGAAGTTCTCTCACCGTGCCGTCAGGGCCTGTTGTCTGGGGCGAGCCGGGAACCAACGGTCAGCACGCGTTTTATCAGCTGATCCATCAGGGTACCGGTGTTGTACCGTGCGAGTTCATGATCGCGGCCGAAGGGCACGAGCCAGATCTGGCCCATCACCACCGCTTGCTGGTTGCCAATTGCCTGGCCCAATCCGAGGCGCTGATGCGCGGGCGGTCCCTTGACGAGGCCCGCGAGAGGATGGCGGCCAAAGGGCTGACTGGCGATGAATTGGACCGTCAG
Organism: Falsiruegeria litorea R37; assembly: GCF_900172225.1. NCBI lineage: Bacteria > Pseudomonadati > Pseudomonadota > Alphaproteobacteria > Rhodobacterales > Roseobacteraceae > Falsiruegeria > Falsiruegeria litorea. Next base: position 1,970,622 of record NZ_FWFO01000001.1, read on the forward strand.
GCGCGGCACCGGGTTTTTGCAGGTAATCGTCCGTCGACGACGTTGGTTTACCCAAAGCTCACACCCTTTGTACTGGGCCAGATCATCGCGCTGTATGAACACCGCGTGTTTGTCGAGGGTGTGATCCTGGGCATCAACTCATTCGACCAATGGGGGGTGGAGTTGGGCAAAGAGCTTGCAACCTCACTTGCGCCCATTGTGGATGGCGAGCAAAGCGCCGAGGGGAAAGATGGCTCGACCGCCGCTTTGGTCGGCTTTGTCCTGAAACACCGAGGCTAATCTATCCTTCGGGCGTTGCGCCGTCGCGTTTGATAAAGACCTCGCGCAGGGATTGGGGCAGCGGATAGCGTCCCGACCCGTCGCCACGCAATGTGACCATCACTCCGGTCAGCGTCGCACGCAGATCACCGGACCAAAGCTGTTGCTCGATGGTAAAGGACGTGTTGCGAAACCCGGTGACACGCGCCGTGGTGACATAGACCTCATCCATCACCATTTCTCGGACATAGTGGATATTTGCGCTGCGGATCACGAGCCGAGGGGCTTCAAGCCCGTCGTAGCAAAACGCGCAGAGATTATCGAAATACGACACCCGCAGCGTCTCGAACCATTCGATGTAAGCCTTGTTGTTGACGTGGTTTAGCGGGTCCAACTCGGCAAAACGGACCTTGTCGGCCAAGGCAAGCGGTTGCGGGGCATCAAGACCAAAGCCCAATTGTTCTTTGGCAGTCAATGGGGTGTGAAAACGAATATCCATGTCCAAACTGCTAGTGGTCCCGTTGACGTGGCGCAAGCCCATGCGGTTTGCCTACGTTCCGTCACGGTTAAGTCTTGACAGATCACGCCTGTATCAATTGTCTGACAATTGACAGGAGCGCCCCGCCTGAACCTGAACCGGGTCGGCGCGCGGGCGGACGCATGGGAGGATTTGAAATGCTCGGACAAATGATGAAGCAACCCTTGCTGATTTCATCGCTCATTGATCATGCCGCGCGCTATCATGGTCAGACCGAGATCTGGTCGGTCAAAGCGGGTGGAGGGGTCGAGCAGACCAATTGGGCCGGGATCGCGGCCAATGCCCGCCGTTTGGGCTCGGCCTTGACCGCCCTGGGGCTAGAGCCGCAGACGCGCTGTGCGACCTTGGCGTGGAACAACCGTCGCCATTTGGAAATCTACTATGGCACGTCCGGGGCGGGGTTCGTCTGCCACACCATCAACCCGCGGCTCTTCCCCGAGCAGCTTATCTATATCGTCAACCATGCCCAGGATAAGGTGCTGTTTCTGGACGAGACCTTTGTGCCGCTGATCGGGCCGCTTTTGGACAAGCTCAAGACGCTGGAGCATGTGGTGTTGATGGGGCCGCGCAACGAAGATGCGGCAGCGAAACTTCCGGGGCTCAAGTTTTATGACGAGTTGATAGCCGACGGAGATGTAAGTTTCGCGTGGCCAGAGTTAGATGAAAATACGGCCTCAAGCCTTTGTTATACATCGGGAACAACGGGTAACCCCAAGGGTGTTCTCTATTCCCATCGGTCAACGGTATTGCACAGTTTCGCGTCCAATACACTGGATTGCGTCGGCTATTCTGCCCGCGATGTGGTGATGCCGGTGGTGCCCATGTTCCACGTCAACGCCTGGGGGTCTCCCTATGCATGCGCCATGTCTGGCGCGCGCATGGTGTTGCCAGGCGCCGATCTGCAGGGCGAGGCGCTGGTGGGGCTGATAGACAGCTATGGCGTCACGCTGGCGCTAGGTGTACCGACGATCTGGGCCGGGCTCTTGGCCTTTGCCCGCGAGACCGACACTACGCTTGAAAGCCTGACGCGCACGGTAATTGGCGGCTCGGCCTGTCCGCCGTCGATGATGGAGGAGTTTCGGGATGTCTATGGCGTGGAGACGATCCACGCCTGGGGTATGTCCGAGATGAGCCCGCTGGGGTCCACCAACACGCTGCTGGCCAAGCATCTGGATTTGCCAGCGGAGGAGCAGCACAAGCTGCGCGAAAATCAAGGGCGTCCGCCGTTTGGGGTCGAGCTCAAGATCGTGGATGATCAGGGGAAGGATCTGCCGCATGATGGCAAGACCCAAGGCGACCTGATGGTGCGCGGGCATTGGGTGCTCGACAGCTATTTCCTGAAACAGGGTGAAGAGCTGTTGCAGGACGGCTGGTTTGCGACCGGCGATGTGGCCACGTTGGATGCGGACGGCTACATGACAATCCGCGATCGGTCCAAGGACATCATCAAATCGGGCGGCGAATGGATCAGCTCGGTCGAGCTGGAAAACATCGCTGTGGGACATCCGCAGCTGGCCAGTGCGGCGGCCATCGGCCTGCCTCATCCCAAATGGGATGAACGCCCCGTGATCGTCGCCGTTCGGGCCCCGGACCAGGATGTAAGCGAAGCGCAAGTTCTAAGCTGGTTCGATGACAAGGTTGCGAAATGGCAGATCCCTGATCGGGCTGTCTTTGTCGATGCCTTGCCACTGGGCGCGACAGGCAAGGTTCTGAAACGCGAGTTGAAAGAGCAGTTCCGCGACCTGCTGACAGGGTGAATGGACAGGGCCGGTCTTTCGGACCGGCCTTCTTCTCAAGCTTGGTTGGCCGACGAATGAGCCAGTTTCCCGTCCCAGGGCGCTTCGGGAATTTTGGGCACCTCGGGGTCCGAGATGTACGACGGCGTCATGATCTGGGTCCCGTTTTCGTTGAACACATCCACGATGTTCTCATGCAGGTCCGAGCGGATCTTTGGCAGGCTTGACCCCCTTGAGGTAAAAGCGTTGACCTCATAGTTGATCGCATAGTCCGCCAACTGCGTCCAAAGCACAAACGGGGCAGGGTTTTTCTTGAGCCCCTGGGTCCGGTGCGCCGCCTCGATTAACATGGCCTTGATCTTTTTCGGGGGCTCCTCATACCCGATGCCAACGGTCGTATGAACCAGAATTCCGCGCCCGTCGACCTTGCGGGAAAAGTTGACGACCTCGGAATTCAGCAGTTGCGCGTTTGGGATACTGATCATCTCGTTCTTGATCGACTTGATGACAGTTTCCATCAGCTTGATTTCAACCACATCCCCGGTTTTGTCGCCCACCTGAATGCGGTCGCCCACGTTGGTGCTGCGCCGATAGATGACAAACAGGCCGGCCATCATGTTGGACACCACGGTGTTCGAGCCCAACGAAACCATAACACCCGCCAGAATGGTCAGCCCCTGAAAGGCCCGCGAATCCGAGCCGGGGATATAGGGGTAGGCAAAGACCAGGGCGATCACGATGATCAGGATCTTGGTCAAAAAGAACGTCGGACCGATCCAGTGTTTTTCGAAATCCGCGATTTCGAACACCCCTTGTTCCAGGTTGTCAAAAAAGATCCCGATGCCTTGGATCAGATACCGCGCGATCAAGGCGATGATTCCCAGCATGATCAAGTTTGGCAGATATCCGACGATGGCCCGCACCACGCCCAGAAGGGGTTCACTGACGTATTTCAACAAAAGTTCTGCCACCGGTCTGGTTTCGGCAAAAGCCAGCAAAACAAAGCTCAGGTAGTAGTAGAACAGGATCAGATAGCAGGCCCACATAAAGATCATGACAAAGAAATTGATCAGGCTGGTCAGGGCTTTGCGTTGCAAAATGGACTTGGTTGCGGCTTCGACCTGGGCTGTCCGTTTCCTGGCCAGTTTTTCGACAAAGCCGGACACTTTTCTGCGTCGTGTGAAGAACAGATAACTCACGATCAGAAACCCGGCAGACCAGGCCACGGCGCTCAGGGCGCTGTCGATCCGGGCCGATTGAGAGCGGTTTTCGCGGTATTTTAGAATGGCCGCTTCGATGGCTTGGGCCTGAAGGCCTGCAAGCACGTCGATTTCCATCTGCTCGTATTCTGCGTCCGCCGCTGTGGTGACCGAGACCATTTTTCCGTTCACCAGAATGTCTTCGCCAAACTCGCCCCCTCGGATCGTTATTTCGAGCGCGTCCGAGGCCACGGTCTCTGCGGCTGCGACGATGCGGTCCTGAATGCGCTCGGCGCGTTTCGCGGCGGGAAGCGCAGTCGAGCCGCGGATCACGAACAGCTCGTCCCCGTCCACGATGACAGGGGCCAGAAAGGATGGATCGTTTCGGAGCTTGGCTTCGGATGAGGGCGTGTCGGCCTGAGCCAGAGCTGAGACCGCACCAAGGATCACAATGACAAGAGCATAAACAAGTGTTTTCATTGTGCAGCTCCTTCGACCGGGATCAGGTGAACATCGCGCTGCGGGAAGGGGATCGAGATGCCGACGGCGTCGAACTCGATCTTGGCTTGGCCGGTGAGGTCCCAAAACACCGTCCAATAGTCGTCATTCTTGGTCCAGGGGCGGCAAAAGATGTTGACCGAGCTTTCTCCAAGCTCGCCGACAAAAATCTCGGCCGCAGGGTCTTTGAGGCACAGGTCGTGTTGCGCAACCAGCTTTGTCAGCACCTCGATGGCCAATGCCGCGTCGTCGGAATATCCGATGCCGAACACCAGATCGACGCGTCGGGTTTCGGACGCGCTGACATTGGTGATGATATCGCCCCAGATCTTGCTGTTGGGCACGACGATGATCTGGTTGTCGAAGGTTCTGATTTTGGTCGATACGACCGACATCTCGTCAACAAACCCGGACGAGCTGCCAACCTGGATGTAATCGCCGGTGTCAAAGGGTTTGAGCACCATGATCATCAACCCACTGGCCAGATTGCCCAGTGTTTCTTGCAGCGCAAAACCCAGGATAAAGGACAACCCGCCAAAGACGGCAAACAGCGGTGTTACATTTACGCCGAACAACCCAAGCACCACCAGAACACCCAAAACCATCACAGCCCAGAACACGGCGGTCGAGATGAAAGACTTGAGCAGTTTCGACAGCGAAGGCACCCGTGTCAGGCCTCGATCCGTCATGCGTCGGGCCAGTCGGGCAGCGAACATCAAAGCCCAAATCGACAGCAGGACAGTCAAGACGCTGAACAAAAAACCCAAACCGCCGTCCGTGTCGGTCAGCCAATCCAGCGCCGCGCTAAACAAAGTCTTGGGGTCTGTTGTTCTGAGCGCACCCGAAGCAGCGGCATAGGCGTAATCCTGATAAGGTTTGACCTCTTCTGGGGTGGCGCCTTTGTCCTGCCAGCCGGTCACGCTTGCTTGATAGTTGGCCAGATAAGCCTTGGTCGTCTGTTGAACCTCGGCCAATTGAGCACGCAAGGTTTCTGCCTTGGCATCTGAAGCGCTGTTCAAGTCCAGGTTCAGGTAGGACAGCTGTTCAAGCTGAGATCGAACATGGGCTTGCCAACCCTCGACCACCTGCGCCATTTCCGCGGCGGTGAGCGGAACCATGAGAATGCTCAAATCGTCTGGTGTCACCTCGGGTGCTAGCGTCCGCGTCACCAGGTCCGAGACATCCTGCGTGGTGTTTTCCTGAGGTGGAGTTTGTTCACCCGTCTCTTGAGCAAATGTTGGCGAATGGCTGACAAATCCAGCAACCAACGACAGTACAATCAAAACTCTGAACGTCAAAATCAGTCGAATAAAGCAATTCATGTTCTCTCCCCTGAACAGTATTATTGTCTATTTCTCCGTATCTTACTGTGCTGCATTTGATGGTTTCAGGCAATGACGAGGCACAGCCGAATTTGTCCGACAGTGTAGGGGCAGGACCCTAAGAGCGTCTGTATTCGACCTGGGAACCCAACATTCAGTCTGATGTCATGCGTTTTGCGCGTTTTGCGGTCGCAAGGCCAAAAATGTCCGGGATTTCTGGAGCGGGTAACGGGAATCGAACCCGTAACTTAAGCTTGGGAAGCTCGCGTGATACCTTTTCACCATACCCGCGCTCTGGCTTCTGACTATGTGCAGGGGCAGGGGAGGTCAAGCGGGAAAGCCCCCGCTTGACGTGTTGGAATTGTTCAGCTGCGACGACGACGGCGACGTCCGCCGCCTGATGCTGCTGCGGCGTCTGCTCCGGTGTTGAAGTTGACGTCCGGCAGGGTCACTTCGGTCGCCAGGATCGGGAAAGGTTCGGCCGAGTTCGGGATGGCCGAGGCGTTCACGAAATGCTCCTGAAAGCGCGGCTCGATTGCGGTCTCAATCTTGTGGATCGCGCGCACGGTCTCCTCGATCTCGGTGCGGGCCTTGCTGTTGAGCAGCGCTATGCGTGCGCCGGTGCCTGCGGCGTTGCCGGCCGATGTGACCTTGTCCAATTCGCAATCCGGGATCATGCCCAGAACCATGGCGTGTTTCGGGCTGATGTGGGCGCCAAAGGCCCCGGCCAGAACAATGCGGTCGACGGTGTCGACACCAAACTTGTCCATCAGCAGACGTGCACCGGAATAAAGCGCGGCCTTGGCCATCTGGATCTCGCGGATGTCGCGGTTGGTGACGGTGATCACCGGGCCGCCATCGGCGCTGCCATCCCAGACCTTATAAGAATAGGTACGCCCATCCAGGAAACAGCGCTCGGTGCCTGTCTGTTCGGGGTTGCCGATCAGTCCGGGGCCGTCGACGATGCCCGCCATGCGCATTTCGGCCACCATTTCGATGATGCCCGAGCCGCAGATGCCGGAAATGCCGGTGGTGGCGATGGCTTCGGCAAAGCCGTCCTCATCCGACCACAGGTCTGAGCCGATGACACGGAAGCGTGGCTCCTTTGTGACGGGGTCGATCTGCACCCGTTCGATGGCACCGGGGGCAGCGCGTTGGCCCGAGCTGATCTGCGCGCCCTCAAAGGCGGGACCGGTGGGCGAGGAACAGGCCAGCACCTTATCGGTGTTGCCCAGAAGGATCTCGGCGTTGGTGCCCACGTCGACGACCAGTACCAGGTCCTGCGATTTGTCGGGTGCCTCGGACAGCGCCACAGCGGCTGCATCCGCGCCCACGTGACCCGCAATACAGGGCAGCAGATAGATCTGAGCGGAGGGGTGGATGCTGTTGAGGTCCAGCTCGGATGCGGCCAGGTTCATGCTGTTGGCGGTGGCGAGCGCAAAGGGCGCCTGTCCAAGCTCGAACGGGTCGATGCCCAGGAACAGGTGGTGCATCACCGGGTTGCACACGAACACCGCATCAACCACCTGATGCGCTTCGATCTGCGCGTCCGTCACGATGTTGCGGAACAGCTCGTTCATGCCGTCGCGCACCGCGCGGGTCATCTCCTGATCACCGCCCGCATTCATCATGGCATAGCTCACGCGGCTCATCAGATCTTCGCCAAAGCGGATCTGCGGGTTCATGAGGCCAGAGGAAGCGACGACTTCACCGGTTGCCAGATCGCACAGATGCGCCGCAATGGTGGTCGAGCCAAGGTCGATGGCCAACCCGTAGATGCTGTTTTCATGCAGACCGGGATAAAGGTCGAGCAGGCGGGTTGGGCGGCCCGGCGCCTCGTGCAGCAGGCAGGTGACGGTCCAGCCGCCCTTGCGCAGCACCGGTTGCATCTTGGAAATGATCGGCAGAGCGATTTCGAACCCTTCGACCTGCCACTGATCGCGCAGCGCATCGCGCAAACGCTCAAGATCGCCGGACGGGTCGTGCATGTCCGGTTCCTGCACCTCGACATAGCACAAACGCGTGGTCGGGTTCAGGGTGATATCGCGCGCCTCGGCCCGTTTGCGGACCACCTGACGGTGGACCTGGCTTTCGGGGGGCACGTCGATGACGATGTCACCCTGAACGGTGGCCTGACAGCCCAAACGACGGCCTGGCGTCAGCCCGCGCTTGTCGTCATAGCGTTGCTCGACCTTGTTCCATTCGGACAGGGCATCCTCTTTCACGGTCACGCCGTGTTTGGGAAACTCGCCATAAGACGGGGTGATCTGGCATTTCGAACAGATTCCGCGCCCGCCACAGACCGAATCCAGATCAACGCCCAACTGGCGCGCAGCCGTCAGGATCGGCGTGCCAACAGGAAAGTGTCCGCGTTTGCCGGACGGGGTGAAAACGACAAGAGGATCGGTGCTCATTCAGGTGCCTTCTGGTTCCGGGTTTGACGCGGAGAATATGATGTTCGCGGCAAAGCGAAAGGTGTCGGGCGGCATATTTCGGTCAGCGGGCGTCATTTTGGCAAAAATCTTGTACCTGAAATGCGATTTTAACCGGCTCTGTCAGGGGACGTAGCCCGAAAATCAAAGCATCCGTGGCTAAGGTCGTGGCCTTGGGAGCCGACTTGGTTAACCTATTGGGCGCGTGGCCCGAATTCTTTCGCCAAATTGCGCAACAGCTGCCCCAATCCCGACAGAATCAAGACGCTAAGTGGCGTCAAATGCATTTTGCAGCAGACTTAACCAGTGAGGTATTTGTTATGGACTTTGGGTTCGACGTAACCGGCGCAGTGGCCGGAGTTTCAGAGGCACGCAGCGGCCTGTCCGGGAAATTCACGATGATCATGATCATTGCGGTTATTGGGCTGGTGGGTCGACAGGTCTTTGTGGCCTTTGGTCCCAGTTTGAAATTTTCCAATCCTTTTGCGCGGTTTTCCGGATTTGGCCTGATCGGCGTTGCGATGGCGGTCTTTGTTGGCGGTCTGCTTGTGTCCGGCAAGGGACGTACGGCCCTGATTCAACTGCAGCGCAATATTTCGGATCCATTCATTGTAAGCGTGCTCGAGCGGGACAGCTGTGATGTGGCCTCGGGTGCGTATTGTGTTGTGGTCTTCGAAGGAGAGCGCGAGATTGTGGTGAACTGGTTCGACAAGCGGGTCGATATGTTCGCCATTGCCAATCCCCGGACCGAGGTGCATTGGCTGACGGTCCGACCACAGTTGCGGCCCGAGACGGCGCTGTTGGCTGGGGGGTAAGCGGCCCAAATCCCCAAGGACACGGCGGCGCGGCGTTTCCTTGCGTCAAATAACTTGTCCCCAGACCTTTCCCCCGGTTTCGATCCATGCAATAGGGTGACCGTCAAACGGGGTTATGCATGGGGATGACAAATGCAGATTCGTGAGGCGCTCACCTTTGATGATGTTCTACTAGAGCCGGCGGCCTCGTCGGTTCTGCCTGCAACGGCGGATACGACCACGCGTGTGACGCGGTCGATCTCGATGAACATCCCATTGCTCAGCTCGGCGATGGACACCGTGACCGAGGGGCGGATGGCCATCGCCATGGCACAGGCGGGCGGCATCGGCGTGATCCACAAGAACCTGGACGCAGACAACCAGGCACGCGAAGTGCGCCGGGTCAAACGGTTCGAATCCGGTATCGTCTACAACCCCGTCACGCTGCGTGCAGAGCAGACGGTTGCGGACGCCAAGGCCCTGGTGCAGCGCTATAACTTCACCGGTTTCCCGGTCGTAGACGAAACAGGTCGCGTTGTTGGCATCGTGACCAACCGGGATATGCGTTTTGCCACCTCCGACGAGACGCCGGTCAAGGCCGTGATGACATCCGAGAACCTGGCCATCTTGCGCGAACCCGCGGATCGGGACGAGGCCAAGTCACTGATGCAGGCGCGCCGGATCGAAAAGCTGCTGGTGACGGACGCTGATGGCAAGCTGACCGGTCTGCTGACATTGAAAGACACCGAACAAGCAGTGCTGAACCCCACGGCGTGCAAGGACCAGTTGGGCCGATTGCGCGTAGCGGCGGCAAGTTCTGTTGGGGACAGCGGCTTTGCCCGCAGTGAAATGCTTGTGGATGCAGGCGTCGACATCATCGTTGTCGACACCGCGCATGGGCATTCGGAGGGTGTCATCGATGCGGTCAAGCGCGCCAAGGCGCTGTCGAACGAGGTTCAGATCATCGCGGGCAATGTTGCCACTGGCGACGCGACCAAGGCACTGATCGACGCTGGCGCAGACGCGATCAAGGTGGGCATCGGGCCGGGCTCGATCTGTACCACGCGTATGGTTGCAGGTGTGGGCGTACCGCAATTGACCGCGATCATGGATTGCGCCGCAGCCGCCGGAGATGTGCCGGTGATTGCCGACGGTGGCATCAAGTTCTCAGGTGATTTCGCCAAGGCCATCGCGGCTGGCGCTTCCTGCGCTATGGTGGGCTCGATGATTGCGGGCACCGATGAGAGCCCGGGCGAGGTCATCCTGTATCAGGGCCGCTCGTTCAAATCTTATCGTGGCATGGGGTCCCTGGGCGCCATGGCGCGCGGCTCAGCCGATCGCTATTTCCAAAAGGATGCGGCCAGCGACAAGCTGGTGCCCGAGGGAATCGAGGGGCAGGTGCCCTATAAAGGCCCGGCAAGCGCTGTGATCCACCAGTTGGTGGGCGGCCTGCGCGCGGCCATGGGTTATACAGGTTGTGCCACGGTCGAAGAAATGCGCCGCAACTGCAATTTCGTGAAGATCACTGGTGCGGGGCTGAAGGAAAGCCACGTCCACGACGTGCAGATCACCCGCGAAAGCCCCAACTATCGTATCATGTGAGGCAACAGGCATGACCCCGGCGGCGCGCGTTCAGACCGCGATCACCCTTTTGGATGAAATAAGCGCCGGGTCCCCCGTCGAGAAGGCCTTGACCGGGTGGGCCCGGCGCAGCCGCTATGCCGGCTCCAAGGATCGGGCGGCCGTTCGGGATCATGTGTTCGACGTCATTCGCCAACGCCGCTCCTTGGCCGCTTTGGGCGGTGGCGACAGTGGACGGCAGTTGATGCTTGGCCTGTGCCGACGCAAGGAATTGGATCTGGCGACCGTGTTCAATGGGGCGCCTCATGCGCCAGTTCCCTTGGCAGAGAGCGAGCTGACGGCGGGACGCGATCCACTCGAGGGGGCCGAGGCAGCGGATATTCCTGACTGGCTTTGGCCCCAATTCCACGAAAGCTTGGGAGAACTCGCGGGGCGGGCTGCGGAAATCATGCAAACGCGCGCGGCTGTTCATCTGCGGGTCAACATTGATCGCATCACGCGGGATGAGGTCATTGCACGATTGGCCGCAGAAGGGATCGTTTGTGTCCCGCATTCCGTCGCAACAACCGCGCTCGAGGTGACTGAAGGTGCCCGCAAGGTCACGCAAAGCGAGACGTTCAAGTCTGGGTTTGTCGAACTGCAGGATGCAGCCAGCCAGGCGGTAGTCGAAGCACTGAAACTTGAGCCGGGGATGCGCGTTCTGGATTACTGTGCAGGGGGTGGCGGAAAGGCTTTGGCCTTGGCGGCGCACGCAGGAGTTGAAGTTGTGGCTCATGATGTTGCGCCGCAGCGGATGCGTGATCTGCCGGAACGTGCAGCAAGAAATAAGGCCAATATCGAGGTGGTCACGCCAAAGGCGTTGAGATCGGCCGGTCAATTCGACCTGGTTTTGGCAGATGCGCCTTGTTCCGGCAGCGGATCTTGGCGTCGAGCGCCGGCTGGCAAGTGGCAGTTGACGCCTGATCGGTTTGAAGACCTGTTGCAGACGCAGCGTGAAGTCATGGACGTGGCGTCGGGTTTTGTGAGCGGTAAGGGCACGTTTGCCTACGCGACTTGTTCGGCTTTGAACGCTGAAAACAATGAACAATCCAAGGGGTTTCTTGAACGAAACCCGGATTGGGTATTGGAATCCATGCAGACTTGGACCGTGCTCGAGGGGGGGGACGGTTTTTTTGTGGCTCAGATGTCTCGGGGACTTTGACAGTATATTCAACCTTGGGTAGAATTTATTTTCGTTAATCAGGGTTTAACCCTTGGTGCGCGAAATACTGTCAAAGACCTACGAATGGAGTCGCGCCTTGACCGCCTTCAGCGACGCGATCACATCTGACAAGACGGGCCAGAGCCCGAGCAGCGCCCGTATCGTCGCGGTTTTGGTGTTGGCTCTTGTTCTTGCGGTGACAGGAACCTTGGGGCCGTTTGCCGATGTCATTGACATGCTGCTCGTTGCAGCTGCGGGCAGTATGGCGGTGGTCGCAATCGTGCTTGGGATCTGGGGGCATCGCAGCCGAGTGGTGCAGACGATGGCCCGAGACATGGTCGCCGGTTTCATTGAAAAGGACGCCTGCGCGAGTTTCGTGACCGACGATGAAGGTCTCATACAGACACGCAACACTGCCGCCCGATCGCGGTTTTCAGATGATCAGGCCGAGACACTGGCGGCAACTCTTCGATCAATATTTGCCAATCCATCCGCGGTTCTGTTTCGGTTGCAATCGCGTGCTCGGATTGACGGAAACGCGACCGAGGATATCGTCACGCGCCGCGGTCACATTCGCCTTGCGGTGCATGCACTTGCCGACGGCGGTCTCTTGTGGCGCGTCGAAGAGATGTTGGATCGTGGTGGGCTTGGGCGAGGCGGAGATCCGACGCCAATTCCAATGCTGACAATCGGACGGTCCGGGGCAGTCTTGTTCATGAACGAAGCTGCCCGCGAGTTAGTTGGGGAGCGAGCTAAATCCCTGGACCGGCTGTTTTTGTCGATGCCGGTCGAACCTGGAAAAACTCAGGTCATCACGACGGCGCGGGGTCCGGTCACTGTTGTTGTCGCTGAACATGGGACGTCACAGGTGCGGCGTGAACTTTATTTGTTGCCGGTCAACGTGCCCAACCATTCTGACCCTCAGGAAAGCTTCAACACGCTTCCGGTGCCGATGCTCAAGGTCGAACCGCAGGGCAAAGTGGTCGAAGCAAACAGGCTTGCGAGCGAGCTATTGGGGCAATCTTCAATCAGCGGAACCCACATCAATCAGATCATGCAAGGGTTGGGACGTCCAATTGCTGATTGGCTCAGGGACGTAGTCGAAGGTGTCGCAGCGCAAAAGTCAGAGTTTCTGCGACTGACACGCAAGGACAAAGAGGTGTTCGTTCAAGTCACGTTGAGCCGAATTACGGAGAACGGAAAACCGGCCCTGATCGCCGTCTTGAACGATGCCACCGAGCTCAAGACCTTGGAGGCACAATTTGTGCAAAGTCAAAAGATGCAAGCGATCGGCCAGCTTGCCGGCGGCGTTGCTCATGACTTCAACAATCTTTTGACTGCGATTTCAGGTCATTGCGACCTGTTGTTGCTGCGCCATGATCAGGGAGATCAAGATTTTGGCGATTTGGTTCAAATTAACCAGAACGCCAATCGGGCGGCAGCTTTGGTCAGTCAATTGTTGGCCTTCTCCCGTAAGCAAACTCTGCGACCCGAGACGTTGGATTTGCGGGACACATTGTCGGATTTGACGCATCTGCTCAACCGTCTGGTGGGGGAGAAAGTTACGCTCACGCTCAGCCATGATCCGGTCTTGAAGCCGGTTCGCGCGGACAAGCGGCAACTGGAACAGGTGCTGATGAATTTGGTGGTGAACGCACGAGACGCTATGCCTCAGGGCGGGGAGATTCGGATCGAGACGGAAGTGATCCACTTGGATGATGCACTGGAACGTGACCGTGCGACTTTGCCGCCGGGCGAGTACGTGACGGTTAAGGTGCGCGACGAAGGGGTCGGTATCGCTCCGGATAAGATCCAAAAGGTGTTCGAGCCGTTTTATACCACTAAACGCACCGGCGAAGGGACGGGCCTGGGGCTTTCGACGGCTTATGGAATTATCAAGCAAACGGGTGGATACATTTTTGTCGACAGTGTCGAGGGGAAGGGAACGGAGTTCATAATATACTTCCCTGTCCACGCTGATCTGCCTCACGCAGATGTTTCGAGCACGGATGAGCAAGCCCCGGTTCAAGTACGCCATGGAGAAGGCGTGGTGCTGCTGGTAGAAGACGAGGCACCGGTCCGAGCCTTTGCCTCACGCGCGCTTCGGCTGCGAGGCTATACTGTGTTGGAGGCGGAGTCGGCCGAAGATGCTTTGAAAACCTTGCAAGATCCAGAACTGTCCGTGGACGTATTTGTGACCGATGTTGTCATGCCCGGCCTGGACGGGCCCACTTGGGTCCGCGAGGCGCTTAAGGAAAGACCGCAAGTCCGCGTGGTCTTTGTATCGGGGTACGCCGAAGGTGCGTTCGGTGACGCTGAACCGGATATCCCGAATTCAGTCTTCTTGCCCAAACCCTTTTCTCTGAACCAACTGACCGAAACAGTGCATCAGCAGCTGGCTTGATCCGAAACACCCCGTCCGATCCCTATTGCGCGGCGGCATGCAGTTCGAATTCGTCAGCCAGTTTGCGCTCGAGCTTGTCTTTTGTGTTTGATGACAGTGACAGTTTCATTTCAGGTGAGGCGTTTTCCCGGGAAAGTTTCAGCTCAATGTCGAGGCGTTTTTCGAGGAACTCATTCAAGGCAGGCTGGTTTTCGTATTTGAACAGATGCGTGATACCAGTGCCGTTGGGCCGCGTTTCCAGAAACTTGAGTTGGCTGCCTACGTTTGCGTACGATGGGCGGTCGCCCCGAAGGTAGGCATCGACAAAAGCGTCAAAACTGACGTCATGGGTAGAGTTCTGGTGTCCCTCCATGCCGGGGCGACGCCGGTACCGGTACCAGCTGCCCAGCCAACTGAGAGGATGGCGAATGACGGCCATCGTCTCCATCTCGACGCCGCAAACTCTGTCAAACATGGGCCGAAAGAAGCGATTGTAGCGATAGACTGGTGCGTGCTTCAGTTCGGGGGGATTCGCGATTACCATGTCGGCTCGTGTCCGCAAGGCTGATTGATACGCGGTCGTGCCAGTTTTGGGGACCGCCAGAAAAGCCAGCCTTTCTTTGTAAAAAACAAGCATTTGCAAGACGCCCCTTACTTCAGTTTCACTGCAAAAATGCCGTAAACCTGCTGTTAACACAATTCCGAAAGAGTGAGACCAGAAAGATTTTAATTGAAATGTTCTACTTTTGATCTCATAAGGAACAAGAGTAGAACAAAGCAGTGATTGCCGCCTGCGGCAGGCTATGACAATAAGGAAGGCGAACGAGACAATGGCGGATCTTCTGACAATGAGCAGCAAGCAGAACGCGGATAAGCAAAAGGCGCTGGACAGCGCCCTGGCTCAGATCGAACGACAGTTCGGCAAAGGGTCGATCATGAAACTGGGTGATGGCAACGCGATCCAGGAAATCGAGGCGAGCTCGACCGGATCGCTTGGCCTGGACATCGCGCTTGGCATTGGCGGCCTGCCGATGGGCCGGATTGTTGAAATCTACGGCCCCGAAAGTTCGGGCAAGACAACGCTGACGCTGCATTGTGTGGCCGAGCAGCAGAAACGCGGCGGTGTCTGTGCCTTTGTCGACGCCGAGCATGCGCTTGACCCGCAGTATGCCCGTAAACTGGGCGTTGATTTGGATGAGCTGCTGATTTCGCAGCCCGACACTGGTGAACAGGCGTTGGAGATTACGGATACTCTGGTGCGATCCGGCGCGGTGAACATGGTCATCGTCGACTCGGTGGCGGCGCTGACGCCCAAGTCCGAGCTTGAAGGCGACATGGGCGACAGCAGTGTAGGCGTGCAGGCCCGTCTGATGAGCCAGGCCATGCGTAAACTGACCGGTTCGATCAGTCGTTCGAATTGTATGGTGATTTTCATCAACCAGATCCGAATGAAAATCGGCGTCATGTTCGGTTCGCCTGAAACCACTACGGGTGGCAACGCGCTAAAATTCTACAGCTCGGTGCGTCTGGACATTCGCCGCATCGGTCAGATCAAGGATCGTGACGAAGTTGTCGGCAACGCCACCCGCGTCAAAGTGGTCAAGAACAAGGTCGCACCGCCGTTCAAGCAGGTCGAATTCGACATCATGTATGGCGAAGGCATCTCGAAAATGGGTGAGCTGCTGGATCTTGGCGTTAAGGCCGGTGTGGTTGCCAAGTCCGGGTCGTGGTTCAGCTATGGTGATGAACGGATTGGCCAAGGTCGTGAAAACGCCAAGCAATTCTTGCGCGACAATTCCCGCGTCGCGCTTGAGATCGAGGACAAGATCCGCGCCGCCCATGGGCTGGAATTCGACATGCCGCCGGGTGAAGCGGCGGATGACGACATCCTCGAGGCGTAACCGGACACGGGCGGGAACCCTAATAATCCCCCCGGTATTCGCCAGAGCGCTTAGAACAGGTAGAGCAAGGCGGCTCTTGGGCCGTCTTGTTTCGTTTGCGGCATCGCGGCCTGTGGACAGTCGCAAACCGTGGCGATACACCTGCACGGAACCACTTTCCCCTGTGCCGAGAGACGCTGATGGCCACGCTGAACGATATCCGATCGACTTTTCTGAACTACTTTGCCAAGCAAGGGCACGAGGTTGTCGCCTCGAGCCCGCTGGTGCCGCGCAACGATCCGACGCTGATGTTTGCGAACTCGGGCATGGTGCAGTTCAAGAACCTGTTTACCGGTCTGGAAAACCGCGACTACAAACGTGCCACCACCTCGCAGAAATGCGTGCGCGCTGGCGGCAAGCACAATGACCTCGACAATGTGGGTTACACCGCGCGTCACCACACGTTTTTCGAGATGCTCGGCAACTTTTCGTTCGGGGACTATTTCAAGCATGAGGCGATCCCTTTTGCCTGGGAACTGATCACCAAGGATTTCGAGATCGATAAATCGCGCCTGCTGACCACGGTGTATCACACCGATGACGAGGCGTTCGAGATCTGGAAAAAGGTTGGCGTGCCCGAGGATCGGATTATCCGTATCGAGACGTCCGACAACTTTTGGCAGATGGGCCCAACCGGCCCGTGCGGTCCGTGTACCGAGATTTTCTATGACCACGGCGATCACATCTGGGGGGGGCCTCCGGGCTCGCCCGAGGAAGACGGCGACCGGTTCATCGAGATCTGGAACATCGTATTCATGCAGAACGAGCAGTTCGAAGATGGCTCGATGGTGCCGCTCGACATGCAGTCGATTGATACCGGCATGGGACTGGAGCGCATCGGTGCGTTGCTACAGGGCAGCCACGACAACTATGACACCGATCTGTTCAAGGCACTCATCGAGGCCAGTGCAGATGCCACCAGCGTTGATCCCTATGGCGACAAGAACGTGCATCACCGCGTGATCGCCGATCACCTGCGGTCAACCTCGTTCCTGATTGCCGATGGGGTGATGCCGTCGAACGACGGTCGCGGTTATGTTCTGCGCCGGATCATGCGTCGCGCGATGCGTCACGCGCACCTGCTGGGGTCGAAAGATCCCGTCATGCACCGTCTTGTGCCCGCACTGGTGCAACAGATGGGCGCGGCGTACCCCGAGTTGGGGCAGGCACAGGCGCTGATTGAAGAGACGCTGCAGCTGGAGGAAACCCGGTTCAAGCAGACGCTGGATCGTGGCCTCAAGCTGTTGGACGACGAGTTGGGCAGCCTGGACACTGGCGCGCCGTTGTCGGGCGAAGCGGCGTTCAAGCTGTATGATACCTATGGGTTTCCTCTGGATCTGACGCAGGATGCGTTGCGTGAAAAGGGCCGGACCGTGGACACCGACGGGTTTGATGCCGCCATGGCCGAGCAAAAAGCCAAGGCACGTGCTGCATGGTCGGGCTCGGGTGAGGCGGCGGATAATGCTGTCTGGTTTGATGTTCTTGACAGTGCAGATGCCACCGATTTCTTGGGGTATGACACCGAAAAGGCCGAAGGTCAGGTGATGGCTCTGATCACGGACGGCGCTTTGACCGACAAGATTGCCGAGGGCGGCAGCGGTTGGGTGGTCGTGAACCAAACGCCATTTTACGGCGAGGCAGGCGGCCAGGTCGGCGACAGCGGCGTGATCCGTCGTCTGGAAAACCGGGATGAGGTTTCGCTGGTCGAAGACACCAAGAAATTCGCCGATGGCAAGATCTATGCCCATAAGGTCTCCGTTGAACGTGGCGCGATCTCGAAGGGGGACCCCGTAGAATTGGAGGTCGATCATACGCGTCGTTCGGCCATCCGCGCCAACCACTCGGCCACGCACCTGCTGCACGAGGCACTGCGCGAGCACCTGGGCGATCACGTGGCGCAGCGGGGCTCGCTCAATGCCGCCGACCGTCTGCGGTTCGATTTCAGCCATGGCAAGGCGTTGAGCGAAGATCAGATGACTCAGGTGGCGGCTGACGTGAACAGCTTCATCCGTCAAAATTCGACCGTGGAAACCCGAATCATGACACCGGATGACGCTCGCGCGATTGGTGCTCAGGCGCTCTTTGGAGAGAAGTATGGCGACGAGGTTCGCGTTGTCTCCATGGGGCAGGCCGAGACAGGCAAGGGTCAGGACGGCACCACCTATTCGATTGAATTATGCGGCGGTACGCATGTCAAACAGACTGGTGATATTGGCACGTTTGTGTTGTTGGGGGACAGCGCGTCGTCGGCTGGTGTGCGCCGGATCGAGGCGCTGACAGGCGCGGCGGCGTTTGAGCATCTGTCGGCGGAAGCAGCTCGTGTGGGAGAGATCAGCGGCATGCTAAAGACCCAACCGTCTGAGACGGTGGACCGGGTCAAGGCGCTGATGGACGAACGCAAGGCGCTGCAGAACGAGGTGGCCAGTCTGCGTCGTGAATTGGCGATGGCCGGGGGTGCCGGGCAGGGTGGTGGTGCCGAGGCCCGTGAAGTCAATGGCGTCAAATTCCTGGCTCAGGCGCTGAGTGGCGTGTCTGGCAAGGACCTGCCTGCGCTGATCGACGAGCACAAGGATCGTCTGGGATCTGGCGCGGTTCTGCTGATTGCGGATGCCGGTGGCAAGGCCGCTGTGGCGGCGGGCGTGACCAAGGATCTGACAGATACGGTGTCGGCCGTCGATCTGGTCAAGGCTGCTGTGGTCGAATTGGGCGGTAAGGGGGGTGGTGGCCGCCCCGATATGGCGCAGGGTGGCGGCAAGGATGCATCCAAAGCCGACGCGGCGATCAAGGCGGCTGAGGCTGTTCTACAGGGTTGACCATCTGGTCAAAAATGACTTGGCCTTTCCGGCAGATCCCGTAATCTGCCGGAAACTTAGTTGAGGAGAACACCCATGCCCGCACTCTGGATTGCTCATGTGACCGTCACAGACGCCGACGCCTATGGCAAATATGCCGAACTGGCGGGGCCTGCGATTGCCAAACATGGCGGCAGTTTCATCGCCCGTGGCGGCCGTTTTGTGCAGCTTGAAGGCAAGGAACGTCCCCGCAACGTTGTGGCCAAATTTCCGAGCGTCGATGCGGCAGTGAATTGTTATCACTCGCCCGAGTATCAAGAGGCGCTTAGCCATGCGCGGGATGCGTCGGAACGCGAGTTGATGGTTGTCGAAACATCAGAGTAGACTTGCGCGTAAATCCTGCAAGACCCGCCCAGTTCCGCTGCGGCGGGTTTTCTTTTGTCGGGGTTGGATGGGCGGCAAAAGCGCGATAAGGACAGATCAGCCAATGCCAAGGGGGTTCGGATCGTGAAGAAAAGAAAATTTCCAAAGATCAATGCGTTGCTGGACCCATTGGACGTCAAGCTGATTGATCGAGCGGACGAGATTGCCGAGACCGAACGACTGGTTGCGTTTGAGCGGCGCGGTGGCTTGGAAAAGCCCGCGTATGCGTTGAGCCCAGGTATGGAGGGTTTTGATATCTCGGGATTGGTGCGCGAATACGAGACGCACAAAGACGCGCTCGCTGCTTTGCACGATCCTGCCCAAAACAAGACCGGATACCGATCGAACAACGGCTATTACGACACGCCAGATGCCGAGGCGTTGTATCTGATGGTACGTCGCTATCAGCCTAGGCATGTGATCGAGGTCGGTTGCGGAAATTCCACACGCATTACACGACAGGCGGTGATTGATGGCGGTCTGAACACCAAGATCACGGCCATTGATCCATTTCCGCGTGCTGATATTGCTCATGTTATAAATGCATTCGAACAAAAGCGATTGGAGGATGTCGACCCCGCGCTGTTTGACACCTTGGGCCCTGGCGACATCCTGTTCATTGACAGCAGCCATCAGGTCCGGATGAGCAATGATGTGGCGCATTTGTTCTGTCGGATCATCCCCCGCCTGGCGCCGGGTGTTGTGATCCATGTGCATGATGTCTTTCTGCCCTATGAATACCCAAAACGGTTCTTCTACGACTGCCCTTCGTGGGCTGAACAGTATGTGTTGCACACATTGATCCAGACGAGCGGCTACCAACTTCTGTGGCCTGGATATTATCTGCAACAGGATCGACCGGACGCTGTGAAGGCGCTGCCGTTCTTGGCAGGTGGGCGAGCCCAAAGTTTCTGGATCCGCAAGACGTAAATCTGCCGCTTTGCCATAGTCTGGCCGAAATCCGTGGTTAACATGGGCGAAACCACATTCGGCCCGGCAAAAGACCGGGTACAGGTAGAGGCAGTTGGGTGATGCAAGTGAAACAGGCAATTTGGGCCGCAACTTTGGTCGTCAGCGGTGCTTCCGCAGCAGATGCAGGTCCGGATCAAATTTCGATCCTGTTGGGGTCGCATCACATAGGTGCGACTCGTGATTTCGAAGAATTCAATCCCGGTGTCATCGTGACCTGGAAAGAGTTGTTGTGGAATAACCGTCTGGACGTAGGCGTGGGCGTCTTTCGCAACAGCTATGGTGATGCTTCGGCGGTTGTGACAACCGCTTTTCCGCTGGTGCGCAATAAGAACTGGGGCTTGGATGTGTTTGCCGCCCTTGCCACGTATCCCGGCGAGGGCGATCAGTTCAGCCATTCTATCGGGGATGTGGTGCCAATTGCGGGCCTGCAGGCCCGCTATCGCAATGTGTTTGTTCAGGCAATCCCGTCTGGTGGCAGTTCGGTTGATGCCACGCTGACCTATGGGCTTACCTTCGCGCTGGAATGATCCTGCACGCGCATGTCAGGTCAAACGAACCTGCGTTCCGATCTTGACCAAGGCGTAGAGTTCTTCAACGTGTTCGTTGTAAAGGCCAATACAGCCCGAAGAGCTTTGGCGGCCAATCTTGCGCGTATCGTGGGTGCCGTGCACCAGATACGCCGGCCACGTCAGATACATGGCGCGTGTTCCAAGCGGATTTCCGACCTCACCACCTTCGATGCGAACCGGAAGAGACGGGTCACGCTCTCGCATGGATGCAGTCGGTGTCCAACTGGGATTCTCGCGCTTGCGAACCACTTCGGTATAGCCCCGTTTGGTCAGGTCTTCGGACATGGGCACTGATGAAGGATAGAGGCGATAGGTGCCATCTTCGCCCCAGTAATGCACGGCACGGCTGGTGATATCAGCCAACAGGCAACCGACGCCCAGTTTTTCAAAGTGGTCTTCCCAGCGTTGCTGCGCAAAGGACGAAATGTTGCGCCGCACCGGGATTTGCGTTTCGATCGGAGGTTCGTTTTGCGGGAATGCATCCTGTGCGCGTAGCAACGCGGGTGTGGACAAGGTGGCTGCAACGCCCAACAGAGCGCTGCGGCGGGTGATAGTGCTGCCGGACATGGAAACCTCGGATACCAGATGTTTTCGATAAACTAATGAGGGCCATACTGTATTTCCATAGGCAGGCTCATCACAATTTCGCGGGTCGGTACCGCGATTTATGGATGTGGCAAGAAAGCGCTGATTTCTGATGCATCCATTGACCGGGAACAACCAGCCTTTTGGTGGAACCGGCCAACTTTGACAAATTCAAACAAAACGCCCCGGCCAGATGGCCGGGGCGTCATAGTTTGGATCAAATCCGGTTATTCCATGACAGGGATCGAGAATTCGCCGCCCTCTTTGATGCCGCTCGGCCAGCGAGCGGTGATCGTCTTCGTACGGGTGTAGAACTTGAACGCATCAGGGCCGTGCTGGTTCAGGTCGCCAAAGGCCGATTTTTTCCAACCGCCAAAGGTGTGATAGGCCAGCGGAACCGGGATCGGAACGTTCACGCCGACCATGCCGATATTGATGCGGTTGGCAAAGTCACGCGCGGTGTCGCCGTCGCGGGTGTAGATCGCGGTGCCATTGCCGTATTCGTGGTCCATGGCCAGGCCGATGGCTTCTTCATAGCTCTGCGCACGCACGGTGGACAGGACGGGACCAAAGATCTCTTTGCGGTAGATGTCCATATCCGGGGTCACGTTGTCGAACAGATGCGCGCCGACAAAGAAGCCGTCTTCATAGCCTTGCAGGCTGAAGTCGCGGCCATCGACGACCAGCTTGGCGCCCTGATCAATGCCCGACTGCACCAGGTTCAGGATGTTCTGCTTGGCAGCACCGGTGACGACCGGGCCGTAGTCCACGTCGTTGCCTGCGGTATAGGGACCAACTTTCAGGGCCTCGACACGCGGGACCAGCTTTTCGATCAGGCGGTCGGCGGTCTCATCGCCCACCGGAACCGCGACCGAGATCGCCATGCAGCGTTCGCCCGCCGCGCCGTAACCGGCACCGACGAGGGCATCGGCGGCCTGATCCATATCCGCATCGGGCATGATGATCATGTGGTTTTTGGCGCCGCCGAAGCACTGTACGCGCTTACCCTGGGCACAGCCTGTGCCATAGATGTATTCGGCGATCGGGGTCGAACCAACAAAACCAACCGATTGGATGGTGTCGTTGTAGAGGATTGCGTCGACCGCTTCCTTGTCACCATTCACGACCTGCAAGATGCCCTTGGGCAGACCGGCTTCTTCCATCAGTTCCGCCAGCATCAACGGCACGGACGGGTCACGCTCGGACGGCTTCAGGATGAAGGCGTTGCCGCAAGCGATCGCGGGGGCAAACATCCACATCGGGATCATGGCGGGGAAGTTGAACGGGGTGATGCCTGCGGTGACACCCAGGGCCTGGCGCATGGAATACATGTCGATGCCGGGGCCGGCGCTGTCGGTGAACTCACCCTTCAACATCTGGGGCGCGCCGATGCAGTATTCGACAACTTCCAAACCGCGCTGCACGTCACCGGCGGCGTCGGGCAGGGTTTTGCCGTGCTCGCGGCTCAGGGCCTCGGCCAGCTTGTCCATGTCGCGGTTCAACAGCGCCACGAACTTCATCATCACACGCGCGCGGCGCTGTGGGTTGGTCGCGGCCCATGCGGGTTGTGCGGCGGCGGCGATCTCGACCGCCTGTTCCATCTCGGCGGTGCTGGCAAGCGGGCATTTTGCCTGCACTTCGCCGGTTGCCGGGTTGTACACGTCAGCAAAGCGACCCGAGGTGCCTTTGACATGTTCGCCGTTGATGTAATGCGTCAGTTCCTGCATTGGATGTCTCCTCCGGGAAATTTGCGCACAGGATAGGCTTGCAAATTTCAATCGAACAGGGGCAAGATTTCAAAAAGGTTTTGCAAAACCGCAAGAGGGGCAGAATGGAACCGCATTGGGATGATATGAAAATCTTTCTCGCAGTCGCGAGAGAAGAAAGTTTGTCCGGGGCAGGGCGGATAATGAAGCTTGATCCGGCAACAGTCGGACGTCGAATAGCCCGACTTGAAGCGGCGTTCGAAGCCCCTTTGTTTCTAAAATCGCCGCAGGGGTATTCGCTTACCACGGCAGGTGAGCGTCTGCTGTCCCATGGTGAGCAGGCCGAAGAAGCCATGCGGGCGGCGACAGAAGCGCTGGCTGGGCCTAAGGACACGCTAGAGGGGCAAATCCGTATTGGGGCGCCAGATGGGTGCGCGAACTACCTGTTGCCACATGTCTGCGCACGGATTTCCGAGCAGAATCCGGATC
This sequence comes from Falsiruegeria litorea R37, assembly GCF_900172225.1. Lineage (NCBI taxonomy): Bacteria > Pseudomonadati > Pseudomonadota > Alphaproteobacteria > Rhodobacterales > Roseobacteraceae > Falsiruegeria > Falsiruegeria litorea. The sequence continues at coordinate 1,994,040 of NZ_FWFO01000001.1, forward strand.
TGGACATCCAGATTGTCTCGTTGCCCCGCGTGGTGAATCTTTCACGACGCGAAGCGGATATGGCCATCACTGTCAGCCCACCTTCGGCCGGGCGTTTGCTGGTGCAGAAAGTGACGGATTACAAACTGAACCTCGTGGCCTCGCGCCGTCTGCTTGCCCAGGAGACACCGGTCGAAAATTTGGATGACCTCAAGGGGCGGCGGTTCGTCGGCTATATTCCCGACATGATTTTTGACGCGGAATTGGACTATTTGAATGAACTTGGGGTCGAGCGCGTGAATCTCGCGTCAAACTCGGTTTCTGTGCAGCTGAAAATGATTGTGCAGCTTGGCGGATTTGGAATTGCGCATACGTTCGCGATGCCCTCGCACCGGCCTTTGCGCAAGGTGTTGCCCGAAGAGTTTGAGCTCACCCGCAGCTTTTACCTGGTGCGGCACCAATCGGACCAACGCAGCGAGCGCATGAACCGTTTTGCCGAGCTGTTGGTGACAGGTCTCCGCGACGAAGTGGCCACCTTGGAAGCAGCGACTTGACACCGTCACTTATTGCGGCAACGCTTTGGAATATGAAAGATTATTGCGGAGGTCCAGCGGTATGCTAGTTCGGGCAATTTTGAATTCCAAATCGGGTTCAGGTGTGGTCACTGTCAAAACCTCAACCTCGGTCGCTGACGCGGCCAAGATTTTGTCTGAAAAGCGGATCGGAACGGTGGTTGTGTCGGACGATGGTGAAACCCCGGCGGGTATCTTGTCTGAACGGGATATCGTGCGGGAATTGGCCAAAAGTGGCAGTGGTTGTCTTACACAGGCTGTAAGCACGTATATGACGTCCGAACTGGTGACGTGCACCAGCGATTCGAGTGTTCAAGATGTGCTGGCTCAGATGACTGAAGGACGCTTTCGTCACATGCCGGTGGTCGAAGACGGCAAACTGATTGGGATCGTGACCCTTGGCGATGCAGTCAAGGCGCAATTGGCCGAGGTTGCCATGGAAAAAGACGCACTTGCCGGCATGATCATGGGGCATTGATAACCTGCTCTTGAACCAGCTGCGCACATATGTTTGCGTGCGCAGCATAATGCCTCAAAGTGGAGACAATCATGCGCGTCGGCTTGTATCCGGGAACATTTGACCCGATCACCCTTGGCCATGTGGACATTATTCGCCGCGCTGCAGCGCTCGTGGACAAGCTGGTTATCGGCGTGGCGATCAACAGGGACAAGGGCCCCTTGTTTTCGCTCGAAGAGCGGGTGGCCATGATCGAAGCGGAATGTGAGAAGCTGTCTCAGCAGACCGGAACCGAAATCGTTGCCCATCCGTTCGAAAACCTGTTGATCAACTGTGCCCATGATGTCGGGGCGCAGATCATTGTGCGCGGCCTGCGGGCCGTCGCGGATTTCGAATATGAATTCCAGATGGTGGGTATGAACCGGGCGCTCGATGATTCGGTTGAAACCGTCTTTTTGATGGCCGAGGCCAAGCATCAGGCGATCGCGTCCAAGTTGGTCAAGGAAATAGCACGCTTGGGTGGGGATGTATCCAAGTTCGTGACACCGCAGGTGCATCAGGCCCTGACCACGCGACTGCGCTAAAGTTCCCCCCTCGGTTTTGAAAGCTGCGTCTGGCGTGATAGCGTAGACGCAGTTTCTCGTCGGGGGTGTGGCAGTGCGAAGTGATGTATCCTGTGGGTGCGCTTTCTGATGAGCATTCGCGTCAGAACATTGATCTTGGTCGGAAGTGTTCTGATCGCATCGACGATCATCCTGTATCAGGTTGTTGCCCATATTCAGATGGCCAGCTACCGCGAACTTGAAAGTGTCAGCGCGGAACGAGACCTCGAACGGGTCAAGAGCATCATTCTGTCGGATCTCGACGATCTGGGGTTCATCACGTCCGACTATGGATCATGGGATCAGACCTATGATTTTGTCTCGGGCCTCAGACCGGATTACCCGGAAGAAAACTTTTCCCTGCTGACGTTGACAGATTTACAGTGGAATTTTGTGGTTATCGTAAACCGTACTGGAGCCGTTGAATTTTCCGAAGGTGTCAACTTGTCGAATGGCAGACGTCTCGTGGTTCCAGATGAATTGTTCACCTACCTCAATCCCGGCGGACGCCTGTTGGCGGGCCAAGAAGACGCCGAAGATGTAAACGGGTTCTTGCAGGTCAACGACCGTATGGTCTTTGGGTCGGTGGCTCCAATACTGCGAAGTGACGACAGTGGTCCTAAAGTGGGCTATCTTTTGATCGGACGGTATTTGGACCGCAACAAACGCGCCGATTTGGCCAATCGCATGCAGTTGGACATGTCATTCCACTGGCGCGGGCCGAATGGGTTTCCGGAACAGAGCCGACCGATTGTCACCCAAATTATGGAGACGTCCAAAGGGTCGATGTTCGACACGGACAACCCATTGAAATTCTTGGAGTACGCGGATGAAAAGATGCTGCAAGGGCGTGTGCTGTTTGCAGATCCGGATGGACGGCCCATCATGTTGGCTACTGCGTCGATCCCCCGAACGATTTATCAGGCGGGTAAGCAAAGTCTGAATGTTCTGGTAATGGCATTGGCTGCCGCAGGGGCGTTGCTGATCGTGACGGTCCTTGTCCTGCTTGATCGGACTGTTCTGCGCCGATTGGCGGTGTTGGGTCGGGATGTCTCCAGGATCGGAGATGCGCAGGATTTCGGTTTACGTGTTGCCTCGACGGGTTCTGATGAATTCTCGCGTGTTGGGCAATCTGTGAATTGGATGTTGGAGCAATTGGAAGCCAGCAATCGAAAATTGGAAGAGGAACATGAGCGCGCTGAAGGCCTGTTGTTGAACATCCTGCCGGAACCTATCGCCGCACGGTTGAAAACCAACCCAAAATCCATTGCTCAAAGCTATGATGAGGTCTCGATCCTGTTTGCGGATATCGTCGGTTTCACGGAACTGTCGGCAGGCATGCCTGCGGCGGACTTGGTTGATATCCTCAATGGGTTGTTCAGCCGGTTCGATGATCTGGCGTTGCAGATGGGTTTGGAAAAGATCAAGACCATCGGCGACGCGTATATGGTTGTTTCCGGACTGCCAGAGCCGGACGCGCACCACGCTGACAAGCTGGCGGATATGGCGTTGAAAATGATGGAAATCACTCGGACCTTTTCTCGGGAACGGGGGTTGGACCTGTCGCTCAGGGTGGGGATCAACAGTGGCGTTGTCGTTGCCGGTGTCATCGGAAAGAACAAGTTCATCTATGATCTGTGGGGGGACGCCGTGAACTTGGCCAGCAGGATGGAGTCTTCGGCGGAAACTGGGGCGATTCAGATGACCAAGGCGACACGAGATCGATTGTCCTACCGCTTTGACGTCGTCGAACGCGGGGAGGTGGATATCAAGGGGCGCGGATTGATGAAAACCTACGTGCTAGCAGGTATGATCGATTTGGGTGGGATAGAGCACTAGGGTTCTGACCCTAGCGCCAGAACGCCAACCACTCGAGGAATTCATAGAACTTCTTGCCCAGGAAATAGACGTGCTCGGTTCCGAAAAGGGTCATGTCGAGCATCAACCCTCCGAGAATGAACACCCCAAGCCAAATGGCGATCTGATTGGTCATGTCATCCCCGGACAATAAAAAACGCCCGCCCAGATAACCTGAGCGGACGTTTTATTTCAAGAGGTTCAGCTGTTTAGCTCAGCTTGCCCATAGCAACAGCCACATCGGTCATACGCACCGAGAAGCCCCATTCGTTGTCGTACCAGGCCAATACACGGACCAGGCGGTCGCCGACGATGCGGGTCTGATCGGGGGCAAAGATCGAGCTTTCGGGCGAGTGGTTGAAGTCGGTCGAGACCAGCGGTGCGGGCTCATAACCCAGGACACCCTTCATGGCACCCTCGGCGGCGGCGCGGGCCGCTTCGTTCACCTCTTCGACGGTCACATCGCGCGCCGCGCGGAACGTCAGGTCCACGGCTGAAACGTTGGGTGTCGGCACTCGGATCGCAGAGCCATCAAGACGACCCTTGAGGTTCGGCAGTACCTCGCCAAGCGCCTTGGCGGCACCGGTCGAGGTCGGAATCATCGACATCGCAGCGGCACGGGCGCGGTACAGGTCCTTGTGGCGGCGGTCGAGTGTGGGCTGGTCACCGGTGTAGGCATGGATGGTGGTCATGATGCCGTGCTCGATGCCGACAGCCTCGTCCAGGACCTTGGCAATCGGGGCCAGGCAGTTGGTGGTGCACGACCCGTTCGACACCATCTTGTCATCCGCGGTCAGTTCACCGTCGTTGACGCCGAACACGATGGTCTTGTCGACGTTCTTGCCGGGCGCCGACAGCAGAACCTTTTTGGCACCGCGATCGAGGTGCGCGTTGGCTTTGGTGCCATCGTTGAATTTGCCGGTGCATTCCAGCACGACGTCACAGCCGTCCCAGTCGAGCTCATTCATGTCGTAGGTCGAGAACATCTGCATGTCGCCACGGCCCAGGTTCATGGTGCCATCGCCGATGGTGACCTCGCCGGGGAAGCGGCCATGCACGCTGTCGTATTTGATCAGGTGGGCAGCAGTTTCCAGCGGGCCGGTCGCGTTGACCTTGATCACTTCGATATCGTCGCGGGCGGATGCGGCGATGTGGGACAGGGTGCAGCGGCCGATGCGGCCAAAACCGTTGATGCCAACCTTGATGGTCATTTTGCGACTCCGAACATGTGCAATTGCCTCGCCATATAGACGCCCTGAAGGCTTGCAGAAAGGGCAAAAGCGCCGCATTTTTAGTGTGTTAGCGCAAACTTCAGGCGGTTGCGCTAACGCTTGCGCCACGCGTGGGATCGTTTAGGGTGCAGCTGCGACAGATCAAGGTGAAAGGTGTCCTTATGAGCGGTCTTCTGGCGTTGTTGGATGATGTGGCGGGTATCGCCAAGGTTGCAGCCGCGTCGGTGGATGACGTGGCTGCTCAGGCGCTCAAGGCTGGAACCAAGGCAGCAGGCGCCGTGATCGATGATGCCGCAGTGACGCCCAAGTATCTGCACGGCTTCTCGGCCGCGCGGGAATTGCCGGTTGTGTGGAAGATCGCCAAAGGGTCGTTCAAGAACAAGCTGCTGTTTCTGTTGCCCGCCGCGCTTCTTCTCAGCAGCTTTGCCCCTTGGGCCATTGCTCCGCTTTTGATGCTTGGAGGTGGGTATCTGTGTTTTGAAGGCGCCGAGAAAATCTATCATGTGCTCGCCCCGCATGACGACAGCCATGTGTTCAAAGAGGACGCGCCGGGGGACCCTGCGCATCTGGAAGAACAGAAGGCAGCCGGTGCCATCAAGACCGACTTTATCCTGTCGGCCGAGATCATGACCATTGCCCTGGCCGCCATTCCGCCCAGCAACATTTGGATGGAGGCGGCTACGCTGGCCTTGGTCGGGGTCGGGATCACGGTTGCCGTCTATGGCGCGGTGGCGCTGATCGTAAAGGCTGACGATGTTGGACTGTACGCGGCTCAGAACGGTAACTTCGCTTTGACGCGCGCGCTTGGTCGCGGTCTTGTCAGGGCAATGCCGGGCTTCATGAAGCTTTTGACCATCGTTGGCACAGCGGCGATGCTTTGGGTCGGTGGATCGATCATCGTGCATGGGCTGGAAGAGATGGGATACGGATGGTTGGGTCATCACATCCATGATTGGGCCTATACGATAGGTCACATGGTGCCCGAGGCCTGGTCTGGTTTTGTCAAATGGTTCGCAAAGGCCACGATGGATGGTGTTCTTGGGCTTGCGATCGGCTTTGCTCTGATACCGGTGGCAACCAAAGTTCTGGCGCCAATTGCTGACGCATTGGGGGCGATGCTCAAGCGGAGCTGACCTGAACATTCGTATAATTTCCTTGCGTTGAACGTCGTTTCACCTGTCAAGTCCCTTTGCATTGCAAGAAAAGGGATTTGAGAATAATGGCACGGATTTTCGCGGCGCCGACGACGAGAGTGATCAACCAGCAAAACAAGAACGACGAAAAAATCTGGGCGCTTGATCTGCAAACCGTGATCAACAAGGCGCAACCAGGGGATGTCATTGAATTGGTTCCGGGCGATTATGTGGCGCCCGTCGTCATTGCTGTGTCCGGCAAGAAGGACAAACCAATCACCATTCGGGGCCCAAAGGACGGCGTCGCTAGAATGGAAGGCGGCCGAACGCGCGAGCAGGGGCGATCTGGCGGAATGAAGCCCACTGACGGAGATTTCGCCTTTATCAAGATTTTTCATGCCGAACACATTCGGATCGAAGGGTTGGAGTTCGACAATTGCTGGCCCAGCTCCATTTTTGTGCGATCGGCCCAGAACATAGAAATCCGCAATTGCAGCGGTCGCGGCTCTCGGTACTTTTGCTACGCCCGGCAAACCGCGCGCCGTGATACCAAGGGGATCACACTTGATGGGGTCAAGTGGGTGCAGGACCGGCATTTCGAGATGTGGACAGGCAAGGTCACCTGGAAAGAGGTCAAAGCCAAGCCTAACCAAATCGACAACAGTTTCTTCAACGGTGCGATGTTCGGTTCGTTCGACATCAAGGGTGATGTCATCATTCGCAATTGCGAGATATCTCATGCATTCAACGCGATCCGGATGGATATTCGAGAAAAGCATATCAAGGGCACGGCGGAGAACCCTCGGATCAGCCGCAACCGCCATGTTCGAATTCACAACAACAAGTTTTCGTTCATCCGCGATAATGCGGTTGAACCTGAAAAAGGGGCCGAGGATTGGGCAATCTACAACAACCACTTTTTCAATTGTCATGCTGCGATGTCTTTGGATGGGGTGGCGATCCGCGACTACCTGATCATCGGCAATTGGTTTTTGAACACCCAACGCCCCGGCGGACGCCCCAAGCAAAAGAACACAGGCGGTAAGATATTCAAATTCCTGGCTCCGCCGGAACTGACCGACAATATGGAACCTGCTCCGCGAAAAGGGTTGTGGTCGGTCTTCAATTCTGTCCAGGCGCGCACAAATTACGCAGTCGAAGGACGATCTGCGCAATGGTCGGATCGCTATACATTGATGGGGCTCTATCCCAAAGAGCACCCGGTTGAGCCTGCACCACTGCAGCAGGTGTTCGAGCTTATGACCTGGACTGACGGCATGGAGGTGGCGGATATGGTGACCAACGAGCCCTGTTTTCCCCGAAAGTATGTATCCGAAGGGGCCAAAATTTCGGGGCAAGGTGTGAGCGAGGCAGTGTTCGATGTCGTCCCCTTTGACCTTGACCCGAATGCGCCGTTGGGCGGGTGGAATGGTGAATTGAAACGCACAAAGAAGGTGAATGAATTTTCCTCTGAAGCGTTCAAGATCAAGCGGCGGATGGGCAAAACACTGACGTTCCGAACAGGGTTATCCTTTGGTGCAAGCGACATTGCACACTTGGGACTCAAAGAAATCTGACGCGAGGTTATGGCTGGTTCTATGGGGCGCGCCCGATAAGGTTCGACGACCAACCTTGCGGAGACGATGGCATGAACGACCTTACCTTTGGAGAGATCCTGCAGACGGCAGAGGACACCCCTGAGGGCGTGCGTTTTGCTGTGACCGAGAACTGGAAGCAGGGGCGGACGGCCTATGGTGGGTTCACAGCGGGTCTGCTGTTGGCTGCTGCGCGCCAGGTGAAGGCGGATCTGCCACCGCTGCGTTCAACGCTGATCAATTTTACCGGCCCGGTTATCAGTTCACCCACTTTGACCGCGCGTATTCTGCGTCAAGGGCGCAATGTCACCACGGTGCAGGTGGAGGCGTTCTGTGAAGGAAAGTTATGCGCGCAGGGCACGTTTTCTTTCGGATCGGGGCAAGAGAGCCATGTCAACCAGGACCTTGCGGCGCCGCAAGCACCTGCTCCGGACGAAGTCGAAGATTTTTTGCCGCCAAACATCCCGCTACCGATCAATTTCTTCAAGAACTTTGACGCAAAACTTATCGAAGGACATCGGCCCTTTAGCGGTGCTGATCGTGGCTTTATTCGTGCTTGGGTGCGGCACAAGGATGAAACCGTCCGCCAGACACCTGAGGGTTTGATGAGCCTTGCGGATGTGCTGCCGCCTGCCGTGTTTTCCAAGGCTCGCAAACTGGGGCCGAACTCGTCGATGAACTGGATTTGCAATTTTTTGAGCGATGACCTCACCAGCCATGACGGGTGGTGGATGATGGAGACCGATCTGACCGCAGCACGTGATGGCTATAGCTCGCAAGTGATGCGGATGTGGAACGCCAAAGGGCAGTTGGTGGTCGATGGCATGCAATCGGTCGTGATCTTTGTCTAGAAACACCAGTCACATACGGACCTAATTTCTTTCAAAGAAATTGGTACAGAAATTTTGAAAATTTCTGCCACCGAGAGGTGGAGAGGGCAAAAAGGGCGGTCGATGACCGCCCTTTCAACTTCTTTCAAAGGGACCAGGTTTAACCGATCAACTCTTTGACCTTTGCAACCGTTGCCTCGGCGGTGATTCCGAACTTTTCATACAGTTCGTCTGCCGGTGCCGACGCACCAAACGAGGTCATGCCGATGAAACCTGCCTTGGCTTCCCGGCCACGCTCGCCCAGCAACCAGCGGTCCCAACCGCCGTCGCGTACAGCCGCCTCGATGCCGACGCGCACGGCGCCTGCGGGCAGGACGCGCTTGCGATAAGCTTCGTCCTGCTGCGCGAAGAGCTCCATGCAGGGCATGGAGACGACGCGGGTGCCGATGCCCATCGCTTCCAGCTTGGCCTTTGCTTCCATCGCAATGGCAACCTCGGAACCGGTTGCGATCAGGATCGCCTGACGTTTGCCCTCGGCTTCGGCCAGAACATACGCGCCCTGCGCAGTCAGGTTCTTGGTCTTGTGCTGAGTGCGCACTGTGGGCAGCCCCTGGCGGGTCAGCGATAGGACCGAAGGCGTTTCCTTGGCGCTCAGCGCGATTTCCCAGGCCTCAGCCGTTTCAACCGTATCCGCAGGACGGAACACATAGGTGTTCGGCGTGGCACGGCTGATCGCGAGATGCTCGACTGGCTGGTGCGTCGGGCCGTCTTCGCCCAGGCCGATGCTGTCGTGGGTCATGACAAAGACCGTGGGGATCTTCATCAACGCGGCCAGACGCATCGCAGGGCGGGCATAGTCGGTGAAGCACATGAAGGTGCCGCCATAGGGGCGGATGCCACCGTGCAGCGCCATGCCGTTCATCGCAGCAGCCATACCGTGCTCGCGGATGCCCCAATGAATGTATCGGCCCTTGCGGTTCTCGGGCAGGAAGATGCCCATATCGTCGGTCTTGGTGTTGTTCGATCCCGTAAGGTCGGCCGAACCGCCAACGGTTTCGGTCACGATCGGGTTCACGACCTTGAGCACTTCTTCCGAGCTTTTGCGGGTCGCCCACTTGGGTTGTTCTTCCGACACCTGCTTTTTCAGTGAACGGATGGCACCGGACAGTTTTTTGGGCGCTTCAAACGCATAGGCACGGCGGAATTCACCCTGCTTGCGCTCAGAGATCTGAGCAAAACGCTCTTCCCATTCCACGCGGTCCGCGGAGCCGCGTGCACCAATCGCACGCCAGGCGTCCAGAACGTCCGAGGGAACTTCGAACGCGCCGTGGGTCCAGCCATAAGCGTCCTTGGCTGCCTTGAGCTGTTCAGGATCGGTCAGGGCGCCGTGGCCCTTGGAGGTGTCCTGTGCCGCATGACCCAGAGCGATGTGGGTCTTGCAGGCGATCATGGTGGGCTTGTTCGACGATTTCGCTTTGGTCAGCGCAGCGTCGATCTCGGCGGCATTGTGGCCGTCGATCTCGATCACTTGCCAGCCCGACGCCTTGAAGCGTGCAACCTGATCGGTGCGGTCGGCGATGTCGACGGTGCCGTCAATGGTGATGTTGTTGTTGTCCCACAGGACGATCAGCTTGCTCAGCTCGTGACGACCTGCCAGGCCGATGGCCTCTTGGCTGACGCCCTCCATCAAGCAGCCGTCACCCGCGATCACATAGGTGTAGTGGTCAACGACCTTTTTGCCGTAGCGGGCGCGCTGCACCTCTTCGGCCATGGCGAAACCGACGGCGTTGGAAATGCCCTGACCCAGCGGGCCGGTGGTGGTCTCGATGCCCGAGGCCAGGAAGTTCTCTGGGTGGCCCGCAGTCAGCGCGCCCATCTGGCGGAAGTTCTTGATCTGCTCCAGCGTGATGTCCGGGTTACCGGTGAGGTACAGCAGCGAGTAGAGCAGCATCGAGCCGTGACCTGCGGACAGGATGAACCGGTCGCGGTCGGGCCAGTTCGGGGCAGATGCATCAAATTTGAGGTGCTTTTCAAACAGCACGGTTGCCACATCGGCCATACCCATGGGCATGCCAGAGTGGCCCGAGTTTGCCGCATGGATGGCATCAAGGGTCAGGGCGCGAATAGCCGCGGCCTTGGTCCAATGTTCAGGGTTCGCAGTGCGCAGCGCAGTAAGATCCACGAGAAGCTTTCCTTTGGGAGTTCGGACAAGTTGGCCGCTCAATACCACCCATCCCCCAAAGATCAAGCAGAACCGGGCGAAACTCTGCTATGCAACATAAGGAGTGTGCGCCAAGTGACTGAAACCAAAGGGGGGGTATTTTCCGTCATGTTTGGTTAGACTAAGCCTGATACCACGCAAGTCCGATTCGCATTCGGGCCCTTGTCGGGGCCGAGCGGTGGACAAGAGAACGTAAACGACAAAGCAAGGTGAGGGGCATGAGCCAGATCGAGGAATTGCAAAGCCGTATCACCGCCGCGATGGATCGCATCGGGGCTGGGGTGGACACGCTGGTTAACCAGATGGGGTCCAACGCCGATGCGGATGCCGCCCTGCAATCCGCGCTTGAAGAAGAAAAGCTCGCCAACGCTCAGCTCGAGGAGCGGCTGAAGTCCATCAAGGCAAAGCATGCGACCGAGTTGGAAGAGCTGCAGGCGTCGGCTGGCAGCGACGGGCCAGATACCGGTGAGCTTCAGGCCGAGCTTGATAGGCTCAGGGCTCAGGTGGCGGATACATCAGAGGTGGATGGGCTTAAGGCAGAACTGGCCGATGCCACCGCCAAGTTGGTCGCGGCCGAAGCGGCCAAGACCGAAGCCAATGCCGCCATCGCCGACGCGGGCGAGATCGAAAGCCTGCGTGCTGAACTGGAAGACCTGCGCGCCAAGGCCGACAACACCGAAGAAGTCGACGGGCTGCGCACTGAAATCGCGGCGCTCAAGGCGGAATTGAACAACACCGAGCGTCTGGACGAACTGAAGGCCGAGACCGAAATGCTGCGCGCCGAGCGTGTCAGTCAGGCTGAGGCCACCACGCGTCTGGACAAGGACCTGCAACGGCTACGCAAGGCCAACGATCAGCTGCGTGAGGCAAACGCCGCGTTGCGCGAAGCCAATGAGGCCGGCGTTGGCGAGCCTAGTCTGATCAATCAGGCCATGCTGGCTGAACTTGAAGCCCTGCGCGCCAGTCGAGCCACGGATGCGGCCGAAGCCAAGGCGATCCTGTCGCGGCTTGAACCGTTGTTGGCCCAAGCTGATCTGGCCGAAGGAGAGGATGAATAATGCCCGAGGTTACCATTCATATCGGCGGCCGCTCGTTCGAGGTTTCCTGCCAGGAAGGCGAAGAAAGCTATCTGCATTCAGCCGCCAAGATGCTTGACGATGAATCACAGGTTTTGTCCGATCAGATCGGGCGCATGCCCGAGGCGCGGATGCTGCTGATGGCAGGTCTGATGCTGGCCGACAAAACCGCCGCGGTCGAAGACCGCATCAAGGTGGTCGAAGACCAATTGGCTGAACGCGAGGCTGAACTGTCTCAGCTGCGCAATGCACCGGCACCTGATCCGGAACGGGTCGAGGTCGCGGTTATCCCGCCCTCGGTCACAGATACTCTAGCGGAACTTGCGGCGCGGGCCGAAGCCTTGGCGGCGGATGTCGAAGAAAAGGGCGCAGCGTCCTGAGACCAGCGCTGACCTTTCGTTTATAAAAAAATGCCGGGGGCGATGGCCTCCGGCATTTTGTGTTCAGACCTGAATGTGTAGGAAAATCAGGCGTTTGCTTCGCGAATTTTATTTGCCGCATCTTTGTCGTAACCAACGCCGTTGTCGTCAAAAAGCGTATCCAGCTCGCCCGACAGGGTCATCTCGGTGATGATGTCGCAACCACCGACAAACTCGCCTTTGACGTAGAGCTGGGGGATGGTTGGCCAGTCGGAATAGTCCTTGATGCCCTGGCGCAGCGCATCGTCGGCCAGAACGTTCACATCGGAAAAATCAACGCCCATGTAGTTCAGAACGCCAGCCACGCGCGAGGAGAACCCGCACTGCGGCATTTCCTTGGTGCCCTTCATGAACAGCACAACAGTATTGGCTTTGACGGTTTCGTCGATTTGCGCGTGGGCAGGGTTGGTGGTCTCGGTCATGGGGTTAGTCCTTTTTCCCGAAGGTGCGGTGGTATTCCGCAGCATAGGTTTCATCGTCTTTGAATGTGCGAACCGTTCTGTCAGCGGCCTGGGCGAAGCTGCCCTTGGGTTGGCCAAAGAGTGTACCAGAGCGTTCCAGAGATTGATTTTGGCGGATTGTCGCCTCGACAACGTCCAGATCAGTGGCTTCCATGCCTAGTGGTGTCTCACGGTGTTCAAGCTTCGGCTGCCGCGCGGCCAGTGGCTTGCGGGGCGCGCTGCGAAACGGATAGGTGAGGGTGCTCCAGAAAGACATGTGTCACGGTCCTTGGTGATCCTGTTGCGGTCAGTCCGGCACTTTGGTGGTCAGGGCCAAGGCGTGCAATTCGCCGTCGGGGCCGTCCATCTTGCCCTTGAGTGCGGCATAGACCGCGCGCTGTTGCTGGATGCGGTTCTTGCCGCGAAAGCTCTCGTCCACGACCATCGCTGCCATGTGAACACCGTCGTTGCCGCCGACCTGAATCTCTGCATCCGGAAAGGACTGGCGCAGCAGTTCTTCGATCTCATGGGCTGTCATTGGCATTAGGGAGGTCCTTCGTGTGTTGCTCTTGGCAGAAATGTAGGGCGACGGGTCAGGGCGCGCAAGTGGGCGTGGCCCGTCTCAGGGGAAAGCCCTGCACCCTCGAAGGAGAACAGGGCTTGCCGTATTTGGAACGTATAGACGCGTTAGGTCAGGCGACCGCAGCGGCAAAGCTGCTCCGGAACACCTCGGTCAGTTCCGTCAGTGGCGCTTCGGAGTTGCCGATCTTGACGCTGTCGCCAGTGAAACGGCCAACGGAAGTCACTGGAACGCCAACCTGACCGGCGGCGATCATCAGCGCTTCGGCCTGATCAAAGTTGCAGGCCACCAGATAGCGCGCCTGATCTTCGCCGAACAGGATCTCGGTCGGGGCATCGTCAAGCTGTACGCCAACACCGGCAGCTTCGGCCAGCTCGAACGCGGCCAGCGCCAGGCCACCATCGCCCAGGTCGGTGCAGGCTTTGATCATCTCGCGATTTTCGCGGATGAAGTCACCGTTGCGGGCCTCGGCGGCCAGATCAACGGCAGGTGCGTCGCCTTCCTCGCGGTTGAACACTTCGGCCAGCAGGGCGGATTGACCCAGGTGACCTTCGGTTACGCCGATCACCATGGCGATGTGACCGTCACGCACCTCGTTGCCGATGATATCGTTGGTCGAGGTCAGCAGACCAACCGCGCCGATGGTGGGTGTGGGCAGGATCGCCTGGCCGTCAGTCTCATTGTAGAGCGAAACGTTGCCCGAGACGATCGGCATGTCCAATGCGCCAACGGCGGCGCCGATACCTTGAATGGCGCCCACGAACTGGCCCATGATCTCGGGCTTTTCGGGGTTGCCAAAGTTCAGGTTGTCGGTGGTGGCCAGCGGTTTGGCCCCAACGGCGGTCAGGTTGCGATAAGCCTCGGCCACCGCCTGTTTGCCACCCTCAACCGGGTTTGCACGTACATAGCGCGGGGTCACGTCAGAGGTGAACGCCAGCACCTTGTCGGTGCCGTGAACACGCACCATACCGGCACCCAGACCGGGTGTGCGGGCGCTGTCGGCCATGACCATGGTGTCATACTGCTCATAGACCCACTGTTTGCCCGCATAGTTGGGCGAAGCGAGCAGGGCGCGCAGGCCATCGATCGGGTCGATCTGCGGGACGTCGGCCAGTTCCTCGGCCTCGGGCGTGGCAACCCATGGGCGATCGTATTCCGGCGCGGTCGATGAGAGTTTCGACAGCACGAGGTCTGCTTTGACTTCGCCTTTGTGCATGATCAGGAAGCGGTCTTCGGCGATGGTTTCACCAACGATGGCAAAATCCAGATCCCATTTTTCGAACACGGCGCGGGCTTCGGCCTCAAGCTCGGGTTTCAGAACCATCAGCATGCGTTCCTGAGATTCCGACAGCATCATCTCATAGGCTGTCATGTTCTCTTCGCGCTGCGGGACGTTTTCCAGGTCCAGACGCACGCCCAGACCACCCTTGTCGCCCATCTCTACAGCGGAACAGGTCAGGCCAGCCGCACCCATATCCTGGATCGAGATCACGGCGCCGGTCTGCATCAGTTCCAGCGTTGCCTCCATCAGGCGCTTTTCGGTGAAGGGGTCGCCAACCTGAACGGTGGGGCGTTTTTCTTCGATGGTGTCGTCAAATTCGGCCGAGGCCATGGTGGCACCGCCAACCCCGTCACGGCCGGTTTTCGCACCCAGATAGACGACGGGCATGCCGATCCCGGAGGCTGCGGAGTAGAAGATCTTGTCTGCATCAGCCAGACCAGCAGCAAATGCATTCACCAGGCAGTTGCCGTTGTAGGCGGGGTGAAAGCGAACTTCGCCACCCACACAAGGCACGCCGAAACAGTTGCCATAGCCGCCGATACCTTCGACCACACCGTTGACCAGTTGGCGGGTCTTGTGGTGGTCGGGCTCGCCAAACGACAGCGCATTCATCGAGGCAATCGGGCGCGCGCCCATGGTAAAGACATCGCGCAGGATGCCCCCCACACCAGTCGCCGCGCCCTGATAGGGTTCGATGTAGGACGGGTGGTTGTGGCTTTCCATCTTGAAGACGACGGCCTGACCGTCGCCGATGTCGACGATGCCCGCATTCTCGCCGGGGCCACAGATCACCTGCGGACCATCGGTGGGCAGGGTGCGCAGCCATTTCTTGGAGGACTTGTAGGAACAGTGCTCGTTCCACATGGCGGAAAAGATGCCGAGCTCGGTAAAGGTCGGTTCGCGCCCGATGATCTCGAGGATCATGTCGTATTCCTCGGGCTTGAGCCCATGGTTCGCGATCAGTTCGGGTGTGATGGCTGGCTCTTGCATCGTGTATCCGTATCCCCAGGGTGGCCGATATTGCGCGCCTTTTAGGGCAAGGGCGCGTCCGAGGAAAGAGCCAAGAACGCGCAGGAGGTCAGGTGAGCCGTCAGAAGCGTTGCCCGACATAGATATAGAGCTGATCTTCGCGCTCGCTGTTGCGGGAATAATCGACCGAAAAGTCGACCGGAAACTTCTTGGATACGCGGTAGCGGGCACCCAACCCGTAGGAACTGTGTGTGCCGCCAATTTTCAGGTCGTTGAATTGGGGGCCAACCATGCCAACGCCTGCGAATGCGATCGCGCCCAACCTGTCGGTGAATTGGCGACGAAACTCGATTTGGGCGGACAGGGACCGAAAATCCAAAAACTGCGTGGCCGAAAACCCGCGGAACCCGTCGGTGCCACCCAATGAGCATTGATCGAAAAAGGGCGTCGAAGTCGAAACGGCGCAGGTTGAAAGTCGCGTTGCGATGACCGCCCTTTCAAATGGCTGCATGTAGTGGGTAAAGTTGATCCATCCCTTGGAATAGTCGTCCGTAACGCCCGCCAGAGTGTAACCCCGGGTGACCTCTCCATCGACGATGAACCCCTTGCTGGGGTAGATGGTATCGTCACGGGTATCCCATTTTCCAACAAAGCCAACGTTGGCGATTTCGACGTTCAGGAACTGATTGAACGGCGGTGGAATGGGCGGCAGGCCGGGAACGGCCGGGTTGATGTCTGTGTTCAGATAGCGCAACGACAGCCCAAGGGATGCATCATGGGTGAACCCATATGACAAGCTGGCGCGGGCCAGGATCCCGCTCTGGCTGATGGGCAGGGCTGCTGCTGGTGTATATAGGTCATAGTTGACCGCGGCATTGGCAAAGAGCGTCTCAATCTGCCAGCGATTGTTGTTGAAATAGAAATTGGCCGCCAGCCCATACCCTTCGCTGCCGTTGTCCGAACGCAATGCGGCAAGGCCCAACAGGGAAGGGTCAGAGCCTTCGTCGATGTTAAAAAGATATCCTGCACCCAGAACCAATCCCGAGCCGATCGTAGGGTTCGAAAAGGGGATCGGTGCGACAACCACCGAGCCATTGCGCAAACCCAGGGTTTCTTCTTTCTGCACCTTGTCGAAATCATCGACCTGAGAGTCGAGCACACCAGTGGCATGAACCTGGCTCGACCAGCACAAAGCGCAAAATGCGGCAGCCAAATACGTCGGTTTCAAAACAGCCTCGAAGTTTATGGTGCATCTAAAATGACCCGCCCCGGCCAACACCGGGGCGGGACCGGACTTAGCGGTCGTCAGCCGGAGGCCCGGCTTGCCCTTGCTGGTTCGAGGCCTCAGAAGCTGCCGCAGCGACGGCTCTTTTCTGGTCCTCGGTGATGTTGTCATTGTCTTCCATACCCGGAATGGCAACGCGTACTTCGCGGCGGGCAAAGTCGATGCCTGCCTCGTTGAATGACGCCTTGACCCGGTTGAAGATCTCTTTGCGCAGGGTGAATTGCTTGCCCGGCTTGGCCATGAATTTACCCCGGATGATCATGCCCACATCGTCAAAGTCAAAGACACCTTGCGATTTGAACGGCTGCAGGAAGCCGTCCTTGTGAACCTCGTCTGCCATCATCTCGGCACCGATCTTCTTGAAGATCTTCTTGACCTTGTTGGGGTCGGTGTCGAAGGGCACGGTGAACTTGAGCTTCATGATCACCCAGTCGCGGCTGAAGTTCGTCAGCTTCTGAATTTCGCCATAGGGGATCGTGTGCACGGCGCCGCGGTGGTGGCGCAGCTGCATCGACCGGATCGAGATCTTCTCGACCGTGCCCATGGTGCCGCCCACATCGACGTATTCACCCACCCGGAACGCATCATCAATCAGGAAGAAGATGCCACCTACGATGTCCGCGACCAGCTTCTGGGCACCGAAACCGATGGCCAGACCCAGGATACCGGCACCAGCCAGAAGCGGCGTGATGTCGACGCCAAGCGCTCCGATGGCGAGCAGGCCAAAGATGACCGAGATGGCGACCTGAGCGCTGACCCGCAGCAGTGGCAGAACGGTGGCCAGGCGTGAGCCGCCAGCGCCGCCGCCTTCGCCAGCCTCTTCGTCAGGGCTCTGTTCGCTGGCGGTCATTTCGGCCGCCAGGCGACGGTTGATCCAGAGCGAGACAACCTCGTTCACGATATAGCCGATGGCGACGATCATCAGGAACTCGACCAGGGCGCCGGCAACGTCGTGGCCCACACCCGCAGCTGCCACGTTGCGCAGATCAATTTCCCACGCGTTGGCGATCTGCAGAACCACAAAGATGCCCGCCAGAACCCGACCAATGCGGATATAGCTGCGTTTGGTGGATTTATATGCGCGTTCGGCAATCGGACCATCGCCCATCATCGGCGGCGCCAGATGGCGCACCAGACCGCGGATCAGCGTGTCGATGGCAGGTGCCATCAGCAACCAGAACATGGTGGTGTAATGCGGGGCCGATCCCAAGAGCAACAGCAGACGACGATCGCCCGAGCCGATGATCATTTCAACAACCAGCCACATGACGGCAGACACACCAATTGCCATGTAGGGATAGGCCTTGGCCACAGCCTCGTCAAAGCGAGAACGGTCCGGATCGGTTCCGCGCATCATGTCGCTCAGACCCTCACGAGCACGCCAGGCGATGATGCCGATGTAGATGTGAACGGATGTATTCAGCCAGAAACCCAGACGGGTTTCCCCCATTGGAACGCCATTGGCTTGATTGAAGCCGACGATGAAAATGGTGAAACCACCCAGCAGGAAGAGGCCGATCAGATTGCGATGCAGGTACTTTGCCCACCGGTCGGACACGTTGACCAAACGCAGGTCAGCCCGGTTGGGGGCGAGCACAAAGCGGGAAATCGCGGCACCAAGACGCGGGATCCAGATCAGATAGAAGACCATCGGTCCTGCAAATGTCAGCTCTTCGGCTGAGAGCAAATGTGTTCCAACGAACCGCAACACCACGTAGAAGACGACCAACCCCAACAGTTCACGGCAGAACCGGCGAAACAAGAAGCCCACGGTGGACCATAGGTTACCTGCCTCTTCGCCGGTTTCTGGGCGCGCTCTTCGAAGAACCAGCCAAATTGTCAGCTTTTCAGCCGCATAACCAGCCAAAAGTGCGGCCAGAATGTAGCCGAACATCACGATCATTTCGCCGGGTGCAAATGCTGCCGAGAAGTTCGAAAAGGCTTGCAGTTGCCCCGAAACAAGGTTGGGCACCTGTTGGAGGACATGCAGCCATCCCATCACCATATTGGTTCCCAGATCGCGAATGATGGTCAGGATGCCCTTTTCAGGCGCGACTTGGGTTTGTTTTTCAGCGACTGCATCCAGCCGATCGAGCAGCAGCGCCCGAACCTGGTCATCGGACATCCGAGCGACCAGATCGTCCACTTGATCAGGTGTCAGATCTTCTGGAACAACAGGGGTGGAACTTGTCGAGCTGGACCCTGTTGAAGTTGTGGGAACTTGTGCATGCAGCGGGACAGCAAGCACACTGGTCAACACCAGTACAGCAAGCAATCGTAACATGTAGACCATGAATTTGCCCTCGAAACGGATTTTGGTTTGTTTTGCGCAGCTTACTCAACCAAGCGCCGAGTTCATAGGGCAATGTTAAGCACTTACGGCTAGTTCGAGGGGAATTTGGATAGGGATTTGCCGACTGTCATCGCGTTGAACCAAAAAAAAGGCCGAGCACTAAGCTCGGCCGAAGTCCAACAGGGAGGTATGAAGGTGACCAGCGTTTCAGCATCATCGCCTTCGAGAGTTCATTTAGGTGGCAGTTTATGAACGATCAAGGTTTTTAATGTCACGCTATTGACATTCCCGATATGCCGGGAATGCATAGCTCAGATTTTTCCTTGCTGACGCAGTTGCTTGCGGTGCGCAATGATCTCGTCCTGAACGAAATCTTTGAAGGCCGCGACCCTTTGCGAATGCCGCAACTCCTCTGGGTAGGCCAAGAATACAGGCACATCCGCAGATTCCGTTTCGGTCATCACATGCACCAGATCGGGGAAATCCTGTGTGACATAGTCAGGCAGCACACCGATCCCCAGATTGTGCAACACGCCCTGCAGAACACCGAAGTAGTTGTTCACCGTCAAAAGCGATTGCGGGTTATGCCCCATCAGCGTCTGCACCAGCAGCGCGCCGGCCCCAACCTGGGCCGCGCTTGTATTCTGGCAAATCAGTCGATGTTTTACGATGTCATCGATTCCATCTGGAATGCCGTGCTGGTTGAGATACTCGCGCGATGCGTAAAGCTGCATGCGAACGGTCATCAATCGCTTGCGGATCAGATCGGCCTGGCTTGGCTCTTTCATGCGGATGGCAACATCTGCCTCACGCATCGGCAAATCCAGCACGCGCTCTTCCAGCATCAGGTCGACTTTGAGGTCTGGGTACTTTTCATAGAGCTTGGGCAGACGCGGTGCGAGCCAAAGGGTGCCGAACCCAAAGGTTGTGGTGACGCGAAGCTCGCCAAACACTTCCTCTTCGCTGTCTCGAATGCGCGCGGCCGCAGCATCCAGCCGTTTGCTCATGGCGCTGGTGGCGTCAAATAGCAGTTCCCCTTGTTCCGTCAGAATCAGGCCGCGGGCGTGGCGGTGGAACAGCGTGGAATTCAGGGACTCCTCAAGCGCGCGGATTTGGCGACTGACGGCGGATTGCGACAGATTCAGTTTGTCTCCCGCATGCGTCAAGCTGCCTGCGTCGGCCACTGCGTGAAAAATTCTTAGTTTATCCCAGTCCATTGTCCCAACTTTCGATTTGGAGCCGACGCCCTATATCAAAGGCATGCCAATGGCCACAATCAACCGTCTTGCTGTCGCAGAAGGCAAAAAAGCCACTATACAGGTCAGTATTTGTGACCTAAAGTGAGCGATGAGAGGGGAAAATACCCTGGCAAACTAATCTGACGTGGGGAGACGTTTGATGAGTCAGCACGAAATTTCGCTGAACGACCGCTTTGACCTGAACAAGAAACAGGTCCTGCTGAACGGCACACAGGCGCTGGTGCGCTTGATGCTGATGCAAAAGGCGCGGGACGAGGCGGCAGGCCACAATACGGCAGGGCTGGTGACGGGCTATCGCGGCTCGCCTCTTGGTGCCGTCGACATGCAGATGAACCGCGCCGCCAAGCAATTGGCCGAGGCGGATGTCACGTTTCAATATGGTCTGAACGAGGATCTGGCAGCCACTGCGCTTTGGGGGTCGCAACAGGCGGGTTTGCGTGGCGACGGCAAATACGACGGCGTCTTTGGCCTTTGGTACGGAAAAGGGCCCGGTGTTGACCGGTCCGGCGACGCGATCCGGCACGCAAACATGGCAGGCACCGCCCCGTTGGGCGGTGTGGTCATGGCTATGGGCGATGACCACACCGGCGAAAGCTCGACCGTGTTGCATCAGTCGGAATGGGCCTTGATGGATGCCTATATGCCGATTGTCAGCCCTGCAGGTGTGCAGGAGATCCTGGATTACGGCCTTTATGGCATGGCGTTGTCGCGGTTTTCGGGCCTGTGGGTGGGCCTGAAGACGATGAAAGACACGATCGAGGTCACATCCGTGGTCGATGGCGACCCGAACCGGATGCAGATCGTCACGCCCGAGTTTGACATGCCCGAGGGTGGGCTGAACATCCGTCTGGTGGACGACCGCACCCCGCAAGAGGCACGGATCATCGATCACAAACGCTTTGCGGCCGAGGCATTCAGCCATGCCAACAAGATGGACAAACGTGTCTGGGGCAAAGCCGGGGCCAAGATCGGTTTTGTTGCGGCTGGCAAGAACTGGCTGGATCTGGTCCATGCCATGGCTTTGCTCAACATTGACGAGACCGAGGCCGAGCGGCTTGGGATCACGACCTATAAAGTCGGGCAGGTGTTCCCGCTGGATATGAAGGGGTTCCATGATTGGGCCGAAGGTCTCGACCTGATCGTTGTGGTCGAGGAAAAACGCAAGCTGATCGAGGTGCAGATCAAGGAGGCGATCTTTGATGACCGCCGGGGTCGGCGTGTCTGGGGTTGGCACAAAGGTGGCGGCGCGGGGTCGATGCATGGGCCCGAGCTGTTCCCGACCCGTGGTGCGCTTGATCCGATCATGATCGCCGAGAAGCTGGGCACTATCCTGATCGAAGAGGGGCACGACACGGACGGCGTTCGCGCCGGGCTGCAGGCTTTGGATGACGCGCGCCGGTCGGACAATGCGCAAGAGATCGCAGCGCGCCTGCCGTATTTCTGCTCGGGCTGCCCGCATAACACCGGGACCAAGGTGCCGGACGGCAGCCGCGCCTATGCCGGCATTGGCTGCCATTTCATGGTGCAGTGGATGGACCGCGAGACGCTTGGCTATACCCATATGGGCGGTGAAGGGGCGAACTGGATCGGCGAGGCGCCGTTTTCAACCACCGATCACGTGTTCCAGAACCTGGGCGACGGGACTTACAACCATTCGGGTGTCCAGGCGATCCGTGCTGCCTTGGCCGCCGGAACGAACATCACTTACAAGATCCTGTACAATGATGCCGTCGCGATGACGGGGGGACAGGACAACGAGGGCGGCCTGAGTGCCGAGCGCATCGTGGCCGAAGTCAAGGCAATGGGGGTTACACATGTCGCCGTGGTCTATGACGAGAAAGAAGACGTGAACTTCAAGGCGCTGCCTGCGGGCATCGAGACCCATGAGCGCGCCGAGCTGATGAACGTGCAAGAGAAGTTCCGCGAGATCGAAGGCGTCAGCGCCATCGTGTACATCCAGACCTGCGCCGCCGAAAAACGCCGCCGCCGCAAGCGGGGCACCTTCCCGGACCCGGACAAGCGCGTGTTCATCAACACCGACATCTGCGAGGGCTGCGGTGATTGCGGCGTACAGTCGAACTGTGTCTCGATCGTGCCCAAGGAAACTGAACTGGGCCGCAAGCGGGCAATTGACCAATCCAGCTGCAACAAGGATTTCTCTTGCGTCAAAGGGTTCTGTCCGTCGTTTGTCACGCTAGAGGGCGCCAAGCTGCGCAAGGAAGCCACGACTGAGATTGATTTGCCTGATCTCCCGATGCCAGAGGTGCCGACGATCAATGGCACCCACAATGTGGTGATCACGGGCGTGGGTGGTACCGGTGTCGTGACCATCGGCGCTGTTCTGGCACAGGCCGCGCAAATTGATGGCAAGGGTGCCGGTATGATGGAAATGGCCGGGCTGGCGCAAAAGGGTGGGGCGGTTCATATCCACTGTCGCCTGGCCAATGATCCCGACGACATCAGCGCCATCCGTGTAGCCACCGGTGAATGTGACGCGCTGATCGGTGGTGATCTGGTGGTCAGCGCCGGGGCCAAGACCATCGGTCTGCTGCGCAACGAGACGGCCGGTGCCGTGGTCAACTCTCATGAAATCATCACCGGGGATTTCACCCGTAACACCGAATTCCAGATCCCGTCTGACCGGCTGGAGCTGGCGCTCGAGGCACGTCTGAAAGATCGGCTCGCGCTGTTCGATGCGTCTGATCTGGCGCGCGCTGTGATGGGCGATTCCATCTTCTCGAACATGATGGTCTTTGGCGCGGCTTGGCAGCGCGGTCTGCTTCCACTCAGCCATGACGCGATCATGGCGGCCATTGAGCTGAACGGGGCTGCGGTTGAGCGCAACAAACGCGCGTTCGAAATTGGCCGTTGGGCCGTGCTGCATCCTGATCAAGTGGCCAAGGTGCTGACACCCAATGTGGTCGAGCTGCCCAAGTCACTGGACGAAAAGACTGCCTATCGCATGGATCACCTGACCGCCTATCAGAGCAAGCGATTGGCGAAACGCTATGCCAAGATGCTCGACGGGATCGAAGATGCCGAGCTGAAAGAGGCGGTGGCCTTGGGCTATCACAAGCTCTTGTCCTACAAGGATGAATACGAGGTTGCGCGCCTGCTTCTGGACAGTCGGAACAAGGCCGCGGCCGAGTTTGACGGCGACCTGAAGATGACCCTGCACCTGGCACCGCCGATCCTGGGCGGCACCGGTCCGGATGGGCGCCCCAAGAAGCGCGAGTTCGGGGAATGGATGCTTGGGCCCATGAAGCTGTTGTCGCGCATGAAAGGCCTGCGGGGCACGCCTCTCGACATCTTTGGCTATACATCCGAGCGCAAGATGGAACGCGCACTGATCCGTCAGTATGAAAAGGACATGAAAGATGCGCTGGCCAAGTTAAGCCCAGAAACCAAGGACGCAGTTTGCGCGCTTGCGCGGTTGCCCTTGGATATTCGCGGCTTTGGCCCGGTCAAAATGCAAAACGAAGCCAAGGCTGCCAAACGTCGCGAAGAGCTGCTAGCCGCGATCCGCCAGGGTGGCGCTGACCTGAAGCAGGCGGCTGAGTAATACCGTCACACTGTTGTCATGCAATCTTTGCAAAATGGATGCCCGTTCTTATCTATCGGGCATCCAAACGGAGACGACCATGACCTCGCGCCGCCACATCGCTCGCGACATTTCTTACGCTCATTCGGCTGCCACTAAGGGCGGGCGCACTGTCATTCGGCTGATGGAGAACTCCACCGGGCGGATCGGCCTGATCAAGCGAGCGGACGGGTATGAGCGGGACGTGGCAAACGGGCGTGACTTCTGGTCGGTGATGGTCGAGCGTTATGGCCTGTCGTTGGATGTGATCGGCGGATCACTATCGAACATCCCACAGGACGGCCCGCTGATCCTGATTGCAAATCACCCCTATGGCATTCTCGATGGGCTGATGATGGGCCATATCCTGTCGCAAACGCGCGGCGATTTCCGCATTCTGGCGCATCGGGTGTTCCGCAAGGCCGAAGATATCAACCGGATCATCCTGCCGATCTCGTTTGACCAGACGAAAGAGGCGATGAAGCTGAACCTGGACACGCGCAAGACCTCGCTGAACTATCTTGGTCGGGGCGGCGCGATCGGGATCTTTCCGGGGGGCACCGTCAGCACTGCGGTCAAGCCATTTGGTCAGCCTATGGATCCCGGTTGGCGCGGGTTTACTGCGCGAATGGTGGGCAAATCGAACGCCACGGTTGTCCCGGTTTACTTCGACGGCCACACCAGTCGCCTGTTCCAGATCGCCAGCCATCTGCACAACACTCTGCGCATGGGGCTTTTGATCAAAGAGTTCAAAAAGCGCGTCGATACGCCGGTGAAAGTTGTGGTGGGAGACCCCATTGGCCGTGACATTCTGGACCCGATGGCAAAAGATAGCCGCGCGATGATGGATTTCCTGCGCAAAGCCACGTATGAGCTGTCTCCGAAGCCGTTGAAGTCTTACGACTACGGCTATGAGTTTGAGGAACGGCATCGCGCCTAAGGGGCAAATGGCAGTAGGTATCTTTGATTCTGGTCTGGGCGGGTTGACTGTCCTGAACGCGGCGCAAAAGCGGCTGCCTGACGTGGATTTTCTGTACTATGCAGACAGCGATCACGCGCCGTATGGCGTGCGTGATGCCGAAGATATCTTTCAGCTCACCAACAAGGCGGTGCATCATCTTTGGGATGCGGGCTGTAACCTGGTGATCCTGGCTTGCAATACCGCCAGTGCGGCGGCGCTGCGCCGGATGCAGGAGGCGGGCGTGCCCGAGGGCAAACGGGTGCTGGGTGTGTTCGTGCCGCTGATCGAAGCACTGACCGAGCGGAACTGGGGCGACAACTCTCCGCCGCGTGAGGTGGAAACCAAGCACGTCGCTTTGTTTGCCACGCCCGCGACCGTGATGAGCCGCGCCTTTCAGCGGGAACTCGCGTTCCGTGCGATTGGTGTGGACGTCGAAGCGCAGGCCTGCGGCGGTGTTGTCGATGCTATCGAAGACGGCGACATGATCCTCGCCGAAGCATTGGTGCGCTCGCATGTCGAAGCGCTGCAACGCAAAATGCCGCACCCCCAAGCGGCTATTCTGGGCTGCACACATTATCCACTGATGGAAGAGGCGTTTCAGACCGCATTGGGCCCGGACGTCAAGGTGTTCAGCCAAGGGCGGCTCGTGGCCGATTCATTGGCCGACTATCTGGATCGTCACCCGCATATGCTGGGTTCTGGCGATGCGGGTTTTCTGACCACGGGCAACCCGAACCGCGTCAGTGACCGGGCGACGCAGTTCCTCCGACGACAAATCACCTTTCAAGCCGCTTGACGCTGATCAAGGACGGCGGGCATCTTGCCCGGTAACTCCGGACCGCAGCGCGCGGTCCATGACTGCACGACATATGAAGAGAAGAGGTCTGACATGACCCACAAGATCGCAATTCTGGGCGCCAGCGGGTACACCGGCGCCGAACTGGTGCGGCTGATCGCCGAACACCCGAACATGGACATCGTGGCGCTTGCCGCCGAGCGTAAGGCGGGCATGAGCATGGCCCAGGTGTTCCCGCACTTGCGCCACATGAACTTGCCGGATCTGTGCAAGATCAGCGAGATCGATTTCAGCCAGATCGACCTATGTTTCTGCGCCTTGCCGCACAAGACCAGCCAAGAGGTCATTCGCGAGCTGCCCAAGACCCTGAAGATCGTCGACCTGTCGGCGGATTTCCGGCTACGTGACCCGGCGGAGTATGAAAAGTGGTAC
The DNA here is from genome assembly GCF_900172225.1 of Falsiruegeria litorea R37. Taxonomy (NCBI): domain Bacteria; kingdom Pseudomonadati; phylum Pseudomonadota; class Alphaproteobacteria; order Rhodobacterales; family Roseobacteraceae; genus Falsiruegeria; species Falsiruegeria litorea. The sequence continues at coordinate 2,019,890 of NZ_FWFO01000001.1, forward strand.
GGCAACCCGCACGTCGCTTTGGAACAGCAGGAAGAGGCCGTATATGGCCTGACCGAGTTCTATCGTGATGATATCCGGTCGGCGCGGTTGGTGGCTGGTACAGGCTGTAACGCGGCCACGGGTCAGTATGTGCTGCGGCCGCTGATCGCGGCGAATGTGATTGATTTGGACGACATCATTCTGGACCTCAAATGCGCCGTGTCTGGCGCGGGACGGAGCCTGAAGGAAAACCTGCTGCATGCCGAGCTGAGCGAGGGCTATAACGCCTATGCCGTTGGCGGCACCCACCGGCACCTGGGCGAGTTCGATCAGGAGTTTTCAAAGATCGCGGGCCGGACGGTGCATGTGCAGTTCACACCGCATCTGGTTCCTGCAAACCGGGGTATTCTGGCGACAACTTACGTTCACGGTGATCCGCAGAGCATTTATGAGACGCTGTGCCACGCCTACGAAAACGAACCCTTCATCCAGATGTTGCCGTTTGGCGAGGCGCCGTCGACGCATCATGTGCGCGGCTCGAACTTCTGCCACATTGGGGTGACGGCGGATCGGATCGAACGACGCGCCATCGTGATCGGGGCCTTGGATAACCTGACAAAAGGTAGCAGTGGCCAGGCCTTGCAGAACGCCAACCTGATGTTAGGTGAGGACGAGACGCGCGGCCTGATGATGGCGCCCCTGTTCCCGTAACTCTGACGCGGAGGAAGACATGAAGTCGCTCAAGAAGCAGCGCCGCATCCAGGTGATCATTTTGACCATCGTGGCCCTGATCGTGGCCACCGGGCTGATCGGCTATGCCATGCGCGATGGCATCAACTTCTTCCGCGCGCCCAGCCAGATAATGGCCGAACCACCAGCCCCGACCGAAGTGTTCCGCATCGGCGGCCTGGTCGAGGAAGGAAGCATCGAACGTGGCGAGGGGACGGTTGTACGTTTTGCCGTGACAGATGGCGGGGCAACGGTTCCGGTCGAATTCTCGGGCGTTTTGCCGGACCTGTTTGCCGAGAACCAAGGCATGGTCGGCACTGGAAAATACGTCAACGGTGTCTTTCAGGCCTCTGAAATTCTTGCGAAACATGACGAAACCTATATGCCCAAGGAAGTTGTCGATGCTTTGAAGGAGCAGGGCGTGTATCAAGGCCAGGACAGCTGAAGGCAGCTGGCGCCGCCTGCCTGCGGCGCTCGTATTTGGAACAAGAAGAAACAAGGGGCGTTGCTTTGGCAGCGCCCTTGTTCTTTTGGCGCCGTTAACCGGGCTGTGGCGTGATCTACGTCTATTCTGATGTAGGACCAACTCAATGCTGACAGTGGAACAGATCGCAGAAGAGATCGTTGCCCGCGAGGGCGGCTATGTGAATGATCCCGATGATCCGGGCGGGGCGACCAAGTTTGGTGTCACGATCCATACAATGCGGCGGTTGGGGATGGATCTAACTGGTGATGGCCGGGTTTCGGTTGCGGACGTCAAGGCGTTGAGCCGGACGCAGGCGGTCGAGATTTTTGTCGATCACTATTTCAACCGTCCCCGGATCAACCGCTTGCCCAAGATCATTCAGCCTTCGGTCTTTGACATGTATGTCAACGCAGGCGGAAATGCGGTGAAAATTCTGCAGCGACTGCTGCGGGACATGGGGTTTGCGGTTTCGGTCGATGGTGCCTTGGGGCCACAGACCGAGGGGGCGGCGGCGAAGGCGGCAGAGCAGGGCGCATTGGCTTTTCGGGATGCTTATGGCGTCGCACGTCGGAACTACTACTTCCGGCTGGCAGACCAGCGCGTACAAAGCCGCAAATACGCCCGTACACGGCGTGGCGATAAAGGCGGCTGGATCAAACGGGCCGAAGAATTCATCTCGCCGCGCTATCACCTGACAGAGGCTCAATTTCAGAAAAGGGTAGGGGCATGGGGTTGATCGCGGGCATGTTTGAGTTGCTGTTTGGGGGCGGGCGCAATGTGGTGCGCGAAACGGCTGAGGTGTTTCGCGAAAACGCCGAAGCCGGAGCGCAGCGCTCGCAAACGGTCCAGGCGCAAGCGATGACCCAATTCGGTGCCGAATTTGCTGTGCCACGCAAGGGCTGGTTTGATCGCTTCATGGATGGGCTCAATCGCTTGCCGCGTCCTGCCCTGGCGCTTGGGACGTTGGGGTTGTTCGTTTCCGCCATGGTCGATCCGCTGTGGTTTTCGGCGCGCATGCAAGGCATTGCGCTGGTGCCGGAGCCACTTTGGTGGCTGCTGGGGGTAATTGTGTCGTTCTATTTCGGCGCGCGTCATCAGGCCAAAATGCAGGACCTGCAACGCGATCTGGCCGACACCATGACCCGCGCGCCGCAGGTCATGGCCAATATCGCGACCTTGCAGCAGATGCGCTCGGACAGTCCCGGTGCAGCGAACCCCATTGAGGATCAACGCACAGTTGCCAAGGCCGTGACCCCGGGCGAGAACCCGGCGCTGGAGGATTGGAAAGCCTTGCAACGCACGTCTGGTTGAGGCGCGACACTATGCGCTGACATGGTGCACGAAAGCGATTGGACCGCCCCCTTGGGCGGTCTATACATTTGGATATGATTACAGAACTCGGTCACTTCGCCCTTATCCTGGCCTTCATGGTCGCAATCGTGCAGACGATCGTGCCCATGGTGGGTGCACACAAACGCTGGTCCGGCTGGATGGCTGTGGCGGAACCTGCCGCAAATGCGCAGTTTCTTTTGACTGGGTTTGCGTTTGCCGCGCTGATGTGGGCCTTTGTCACTTCGGATTTTTCGCTGCGCCTGGTGGTGCTCAACAGCCATTCGGCCAAGCCGATGCTTTACAAGATCAGCGGCACATGGGGGAACCACGAAGGCTCAATGCTTCTCTGGGTGCTGATCGTAACCCTGTTTGGTGCCATGGCGGCCTGGTTCGGAGGCGGGTTGCCACCTGGGCTGCGCGCACGGGTATTAAGCGTGCAGGCGGCGATTGCGGTGGCCTTCTTTGCCTTCATCCTGTTTACGTCGAACCCGTTTTTGCGCATGGCAGTTCCCCCATTTGACGGACAGGATCTGAACCCGCTGCTGCAGGACCCTGGCTTGGCCTTCCACCCGCCGTTTCTGTATCTGGGCTATGTGGGCCTGAGCATGTCGTTTTCCTTCGCTGTTGCGGCCTTGATCGAAGGCCGCGTTGACGCCGCGTGGGGCCGTTGGGTGCGTCCATGGACGCTGGCGGCCTGGGTGTTCCTGACCATCGGTATCGCGCTTGGATCGTGGTGGGCTTATTACGAGCTTGGCTGGGGCGGGTTCTGGTTCTGGGATCCGGTAGAAAACGCCTCTTTCATGCCGTGGTTGCTGGCGGCTGCGTTGCTGCATTCCGCCATCGTGGTCGAAAAGCGCGAGGCGCTGAAAAGCTGGACCATCCTGCTGGCGATCTTGGCGTTTGGATTCTCGTTGATCGGGACATTCATCGTGCGCTCGGGGTTGCTGACCTCGGTCCATGCCTTTGCCAATGATCCTGAGCGGGGCGTGTTCATCCTGTTGATCCTGGCATTCTTTACGGGCGGGGCATTGACGCTTTTTGCGGCCCGCGCGCAGGAGATGGAGGCCAAGGGTGTCTTTGGCATTGTCAGCCGTGAAAGCGCGCTGGTGGTGAACAACATCCTGCTCGCAGTCAGCTGTTTCGTTGTGTTCTTTGGCACCATGTGGCCCATCATCGCCGAGATGTTCTTTGACCGAAAACTCTCGGTGGGACCGCCGTTTTTCAACGCTGCGTTCACACCGTTCATGGTTCTGCTGGGTCTGGCGTTGCCGATCGGATCGATGTTGCCGTGGAAACGTGGGCGGCTGGGACGCACGGCCTGGTCATTGCGCTATGCCTTTGTCCTGTCAGTGGCTTTGGGCGTTCTGGTCTGGGCGATGCAGACCGGGCAGAGCGCGCTTGGCCCGGTGGGACTGTTCCTTGGCGCCTGGGTCGTTTCCGGGGCCGCGATGGATCTGTGGAGCCGTACGGGCCGAACCGGTCGCCTGGGGCGTCTGATGCGCCTGCCGCGTGCCGATTGGGGCAAGGCGGTCGCGCATGCGGGTCTGGGCATCACAATTTTCGCCGTCGCCGGTCTGACCGCCTGGGAAGAGGAAGACATTCGTGTTGTCCAGTTCAATGAACCCTTTGAGGTTGGCGGCTTTACCTTGACCCTTGAAGGGGTCGAGCGTTTGCCAGGGCCGAACTACATCTCGACGATGGGGTTCGTGCAGCTTGAAAAGGACGGGCGCGAGATTGCCATGCTGACGCCCGAGAAACGCGATTACCCCGTCGCCCGTATGCCAACGACCGAAGCGGCGATTGACTATCGCCTGATGCGGGACGTTTACGTGGTAATCGGGGATCAGCAGAGCAATGGCGGCTGGACGGTGCGCACCTATATCAAACCCTTTGCCAACTGGATCTGGGGCGGCTGTATCCTGATGGCACTTGGTGGCTTCATCAGCTTGTCTGATCGCCGATTCCGGGTGGCTGCTGGGGCCCGCAAGGCCCCCGAAGGCGGAGTGCCCGCAGAATGATCCGTTTCCTGACCTTGTGTGCAGTACTGCTGGCTTGCGCCTTGTCGCCGCTGTCTGTTGGGGCCGTTGAACCTGACGAAGTGTTGGATGACCCGGTGCTGGAGCAGCGCGCTCGGGATCTGAGCCAGGGGTTGCGCTGCCTTGTCTGCCGAAACGAGAGCATCGATGAAAGCAACGCCGACCTTGCACGCGATCTGCGGCTATTGGTGCGCGAGCGTCTGGTGGCCGGTGACAGCAACGAAGAGGCCATAGATTTTATCGTCGATCGCTATGGTGAATATGTTTTGTTGAAACCCACGGTCACCGGGGCCAATTGGCTGTTGTGGGCAGCGGGGCCGATCATGTTGCTGATCGCCGCCGGTGTTGGCTTTCTTTACCTGCGTGGCCGCTCGACAGCGGCACCAGTGCCCGAGGAAGAACTGAGCGATGACGAAGCGGCGCGGCTGAAAGAAATTCTCAAGGATTGACGCACCGTCCCCCTTTTGTCTGAACCGCGCCTGGGTCAGGCTGCGTCAAAACCTGCATATCTGAAGGCCATTGTCATGGAATACCAAACCATCACGCTCGACATCACTGACGGTCTGGCCGTTCTGATGCTCAACCGCCCGGACAAGATGAACTCGCTTACCTCGCAGATGCGGGCCGAGATCACCTATGCCATGCGCGAGGCTGCCAAGACCGCGCGGGCCATCGTGCTGACCGGGGCAGGCGGGGCGTTCTGCACGGGCCAGGATCTGGGCGACGCTGGATCCTCGGGTAAGATCGACCTGGAGCGGACTTTGCGCGATGAATACACACCCATGCTGGAGGCGATCTATGGTTGCCCGGTGCCGACCATCGCGGCGGTAAATGGTCCTGCAGCGGGCGCGGGTGCGAGCCTGGCCTTGGCCACAGATGTAGTGATCGCCAGCGAAAGCGCCTATTTCCTGCAGGCTTTTGCACGCATCGGCCTGATGCCGGACGCTGGTGGCACCTGGTTCATGCCGCGTCAGATGGGCATGGCCAAGGCGATGGGGGCAGCCTTGTTCGCCGATAAGATCACCGCACGGCAGGCGGATGAGTGGGGGATGATTTGGGAGGCGGTTTCGGATGATGCGTTTGACGCCCATTGGCGCAAGCGCGCCGCGAGCCTCGCCAACGGGCCGACCGCAGCATATGGCGCGATCAAGAAAGCGATCCGGGGAACCTATGAGAATGCTCTGCCAGATCAGCTCAATCGCGAGGCGCATTTGCAGGGTGAATGCGGGCGGACACGGGACTTTCAGGAAGGTGTTGTGGCCTTCATGCAAAAACGCCCAGCCGAGTTCGAGGGACGCTGAGGGTAGAACTGGGGCTCTGCCCCAGACCCCGGGATATTTTCAGCAAGAGGAAGAGGGGAGCGCCGTTTGACGCTCCCTTTGTCGTTTACGCGCGACGGCGGCGGCGGGTGCGGCGTTCGGGTGCGGCCTCGTCGCCGGTGCCATCGCTGGCTGACGTGAAGGGGCCGAGCTTATCGGTGATCTGATCCAACGTCGGGCGGTCACCGCGTGATGTGGTGTCCAGGGCTTCGCGCATCGCGCGCAGGTGCGCGGGCATGGTGCCACAGCAACCGCCGATGACTTTGGCGCCCGAGTTGCGCGCCATCACCGCGTATTCGCCCATCAATTCGGGCGTGCCATCATAGTGGATGTGGCCGTCGACGTATTTCGGGATGCCCGCGTTGCCTTTGGAAATGATCGGACGCTCGGTCCCTTGGGCGGCAAAGCCCAGAACGGTGCGCAGGATGTCGGACGAGCCGGTGCCGCAGTTGGCGCCAAAGGCCAGCGGCGCGTTTGGCAGGCTTTCGACCAGCTGCACCATATCGGCGGATGTCACGCCCATCATCGTACGACCAGCGGTATCAAAGCTCATGGTGCCGACCCAGGGCATGTCGGCCAGGGCAAAGGCTTCGGCGGCAGCGCGGTATTCTTCGGGCGCAGAAATGGTCTCGAGCCACAGAACGTCAACGCCGCCCTCTTTCAGACCCTCGGCCTGTTCCTGGAACATCTCGACCGCAGCAGCGTGGCTGAGTGCGCCGACCGGCTCCATGATCTCGCCGGTGGGACCAACCGAACCTGCAACGATGATCTTGCGGCCTGCCTTGTCTGCCACTTCGCGACCCAATTCGGCACCCGCACGGTTCAGTTCGCGCACGCGGTCTTGGGCGTCGTGCAGTTTCAAGCGCGCGGCGGTGCCACCAAATGTGTTGGTCAGAAACAGATCGCTGCCCGCATCGACCGAACCCTGATAGAGCGCGCGGATCTTTGCGGGCTCGTCCACGTTCCACAACTCGGGCGCATCGCCCGACTGCAGGCCCATGTTGAACAGGTTGGTGCCGGTTGCGCCATCAGCAAGGATGACATCGTGGCTTTCCAGCATGGCGGAGAACGCATTGGTCATGATCGTGTTCCTGAGAAAAGGGGGCCGGAATCCGAGCCCGGAAATACAGACACCCCGTCTCTCATGAACGGGGTGTCAAATCAAATTCATAAAACTCATGAAGATCATGAGCCCATCAGCAAGTCGGCTTAGCCAACCTCATTCATGATCTGCTCTTTGGCTTCCGGCATCAGCTCGGCCATCTTGGCGCGAATGGCATCTGCGTCGGCGATACCATTCAGATCTCCCTCGACCTTGCGCACGACATCTTCGTGGCCGGCCTCTTCGAAATCGGCCAGAACAACGCTCTTGGCATATTCTGCGGCTTCGTCACCGGATTTGCCCATCAGCTCTGCGGCCCATAGACCCACCAGCTTGTTGCGGCGCGCAACGGCTTTGAATTGCATTTCCTCGTCATGCGCGAACTTGTTTTCAAACGCATTTTCGCGATCGTCGAATGTGCTCATTGGATAGGCCCTTTTGTCCGTAAAACCGTTGATCAACATATGACGCCGGACAATCATATCTGCAAGAGGGCGCACCCAACTTGCGACACTGCGGCGCTTGCACTATGAGAGCCCCAAAGCGGGGGGACTCATTTCCCCACACATCCTGGAAAGGTTGCCCATGGCACGTCGCAAGAAGATCTACGAAGGCAAAGCCAAGACCCTGTACGAAGGCCCCGAACCGGGCACCATCGTGCAGTATTTCAAGGATGACGCCACCGCCTTTAACGCCGAGAAGAAGGACGTGATCGAAGGCAAGGGTGTTCTGAACAACCTGCTGAGCGAGTATTTCATGGTTGGACTGGGGCAGGTGGGTGTGCCGACGCACTTCCTGAAGCGGTTGAACATGCGCGAGCAGCTGGTCCGTTCGTGCGAAATCGTGCCGCTGGAAGTGATCGTGCGCAACTATGCCGCCGGCACCATGTCCAAGCGTCTTGGCATTGCCGAGGGCACACAGCTGCCGCGCCCGATCGTGGAATATTGCTACAAGGACGACAGCCTTGGTGATCCGCTGGTCACTGAAGAGCATATCGCCGCATTCGGCTGGGCCAGCCAGCAGGACATGGATGACATCCTAAGCCTGGCTCTGCGGGTGAACGACTTCCTGTCGGGCATCATGTATGGCGTCGGCATCAAGCTGATCGACTTCAAGATCGAGATCGGCCGCATCTATGACGGGGATTTCCAGCGTTTGGTGGTGGCGGACGAAATCAGCCCCGACAGTTGCCGCCTGTGGGACATCAAGACCGAACAGAAGCTGGACAAGGACGTGTTCCGCCGCGATCTGGGCAGTCTCACCGACGCCTATTCCGAGGTCGCGCGCCGTCTGGGCCTGATGCCGAACAATCCGGCCTCGATCACCAAGCCGACACTGATCAACTGAACTCTGCGCCTCGTTGAGGCCGAGACCAATAAACAAGATGAAACCTGATGAAGGTTTCGAACCTGAGCCAAAGGACGACGCGACATGAAAGCACGGGTGCATGTGATGCTGAAAAACGGGGTTCTGGACCCGCAGGGCGAGGCCGTGCGCCACGCGTTGGGTGCCATGGGCTTTGACAAGGTAGAAGGCGTGCGTCAGGGCAAGGTGATCGACCTGGATCTGGCCGCGGGCGCGACAGAGGCGGATGTCACTGCCATGTGCGAAAAGCTGCTGGCCAACACCGTGATCGAATCCTACAGCATCGAGATGCAGGGATGAAGGCGGCGGTCATAGTCTTCCCGGGTTCGAACTGTGACCGCGATCTGGCGGTTGCGTTTGAACAGGCAGGGTTTGATGTCTCGATGGTCTGGCACAAGGACAACGCGCTGCCCGAGGGCGTCGACATCGTTGGCGTGCCGGGCGGGTTCTCGTATGGTGACTATCTGCGCTGCGGTGCCATTGCCGCGCAATCGCCGATCTGCAAGGCGGTGGCCGCGCATACCGAGCGTGGCGGCTATGCTTTTGGTGTCTGCAACGGCTTTCAGGTGTTGACCGAAACCGGCATCCTGCCGGGGGCGCTGCTGCGCAATGCGGGCCTGAAATACATCTGCAAGACCGTGGGCCTGAAAGTGGAAACCAGCGACAGCGCTTTCACCGAAGGCTACAACGCAGGCGATGTGATCGGCATTCCGATCGCGCACCATGATGGCAACTATTTCGCCGATGACGAAACCCTGGCCGCGCTGCGCGATCAGGACCGGATCGCCTTCACCTATACCGAGAACCCCAATGGATCGCTGGGCGATATCGCCGGCATCCTGTCGGAAAACCGTCGTGTGCTTGGCATGATGCCGCACCCCGAGCGGGCGGCGGATGAGGGCCACGGTGGCACCGACGGAACGGCGCTCTTCCGCGCATTGGCGGGCGTTCTGACCCCGGCCTGACTTGAGTAGATGGCCCCGGGCGCGTAGCGTGGGGCCATGAACACGACCCCAGGGAATACAACGGAACCTGCATTGGCTTGGCCCAGATCCACAGCGATCAGTTGGCGTGTGCGGCTGGCTTTGGTCGTTCTTCTGGTGGTGGCAACGGCGACAGTCTGGGTCACCAACCGTCTGCTGACCGACCGATTTACCGAAAGCACCCGAAACCGGGCCGAGCTGCGCCTGACGCTTTACTCCGGCAACCTGCTGAGTGAACTGCGCCGAAATGCCATCGTGCCGCAGCTTTTGGCGCGGGACCCCACGCTGATTTCTGCACTGCAATCCAACGACTTCAGCCGCTCGACCCAACGGCTGATCTCTTTCGTTGAAGAGATCGGCGCGGCGTCTTTGATGCTGTTGGATTCAGATGGCCGAACAGTGGCCGCCACGGATCGCAACCGTCTGGGTGAACCTCATCGGGGTGAGCCGCATTTCGTCGATGCGATGCGGGCCAACGCGACCGTGTTCACCGTGCTCCCGCGCGAGGCGGGTGGATACAGCTTTACCTACGCACGACGGCTTGAAGATGGGGCCGAGGTTCTGGGCGTCATCGTGGTTGAGGTGGACCTCGCCAAGTTCGAGCGGGCCTGGGCCGGGATTTCCGACGCGGTGATGGTCACGGACAGTACAGGTTCGATCATTCTGGCGACCGAGCCGCGTTGGCGCGGGTTGAATGAGGCCGAGGCCCTGCAACGCCAGACACCGCAGGGGGCCATTCAACGGGCTATTCGGGTGACAGCGGATTGGACGGCCCTGCCGGCCGACGCCTATCTGCAAGGCGAAGCGGTGATGCGCATGGAAAGCCGTATCCCGTTCCGCGGCTGGCAGATGACGTCGTTCACCACCTATGCCTCGATCCGCGAACGGGTGAACGGCGTGCTGGCGCTGGAAATTATGGGATTCGCGATTCTGTTGGCGCTGGCCTTTTATGCGCTTAGTCGAAAGACCGCCGTGCGCATGGCGCTGTTTCAGCGCGAGTCGGCAGAGCTTCGCGCATTGAACGCGCGGCTCCAGCGGGAAATTGCTGAACGGGAACGGGTGCAAAAGACGCTGGAAGTGGCAGAACAGAGCCTCGCGCAGAGTTCGAAACTCGCGGCTTTGGGCGAGATGTCAGCGGCCGTCAGCCACGAGCTGAACCAGCCACTGGCCGCGATGAAAACCTATTTGGCCGGCGCGCGATTGCTCTTGCGCCGCAACCGTCCCGAAGAGGCTTTGGCGAGTTTTGGTCGCATCGACGGGCTGATCGAACGGATGGGGGCGATCACGCGGCAACTCAAGTCATATGCGCGCAAGGGCGGAGAGACGCTTTCGCCTGTAAACATGGGCGATGCACTGGCAGCCTCGCTGTCAATGATGGAGCCGCAGCTGCGTCAACGTCAGGTGCAGATCACGCAAATTCTGCCGGATGATCAGGTGCAGGTGATGGGCGACCGGCTGCGGATCGAGCAGGTTATGGTAAACCTCTTGCGCAATGCGCTCGACGCCACCAAATCAGTACGAGACCCCGAGGTGGAAATCATTCTGGCCGCAGGGGAAACCGCGACGCTGACCGTGCGCGACAATGGCCAGGGCATCGAGGACTTCGATGCCCTGTTCGAGCCGTTCTACACCACCAAGCAACCGGGCGACGGTGTGGGTCTGGGTCTTGCCATCTCGTCGGGGATCGTGAACGACCTTGGCGGGCGCCTGACGGCGCGCAACGGGCAAAACGGCGGTGCGGTCTTTGAAATGCAGCTGCCGATTCTAGAGGGCGGCCTTGAAGCCGCGGAATGACGAGGTACCAGTATGGCACAGGCCATGAAAATCGCGATTGTCGACGACGAACAGGATATGCGCCAATCCATCAGCCAGTGGCTTGCCCTGTCGGGCTATGACACCGAAACCTTTGGCAGCGCCGAAGAGGCGCTCAAGGTGCTGGGGCCGGACTATCCTGGAATCGTAATCTCGGACATCAAGATGCCGGGTATAGACGGGATGCAGTTCCTGAAGAAGCTGATGGGCTCGGACAGCACCCTGCCGGTGATCATGATCACCGGGCATGGCGACGTACCCATGGCGGTCGAGGCGATGCGCGTTGGCGCGTTCGATTTTCTGGAAAAGCCCTTTAACCCCGACCGGATGTCAGAGCTTGCCAAACGCGCGACCAACGCGCGGCGGCTCACCCTCGACAACCGGGCGCTGCGCCGCGAGCTGAGCGATGGCACCCAGCTGATGAACAAGCTGATCGGTGCCAGCCCGGTGATGGAGCGCCTGAAAGAGGATATTCTGGATCTCGGCCAAGCTGACGGTCACGTTCTGATCGACGGCGAGACCGGAACAGGCAAGACGTTGGTGGCCCATGCGTTGCATGCGGTTGGCAGTCGCGCCGGCAAGAAATTCGTCCTGGTCTCGTGCGGAGCTCTGGAAGAAGAAGCGCTGACCAAGCGCCTGTTTGGTCCAATGCTGCCCGAAGACACGCAATTGCCCGCCATCGAAGAGGCCCGCGGTGGCACCTTGGTGCTCGAAGATATCGAGGCGCTCAGCGACACGCTACAGGCGCGGCTGCTCAATGTGATTAACGAGCAGGGCACACCGGCCGAGACGCGCATCATCGCCATCTCGAACCTGCAAGAGGCGGGCCGCACTTGCGAAGACGCCCTGCGCCCGGATCTGTTCTATCGCCTGGCCGCGCTGCGCCTGACCATGCCGCCACTGCGTCAACGGGGCGAGGATATCTTGTCGCTTTTCACCCGTTTGAGTGAGCAGTTCGCGGATGAATACGGCTGCGATGCTCCGCAGGTCAGCGCACAAGAAGCCGCACAGCTGTTGCAGGCGCCTTGGCCGGGGAACGTGCGCCAGTTGATCAATATCGCCGAGCGCGCGGTGCTGCAGGCGCGTCGTGGATCGGGCACCATCGCATCGCTGTTGATGTCCGATCACGAGGAAATGCAGCCGGTCATGACAACCGAGGGCAAGCCGCTCAAGGAGTATGTCGAGGCGTTTGAGCGCATGCTCATCGACAACACCATGCGCCGCCACAAGGGCTCTATCGCCTCCGTGATGGAAGAACTTTGCCTGCCGCGCCGAACCTTGAACGAAAAGATGGCGAAATACGGCCTGCAACGGTCCGACTATCTGTAAATACCGGCCGAGGGGGGCAGCCCCCCTCGGCCGCCTTCGGCAGCATTCATCGCCGCCGTATTTTCAACAAGAAGAAGAGCAAGCATCGCACTGTTCGCGTTGCCGCGGCTTGAAGATGCATTGACCTATTGTCTTTTCCACAGGCTTGGTCTTATGGTGACCGGACGGGCGTTGCGAATGTCGCATAGTAAGTCCCCGACTTGAGATTCGCTGTTTGATCCTACCCGGCAAGCCCCGTGGCGATCGAACAGACCGATTGAGCCCTGCATAGGTTGCGACTTGTTCAGGGCAATGTAGTGCCTTCGCCCCACATGGGGTGAAAGGAAATAATGGGCAGGCGCCGGGACAAACCCCGCCTGTCGGAGAAGAACCGCGATGACGCGCGCGCAAGATACGAGACATCGGGCAGGGGGCCAATTGGTCAGACCCTGCCGCGCGCCGTCTGATATCGCCCCAAAAAGCCACCCCTTCAATCTAACCGGACCACCTGGACAGGTCAGGTTCGGCAGGTTGCGGCGGTGCACCAAGGTAACATGGCAAAGAAGATGCTTATCGATGCCACCCACGCCGAGGAAACTCGGGTTGTGGTGGTCGACGGAAACAAGGTCGAGGAGTTCGATTTTGAATCCGAAAACAAACGCCAGCTCGCTGGCAACATCTACCTCGCAAAGGTAACACGGGTCGAACCATCGCTGCAGGCGGCGTTTGTGGACTATGGCGGCAACCGTCATGGGTTCTTGGCCTTTTCCGAAATCCACCCGGATTACTATCAGATCCCGGTCGCGGACCGCGAAGCTCTGATGGAAGAAGAACGCGCTTACGCCGAAGCGATGAAAGCGCGTGACGAGGAAGAAGAGACCAAGCCAAAGCGCAAGCCCCGCTCGCGGTCCAAGTCCAAAGCAGCCAAAGTCACGACCGAGGATGCCGTCGAGACCAAAGAGGTCGAAACCGAAATCAGCGGCATGGAAACCATCGACCTCACCGACGAGTCGGATGAGGTGGACGTGGTTGACCCGCTTGAGGGCAGCTCGCCCATGGAGCGGGTGGCTGATACTCCGGTCGAAGAGCCCGAGACCGCCGAGACGGATACGGCCGAGCCAGCAGTGGACACCACGGAAGCTCCTGCCGTTGAAGAGTCGGAAGCTGCGACTGAAGACGCCGCTGCAGAAGAAGCTGATGCTCCAAGTGCCGAAGAAGCCGCGGCTGAAGGGGCCGAGGCCCAGTCCGAAGAGACGACAGCTGAGGCAACGGATGCGGCGGAAGCCAAGGAACAGCCCACTGAAGCTGGGGCCGAGGAGGCGACTGCCGAGGCTGAGGCGGAAACCACCGAGGCCGAACAGGATGACGCCGACGAGGAAGAGACCGCACGCAAGGCCGATGCCACGTCCAAGGACGACAGCATTGAATCCGTAGCAGACGAAGACGACAGCGACGACATCCGTCCGCCGCGCAAACCGCGCCCGCGCCGTTACAAGATCCAGGAAGTCATCAAGGTCCGTCAGGTCCTGCTGGTGCAGGTCGTTAAAGAAGAGCGCGGCAACAAGGGCGCGGCCCTGACCACCTATCTGTCGCTGGCCGGTCGCTACTGCGTCCTGATGCCCAACACCGCCCGTGGTGGTGGCATCAGCCGCAAGATCACCAACGCCGCCGACCGTAAGAAACTGAAAGAGATCGCCGCCGAAATCGACGTGCCGACCGGCGCAGGCCTGATCGTGCGTACCGCCGGTGCCAAACGCACAAAGGCCGAGATCAAGCGCGACTATGAATACCTGCAACGCTTGTGGGAACAGATCCGCGAATTGACGCTCAAGTCGATCGCGCCCGCCAAGATCTATGAAGAAGGCGACCTGATCAAACGTTCGATCCGCGATCTTTATAACCGCGAAATCGACGAGGTCTTTGTCGAAGGCGAGCGTGGCTATCGCATCGCCAAGGACTTCATGAAGATGATCATGCCGTCCCACGCCAAGAACGTGAAACGGTACGAGGACGCGCTGCCCTTGTTTGCGCGCTATCAGGTGGAAAGCTATCTGGCGGGGATGTTCAACCCGACCGTGCAGCTGAAATCGGGCGGCTACATTGTCATCGGCGTGACCGAGGCTCTGGTTGCGATCGACGTCAACTCTGGCCGGGCCACCAAAGAAGGCTCGATCGAGGAAACCGCGCTCAAGACAAATTTGGAGGCGGCCGAAGAGGTCGCACGCCAGCTGCGTCTGCGCGACCTCGCAGGCCTGATCGTCATCGACTTCATCGACATGGACGAGCGCAAGAACAACGCCGCCGTCGAAAAGCGGATGAAGGACAAGCTCAAGACCGACCGCGCGCGCATCCAGGTGGGCCGCATCTCGGGCTTTGGCTTGATGGAGATGAGCCGCCAGCGTCTGCGCCCGGGCATGATCGAGGCGACAACGCAGCCGTGCCCCTCGTGCCACGGCACCGGCCTGATCCGCTCGGACGACAACATGGCGCTGTCGATCCTGCGTCAGATCGAAGAGGAAGGCACCCGCCGCCGCTCGCGCGAAGTTCTGGTGCGTTGCCCGGTGAACATCGCCAACTTCCTGATGAACCAGAAACGCGAGCACATCGCCCAGATCGAAGCGCGCTACGGCCTGTCCGTGCGCATCGAAGGCGACGTGCATCTGGTCAGCCCCGATTTCTCGCTTGAGA
This sequence comes from Falsiruegeria litorea R37, assembly GCF_900172225.1. Lineage (NCBI taxonomy): Bacteria > Pseudomonadati > Pseudomonadota > Alphaproteobacteria > Rhodobacterales > Roseobacteraceae > Falsiruegeria > Falsiruegeria litorea. The sequence goes on from NZ_FWFO01000001.1 coordinate 2,035,009, forward strand.
AGTTCAAGACCGCGACCCGCACCGTGCCCGAGGCAACAGCGCCGGTGGTATCGGTGGATACGTCACTGATGGATCAGATCGACGCTGACGAGGCGCAAGACGTCGAGGCAGAGGTCGAGGCAGCAGAGCCTGCGGATGCCGACGACAAACCCAAGCGTAAGCGACGTCGCCGCCGTCGGCGTCGTGGCGGAAACGGTGGAGATCAGGCCCAGGGTCACTCGGACTCGGAGGACGGCGACGAGCCCGAGACCAAAGCGGATGCGGAAGCTTCGGCTGAGGCCGAAGAGGCACCGGCGGCAGACGCAGAGCAAGCTGAGGCTGAAAAGTCTGACGCAGCGCCAGAAGCTGCCGAGGACGCGCCCAAGCCCAAACGCCGCCGCCGTTCGCGCAAAAAGGCCGAGGATACTGCGGATGACGTAAAGGCTGCTGAAGGTGATGACACAGCGCCTGTTGCCGGCGACGCTGTCGCGGATAGTGAAGACGCGGCCAAGAAAGAAGCCAAGCCGAAACGCCGCCGCACCCGCAAGAAGGCCGAGCCCGAAGCTGTTGCCGAAGACGCGGCTGCTGAGGCTCCGTTGGAAGAGGTCGCTGTGGACGTCGCTGGAGAGCCCGCTGCCGCAACCGATGCACCGCAAGCCCCGGCTGAGGTTGAGGAGGGGCCTGTGGCCGAGGCGGTCGAGGAGACGCCCGCCGAAGAGGCTGTGGCCGAGAAACCGGTTGAAGCCCCTGCCGCTGAAGATTTGGCTGTAGAAGAGACGGCGAATGAACCTGAGACACAGGACCAAGAGCCTATCGTCGCTGCGGTGGAGGAAGCCCCCGAAGCCGAAGCCCAAGAGCCGCAACCCGAACCGGTTCTGGAAACCGTAGCCGAGGAACCTGCGCCTGCGCCGGAACCGGCTGAACCGCCCAAGCCGAAAAAACGCGGCTGGTGGTCGCTGGGAAGCTGACCCCGCGTTTCAGTGCACTTGCATTGTGAAAAAAGAAAAAGCCCCCGGGGATTTCTTCGGGGGCTTTTTCAATTTCTTTAGCCAAAGGAAGCTATGCGGACGAAGCGCCATTTCGCTGCGGTTGCGCGGATGGCGGCTTTCAGGCGCGAGCCTCACGGGTAATCTGGGTATGGAACGCTAAGATCAACGTAGGTTAGAAACTTCATGTAGCCGCGAACAGAATCTCTAAATTCTGTTACGGTGCCCAGCTCACGATCCTTGTAGGCGTGAATCGCATTTCGACGGCTTTGCACAAGTTGAAACATCTCTCGATGTTCCTCTACGAAGAGATTTGTGTGAATAACATATCTACGCAGGACCTCGAGTGTTAGCCCGTCAGGCTCCTTGTGGGTCTTCTTCTTATGGTCGTAAGCATTCGCCTTCTTGAGCGCTTCAATGTCCGTCTGAAAATCCGAATAGTAAATTGAAAAGAAGAGCTTCAGAGTCCCTTCAAGTAACGCTCCCAGATTTGCCCAAGCCAAGATCGATTCCCCGTCGGTCATTGGGTCTCGAGCGATCCACAAATGAAGCGTTTTTGAAAGTGAGACCTGCCAGTCTAAGCGTGATCTGGAGAGCAAATTCGCGGCATCTTCGGGTGCCCAGCCATGAGCAGAGGCCCAAAAAGCGGACAGCTTAGCATTTAGTGATATAATCTTTTCAACTACTTCAGTATCATTTTCCGATAACGCTTCGGCATCATAATTTCCCATTTTGCGAGGACCTTGGTTGCAACTGTGCAGCGCCTGTAAATCATACTTTACTCCTCAATGCAGCCATTCGTTCGCATCGCAGCATTCGATAAAGTGGGCTCCAAACGGACATTCGTGGCAGCGACGCGTCATCTTGCTTGCGCGCCTTCGATCCATGTCCAATCCCAAATGAAGATCAGGCAAAACAGATCGTTGTTACCGTCGTTCGATCACATAGATCTGATGATTGTCAGCTTCAGACTGAGACACCAACCTGTGGCCACTTTCATGACAGAAATGCGGGACATCAATCACTGCGGCCGGATCATCGGCCAACAGGCGCAGTTGCGCGCCGGGGGACATGGATTTGAGCCGTTTGCGGGCCTTGAGAACGGGCAGGGGGCACAACAACCCCAGGGCGTCCAGCGTATCGGGTTCATCAGTCATAACCTTCAGATATTCCGCCTGATCACGGCTGTCCACACTCTCACCACGAGGATGTGACCGGATGGCCCCGTGACGCGGGCCAATCGATGGCTTAAGTGCTGATGCATGTTCGGAATTGAGATCATAGACGCGGGCCTGATTCCCGCCATGATGGTGGCCTTGCTTGGCGGCGTCATCAGCTTTCTGTCGCCCTGCGTCCTGCCCATCGTGCCGCCTTATCTGGCTTATATGAGCGGTGTGACCATCAACGAGATGCAGGACGAGGCGCGGGCGCGGCGCAAGGCGACCATTGCGGCGCTGTTCTTTGTGCTGGGGCTGTCGACGGTCTTTTTGCTGCTGGGGTTCACCGCGTCGGCTTTTGGCGCGTTTGTGCTGCAGAACCAGGAGTTGTTCACCAAGATCTCGGGCGGCGTGGTCATCCTGTTTGGTCTGCATTTCTTGGGCATCTTCCGCATTTCGATCCTGGACCGCGAAGCGCGGATGGAAACCGGTGATGCGGGCGGGTCGAGTTTCGGAGCCTATGTTCTGGGGCTGGCGTTTGCCTTCGGCTGGACCCCGTGTATTGGACCACAACTGGGCGCAATCCTGTCTCTGGCCGCGTCTGAGGCTTCGGTGGCGCGTGGTACGCTGTTGCTGGGGGTTTATGCTGCAGGTCTTGGCATTCCGTTTCTGCTGGCGGCGATGTTCCTGAACCGCTCGATGCGGGTGATGAACAAGATCAAGCCGCATATGGGGACCATCGAAAAAGTCATGGGTGGGTTGCTCTTGGTTGTCGGCGTGATGTTGGTGACCGGAGCCTTCACACAATTCAGCTGGTGGCTGTTGGAAACCTTCCCCGGGTTGGCTGTTCTGGGGTAAGTCGTTTGCGTCGGCGCGGGGTGTGCTCCCGTCCGTCGTCAATTTTTCTTGATGGAAAAACCTCCTCCCGTTGGGCCGGGCCTCGCTGCGCTCGGCCGTTGGTGCGCGTTGCCGACGAAGGCCTGCAAATTGCTGTAGTCTTGCCGCATTGATGGGGTAAGGTCGGGTCAAGAGGCCAGAGCATGAGCAGTTCAAAACCCGCAACCACAGTCCGCCGTCGCCGGGTGTTTTACATCCCCGGCTACGACCCGATTCACCCACGCCGCTACCGCGAGCTGTATCGCAAGGAAAGCGCCGCGCAGGCCGATGTTTCGGACTATGAGATCGGGTTGAAACCCAAGACAACCAAGGGCCCCTATGGTTGGCACGTCACGTCGGTCCAAGATGGCGAGCAGGTCGAGGCGGATGTCGAGGTGTTGGTCTGGTCCGACATTGTGCGCGACAGCATGTCGTCGACCATACCAGCCACCTATTTGCAGCTTGTACGCACCGCCTGGATCTACATCGTCTCTGGTGCCCTATGGCGGCTGATGAAGCTGCGCAAAGGGCCTGTGATTGCGGCGCTTTACCCAGTTGGGATGTTGCTGTTGCAGTTGATCTTGGCCGCTTTGGTGGGCTGGGGCCTGGCCTCGGCCATAGGTCTGCTGGATGCAGTGCTGCCGAGCCTAGTTGTGAGGCTTGCAGGCGTAGGGGGCGGCTTGATGTCCGCGATTGCAATTCTCCGTTGGTTCCGAGCGCGAGATGGCAAGCTCTTTGCCTATTACCTGATGCACGATTACGCCTATTCGGCGCAGTCGCGTGGTGCAAACCCACCCGAATTAGAGGCGCGGATTGCTGAGTTCACCGAGCTTGTGGCCAATGCGCTGCAAGAGAATGTGGATGAGGTCCTGGTGGTCGGTCATTCATCCGGCGCCCATGTTGGCGTCTCTGTCCTGGCGGATTTGATCCGACAGGAGCGCGCGCCTGTTGAGGGTCCGGCTTTGGGGTTCCTGTCGCTGGGGCAAGTGGTGCCGATGGTGTCTTTCTTGCCCGAGGCCACGCGCCTACGTAGGGATCTGCGCTATCTGTCCACCCGGGATGAGCTGGCCTGGGTCGATGTTTCGGCGCCTGGCGATGGCTGTGCCTTTGCGCTGTGTGATCCGGTCACGGTCAGCGGTGTGGCGCCGGAAGAAAAACGCTGGCCGTTGGTGTTTTCGGCTGCCTTCACGCAAACGCTGTCGCCCGAGCGATGGTCAGAGCTGCGGTGGCGGTTCTTTCGGTTGCACTTTCAGTACCTCTGCGCCTTTGACCGGCCTGGTGACTATGACTATTTCCGTATCACCGCAGGGCCGATGACCCTGGCGGACCGTTACCGCGACCGGGCGCCGTCCAAGTCGCGTATCGACGTGGCGGTTTCAAAATATACCTCGGTGGCTGCATGATCCCGCCCAAACCGCCCGCGCGACCAGACAAGGTGTCGCTGACCCGCTATCTGCGCATGTTCAGGCAGGATATCCTGTCAGCGCAACCGGCCCGCCTTTATCGGGCCTGGATGGCCGAGTTCAAGACGCCGTTCTTCCGGTCGTTTCTGATGAACCAGCCTGAACTGGTGGACGAGGTGTTGAAACAGCGCCCCGATGATTTTCCTAAGTCCAGCCGGATCAGCGAGGGGCTGCGCCCTTTGTTAGGCGACTCTGTCTTCCTGACCAATGGCGACACCTGGAAGCGCCAGCGCCGTATCATCGACCCCGCTTTCGAAGGTGGACGTCTGCGCGACACATTTCCGGCGATGTGGGACGCAGCAGATGCCTGCGTTGCCCGGATGCAGGCGCATGTGGATCAGATGGTGGAAATCGAAGAGATCACCAGCCATGCCGCCGCTGATGTGATCTTTCGCACGCTGTTTTCACTGCCGATCGAACATGAAGTGGCCGCCGAGGTGTTCCACCAGTTCCGTGCCTATCAGAGGGAACAGCCGATCCTGAATATTGCGGCCTTTGTGCCGCTCCCGCGTTGGATGCCCCGGTTCCATTCGCGCAAAACCAAGGCGACCGCCAAGACGATCCGCAATTTGATCACACAGCTTACAACCGAACGCATGGCGCAGATCAAGGATGGCACCGCGCCCGATGATCTCGCGACCAAGATCATGACGACCGTTGATCCGCAGACAGGTGAGCGGTTCAGCACGCAGGAAATGGTCGATCAGGTCGCAATCTTTTTCCTGGCCGGTCACGAGACCAGCGCCTCGGCACTGGCCTGGACGCTGTACCTGATGGCGCTTTACCCCGAGTGGCAGGAGAAACTGGCAGCAGAAGCGCAGGTGTTGGCCGCGCCCGAGTTTTCGGTGATGTCAAAGCTCAAGCTCAGCCGGGATGTGTTCCGCGAGGCGCTGCGCCTGTATCCGCCCGTTCCGATGATGGTGCGTCAGGCCACGTGCCCCGAGCGGTTCCGCGACCGGGCTGTGCCAAAGGGTTCGCAAATCGTGCTCAGCCCCTGGCATCTGCACCGACACGAGCGGCTGTGGGACAACCCCGACGGATTCGATCCGACCCGTTGGGCCACGGAGAACGGCAAGAAGTGCCAGCGCGAGGCCTATATGCCGTTTTCGGCGGGCGCGCGCGTCTGTACGGGCGCGGGCTTTGCCATGGTCGAGGGGCCACTGATCCTGTCGATGATCCTGCGGACTCATCGCGTGGAGCGGATCGACGGGCGCGATCCGGTTCCGGTGGCGCATCTGACCGTGCGATCAAAAGACGGCATCTGGCTGCGTCTTGTCCGGCGCTAACAATCTACCATCCCGTAATCGCTTGCTGTATGCGGAGCTGGACAAGGAATCATTTTACGGGAAAGAGATATGTCCAAGGCAGAACAGCGCGAACAGATGGCCAACGGCGCAGGTTTCATCGCGGCACTCGACCAGAGCGGCGGCTCGACCCCCAAGGCGCTGGCGCTCTATGGCGTTGATGCGGCGCAATACGGATCCGAAGAAGAAATGTTCGCCGAGATCCAGAACATGCGCGCCCGCATCATCCTGTCGGACGACTTTGACAAGAACAAGGTGATCGGCGCGATCCTGTTCGAACGCACCTTGGGTGAGCAGATCAACGGCAAATCCGTGGCCGATTTCATCTGGTCCGAAAAAGGCGTCGTGCCGTTCTTGAAGATCGACAAAGGTCTGGAAGATGAGGCCAACGGCGTTCAGATGATGAAGCCGATCCCGGGTCTGGCAGACACTCTGGCGAAGGCTGACGGCGTTTTCGGCACCAAGGAGCGCTCGGTCATCCACGAGGCCAACGCCGAAGGGATTGCCGCTGTTGTGGCGCAGCAATTCGATGTCGCGCGTGAGGTTATCGCAGCGGGCATGGTTCCGATTGTGGAACCCGAGGTCAACATCCACTCGGCAACCAAGTCTGAGGCCGAGGCGATCCTGAAAGCCGAGATCCTGAAGAACCTGGACACGCTTGAGGACGGTCAGGACGTGATGCTGAAGCTGACCATCCCGTCCGAGGCAAACCTTTATGACGCTCTGGCTGATCATGCCCGCGTTGTGCGTGTTGTTGCACTGTCGGGTGGCTATTCGACAGAAGACGCCTGCGCCAAGCTGGCCGAAAATGGCAAGATGATCGCCTCCTTCTCGCGTGCGCTGACCGAAGGTCTGTCCAAACAGCAGTCGGATGACGAATTCAACGCAGCCCTGGGCAGCAACATCGACAAGATCTATCGCGCGTCGATTTGATCTGTTTGATATGATTAGCAAAAAGCCGCTCCCAAAAGGGGGCGGCTTTTTCTATTCGGGCTTGCTGAACTCATCGCGCAGCTTTGCTGCTTTTTCGCGCATAACGCAGCCATGAGCATGATCATTGACCAACCCCATGGCCTGCATGAATGCAAAGACGGTGGTGGGGCCCACGAATTTCCACCCGCGTTTTTTCAAATCCTTGGACATCGCGGTTGAGGCAGGGATGATGCTGGCAGTCTGCGGTTCGGGCAGATCCTTGGGATCAGGTTCATGGGACCAGACATAAGCAGCCAATGAGCCATGTTCAGCCACCAGTTCTTGCGCGCGCTTGGCGTTGTTGATCACGGCCTCGATCTTGCCGCGATGGCGGATGATGCCCGCGTCTTGCAACAATCGCTGTACGTCGCTGTCGTCGAACTTGGCCATCTTGTTGAAATCGAACCCGGCAAAAGCCGCGCGAAAGTTCTCGCGTTTGGCCAGGATCGCCCGCCAGCTAAGGCCGGATTGAAAGCTTTCCAGGCACAGTTTTTCGAACAAGCGTTGATCGTCTTGGACCGGGTAGCCCCATTCGGTATCGTGATAGTCAAAGAATTCAGGCGCAGAACCGCACCAACGACAGCGCGGTTTATCATCGGGGCCAGGAACAGTTTCAGTCATTGGTTTCCTTGCGGGATCAAATGGCGCATAGCATCGCTGGCGACGCTGGGGCTCATTTCCAGAATCTCGGGTTGCGCGACACCGTGGATGACAAAGGGGTCCCGAGCAACTCGGGCCTCAATCTCATCCCGAGTGGCATTTTGGGTCAGAATGGCACCCCCCACATCCGCAAGCCGCCCTGCGAGGTCGAACACGCCATCTTCGAAACCCTGCGAAAGCCAGGCCTTGTGCTCGGTGAAATGACCCTCGGCCAAATGGCCTTTGTTCTTGGTCAGTCGCAGAATTATTATGAACATGACTTAACTGTACGGAGCCTTGTCGGACTTGTCCTGGGCATTTTTGTACCAGTTCAGAACAAATACGCGGATTGCAGACGCCAGCCCGGTTTCGGGATCACGCATGACATCAATTTCTGCGGCTAAAACGTTGATAGGAAGGTGTTTGGCATTGGCAATATCGCGAAATGCCAGCCAAAATTCATCTTCCAGAGACACCGAAGTCCGGTGTCCCTTGAGCGTAAGTGACCTTTTGATCGGCGGGCCGCTCATTCGTCTGCCTTGTGCCCGTCCAAATTTCGCGCGGCCTTGTCTGCTCTCGCACGTTCAAGGTCTTTTTCAGCCTTGGTGCGTCCAAACTTGACGGCGTTCTGGTCAGCGCGGGCCTTTCTCTCGGCCCGCGCTTTTTCTTTTCGAAACCGGTTCAGGTTGACCGGTTCAGCCATCAGTCCTTGGGCCCGATCATCTGCTCAGGCCGAACAACCGCGTCAAACGTCGCCTCGTCTACAAAGCCAAGCGCGATGGCTTCTTCTTTCAGCGTGGTGCCGTTCTTGTGCGCGGTCTTGGCAACCTTTGTGGCGTTGTCATAGCCGATGGTCGGCGCCAGAGCTGTCACCAGCATCAGCGATTCCTTCATCAGCTTGTCGATGCGCGGCTCGTTGGCCTGAATGCCAAGCAGCATCCGCTCGGTAAAGCTGTCGGCGACGTCACCCAACAGCTGCATGGATTGCAGCAGGTTGTACGACATCATCGGGTTGTAGACGTTCAGCTCGAAGTGGCCTTGCGATCCAGCAAATGTCATCGCGGCATTGTTGCCCATGACGTGGGCGGCGACTTGGGTCATTGCTTCGGCCTGGGTCGGGTTCACTTTGCCCGGCATGATCGACGAGCCCGGCTCGTTCTCGGGCAGGATCAGTTCGCCAAGACCCGAACGCGGGCCAGAGCCCAGGAAGCGGATGTCGTTGGCGATCTTGTACATCGAGCCCGCAACTGTGGCCAAAGCGCCTGACATGAAGACCATGGCGTCATGCGCGGCCAATGCTTCGAACTTGTTGGGCGCAGTGACAAAGGGCAGTCCGGTGATTTCGGCCATGTTTGCAGCGACAGTCTCGCCCCAACCCTTTTGCGTATTCAGACCGGTGCCGACGGCTGTGCCGCCTTGTGCCAGCTCATAAATGCCGGGCAGGGCGGCTTCGACACGGGCGATGCCCTGACGGATCTGATGCGCATAACCGCCAAATTCCTGACCCAGGGTCAGCGGGGTCGCGTCCTGAGTGTGCGTCCGGCCGATCTTGATGATGTCCTTGAACTCTTCAGACTTCTGCTCCAGCCCTTCGGCCAGCTTCGTCAGGCCCGGCAGCAGCACGTCGCGAACGGTCATCGCAGCGGCAATGTGCATCGCGGTGGGGAAGGTGTCGTTCGACGACTGACCCATGTTGCAGTGATCGTTGGGGTGCACCGGGTCCTTGGAACCGATGACGCCGCCCATGATTTCGATCGCGCGGTTGGCGATCACCTCGTTCGAGTTCATGTTCGATTGCGTACCCGAACCGGTCTGCCAGACAACCAGCGGGAAGTTGTCGTCAAACTTGCCTTCGAACACTTCGCCCGCGGCTTGGATCACGGCATCCGCGATCTTGGCGTCCAGCTTGCTCGATTCCTTGTTGGCCATCGCACAGGCCTTTTTGATCACGCCAAGCGCGCGCACGATGGCGACGGGCTGTTTTTCCCAACCAATGGGGAAGTTCATGATCGAACGCTGTGTCTGCGCGCCCCAGTACTTGTCTGTGGGGACCTCCAGCGGGCCAAAGCTGTCGGTTTCGGTGCGGGTATCGGACATGTATTCACTCCGGTTGGTATGCGTTAGTATGCCGTTTAGCCAAGGCAGCCCATTCGCGCAATTGGCCAGTTGCGCGCAGCATAAATCCAACGCCCGCCAAGGTATAGTCGCCGATCGCGTTCATTTTTCCGCGCGCAGTGTGAACTGGGCCATTGTTCCCCGGTCGGCGCGGGTTAGAATGAGGTCGAGAGCTTTATTCCCGCGAAAGGACATTTGATGCGCACCCCAAGCTTGAGACCGATGAGGCCCGCGATTTGGGTGTTGGCGTCTGCACTTGTCCTGATGTTGACCGGGATCGTGTATGCCAGCACAACTCTGATTGAACCTTTTGTTGGCGAATACAAAGGGTCAGCCGAGATTGTTAATGCAGATGGATCGAGCGCACCGCGTGACATGAGCGTCGAAATCGGCAAGACCAAGGACGGGTTCAACGTCACCTGGAGCTCGACCACCTACAAGCCGGACGGGCGCACCAAGGAGAAATCCTATTCCGTTGATTTTCTGTCAACGGATCGCGCTGGTGTCTTCTCTGCGGCGATGAAACGCAACGTGTTTGGGCATGCCACACAACTCGACCCGATGAAGGGTGAGCCCTATGTGTGGGGGCAGATCGTGGGTGACACATTGACCGTGTACAACCTGTTCATCGATGCCACGGGCGGATATGAGTTGCAGCAATTTGACCGTACAATCACCGAAGGCGGACTGACGCTCGAATTTTCGCGTTTGAGCAACGGGAAAGAAGCGCGGACGGTCGAAACGTTCTTGGAAAAGCAATAGAACCAAACAAAGAAGCGCCCGCAATCGACGGGCGTTTCACTGTTTCATTTCAAAGCGTTACTTTCGGAAGCTGTCCAAAGAGACCACCTCGGCGTCCTGAGGCGTGTCGTCTTCCGCTTCTTCCACCATATTGGCCTCGACCACTATGGGTTTTCCTTCGTCCTCTTCGTCGGCTTCTCCGGTTTCGAACCGCAGACCAAATTCGACAGATGGGTCCACAAAGGTCTTGATTGCGTCATAGGGGATATAAAGCGGCTCTGGCGCATCACCAAAGTTCAGCGTGATCGCAAACCCCTCGTCCCCTACATCCAGGTTCTCGAACCAATGCTGCATTACGACCGTCATCTCGCCCGGATAGCGATCAGACAGCCAATCAGCTAATTCCGCATCTGGATGCGAGGTGTCGAAAGTGATGAAAAAGTGGTGTGCACCAGGCAGGCCATGCTGGGCGACGTCTTTCAAAACAGTCTTGATCAGACCGCGCATCGCCGTGTGCATGAGGTTCCCATAGTCGATGTCCCGAGACATGTCATTCCCTCAAAAAGTCTTCCCCTCACCATAGTAGATTCGGAGGGAAACAAAAGAGCAGCTGGCCTACAAAATGTTCAAACCAAATGAGCCGCTGCACCCAAACCCGCCATCATGAGCAAAGTCTCACCCAATCCACGTTTCAAGCCCAGCATCCAGATCGCGGCGATCATACAGAAGATGCCCGCCGTCGGATCAAATGAGGGCCAATTGGGCACCGGCATAGAAAAGACACCAACCGAACGTTGAGATACATCGGCAAAGAGCACATGCAGGGCAAACCAGACCGACAGGTTTAGAATGATACCCACAACTGTTGCCGTGATTGCCTGAAGCGCAGCAGCCAGGCGTGGGCGGGCGGCGATGTGATCCAGATAAGGTGCGGCTAGGAAAATCCACAGAAAACAGGGCACAAAAGTCGCCCAAAGCGCGACAATCCCGGCGGCGATGGCGAGCGGCGCGCCGCCCTGCAATTGACCGGTCAGCATGGCAACAAACTGTGTTACCAGGATCAGCGGGCCGGGCGTGGTCTCGGCCAGACCAAGCGCGTCGATCATCTGGTCGGTGCCGATCCAGCCGAACTGATCCACGATGGTTTGGGTCATATAGGCCAGAACCGCGTAAGCCCCGCCAAAGGTCACCACCGCCAGTTTTGCAAAGAACCAGCCAATGTCAGCCAACAAGGTCTGTTCGGACATCGACAGCACCAGCAAGGGCAACAGCCACAATCCGCCCCAAAGCAGTGCGGTTTTCAGTGTCGCGCCTATGTCCACTTTGGGAAGTGGCGGCGTTGTGCCGGTTTGCGCGGTTGCAAAGCCCCAAAGCGCTGCGGATGCAATGATCAGGGGGAAGGGCAGGTTCAGGGCAAAGATCGCAAGAAAGCCAAGCCCCGCCAACACCCAAGAGCTGCGCCCCTTGAGCGCCTTGCGGGACAGGTTGCGCAAAGCCTGCAGGACAATGACGATCACTGCGGCCTTGATGCCCAGAAACATCGATTGGACCAGTGGAAGATCCCCGAACTGGGCGTAAAGCCCAACCAAAAGCGCAATGACACAGGCACCCGGCAGGACAAACAGCCCGCCAGCCAGCAAACCGCCGCCCACACCGCGCAACCGCCAGCCCGAATATGTGGCCAGCTGCATCGCCTCGGGCCCGGGCAACAGCATGCACAGCGACAGGGCGCGCAGATAGGTTTCCTCGTCCAGCCAGGGGCGAACCTCGACCAGTTCCCTGTGCATCAGAGCGATCTGTGCGGCGGGCCCCCCAAAGGACAACAGCCCGATGCGGCCAAAGACACGGGTCATTTCAGAATAGCTGGGGGTCATGCGCCGTGCCCTTCGGACCAGCTGTGTTGTTCGCTCTGGCCATCTCGGGCCCAACGATAAAGAGCATCATATAGGATCATCCCGGCCTCAAGCTGGGCCAGATCGGATTTATGTGCCCGCGACAGGCCGACCGAGATCGCGAGCAGGCCAGCCGCCTGCGGGGCCAGATCGTGCCGGTCCGTGTCGGCGGCGCGGACAACGGTCGCCATCTGCTCCAGTGCAGGTGTGTGGAGCCCGAACCCGCGAACCATCGCATCAAAGGTGCAAAACTCATCCACATGGGTCCAGGGGGCATCAATGGTGTCAAAGGCGGTTGCCCCAAAGCGTTCGGCAACGGCTGCAACCTCGGACGAAGGCACAAAGAGGAACCGGGCGGTTGGATCGACAAACCGGCGGATCAGCCAGGCACAGGCGATACGATCCACCTTTGGCCGGTGCCGAGTTACCCAGGTGCTTGGGCCTTGGTCTGTGGCGTCCGGCAGAACCGAAGGGTCCAGTCGTGGCAATCCAGCGTCGCGCCAGGCAAACATCCCGCCTTCCAGAACCTGGGCTTGCACCCCTTCACACCGCAGGGCCGCTGCAGCGCCGTGGCTGAGTTTCAGCCCCTTCTGGCAGACAATGATGACCTCTTTGTCGCGCAAGCCCCCGCTCAGGGTTTGCACCTGATCATGGGGGCGGCGTATCGAGGTTGGGATGAGACAAGGGTCGTCGTCAAAGTCCGCGTCGATACGCACATCCAGGATCACCGGGCAGTCGGGTGTTCCGATCCGACGCATGAGAATGTTGGCAGGGACAGAGTTAAAGGCAGGCATGTCGGCATCCTTCCGCTTTGGTACAGCAAAGAATGCGAAACTTGGGCCTGGGCCTGACGGGGCGTTCGCACGTTGACCCCTTGCGCCATGGGTAACGGAAAGTGGCGCATGGGGTCAATGGCCTGGCCGATATCGGCCAGAACGGGGACCTGAGCTTATGCCCAGGAAAGCTGTTGGCCGGTCATGCAGATCGGCAGCGTATCCTCGGGCAGTTGGCCCAACTGTTCAAACAGCGAGATGAAGTCGAACTGATTGTAGGCCTCGACCACCTTGTCATCCTTGAACCGCGCCATCACTTGGCCTGTAACCTCAATCGGGGCGCCGTTGTCCGCGCGCGAGGTGTGAACATGTAGCATGGCCGCAACCCAATCGCCGTTTTCGACAGTCTTAGGCAGCTTCACGTCGATATCGCCGACGTGAAAGCGAAAGGCCGTCACCAGGTCGCGGAAATCATCCACGCCCACCTGCATTTCGGGGATGATCCCCTCGGCCATCGTGTCGGGATCAAAGAACTGATCAATCGCTTCCAAATCCCCGTGGACCCAAACCCGGTCATACCATTCCTTCAACAACTCGGATTTTGTCATCTTTCACCTCCATCGTTGCGAGGCCCAAACTGAGACTATGTGGTGAACAAATGGTGAATAACACTGCGATTATGTGCAGGTTTGATCAGCAATTTAGAGATAAAGTGCAGGTTTCTGTTGCCAGGTACCTGCGAACCCCGCCTAACGCGGCTAGGCGCTAGGGCTTAAAGTCGGTTCAACCCGGACTGCTTACGCAGCCAGAGCAACCGGAGCACGATTGTCGTTTGCAATTGTACTGTTTTCGCCGGTAACGGTGGCAGACAGCCGAGACAAAGCTAACCCCTTTAGACGTCCGTCGATCCTATTTCGGCCCCACGATTTCGAAAGTGATCCCCAAACGAAGGATGCTGCCGAAAGAAGTGGTTGGTGGAGCCGCCGGGTACCGCCCCCGGGTCCGATCCGTTTATTACGAGCGCGTTTATGTCCATAGTCCCGAAGGACATCCCCTATATAGGCAAGCGGCACGCGGGATGCAATCGTTGGATTTTTTGTATTTTTAACCAGAAGAAGCAGGGAGTTACGCGTTGCGGCTCATGTTGGCGAGGATCAGAAAGGCGGCCAAGGCAGCTTCGATACCGCCAAACGTCAGAGCTTTGACAAAAGGCGGATTGTCCAGCGCGAGCGAGACGAACCGCCCCAAGGCCGCACCGGCATAGACAAAACCCACCATGGTAAAGGCCATCGGGGTGCCGAGCCAGAGCGCGGCAGCGGCTGTCACCACAAAGAGCCCCCCCACCGAGGCGCGCATTTCGCTGAGCCCCATGTTGCTGTTGGTGGTGGTCAGGTCCAGCGCGCCCAGGGTGAAGCTGGGGGCCAGAAAGCCAAAAAGGCCAAAGCCGATCGTAAGCAGGGCGGCGGCTGTGTTCAGGATGGGGATCATGCAGGGCTCTCCTTTGATTTGGCAGGTAGAGCCCTGCTTGGATGCGACAAGCTCAGGCGGCGTAAGACGCGTCGAAGAAGGCGCGTTCCAGTGCCACAGCGCGGATGAAAAGTGCCGCGACCTCGGCTTGGGCCTCTGCGTCCAAAGTGGGCCAGACCTGATCCAGCTGGGTGCGCAGGTATTCCACGACACCCTCGAACCCATCGCCCGCATGAAGCGTGACCCACTCGGCGAACCAAAACGGCAAATCGTCCTGTGGCGGATTCACCGGCGTGGCCCAGCTGAGGTAAGTCCATTCGGCAACCACCAACACGGCCAGCATCAGCTCATACCGACCCGATGCGGCGGCCTCGGCCATCAGTGCCTGAAAATCACGGGTGGCGGGGGCAGGGGCTGCGTTCTGTTGCTGGGCGGTCATCTCCAATGCTTCAAAGGATCGCAGGAAATAGGTGTTCTCGGGTCCGGTGATCACGGCCAGGAACTGCGCGGCAGGTACGCTGTCGGCCAGAGAGGGTGCATGGGCGATGGCGCTCGCAAGCAGGCGCACAAAGCCGTCGATGAACTGATAGTCTTGCGCCAGATACCAGCGCATCTTGTCCAGTGGCAAGGTGCCAGCGGCCAATTCGGTGGTGAATGCATGCGTGGTGGCCGCGTGCCAATCGTCGGCAGCCAGTTGGCGCAGGTGTTCGGTGGGGCGCATTGGGGTCTCTCTGTTCTTGGTCTTTGAACTTGCGTCTAGGACGGATCAGGCCATTGGCACAAGATCAGCTTTTGTCGCGTGCCGCACGCGCCGCCATGACGTTGTCCTTGAGCGTCAGGGTATAGGCGGTGAGCTCTTGCAGGGCCGTGTCTGCGGCTGTGACATCGTTTCCCTCGATCGCGTCGGCAATACGCGTGTGAAGGGCCACGATCTCTTCGCGAGAGCGGGCGGTGAAGGTGATCATGTTCATCAGCGGCTGCATCGCCTCGACCGCGCCGGCCAGTTGATAGGACAGCACCGGGTTGCTGGCCCCGTCCACCAACGCCCGGTGAAAGGCCACGTCCGAGGCGCAGAATGCCTCGTCCGTCAGGCCCGGTTGGCTTTGGCGCACGATCTCGGCGCGCATGGTTGCCAGATGATCGGGCGTGCGACGTTGGGCAGAGAGCGGCGCGCAGGCACGTTCCAGAGCAAAGCGCGCCTCGCAGGCGGTGTCAAAGCTGACCGCGTTCATGCTGAGCAGCAGGGTGGATGTGGTGACTTGCTGCGGATAGGCGTCCTCAAAGCTCAGCCGGTTGACGAATGCGCCCCCCGACGCCCCGCGTTGGGTGCGGATCAGGGACTGCGCTGCGAGACGTTTCAGGGCCTCGCGCACGGTCGAGCGAGAGACTTGAAACTGGTCGCACAGCTCAGTCTCGGACGGCAGCCTCTCATCCACGATCAACTCGCCACTGATGATGGCATCTTTGATCGCTTGTGCGATCTGGACCGAAAGATCAGCCGAGCTGTTGGGATCAATTTTCACGACATCACCATTTTTTATTTGTCTGACATTTAAAAGTCTGACATTTGAGTCGTAAGGGATGACTCGGGGAGGATCAAGTGAGCCGTCTGTCCGTCAGATCACTTTTTTGGCTTGGCTTCTACGCCACCATCCTGTGGGCGTGGTGGTTCCTGTATACCATGGCGATGGACATGGACCTGGATCTGATCGGCCGTCCGGGGCCCATGGGCCAGATGATGCGCCAGATGGATCCGCGCATGGACATGTATATGCCCATGGCAGAATTTGGCCCCTTGTTCTGGATGTGGGGCATCATGATGGCGGCGATGATGCTGCCTACCTTGGTGCCGACACTGCGCAGCTATGAGGACCTGATGCGTTCAGCCAATGGCACGCGGGCAGGGTGGTTTGGTGTCCTTTTGGGATACTTCTTGATCTGGCTTGGGTTTGCCGCCGCCATCACCGGCGTGCAACTGGCGCTGCTGTTTGGCGGTGCGGTGGACATGCTGGGCATCGCAAAATCTCCTTGGCTGTCAGCCGGGCTTTTGATCGCGGTTGGCGCGTTTCAGTTCACCCGCGCCAAAGAAGTCTGCCATGGCGTCTGTCACGCGCCGATGATGTATTTCATCGGTAACTGGCGCACCGGCTTTGGCGGCGGTCTGCGCATGGGCCTGGGTCTGGGCGCATTCTGTGCTGTCTGCTGCTGGGGGTTCATGGCGCTTGGCTTTGTCGGCGGTGTCATGAGCCTGCTGTGGATGGGCCTCGCCACCTTTTTCATGGTTCTGGAAAAACTACCGCAAATCGGCCACCGTGTGACCAAACCCCTGGGCGTTCTGCTGATCGTCTCGGGTCTGGCCTTGCTGGTCTATGTATATGTAATTGGAGGATAACCGATGGCAGTGAAACGTAAGCCCAATGCCGACCGCCTGCCGGTCAGCCAACGGATCGACAGCCGCATGGCCAATCCCAGCCGCCGCGATAAGACGCCCACCGATTGGGCGATCAAAGGCGAGCTGATCTTGAACTGTTCCTGCGATGTGTTCTGTCCTTGCGTGGTCTCGCTGGGTGCGCACCCTCCGACCGAGGGACATTGCCACGCCTGGATGGGGATCATCATCGACGAAGGGCATTACGAGGGCGAGGATCTGTCGGGCCTGAACGTGGGTCTGTTGGTCGACATCCCCGGTCGCATGGGAGAAGGCCAGTGGAAGGTTGCGGCCTATGTGGACGAAAACGCCAGCGGCAAAGCCTATAACGGTCTGCTTGAGATCTTTTCGGGCAAGGCGGGGGGCACCACCGGTCTGTTCACCATGTTGGTGAGCGAGATCATCGGAGCCGAGCGCGCACCGGTTGTCATCGAACGCGACGGTGCAAAGCGCCGCATTACCATCGGACGCAAGATCCAGGGTGAGATCGAGATGCTGGGTGGGTTGGATCCTGAACACCCGGTCATGGTGAGCAACTCCAAATACTGGATGGGGCCCGATATCATCGTCGCCCGCGGTACCAAATCCAAGGTGCGCGACTATGGCCGCGTTTGGGATTTTGGCGGCAAATCGGCCGAGATCTGCCCGATCAACTGGAGCGGCGCCCGCTGAGAAAGCACCTTGCCACCTTAGGGAAAGCAATGGTGGCGGATTATCAACTGTTTGAGGAGACAAGGCATGGCCATCATCATGCCATCGCGCCGCGTGCGCAAAACGCCGTTTTCACCTGGGGTCGAGGCGGCTGGGGTCAAGGGCTACACTGTCTATAATCATATGCTGCTGCCGACGTTCTTCGAAAGCGTCGATGCTGATGCCGCGCATCTGAAGCAGCATGTTCAGGTCTGGGATGTGGCCGTTGAACGCCAGGTGCAGATCAAGGGACCGGATGCGTTGCGGTTGATGAAGATGATCAGCCCGCGCGACATGGACAAGATGGCCGACGATCAGTGCTATTATGTCCCATCCGTTGATCACAACGGCGGCATGCTGAACGATCCGGTATCGATCAAGCTGGCCGACGACCACTATTGGCTTTCGGTCGCGGATGGGGATTTGTGGCAATATGCGCTTGGCATCGCCATCGCGCTTGGTCTGGATGTCGAAGTGGATGAGCCCGATGTCTCGCCACTAGCTGTTCAAGGCCCCAAAGCCGATGATCTGATGGCGCGGGTCTTTGGAGACGTGGTGCGTGACATCAAGTTCTTCCGCTACAAGCGTCTGCCGTTCGAGGGGCAGGAATTTGTCGTGGCGCGCTCGGGCTGGTCCAAGCAGGGCGGGTTCGAGATTTACGTTGAGGGCACGGAAAACGGCATGCCTTTGTGGGATGCGCTCTTTGCCGCTGGCGAGGATCTGAACGTGCGGGCAGGGTGCCCCAACAACATCGAGCGGGTCGAAAGTGGGTTGCTCAGCTTTGGCTCGGACATGCGGCGCGAGAATACGCCTTATGAATGCGGGCTTGGCCGGTTCTGCAACTCGCCCGAGGATTACATCGGCAAGGCCGCGCTGGCTGAGCAGGCCAAGAATGGCCCGCCACGTCAGATCCGGCCCATCGTGATCGAAGGTGAGATCGGGGCCTGCACCGGCTCCTGGCCGTTGCTGGTGGATGGTCGTCAAGTCGGGCAGGTGGCCTCGGCGGTGTTCAGCCCCGAGTTTGGTGTGAACGTGGCCATCGGTATGGTGGATCGCTCGCATTGGGATGCTGGAACCCGGATGGAGATCGAGACAGAACACGGGATGCGTGGGGCTGTGGTTCAGGAAAAGTTCTGGCGGTGAGTTTTTGCCCGTCGGATGCCTCCGGCGGGCGTATTTTGGAAAAGATGAAGGTGGGCGCGTAAGGCGCTGTAACCAGGGGAGAAACGATATGTTCAATGCATTGGTTGTTGAAAAAGACGAAGAGAGCGGCAAGGCAAGCGCTGCGGTCCAGCAAATCGGTCTGGATGCTCTGCCCGAGGGTGAGGTGACCGTTGCGGTGGAATATTCCACCGTCAACTACAAGGATGGTCTGTGCCTGAGTTCGAGCGGTGGTGGTCTGGTTCGCAAGTATCCGCATATTCCCGGCATCGACTTTGCCGGCACGGTCGAGGCATCAAGCGATGACCGTTACAAGCCGGGCGACAAGGTGGTTCTGACCGGTTGGCGCGTGGGTGAGGCGCATTGGGGCGGTTATAGTCAAAAGGCCAACGTACGGGCCGATTGGCTGGTGCCGCTGCCCGAGGGGCTGGATGCACGACAGGCGATGGCTGTTGGTACGGCGGGTTTCACAGCGATGCTGGCCGTCATGGCGCTGGAAGATCACGGCATGACCCCGAACCACGGCCCTGTTCTGGTCACTGGTGCTGCGGGGGGCGTCGGCTCGGTCGCGACAGCGATTCTGGCCAACCTGGGCTATGAGGTGGCTGGTGTCACCGGGCGTCCTGAAACGGCGGACTATCTGAAATCCTTGGGCGCCACACAGATCGTGGCCCGCGAAGAGATCAATGAGACCACCAAACGCCCGTTGGAAAGCGAAAGCTGGGCAGGCTGCGTGGATGCGGTTGGCGGCGCCATGCTGGCGCGGGTTCTGGGACAGATGAAATATGGCGGCTCGGTCGCCTCGGTTGGTCTGGCCGGTGGCGCAGGCTTGCCTGCAACCGTCATTCCGTTCCTGTTGCGCGGTGTGAACCTTTTGGGCATCGACAGTGTGATGCAGCCCTATGACAACCGCCTGCGCGCCTGGCAGCGGGTGGCAACCGATCTGCCGATGGACAAGCTTGAGGCAATGATCCAACCCGCAACGCTCAGCGACCTGCCGCAACTTGGCGCAGATATCCTTCAAGGTCAGGTCAAGGGACGCGTCGTGGTGGATGTGAACGCCTGAACCTACATCTGGAATGTCGCTTTTGACACAAGACCCCGCAGCGTAATCTGCGGGGTTTTTATTGACCCCATAATCAAAAACCCTTGCGACGCTTGATGTTGCGTTTCCGACTTCGCATTCCGATCACTGAATTGGTGTCGTGAAAAAACCAACAAGGATGTCGTTTTCAGATGCCATGGCGTCCCTTTTACTGCGCCCATCGGGCCGGTATTCCCGGATCACGGCCACACTCAATCATGGGAGTGAGCATATATGTCCGAAAAGAAGGAGACCGACTATGAGGTCGGTCAAGACAATGTTCAGGTCTTGGGCCTGGACATCCACAACCCGGTGTTTGCCATATCCGGGCTGACCATCGTTGCATTTGTATTTTTCTCGCTGGTCTTTCGCGAACAGGCCGGTGAGTTCTTTGGCTGGCTACGGGTTGCACTGACCTCGCGGTTCGACTGGGTCTTCATGATCGCCTGCAACATCTTTGTGGTGTTTTCGCTGCTGCTGATCGTGACGCCCTATGGCTCGATCCGTTTGGGTGGGGCCGACGCCAAACCCGACTACAGCTATGCGGGCTGGATTT
This sequence comes from Falsiruegeria litorea R37, assembly GCF_900172225.1. Taxonomy (NCBI): domain Bacteria; kingdom Pseudomonadati; phylum Pseudomonadota; class Alphaproteobacteria; order Rhodobacterales; family Roseobacteraceae; genus Falsiruegeria; species Falsiruegeria litorea. The sequence continues at coordinate 2,055,292 of NZ_FWFO01000001.1, forward strand.
CGATGCTGTTTGCCGCTGGCATGGGCATCGGTCTGGTGTTCTGGGGCGTGGCCGAGCCGATCTCGCATTATGGCGCCAGCCTGGGTGGCGTCGCCACGGGCGAGGATGGCCTGCGCACCGACTGGGCACCGCTTGGGGCAGCAGCCGATAACCCGCAGGGCGCGCGTGACCTGGCCATGGCCGCCACCATCTTCCACTGGGGTTTGCACCCTTGGGCGATCTACGCAGTGGTGGCCCTGGCGCTGGCCTTCTTCAGCTTCAACAAAGGACTTCCGCTGACAATGCGGTCGGTGTTCTATCCGATCTTTGGCGAAGCAACCTGGGGTCCTCTGGGTCACATCATTGACGTCCTGGCGGTGTTTGCCACCATCTTTGGTCTGGCAACGTCTCTGGGTCTGGGCGCAACACAAGCGCTGGCGGGTCTGAACTATCTGTTCGGGGTGCCGGTGACTGACGGCATGAAGGTTCTTCTGATCATCATCATCACTGCTTTTGCGCTGGTGTCGGTGGTTGCGGGGCTGGACAAGGGCGTCAAGCGCCTGTCCGAGGCCAACATGATGCTTGCCGCCGCACTGCTGGTGCTGGTTCTGATTGTTGGGCCGACCATTGCGATCCTGTCAGGGTTCTTCACCAATCTTGTCGACTACGCCGTTCAGCTGCCTGCGCTGTCGAACTGGATTGGCCGCGAAGACACCAACTTCATGCAAGGCTGGACCACATTCTACTGGGCCTGGTGGATTTCCTGGTCACCGTTCGTGGGCATGTTCATCGCGCGTATTTCGCGCGGCCGTACCGTGCGTGAATTCGTGACTTGCGTGCTGTTGATCCCAACCCTCGTGGGGGCCCTGTGGATGAGCGTGTTCGGCAACGCCGGACTGGAGCAGGTCATGGCCGGTGGTGCCGACGCACTGCAAGAGGCCGGGCTGGAGTTGAAGATGTTCGTGATGTTCGAAGCCTTTCCGATGTCCAGCCTTCTGTCGCTGGTTGGGATCATCCTGGTGGTGGTCTTCTTCGTGACCTCGTCCGATTCCGGCTCGCTGGTGATCGACACCATCACCGCAGGCGGCAAGACCAACGCACCCACGGCACAACGCGTGTTCTGGTGCATCCTGGAAGGGGCGATCGCGATCGTTCTTCTTTTGGGTGGCGGTCTGGGCGCGCTTCAGGCGGCAGCGATTGCGACCGGTTTCCCATTCGCCATCATCCTGGTGCTGATGTGCGTTTCGATTTTCATCGGTCTGTCGCGCGAAAAGCGATAATCAACCGCAACTTGGCGGATCAGGGCCCCAGGGAGCAATCCCTGGGGCCTATTGTTATGTGTCTTGACCGCTTTGGCGCAAAAAGTTTACCTCGACCTGTCCATCAAGTTGGAATCGGCTTGATGGGCTGCCGCGATGTCGCATTATCTCTGCACGAGGAATGGCGGCGACACGGCTCGGCTGGAAGACCTGCCCTGTTCCGGAACCCCCGAAACATGGATGGGGCGACCGGTCGAGATGTGGAGCTGGATAAGGACATTTTGGCGATGACAACCCTGGATATTGATTTTGTACGCGCGCAGTTTCCGGCTTTTTCGGAACCGGTTTTGCAGGGGCAGGCGTTTTTCGAAAATGCAGGTGGCTCGTACACCTGTCAGCAGGTCATAAACCGACTGACCCGCTACTACACGCAGCGCAAGGTGCAGCCCTATGCCCCGTATGACGCCAGCCGCCTTGCGGGCGAGGAAATGGATGAGGCGCGCGCGCGTATGGCCGCCATCCTGGGGGTGGATGCGGACGAGCTGAGCTTTGGCCCGTCGACCACGCAGAATACTTATGTTTTGGCGCAGGCCTTCCGCCAATGGATGAAGCCGGGCGAAGCCATCATCGTCACCAATCAGGATCACGAGGCCAACAGCGGCCCCTGGCGGCGTTTGGCGGACGAGGGCATCGAGGTGCGGGAATGGGCCATCGACCTGGAAACGGGGCACCTGAACCCAAGCGATCTGGAAAACCTGCTGGACGACAAAGTGCGACTGGTCTGCTTTCCGCATTGTTCGAACGTTGTCGGCGAGATCAACCCGGTGACCGAGATCACGGCCATCGCTCATGCGGCCGGTGCCTTTGTCTGTGTCGATGGCGTGTCTTATGCTCCACACGGGTTCGCCAACGTGGGTGAGCTGGGGCCGGACATCTATCTGTTCTCGGCCTACAAAACTTATGGGCCCCATCAGGGCTGCATGGTGATCCGTCGTGCATTGGGTGAGCTGCTGCCGAACCAGGCGCATTATTTCAACGCCGACGTGCTTTACAAACGCTTCACGCCCGCCGGACCGGACCATGCCCAAGTGGCGGCCTGCGCCGGTATGGCCGATTACATCGATGACCTGAGTGCCCATCACGGTGGCCCATCTGAGGGGTTGGCCGAAAAGGGCGCCTTTGCCCATGATCTGATGCGCGCGCATGAGGTGGCGTTGCTGCAGCCCCTGTTGGATGCGGTCAAAGACCGCAATTCTGTCCAGTTGATCGGTCCGGCTGACGCCGAGCTGCGCGCGCCCACGGTTGCCCTGGGCCTGAACCGAGCCGCAGAACCGGTGGCGGCCGAGCTCGCCAAACATGGTATCATGGCGGGCGGCGGCGATTTCTATGCGGTGCGCGCCTTGCAGGCGATGGGGATTGATCCCGAAAAACAGGGGGTTCTGCGATTGAGCTTTACTCACTACACCTCGCAGGACGAGGTCGACAAGCTGATCGCAGCCCTGGATCACGTGCTCTGATCAGCACGTCGGATGCAGTTGAAAATCAGAGAACGGCGCCATCCTCGTGAGGCGCCGTTGTTCATTTCGACAGTCAAACGTCCCGTCAATGCTTGGAAAACAGGCTGTTTTGGTCTCAAAACGCGGCTAAATCATTCAAAACTTGCCAGAAACCCCATCTCGCCCTAGCCTTTAACCCAGAGCCACCATGGGGAGGGAAGATGGTTCTGACATCAACCGAAGGGCAGAAAGATCTGCCAAGATATTTCGCGCAAGTCCACAGGATGCTGCGCAAGATGGAAGCTGGACGTCTGGACATTATCTTGCCAGACGGAAGACGGTTCCGGACAGAGGGGACAAAACCCGGGCCTGTTGCACAGATCGACGTTCATCACCCTGATCTTTTTGCAAGATTGATCCGCGAAGGGGACTTGGGGTTTTCGGACGCCTACCTAGAGGAATGGTGGACCTCACCTGATCTGCGCGCCTTCATGGATCTTGTGCATCAGGGGTCCGAGACCGTTTATGACCATTTCCCTGGCCGGGGATTGATCCGCGCTTATGAGCGTCTACGGTTCTGGTTGCACCGAAATCACAAACAACAAGCCAAGAAGAACATCTCGTATCACTATGATTTGGGGAACGATTTCTACGCTCTCTGGCTGGATGATACGATGACCTATTCCAGTGCGCTGTATGAAACCGGGCAGGAAAGTCTGGAGAATGCGCAAACCGCCAAATACGCAAGCCTTGTCGATGAAATGGGCGTGAAGCCCGGCGATCATGTGTTGGAAATTGGCTGTGGCTGGGGTGGCTTTGCCGAATATGCGGCCAAGGAACGCGGGCTCAAGGTTACGGGGCTGACCATCAGCCAAGAGCAGTTCAACTTCGCCATGGAACGTATAGAAAAGGCTGGGCTTTCCGACCAGGTCAATTTCAAGTTGCAAGACTATCGCGACGAAACCGGCATCTATGATGGTATCGCCAGTATCGAGATGTTCGAAGCGGTGGGGCAAAAGTACTGGCCTACATATTTTGACACGGTGCGAGATCGCCTGAAACCTGGTGCGCAGGCAACCTTGCAGATCATCACGGTCAACGATGCCCGCTGGGAGGTCTACAAGAACGGCGTTGATTTCATCCAGAAGCACATCTTTCCCGGCGGCATGCTGCCAGCGCCCAAAATCCTGCGCGAGCAGATCAACCTGGCCGGGCTGGATTTCGTAAAGTCCAAGGAGTTCGGCCAAAGCTATGATCTGACGCTGCGCCGATGGTACGACACGTTCAACGCCAAGTGGGATCAGATCACCGAGTTGGGCTTTGACGACAGGTTTCGCAGGATGTGGAATTTCTACCTGACCTCTTGCGGCGCGGCGTTTTACATGGGCAACTGCGATGTGACCCAGATCACCATTGCCCGTCCGGACTAACATAAGACCAAGGAAAGCCCCCCGAAATGCCCAATGCCGCCCGCCTTGTCGCCGCCCTGAGCTTGGCTCTCATTGCCTTCCTCGTCTCGGGGCTGGTGATGCCGCTGATGCCCGAGGGGATGGATTTCGGTTACTTCACCTGGGTGAACGTGGGTCTTGGAGTGCTCTGCGGCTGGGTCGTCATGGGTAAACGGGCAGGGCGCGGCATCACGCCTGCGATCAACAACGGGGTCACAGGGGTCTTGTCGCTGTTGTTCTGGGGCCTGTTCGTGCAAGGCGCTTATGAAATGTTTCGTCAGGCCATGCGCAATCGGTTTGATGGTCCTTTCGAAGCTTTGGGGGCGATTTTCACGATCGGCTTCGATTATGGGCTGACCATCATGGTGCCCAGCATTATATGGACCTTGCTTGTCGGCGGCGTGCTGGCCGGTCTTGCGACCGAATACGCTTGGCGGCAGTGGCGCTAACGCCCTGTAACAAAAGGTTCATTTCGTGTCTGATCTGTTTTTCTACGGCACCCTTCGGTACGTGCCGCTGTTGGAACTGGTGCTGGATCGCCCAGCTGATCACATCAACCTGACCCAAGCCGAGCTGCACGGTTATGGCGCCTATGCAGTGAAAGATCAGATCTTTCCCATGGTCGACAAGGGCGAGGGCCGCGTGACCCATGGCCTTTTGGTTCAGGGGCTGACGCCCGAGGACATTGATCGGCTGATCTACTACGAAGGCGGTTTTGACTACGATCTGCACAGACTGCCCCTGCGCACCGCCAGCGGTGAGATGGTCGAGGCCGAAGTGTTCATTCCAGCGCCAGGCCTGTGGGAACCATCGACGCCGTGGTCCTTGGACGACTGGGCGGCTGATTGGGGCGAGTTGACGGTTCTGGCCGCCGAAGAGGTCATGTCGCATTATGGCAGTCTGCCTGCCTCGGACATTGTGCCTCGGTTTCCGGCGATCCGCATGCGGGCGCAAGGGCGTCTGGCCGCGCGCCGCCGTGAGGTGAGCAAAGATTGGGACATCTCCAAGGATGTGGTCGTGCGTTCTCACAAGCGGCCTTACCTGGGGTATTTCACCATGGAAGAAGCCACGTTACAGCACCGCCGGTTCGACGGCTCCATGGGGCCAGAGCTGAGCCGCAGCGCGCTTATCAACGGTCATGCCTCGGTGATCCTGCCCTATGACCCGGTGCGCGATTGCGTGCTTGTGATCGAGCAGTTCCGCGCACCTGCCTTTTTCATCGGCGATCCCAACCCCTGGCTGATCGAGGCAGTGGCCGGCATGGTCGACCCCGGAGAATCACCCGAAGACGCTGCCCGCCGTGAAACCCGCGAAGAAGCCAATGTCGAGGTGACAGAGCTGTTTTCCGCAGGAGACGGGTATTCCAGCAGCGGTTCGTCGGCCGAATTCCTGCATCTTTTTGTGGGGATCGCAGATCTTAGCGCGCCTGCATCAACCGGCGGCTTGGCGACCGAGGGGGAGGACATTCGCAGCCATATCATACCTTACACCGAATTCATGGACCGGTTGGATCAGGGCAAGCTGAAAAACGTTCCGCTCATCTCGATCGCAAATTGGTTGGGTCGCAATCACGACCGCCTGCGCAAGGACATTTGATCGACGTGCGCAGGCTATGACGGCTTGAGGTCGCCCGAACGGGGCGATAAACCTGTTGTACATATTCAGAATTTGGGGGCACCATGCGCATTGCACGCGATCTGGCCGACGCCGTTGGCAAAACTCCTTTGATCCGGCTGCGCCGTGTCAGCGAAGAGACAGGATGCGAGATCCTGGGCAAGGCCGAGTTCATGAACCCCGGCCAATCGGTCAAGGACCGCGCTGCCCTCTACATCATCAAGGATGCAATCGCGCGGGGCGAGCTCAAGCCCGGCGGCACCATTGTTGAAGGTACGGCAGGCAACACCGGCATCGGCCTGGCGCTGGTGGGGGCTTCGATGGGGTTCAAGACTGTCATCGTCATCCCCGAGACCCAGTCGGAAGAGAAGAAAGACATGCTGCGTCTGGCCGGTGCCCAGCTGGTGCAGGTGCCCGCAGCCCCTTATCGCAACCCCAACAACTTTGTGCGCTACTCTGAACGTCTGGCGCATGAGCTGAACAAGACCGAACCCAACGGTGCGATCTGGGCCAACCAGTTTGACAACGTGGCCAATCGTCAGGCGCACATCGAAACCACCGGGCCTGAGATCTGGGAACAGACGGGGGGCAAGGTCGACGGGTTTGTCGCCGCCGTGGGTTCGGGTGGCACCTTGGTGGGTGTGTCCGAAGTGCTGCAACCCAAGGGCGTCAAGATCGGTCTGGCCGATCCCATGGGCGCGGCTTTGTTCAGCTATTACACCACTGGCGAATTGGCGATGGAGGGCGGCTCGATCGCCGAGGGCATCGGGCAGGTGCGTATCACCAAGAACCTGGAAGGATTCAAACCCGACCACGCGTATCAGATCCCCGATGCCGAGGCGCTGCCTTATATCTTTGACCTGCTGCGGGACGAGGGTCTGGTCATGGGCGGTTCGACCGCGATCAACATCGCCGGTGCCGTGCGTCTGGCCAAAGAGCTTGGCCCGGGCCATACCATCGTGACGATCCTGTGCGACTTTGGCACACGCTATCAGTCGAAACTGTTCAACCCCGACTTCCTGCGGGAAAAGGATCTGCCCGTACCCGAATGGATGACCCGCGCCCCAAGTTCGATCCCGGGCGTGTTCGAGGACGTCTAAGGTGTCTGGTCTGCGCCGCATCCTTTGGGCGGCGTTCGCCGTTCTTCTGCTGTGCGCCAGCGTTGCGCAGGCACAACTGAGCGAAGAAAGCCGCGATTACTACAAGGGCTGGCTCAGCACAGCTGACCGGGCCGAAAAGGCGGTGGACGCCAACAAGGCGTCCAATGCTGCCTTTGAGCAGCTGCGGTCAGACATCAACGGTTATCGCGAAATCTTTGACCGGGTGCGCAATCAGAACTCAGAGCGTATCCGCACGCTTGAAGGGCAGATCGCAGCCCTTGGTCCGGAGCCTGGCGACGGCAAGACCGAGGCGCCCGATCTGGCGCAGCTGCGTAAGCATCTTGAAGATCAGCTAAACGCAGTTCAGGTCCCGCGCATCATCGCGCAAGAGGCGTTCAGCCGCGCAAATGGCCTGATCGATGAAATTGACCGTGTGATCCGAGCGCGCAAAACCAAAACGCTTTTGGAACGGGGACCAACACCGCTAAACCCAACGTATTGGGCGCTTGCATGGCACGATGTTCAGGAATCCAGCCGGGCATTGGTTAATGAAACCTTTGTCAATGTTCGCGCAGACACCGTACGCGAACAGGTGCAAAACAACGCGCCCGCAATCGCGGTGCTGTTGGCGATCGGCGCGGTACTGTTGTGGCGGGGCAAGGCTTGGTCGCAGCTTGCGGGGGACTATCTGCGTTCACTTGGGGGGCGTGGCACCGGTGTTTGGACCTTTGTCATATCCCTGTTTCGGATTTTGCTTCCATGGCTTGGGGTCATGTGCCTGTGGTCAGCGGTCTATCTGACTGGTGCCCTTGGCATTCGCGGCCTGCTTTTGTGGGAACAAGTACCAGGATGGGCGGCGACGGTCTTGTACTTCAACTGGATCGGGCGACACCTGTTCCTGCTGGGCGAACGCGAGAGCTTCAAGTTTCTCTCGGCGGCGCAAATCGCGGTTCTTCGGGTCTATATTGATCTCTTGGCCATCATGTTGGTGCTGTACGATCTTGTTCTTCTTCAAGAGCAGATCGAAAACATCTCGGACGCCAGCCGCGCGGTAATTTCCTTCCCGGTGATTTTGGTTACAGCTTTCTTGTTGTTTCAGCTTCAACGTGTGCGCAATCAGGAGCAGGACGAAACAGCCGAGGACAGCCAAAAGGGTGCAGGGTTCGGAAAGCTTGTGGATCTGTTCCGACGTTGTCTGTACTTGCTGGGCATCTTTTCTCCGGTTTTGGCCGCGGCGGGCTACATCAATGCGGCCGAAGCGATTGTGTTTCCCGCGGTGAGAACCATCGCCTTGATTGCGGTGCTGGTGATCATTCAGCAGTTCCTGGGCAACCTTTATGGCTGGTTGTCAGGCAAAGGGGACGCAGGCCGGGATTCCCTGTTCTCGGTAATTGTCGGTTTCATTCTCGCCATCATCGCGTTGCCGATCATCGCGCTCTACTGGGGCGCGCGCAAGGCGGACCTGACCGAGCAATGGGCGCGGTTGCTGCAAGGGATCGACATTGGCGGGGTGACAATCTCGCCCACGAATTTCCTGACCTTCGCGGTGATCTTTGGGATTGGCTATGGCTTGACGCGGTTGGTGCAAGGGGGGCTGCGTACGTCGCTTCTGCCCAAGACCTCTCTTGATCCCGGAGGGCAGAACGCAATTGTGTCGGGCACCGGCTATGTCGGGATCTTCCTGGCAGCCCTGATCGCCATCACCGGTGCCGGCTTTGATCTGTCGTCACTTGCGATTGTGGCTGGTGCCCTGTCTGTCGGCATTGGTTTTGGCCTGCAGACGATTGTGTCGAACTTTGTTTCTGGCATCATTCTGTTGGTCGAGCGTCCGATTTCCAAAGGTGACTGGATCGACGTAAACGGGCAGATGGGATACGTGCGCGACATTTCGGTTCGCTCGACCCGGATCGAGACATTCGATCGTACCGATGTCATCGTCCCGAACTCGGACCTGATCAGCGGGTCGGTCACGAACTATACGCGCGGCAACACCGTGGGTCGCGTGATTGTACCCGTTGGCGTGGCCTATGGCACCGACACAAGAATGGTAGAGGGGATTTTGCGCGAGATTGCGAACGGGCACCCAATGGTTTTGGCCAATCCTGCGCCAAGCGTCGTGTTCCAGGGGTTCGGCGCAGATTCACTCGATTTTGAGATCCGGGCCATCCTGCGGGATGTGAACTGGGTTCTGTCGGTGAAGTCCGACATGAATCACGAAATCGCCAAGCGGTTCACCGAAGAGGGGATCGAGATCCCGTTTGCACAGCGCGACATCTGGCTGCGCAATCCCGAGGCCTTGCGCGATCAACCCGCTGGTCCGTCGGTACCGAAACCAGCCCCACCGCAAGGTCCTGTTGAAATGACCGAGTCCGATCTGGACCCCGATAGTGACGGAGATGCAGACGCTGATGCCCGCTGACCTCTTGTACCGGCAAGATGCCTATTTGTGCCAAGCCCCCGCGACAGTTCTGGCCCATACCGATCAGGGAGGCGTGATTCTGGACCAGAGCCTGTTTTACCCAACCGGCGGTGGACAACCCGGTGATGCTGGCCGCCTAATCTGGGACGGTGGCCAGATGGATGTGGTGACAACCATCAAGGCAGATGGCGATCAAATCGCCCTGGTGCCGGCCGAGGAGGCGGGGCTGCCGCCTGTTGGAACACAAGTCACCCAAAATCTGGACTGGGACCTCCGCTTTGGTCACATGCGCGTTCACACGGCGCTGCACCTTCTGTCCGTCGTGATCCCCCTGGAAGTGTCCGGCGGATCGATCAGCGCTGCCAAAGGTCGGTTGGATTTCAACATGCCCGACGCGCCTGAGGACAAGGAAGCCCTGCAAACGCAGCTTCAGGAGTTGATCGACCGGGATTTACCCGTGACCGAAGACTGGATCACGGACGCCGAGCTGTACGCCAACCCAGGTTTGGTCAAAACGATGTCGGTGCAGCCTCCGCGCGGATCAGGCAAAATCCGACTGGTTCGGATCGGGCAGGGCGACGCACAGGTCGATCTGCAGCCCTGCGGGGGCACCCATGTGGCGCGTACCGGCGAGATCGGCAAAATTCGTCTGGGCAAGGTCGAAAAGAAGGGGCGCCAGAACCGTCGGGTCTACTTGCATTTAGATGACCAATAAGGGCAATTCCCCTCTTGCAAATCCCCGGCGGATCATCCAAATAACGCCAACACGGAGAGGTGGCCGAGTGGTCGAAGGCGCACGCCTGGAAAGTGTGTAGGCGGGAAACCGTCTCCAGGGTTCGAATCCCTGTCTCTCCGCCATACCCCCTAGATACAAAATTTCGTCTTTGGCTTCGCCTAGTCCCAATTGGGCAATTTGACGCGAAAAAAGTCATGACAGATTGGGTTTAGATAAGCAGACGTTGGATCACGCTGTTCAAGTTCAAAACAAGCTTCAACTGTGCGACGAGCCAGCTCTTTTTCACGAGCTTTGTTCTTTTGTTGGAGTTCCAGCCTACGTTTTGCAGCCAGTATCGCTTCCGCGTCTTTGGCAAGAACGTATGCACCAATGCCCGGATCGTAGAAAACGGCCTCTACAGACTTCCATTTGTTTACACATTGCATTGCAGACCCACCAAACAAGTCGTCCATTGAGTCGTCTTGCACTACATCCGCGAGTTCAAGGATTTTTGTTCTTGCGTCGAAATTGCACTGGGCGATGGCTGTTTCCAGTTCTTTGCGCAATTCTTCCGTGGCGTATGCAGGAAACGGTGAATAACTCAAAACCATCGCCGACAAGAAGGCTACACGCGCACAGTGCTTACCTTTGAACATAATCGTTACCTTACTTTAATGAGAACTCGACTTTCTACAGGTGCATAGTGGTAGAACTAAGACATCTCCACCTTGATAAGGATATTTTTTTATAACCTTTTCCTGCCTCCGGTGGGTACCCGTCCACGATTGCTACCAAAATACCGCGACGCCCTAACGCTTGCCCTGGAAGAAAGACACCTGATGAATACAAATTTCCGACACTCATTTGTTTCAGGAATTCTCCGCTCCGTTTGCAAAATTACCCGACCGCAGCCAGGGCCACAGGCACGCCATTAAACGCCGCGTTGCCGCTGATCGGGTCGATGCGCTGATCGTCGGTCAGATCGTTGATTGACACAGTCTGCACCTTGGTTGCGGCTGACAATTGACCGTTGCGCTGGCCCCACCCCTGGGGGATCGACACCACACCGGGGGCCATGGTGTCGGTGATTTCTGCGGGCAGTGTGACCGAGCCTACGCGACCGCTGACCTGAACCTCGCTTTCATCGGCAATGCCCAAGCGATCGGCGTCCACGGGGTTGATCTGCACGGTACAGCGGTTGCGGCCCTTGACCAGGCGCGGGCTGTTCTGAGTCCAGCTGTTGTGGCTGCGTACCTGCCTGCGGCCGATCATCAGATAGGGGAAATCCTCGTCTTCCAACGCAGTGCTGTCCAGCAATCGGGGAAGGTCGTCCAGAAAGACGTCAGGTGCCAGATCCAACCGCCCTTCGGGGGTTTCCAAACGATCCGCCAGGTTGGGCACCATGGGGCCAAGGTCGATGGAGCCTTGGGCGGATTGCATCGTGGGGATCGTGACCTGATCCGCATGAAAGCCTTGGGTTAGCAGCATTGACAGGACCTGGTCTGGCGAAGGGCCAATCTGATTGGCGCCGGTCAACTTGGCGGTCAAACGTGCGATGACCTCCCACTCCTGCGGGTTCCCTTCGGGCGGGGCAAACATCGCAGGGGCATAGGCCGCGGTATTGCGCACGGCAAAGGTGTGAAAGACGATGTCATACATCACCTCTTCCAGCGCCACGGTGCCCGGCAGGATCAGATCTGCATGCCGCGTGGTGTCGTTGAGGTGGATATCGATGGACATCATGAAATCGAGCCCCTCAAGCGCCGCCTCAATCCGTCGCCCGTTCGGCGCAGTAAGAACGGGATTGCCTGCGACGGTTACCAGGGCCTTGATCTGACCGGGGCCTGGTGTCTCCATCTCTTCGGCCATGACCGAGACGGGGAACTCACCGTTGTAAAGCGGTTGCCCGGACACGCGTGAGCGGCGTTCGGGGTAGGTGCGGTGCTTGCCCTTGCGGCTGGTCATGCCGACATAATCCAGCGCGGGCGTGGTAAACATCGCGCCGCCTTCGACGTCAAAGTTGCCGGTGATGATGTTGAGCACGTTGCTGGCCCATTGGCAGAGGCCACCAAAGCTTTGGGTCGAGGCGCCCATGCGGGCGTAGCAGACGGCGGATTTGGCGTTTGCGAAATCCGTCGCCATTTGTTCAATCACCTCTTGTGCGATGCCGGTGTGGTCCGCGGCAAGGGCAGGGGTGAGGGGTTTGATGGCCTCTTTCAGCGCATCCAACCCGTCGATCCGATCCGCCAGATGCCCCAAATCGACCAGCCCACGATCCAGGATCACATGCACCATCGCCAACATCAGAAAGGCGTCTGTTTCAGGGCGGATAAAGTGATGAGCCGAGGCCTTGTCAGCCGTCTCGGTCCGGCGCGGGTCGATGACAACGACCTGACCGCCGCGGGCTTTGACCTCTTCAATGCGGCGGCCAAAGCCGGGCGCGGTCATCATTGACCCGTTGGACACCACCGGATTGCCACCAATGATCAGCATGTAATCGGTGCGGTCGATGTCCGGCACCGGGATCAGCATCGGATGACCCAGCATGTGAATCGAGGCGACGTGATGCGGGATCTGGTCTGCCGTGGCCGAGCTGTAGCGGTTTGACGTGCCGATGGCTTTGACCAGGCTGGGCAGGTTCAGAAGGTTGCCAAATTTATGTGCGTTGGGATTGCCCAGATAGACGCCGACAGCGTCCCGGTCATGGGCCGACTGCACCGCGCGGATACGTTCAGCGGCATATTCCAGCGCCTCGTCCCAGCCGATCTCGACAAACTCACCGTTTACTTTGCGCAAAGGTTTGGTGATCCGGTCAGGGTCAGTGCGGAAATCCTGCAAAGCGACAGCCTTGGGGCAGATGTGGCCGCGCGACAACGGATCATCCGGGTCCGGTTTGATCGACAGGACCTGTGTGTCGTCGTGGGTGATGATCAACCCACACATGGCCTCGCAGATATTGCAGGTGCGGTGCTGGATTTGCGGCTGGGTCATGGGGGCCTCGCTCTGGTGTCGATAGGCAGAAAAAGGGCGCTCGGTTTCCCGAACGCCCCCAAACGAAGTGCTTATTCTTCGTGAACTTTCTTCCAGTTGCCATTCTCGACGACTGAAACATAGACGGTGTCGGCGCCCTGGTGATCATCGGCGCTGTAGTCGATGTAGTTGCCGACCAGTTCATCCTCGTACTGGAGGCTTTCCATAGCTGCGATGAAACTGTCGTGTGTCAGATCAGGTCCAGCTGCCTCAAGCGCTTTGACCATCATCTGGGCACCCGCGTAGCCGAGCATAGCAAAGCCAACCGGGTCTTCACCGGTCGCGGCTTTGTACTCTTCGATGAAGGCCTTGGGGGCTTCGTCGTTGGCACGTGCCCAAAGATCCTGCCAGCTGGCCGCTGCATAAAGACCCTCGGTCACACCGCCCGGAACCTTGGCAACCACGGTCAGGAAGCCGGCCGAAGTGTTCATGAACTTCATGTCACTCAGGCCCATTTTCTTGGCGGTGCCTGCAACAGTGATGCTTTGACGGACGGTAAGCGCCATCGAAACGATGTCACAGCCGTCTGCCTTGAGCTTGCTGAGCGAGCCAACAAAGTCGGATTCGTCCGGCTTGTGCGTTGTCTCGGACGCAAATGCGATTCCTGCCTCTTTCGCACCGGCATGCGAACCTTCCAGGATCTCTTTGCCGAAGTCGGTGGGCAGATACATTGTGCAGACGTTTTTGGCATCATACTTTTCTGCCAAAAACTTCACACCGATGCGGGCCTGTTCGAAATAGTCGGCAAAGGATACGAATTTGTTGCGAACCGGGTCCTGCAGCATCTGACGTGCAGCAGACAGAGGCGCAACGTTTGGGATGCCCTTGGGATCCAGAAGCTTAAAGCCAGCCAGGTTCATTGGTGTGCCAAGGCTTTGCAGCATCGCAAAGACTTTGTCGCGGTTCAAAAGCTTGTTGTAGCCCTGCATTGCGCGCGGCATTTGATAGCCGTTGTCTTCGACAATGAACGTGATCTTGCGCCCGTGTACACCGCCAGCGGCGTTGACCTTGTCAAAATAGACGTTTGCACCTTTGGTCGCGGGCACGCCTACGGCAGCAAACACGCCGGACAGGTCATTGACCGAACCGATGCGAATCTCTGTGTCGCTCACGCCTTGGGTTTCGGCATGTGCCAGAGTTGCAGCGGCGGTCAGCGCCGTGGCTGTGATCAGCCGTTTGATGAGTGTCTTCATAAGTTTCCTCCCTTTGGAACTTGTTATTATCTCAGTACATGTCGTCGATCAGATGGGCGTGCGCCTTTTCTACATAGCTGCGCTTGAGCTTCATGGTGGCCGTAAGCTCCTCATCCTCGGCCGTCAGAAGCACGTCGATCAGGCGGAAATCCTTGATCTGTTCGACCCGCGCAAACTCCTTGTTCACCGCCTTGACCTCTTCGGCGATCAAATCCTTGACCTCTTGCGCAGCACAGAGCGACGCAAAGTTCGAGAACGGGACCTTTCTGTCCTGAGCGTATTTCTCGACGTTCTCTTGATCAATCATTATCAGTGCCGTCAGGTACTTACGCCGGTCGCCAATGATCACCGCATCCGAGATAAAGTGGCTGAATTTCAACCGGCTTTCGATTTCGGCCGGGGTGATGTTCTTGCCGCCCGCAGTGATGATGATGTCCTTGAGGCGTCCGGTGATCTTCAGATAGCCGTCGTCGTCAAGCTCTCCAATGTCCCCGGTGCGCAGCCAGCCATCGTCGGTGAAGGTCTCGGCCGTCTTTTCATTGTTGCGCCAGTAGCCTTTAAAGTTGTTGAGGCCCTTGGTCTGGATCTCTCCATCGTCGGCAATGCGGATTTCATAGCCGGGCACGGCCTTGCCGATCGAGCCGACCTTGTTCTCTTCGAACGTATTGATCGAGCCCAGACCGGATGTTTCCGTCATCCCCCAGCCCTCGAGCAAAGGCACGCCAATGGCCCAGTACCATTTCAGCAGCTCAGGCGAGATCGGGGCCGCGCCTGTACCGCCGCGGCGCATGTTGTCCATGCCCAGCATCCGGCGCAGGTTGCGCAGAACCAGCCGATCCCACAGCCAGAACTTGGCCGCGACACCCGCGGGCACTGGTTTGTTGCCCAGCAGATATTCGGCCCGCTCGAACCCGGCCTTCAGCGCCATGCCAAAGGCCGCGCGGCCCGCCGGTGTGGCCTCTTGCGCCAGGATCAGCACCTGGGAATAGATCTTTTCCCAAACGCGCGGCACGGCCACGAAGGTTGCCGGCGAAACCTCTTGCAAGTTGGCGAAAACCGTCTCGGGGCTTTCGGCAAAGTTCACGGTCGCCTTGCTGGAGATTGGGAAATAGATCGACACGTTGCGTTCAAGGATGTGACAGAGCGGCAGAAAACACAGCTGCTCGTCGGTTTCCAGAACCGGCAGGCGGTGCGCGCCGGCCTCAAGGCCCGCCATCACGTTTTCCTGGCTCAGCATTGCCCCTTTGGGCATGCCAGTCGTGCCCGAGGTATAAATCAACAGGCCGATGTCCTGCGGCTGTGCCTTGTCGATCTCGGCTTCAAACACGCCGGGTTCCTCTTTTTCGGCCTGCTGGCCGATTTTGTAGAGGTCATCGATCATGATGCAGCGGTCATGGTTCAGGTCGTGCAGCCCCTCATCTTCGAGGATGATGACATTCAGAAGACCAGGAACCTCGGCCTCGATCTGGAAATATTTGTCCAGCTGCTCTTCGTTTTCGACGATCAGAAAGCGGCTATCGCTGTCGTTGATCAGATACGCAAGCTGACTGGCACTGTCGGTGGTATAGACACCGGACGCAATGCCGCCGACACATTGGATGCCCAGATCGGAATAGGCCCATTCCTTGCGATCCTCGGACAGGATCGATACGACCTCGCCCCGTTGCAGACCCAGCTTGCGCAACGCCATGCCGATCCATTTGGCATGGGTCCAATAATCGGCCCATGAATAACTTTTCCAGATCCCATGATCCTTTTCACGATGCGCAGTACGGTTGCCCAATTCGGCGCAGCGCTTCTGGAACAGGGATACGATCGTCTGGGTGCCGTCCACCATCACCGGGCGCTGGCCCGGCGTGGCGTTGAACGAAACGCCGTTGATCACGGTCTGGGCGGGTAGGGTGGTTGCATCCATCTGGCTCACCTCCACGTTTTCTTGCGTTTCCAGCGGCGGTTTTCCCGCTCGCCTTCTTCTTGCACACCCAGATAAAAGTTCTGGATGTCCTCGGACGCCATCAATTGCTCGGCGGTGCCGTCCATCACGATACGGCCGACTTCCATCACGTAACCGTCATGCGCCAGGTTCAGCGCCGCACTGGCGTTCTGTTCCACCAGCATCATGGTCATGTTCTGCTCTTCATTGAGCCGTTTGAGGATGGCAAAGATTTCCTGCACCAAGAGTGGAGATAGCCCGAGGCTGGGTTCGTCCAAGAGCATGATGCGTGGGTTGGCCATCAACCCGCGACCGATCGCCAGCATTTGCTGTTGCCCGCCCGAAAGCGTGCCCGCTTCCTGGTTGCGCCGTTCTTTCAGGATCGGGAAGTAGCTGAACACCAGCTCGCGATCATGTTCGATCTGGCCCTTGTCCGTGCTGGTATAGGCGCCCAGGCTCAGGTTTTCGTCCACCGTGAGCAGCGGAAACACCTCGCGCCCCTCGGGTACGTGAACGATGCCTTGCTGCACAACCTTGTGCGGTTCCGACCCTTGAATCTCTTGCCCGGCAAAGGTGATGGTGCCCTTTTCTGGATCCATCACGCCGGACACGGTTTTCATGAGCGTTGTCTTGCCCGCGCCATTGGCGCCCAGGATCGAAACAACGCGCCCCTCGTGCACGTCCAGGGATACGCCCCGGATCGCCATGATGGGTCCGTAGAAGCTCTCGATATTGCGGATTTTAAGGATGGGTTCGCTCATGAGGCCTTCCCCAGATATGCTTCGATCACGGCCGGGTGCGATTGCACCTCGGCTGGGGTGCCAAGCGCCAGTTTTGCGCCATCAGCCATGGCCAGAACCCGGTCGGACACGCCCGACACAAGCCCCATGTCATGTTCGACCATCAACACGGTGATGCCCATCTGGCGGCGGATGTCGTCGATCCACCACCGCATGTCTGCCGTTTCCTCGACCGAGAGGCCCGAGGCCGGCTCGTCGAGTAGCAACAGCTTGGGATCAGTCGAGAGCGCACGCGCCACCTCGACCACCTTGCGGACGCCGTAGGGAAGGCCCGCGATCATCTTGTCGCGATAGGCTTGCAAGTCGAGGAAATCGATCACCTCTTCGACCTTTTCTCGGTTCTCCATCTCTTGCCGTTTGGCCGAAGATGAAAAGAACACCTCGGACAGCACGTTGGTGGTGCGATGACGATGCCGCCCGACCAGCAGGTTTTGCAGCACTGTCGCGTGTTCGAACAATTCGATGTTCTGGAACGTCCGCGCCACGCCGTAAGCAGCAACACCCGATGGTTTGACCTGCAACAGGTCGTGTCCATCAAACCGGATCTTGCCCGCATAGGGGTCATAGAACCGCGAAATCAGGTTGAACACGGTCGATTTGCCCGCTCCGTTGGGACCTACGATGGCGAAAACCTCGCCCTCTTCGACGCTGAACGACAGATTATCCACCGCCGTCAGCCCGCCAAACTTCAATGTGACGTTTTCAAGCTCAAGCAAGCTCATCTCAGGCGCTCCGTCTTGAGGTAGGATTTCTGCCGCTTGAACATGTCCTTGCGGTAGAAGGGGAAAAGTTCGAACCAGGTGCGGATCTTGAGCCAACGGCCATAGATGCCCATCGGTTCGAACAGGATGAAGGCGATCAGGATCATGCCAAAGATGCCGAACTCGAGACCGGGAATGGCCACCGTGGACCCGCCAAAGACAGCACCGACGTACTCTTTCGAGATCGACAGGAACTGCGGCAGGAAGCCGATGACGATGGCGCCAAAGAAGGCACCGTGGATCGAGCCAAGGCCACCAATCACGATCATCATCAACAGCTGGATCGAGATCACGACGCTGAACGTCTCGTTGTTGAAGGCACCAGCATAAAGCCCCATCAAGGCGCCCGCCCATCCAGTGACCATGCAGCTAAGGCCAAACGAGATCGTCTTGGTGCGCGAGATGTCCACGCCCATGGCCTGTGCCGACACCTCGCTGTCACGCACGGCGATGAACGACCGGCCCAGGGGCGCGCGCAGCAGATTGATGTAGCCAAGCGTAACCAGAACCACGACGCCAAGCGTCAGCCAGTAAAATTCATTCGGAGTGCCCCAACGATCCACCATAAAGCCAAAGACGCCGATCGGTGGCGCATATTTGCCCGCAACACCGCCGGTGATCGGCTCGGCCAGAACGATGATGTCGTCCATCAGGATCGACATCGCCAGCGTAAAGATCGCCAGATAGATGCCATGGAGCCGCAGGGCAGGGACCGCGATGGTCGCGCCGATGATGCCCGTGATCAGACCGGCCACCGGAAAGGCGATCATGAAGGGCACGCCCGCCTCGACCAGGATGATGTTGGCATAACACCCGATGGCCAAGAACGCGGCGTGGCCCAGGCTGGCCTGGCCGGTATGCCCGGTCAGAACCATCAGCCCCAGACCGGCGATGGCCCAGATCAACACGTTGGTGAGTTCGCCTAAGTAAAAGTCATCCAGCACCCAAGGCGCGGCAATCGCCACCGCCAAAAGCAGCATGTAAAGGCTCAGCTGATATCCGTCCTTCCAGGGGCGGATATCCTGCATGTAATTGGTTTTGAATACAATCCGCATGAGCTTATACCTTCTTGGTGCGCACTTGGCTGAACAGCCCGTGCGGACGGAAGACCAATACCGCAAGCAGCAGCGCGTAAGGCGCGATCTGGCTGTATCCGGCAGCGATGTAACGGCTGGCAAAGGGTTCGATCACGCCAACGATCAGGCCACCTGCAAGAGCACCGGGCAGCGAGCCGAAGCCACCGATGACCGCCGCCGCAAAGGCCTTGATCCCGATGAGGCCGGTGCTGGGATCAACCGATCCCTTGGCCGCGAACAGAATGCCCGCGACACAGGCCACAACGCCACCCAAAGCCCAGATCAACCCCTGAACCTGCTTGACTGGCACACCCATGTAATACGCCGCCAGCTGGTTCTGCGAGGCACCTTGCATGGCCAGCCCCATCTTGGTTTTCGAGAAAAAGACATAGAGCGACCAGGTCAGCAGCACAGTGACCACGATGACGGCCACGTCCTCCATCCCCAGCACCAGACCGCCCAGGGCGATTTCTTTGCCTGCAAGTGGGTTTTGCAGTGTCTGCGGCTCGTGCCCCCAGATCAGGCCTGCGACAAAGCGGATGACAAAGCCAAGCGCGATGGTCAAAATCACGACCGAGGTTTGACTTTCTCCAAACATCTTGCGGATCAAGAAGCGATCCAGCAGATACCCAAGAACGGCCATCAACCCCAATGAGATCGGCAAGGCCAGCCAGAACGGCAGCCCCATATATTCTGTGTTTGTTAGCCCGATGGTTATGAAGGCTCCCAGCATCATGAAATCGCCCTGCGCGAAGTTCACGGCTTCGGTTGCCTTGTAGATCAGCACAAAGCCAAGCGCGATCAGGCCGTACACACAGCCATTCGCCAGCCCGCTGATCAGCAGCTGCAAATTGTCCAAATTTTCCTCCCTGCGCCGGTTGTCCGGCTTATGCAACTGCCCCCCTTGATCCTCCTCATCATCAGGGGGCGGTCATCGTTACTATGGCGTGATCATGACCTTTCCGTCAGTCTTTTTGAGCGCATCCGCCAAACCTGACACAACGTCACGAAGGGGTAGGTGCGCTGAGACGTCGGTTTTCCAGCGGCCATCTGCAAATCGTGCCTGAACTTCGGCCACGACACGCATCTGATCGGCAGGTGGCGTGGTCATCATCCAATTGGTGAGCCAGAATCCCTCGATCTTCTTGCCCATGAAAACGAGCTGCCCCATGCGGGACAGGCTGGGCAGTTCAGCGTCCAATTTGCCGTAGCTGATCCAACGGGCGCGGTTGGGCATAGCCGCAAAGATCTGCTCGGATTGCTGATTGCTGACAGCGTCCAGGAATACGCGCGGCTTCAGTTCGGCACTGATCTTGGCGAAATTCTTTAAAATGTCCGGGTCGCTGGTCACCAGAACCTCGGCCGCCCCCAGCTCCTTGAGCGGCTCGACGGCTTCGGCTCGGCGCACAAGCGCGATGGGTTTCAAACCCAGATCCCGCCCCAGCGTACACATCAGTTTGCCCAACTGGCTGGTGGCTGCAGAAATCACAAAGGCGTCGCCCTCGGACTTTGCAATGTCAACCATCGCCATAGCGGTCAACGGATTGACGATCTGCGCCGCGCCATCCTCGTCCGAGATGTCGGGGCGAAGGGGGATGCACATTTGTGCCTGCGTCACAACGTAGTCCGCCCAGGCACCTGAACCCGCGGCAACAAAGGCCACACGCTGACCTGTCAGGCCTTCGGCACCTTTGCCTGTGGCCACGACATCGCCACATCCCTCGAACCCTGCCGGGTGTCCTTTGACCCGCGGCTGACCGTATTCACCCTTGATGAAATGCATATCCGACGGGTTGACCGAGGCCACCCGCAGCTTGACCAGTACTTGTCCGGGGCCGGGGGTGGGGACGGCGATTTCACCGTTTTCCAGATAATCTGATGCATCGGTTATGGCCGGGCCGGTTGCTTGGCCTGAGTACCCATCGCCGGTCTGCAAGACAGCGAACATGGTTTCGGGAATCTGTGTCATGCGAAAACCTTTTGTGATTGGTTTGAATGCTGCGTGATACTGTCTGCGCTCAGCCCAAGGCCTGACATCGCAAAGCGTACCACGTCGTCAACGATGGCCTGACGGCTCTCGGTCGTGTCCTCCCCGCGCGGGCGGTACCAAAACACGGGGCCGTTCAGGGTGCTCATGAAACTCTGGATTGTGATCGAAAGCTGGGGGCCGATGTGGAATTGACCATCTGCCACGCCTTGAACCACAACCTCGCGAAACCGTTGTTCATACAGATCACGCCGCGTCAGATGCGCTTCCATGGCTTCCCGCTGAAACTGGGTCGTGGTGGAATAGCGAAGCATCTGAAGCCCATCCATCAGGACATGCATATACGGCAGGTCGTCGATCATCGAGCGCGCATGGCCTTCGGACATCACGTAAAGACGCTCAGCCGGGCTGCCTTGCAGGCTGTATCCCGGTTCTGAAGCTGCAAAGACCAGATCCATGGCACGCTCGCGCACGGCATTGAACAGATCCATCTTGGACGGAAAGTAATGATAGACCCGCCCCTTTGTCGCCCCAAGGTGGCGTGCGACGGTGTCGATCGAAGTGGCCGAAAATCCGCGGCTTTGGAAACACTCGGCAGCGGCGCGGAGCAGTTCTTCGTAGCGCTCTGATCGCGTTTCAGCGGCTGTTTGTGACATTACATGTCCCTTCCGAATTTGGAGCAAAGGGAACATACTACTTGGTATGTAGTCAATTGAGTGGTTGAGATGACGTCAGGGCACAAACATTTAACCAATTGTAATAAAATAAAATTTCAGCGCTTAGCGCACAAAACAAAAACCCCCAGGGCAGCTGCCCCAGGGGTTCGAAAACCAAAGTTGCGAAATGTGTACCGGACCTTAGCCGCCCCAGCTGCGCACGACGCCGCAATCCATATGGACAAAGTTAGATCGCGAATAGCGACCCACACCACCGGCCCGGCAGGAGGCGGCGGCACGAGCGATTTGGCCAACCGAGCGCGACGACAAACGAAGGTCGGCGGCCTTGCCTTGCATGTGCAGAGAGTTTTTGGCAACGCCGCGCGACCGGCGGCGCAGCATGGCGTTCGTCTGCGGGCTGCGATAGCCTGACAACAGCATGTAGGGTTCGTTGACGTCCATCAGATTGTGCGCGGCCGCCATGATGTCGATCGTGCGCAAGTCCATGGTCTTGACTTGATCGGTCCGCCAGTCACGCATGAAGTGGTTCACTTCTTTAACCGCATCCCGGATGTAATCGCCATCGATCCAGTAGATCATGTCGATGCGTTCACCCGTTCGACCCGAGTACATTCTGATGCGTCGAATATCACCGCCGCCGCGCAGGAATCCTGCTGCCTTGGAGAAGGTGGGTGCCGCGGTAAGTGTTGTTGCTGCGAACGCACCCAATAGGGCGCGCCGGGTCAAGCCCGAAGAGCTGGAATCTGCCATTTCCTGTGTCGTCCCGTACGTATCCTGCCTGCGCACGATGTTACGTGCACTGTGTTTACTTCCATCCCCAGATGGCAACTGTATGACACAGACAGATTCGCGAGCCAAGAATTGAATGCCGCAAGTTTTAAATACGGGGAATTTTCGGCGAGTTTTTGCGCAAACATGAGCAAATGCCTTATCTTTGCCGCATTTGCGAGCGGTCAAAACCGAAAAATCGGGGGCGATGCATGCTTGCATCAGGTGTGTTCGCAATTTGTACTGTGAACCAAATGTGAATGGACTTCTGTGATGTAACTTTTGAAAATCGCCTATCACCCGTTGATTTGACCATTATCAAGACCCCAAGGACCATCCCATGCTGCGTTCGTCTGCCAGAACCGTATTACACTTGCTGGGGACCGCCGGATTGATTGCGCTGTTAGGCGCGCCCGTGTCGGCCCAGGTCACCGCCTTCAAACAAGCCGTTGCCGAGGCCGCCTCCAAGAGCGATGCGGTCGCCAAGTTCTATCGAGAGAACAACTATCAACCGATTTGGACCGGCGAGGGGGAAGAGTTCCGCGCACGCCGTGCCGCTTTGGTGCAGGCCCTATCTACGGCAGATGTACATGGGTTGCCGGTGGATCGCTATCGCCTGGATCAACTGATGGACAAGATGCGCGATGCGGAAACCACGCGGGATCTGGGCATGGTCGAAGTTGCCCTTAGCCGCGCTTTTGTCACCTATGCCCGCGACGTTCAGACAGGCGTTTTGCGCCCCTCGAACATCGACGATGGCATGGTTCGCAAGGTCGAGCGTCGTGATGGCGATGCCTATCTGGCTGAATTCAAGGGCACAGCTCCCGCCGCTTATATGCGCGCTTTGCCACCGACCTCACCCCAATACCGCGCGCTGCTGAAAGAAAAGCTGCTCCTTGAGCACCTTTTGGCTGAAGGTGGGTGGGGCCCAACCGTACCCGTACGAAAGATGGAGCCGGGCGACAGTGGCGATGTTGTTGTCAGCCTGCGAAACCGGTTGATCGACATGGGCTACATGTCGCGCAGCGCCAGCCGCACTTATGACATCGCAATGCAGAATGCCGTTCAGGCGTTCCAGGCCGCTCATGGGCTTGAGGCTGACGGCGTGGCCGGCAAGGGCACCATTACCGAGATCAACAAGAGCGTTGGCGACCGCCTGAAGTCGGTTATCGTGGCGCTCGAGAGGGAGCGTTGGCTGATGCGGGACCGTGGCGAGCGTCACATCCTGGTCAACCAGACCGACTTTTCCGCCAAGATTGTAGATGATGGTTACGTGACCTTCCAAACCCGCTCGGTCATCGGCAAGAACACAAGTGACCGTCGCACACCCGAGTTCTCGGACGTGATGGAGCATATGGTCATCAACCCAAGCTGGTATGTTCCTCGCTCGATCATTACCAAGGAATATCTGCCCAAGCTGCGCGCCAATCCGAATGCCGTGGGGCACTTGGAAATCACCGACAGCCGCGGCCGCCGCGTGGGCCGGGGTCACGACTTCTCGCAGTACTCGGCTCGCAGCTTTCCCTTTGCCATGCGACAGCCTCCGGGCAAAAGAAACGCGCTTGGTTTGGTGAAGTTCATGTTCCCGAACAAATACAACATCTACCTGCACGACACGCCGCAAAAGCACCTGTTCGCGCGCGAGGTACGCGCCTATTCCCACGGCTGCATCCGTCTGGCGCAACCGTTCGAGTTCGCTTATGCGCTGCTGGCCAAGCAAAGCGAGGCGCCCAAGGACTTCTTTCACCGGGTGCTGGACAGTGGCAAGGAAACCAAGGTGGAACTAGAACAGCAGGTGCCGGTTCACATCATTTATCGGACGGCTGTGATCTCGCCCAAGGGCCAAGCAGAGTACCGCCGCGACATCTATGGCCGCGATGCCAAGATCTGGAACGCGCTGAGCAACGCAGGGGTGGCCCTGTCCGCCGTTCGGGGGTAAGCATCGGGGACCAAAGCGAAGAAGACGGGGTCCCACCATGCGCTTTACCATCCAACAGATCGCCCAATCCCTTGGCGCCGAGGCGGCAGGGGACCTTGAGTTGACGGTTGCCCGCGCATCCGAGCCCGGCGATGCGACGGCGGATGATCTGGCGCTTGCAATGTCTCCCAAATACGCCGACGAGCTTGGCACAGGAAGCGCGCAGGCTGCGATTGTTTGGTCGGGCGCAGATTGGAAAGCCTTGGGGTTGAAGGCCGCAATCTTTGCCGCGCGGCCCCGGATGGCGATGGCCGGGGTAACCGTGATGATGGACGCAGGCCAAGGTGAGCGGCAGGGGATTCACCCCTCTGCTGTTGTGGACCCATCGGCGCAAATTGGTGAAAATGTCTCAATCGGTCCGCTCAGTGTCATCGGAGCCAATGCAATGATCGGCGATGGGTCGGTTATCGGCCCGCATTGTTTTGTCGGTATGGACGCGCGTCTGGGTGCGAATGCCCACTTGCGCGAAATGGTCAGCATCGGCGCACGTGCCACAATCGGCGACCGTTTTCGCGCCCAACCCGGAGCACGCATCGGCTCGGATGGGTTCAGTTTTGTCACGCCCGAGGTGTCTGGCGTCGAAAATGCGCGGAAATCCATGGGCGATACAGGCGACGCAAAAGCCCAAAGCTGGCTGCGCATTCATTCGCTGGGTGCCGTAGAAATCGGCGATGATGTCGAAATCGGCGCCAACTCGACCATCGACAATGGCACCATACGCAACACGGTCATCGGTTCTGGAACCAAGCTCGATAATCTTGTGCATGTGGGCCACAACTCGCGCATTGGCCGCGATTGCCTTTTGTGTGGTCAGGTCGGGCTGTCCGGTTCGGTCAATATCGGCAACAACACGGTTCTGGGTGGGCAAGTTGGCGTAGCCGACAACCTGTTTGTCGGCGATGGTGTCGTGGCCGCGGGTGCGACAAAAATCCTGTCAAATGTGCCAGCGGGGCGCGTCATGATGGGCTATCCGGCGGTAAAAATGGAAACACATACAGACATTTACAAAGCGCAACGCCGTTTGCCGCGCATCCTACGTGATGTCGATGCGCTGAAAAAGGCGGTTTCCAAATTGACCTCGAGTGATTAAATCAGCCTCAGACATTCTAGTCAGAGGACTGATTATGAGCATCAACGACCGTGTTATCGCGATCATCGCAGAACAGGCCGTTCTGGACCCGTCCGATGTAACCCCCGACAGCACTTTGGAAGATCTGGGCATCGACAGCCTCGGCCTGGTCGAAAGCATTTTTGCCATCGAAGAAGAATTCGACATTTCGATCCCCTTCAATGCCAACGAACCATCCCAAAGTGATTTTGACATTTCGAACGTGGCAGCCATCGTGGCCGGCATCGAAAAGCTCATGTCCGAGAAAGCATAGCGGACAAGCGGGAAAAACAAGATGAAACGCGTTGTCATCACCGGGGCCGGAACCATCAATTCTCTGGGCCATTCGGTGCCGGAAACGCTTGAAGCCATGCGCGAAGGGCGCTGTGGCATTGGCGAGTTGGTATTTCGCGACGTCGAGCGCCTTGCCATCAAGATCGGCGGGCAGGTGCGCGGCTTCGAGGCCGAAGGCCGCTTTAACCGCCAGCAAATGTCCTTGTATGACAGGTTTACTCAGTTCACGCTGGCCGCTGCTAAAGAGGCGATTACCCAATCGGGTTTGACCTTCAATGGCGAACTGGCCGCCCGCTCGGGTGTTGTTCTTGGAACTGCTGGCGGTGGCGTGAGCACATGGGACGACAACTATCGCTCGGTTTATGAAGACGGCAAGAACCGGGTGCATCCGTTTGTGGTGCCCAAGCTGATGAACAATGCCGCCGCAAGCCATCTGTCGATGGAATATAACCTCAAAGGCCCGTCTTTCACCGTCTCCACAGCCTGTGCCTCGTCAAACCATGCTATGGCGCAGGCCCTGGCCATGGTCCGCAGTGGCATGGCGCCGGTCATGGTCACGGGTGGCTCGGAATCGATGCTGTGTTTCGGTGGGGTCAAAGCCTGGGAAGGGCTGCGGGTGATGTCCAAGGATGCCTGCCGCCCGTTCAGTGCCAACCGCAACGGCATGGTGCAGGGTGAAGGGGCCGGGATCTTTGTCTTTGAAGAATACGAGCACGCCAAGGCGCGTGGTGCGGAGATTCTGTGCGAAGTGATCGGGTCGGCCATGTCGTCGGATGCATCTGACATCGTGATGCCATCAAAACAGGGCGCAGCACGTGCAATCTCTGGCGCTTTGGCGGATGCGCGTCTGAATCCCGCGGACGTGGCCTATGTCAATGCCCATGGCACCGGGACCGCGGCCAACGACAAAACCGAATGCGCCGCTGTGGCGGATGTCTTTGGCAAACATGCCGACAACCTGATGATCAGCTCGACCAAGTCCATGCATGGTCACTTGATTGGCGGGACAGGCGCGGTCGAGCTTTTGGCCTGCATCATGGCGCTGCGCGACGGGGTGGTTGCGCCCACCATCGGTTACGAAGAGCCCGATCCGGAATGTGCTCTGGACGTTGTCCCGAACGAGGCGCGCGAGGCCAAGGTTGAAGTGGCCTTGTCCAATGCTTTTGCATTTGGCGGTTTGAATGCAGTTCTGGCGTTGCGCAAGGTCTAACAAAAAACGCCGCCCATTGGGGCGGCGTTCGCGACTTGATCTCTTCGGCAATCAGTTGGTGACAACATCCACAACGTCGAAGCCGGCCGTAAACCCAGTCAAAGACAGGTCCAGGCTGATGGTCTGATCTGGTGCCGGTGCAGGTACCAGAGACACGGTCGCCTTGGCGCCTTTTTTCATCGCATCGATGTCTGTCTGCGTCAGGCCGATCTGAGCCACACACCCGATCGGGTTGCAGAACGAGTAGTTGTAGCGTTTGCCGGGTGCACCATCGATCGCAACAGTCAACTGCGCCGGAAGGAGCGTTTCCAGAGGAACCACAATGGTTGCCCCTGCCACCGCGGCCTGATTGCCGGCCAGTCGGAACAGTGAAATCTCAGCCATCGGGTTGTTTTGTGGGTCAGTCATCACTTGCAACAGCGAACAAGGGTCTTGTTCTTCGTCGGTCTTGATGCAGGCCAGATCCCAATCGCCGAACTTTTCCTTGGAATAACGTTCGCCCAGTTTGGGTCCGTCGGACACGGGCTGACCTAGATCCAGGGCCTCTGACCCTTCAACGGCCCCGGTCTGCTCTGTTTCAGGTTTGGTTTCTTCTGTTGTGGTGTCCTGAGCGGTCGCAGCGGTTGCAATCAACAGCGCGGTAACAGAGCTCAGGCCGAAAATGGATTTGAACATGATCGCCTCATACATTCAGTACTGCCTTGGGGACGATCTATCACGCCTTGCTTTGGCTGTCAGTGCCAAACGAACGGATATTTTGCATTGAATGCCGAACCTGCGCAAAGCTGCGCAAACATGAAAAAAGGAGACCACATAAGGGTCTCCTTTTCACATTTTGCTCCCCGTCGGACTGGCCGACTTAGTTATTGGCCAGACGTTACGAATTGGGACCGCATCGGTCAACAGTTAAGACCAGATTTTTTTGAGCAGACCCGCAATGCAGGCGGATTCCCGGCCAGGCCATCAAAAAATGCCGTGCCCGAAGGCACGGCCAGTCTAACAGGGAGGAAGGTGTCCAAGACCCCAAAGAAAGTTACGAGCCCCAGACAAGAAAGAACTATGGCAGGCAAAGGTTAACTTTGTATGCTTGCAGCGAAACGATGTAAAACGAGGCATAACTTAATGGACGGCAAGGTTTTTTTGGGTGGCGGTGGCGAAAATTATGGCGACCCGCAGGGGCTGTCGTTGAAGTACGCCAATCGGCACGGGTTGATTGCCGGGGCCACTGGGACCGGGAAAACCGTGACGTTGCAGATCCTGGCCGAGGGCTTCTCGGAGGCCGGTGTGCCGGTGTTTCTGGCCGACGTCAAAGGCGATTTGTCGGGGTTGGCCAAGTCCGGTACGCCCGAGCACAAGCTTCACAATCCGTTTACCCAGCGGGCAGCGACCATCGGCTTTACTGATTTTGCCTATCGCGCCAGTCCGGTGACCTTTTGGGATCTGTTTGGGGAACAGGGCCATCCGGTGCGCACCACTGTGACCGAGATGGGGCCGCTGCTTCTGTCACGTTTGCTTGAGTTGAGCGAGGCGCAAGAAGGTATCCTGAATATTGCCTTCCGGCTGGCAGATGAAGACGGCTTGCCGTTGTTGGACCTCAAGGATCTGCAGGCGCTGTTGGTCTGGATTGGAGAAAACCGCGCGCAGCTGTCGCTTCGGTATGGTAACGTTTCAACCGCCTCGATCGGGGCAATCCAGCGCCGTCTTCTGGTGATCGAAAACCAGGGCGCGTCCAAGCTGTTTGGTGAACCCGCGCTGGAACTGAAGGATCTGATGCGCACAGATGACCAAGGGCGCGGGATGGTGAACATTCTGGCCTCGGACAAGCTGATGGCGGCGCCAGGTCTTTATGCGACTTTCCTGCTCTGGCTGCTCAGCGAGCTGTTCGAGGAACTGCCCGAAGTGGGTGATCCAGACAAACCCAAGCTGGTGTTCTTCTTTGACGAGGCGCATCTGCTGTTTGATGATGCGCCCAAAGTGCTCGTCGATAAGGTTGAACAGGTGGCGCGTCTGATCCGGTCCAAGGGCGTCGGCGTTTATTTCATCACGCAAAACCCAGCTGATGTGCCCGAAGATATCCTGGGCCAGCTCGGCAACCGAATCCAACACGCCTTGCGGGCCTTCACCGCCAAGGACCGCAAGAACCTGCGGCTTGCGGCAGAAACCTATCGCGAAAACCCCACGTTCGACACCGAAGAAGCCATTCGCGAGGTTGGCGTGGGCGAGGCCGTGACCTCGATGTTGCAGAAGAAGGGCGTGCCGGGGATCGTCGAGCGCACTCTGATCCGGCCACCATCTTCGCAATTGGGGCCGATCACCAAGGCCGATCGCAAGGCGCATCTGGCGGCTTCGGATCTTGGGGGAAAGTATGACACCCTCCTGGATCGAAACTCGGCGTTCGAAATTCTGTCCAAACGCGCCGAGCAGGCCGCGAAAGCGGCCGAAGCCGCCGAGGCCGAGGAAGAAGATCAACCGATGATGCAACGCGAATACTCTGCCGCCCGTCGGTATTCTGGATCACGCGTCAGCCGGTCATCCTCACGCTACACCCGCAAGAAAGACACCTTCGCCAGCGCTATGGGGGAGGCCGTGATCAAAGAGCTAAAAGGTACAACCGGCCGCCGCATCGTGCGTGGCATTCTTGGGAGTTTCTTTAAGGGTCGATGACCCGTGATCCGACAACACGAGCGGATTGCAAGAAACGGGAGCCCTCCCGCCCGTCGTCAATTTTTCTGACGAAAAACATCCTCCCGTTGGGCCGGGCCTCGCTTCGCTCGGCGGTCGGTGTTTGTGGCGAAACAATTGGCCCAAGCGAGACCGCGCCGGGCATAGCCCGGCGCTCGGCCCAAGGCCGTTGGCGGGGCTGACGCAATCAGGTCTGCTCGGGCACGGGAGTGTTTCTGAGATCAAAAGAGCATTTCTGCAAATCCAAAATGCGAAACGCCGCCTCTAAGGGCGGCGTTTCTTGTTCACTTCAATCCGATCATTTCTCGGGGATCAATCCACGTGGGCTGAACCTGAGCACCAAAAGAAGAATGACCCCCATGGTCAGCAATCGCATGTGCGCGGCACTGTCCAGAAGGTGGTCGCGCAAGGCGCTGTCCTCGGCCATTCCGGAAGTCACCAACTCCATCACCCAGATGCCAAGCGGTTCGACCTGCACCCAAAGGAACCAGATCAGCATCGCGCCCAAGACGGCGCCAAAGTTGTTACCAGACCCGCCAACGATCACCATGACCCAGACAAGGAAGGTGAACCGCAGCGGGTTGTATGTGCCCGGCGTCAACTGACCGTCCAGCGTGGTCATCATCGCACCTGCAATGCCGCAGACTGCAGAGCCCAAAACAAAGATCTGCAGGTGACGGCGGGTGACGTCCTTACCCATGGCCTCGGCCGCGACCTCATTGTCGCGGATCGCGCGCATCATGCGACCCCAGGGACTTTTGAGCGCCATCTGCGCCATCCAGAGCAGAACCAGCAGGACCATCATGAACAGAACCGAGTATCCAAGCTTGACGTAGAGCGTCGATGCCATCACCGGGTCCAGCCCCATGCCTGCAGCCCGTTCCACAAAGGCGGGATCATTCTGCAGATCGATCTCATAAGGAACCGGGCGGGGCAGACCGATGACGTTTTTCACGCCGCGCGCCAACCAATCCTCGTTCTTGAGCACGGCGATGATGATCTCGGCGATCCCCAGCGTCGCAATCGCCAGATAGTCCGAACGCAGACCAAGGGCCGTCTTGCCAATCAGCCAAGCGGCGCCTGCCGCCAACAGACCGCCCGCAGGCCAAGCCAGCAGAACCGGCAAGCCAAGGCCGCCGATGTTGCCCGCAGCGGCAGGATTGATCGCCTCGACCGCTGCGACATTCGGATCAAAGACCGCGCGATAGACGACAAAGCCGCCGATCAGAACCGCCAGCATGGCAAGTGTCCGGGCGCGACCTTTGGCCATCTTCTTTGAGATCATGACTGCCGCCGTCACCGTGGCCGCCCCAAGCAAAAGGGCCAGAACGATGCCGAAACCGCCGGCACTCCAGGCCTCGGGGCTGTAATCCCCAGCGATCAGCACCACGGCCAGACCGCCTAGCGCCACAAAACCCATGACACCCACGTTGAAGAGGCCGGCAAAGCCCCATTGCAGGTTCACACCAATGGCCATGATGGCCGAGATCAGACCCATGTTGATGATCAGGATCGCCGAGTTCCAGCTTTGCATGAAACCCGTCGCGATGATCAGACCGCCGACAATCGCAAAGAGGCCGGTATTTTTAAGCGTCTCGTTCATACCGCTTTCCCCTTGAACAGACCGGTTGGCTTGAAGAGCAGCACGATAAGCAGGATCACGAAACTGACCGCGAACTTGTAATCTGTGCTGAGCAGTTGGGCGAGGCCCGAGGGTTCCAGGCTTTCAGGCAGCATGTATTTCGCCACCTTCTTCCAGGCATAGGTGATCGTCACTTCTGAAAAGGCGATGACAAAGCCACCCGCAATCGCCCCCAGCGGGTTGCCCAGACCACCGACGATGGCCGAAGCAAAGATGGGCAGCAGCAGCTGGAAATAGACAAACGGCTTGAATGATTTGTCGAGACCATAGAGCACACCGGCCGTCGCTGCCAAAGCAGCCACGATCAGCCATGTGTACATGACCACACGCTCGGGGTTGATGCCCGACAAAAGCGCCAGATCCTCGTTGTCCGAATAGGCCCGCATCGATTTACCCGTGCGGGTGCGGTTGAGGAACCAGAACAGCGCGATCACGCAGATTATCGCGACCACAACGGTGATCCCTTGTGTGGTCTTGATCGCCAACCCTTCCTTCAGCCCGGTCATGGTTTTGAAATCCCGCGCCGAGATGATGAAGCGTTCGCCGTCGGCAAAGCGTTGATCTCCGGGGCCGATGACGAAGCGCACCAGACCGTTCATGATGAACATGACGCCCATCGACACGATCACCAGGATCACCGGTTTGGCCTTTTGCTCACGATAGAACTTGTACACCACGCGGTCAGTGAACAGCACCAACAACATGGTGCCCAAGATGCCAAACGGCAGGGCGAGCAGGGCGGTCGGCAGCGGACCAAAGCTGATCCCGATGCTTTGCATCCACCAGGTCACCAGAACGGTGATCATCGCGCCAAACGCCATGGTGTCCCCATGGGCAAAGTTCGAGAACCGCAAGATGCCATAGATCAGCGTGACCCCAAGCGCACCCAGGGCCAATTGGCTGCCATAGGCGATCGCTGGGACCAGCACAAAGTTGGAAAGCGCCACGAGGGCGTTGAGGAAATCCATCAGTTAGCCCCCCAGGAATGATTTGCGGACTTCGGGATCGGCCAGCAGCTCTTTCCCGGTGCCGGTATAGGCGTTGCGGCCCTGGACCAGGACGTATCCCTTGTCAGCGATTTCCAGCGCCTGGCGGGCGTTCTGTTCGACCATCAGGATCGGAATGCCAGTGCGGCTGACCTCGATGATGCGGTCGAACAATTCGTCCATGACGATGGGCGAGACACCCGCGGTGGGTTCGTCCAGCATCAGAACTTTGGGTTGGGTCATCAGCGCGCGCCCCACGGCCACCTGCTGACGCTGACCGCCCGACAGCTCTCCGGCTGCCTGATGGCGCTTGTCGCGCAGGATCGGGAACAGGGTATAGACCTGCTCCATCGTGTCCCGGATATCGTCGGTGCGGATGAAGGCGCCCATCTCAAGGTTCTCTTCGACCGTCATCGAAGTGAAGATGTTTGAGGTCTGCGGCACAAAGCCCATGCCCTTGACCACGCGGTCCTGCGGGCTGAGCTTGGTGATGTCTTCGCCATCCAGACGCACCGCGCCCTGACGGACGTCGAGCATGCCAAAGACGGCCTTCATTGCCGTCGACTTACCAGCCCCGTTGGGGCCGACGATGACAGCGATCTCGCCGGGGTTCACCGCGATGGTGCACTCATGCAGGATGTCCGGCCCCTTGCCGTAGCCGCCGGTCATCGTGTCGCCAATCAGAAAGGGTTCAGACATGATCCAAGCCCCCTTTTCCTCTTGCCAGAAATCTCCCGGGGGTCTGGGGGCAGCGCCCCCAGCCTTGCCCCTTGGCACCAGGCCAGTCGTTCACAGTCCCTATCATTGCGCCTGCTCCAACTGATCCTTGTTCTTCAGACCGGTGCCCAGATAGGCCTCGATCACCTGCTCGTTGGCCTTGATTTCGCCCAGCGAGCCCTCGGCCAGAACCTTGCCCTCGGCCATACAGATAACGGGGCCACAGATCTTGCCGATGAAATCCATGTCGTGTTCGATGACGACGAAAGTGTATCCGCGTTCCTTGTTCAGGCGCAGGATGGTGTCGCCGATGGTCATCAGGAGCGTGCGGTTCACGCCGGCCCCAACCTCGTCGAGAAAGACGATCTTGGCGTCGACCATCATGGTCCGGCCCAGTTCCAGCAGCTTCTTCTGACCGCCCGAAACCTGACCCGCCTTGTGGTCAGCCAGATGTTCGATGGTCAGGAACTCCAGCACCTCATCGGCCTTGGCGCGCAATGCGCGCTCTTCATTTGCGATGCGTTTGCGGCCGAACCAGGTGTTCCACAGCTGCTCGCCCGATTGCGCGCCCGGAACCATCATCAGGTTCTCGCGGCACGACATCGAGCTGAACTCATGCGCGATCTGAAACGTCCGCAGCAGCCCCTTGTGAAACAGCTCATGCGGCGGCAGGCCGGTGATGTCCTCACCCGCCATGGTCACCTTGCCGCTTGTGGGCGGCAGGACACCTGCGATTACGTTGAACAGTGTGGTCTTTCCGGCTCCGTTCGGGCCGATCAGCCCAGTGATGGAACCCTCGGCGATTTCAAGCGATGCACCATCCACCGCCCGGAATCCGCCAAAGTGCTTATGCACGTCTTCGACGACGATCATGTTTTCCCCCGTCCGCTGTTTTTTGGCGCGGACCCCTTTTTTGTTGGCCTCATCCGATTTTGAGGTGCGGCCTTCTGTCATTGAAACAGCCCGGACACAAGGTCCGGGCTGGTCAATTCTATCAAGTCATTGCCGCATCAGCGGAATTTGACAGTGGTGATTTTGCCGTCCTTGATTTCGTACTGGCGATAGTTGCCCGCCGACTCGCCGCCGCCGATCAGCTCAACAGCTGTCGCGCCGACATAGTCGACTTCGCCGCCGTCCTTCAGGATCTGCAGCGCCTTGGCCAGCTCACCCGGATAGATCTTTTCGCCCGGTGCGTTGGCAACATCCATTACCTTGCCGGCATAATCGCCCGGTGCGCTGGAGTTTGCAGCCTGCATGGCCAGCATGATCAGGGCTGCGGCGTCATAGGATTCACCCACAAACGACGATGTGCCGTCAAAACCGTTGGCCTCGCCCATTTCGACCATGGTGCCTGCGCCAGGGCTGTCGGTGCCCGGCAGCTGACCGGTCGAGCCATCGATCTCTGAGCCAAAGTTCTCTTCCAGCTTGGCGCCATACATGCCATCGGGGAAGTGGAAGCTGTCAAACGCGCCCGAGTCGAGTGCGGCGCGCATCACGCCCGAACCACCCTGGTCGACGTAGCCCGCGATCACCAGCTTTTCGCCACCCGCGGCTGCCAGTGCGCCAACTTCGGCCGAATAGTCGGCTTTGCCGTCTTCGTGTGCGGCCGAGATGGTCACGGTGCCGCCCGCGGCTTCAAATGCGCCTTGGAAGCTGTCTGCCAGACCCTTGCCGTAGTCGTTGTTGGTGTAGGTCAGCGCGACCTCTTTGACGCCCTGTTCCATCAGAACTTCGGTCATCACGACGCCCTGACGGGCATCCGACGGCGCGGTGCGGAAGAACAGGCCGTTGTCTTCGGCGGTCGACAGTGCAGGCGATGTGGCCGACGGCGAGATCATGACCATGCCGTTGGGCAGGGCAACGTTCGACAGGATCGCACCGGTGACGCCCGAGCAGTCGCCGCCCACGATGCCGTTCACGCCATCGGATGTGATCAGACGCTCGGCTGCCGCGGTCGCTGCGCCCGAGTCGATGCAGGTCGAGTCAGCCCGGATCGGGGTGACCTTGGCCGCGTCCAGCAGCAGGCCGCTGTCGGTGGCTTCTTTCATCGCCAGTTCGGCAGCCGCCGCCATCGGCGGGGTCAGCGATTCAATCGGGCCGGTAAAGCCGAAGATGATACCCAGTTTGACTTCTTTGGCGTGACCGCCTGCCATTGCAGTGGTTGCCATCAGCGCCGTTGCCGCAGTTGCGGTGAGCAGCTTTTTCATATGGTTAACTCCCTAGTTGGAACGTGATCGTTCTGTGATCGACCCTAGGCAAGCTCTGCAAAAAAGAAAAGTCCTAACGATAACGCGTTTTTGCGTGGCGATCCTGTTTGGTTTGGGTATTTTTTGCACCAAATTGAGAGGTGAGTTCGCCAAAACGGAGGTGCCGGGTATGTGGATAAGGGGCGCGATTCTGCTGATCATGGGTTTGGCACAGCCCTTGCTGGCACAGACGTTGAACACGCGGGCGGGTGCCGTGCAGCTGACCCAGATGATTGGCGGGCTGGACACACCTTGGGCCATCGGGGTTCTGCCAACGGGCGGCTTTCTTGTCACCGAGCGTGACGGTGATCTGCTGTTGGTGCAGGACGGACAAACCACCAAACTCTCGGGCGTGCCCAAGGTTTTCGCGCGCGGACAGGGTGGGTTGCTGGACGTCACCATCGCGCGCGATTTCGCACGCACGCGCGAGATATTTCTGACCTATTCCAAACGGCAGCGGGGCGGCGCGGGCACCGCTCTGGCGGTGGCCAAGCTGGATGCCAACGGTCGCAGGCTGACCAATGTACGCACGATCTTTGAGGCCGCAACAGGCGGCTCGGGCGGGCGACACTTTGGCAGCCGCGTGGTCGAGGGGCGCGATGGGACGCTGTTTGTCACCATCGGGGATCGGGGTGATCGGCCATCGGCGCAAGACAGATCGAACCACAATGGAACCATTGTGCGGGTCAACCGTAATGGGACCGTGCCGCGCGACAATCCGTTTGTGGGCCAGGCGGGCATCCGCCCCGAGATCTGGTCCTATGGCCACCGCAATCCGCAAGGGGCCGGTTTGGACGCGAGGGGACAGCTATGGACATCCGAACACGGCGCAAAAGGCGGGGATGAGGTCAACCTTGTGCGCAAAGGCGCAAACTATGGCTGGCCGGTGATTTCCTATGGTGTCCACTATTCCGGCGGCAAGATCGGCGAAGGGACGTCAAAACCCGGCATGGAGCAGCCCAAACATTATTGGGATCCGTCGATCGCGCCATCGGGACTGATGGTTTATTCCGGCAAGCTCTGGCCCGCATGGCGCGGCGATCTTTTTGTGGGTTCACTGAAATTCGACTACATCTCGCGCCTGGACGGTGGCAACGTGCGCGAGGTCGAACAGATCAAAGGGCCTCAGACCGAGCGCGTTCGCGACATTGTCGAGGCCCCGGATGGCGCGATCTGGTACATCTCGGTCGGGCAGGGCGCCGTTTACCGGATGACGCCCGCACGCTAACATAACCCATCATTGTCGAGGGGGTATTGATATGAAACGAATTTCCTTTGTGCTGGCCCTGCTTCTGTGTCCCGTGTTCGCCTGGGCCGAAGACAGCCGGTTCGACAGCTATGACGCCTATGTGCGCTTTATCGACGACAAGATCATGAGCCGCGACTTTATCCCGCTGATCTCCAACATGGGGGGCAAGGATGAATACACGCCGGAACAGATGCGAGGGGTCAATGGCCAGTTGTTGAATGCGATGCCATTTGATTTCACCGGGACGGCCCTGATCAAAAAGGTCGATCTGGGCAATGGTTTCAGCCAGGAAATGCGGACCTATTGGAACGACCGCACCAGCTATGTCTATTTCTACGCGTTCCTGCATCAGACGGACGATGACCTGATCGTGCTCAAGTTCAATCTGAACACCAACTCGGAAAAGATCTTCAGCAAATTCTGAGTTCGGGCCGTATAAACTCATAATAATCAGTATCGCACCACTCGACGTCACCATAACCAAAGTTGGCTTTTTCCTGGCGCGTCCTGCGAAACCCGAGCTTTCTAAGTAGCGCACCAGAGGCAAGATTGCGTGGGTCACATTCGGCCTTGAAGACAAGCTCGCGATCAAATCGCTCAAATGCGCGCGGCAGAAAGGCCGACAAGGCCTCGAACGCCAACCCTTTGCCCCAATGATCTGGGTGTAGGATGTAGCCGATCTCGGGCGTTCGCCACATACCAGCCTTACCGATACAGACACCATCCAGCTCGACTACCAGGTCGAAACTGGTTTCGGGGTCTTGGTTCATCAGGCCCGACAACAGCTTTGCCGTGACGGTGATGTCCTCATATGGCGGCCGATCCCAATAGCGCATGGCTTGGGGATCGGAAAACACCTTGTGGATATCTCCCAAATCTTCAGCCCGCGCAGGCCTTAGTAACAGTCTGGGTGTTTCGATCACACCGACAGGCGCGAGGCCTGCGCCCCGCGTTCGCGGTAGGGCGTGGTGTTGTAGTGCGCGCGGTAGCATTTCGAAAAATGCGAAGGCGAGGCAAAGCCGCAAGCCAGTGCCACATTGATCACGCTCATATCAGTCTGCATTAGCAGGTTGCGTGCCTTTTGCAGGCGCAGTTCCATGTAATAGCGCTTGGGAGAGCGGTTCAGGTAGCGGCGGAACAGGCGTTCCAGCTGCCGGGTGGACATGCCCACATCCTTGGCCAGGATCGAGGGGCTGATCGGTTCCTCGATGTTCTTTTCCATCATCTGGATGACCTGGCTCAGCTTTGGGTGACGCACACCGATTCGCGTTGGCGTCGACAGGCGTTGCGTGTCCTGGTCGGTCCGGATCGAGGAATAGATCATCTGATCCGCAACGGCATTTGCCAGCTCTTCGCCGTGATTTTCGGCAATCACCTTGAGCATCAAGTCGATGGACGAGGTGCCACCCGCAGTGGTCATCCGGTTGCCCTCAAGCAGGAAGACCGATTTCGTCAGCTCGACCTCGTCGAACTCTTCGGCAAAGCTGTCGGCGTTCTCCCAATGGATCGTTGCTTTCTTGCCATCCAACAGACCGGCCTTTGCCATCGTATAGGCCCCGGTGCACAGCCCCGCGATCTTGAGCCCCTTGCGGGCCTCGCGGCGCAGCCAGTTCAACACCTTCTTGGTCGTGGAGATTTGCACATCGACGCCGCCGCACAGCAGAATAACGTCGTCGCGCGCCAACTCGATCAGATCATCGTCCAGCTTGAACGTGGTCCCCGCAGAACAGCTGACCACATCACCGCCTTCGCCCAACAAGATCCAGCTGTATAGCTCTTTGTTCGACATTCGGTTTGCGATCCTAAGACTGTCGAGCGCCGAGGCGAAGGACAGCATCGAAAACTTGTCCAAAAGGACAAAGACGAACCGTTTTGGCTTGGTCTGATCGGTGTCCACTTCGACAACTTGGCGTTGCTCTTGCATGGCTCAGCATTCCTTATTCGCGGGCGTCGGTGGGTGGATGTGTATTGCGACGCATTAAGCACCATGCTCAGAGCTTAATTCTCTCGTCAAGAGCCGCAAATCGCATATGGCCTCTCATCCCCGCATTTTGTATAGAGGCCCCCTGAGAATACCTTAGCGGAGATTAGAGCTATGAGTGAGTGGCAAAAACAGAACTGGCGCACCAAACCGCGGGTTCAGATGCCCGACTATACCGATGCCGCGGCCCTGGCCGCAGTCGAGTCACAGCTTTCGAACTATCCGCCGCTGGTGTTTGCAGGAGAGGCCCGGACCCTCAAGCAACAACTGGGTGCTGCCGCGCGCGGCGAGGCTTTTCTGCTGCAGGGCGGCGATTGCGCCGAAAGCTTTGAGCAATTCAGCGCGGACGGGATTCGCGACACGTTCAAAGTGATGCTGCAGATGGCGATGGTGCTAACCTATGGCGCCAAAGTGCCGGTGGTCAAAGTGGGCCGCATGGCGGGCCAATTCGCCAAACCGCGTTCGGCCCCGACCGAGGTGGTGGATGGCGTCGAGCTGCCCAGCTACCGTGGTGACATCATCAACGAGCTGGCCTTCACGCCCGAGGCGCGCATTCCCGATCCCAAGAAGATGCTGCAGGCCTATACACAGGCTGCCGCAACGCTGAACCTGCTCCGGGCTTTTTCGACCGGTGGTTTTGCCGACATGAAGCGTGTGCATTCCTGGACCCTGGGCTTTACCGATGATCAGGAAGTGCAAAAGTATTCCGAGATCGCCAACCGCATCCAGGACAGCATCGATTTCATGGCAGCTGCCGGCATCAATTCGGACACCATGCACGAGTTCTCGACGGTTGAGTTCTACACCAGCCATGAAAGCCTGCTGCTGGAATATGAAGAGGCATTGACCCGTCTTGATTCGACATCCGGCAATTGGCTGGCAGGTTCTGGCCACATGATCTGGATCGGCGACCGCACCCGTCAGCCAGACGGTGCACACGTCGAATTCTGCAGTGGTGTTCTGAACCCCATCGGTCTGAAATGCGGCCCGACCACCACAGCCGAAGACCTCAAGGTGCTGATGGCCAAGCTGAACCCCGAAAACGAAGAGGGGCGTTTGACCCTGATCGCACGCTTTGGGGCAGGCAACGTGGGCGAGCATCTGCCGCGTCTGATCAAAGCCGTGAAAGAGGAAGGGGCCAATGTGACCTGGGTCTGTGATCCGATGCACGGCAACACGATCAAATCTTCGACCGGTTACAAAACGCGCCCGTTCGACTCGGTTCTGCGCGAGGTGCGCGACTTCTTTGGTGTGCATTCCGCCGAAGGCACCATACCCGGTGGCGTGCATTTCGAGATGACCGGCCAGGACGTAACCGAATGCACCGGTGGCGTCCGCGCCGTGACAGACGAGGATTTGAGCGACCGCTATCACACGGCTTGCGATCCGCGCCTGAACGCCAGCCAGTCGCTGGAATTGGCGTTCCTGGTGGCCGAAGAGCTGTCGAAACTCCGTCTGGATCGCGAAGCCCGCGCTGCAGGCTAAATCCAGCAGAGCGAATGACATGCAGGGCGGGGCCTAGGCTCCGCCCTTTTTCGTTGGCAAAAACATAGCGTAAGCTTATGCGCTTTAGGGCGCGAAACCTTAAGTTCCGCTGTAAGCGTAGAGTGCGCTCATCTGATCGCTTAGACGGCTCTTGTCGGCAACATCCCGTTCGAGATCATACCTGAACTCTTCGCCTGTATCGTCGGTGCTGAAGACCCCAAGAGACAGGTTGGTCGCGCCATCAGGGTTCAGATCCTCGACCTTATCGACGCGCAGTGAGCTTGCACCGTCACCATGTTGCCAGCCTCCAAATGGAACTGGTCATCCCCCTTTACGACCGATCAAGAGATCCGTGTCGTTCTCATTTCCCGCTCATGTATCGTTTCCACTATCACCGGTCAGGGTTTCATCCAGTCCACGGAGTGCTTGATATCAGCTTTCCAGTTTGGCGATGCATAACGTCACTCAATGGGCGTATTGCCCACTTTACCCTCACATCTCATCGCGAGAGGCAACTAAACGCAGGTGTGGCGCGGCCTGGAATTCGGATTCTTCCTCGGCAAAGCCCTGTGTTTCCTGCTCGACGACGGGGGGGATTGTCTGCTCGCCACACAGGTTGCGCAACCGCGAGCGCGCGACATCAAAGCTGTGCGAGGTCCGCTTGCTCAGTTCCCCTTCGGCGACAACAACACCCAATGCCCGGCTGGTGTCGCCAAAATCGCTTTTGAGCGGCAGAAGGACCATCCGTGCCTCTAGCGGGCTAAGTGCAAAGCGACGTTCGGCGATCAGGTCCAGTTCGGCCACGGCAGGGGTGTCGAACATATGTTCAAGAACGGCACCAACTTCGGCGCGGGCCGCGCCGGTGAACATAGCGGTCAGGGGCATGCCGCGCACTTCCATTCCCGTAAGTTCTGTCAGGTGCTGACCGGCCAGGCGAAAACGGGCGATACCCGGCGCAATGCGTTCCAGAATGAATGCATATGGAAGGATGTTTTCCAAACCGCGCGGGTCGATGGCCGACCGCAAGGGAACATCCTCATCGGTACGCAAGGCGGACCAATAAGCTTCCGCCTGACGGAGAGGAGACAGGCTGCGTCCACTGCGAAACCGGTCCATCGAAACCACCTTCTCCAATTTGTCACTCAACGTGTCACCCAAAAAACGCCGCATGCCTTAGTTCCTTTTCATGTTGCGCGCCGATGTCCAAAATCTTGACCGAAGCACAACAGGTTACCCAGAAGTTAATTTGGCATGGGTTGAGTCAATTTTGGAGCAAATCTTTAACGAATGGTTAACATTGCTAAAGTTGTTCTTAACAGGCGCGGCGTCGCCCATATTTTGCGGCGTTGGACCCACCGCGCCGCCTTGGCGGGGCTTGCCCTGACACCCGCTATGGCATTAGGTGCCACCACCCAATGGGACCGATCCAAGGTAGGACACAGATGATCAGATCGATGACAGGCTTTGCATCCGCACGCGGAGAAAGCGGCCCGCACAGCTGGGCCTGGGAGCTACGCAGCGTGAATTCCAAGGGGTTGGATCTGCGCATCCGGGTTCCCGATTGGCTCGAAGGGCTCGAGGCCGCGCTGCGCGCCAGTCTGCCCAAATCGGTCGCGCGTGGAAGCGTGACGGTGTCGCTGCGGGTCAGCCGTGCTGAGGACACAGGCGGATTGCAATTGAACTCGGCAACCTTGGATGCCGCTTTGGCCGCTCTGTCCGAGATCGAAGATCGTGCTATGCAACGCGGCGTGACACTGGCCCCCTCCAAAGCATCCGATCTGCTTGCTTTGCGCGGCATGCTCGAGGTCAGCGCCGGCGATGATGACCCTGCACCGCTTGTTGCGCAAATGAAGACCGAGTTTGCCGATCTGATCGCGGCATTTCTGCAAATGCGCAGCACCGAAGGCCAGGCGCTGCACGCTATCCTGTCCGCTCAGCTGGACACGGTCGAAACCTTGACTGCCCAGGCCGCGGACCTGGCCGAGGCGCGTACGGCGCAGGTGGCCGAGGCTCTCAAGACCAATCTGGCTCGGGTGCTGGACAACACCGACGGGGCTGATGCCGACCGTGTTGCACAGGAACTGGCCCTGATCGCCGTAAAATCGGACGTCACCGAAGAGATCGACCGCCTCAAAGCCCATGTCGCCGCCGCGCGTGATCTGCTGGCGCAGGACGGGGCCGTGGGCCGTAAGCTGGATTTCCTGATGCAAGAATTCAACCGCGAAGCCAACACGCTGTGTTCGAAATCGCAAAACACCGAGCTGACCGCCGTGGGGCTGGAGCTGAAAGCCGTGATCGACCAGATGCGCGAACAGGTTCAAAATGTCGAATAACGAAACGAAAGAGCAAACCATGCAAGACCGCCGGGGCCTTTTGATCATTCTGTCCTCGCCCTCGGGCGCGGGAAAATCCACTTTGGCCCGCCGTCTGATGGCCTGGGACGAGACCCTGAAATTCTCGGTCTCGGCCACCACCCGGCAACCGCGCCCCGGCGAAGAGCATGGCCGCGAATACTTCTTTCAGACCGAGGACGAATTCAAACAGCAGGTCATGGATGGCGAGATGCTGGAGCACGCCCATGTGTTCGGCAATTTCTATGGCTCGCCGGCGGGTCCGGTGCGCGACACCATCGTGTCAGGGCAGGACGTGCTGTTCGATGTCGATTGGCAGGGCGAAATCCAGATCCGCAACTCGGATCTGGGTAAACACGCGTTGTCGATTTTCATCCTGCCGCCGTCGATCCGCGAGCTGCGCCGCCGTCTGGAAACCCGGGCGCAGGACAGCGACGACGTGATCAGCAAACGGATGCTTAAAAGCTGGGACGAGATCAGCCACTGGGGCTATTACGACTATGTCCTGATCAATGACGATCTGGACGACACCGAAGCCAAACTGAAAACCATTATCGAAGCAGAGCGCATGCGCCGCATCCAACAGCCCGCGCTGCAGCGGCACGTGCGCACCCTGCAAACCGAATTCGAGGAGCAGTCATGACCATCTATGCCCTGGGAGATAACGCGCCCGAAATCCACGAAGACACCTGGGTTGCCCCCGACGCCAACCTGATCGGCAAAGTCGTTCTCGAGGCCGGATCAAGCGTTTGGTTCGGCTGCACCATTCGCGCCGATCACGAGGAAATCCGCGTGGGCGAAGGGTCCAACGTGCAGGAAAACTGCGTCATGCACATCGACGCCGGATACCCGCTGACCATAGGCAAAAACTGCACCATCGGGCACAAGGTTATGCTGCATGGCTGCACGATTGGCGACAACACCCTGATCGGCATGGGCGCGACCATCCTGAACGGGGCCAAGATCGGCAAGAATTGTCTGATCGGGGCCGGGGCGCTCATCACCGAGAACAAGGAAATCCCGGACAATTCTCTGGTCATGGGCGCGCCGGGCAAGGTGGTTCGCGAGATTGATGAGACGAACGCACAGCGCATCACCCTGAGCGCATTGCACTATCAGGAGAACATGCGGCGGTTCCGCGACACCATGAAGCCTGTAGGTTGAGGGGGTATCAGCGCAATTGCTGCATAGTTGTTACAGTTGAACTGCAAAATGTGCCGCAAGACCTAAATACGTTATGAGTTTTGTCATGTCCGATGAATTGATCCCTGACTTTGTAGAAGCGATCCCTCTGCCGGCTGTACTGGTGGACCAATCCGAACGTTTGATTGGCGCGAATGGTGTGGCGCGCGCCATGTTTGGGCAGAATATCGTCGGGCGGCACTTTGCGACGCTGCTGCGTCAGCCGCAGATCATCGAGGCGATCGAAAAAAGCCTGTCCACCAAAGACCCGGCTGAAACGCGATTTCTGTCCAATGACGGTGCCCAAGACACGACCTTTGTTGTTCACTGTCGTTATGTGCGCGGAATCGGGGCGGTGCAGGGCGGTGCCGTGGTCGTCAGTTTCACGGACGTCACCCATTTGGAACAGGCAAATCAGATGCGCCGCGATTTTGTCGCCAATGTCAGCCACGAACTGCGCACGCCACTCACCGCGCTGATGGGGTTTATCGAGACCTTGCGTGGACCCGCCCGTGATGACACCGCCGCGCGCGACCGTTTTCTAGAGATCATGGATGGTGAGGCCAGCCGCATGAACCGTCTGGTGGGCGATCTGCTGTCGCTCAACCGGGTTGAAAGCGAAGAGCGCGTGCGCCCCAAAGAAGAACTGGACCTGACGGCTCAGATCACCTCGACCATTCATTCCTTGCGGCCCTTGGCCAATGACGCTGGTGTTGTGTTGAACCTGGATGCACCTGAGACACCTGTTGCCGTAATGGGCGACGCGGACCAAATGCGTCAGGTCTTCACCAACTTGATCGAAAACGCGATCAAATACGGCGGCAGTGGTCGGCGCGTCGACATCAAACTGACAGAGAGAGAGCGTGACGTGGCCGTTCGTGGACCTTCGGCGCGGATTCAGGTGATCGACCACGGACCGGGTATTGATCCCGTGCACTTGCCGCGCCTGACAGAGCGGTTTTATCGCGCCGAC
The DNA here is from genome assembly GCF_900172225.1 of Falsiruegeria litorea R37. Taxonomy (NCBI): domain Bacteria; kingdom Pseudomonadati; phylum Pseudomonadota; class Alphaproteobacteria; order Rhodobacterales; family Roseobacteraceae; genus Falsiruegeria; species Falsiruegeria litorea. The sequence continues at coordinate 2,099,631 of NZ_FWFO01000001.1, forward strand.
AGCCATCGTTCGCGGGAATTGGGTGGAACCGGATTGGGACTCGCCATCGTCAAACACATCATCAACCGCCACCGGGGACGGATGCGCGTGGAAAGCGAATTGGGGCAGGGGACAACGTTCACCGTCATTTTGCCTCGATAACGTTGTTGCCTATTTGTTCTCATTGCCTCACTCTTTTGGAAATCGAGCTTGAGTGAGGGCAATACGATGGACATCCAAGAAAGATATCAGCGGTTTTGCGACCTGCATGACGGGCCCGGCGCATTTGTCGTGGCCAATGCCTGGGATGGCGGAACGGCACGGCTGCTGTCGGCTATCGGATTTTCTGCGCTTGCCACTACAAGTGCGGGATATGCCTTTGCCAGGGGGCGTCAGGACGGCGTCTGCGGGTTGAGCCGCGTTGAAATCCTGGAAAACGCGCGCGAGATCGTCAAAGCGACAGACCTGCCGGTGACCGCCGATCTGGAAGATGGATTTGGCCGAGACCCTGAGGCCTGCGCCGAAACCATACGCTTGGCGGCGGCAGCGGGTCTTGTTGGCGGGTCCATAGAAGATGCAACCGGGGATGCGAACTCTCCAATCTTTGATTTCGAACTGGCGGTTGAGAGGGTGCGTGCTGCAGCCGAGGCGGCCCGGGATTTGCCATTCCTTCTTACGGCGCGGGCCGAAAACCATTTGTGGAACCATAAAGATCTGGGTGACACCATTCAGCGTTTGCAGGCCTTCGCCGAGGCCGGTGCAGATGTCCTTTATGCCCCTGGATTGCCGAATCTGGATGCGATCCGATCCGTTTGTAACGAAGTCGACAAGCCGGTTAACGTTGTCATGGGGCTGAGACCCCCAATGTTTACAATTGCACAACTGGCCGAGGCGGGTGTGCGACGGGTGAGCGTTGGCGGCTCTTTTGCCCGCGCTGCATTGGGCGCAATTGAGCGGGCGGGACGAGAAGTTATTGAAAACGGGACGTTTTCTTATGCGGACGCCGCCATGCCCGGCAAGGATATCGCCGCCTTGATGTCGTCTGCTCAGCAGGATGACCGCGCCTGACGCATTTCTGCATTGCAGAAAAAAACTGTCACAAACCGTTCATTGTCATACAGCTGTTACATACCTGTCACAAAAGCCTCAACAAAGCGGCCTAGGACTCGCCGCAAGATCATCATGGGGGTGATCAAACCACATACTCTCTCAAGGAGACTGAGATGTCCTTTGTAAAAATGACGGCTTCTGCCCTGACCATCGCCGCTGTTTCGGCAACCACCGCTGCCGCACGTGACCAGGTTCAAGTTGCCGGTTCGTCAACCGTTCTGCCCTACGCCTCGATCGTGGCCGAAGCTTTTGGCGAAAACTTTGACTTCCCGACACCCGTTGTTGAATCGGGCGGCTCTTCGGCTGGCCTGAAGCGTTTCTGCCAGGGTGTTGGCACCGAGCACACCGACGTTGCAAACGCATCGCGCAAAATCCGCGAAAAAGAGATCAAAGCCTGTGCCGAAAACGGCGTGACCGACATCATCGAAGTTCGCATCGGTTATGACGGCATCGTGTTTGCCTCGCAGCTGAACGGCCCCGAGTACACCGCTTTCACCCAGTCGGACATCTTCAACGCTCTGGCCCCCAAGGTGATGGTTGACGGCAAGCTGGTCGACAACCCGCACAAGAAATGGTCGGATTTCAACGCCGATCTGCCCGCCGAAGACATCCTGGCCTTCATCCCCGGCACCAAGCACGGCACCCGTGAAGTTTTCGAAGAAAAAGTTGTCGCAGCTGGCTGTGAAGCCACCGGCGCATTCGAAGCCATGATGGCGGCTGGCATGTCCGAAGACGACGCCGAAGACGCCTGCCTGGCAGTGATGTCGGACGGTCGCGCCGTGGACATCGACGGTGACTACACCGAGACCCTGGCCTCGATCGACGCCAACGCAAACGGCATCGGCGTGTTTGGCCTGGCGTTCTATGAGAACAACACCGACAAGCTGAAAGTGGCAACCATGGCCGGTGTCGCGCCCTCGACCGAGACCATCTCGACCGGTGAATATCCGGTGTCGCGTCCGCTGTTCTTCTACGTGAAGAAAGCGCACATCGGCGTGATCCCCGGCCTGAAAGAATATGCTGAGTTCTTCATCTCGGACGAAATCGCAGGCGGCGACGGCCCGCTGGCCGAATACGGCCTGGTTTCGGACCCTGCACTGGCCGACACTCAGGAAGCTGTTTCGAACGAAGCCGTGATGAACGGCGGCAGCTAAGCCAATTCAATTGAAAAAGAGGGGGGCGGCGATTTCCGTCGCCCCCTTGTCATGTCAGGTCTTGCGCAAAAGACTTCAGGGGGACAGATGCCCGTTTTCTGGCTTTGTATAATTGTGCTGGCGATCGCGGTCGTCGGCTTTGTCTTTGGGCGGCAGCGCGCCTTGGCGTCTGCCTCGGGCGACAGCCGCGTGTTGCATTCCTTGCCGAACTACTATGGCTGGAACGTGCTGATGAAGGTTGTCGTGCCAGCCTTTGGCCTGATGGCGATCTGGCTGATCGCACAGCCGATGGTGATCCAGAGCAGCATCTCGGATTTGATCCCCGCAAGCGAGATCAAAGAGGGCTCGAACATCGGCTTGGTGATGGCCGAGGTGACCCGCACCGCGCGGGGGCTCGACAATGCAGTGGCAATTGGTGCCCTGGATGAGGTCGCGGCGCAAAACACACTGGCCAATGTCGAGGATATGACCGCGCGTCTGAAAGATGCGGGCCAGGTCATCACGGCAACCCTGACGCAGCCGATCCTGAACGCGGCACAAGCCTATCGCGCGATGAGCAACACCGGGCAGTTGATCATGACGCTGCTGGTGATTGGTGTGTCCTTGGCGGCCATGGTCGTCGCCATCATGCAAACCAACAAAGACTACCGCGCCCGCAACGTGGTCGAGCAGGGCATTCTTGCATTGCTGGTCGCCGCTGCATCGGTCGCGATCCTGACCACCATCGGCATTGTCCTATCGCTGATCTTCAACACGGTTGAATTCTTCAAGCTCTATCCGGCGATCGACTTTTTCACTCTGCTCGAATGGGCGCCAAGCTTTTCGGGTCGTGGCGGTTCTTCGGCTCTGGGTATCCTGCCGCTTCTGTGGGGCACGATCTATATCTCAATCATCGCGCTCTTGGTTGCTGTGCCCATCGGCCTGTTTGCCGCTGTCTACCTGTCGGAATACGCCAGCCCGCGCTTGCGCGGCATTGCCAAGCCGATGCTGGAGATCCTGGCCGGTATCCCGACAATCGTCTACGGCCTCTTTGCTCTGCTGACCATCGGGCCGATGCTGGTGTCGGTCTTTGGTCAGGACGGCCTGGGCTGGATGGCCGGGGGCCGTTCGGTGATGACGGCTGGCATTGCCATGGGCATCATGTTGATCCCCTTTGTCAGTTCGCTGTCCGATGACATCATCAACGCCGTGCCTCAGGCGATGCGCGATGGCTCTTACGGGTTGGGCGCAACGCAGTCTGAAACCATCCGCCAAGTGGTTCTGCCCGCCGCGTTGCCGGGCATCGTGGGTGCGATCCTGCTGGCCGCCTCGCGCGCCATTGGGGAAACGATGATTGTGGTCATGGGGGCAGGGGCCGCTGCGCGCCTGTCGCTCAACCCATTTGAGGCGATGACCACCGTGACCGCCAAAATTGTCTCGCAGCTGACCGGCGACAGCGACTTTGCCTCGCCCGAGGCGCTGGTGGCCTTTGCCCTGGGCATCTCGCTCTTTGTTCTGACATTGGGCCTTAACGTCTTTGCTCTGTACATTGTACGGAAATACCGGGAGCAGTACGAATGACCGACGCAAGCCTTCCCACGGGTGCGAAACGCTCGCTGATCCAGCTGGACGCCCGCACCAAGTCGCGCAACGCCGCCGAGAAACGGTTCCGCGCCTACGGTATCATCGCCATCGGCACCGGCATCCTGTGTCTGGTCGTGCTGCTGAGCGCAATCCTGTTCAACGGCATCGGCGCGTTTCAACAGACCTTTGTTCAGGTGCCGGTCTATCTGGACCCTGCCAAGCTGGACAAAAAGGGTGAGCGCAATCTGGATGACATCAAGAAGGTGTCGACCTTTGGCTATAACCCGCTGATCCAAAAAGCGGTTCTGGCCGCGGTCGAAGAGGCGGGGATTGAAACCCCGCTGAAGAAATCCAAGGACATGAAGGCGTTGATCTCGGCCTCGGCGGCCGCACAGCTGCGCTCGATGGTGATCGAGGATCCAAGCCTGATTGGGGAAACCATTGATTTCCGCTTTCTCGCCTCCAGCCGCGTTGACGGCTATCTGAAAGACCGCGTCAAACGCGAGCATCTGGCCCGCGACAAGAACATCGACGCCGAGCATCTGGACATCGTCGATGGGTTGACGGCCGCAGGTGTGGTTGAAAAGACATTCAACCCCGACTTCATCTTTGGCGCCGACGCCTCTGAAAGCCGGGCCGAGCAGGCGGGTTTGGGTGTGTCGATGATCGGCTCGTTCTTCATGATGCTGGTGGTGCTGTTTTTGGCGCTGCCCATCGGCGTCGCCGCGTCGATCTATCTGGAAGAGTTTGCGCCCAAAAACCGTATCACCGACCTGATCGAGGTGAACATCTCGAACCTGGCTGCTGTGCCGTCGATCGTGTTTGGTATCCTGGGTCTGGCCGTGTTCATCCAGTTCATTCACCTGCCGCAATCGGCTCCGCTGGTTGGTGGTTTGGTTCTGACGCTGATGACGCTGCCGACAATCATCATCTCGACGCGTGCCTCGCTCAAATCCGTGCCGCCGTCGATCCGGGATGCGGCTTTGGGTGTGGGGGCATCGAAAATGCAGTCGGTGTTCCACCATGTGCTGCCGCTGGCCGCCCCGGGCATCCTGACCGGGACCATCATCGGTCTGGCGCAAGCCTTGGGTGAAACCGCGCCGCTGCTGCTGATCGGGATGGTGGGCTATATCGCCTCTAACGCGCCCGATGGCATTGCCAGCGGTCTGCTGGACCCGAACTCGGCCATGCCGGCACAGATTTACGAATGGGCCAAGCGGGCCGACCCTGCCTACTATGAACGGGCCTGGGGTGGTATCATCATCCTGCTGGTCTTCCTGATCACCATGAACACTGTGGCCGTGATCCTGCGCCGCCGCTTTGAACGCCGCTGGTAAAGGGGCAGACAGATGAACGATATGACTTTTGTGGAGAGAAACGTGGATACGCGCCAAACCAAGATCGCCGCGAAGAATGTTCAGGTCTATTATGGCGAGACCCACGCGATCAAAGACGTCAACGTCGAGATCGAAGACAAGACTGTCACCGCCTTTATCGGCCCGTCGGGCTGCGGCAAGTCGACGTTCTTGCGCTGCCTGAACCGGATGAACGACACCATCGACATCTGCCGGGTTCAGGGCGACATCCTGCTGGATGGCGAAGACATCTATGACAAGCGCGTCGACCCGGTGCAGCTGCGCGCCAAGGTGGGCATGGTGTTCCAGAAACCTAACCCGTTCCCCAAGTCGATCTATGACAACGTAGCCTATGGCCCCAAGATCCACGGGCTGGCCAAGAACAAGGCCGATCTGGATGAGATCGTCGAAAAGGCCCTGCGCCGCGGTGCCATCTGGGATGAGGTCAAGGATCGCCTGGACGCGCCTGGCACCGGCCTCTCGGGTGGTCAGCAGCAGCGTCTGTGTATTGCGCGTGCTGTCGCAACCGAACCCGAAGTGCTGCTGATGGACGAGCCGTGCTCGGCGCTGGACCCCATCGCGACTGCACAGGTCGAGGAGTTGATTGACGAGCTGCGCCAGCGTTATTCGGTGGTCATCGTGACTCACTCGATGCAGCAGGCCGCGCGCGTCAGCCAAAAGACCGCGTTTTTCCACCTGGGCAACCTGGTTGAATTTGGCGAAACCGGCCAGATTTTCACCAACCCCGAAGACCCGCGCACCGAAAGCTATATCACCGGACGCATCGGTTGAGGATGGACACATGAACACTTCAGAACAACATATCGCATCCGTATTCGACCGCGACCTAGAGGCGATCCAGGCGCACATCATGAAAATGGGTGGCCTGGTCGAGGCGGCCATCATGGGCGCCGCGCGCTCGCTGGAAACCCGCGACGAAGAGCTGGCCGAGCAGGTCCGCGCGGGCGACAAGGCCATCGACGCGCTTGAGGATCTGATCAACGAGGAAACCGCGCGGGTGATCGCCCTGCGCTCTCCGACGGCCTCTGACCTGCGGCTGGTGCTGTCGGTCCTCAAGGTCTCGGGCAATCTGGAACGCATCGGCGATTATTCCAAAAACATCGCCAAGCGGACCGGCGTGCTGGTGCAATCGCCCCCCGTCAACGACAGTGCCTCAGCCCTGCGTCGTATGGCGCGCGAGGTAGAGTTGATGCTCAAGGACGCACTAGACGCTTATATCCAGCGTGATGCAGAACTGGCCCAGGATGTGGTAAACCGCGACCACGAGGTGGACCAGATGTATAATGCACTGTTCCGCGAGTTCCTGACCTTCATGGCCGAGGACCCGCGAAATATCACATCCTGCATGCATCTGCATTTCATCGCCAAGAACATTGAACGCATGGGGGACCATGTGACCTCGATCGCCGAGCAGGTGATTTATCTGGTCACCGGAGCGCGCCCCGAAGAAGCACGGCCTAAGGCGGACACCACATCGATTGCGAGCAAGGGGTAGGGGTCATGTCAGCCGATCAACCCACCGTTCTGGTTGTCGAAGACGAACTGGCGCAACGCGAAGTGCTGGCTTACAACCTTGAGGCCGAAGGGTTTCGCGTGTCCAAGGCCGAAAACGGCGACGAGGCGCTGCTGCTGGTGGATGAGGACAACCCCGACATCATCGTGCTGGACTGGATGATGCCAAACCTTAGTGGTATTGAGGTTTGCCGACGTCTGAAAACCAAGCCCGAAACGCGGAGTATTCCGATCATCATGTTGTCGGCCCGATCCGAAGAGGTCGACAAGGTCCGTGGTTTAGAAACCGGCGCGGATGACTACGTGGTCAAGCCGTATTCGGTGGTCGAGCTGATGGCCCGCGTGCGCACGCAATTGCGGCGCGTGCGTCCGGCAACAGTTGGCATCCGATTGGAATTCGACGACATCATCCTGGACGCCGAAACCCACAAGGTCAGCCGCGATGAGAAACCATTGAAATTGGGACCGACCGAGTTTCGCCTGCTGTCGACCTTCATGGAAAAACCAGGTCGCGTCTGGAGCCGTGAGCAGTTGCTGGACCGTGTCTGGGGCAGGGACATCTATGTCGACACCCGCACCGTGGACGTCCACATCGGCCGATTGCGTAAGGCGCTGACCCAGCATGGCGGATCGGATCCGGTGCGCACGGTGCGCGGAGCCGGCTACGCATTGGGTTAACGCGGCAGATCGTCCTCTGGCTGCGCCTTGGACGCCAGCCAATGGCGAAACTCCATCAAAGACTGGTCGCGCGATTTACTGCGCGGCCAGACCAGATAATAGGCCCCCTTGGCCTCGATCGCTTGGGGATGCAGCGCCACAAGCCGACCGGTGGCCACATCCTGTTCCGCCAGATAATCCGGCACCAGAGCGACACCCAACCCGTGCAGCGCAGCCTGCGTGATCGTTGAAAACTGATCATACATTGTGCCCGGCAGGGGCGCGTTCAGAGCCACGCCGTTCTGCTCCAGCCAATCCTGCCAAGCGTTTGGTCGCGTCTGAATATGCAACAATGGCAAACGCAAAAGATCCTTGGGCGATTGCGGTGTCCGCGCCTGGATCAAAGCAGGTGCGCATACCGGTACAACACGTTCAGTCCTGAGCAGCAGATTGTCTGTATCAGGCCAATCACCCAAGCCAAAATGTATCGCTGCATCAAAAGGTTCCTGGGCAAAATTGAATGACTCCAGGCGGGTCGACATGTTGATCGTTATCTCGGGATGCAACCGGGCAAATTCGGGCAGGCGCGGCATCAACCACCGCATTCCAAACGTCGGCAAGATCGCCAGATTGAGCGTCCCGCCAACCGGCGCGACCTGCAAACGCAAAGAGGCTTGTGCGATCTGATTCAACGCTTGCCGGATCTCGGCCACGTAATCCTGCGCGGCGGGTGCAATGGAAAGACGCTTACGGTCCCGTTGGATCAGGTCAACGCCAAGATGTTGTTCCAATCCCTGCAATTGCCGACTGACCGCGCCTTGGGTCAACGACAGCTCGTCCGCAACCGCCGAGGCAGAGCCCAATCGATCCAGCGCCTCAAGCGCACGGAGGGCGGTAACAGACGGAAGAAATCGGCGCGACATGCTCATGTATGAGCTTTTGTCATGAAACAATGCGAAAGTCTCGCTGTTTTTTGAGGTTTTTGCAGGGTAGGGTGAGCGCAAATCTAATCTGGAGACGCGCCATGAACGCCCCTTTGACCAAACCGACCCTTCGCGCCAAAGACGCGCCCGATCTGAACAAATTCGATTGGGAAGACCCGTTTCGCCTGAACGATCAGTTGAACGAAGACGAGCGCATGATTGCTGCCAGCGCGCGTGCATACGCACAGGAAAAGCTGCAGCCGCGCGTGACCGGAGCGTTCCAGACCGAGCATACCGACCCCGAGATTTTCCGCGAAATGGGTGAAATGGGCCTGTTGGGCGTGACCGTTCCGGAACAATACGGCGGTTTGGGGTCCGGCTATGTCAGCTATGGCCTGGTTGCGCGCGAGGTCGAGCGCGTCGACAGCGGCTATCGCTCGATGATGTCGGTGCAAAGTTCGCTGGTGATGTATCCGATCTATGCCTATGGCAGCGAAGAGCAGCGCAACAAGTACCTGCCCAAACTGTCCAGCGGCGAATATATCGGCTGCTTTGGTCTGACTGAACCCGATGCGGGTTCGGACCCGGCAGGCATGAAAACCCGCGCTGAAAAGATCGACGGCGGTTACCGTCTGACCGGCACCAAGATGTGGATTTCGAACGCGCCAATTGCGGATGTCTTTGTGGTCTGGGCAAAATCCGACGCCCATGACGGCAAGATCCGTGGCTTTGTTCTGGACAAGGGCACCAAGGGATTGAGCGCGCCCAAGATCGAAAACAAGATGAGTCTGCGTGCCTCGATCACCGGCGAGATCGTGATGGACGGTGTTGAGGTCGGCGAGGACGCGCTGCTGCCGCACGTACAGGGCCTGAAAGGTCCGTTCGGCTGTCTGAACCGTGCACGCTATGGCATCAGCTGGGGCGTGATGGGCGCGGCCGAAGCTTGCTGGCACGGCGCACGTCAATACGGACTGGACCGCCAGCAGTTCAACCGTCCGTTGGCGCAGACGCAGCTGTTCCAACGCAAACTGGCCGACATGCAGACCGAGATCGCGCTTGGTCTGCAGGCCAGCTTGCGGGTAGGCCGCCTGATGGACGAGGCAAACGCCGCGCCGGAAATGGTATCGATCGTCAAACGCAACAATTGCGGAAAGGCTCTCGACATCGCGCGCATGAGCCGGGACATGCACGGTGGTAACGGCATCAGCCTCGAATTCCAGGTTATCCGACACATGGTCAACCTTGAAACCGTGAACACCTATGAGGGGACACACGATGTCCACGCGCTGATCCTGGGACGCGCGCAAACCGGGCTGCAGGCCTTCTACTGATTTCGACATGCAAAAGCCCGGGCAGGATCCCGGGCTTTTTTACCCACCGCATATTCGTGTAACCAGAATTATGTAAAATAAATTGTTACGGCGTTCGCGCAAGATACCAAGGTGAAACGTTCCGTCACCTGATATTGGCACAGATGCCTTTCCCGGCTACGCTTTTGATACGAAGACATTGTTATCCAACAGCTCTGACACGATTTCTGGGGAGGAATCTCGTATGTCACACGCGCTAGGATTTGGATCATGACGGGCTTGTCCTACGGTGATGCCGTCGCAGAGGTTCTAAAATCCGAACCCATGTTCGAGACGACGACCGTAGAAGTTGACGGTGTCTCCTTTCTTGCGTTCAAGAACATTCCACAGGACTTGCGAGCCTTGCTGCAAACCAGTCGCGCGGCGCAGGAAAACGGTCAGGCAGAGTATTTGGTGTTTGAGGGCCAACGCCTTTCTTACGACGCGTTTTGCAATGACATCAACAAGATGGCGCACGTTCTGCAATCCCGCTTTGAAGTTTTGCCCCGTACGCGCGTCGCAGTCGCCATGAGTAACCGTCCTGAGATGTTGATCCTGATGATGGCGATCAGTTCGATTGGCGCCACCTGCGTTTTCCTGAATGCCTGGTGGACGACAGAAGAGCTTCGGTATGCGTTGCAAGACACAGATTCTAAACTGATTTTTACCGACACGCAGCGCCTTGAGCGTTTGAAACCCCTTCAGGAACAACTTGGTTTGACGCTGATCGGCGTTGACGAAACGCAAACAGACCCCAGTTATGTCAGCCTAATGCGCAGCGAAACACGATCGGCGTGGCCAACGGTTGACATTGACCCCGACAGCGATTTTGCGATCATGTATTCCTCCGGCACGACCAGCGATCCCAAGGGCGTTGCCTTGACCCATCGAGGCGCAGTGAACGCCGTATTCACTTGGTTGGTGCAAGCAACGATCGCCCCTTTGATCAATCCACCGGATGATCCCAACGCCGAAAAACCGCGCCCCGTGACACTGATCACGACGCCCTTGTTTCATGTCACCGCAACGCATCCCGGTTTTCTTCTCAGCCTTCCGGCCGGTGCCAAGGTGGTCCTGATGTATAAATGGGATGCGCAAACAGCGGTCGATTTGATCGAAACCGAGGGTGTCACACGCTTTGTTGGAGTTCCCACGCAGTCAGCAGACATTCAGATAGCTGCAAAGAACAGCGGTAAACCCCTTGAAACTCTTACACAAGTCGTTGCTGGTGGTGCCAAGAGACCTCCTGCACAAGTCAGTGAATTGGCTCAAGCATTTCCGCAGGCCGAGATCGCAACCGGCTGGGGTATGACTGAAACCAACGCCATCGGAATCGGCCTTTCCGGTGAGGATTACGTCGCACGACCAGGCGCAGCCGGGCGTTTGTTTCCTCCGCTGCAAGAAATGATGTTTCTGGACGAAGATGGCAGCCCTGTCGCCTTGGGTTCCGTCGGCGAGATGACAGTCAAAAGCGTCTGTAACATGCGGACTTATCTCAATAAACCAATCGAAACCTCAACCGCAATGCAGGACGGTTGGTTCAAAACCGGGGATCTCGGATTCATCGATGATGATGGCATCATCACAATCGTGGATCGGAAAAAGAACATCATCATCCGCGGTGGTGAAAACATCGCCTGTCTGGATGTCGAGGATGCCTTGCACCAGCATCCAGCCATCCTGGAAGCCTGTGCTTTCGCCATTCCACACGCACGTTTGGGAGAGGTCGTAGGGGCAGCCGTGCAAACGCGTCCGGGCATGACGCTCAACCATGCAGAGTTGAGTAATTTTCTGCGCGATCGCATTGCCCGGTTCAAGACGCCCGAGCATCTGTGGGTGCAGACAACGCCCCTGCCCCGTGGCGCGACCGACAAGATCGATCGCCGCGCCTTGCGCAAAACCTGCATGGCAAATTTGAGCAAAAAAACCTGAACAAACTGCAAGAAGAGATTGAAATGGAAGTAGAAAACAAGATCATCGTTGTGACAGGCGCAGCAAGCGGGATCGGCCGCGCCCTAGCGCAACGGTTTGCGGCCAATGGCGCAAAAAAAGTCATTTGTTCGGATCTGAACCTTGAAGGCGCACAGGCCGTCGCTGCTGAAATCGATGGCGTGGCCATCGCCACCAATGTTGGCGTCGAAGAGGACATCAAGGCGTTGGTCGAGCAGGTCGAAACCGAAGTTGGCCCGATAGACATCTTTTGCTCGAACGCCGGGATCCTGACCCTGGGTGGTGTGGACGCAAGCAACGATGATTGGCAAAAGATTTGGGATATCAATGTGATGTCACAAGTTTGGGCAGCCCGTCATGTTATCCCGCGCATGGTGGAACGTGGCGGCGGGTACCTGCTTAACACCGCATCTGCGGCGGGGCTGCTCAACCAGGTCGGCGCCGCGCCGTATGGGGTGAGCAAACATGCCTCGGTCGGTTTGGCCGAATGGCTGGCGATGAGCCATGGCGACGATGGCATCGGGGTTTCGGTTCTGTGCCCGCAAGCCGTTCGGTCCGAAATGACACGCGGACACGAAGAATCCGTGGCCGCACTGGACGGCTTGCTGGAGCCTGAGGATGTGGCCGACGCCTGTATTGAGGCCATTCGCACCGGCACCTTCCTGGTGCTGCCGCATCCACAGGTTTTGGACTATATCCGAATGAAAACAGCTGACTACGATCGGTGGTTGGGTGGCATGCGAAAGTTGAACCGGCAGTTTGGCGGAAAGCTGGACTAAAGTCCAAGGCGCGTAGCCATGGACCGGCACCGGGCGTCGCCCGGTGCCACGCCCAAGACCGCCAGCGATTTCGGCGCAGCCGGGATCAGCGCGGGCGCGGGAGCCCCCCCCGCCGCTTTAGTTCTTTGGTTTGCGATTGGGGCGCATCAGCCCCTCTTGCGCCACGCTGGCCACCAAGGTGCCGTCGCTGTTGTAGATCGCACCGCGGTTGAAACTGCGACCGCGCCCCGAAAACGGCGCATCCATCGCATAGAGATGCCAGTCCTGGAACGCGATCGGCGCGTGAAACCACATGGCATGATCCAGGCTCGCGCCATTCACCTCACCCTTGAACCAGCTCAGGCCATGTGGGCGCAGTGCGGAACTCAGCAGCGCCATGTCCGAGGCATAAGCCATCAGGATATGTTGCATCTGCGGATCGGCACCGGCCGCCGCCGCCATGCGGAACCACAGGTGATTGGCGTCATCGGTGGGCTCGGGCTCGAACAGGTCCCGAGGCGCGACCTCTCGGATTTCGATAGGCCGCGGACGCAGGAATTCGGCGCGGTGCTGTTCGGGGATGCGGTCAATGTAGCGATCGCGCAGGGACTCGCGGGTCTCCAATTTTTCTGGACCGTCGACCTGAGGCATCGGGTGCTGGTAATCCCAACCTTCATCGTCGACATGAAATGACGCCGACAGGTTCAAGATCTGCTTGCCGTGCTGGATCGCGACAACCCGGCGCGTCGTGAAACTGCCACCATCGCGCGCGCGGTCCACGGAATAGATCACCGGAATCGACGGATCACCGGGACGGATGAAATAGGCGTGCAGCGAATGGCACAAGCGGTCCGGCACTGTGCGATAGGCCGCTGCAAGGGCCTGCGCGATCACCTGACCGCCATAGATGCGCGTCGGCGTTTCGCCGCCGGAACCAACACCCCGAAACAGATCGACCTCAAGGCGTTCGATATTCAGAAGGTCCAGCAGTTTGGTTTCGGCTTCGGTCATTGGGGCCTCATTTCAGCTCAGGTTCCGCGACCGGGCGTAATCGATGAAGGTATCGAAGCTGTCTGGGTTCACCATCGAATCCCGATTGACCACTTTGGCCGGATCGCCGCCAAGTAGCAGCTTTTTCACCGGAACTTCCAGCTTTTTGCCCGACAGCGTGCGCGGGACCTCGGCAATCCTTACAATCTCGTTAGGCACAAAGCGCGCCGAGACAGAGGCACGGATCGCACCGTTTATCTTGTCCTCCAATGCTTCGGTCAGTTCGACGTCAGCCGCAAGCACCACAAAAAGCGGCATGAAACTTTCACGCCCCAGAAATTCTAAATCCACCACCAGGCTGTCCAAGATTTCATCCAGCCCTTCAACGGCCTGATAAATCTCGGACGAGCCCATACGCAGGCCTTTGCGGTTGATGGTGGCATCCGAGCGGCCATAGATCACCGAGCCGCCCTCTGGCGTGATCTCGATCCAATCGCCGTGACGCCAGACGCCTGGGTAGGTATCGAAATAGCTGTCATGCAGGCGCGAGCCGTCTTCGTCACCCCAAAAGAACAGTGGCATCGACGGCAGCGGTTCGGTGCAGACCAGCTCCCCCACTTCGCCAAACAGTTCTTTTCCAAAGGGGTCATAACTGCGCACCGCATTGCCAAGCAAACGGCACTGCATTTCACCCGCACGGACGGGCAACATCGGGTTGCCACCTACAAATGCGCCACAGAAATCGGTGCCGCCGGAAATGGGCGCCAGCCAGATGTCTTCGCCGATGGCATTATAAATCCAGGCATATCCGTCCGAGGTCAGCGGCGAGCCCGTGGTGCCGACAGACACCAGCGCGCTCAGATCCAAGGCGTCACACGGGCGAATGCCCGATTTCGCGCAGACCGTGACATAAGCCGCGCCCACACCCAGATAGGTGATCCGTTCCTCCGCCACTGTACGCCAAACCGACAGCATGTCAGGATGGTTGGGCGCACCGTCATAAGCCAGCACACAAGCCCCCTGCCCCAAGGCCACAAACTGTGCATTCCACATCACCCAGCCCGAGCTGGTCAGCCAGCAAAAACGATCATCGGGCCCAATGTCCTGATGCAACGACTGTTTGGCGCCCTCCAGCAGGATGCCACCATGTCCATGCACGATGGGTTTCGGGTTGCCGGTCGTACCCGACGAATAGACCACCCAGATCGGGTGATCAAAGTCGACCCTTTCGATGCTCAGCTCGGCCGGCGTCGCGATCTGATCTGCCCAGGGCAACGCATCGCCTGGCACCTCGCCGACCACCGGCACCAGGATCGTGGTTTCCACCGTTGGCAGGCCCTGCCGGATCTCGGCCAATACCGCGCGTTTGTCATGGGTGACACCGGCATGCACATACCCATCCTGAGCGATCAGAACCTTGGGTTCGATCTGCTGGAACCGATCCAGAATTGCCACATGCCCCATATCCGGCGCGCAGAGCGACCAGATCGCCCCGATGCTGACGGTGGCCAGGCAGGCAATGATCGACACTTCGGTATTGGGCAGGATCGCAACGACGCGGTCACCCTTGGTCACCCCCTGAGCGCGCAGATTTGCAGCGACGCTGGCAACTTGCGACGCCAGTTCGGCCCAGGTCATCTGAGACCGTCCAAACGTCTCGGACTGCACGATAAGGGCGGTCGCATCTGGTTTGGTGGCTCCATGACGCAGCATCTGTTCTGCAAAATTCACGTGCGTGCCTGGGAACCAAACAGCACCGGGCATCTTGCGTTCGGTGATGACGTGTGCAGGCGCCACATCCGAGCGGATGTCGAAGTACTCCCAGATCGCCAACCAGAACCCGTCAAGGTCCGTCACGCTCCAATTCCAGAGGGCATTGTAGTCAGCAAAACTGCGTCCGATGCGGCGTTCGACCCAGGCGGTGAAATCAGACATCCGGCTCTGTTCGGTGCGGTCTTTGGTGGGGGTCCACAAGACCTCTCGGGTATCGGTCATACGATCAGTGCTCCATGTACCAGCGCCTTGAGCTCGGCGCGCGAGGGGTACGAACTCGACGGCGACAGTTGCGTGAAGAAGACAACAGACATGTCGGCCACCGGGTCCATCCAGAAAAACGTCGAGGCCATGCCACCCCAACTGAAATCCCCCACATGGCCCGGGCAACGCGCGCGCGCCGGATCCAACACCACGGCGCCGCCCAGACCAAAACCCATCCCCTCCATCGGTTGTTCAGCAAAGCTTTGCGGTCCCATCGAGGCGATGTCGCCCGGCAGATGATTGCGCATCATGAACCGCAGGGTTTCCGGGCTGAGAAGCCGCCCTCCATCAAAAGTGCCACCGCGTCGCAGCATTTCGACAAATTTCATGTAATCATCGATGGTCCCGATCAGACCACCGCCACCGGAATACATATCGGCGTGCTCAAACGGCGATGATCCGGGTTTGTCCACCATCCGCAATGTGTCGCCACCACTGCTCGCTTCATTCAGCGCCATGGCGTCCCCTGCGAGTGGGGTGTAAAGAGAAGAAAAGCGCGGAAACTGTTTTTGTGACACAGAAAATGCCGTTTCAGTCATTCCTAGCGGCGCAAAAATCTCCTCCGCGAAAAACTCTGCCAGAGACCGGCCCGAGACCACTTCGACCACGCGACCAAGGATGTCGGTGCTGACGGAATATTCCCACCGAGTGCCGGGTTGAAACGCCAGCGGCAGGGTCGCCACACGATCTGCCATGGCGGCCAGGCTTCCCTGATTGGGTTTGAACAGGATGTCCTGTTCGTCCATCTCACGTGCCAGAACACCGGGATTGAACGGATAGCTCAACCCGCTTGTGTGGGTCAGCAGCTGATGCAACGTCGGTGCCTGACTGGGTTCCACCTGATCAATGCGGTCCGCGTTCGGTACGAGCGCCTGCATGTCCTTGAACGCTGGGATGAAATTTGAAACCGGCGCATCCAGATGAAACAGCCCCCGTTCGGCCAGCATCATGATCGCAACCGAGGTGATCGGCTTTGTCATCGAATAAATCCGCGCGACTGTGTCCCGTTCGAACGGTAAGTCTTGCTCGACGCTGCGCTTGCCGGTTGCGTTGAAATACACCTCTTCGCCGCCTCGTTGGATCAGGACCGAACTGCCTGCGTATTTTCGCTCGGCCACATAGCGGTCCATCCAGGTGCCAATCCGGTCCAATCTGCTCTGGTCAAATCCTGTTGCCACGTTCAATCCTTTCGTTTCGCATCGGCCATCTGTCGGCCGCGCGCGGTCGCGCGATCCCGTCCCACCGCCACATCCGACGCAGACACCTGCGCAATATGTTCATCAAATACTTGGGTTTCCTTGGACATCGCCTGATCCAGCGGCAAACCCTCACCGTCGCTGATCAGCCCGCGAATACGACCCATCGTGGTCGCGTCAGTGCTCGCAATTTGCCCGGCCAAATCCAAGGCACGATCCAGCAGCGCGTCGGCTGCAACAACTTCGTTCACAAGACCCCAGTGTAACGCTTTGTCCGCGCTCACAAATTCACCCGTCAGACTCATCTGTCGAGCACGGTTAATCCCGACCAGACGCGGTAGAATCTGGGTCATCCCCCAACTGGGCGTGATCCCAACCCGGGCATGGGTATCAGCAAACACCGCCGCCTCTGAAGCGATCAGAAAATCGCCCATCAAGGCAAGCTCCAACCCGCCAGTGATGGCATATCCATTCACGGCGGTGATGATCGGTTTCGGACAGGCGCGCGCCACGGCAAACAGGTTGTCCGCCCCGTGCCAATCGAACTGACCTGCCACGTTGTCGGCCTGTGACATCTCTTTCAGGTCCACCCCTACGCTGAAGGCACGACCGTTGCCGGTCAGGACAATCGCCCGCAAATCAGTGTCTTCAGACAACTCGCGAACAGCCCCAGTCAGGTCCTTTACCAGGGCACGCGACAAGGCGTTGAGCGCGTCAGGGCGGTTCAGGCGTATAACCGCTAGCGGCCCGTCGCGGTGTATCTGGATCAAAGGCTCTGCCATGTCAGCCGATCATCTTGCGCATGGCTTGGGTTGTCTCGTCATTGAACCAACCTGTGCTGGACCGATTGGCCCCATCACGCATGCCTTGTTCGATGGTTTCAATGGCACCGCCCCTGATCTGCTGCTTGATCGAGGCATAGGTTTTGGGTGGCAATTCAGCCAGGGCGCGCGCCTCGGTCATAGCGCGCTCGCGCGGGTTTTCTTCGGTTACCGCATCCAAAATGCCATAGCGATAAGCCTCGAGCGCCGACATGGGCTGGCCCGTCAGCATCAGACGGCGCAGCGCATCCGGACCCAACGTGGCCCGTGCAATTTCCAGCGGCCCCACGGGGAAATCTGCACCCACGCGCACCTCGGCCAGCCCCAGCACGGCGCGCGGACCGCCGATGCGAATGTCGCTGCCCAAAACAAAGAACAACCCACCCGCAATCGCAGCCCCATCGACCGAGCAAACCACCGGCTTGGGATTGGCAAAGAGGCTGAGAAAGCCAACGTTCAGCCCTTCGACGATGGCGTTTTGCTGGTTCAAATCGAAATGCTGCGCCTCCTTCAGATCCAACCCGGCTGAGTACACCTTGAACGGGCTGGTCAGGACAATGGCGTGGACGTCCGGATCACCCGCAAGTCCGTCCAACAGATCTTTGAAAGAAAAAAGAAACTCGGGGCTGAGCGCGTTTACTGGCGCGCGGTTCAAGCCGATTTCGACGATCCCGCCCTCATGGTCGGTTCTGATCAGATGCTCTGCGTCGGTCATGTCCCTCTCCCTGCAAGCCGCCCGTGCGACGGGCCTGATTTTCGGCCCGTAACGCAGGGTCAATATCAACCGAGATATCGCGCGCGTCGAGAGGTTCCGCGCAATCCGGGCAAGTGACCTTAGGTACTATTTTGTTTCCGCAGGTTTTGTGACGCAAGTCCACGGCCCCGTCGGTCCCCAACCATTTATCGCCCCAAGCCTTTAACATGATGATGACGGGCCACAGATCGCGACCTTTCTCTGTCAGGTGATATTCGTACCGCGCAGGACGGTTGCTGTAGGCGCGTTTTTCGAGAATTTCGTCGGCACACAGACGTTTCAACCGCTGGCTCAACACATGGGGTGAGGCTCCGGTCAGGCGCTGCATGTCCTCGAACCGGCGACGGCCCATGAACATCTCGCGCAGGATCATCAGAACCCACGGATCGCCCACGCGTTCAATCGCGCGCGACACCGGACAAAGCGTATCCGCAAGGTCATTTCGGCTCATCGTTGACACCCTTCATTTTTTGTAGTCACCTTTCCCACAGACCGGGCATCCTGTCAATTTCCGGTCAAATTGGGGAGGTTTGATGAAACTCTATTACGCACAGAACACCCGCGCCGTGCGCATCGCTTGGCTGCTCGAAGAGCTTGGGCTGGACTATGAGATTGAAAAGTTCACGCTTGGCGACCGCGCCATGCGCGAGCCGGATTATCTGAAGGTGCACCCCATGGGCCGCGTGCCCGCGCTTGAAGACAAGGGCGTCACCATCTTTGAATCGGGTGCCATCGTGCAATATGTTCTGGCCCTTTATGGCGAGGGGCGCCTGCAGCCTGCGGTTGGCACACAAGAATTCGCCAACTACCTGCAATGGCTGCATTATTGCGAGGGCATGATCATGCCGCCAATCAATACAATCGTTGTTGAAACCATCCTTTTGCCCCCAGAACGGCGCACTGAGGTGAACGTGAAACGTGCAACCAAACTGTTGAACCAGATGCTGATGGCCGTGAACAACCACCTTGAAGGGGCTGAGTTCCTAGCCGGTAATTTCACTGCCGCTGATATCATGACCGGGCATTCGATCATCATGTCGGGTCGCATGGGGGCCGACTTCTCGGACAAGCCCAATCTGCAACCTTATGCGGACCGTTTGATGGCCCGGCCTGCCCTGCAAAAAGCGTGGTCGCTATGAGCGGGCCCATTGTTCTGATCATCGGCGCCGGAGATTACATCGGCGCCGCCATCGCCAAACGCTTTGCCCACGGCGGGTTCACCGTCTGCATGGGCCGCCGAAACGGAGACAAGCTTGCCCCGCTGGTGGCCGAGATCGAAGCCGAGGGCGGCACTGCGATCGGCTACACTCTGGACGCCCGCGACGAAGACAGCGTCATGACCGTCTTCAAACAGATCGAGGACGAGGTCGGCCCGATTGAAACCGTGATTTACAACGTGGGCGGCAACGTTCGGTTTCCCATCCTGGATACCACCGCGCGGGTCTTTCGCAAGGTCTGGGAAATGGCTTGTTTTGCTGGCTTTCTATCGGGGCGTGAGGCGGCGCGGTACATGGTTCCCCGCGAACGCGGCAACATCTTCTTTACCGGCGCCTCAGCCTCGATGCGGGGCAACAGCGGCTACGCCGCGTTTTCGGCCGGAAAATCCGGGCTCCGCGCCCTCGCGCAAAGCATGGCCAAGGAATTGGGGCCAAAGAACATCCACGTGGCCCATTTGGTGATTGATGCCGGCGTCGACACGGCATTCGTGCGCGACCGCATGGCGCAAGCTGGTCACGATCCTGATACACTTCCCAAAGATACTCTGATGAACCCCACATCCGTGGCCGAGGCGTACTGGACACTTCAACATCAGACCCGAGACGCCTGGACCTTTGAGTTGGATCTGCGCCCATATGGAGAAAGATGGTGACGAAAACAGTTGATTTCCTTTACGATTTTGGATCACCGAACGCCTATCTGATACACAAGACGCTGCCCGATCTGGCGGCACGGTTTGGCGCGACAGTGACGTATCAGCCAATCCTGCTAGGCGGTGTGTTCAAGGCGACAAACAACCAAAGCCCAATGCAGGCCTTTGGTGGGGTGCAAGGCAAATTGCAGTACCACATGCGCGAAACCCAACGGTTCATCAAACGTCACAACCTGACCTTTCACATGAACCCGCATTTCCCGGTGATGACCATTGGCGTGATGCGAGGCGCCATTTACGCGCAAGGAAAAGAATGGGAAACCAAATACATATCAGCAGTCTTTGATGCAATGTGGGTTCATGGACAAAAGATGGATGATCCCGCCGTGATTGGGGACGTGCTATCCGAAAACGGCTTGCCAGCGTCCAAGATCATGGAGGCAACGCAAGATCAGTCGGTGAAGCAAGGCTTGATCAAAGCGACCTCGGCCGCTGTTGGGCGTGGCATCTTTGGCTCGCCCACGATGTTTGTGGGGGACGAGATGTTCTTTGGCAAAGAAACGCTGCCCGAGATCGAAGAGGCACTTGGCGCAGCCTAAAACGACCCCGCCCAATCAAGGGCGGGGTCCATTGTCCATCAGGGACGCTTCATCTTGCAGGTGGTCGGCGCATCGGCCGAGGCCATGTCCACAGTGTTTTCAACCAACAGACCATAGCCCGAGTTGTCCATGTCATGCGTCACCTCATCGGTGTGCGCCTGAATATGAACCGCTTGGATGGCCTGGTGATCCTGTTCACGCATCTTGATCTTGGTGCCCCAGATCGAGTCGTGCTCCATCCCTTCAAGTGCAGTGGCCACGGCGACCATATCGGTCGCGGAACCCGCATCATTGATGGCGCGCGCCAGCATTTCGATCACATTGGCAATGCGTGGCTGGCCCAGATCGTCATCGGGATATTTCTCTTTGAACGCCTTGGCATAGGAATCGGCCCGATCAGATACAGGCGGATTGATCTGCCCTTCGCCCACAAGTTTCAACGAGCCTTTGCCGGACTCGCCGAAGGCCGCGGTGATACCGGTGCCCGCTGCATAATAGGTATAAATCGGACCCTCATACCCGTTTTCCAGGATCGCCTTGCCGAGACCACGCATATCCGCGCCCCAGTTGCCGGTGATCACCGCATCAGCTTCAGTAGCCATGATCTTGCGGCCATAGGGGGTGAAGTCCTTGATCTTGCCGATCGGGTGCAGCTCGTTGCCGACTATCTCGATATCCGGACGCTTCTCACCCAGGAACCGAACCGCTGCGGCGGCTACCGCTTTGCCGAACGAATAATCCTGACCAATGATATAGACCTTCTTGATCTCATCATTGCCCGCGATCACATCCGTCAGTGCGTCCATTTTGATGTCGGCGTTGGCGTCAAAACGGAAGTGCCAGAAGTTGCACTTGTCGTTGGTCAGCGCCGGATCAACAGCAGAATAGTTCAGGAACAACACCCGCTTGTCCGGGTTGCGTTTGTTGTGCTTGTTGATGGCATCTGTCAGCGCGTTTGCCACGCCGGACGAGTTGCCCTGAGCAATGAACCGAATGCCCTGGTCAATTGCGACCTGCAACTGGATCAGGGATTCCTTGGCACTGATCTTGTTGTCGAACGGCACGATCTCGAACATCTGACCGTCCAGAACACCGCCTTTTTCGTTGACCAGCACATCTGCGGCAAATTCATACTGGTGCAACCCGTCTTCACCCGTGGCCGCAAACGGCCCCGAAAGCGGGTCAATGAAAGCAATTTTGATATTCTCTGCGTAACCGGCAGCCGCGCTCAACGTCAGAGCCAAAGCCGTGGTCAAACCAAACAGTTTCTTGTTGCGCATAATTGGATCTCTCCTCCCTAATCCAAGCTCCGCCGTTTCCCGACGTAAGCCCTCTCAGGCTTGCACAGTCTGACGCAAAGTCAACAAAATGATTTGTTTTTCAGGGCTTGAAGCTTAGAAAACCTGCTGCTTCCGACAAGAGACTGGAATAGTCGCGCTCCAACTCATCCGGAGAGACATGAAAGGCCGGCCCGCCCACGTTCAGGCCAAAAACCCGCGCACCATCCAGCGAAAAGACCGGAACCGCGATCCCGTTCACATCGGCGCGCCAATCCCCGTAACCAGTGCAATAGCCCTTTGATTGGAACTCGTCACAGGCCCTTTTGGTAGCCTGGGTCAGGTCCTCTTTGCTGCCCGCGCCATCCTGAACACCGTGGGTGATCGCTGCTTCACGGCCGGCATCTGGCAGCCCCGCCAGAATGGCGCGCCCAATGGCCGAGCGAAAAAGCGGCAGGCGCGCGCCTACATGCATCGACAGCGATACATCCTCGCGCGAGCGGTGGACCGCAACATAGATCACCTCGGCCCGGTGCATTTCCGCCAGGGCGGCAGTGATGTAGGAATTCGGCCCGTTGCGTAATGTACGCAAAACGTCTGCGGCACGATCGCAGATGTCCATGCCGGCCAGAACTCCAAACCCAAGCTGCAAAACTCCGACGCCCAGGCGATAGGTGCCACTACTCGGCTCATGCACCAGATAGCCCAGCTGACACAGCGTATGCGTCAGCCGCGAGATCGTGGGTTTCGGCAGGCCGGTGCGTTCGGACAGGTCCAGATTGGTCAACGAGACTTCGCCCGGACGAAAACACCGCAGCACATCCAGCCCACGCGCCAAGGCGGTGACAAAGTTGCGATCTTTGCCTTCGTCTGATCCTGTACCGAACTCGGTTTGCGTCATCGCCTGCCCCGTTTTAGGTTTTCAGGGCGGTCAGCCCATGTTCTGCAAAGACTTTGACAAAACCGCCCAACCGCATCGCGCGTTCCGGGTTCGATGCGTTGCCATCCAGCGCCCGCTTGTAAACACCTTGGATGATCGAGGCCATGCGGAAAAAGTTGAACGACAGATAGAAGCCAAAGTTATCGATGCCCGCCAATCCCCGGCGTTCACAGTATTTTGCAATGAACTCTTGATCCGTCGGCAGCCCCAGCGACGCCCGATCCAGACCGGCCATCCCGCGCCCCTCTTTGCCCGGAGGCATCTGCCACTGCATGATCACAGCGGCCAGATCCGCATAGGGGTGGCCGATGGTCGAAAGCTCCCAATCCAGCACACCCAGACACCGGGTGCCGTCCTTTTCGAACATCATGTTGTCGATACGGTAATCGCCATGCACCAGCGTGCGTTGGCCGTCATCTGCCGGGATACTAGCCTGCAGCGCCTCGATCAACGCGTCCATCTTTTTGATGACCTCAGTTTCGGACGCGCGGTATTGCTTGGTCCAACGCCCGATCTGCCGCTCATAGTAGTTGCCCGGCGGGCCATAATCCGACAGGCCAACAGCTTCGATATCAACTGAATGCAGCGCGGCCAGAACCCGGTTCATCTCGTCAATGACGGCAGCGCGGGTCTCGTTGCTTTCGCCCTCCATCGTGGGCTGGTAGAAGTTTCGGCCATTCAGATGCTCCATCACATAAAATGCCGAGCCGATCACATCGTCATCTTCACACAGCAGATGCATCCGGGCGACCGGTACATCCGTATCCGCAAGCGCGCTTTGCACGCGAAACTCGCGATCCACCGCATGGGCGGACTTCAACAGAACCCCCGGTGGTTTGCGCCGCAGGACATAGTTCTGTTGGGGTGTCTTCAGCAGGAAGGTCGGGTTCGACTGACCGGTTTCGAACTTGTCAGCCTCCAGCGGCCCTTCGTATCCGGGCAGGTTGTCACGCAGATAGGCGTCCACAACATCCAGGTCGAGCGTTTGAGCGGTGTTGGTCATGATCTGCTCCTTAGCTGTAGGTCAGCATATCTGCGCGCGCCTGCGGGGCAAAATGCGGCGTCGCGTTGAATTCATGCAAAAAGAAAGCGCGGGACGAAAAGATGAACCGCGTCATCGAAGTGTTCTTGACCTGCAGGTTCAGCGCGATCATCTGCTCGGGCGGCGCGCTCATCGCGCTGGCCACCAGCTGTCCAATCGCGCCACCGGAACTGATCACCAGCACCTTTTGCGCGTCTCCTTCGGTCGAAAACTGGCGCGCGGCCTGAATGCGGGCTTTGAAATCGGCCCAGCTTTCCGCCGCCCCGTGCAGCCCATCATCCTGCCATTCACGCAAAGTCTCGCGCAGCGTGCGAAAGTGGGTTTTGCGGTCATGCTGCACCAGATCGGGAATGGTGCCGCTATGTTTCACGCGCAGCAGGTCGTGGAAATCATATTCATTCCAGCCCGCGTGCTCTTCGGGCGCATCCGTGAACCCCATCGAATGCAGGGTTTCTTTCTGCCGGGTCAGGGTGCCGGTGACCAAACGGTCCGGCACCCATCCCATCTCACGCAAAGCTTCACCCGCCATTTCGGACTGGCGATGCCCAAGCTCACTGAGCTGGTCATAGTTGTCCGCCCCGAACGAGGCTTGCGCGTGACGGACGACCATCAATTCAGGCATGGGTTACCCCGCAAATTCGGCCGCCAGGCGCTTGCCTGCAGCCTTGTATTCAGCGGCCACACGGTCCACCAACTCACCCGCACCGACAATGTCTTTGACATCACCAATGCCCTGCCCCGATCCCCAGATCTCTTTCCAGGCCTTGGGTTTGGACGATCCGCTGGAGAAGTTCATCGACGACGCATCAGCCGACGGCAGGTTGTCCGGGTCCATACCGGCACGTTCCACCGATTTTTTCAGGTAATTGCCGCTGACACCGGTAAAGAGCGAGGAATAGACGATGTCTTCGGCGGTGCTGTCGACGATCATCTGCTTGTATTCGTCCTGCGCGTTGGCCTCATGCGTGGCGATAAAGGGCGAGCCCATATAGCCGAAATCAGCCCCCATGGCGCGTGCAGCCAGTAGGCTTTCACCGCAGGCGATCGCGCCGGACAAGGCCACGGGCCCGTCAAACCAGGACCGGATTTCGCGGATCAGCGCCAATGGTGATTGCTGGCCCGCATGACCGCCCGCACCGGCGGCCACGGCGATCAGGCCATCAGCGCCCTTGTCGATCGCCTTTTTGGCGAATGTGTTGTTGATGATGTCGTGCAAAACCACACCACCACAGGAATGCGCGGCCTCGTTGACCTCGACCCGCGCGCCCAGAGAGGTGATCCAGACCGGCACCTTCCATTTGGCGCAAATCTCCAGATCCCGTTCCAACCGCCCGTTGGAGCGATGCACGATCTGATTGACCGCGTAAGGCGCTGCCGGATTGTCGGGATTTTCCTGATTGTGGCGGTCCAGTTCTTCGGTGATCTGTTTCAACCAGGCTTCCAGCAATGGTGGTTCGCCATCCGCTTCGCGCGCGTTGAGCGCCGGAAAGGATCCAATGATGCCCGCCTTGCACTGCGCAATCACCAAGTCGGGGTTCGAAATGATGAAAAGCGGCGACCCGATGAGCGGGATGCGCAGCCCCTGCAGGTTCGGATGCAGGTCGGGTTTGGTCGCGGTGTCTTTCACGTCATGTTCCTTTCAGATCAGACGCCTACCACGGGAGCGTGAGACCAGCGGCCTCGGCTGCCTTGCGGGCGTATTTCTTTGTTTGGGCAAAGGCGTCGGTCAGTTCTTCTTGACCTTCACCGTCGTTGAGTTGATCGAATTGCGCCGCCACGTTCTCGGGCGTGATCTCCTCGCCCTCAAGCAGGATACCCGGAGTCTCATACACGCGGGTTTGCGCAAAACAGCCAGCACCGGCAGACATGATCACCCGCGATGGGGCATCTTCGCTGACCAGATACAGCAGGCCCGGCGTGATGGTTTCGGGTTTCAACAACTCCAAGGCCTCAGGCGGCATAAGGCTTTCGGTCATGCGGGTGGCCGCCGTGGGGGCCAGGCAATTGACGCGGATATCGTCGCGCGCGCCTTCAAGGTGCAACACGTTCATCATGCCCATCATCGCCGCCTTGGCCGCACCATAGTTCGACTGTCCAAAGTTGCCGTAAAGGCCCGACGCCGAGGACGTCAGCACCACCCGGCCATAGCCCTGCTCGCGCATGATCGGCCAGCAGGCATGGGTGACATTGGCGCTGCCGATCAGATGCACATCGACCACTTTGCGGAAGTCCGCCATGGTCATTTTGGAAAACGTCTTGTCCCGCAGGATGCCTGCATTGTTGACCACGATGTCGATCCGGCCAAAGGCCTCCATCGTCTTGGCGACCATATCGACCACCTGTTCTTCGTTCGAGACATCGGCCCCATGGGCAATTGCTTCGCCGCCCATGGCCTTGATCTCGGCCACAACGGCCTCGGCTGCCTCGGACGATGCACCCTGCCCGTCAGTTGACACGCCCAGATCGTTGATCACAACCTTGGCGCCGCGCTCGGCCAACCCAAGCGCGTGGCTGCGGCCCAAACCGATGCCCGAGCCGGTGACAATGGCAACGCGGCCATCAAATCGAATGTCCATCAGATCGCCCCTTACATCGCTTTTTCAAAGATATTGTGGCCGGACATCACATTGATGCCGCCCGACACGGGGATAATTGCTCCCGTGACATAGGCCCCGCCGCGTCCGCAAAGGAACAACATGCAGCCAGCGATATCGTCGTCCCGACCCACACGGCCAAGCGGCACGTCGCTGCCAACCTTGGCGCGTTTTTCCTCATCCGCTGTGGCAAAAGCAGTCATGCGCGAAACAAACGGGCCCGGAGCCAAAGAGTTCACTGTGACATTGTAGCCCGCAAGCTCCTTGGCCATGATCTTGGACAGGTGCATGACCGCAGCTTTTGAGGCCGAATAGCTGTAAGCGCCATCGCCCATCGGGATCTCGCCCATGACCGAACCCACGTTGATCACGCGCGCCGGGTCGCCATCTTTGGCCGACGCCATCAGCATTGGCAGTAGCTTCTGCGTCAGGTCGAACACGCCCGCGACGTTCACATTCATCACCTTTTCCCAGGCTTCATGCGGGAATTGCCCCATCGGCGCGCCCCATGTCACGCCAGAGTTATTCATCAAGATATCAAGAGTTTCCGTGCGGCTTTTAACGTCCGCGACAATGGCATCTATACCTTCGGCCGAGCCGACGTCCCCGGCAAACCCCTCGGCTGATCCGGGTGCATCCAACGCGTTGAGCTGCGCGGCAACCGCCTCGCATGCGTCACCCTTGCGCGAGGCAATCAGGACACGGGCGCCTGCCCGAACCAGGGCCTCGGCCGCCATGCGCCCGATACCGGTGGCCCCACCTGTGACCAATGCGGTCTTGCCGTGAAGCGAGAAGAGAGTTTCTGGTGTCATGATAAATCCTTAAAATCCGCGTGCTTGTGCGACGATATTCGCGTGATAGCCATAGTCGCCCAGCCATTCGGCACCGACCCGGGCCCGTTTCATGTAGAACCCCATGTCAAAGGCGTCGGTCATGCCAATCCCGCCGTGCATCTGCACGCCTTCCTGGACCGCCAATTGCACGGTATCCGTCGCACGGGCCTTGGCCAGCGACACAGCCAATGCCGCATTTTCGGGGTCTTCGTCCAATTTTCGACCTGCGTTCAAGATGGCCGAGGCGGTCACTTCGCACTCACACCACAGATGCGCAGCGCGGTGTTGCAAAGCTTGGAATGCGCCGATGGGCACGCCGAACTGCTTGCGCTCTTTCAGGTATGCGACGGTCATACCAAAGGCGCCAGCCGCAACACCGGCCATTTCTGCCGCCAGTGCAGCTTGCCCGGCCTCGATCGCTGGTTTCAGAACCGACATGGCGTCATCTACCTGTCCCAGAACATC
The DNA here is from genome assembly GCF_900172225.1 of Falsiruegeria litorea R37. Classification (NCBI taxonomy): domain Bacteria; kingdom Pseudomonadati; phylum Pseudomonadota; class Alphaproteobacteria; order Rhodobacterales; family Roseobacteraceae; genus Falsiruegeria; species Falsiruegeria litorea. Next base: position 2,127,380 of record NZ_FWFO01000001.1, read on the forward strand.
TTCGCCGGTGGCCTCAACGTCATTGAACTCCACAGATGCAGCATTCCGGCTGTCGATCATCGATTTGGATTCGCGCTTGATACCCTTGCGATCTGCCGGCAGGTCGAACAAGGTCAGCCCCTCGCCCGTGCGCGCCAACACCAGCAGACGGTCTGCGTTGCCGCCATCCACCACAAACCCTTTGGAACCGTTCAGACGAAACCCGTTCCCCTCACGGTCCCCTCTCAACTGCGTGGCTTCTGGGTTGAACTTGGCGCTTTCGTCAACGGCCAAGGCATAAGTCACTTCACCCGATGCGATCCGCGCCAGCGCCCCGTTTGCCCGTTCGTCCGCCACCTGGCGCAGGGCTGTGGCCGCAATCACGGCAGTCGATATGAACGGGCTTGTCGCCAGGGTTTTGCCCATCTCTGTGGCAAGAACACAGGCTGCGGCATGGCCCATGTCCGAGCCCCCGGCGCTTTCAGGCACCAGAATACCGGCCCAGCCCATCTCGGCCATGGATTTCCACAAAGCCTTGTCTTCTGTCTGTCCCTCGTCCCGCAATCCGCGCAGATGTGACACAGGTGCGGCCTCGTCCAGGAATCCGCGCGCGGCATCGGCCAGCATGACCTCTTCTTCACTTGCAACAAGTTTTGCCATGATACCTTACCCCGGAAGTCCAAGAACACGTTTCGACAGGATCGAGAGCATCACTTCGGATGTGCCCCCCTCGATCGAATTGGCCTTGGTGCGCAGCCAGTTGGGCGCGCGCCCGTCGTCCCATTCCAGGGCATCCGAGCCACCAGCCGACATCAAAAGCTCAAGCCGCCGTTTGTTCAGTTCGGTCCCCATGTATTTGAGCATGGCCGACGCATCGCCAACGCTGCCGCCGGCCTCGGCCTGATCCTTGTAGCGCTCCAGCGTCAGTTCCACGGCCAGCGTGTCCACCTCGGCCCGCATCGCGTCACTGCGCAGGATCGGGTCGGTCTCTCCGGTATCGCTGTCGGCAATCACCGCGCCCAAAGGACGACCCGTGCCCATCGAGCCACCCGCGGCCGAGATCATTTCACGTTCATGGGTCAGCAGGTATTTGGCCACATCCCAGCCCCGATTGACGGTGCCAACAACCTGTTCCTTGGGGAATTTCACATCATCAAAGAAGGTCTCGCAAAACGGCGACACGCCCGAGATCAGCTTGATGGGCCGGGTCGAAACGCCCTCGGTTTCCATGTTGATCAGAACAAAAGAGATGCCCTTGTGCTTGGGCGCGTCCTTATCCGTGCGCACCAAGGCAAAGATCCAGTCGGCTTTGTCGGCATATGAGGTCCAGATCTTTTGACCATTCACCAGCCAATGATCTCCCTTGTCCTCACACTTGGTCTGCACATTGGCCAGGTCCGAGCCCGCGCCGGGTTCCGAATATCCCTGACACCAGCGCACCTCGCCGCGCGCAATCGGCGGCAAATAGTGCAGTTTCTGCTCATGCGTACCAAAGTGCAGCAGCGCCGGGCCAAGCATCCAGATGCCAAAGCTCTGCAACGGATAGCGGGCGTTGATCCGCGCCATTTCGGCGTGAAATACCTTCTCTTCGTCCCGGCTCAGACCCGCTCCGCCGTACTCTACCGGCCAGGTCGGCACCGTATACCCTTTGGTGACGCAGCGTTGCAGCCAGGTACGTTGGGCTTCTGACGTAAAGTTCCAGTTCTTTCCGCCCCAGCAGATGGTAGTCTCATCATTGCGACCATCGCGCATCTCTTGGGGGCAGCTTTCTTCAAGCCACGCACGCAATTCGGCCTGAAAGGTGCTTAGTTGCTCCGCTGTCTCTGACATGGTTCCTCCCACACGCAGATACCTGTTTCTCATCCCTGTTTCGCTGTGCAGAATTGCATTTCGAAATTCGATTGACAACATGGGAACCGGGGGAAAGACTTCACGTCAAATAGCAGTACGACATGCCCGCAAGGGTCAGGGAGACATCCAGATGAAAGCCATGCTCAGCACCGCCATAGGCGGCCCCGAAACCTTGGAATTGACCGAACTGCCGGATCCAGAGCCCAAAATGGGCGAGTTGATCGTTCGGGTTCGGGCGGCTGGTGTGAACTTCCCTGACACGCTGATGATCCGCGATCTGTACCAGATGAAACCACCCCGCCCCTTTGCGCCGGGTGGTGAGATCGCGGGCGAGGTTGTGGCCCTTGGCGAGGGTGTGTCGGGTTTTGAGGTCGGAGACCGTGTGCTGGCCCTGACCGGTCACGGCGGGTTCGCCACGCATCTGGCCCTCAAGGCTGCAAGCGCAATCAAGATCCCCGACGCGATGCCGTACGAGGATGCAGCCTGCTTCATCTTTACCTATGGTACCTCGCATCATGCGCTGAAGGACCGTGCGCAGATCAAGCCGGGCGAAAGCCTCTTGATCCTGGGTGCCGCTGGCGGCGTGGGCGTTGCCGCGATCGAGTTGGGAAAGGCCGCAGGTGCCAAGGTGATTGCAGCCGTGTCCTCCGAAGAGAAGGGCGCGTTCTGCCGTCAGGTCGGCGCGGACGAAGTGATCGTTTACCCCCGAGAATTGGACCGCGACGCGCAAAAGGCCCTGTCGGGCGAGATCAAGAAACTGGCAGGCCCCGATGGGGTCGACGTGGTCTATGACGCAGTTGGCGGCGACTATGCCGAACCAGCCCTGCGCGCCTTGGCCTGGAAAGGGCGGTTCCTGGTGGTGGGCTTCCCGGCCGGCATCCCGAGCATCCCGTTGAACCTGACCCTGCTCAAGGGCAGTCAGATTGTTGGCGTGTTCTGGGGCGCGTCCGTGTTTCGTGAACCGCAGGGGCATGCCGAAAACATGGCCGAACTGTTCCAGCTCTACGCCGAGGGTAAAGTCAAACCGCAGATCAGTGCGCGCTTTCCGCTCGCAGAGGCCCCCGCGGCCCTGGAAATGATGCAGGACCGCAAGGTGATGGGCAAAGTCGTCATCACGCTGGACTAAGCGAGATCAGGGCAAATGCGTGCAATCGTTGAACCCACGGACCACCATCGTGTCGCCCTTGATCACAAGGCGGCTGATCGATCCGTTGGCCGCGCCGTTGAACGCAAAGGGTGCAGACCCGCTGGCAATCGCCATCGCAGCACCAATCACGCCGCCATGGACAAAGGCCGCGACGCGCTGATCCGCGTGGTTGGTCGCGATCCGCAACAGCCCTGCCCGCACCCGCGCGTGCAGCTGCGCCGTGGTTTCGGCCCCCGGGATCTCTCCCCACTCCTGATTGGCCTTGGCGCGGGCAAACTCGGGCGCGCCCTCAGCCGCTTTGATCCGGTAGAGCCCCCCGTCCCAATCGCCCAAGGATACCTCACGCAGATCCGCCTCAACTGCAGGCGTCATGCCCAAATGCGCGGCCAACGGCGCGGCGGTCTGATGCGTTCGCACCAATGTGGTGACATAGATCGCATCCAGCGGCTCAGACTTCATCCGGTGGCCGACAGCCACCGCCTGCGCCTCGCCATTGGGATGCAGCGCCGGGTCGCCATGCCCGTCTTTCATAGGAAAGCTTTGACCCGGGATCGCGGCCTGGCTTTCGCCATGACGAATCAGGAAAAGATCCACGGCCCCTTTGGGCGGCTGGTAAACGCTTTGGCGGTATTCACGGGCCATTTCAAACTCTCTCAATCTGTCGGGCATTCAATCCCGCGCAGATTGAGCGCAACGACAAAGGAATTGCAATGACCACACGTGTATTGGACACCGGGACGGACAAACTGTTGGGCTCTGTCACCGACGGCGTCGCGACCCTGACCCTGAACAACCCCACCAAGCGCAACGCCCTGGGGGATGAGATGACCCCCGCCCTGCGACGGATGCTGCTGGAGACCGAGACAGACCCGGACGTGCGCGTGCTGGTCCTGACCGGGGCCGAGGGTGCCTTCTGCGCCGGTGGCGACATTGGTGGGATGGGTGACACGTTGGCGGGCGGCAAGACCCCCAACACCGACGACATGATCAGCCGTCTGCGAGAGGCGCAGAATACCGCCTCACTGCGCCTTTACGAATATTCCAAACCCACCATCGCCGCCCTGCCGGGAGCCGCGGCCGGTGCTGGAATGTCGATCGCATTGGCCTGCGATCTGCGGATTACCGGCGAAAGCGGTTTCCTCTATCCGGCGTTTGGCGCCATCGGGTTGAGCGGCGATTTCGGCGGGAGCTGGCTGCTGAGCCACTACATCGGCCCGGCCCGCGCCAAAGAGGTCTATTTCACAAACCACCGCATCCTCCCTGACGATGGGCTGGCGCTGGGCCTGTTCAACCGTGTGGTCGCGGACGAGGAACTGGAGAATGAAACCCAAGCGCTGGCCCAGCAGATTGCAGACTTTGCCCCCATGGCTTTGCGCTACATGAAGGAAAACCACAACCGCGCGCGCTCGACCGATCTGCGCACGGCCATGAACATGGAGGCGGACCGGATGATCCGCACCCTACTGAGCGAGGACCACAAAGAGGGTGCGCGCGCTTTCATGGAAAAGCGCAAGCCCGACTTCAAAGGGCAATAACCCATGCAAAATCGCAAGATCACCATCGCGGAGCTTCCCAAGGCGCAGCTAACGACAGAGCATTTCAGGCTGGAGAATGCAGAAATGCCCGTGCCTGCCAAAGGAGAGGTTCTGCTGCGCACCATCCTGATGTCCATCGACGCGGCCAACCGCTCGTGGATGCAGGGCGCCACCTATCGCGACGCGGTCAAAGTAGGGGACACGATGCCGACCTATGCGATATGCGAGGTGGTCGAGAGCCGATCGCCCCATGTTGCAATTGGTGACATCGTAGCCACGGAAAGCGTTTGGGCCGATTACGTGACGCGTCCTGGGGATGGGGTCGACAAGCTTCCGGATGCCCGTCCCTTGTCGCATCTGATGTCGGTCTATGGCATCGCGGGAAAAACCGCCTTTCATGGCCTGATCAACGTAGGCCGCCCCACTGCGGGCGAAACCGTGGTCGTCTCGGCCGCCGCCGGGTCAGTGGGCGGTTTCGTCGGCCAGATTGCCAAGGCATTGGGATGCCGTGTCGTCGGCATCGCCGGCGGCCCCGAGAAATGCGCTCGCGTGGTTGACGAGCTGGGTTTTGACGCCTGCGTCGACTATCGCGAACCGGGCCTCTTCAAGGCTTTGCGCACTGCCTGCCCTGATGGCATCGACGTCTATTTCGACAATGTCGGCGGTCAGATCCTGGAAACGGCCGTGTTCCAGATGAATACTCGTGGGCGCATCGTCTGTTGTGGCGCGATCAGCCAATATGACACCGATCAGATCACCGGCCCGCGCAACTTGCCCGGGCTGGTGGTGGTCAAACGCCTGCGTATGGAGGGTTTCATCGTCATGGATTTTGCCGATCAGGACGCCCCCGCCCTGCGCGCCTTGCGCCAATGGGTCGAGGCCGGACAGATCAAAATCAACGAGGACATAGTCGAGGGTTTGGAAAACGCACCCAAGGCCCTGATCGGTCTGCTGGCCGGAGACAACATTGGCAAACGCATGGTTCGGGTCGGCCCGGATCCACAGAATTGAGGGAGAGAGCAGATGAGCAAAATCGATGAGGCCGTTGCGCAGGACGAACAGAGGCTGGGACACGAGATCGGCGTGTCGAACTGGATCGAAGTGGATCAGGCCATGATCAACCAGTTCGCAACTGTCACGCATGATGAACAGTGGATTCATGTCGATCCCAAACGCGCGGCAGCGGAAACGCCGTTTGGCGGCACCATCGCCCATGGGTTCCTGTCACTGTCCTTGGCTAGCCGCTTTGCCTATGACTGCTTGCCGGTCTACGACGGGCAAGTCATGGGCATCAACTATGGCTTCAACAAGATTCGATTCCTTAGCCCGGTTACTGCCGGATCGCGCTTACGTGGGCGCTTTGTGCTGCGTGACATAAAGAAGCGATCAGAGAAAGAGCTCCAACGGGAAACAGGTTTGACGATCGAGATTGAAGGCAAGGACACCCCTGCTTTGGTCGCCGAGTGGTTGAGCCTAAGCATTTTCGAATAGGGTTGCATGGTTGACCATGGGCGCTTTTTTGCCGACAGCGCCGTGGCCCCATCCCCACAGTTCCCCATTTGCGCCCGTCACAACGCTGGACAGACACTCTTGTTCCTGAGTATCACGGCTGGTGAATGGGGAATTATTGAATATGAGTAGAATTCTGGTCCTGAATGGCCCGAACCTTAACCTGTTGGGAACACGCCAACCCGAGGTTTACGGCGGCACGACATTGAAAATGATCGAAGACGCCTGTCAGCAGCACGCCCAGGCGGCGGGTGCGATCGTGACCTGTTTTCAATCGAACCATGAAGGGGCCCTGATCGACGCCATTCACGCGGCCAAAGGCACCCAAGATGGCATTGTCCTGAATGCGGGCGCCTACACTCATACCTCTGTTGCTTTGATGGACGCCATCGCATCGGTCGAACTGCCCGTGATCGAGGTGCATCTGTCGAACATTCACGCCCGTGAACGGTTTCGCCATCACTCGTACATCGCACCCGTTGCAATTGGCCAAATCTGTGGTTTTGGGGCTCTGGGGTACAATCTTGCAATCGACGCACTTGTGGGCCACTTCAAAGAGCGATCAAAGGCATGACTCTTTCGGAATACCTTAACCACGTCTCCTGTGCGAAAACCCTAGAAGAGTTGTGGGCCGCGCATACCACCAAGATGGCAGATTTCGGCTTTGATCGACTGCTGTATGGCTATACGCGGTATAAGACTGAAACTTCGCTGGGTGATCCCGAAGATTTCGTAATCCTGTCCAATCACAGTCAGGATTACATCGACGGCTTTCTTCACTCTGGCCTCTATTTTCATGCACCGATGCTGCATTGGGCGCTAGAGCACGAAGGCGCAAAAAGCTGGCAGATGATCAACCAGATCATGGAAGACAAAACCATGACGGATGAGCAGCGCCAAGTGTATCAGTTCAACCTGTCCAAAGGCGTAACGGCTGGCTACACGGTGAGCTTCAATTCTGTGTCCGTGCGATCAAAAGGCGCCATTTCGCTGTGCGCCAAAGAGGGCATGACCCAGGAAGATGTCGACAGGGTCTGGGCCGCGCATGGCGAAGACATTCTGTTGATGAACAATGTTGCACATCTGAAAATTCTGACCTTGCCTTACACGGCACCCAATCGCAGCCTTACAAAACGGCAACGTGAAGCATTGGAATGGGTCGGTGACGGAAAAACCACCCAAGACATCGCCATTTTGATGGGCCTTACTTCGGCTACGGTGGAAAAACATTTGCGCCTTGCCCGCGAAGCACTTTCGGTCGAAACCACCGCGCAAGCGGTTCTGAAGGCGGCGCTGCACAATCAGATGTTTGTCATGGAAGTCTAAGTCACGGAAATGTTGTCATAAAAAAGTAGCATTACGTGAGGTAAGGAATTCATGACTTTCCGAAAATCCTATCTAGTTGCATGATGACACTGTTCCGTGAGTGGTGGCTTTAGCCAGGGAACGAAGGGTACTGATCCCCGTGATTTCGGGGCTCTCCGACCTGTTCGGTGTAGGGTTTGTATTGATCCATACTCGCACCGGAGAATTTGAGGGATCCCGTCCATCCCCATCAAAACGGGATCCCTCAATCATTTTTTAAGGACACGGGCTCGCCAATGGCGAGCCCGTTTTTCGTGCCCCATTGGGTTCATCAAGCGACGATCCTTTCGGCCAACGTCTAGACATCGAAACTGCAGCTGCGTGACACCGGAAGGGCTCCCGCACCCTCGCAGACCTGACTGCGTCAGCTCCACGAACGGCCTTGGGCCGGGCGCCTCGCCTACCGGCTCGGCGCGGTCCGGACCTTGGCCTGTCTCGCGCATTTGTTTCGATGGGGCATTGCGCCATAATCCCAGCGTTCGAACAATAAGCCGGCTACCGAGCGAAGCGAGGCCCAGCCCAACGGGAGGAGGTTTTTCGTCAGAAAAATTTCGACGGACGGGAGCTTTCCCTTGCCCCCTGCTCCACCGGTGTCACAAAGAAGAACCCCGCCGAACGAATGTTCGACGGGGCCCATCATCATTTCACTAAGCGAAGTCTTCACCTCGCCATATTAAGGCTTAGCCTTGAGCGGCTTTTGCCACTTCGGCGGCGAAGTCTTCTTTTTCGACTTCAATGCCTTCGCCAACTTCCAGACGCACGAAACCGGTGATCTCGGCGCCTGCCTCAGCGGCAGCTGCACCAACGGTCAGGTCGGGGTTCACAACGAACTGCTGGTTCAGCAGAGTCGATTCAGCGACGAACTTCTTCATGCGGCCAACGATCATCTTCTCAATGACCTGCTCCGGCTTGCCGGATTCGCGCGCGATGTCCATCTGGACCTGCTTTTCTTTCTCGATCACTGCCGCGTCCATGTCGGCTTCGGACAGAGCGGCAGGGTTCACAGCGGCGATGTGCATAGCAATCTGCTTGCCCAGGGCCTCGTCGCCGCCTTTCAGCGCAACCAGAACACCGATTTTGCCCATGCCAGCGGTGGCTGCGTTGTGGACGTAGCTCACAACAGTGTCACCTTCGAGCGACGCCATACGGCGCACCGACATGTTTTCACCGATGGTGGCGATCTTGTCGGTCAGCGTGTCAGCAACGGACTTGCCGCCCAGATCAGCAGCCAGCAGCGCGTCAACATCCGCAACACCCAGAGCAGCCTTGGCGATCCCGCCAACGAATTCCTGGAAGTCTGCGTTTTTGGCAACAAAGTCGGTTTCCGAGTTCACTTCGACAGCCACGCCCTTGCCACCGTCAACTACAACGGCGACCAGACCTTCGGCAGCGGTGCGGCCCGATTTCTTGGCAGCCTTGGCCAGACCTTTGGTGCGCAGCCAGTCAACGGCGGCTTCCATGTCGCCATCAGTTTCGGTCAGCGCCTTTTTGGCGTCCATCATGCCTGCGCCGGTCGAGTCGCGCAGTTCTTTCACGAGTGCTGCTGTGATTGCCATCTTTTGGCTCTCCTCAAATCAAAACGGATTTGGGGCAGGTCATACCCTGCCCCATATGTCAAAGCTGTGACAGTCGGGATCAGGCCTCGGCGGGCGCTTCTTCCGCGACGGCTTCTTCGACGGGTGCTTCTTCCATCGCGCCCAGGTCAACGCCTGCGGCACCCAGCTGAGCCGACATGCCGTCCAGAGCCGCACGAGCAGCCAGGTCGCAGTACAGAGCGATGGCGCGCGATGCGTCGTCGTTGCCGGGGATGATATAGTCAACACCGTCGGGCGAGCAGTTGGTGTCGACAATTGCCACAACCGGAATACCCAGCTTGTTGGCTTCGGCGATCGCCAGTGCTTCTTTTTTCACGTCGATGACGAACAGCAGATCCGGGGTGCCGCCCATTTCGCGGATACCGCCCAGCGACGCTTGCAGTTTGCCCTGGTCACGCTCCATGCCCAGACGCTCTTTCTTGGTCAGGCCTTCGGCGCCGCCTTCCATGGCTTCGTCGATCTGGTTCAGACGGTTGATCGACTGGGAAACGGTTTTCCAGTTGGTCAGCGTGCCACCCAGCCAGCGGTGGTTCATGTAGTACTGAGCCGACTTTTCAGCAGCTTCTGCGATCGGCTGAGCAGCCTGACGCTTGGTACCAACGAACAGAACGCGGCCACCTTTTGCAACGGTGTCACGCACGGCCTGCAGAGCCTGGTCCAGCATGGGAACAGTCTGTGTCAGGTCCATGATGTGGATGCCATTGCGCGAGCCGTAGATGAACGGCGACATGCGCGGGTTCCAACGCTGTGTCTGGTGACCAAAGTGAACGCCAGCTTCCAGCAGCTGACGCATGGTGAACTCGGGAAGAGCCATGCTCATTTTCCTTTCCGGTTTTCGCCTCGGCGGGGGTCTCGACGCGGATGCGCCAACCGGCGGACTTATCGGGGATGTCTCCCCCAACAGGCCCAAACCCCGCCTGCGGGTTTGAATGGCGCGCGTATAGTCCAGCTTTTACTGGGGCGCAAGGGGCTTTTGTGCGCTTTCCATCGCTTGGGTGTGACTTTCACGGATCACCCGCTCCATCTCGGCCGCCAATGCCTTGCGGTTGGGAAAATCGCGCACCGCAACCGGGGGGTGATAAATCAACTCGACCGCGCCTTGCTTGCGCGCAGCGAGCGTTTTGAGCAGATGTTCGCCAAACTCCATCTCACCCCACCAGCCGTAAAATCGCGCAGGCTGCCCCTTGGGCGCATGATAGATGACTGACACTGGCTGGACGTGCATGAAATCGCGCAAATGATCCGAGAAAAACGCTGCAAAAAGCGTGGTTTTGAATGGCAAAACCCGTAGCCCGTCGGTTGAGGTGCCTTCGGGAAAAAACAACAGTTTGTGCCCGGCTTTCAATCGGGTTTCGAACACTTCGGTCTGCTCTTTGGCCTTCTTGGGGTTGCGTTCGATGAATACGGTGCCCGTGGCCTTGGCCAGCGTGCCGATCCCGGGCCAGCCCGCCACCTCGGCCTTGGAGACAAAATAGACCCGCTTGCGCGCATTCAGCGAAAAGATATCCAGCCACGAGGTATGATTGGCCACCACCGCCCCGCGTTCGGTCATCAACTGACCGCTGATGCGGTGCTCCATCCCCAGAATGCGAAAGGCGTTGCGGCAGACAAATTGCACGATGAAAGGCGTCACCGGGCGTTTCATGCCAAAGAATGGCACCTCGATCAAACGCAGAAGCAAAAGCAGGATCAGGCACACTGAGATCAGCACGATCAGGGCCGAGCCGCGCAGCAGGATCAGCAGCCAGCCAACAAAGCCGATCTCGATCGGGTCCGGTGCCTCGTCACTTTCCCATGTGGCGTTCATGCGCTGCGCTCACCGGTATAAAGACGCCGCTGTTTCTCGTTCATCCGCGCCGTGTCCAGGATCAGACAAACGTCCGTGGTGTTGAATGCTTGGTCGATATAAGCCCCCTGCCCGACGAAACCGCCAAGCCGTAGATAGGCCTTGATCAAGGCCGGCACGTCAAGCATCGCCTTCCGACGATCCAGATCCTCGACCGCGACGCGGTTCATGTCGACAAAATGCTTCGCTTGAGTGCGCACGCGCAGATCCTCGGGCGCGAGGTGGTTGTGATGCAGCATCGACAGGGGCTGCGCTAGAGAGTCCACGTCTGTTCCGTGAAAGCTTGCGACGCCAAACAGAACCTCAACCTCATGCTCGGCCACATAGGCCGCCAAGCCGTTCCATAGGTGGAACATGGCCATGCCGCCGCGATAATCGGGGTGTAGGCAGGACCGCCCCAGTTCCAACAGCTTGCGACCGCTGTTTTTCAGGACGGTCAGGTCATACTCGTCTTCGGAATAGAACTGACCCAAGGCCCGCGCCTGTTCTCCGCGCAAAAGGCGGTAAACCCCCACAACCTCACCCGTTGTGTCATCTGACACCAGCATGTGATCAAAAAAGGGATCGAACCGGTCCTGCTCCAGGCCACGGTCGTGATCGACCATCTCTCCGCCGCCGCCCAGTTCGCGCACAAACACGTCATAGCGCAGCCGCTGTGCCGCCAGCAGTTCGTCGGCGGTTTCGGCGATCTTGACCGTGAATGTGGGTCCGGTTTCCGGCATTGGGGCAACTTCCGAAAGAGGCGCAAGAACTTGGCGGCAATTAGCCCGAAATCACCGGTATTGGCAACACGCCGCCGGAGATGCCGTATCCCGCGCACGTGTTAACCATTCGTCAACCAGTTTCACGGATCAAAGACCGGCATCAGCGCGATGCGTGAGCCATCGATCACCACCTTTCCCTGATCGCGAAAGTTGACCGTGATCTTGCCTGCGATGTTGGACTGCACCTGTCCAACACCCCAGTCGGGAAAATCGGGGTGGCGCACGTACATGCCAGGTGCAAGGATGGCATTCAGATCTGTCATGGCGCTCTCATTTTTGGGCGGATTGGCAGGTTCAATTCGGAGGTACCTCATGGGCGAAAGCAACGTCAACCTGGCCGCATTGATCGGCTCGCGGATCTGTCACGATCTGATCAGCCCCATCGGTGCCATCACCAACGGGCTGGAGCTGTTGGACATGGCCGGCGCGGTGCAGGGCCCCGAAATGGATTTGATCGCCGACAGCGTGGGCAACGCAGGCGCACGCATCCGCTTTTTCCGCATCGCCTTTGGTGCGGCGGGCGAGCAGCAGATGGGCCAGGCCGAGATCACCGCCCTGCTGGCGGACGTGAACAAGGGCAACCGCATCCAGGCTCATTGGGGTCCCATCGAGCCGGTGTCGCGCTCGGATGTGCGGATGGCCTTTTTGGCGCTGCAGTGCTGTGAAACCGCCCTGCCCTTTGGTGGTGACATCCGGATCAGCAAGCAGGACGATCAGTGGGACATCACCGGCACCGGGTCCAAGATCACGACAGCAGTCGATCTTTGGGAAGGTTTGACAAGAACCGATGGCCCTGCCCAGGTCTCGCCCGCGCAGGTGCAGTTTGCGCTATTGCCCGCCGTTGCCGCGGGAATGGGCCGTAGGCTGTCCTACGACCAAACCGACACGCAGATCACGATCCGGTATTGAACCGGATCGCCCTTGATCAGCTGCGGGTGGTTCCGTCGCCGGTGACCAGATACTTGAAGCTGGTCAACTGAGTTGCCCCCACCGGCCCCCGCGCATGCATCTTGCCGGTGGCGATGCCGATCTCGGCGCCCATTCCGAATTCACCGCCATCGGCAAACTGGGTCGACGCGTTGTGCATCAGGATGGCGCTGTCGAGACGGGTAAAGAACCGCTGTGCGGCCTCTTTGTCCTCGGTCATGATGCAATCGGTGTGGTTCGAGCCATAGGTCTGAATATGCGCGATCGCCCCGTCGATGTCTGCAACCGGGCGTGCAGCGATGATCATGTCCAGGAACTCTTTGCCCCAATCGGCATCGGTTGCAGCCAAAGTCTCATCGATCTGCAAGCCGCCTTCGGCATGCACCTCTACACCCGCCGCCAGCATCGCGTTGATGACATCGCGGCCCAGGGTGTCGACCACGTCCTGATGGATCAGCAGGCATTCCGCCGCACCACAGATGCCTGTACGCCGGGTCTTGGCGTTCATCACCACATCCAGTGTCTTTTGCAAATCAGCGGCCTTGTCGATGTAGATGTGCACGATGCCTTCGAGATGGGCAAAAACCGGCACGCGCGCCTCGCGCTGAACCAGGCCCACCAGGCCCTTGCCGCCACGGGGCACGATAACATCGACATAGTCGGTCATGGTCAGCAGCTCGGACACCGCCGCACGGTCCCGGGTCGGCACCAGTTGGATCGCATCTTCGGGCAGACCAGCGACTTTCAGCCCTTCAACCAGGCAATCACGGATCGCACCAGAGGAATGGAAGCTTTCCGAGCCACCGCGCAAGATTACCGCATTGCCTGATTTCAGGCAGAGCGCACCTGCGTCGGCGGTCACGTTGGGACGGCTTTCATAAATCACCCCGATCACGCCCAAAGGCGTGCGCACGCGTTGGATGTGCAGCCCGCTCGGCATGTCCCATTCGGTCATCACTTCACCAACGGGATCGTTTTGTTGCGCGACCGTGCGCAAACCATCAACCATGCCCTGAACCCGCGCCTCGTCCAGCATGAGACGGTCCATCATCGCCGGGCTCAGCCCCTTATCGCGGCCAAATTCCAGATCTTTGGCGTTGGCTTCGATGATCTCGGCCCGGCGCGCCCAAACGGTGTCAGCCGCCGCCATGAGTGCGGAGGTCTTTTGCTCGGCGCTGGCAAAGCCCAACTCACGCGAAGCGGCTTTGGCACGGGCGCCCAGATCAGCCATGAGCGCGGGAATGTTGTCGAGATCTTTCATGTCGGTTGCCTTTGGTCGGGTGCGGGGCAGTTTGAATTTACGCCGCGCGCAGATGGATTTGAAGCAAGAAGAGGCTCAAAGCGCCATGTCGTCGCGATGGATCAACGCAGCACGCCCCGGGTAGCCCAAAGTTGGCTCGATATCCGAAGACCGGCGGCCCTTGATGGCATCCGCTTCCTGCGCGGTGTAACGGCTAAGCCCCTGACCCAGCTTGCGCGCATTGGTGTCCATGATCGCCACCGGATCGCCCCGGCCAAAATCACCGGTCACTTCGGTGACGCCAGCTGGCAGCAGACTCTTGCCATTGCCAAGCGCGCCAGCGGCACCTGCATCCACGATGATCTCACCACGCGGTTTCATCGCCGCGATCCAGCGTTTGCGCGCGGCTTGCGGGTCCAAAGTAGCGGTAAACCAAGTGGAATTTGCGCCATTTTCTAGCGTTTTCAACGGGTTCAGGGGCGACCCTTCGGTGATCGCCATATCACATCCCGCCGCCGTGGCCATCTTGGCCGCCATCAGCTTGGTCTTCATCCCACCTTTGGACAGACCCGATCCCGCATCGCCCGCCATCTCCTCGATCTCGGGCGTGATGTCGTCGATCACATCATATCGGGTGGCATCGGGGTCATCGCTGGGATTGCCAGTATAAAACCCGTCCACGTCCGACAGCAGGATCAGCTGATCTGCCCCCACCGTCACGGCAATCTGCGCCGCCAAACGATCGTTGTCGCCATAGCGGATTTCGTCCGTGGCCACAGTGTCATTCTCGTTGACGATCGGAACCACACCCAGCGACAGCAGCGTTTCCAGCGTTGCGCGCGAGTTCAGATAGCGGCGGCGGTTTTCACTGTCTTCCAGCGTCACCAGAACCTGCGCCGTCTTGATATCGTGAGGCGTCAGCGCCTCTTCATAGGCGCGGGCGAGACGGATCTGCCCCACGGCTGCCGCGGCCTGCGATTGTTCCAGCGACAGTGCCGTCATCGGCAAGCCCAGAACACCCCGTCCCAGAGCAATCGAGCCCGAGGATACCAGGATCACATCCGTTCCGTTGCTTTTCAGCCAGGCCACATCAGCCGCCAGCGAATGCAGCCAATCGGCGCGCAGATCGCCGGTGTCACGATCAACCAGCAGGGCCGAGCCGATCTTGATGACGATCCGCTGCGCAGTCGTCAGGGTTGCCAAGGCTCGTCCTCCTCGACAGGTTTATAGCGCAGGCGATCTTCGTCGATCTGGGTCCGCAGCGCGCGCAGCACCTCTGTCACGCCCGATTTCGCGACGCCGGACATGGTCATGACCTTGTGACCAACGGCCTCTTCCAGGGCTGCGCGGGCCTCTTCCTGTTCTTCTTCGTCCAAAGCATCGATCTTGTTGAGCACAGTCACGCGCGGTTTGTCCGCCAGATGACCGCCGTATGCTTCAAGCTCGGTGATGATCGTCTGATAATCTTCGGCCACGGTTTCAGACGTGCCGTCAACCAGGTGCAGCAGCACCGCGCAGCGTTCGACGTGACCAAGGAAGCGATCGCCAATCCCGCGCCCCTCGGAAGCGCCAGCGATGAGACCCGGAATGTCGGCGATGACAAACTCGACACCGTCCACGCCCACGACGCCCAGGTTCGGGTGCAGTGTGGTAAAAGGATAGTCCGCAATCTTGGGCCGCGCGTTCGAAGTCGCCGCCAGGAACGTCGACTTGCCCGCATTTGGCAGGCCCAGCAGGCCCACATCCGCAATCAGTTTCAGGCGAAGCCACAGGGTGCGTTCCACGGCTTCTTGACCCGGGTTGGCCCGGCGCGGCGCCTGGTTGGTCGCGCTTTTGAAGTGCAGGTTGCCGAAGCCACCGTTGCCCCCACGCGCCAGTTGGATGCGATCACCAACGGCTGTAAGGTCGGCAATCACCGTCTCTTGATCCTCATCCAGGATCTCGGTCCCCACGGGCACACGCAGAATGATATCGTCACCATCCTTGCCGGTGCGCTGCTGGCCCTTGCCGGGCTGGCCGTTCTTGGCAAAGAAATGCTGCTGATAGCGGAAATCGATCAGCGTGTTCAGCCCCTCGACCGCCTCGGCCCAGACCGAACCACCCTTGCCGCCATCACCACCATCGGGTCCACCATACTCCATGAACTTTTCACGGCGAAAGCTGACACAGCCGCTGCCGCCTGCGCCCGAGCGGATATAGACCTTGGCCAGATCCAGGAATTTCATCGTTTCATCCTTCTCACGCTGCGCCACATGCGCCGCAAGCAGGCCTCTGACCTGCCGAAAACTGTTTAGATCCCGCGTTTACCTCAAGGCCCCAAGGAAAGAAAGCGCTATGCGCCCTCACCCTTGTCTGCGTTGTCGGCCAAACTCTATACTGAGGCTCATAGTTCATTTTTGTAGTTGGAATTAACCATGAAGTACTACGCATTCCTGCCCGTTGTTCTGGCCATCGCGGCCTGCGAGAACTCGGGCGCAAGTTACACCCCAATTGTTGATGGCCCAAAGGGCGCGACCTATCAGACGGATCTGGCCGAATGTCAGGCCCTTGCCGCCAGCAAGCCCATCGTTGATGGCGACACAGCCGGGGCGACGGCAGTTGGTGTCGTCGGCGGTGCGGCAACAAGCGCGATCATCAACGACAGCTCAGACGATTTGGGCCGCGCCGCAGCCGTTGGTGCCCTGGCCGCGATCACGGCTGATGCTGTCAGCAAAACCGAAGCCCGCAAAAACATCGTCATCACCTGCATGCGCGGGCGCGGCCACAACGTAATCGGCTGATCGCCCAACATGACTGGCAAGCCCCGGCAAGGGACCTGCCGCTTCACGCCGGCTTACAGTTTGCGGCTGTAGGTCCAGGTTGGCACTGCTGCATCGCGCGCCACCGAAAAGCTTTCGGCGTCACCCAGATACTGAAATCCGCAATGGGTCAGGACCCGGGCCGAGGCCGGGTTGTCCTGAAACACGCTGGCGAACATATTGGCGCTGCCCAGTGGGTTGGCGACAACCAGCGCTTCGACCGCCATCGACGCAAGGCCCGTGTTCCAGAAAATCGGCGCAACCCAATAGCCGACTTCGGCCTGATCACGGTCCATCTTCTGAAGCGAGATCAACCCCATCAGCTCGGGCCCGTCATCCTTGGTCCCATCCATGGCCCAGACGTCCTCGTCCCGGTCTTCCGCCATGGCGCGGGCGACAAAGGCCTCGGTCGCGGCCGGCGGCAGCGGGTGTGGGATGGACGTGGTCATGCGTGCGACACGTTCATCGGATGCGTAATGCTCAATCAGCCCCATATCCGACTTGCGCAAGGGGCGCAGGTCGAACCGCTCGGTTTCAATGACCGGCTGGTTGATTATTGTATCCAGTTTCATATGTGCGCTCCTCCTCCGAACAACACAAAAAGAACGGACAAGACGGTCAAGGCCGCCAGTGTCCTCATCAAATATTTCTCGGCAGGCCGTCCTGCAACCGCCTGAGCAATTTTATCGCCCGCAAAAGTCCAGATCGGGTGCAACACCAACTGGCAACTCAACAAAACGAGAGCGATTGTCAGCGTCGCCTCGAACGTGGATGTGCCTGCAGACACAAAGCCGGTAAATCCCGCCACGATCATCGCCCATGCCTTGGGGTTGAGCGGGTGCACGATCAACCCGGCCAAAAATCCGGGCGCCTTGTCCTGCCCCGTGCCAACCGACAGGCGCAGGTTCGCAACCTTCCACGCCAACCAGCAAATGTACGTAGCCGAAGCATATTTCAAAACCGTAAACAGCCACGGCACCTGGTCGGCCAGCTCCATCAACCCATAGCCCACAGGCCAGATCACCAATTGCTTACCCAAAGCCACCCCTAACACAAACGGCAACGCCGAGCGAAACCCATAGCGCGCACCTGTCGCCAGCAGGGCCATATTGGCCGGCCCTGGCGTGCCGACCTGGCTGGCGGCAAAGATCAGGAAACTGGTGGTAGCGACGGGCATGGGTGAATTGTCTTCAAGCCTTGGTGAATTGGTGGATATGGAACGAGAAAGGGGACCGGCGTTTCCGCCGATCCCCCTGATTTTGACTTAACCTTCAGGTTACGGCTGTTACTCGGCAGCTTCTGCGACGGGCAGTACGGAAATGAAGGTGCGCTTTTTCAGTCCCTTGTGGAACTTCACGGCGCCGTCGACAGTTGCAAAGATGGTGTGATCTTTGCCCATGCCAACGCCTTCGCCCGGCCAGAATTTGGTGCCGCGCTGGCGCACGATGATGTTGCCCGCGTTTGCAGCCTGACCACCATACAGTTTTACGCCAAGACGACGACCAGCAGAGTCGCGACCGTTACGGGAGGAACCGCCAGCTTTTTTATGTGCCATTCTCTCTCTCCTTAGCCTTGAGCCAATTCTTTGGCCTGCTCAACCCATTCGGGTTTCACTTTGACCGTCTCGATAGCAGCAATCTGCTCGTCCGACAAGGCGGCCAGGGCAGCAAAGCTGGTGATCCCTGCGTCAACCAGCTTGGCAGCGGCGGCAGGGCCGACACCGTTCAGCTTGGTCAGGTCGTCCGAACCCGCAGCAGCGGCAGGTGCCTCTGCTTTGGCTTCTGCCTTGGCAGCGGCCGGAGCAGCCTTGACGCCAGACTTGTCTGCACCCGAAGTCAGGATCTCGGTGATCCGAACCAGGGTCAGCTTCTGACGGTGGCCTTTGGTGCGCTTCGAGCTGTGCTTACGACGGCGCTTGACGAAATGGATGACCTTTTCGCCTTTGATCTGGTCGATGACTTCGGCCTGAACCGCAGCACCGTCCACGAACGGGGCACCCACAACCGGAGCGTCGCCGCCCAGCATCAGGATGTCGTTGAATTGAACTGTTTCGCCAGCATCTGCAGCCAATTTTTCAACGCGGAGCGTGTCGCCCGCCTGAACTTTGTACTGCTTGCCGCCAGTCTTGAGGACCGCAAACATGCGTCTTTCCTTTTTCTACCGCGTTCTTCGGTCCCCGGTTCCGGGCGTTCTTGGCCCCCGATTCACACGAGGTACCACCTGCAAACAGCGCGCCATTGTTAGGCGAATTCATGCCCTTAGGGGCAAAACGATAACGAAACCCGGCGCGGGATTCCGTGCCGGGATGGGCGCTTATTGTCGGATTGGGGGTTAAAGTCAACCGAAATCAGAGGCTTCACAGGTCAGTCGCCTGCAACGCGCGGGACACAGCCACCCCAAGATCATAAGAAATCCCATTGTAAAGGTCATCGAACCCTTCGAACAGGGCCGTATTCAGGGCAACACCCGCATCGGTGCGGGAAAAGGCGATGTTGTCTTTCATCTCTTGCTCACTGAGCGGACTGTAGGCAAGCATCAGGAAACTGTAGAGCCATGCGGTCGTGTCAGCACGAATGTCATCGCGGCCCTCAAGGATGGTGGCCAGCATGCCCTGATCGTCCTGCTCTCCGCCCTGCCCCTCGGACATGCCAAGGAAAAAGCTGTAGTCGGCGGTCAATGCGCCGTCGACATTCTGCTCGATCAGGTTGTTGATTTCGATATAGCGGGTCAGCTGCTGGAGGAACCGGTCATCTTCGGGGGTGGCCTCAAATCGTTCCATAGCGGCATCTTCGATGGTGGTATCCGAAAACGCGCGCCGGGCCGAATTTTCCAGCGTGATGATGCGCTGCCCCAGGTCACTTTCGAAAAACGCCACAGTGTCCTGCAACTGCTCTGGGTTCAGATGCGCTTCCAGCCCTTCGCGAACAACGCCGAAAATCCGCTCTTCGGTGTAGATGTCGGAAATGACCCGCGCAAAATGCGCCCCGCCTTGGCCCGCCAGCATATCCTCGTCGATTGTGGCGCCATATCGCAGCCCCTCTTCCCGCAGGATTTCGGCGACCTCATCCAGCTTCATCGCGCGCGTCAGTCGGTCGAGATCGCTGTCGGCCCAAACCGGCACCGCAACCGCAGCCAACGCAGCGGCGACAGCCAGGACCCCTCGCCGCAGCATCAGATATCCTGCCCTGGATGCAGGTCGGCCATCTGTCTCGCCAGCACTTCGAACCGGTTGGCCATAATCTCGTACTGCACCGCGTTGAGCAGTTCATAGACCTGTTGCATCTCGGGTTCCTCCAGGGCTTCGGTGTAATCTTCGACCTCGTCATCCGAGAATGCCTGATAGGTATAAGCCGCCCCCGCCAAAGCGGATTTTTGCAAGGCCACGCGCAGCTCATCCTCGTTCTCGCGCATCATTGCCCGCAAACCATCAGCGTCCAGACGCAACTCCACCACCCCGGCCGCACTGGCCGCCAACAGAAAGCGGATCTGAATTTCTTGCAGGGCGCGCAAGGCGGTCTCGGTCCCCGAGATCGCCAAATTCATCCGGTTCAAGACCTCGATCCGAGGTGATCCTATGCGCACCAACCCCGCGACAATGGCCCGGCCTTGATCCTGTTTCAACGTATCGTCTTCGACCATGTGCGAGGCGTTTTCCGCCTCGACCAGTCGCTGACCGAGATCGCTGCCATAGAACGCAACCGCGTGATCCAGAATATCGCTGTCCAGCGTCTGCTCAAGAATACCGACGGCCATCTCATGCATCTGCTCGGTGTCAAAGACCTGTTTGGTCAGGCGGCTCCAATCGGCGCCAAAATCCCCCGGCTCCAACCCCAACATTGTCGGCGCCGAAGAAGATGTGAGCGCAATACTGTTCAACGCAACGTCGAACCCGGTGGTCTCCAGAAATGCTTCGATCTGGTCACGGTCTGCAGCGTCGGCACGCTGCGGTATCAGCGCCGACGCAAGGGCAAGAAACGCAAGGAACGCCGGAACAGCGAAAGAAACGAGGCGCAGCTGTGCGCG
The DNA here is from genome assembly GCF_900172225.1 of Falsiruegeria litorea R37. Lineage (NCBI taxonomy): Bacteria > Pseudomonadati > Pseudomonadota > Alphaproteobacteria > Rhodobacterales > Roseobacteraceae > Falsiruegeria > Falsiruegeria litorea. Next base: position 2,147,959 of record NZ_FWFO01000001.1, read on the forward strand.
GGGGGCAAGAGTACTCATGACAAGAAACCTAAGGGTTTTCGGCATCGGAACAATGGAAAATCGATCTTTGTCAAAAAACCGAAAAAATGTGCTTGCACACCCCCGCGGTTATCACTAAATCCCCCCCTCACAGACCCCCGCGGAGAGGTGCCGGAGTGGTCGAACGGGGCGGTCTCGAAAACCGTTGTGGGTGCAAGCCCACCCAGGGTTCGAATCCCTGTCTCTCCGCCACTATCCCCCTGAAATTCAAAGATAATTCACGCATTTCAGGGCGTAGTGTGCTTTCTGCCATTGGAGATATTTTCAAGCAAAGGTGTCATACTATGACCCCTTTTGGGCCTCCCGGCTATGCCGACTATGCCCCCTTGGGCCGGTTTCTATGCCCCTTCCCACCGCTGACAGCACTCTCCAACCATGAAAAAAGGGACCCCGCAATCACGGGATCCCTTCGTCATTTTACTTGGCGTTTCTTATCGAATTCCGTTGTCACCATCCGCGGAAACTCGGGCCTTTTCTTCTTCTGTAAGATACCTGAGATAGTACCGTTCAGTTGTCAGCACCGACCCATGGCCGATGTATTTCTGGACGCGATAGATAGACCAGCCTTCCTTGAGGCGTTCGATGGCAAATTTGTGCCTCAGATCATGAAGTCGGGCATTGAACCCTGTTTCCTGTCCGTATTCCCAGAAGAGGTTCGACGGATCCTTGTAGTAGCCATGTTCTGTGGAATTCCAGAACACGTAGGGCGAGGCATTTGATCGCGGGATCTTCAACAGAATGTCGATAACCTCTTGTCGCAATGCGATTGCTCGAACCTTCTTGCCCTTGGTGTTTCTCAAAATCGCCTGAACGTTCCCTTCAACGGGGTTTTCGAAGCCCGAGATATCCGACCAGAGCAACATCGCCATCTCAGTCACACGGCCACCAGTGGCATCCAGGAATTTGGGAAAGTAGAACAAAGTGCCTGGTGCCCGCGCCGACAGCTTCTGAATGCTGGCTTCTGACGGTGGAACAATAACGGGCAGAATCTCTTTCATTCCTTGCTTTTCATAGTTTTGAACCGGATTTGTTTCGATCCATCCGTCATTTTTGATCGACCTCATGAGATTTGCGAACGCTGTCAGATCCCGATTGATGGTAGACACCGTCACCCCTTCTGCGCGCCTACGTGACACGAATTCTGATACAACGGCTGTCGTAATTTCGGCTGCCATCAAATCTTTGATGTTACAACCAATGTCGTCGCAGTACCCGTCGATAACACGCAGGATCTGTCGCAGGCTGCACCTATAGCGTTTACGCGTCTCGGCACCCCACGAGCTGCTTTCCAAACCCAAAACGTCATAGAATTTGGCAAGGCCAGCACCAAAGCTCCAATCCAATTCACCAGCCTCATCCAGTCCTCTCAGTTCCTTTATGCGGCCTTTGGCTTTTTTCTCCGCGACTCTTTGAGAAGTTGTGCGAAGCGACTCTCGATGGGTGACGCCGTGGATCTTGACCCGGAGCCACCAATACTTGCTGTTATTTGGCTTGAAGATGTTTTTTGGTTTTTCTTCTTTGTTAGACATTTGCTGCCCTCATTTATCCATATTAGGGCCAGGTCGTGGTCGAACGTCCAGACACCGCCATGTTTGACGGCGCCTGGAATGTCGTCGTTTGCCGCGTGCTGCGTGATCGCCCTTCGGGACTTACCACTCAGCTTTGCGACGACCGGCGTCCTGAGCCTCGGTTTCATCGTTTCGAGGACATTTGCCGTTTCCTCAGAAACCGAAATTTTTGTTTGATTGGTTTGAATGCTCATCGTTGTGCCTCCAGCACGAGGGTGTGTTTGCGTAGCCGGGAGGTGTGTTCAGGGTGAAAAATGCGAAAAAAGATTGGACACGGTTTGATAGCGATGCCGAGGTCCGGTAATCCCTTACTCTGCTTCATCATTCCGAAAGTTTGCAGACCAACTTGTTCCGTCTCAGCCCGCCTCCTGGTTCACAGGAGACGGGTGAAGACACAATCTCACCCGAACTGATCAGCGATGATGCGGGCACGCCTGAGGTCGATCACGTGCTGTCGGGCATGTTTGAAGGACTTCCATGTTTCGATCAGATCGCGCCCATGCTCCAACTCATGGCTGCGCAACTCATCACCACGTGTATTCCGATAAAGAGCACGGGTCCCGTAGTCTTCGAGAAGAGTGTTGAGGTGCTCGACTATGACCTTCTCGAAGACCTCCAGGACGGTTTCATCCTGCATGTCGAACAGGATACCATCCATGAGGCGTTCGAGTGTCGGCGTCATTTGCCTCAGCCGCCGCCCACCGACATCGATGTTTGTGTCACGCCACTCCCAGACGAACCAGCGAGCAGTTTTGACGGCTCTGAGGGCGGATCGCTCGAGAGGGGTTTCTGGATCGAATTCTGTGTTGAATTGCATCTGGAACCCTCCTTCACGCAGCGATACTGAGGTCGAAGGCAGGCACATCGCAGACGGCATCGATGGCTCTCATGTGGTCTTCCAACTGGTCCGAAAGCAGGCAGATATCCTCGACCATCGGGTCTTCCGGGTCGATGCCAGCGAAGAGCACGGTTTCGATGCGCTCGGGATCCCCAACATTTTGCAGGGTAAAAACCTGATGCAGCGCGACCAGATCCTGCCGGACGCGGCGATTCAGCTCTCGGCTCACCACCAGATGGTCGAGCAGGTGCTGAACCCTTCTCAGCGCCCAACTGCCACCGAGAACGAGAGCAGCGTTCTGCAGGGCCTCATTGTGCTCTGCGAGGAAATTCAGCAGCGCACGGGTGGCTGCGGTTTCTTGATCGAACATAGGATACTCCTTTTCCTTGTTTGCTGATGATCAAGAAGCTCTGCGGGGTGAATTGTTCGGAGGTCATTTCATGTTTCTTCCTTTTGTATCTTTGGGTTGGAGGACGCTTTTCAGCGCATTCTCATCTCGAGGAATGTGCTGAAAGGCCGGCTTCCAATCCGTCTTGCTGGTAAAATCAATGACGCTTGCACCCCCAACTGACCTACGGTCCAAGCTTGCCCAATGCGATGTCCTGCTTGAGGTTCAGCCAGTCCTTGGCGGCTGCGTCGCTTTCGCAAGAGATCCGATAGGACTCCCCGGCTTTCAGTGTTTGGTGACCAAGATGGGTCTGGATGATATCCGGTGCCCTCTTTGGATCAGCCAAGCGGAGGTATTCTGCAGCGAGAGTGCGGAGATCATGAGAGGGCACTCCTATGGCCTCTTTGATCCTTTGGCTCGGAAGTTTTCGATCCGGGTTAAGATCCCCGAGTGTAAGCCAGTTCTTTCCCAGCAATTCATGATACCTCAGGTTCACAAACCGATCCGGGCCGCCTGCGAGGATAAGCAGGTCGAGAATTTCAGAAACCTCGTCCCAAAGCCGTCCAGCACCGGTTTCGGCAGCGTTCTTTTCCTGGAACCACTCCAACTCCCAAGTGCCGTCCGTATGACGAATGAGTTCCTTCCCGAGGCGCCAACCGGAAACGTCGCCGGTCCTGGCCGGTTTGTTCATATGAAGCGCAAGTAATGCTATCTGCTGGCGGACAACATGCGCTTGCGCGGCATGCCCTGGCATCCCGGCTAACCTGTCTCTGAGATCGCCGGTGATGCCGGCAATGAACTCGTATCCCCCCTTGCCCATAAGGGATTCAATTCGGGCAACCTTTTCCTTTTCTTCCATTTCGGCGAGTTCGAGGTGATATTTGACCAGCATGCGGATGCCATTCAGATCTGCATTCGGGGCATCACCGTGCTTTCCCAGCGAGACCAGGCCGCCAAGATAGCCCGCGATTGTCCGATGTTTGATGCCGATTTCGCGGAAGCGCTCAGCAAGGCAGTAGGCGGTGTAAAAAGTCAGGGTTCCGTCTGCGTCGGTATCTGCCAGGATTGCCGCACAACGGTCGATCGAGGCAATATGGCGCTTCAGGGAGCTCGGCTTCAGGCTGGATGACGTCCTGAAACCCAAAAACATGAGCTGCCACTCCAGGGGCCAGGTGGATGGTGCGGCCGATGCAGGCTTTGATGGTGTTGCCGTCGTTGTCCGCCCTGAGGCGGCCTTTTTGCCAGGTCGTTGCGCATAATAGGCGCGCCGCAAGTCCCTGCCAGCTGCCGTCGACACCATCGGTGCGTATGTGGCGAGCGCTCGCAACAGGGTTGCCAAAGTGGATTCCGATTTGGCGGCAGCTGTGAAGACCTGTGCTGATGGGTTGTCGAAGGGATCGCCGAAATCCTTTAGGGCTTGGAAGAACCGTCCAACCACCGCAGCTACACCCGGCGTCAGATGCACTTCAGGATCGAGCATTGCCCGGCGCACAGCTGCCGGGGCAGCTAAAAGGTGTTCCTTTGCCGTCAATCTTGCCATGCTCATTTCCCTCCTTTCATTTTTCGGAACATTTCAGGGTGACGTTTCTTGAGCGCCGCCCGCACCTCACGAGCCGCAGCTTCACCGCTATCGCGGCCATAGTGTTTTCGGACGGTATCTTCGTGGTCGCCGAGAACGGACGCAACCTTTGCGAAATTCCCGGGTTCGAGCGCCAGGATGAGGGTCGCAACAGAATGCCTTGCCTCATGAGGTGTCAGATCAATGCCGATAATCCGGGCGCCTTCATCCCAGATTTCAGCCATCGTACTTGGGGCGACGCAGCCACGCGGCAGGTTGACTTCGCGTTTTTGAAGCCGCGGTGTTGCGGCTCCGGGAATGATGTAGGCTGTGTCTTCAAGCTTTTTCAGCTCGAGATACCTCGCGCGATGTTCCGTCAGCCATTTCCATAGAATGCGGGCTTCATCACCCTCGAGATGAACAGTGATGACTTTGGCATTTTTCACCTCCTTTTCTTTGAAGGTCAGTCGCGCATGTTTGCCTTTTGCAAGCCAGTCAAGGTTTCCAGGAATGTTTCCAGCAATCCGATGCCTTAGACGGATGATGTTTGACGTGCGTACGGGCCGGGAAACCTGAACGGCAAAGGCGACAGCCGTTGCGTAAAGACGCAATCCTTGAGCTTCGTGATCCTTGTTGTTCTCTTCCCGCGCTTTGCGAATTTTCTGTTCCGCCGCATAGGATATTGTATTGGGCGCGTTTACAAAGTTGGCCGCCAGATGAGGTGAGGACTGGATGAGGCGACATACAGCATCGGCGCTGTCCGAGGTGATCTTGCCCGGTTTGATAACATTGTCGGCATTGAAGCGCCCGGCAAGATCAATCAGGGCAACCAGGTCGCCGCGTTTCATTCCGTGTCGGGCAAGGGTACGGAGATCGGTCAGACGCTTCCCAAGCGATTGCGATTGCGCCGGGTCCTTCAATTCATCCGATGACTTTGAGCGGTCAATTTGCTGCTGGCATGCTGCTTCGATGATTTCCCGGTCATACAGGTCTTCGAGATCGAGAAAGCTTGATGTGTCATGACCAATGTCTTCGGCGGCGCGCAGAAGCCAGGTGATGGCGGTGCGATAGCCGGATTTCGCAGCATCTGGATTTCCGGGTGCCTTTCGGGACGTCGAGGCCGTTTCATTCAACTCCGCCATGACGGTTTCAGGATCTTCGCCATTCTTGATCCGAGTGCGTGCGAGCTCGACCAGTTCCCTGGGGCCGGCAACGGCTGCGTTCATAATGCGCTCACTGGAGGCCCTGAGATCTTCTGGCAGACTGTCCCAGGCAATACTGCGGGCACGGTCTGAACCCTTGGGCATGTCGAAGAATTTGGAAGGCAGAAGACCTGTGATTTCCGGATCGGCCGGAAAGTCTTCGATCAGCCGGTTCAGAAACGAAATGGCTTTTCGGATGGACTTGCGCTTCTCACTGGTCGCCTCGGCCATGATGAGGTCGATTTCCGATTGCGTGATGTCTCGTGGTGAAACCCGAGCACGCGCCCTCAGGGAGGTCAGGCACCGCGATTTCCCGGTTGCGAATGTCGCTCCGCGCTCCAGGAACCCTTCCCGATCGGACACAAAGGAGATCAGCCTGTCCCAGTCATCGCGGCCGTAGACCGCTGGCGATTCTGACTGTGCTTCGTGAAAGCGTTTCAGAAGATTGCGCACACGCGAGTTGCCCCGGCGACGTGCTGCTTCCAGGTCCTTTGCTCTGGAGACAGCACCGTATGGGGCCGGTGCAATGTTCTTCTCGAAGTAGACTTGATCGGCTGACAGAGACACCAGGTCATGATCCGTCAGGCCCAGACGGGCTGGGATCTTGTTGAGCTCATAGATGGCATCATCGGGTTCGCCGTTCTTTTCTGCCCAAGCCCGGACCTGGAGGAGATTTTGCTCAATGCTGTTGAAGTTGGCTTGGTGTTGGAAGGTCATCTTATTCTCCTGTTGCAGCGCCTCGGCCTGTATCCGCAGCTCTCAAGAAAGCGAGCTGCGGATACAGGCAGAAGCGCCGCCTGCAACCGCTTCGCCCATCTCAAAATAGAAGGCGAGACACTGTTGGAGGATGACGGGGATGAGGAGGAAAATCGCACGATATGTCGGGAAAATCCCTCGATTTGCAAAACCGCCCTCAAACACAACGCCGATTCCTGTTTGCGGACCTTTGTGCAAATGTCGGGAGGTATCCTGTTCTGTCGGAAGAACTGCCATCGGATCTGTGCAAGACATTTCCAGGTCACACCTCAACGCGTTCGAGATTTTCAATCTCGAGGCCCCGCACATGTTTCAGCCATTCCTTTGCATCGGAAGGGTTGATCCGCACGCTGCCGAAGGCATTCCGTGTCGGCAGCCCGTCTTGGATCCAGCGTTCGACCGTGCGAATGTCATACCCTGTGGAACCGGCAAGATGCTTCTTGGACAGCAGAGGTTCCTTGTAACGCTCACAATGATTACGCTTGGGCATTGGGCCTTGCTCACAGGCCCAGACGCTTTGCCAAGTCACACGGTAGTCCCGGCGATCGCGTGTCGCCATGAGCTCTCCAGCTCGGATCTTTCTTCGAACGGTTTCGCCAGTCAGGTCAAAATGATGGGCAACTTCGGCAGTGTTAAGCATGGGTTTCTCCTTCTTTCATCGGGAAGGAGATGCGGTCGATTTCCGAAACTCTGAAAATGTGAGGACAAATTTGTTTCTTGCCGTCAGACTGAGGGTGTTTGGGATGATCTCAGTGAACCTGTTTCGCCGACACGACCAGGTTTTCCAGATCGGAAGTCACGGTATTGCGCTGCCATGTTCGGACAACATGCCTGAGAGAAACCTGACCCTTCAATCTGAATAGGAAAACTCCCCGGCAGGCGGCTCTGCGGTCGTCATCGGCCCGTCAATCAGCACGCGTCAGACGTACCCAGAGAGGTGGGATATGTGGGGTCATCGACTCAAAACAGAAATCGGCCTCATCAGAGGCCTTTCTATTCTTTCTGGAGTTTCTCTTCTTTCGGAAGGGCAGTTTGCCTCATGATTTCAACACCTTGAAAAGGGTGGAATGCAACTTTTGCAGGCGAATATGCAGGTTTTGCAGCCAAAGATGCAGAAATTTCAGCTTAGTGTGCAGATTTTACAGAAACCGGTGCAGATTTTGCAGGGCCCACTATTTGACACGGTTGTCAGGGCTTTTCCGTGGATGAAAGACTGCGCGCGCGGGTCGTGACCCTCACCGAGCTATGCGAAACCAAGATTTTTTCGACTTCCAGACCGGGTTTGTTTCCCAAAATTTGAAGTGACCCAAGATCCTCATCACGAAGTGTCAGCACGTGCCTCAGCCTGCCCGTGCATAGCCGCCCTTCGGGAGTTCTGAAGCAAACCGTCAAACCAATACTACTGTTTGCTGCGCAGCGTGCTAACCGCAGCAACGATACTGAAGAGAACCGAACGAGAACGCCGAAGTCTTCAGACGAAGCAACCGATAAATTTGGGAGATCCAGCAGACACCGTATCCAAATTGTCGTTTCCCTGCCACGTGGTGGCTCATAGCAGTTGTGTGAGAGCCTCGCTTGTCGCATACATATAGCCAAACACCACGTACTGCGCGTTATCTTGAGTGTGAGGTCCGTGGGGCATACCTTCTAACGTACAGCACGGCGAGCAGAATGAATAAAGCCACTGAACCATTTCGTTTTATTGATCTATTTGCCGGAATCGGCGGCCTCCGGATCGGTTTTGAAGCAATCGGTGGAGTATGTGTATTCACCTCCGAGTGGAACAAATACTCTCAAGAAACCTATAGGGCGAATTTCCCAGACGATGACCACAAAATCGAAGGTGACATCACAGCGATCAATGAAAAGGACGTCCCGGCACACGACTTGTTGCTCGCGGGTTTCCCATGCCAGCCCTTTTCAATCGCTGGGGTATCCAAGAAAAATGCCTTGGGAAGAGCTCATGGTTTTGCCGACGAGACTCAAGGCACGCTATTCTTCGATGTCGTACGGATCCTAAGGCACCATAAACCGAAGGCATTCTTGCTGGAGAACGTGAAGAACCTTCTGAGCCATGACAAGGGGAATACGATGCGTGTCATTTTGCATGCATTGGACGAACTCGATTACGATGTCGACTATCGCGTCATAGATGCCCAAAGTTGGGTCCCCCAGCATCGGCAACGGATTTTCATATCTGGTTTCCGTAGAGATTTTCCGACCAACTTTACCATGGAAGATGTGGAGATTCCTGAAGGGCGCAAACCCATTCTTAAAGATATCCTTCATCCTGAAGATGGATCTGAAATTGCTGAATTTCCGTTTACAGTGGGCTCGCTTGCTGAAGTGTCGGAAAAGTATACCCTGACCCCCAAACTCTGGGATTATCTTCAGAGGTACGCTGCAAAACACAAAGCTGCGGGCAATGGATTTGGTTTCGGCTTGCGAGGGCCTGGCGATGTCGCCAGAACGCTGTCCGCAAGGTATTACAAGGACGGTTCAGAAATCCTTATTGAGCAGGATGGAGACATTCCGAGGCGCCTGACCCCACGGGAATGCTCACGTCTAATGGGGTTTGACCGACCAGGTAACAATCGCCCCTGGATCATTCCTGTTTCGGATACCCAAGCTTACCGCCAATTTGGGAACGCAGTGGCCGCACCGGTCGCCATTGCGATCGCAAATGCCATGGAACCGTGGCTTACCAACACGGTGGCTATCAGGTCAAGAAAGGTTAATCGTGCCTAAGACACGGCACCCGATGAGCCGATCACAGATGATGTCGCGGATCGGGTCCAAGGACACAAAGCCTGAACTTGTCGTCAGGCGCACACTACACGCCTATGGATTTCGTTTTCGACTTCACAGAAAGGAACTTCCGGGAAAACCAGATCTTGTGTTGAGCAAATACCGGTCAGCAATTTTTATCCATGGGTGTTTTTGGCATGCGCATGAAGGCTGCCGATATTTCAGACTGCCAAAGACACGGCGTGAATTCTGGCAAGAGAAACTTCTCTCCAACAGAAAGCGCGATCAGGCAGCGGTTCAAAGTCTTATCGATGGCGGCTGGCGCGTTCTAATTGTTTGGGAATGTGCAACTCGGGAAATTCAGATTGAGAAACTTGTCACCTGTATCACCGATTGGTTGCAGTCCCATGAAAAATTTGCAGAAATATCTTCTGACACACGGCGAAAAAGTCATTCAATAGCAAACCAGAAAGCGAAAACGAGCGTTTGAAATGAGCAACGAACTGATTAACGAACCAGACGCCCCAAGGCTGATCAACGGTCTACGGGATACAGGCTATGACTTTCGGACAGCTTCTGCCGACATCATAGACAACTCGGTGGCTGCTGGCGCTCAGGAGATCAATGTTCGCATCGATTTGATGCAAGACGGACGAAAATTTGTCTATTTCGGCGATGATGGTTCCGGTATGAATGCCGACGGTGTGTTCAAGGCGATGCGCTACGGGGCTCCCGAGCGTGAAAACCCTGAAAGCCTTGGCAAGTTTGGCCTCGGGTTGAAAACCGCCTCGAGTTCCGTGTGCCGCCAATTCACGCTGATCTCAAGAAACTCACCCGATGAAGCCCTGAGCAAGCTTTCCTGGGACCTTGATCACGTCGAAGCATCGGGGCTCTGGGAAATGAGCAGGGAACCGGTGACGGTTGATGAGGAAGAAGCCTTCGAGGAACTGTGTGGGGAAGGAAGTGGAACGCTCGTCGTATGGTCGAAATGCGACAGGATCCTCTCAAAGAACTATGACGAACCCGGTGGTGCGAAGGAAAAGGCTGCGATTGGCCGTCTCTCTGCTGGATTGCAGAAACACGTAAGTGAGATCTATCACCGTTTTCTGGATCAAGCCGATACCCGAGAGCGGAATATCACGATTTCTGTTGATGGCGTCAAAGTCGGGCCATGGGATCCATTTTTCCGAGAACGCTCGGAACAGGTCCTTGCTGAGAAACAACAGGCAATGGAGGTGCAGGTCGAAGACGGGAGTACACACAATGCTTCGGTCGCGGCATGGATCCTTCCTCACAGTGACGACCTGGACGACGACGAAAAGAGCCAAGCTCGCATTACCAACAGGGGCCAGGGATTCTACATCTACAGGGAAGGTCGGTTGATAAGTAGCGGTGGATGGCTCAGTGTTTTCGGCGGTCTCGACCCACATATGTCATTGCTACGAATTGAATTTGATTTTGGGCACGAACTGGATGAGGCATTTCATATCGACGTGAAGAAATCCCGTGTTCTCTTTGATCCGGCCCTGTCCGAATATCTTGAAAAGCTTCTCGGACCAGCGCGCAGGGAAGCAAACCTGCGATACCGAAAGAAAGCCCAGAAAGCCGCAGCGAAGGCCAAGGTTGATCATACTTCTTCGAACCGCACTGTGGAGGGCACCAAAAACACGCGGCAAGCAACAGTTGAGGGTGCGGATCCCGACACGCAAAGTGCAGTGATCTCGAACAATCGCGGGCCGAAGATCAAAATTCGCCAGAAGATCGAAAACAACGTCGAACCTGGTAGTCTCTATATTGAAGCCGTTGACACGATCACGTCAGGAGACCTGTGGGAACCCAGCTATAGGAGTGCGGGAGTTGAGGGACATGTCGGTGCAGTATTGTTGAACAAGCATCACGACTATTACCAAAAAATCTACCTTCGCGCGGCAAGCAGCGGCTATTCCGTACAGGGAATGGATCTTCTGCTCTGGGCCTTCACTGCAGCCGAGCAGAACAACACCAACGAGGAACTGGATCCGATTTTTTCAGATATCCGCGAAGAGATTTCCTCAAACCTTAGAAAGCTGTTGCGCGACGTGACCACACCGACCAGCGACGACCTTGAGGACGAGTAGAGCTTTCGAATGCTGAAAGATCACGCAGACCTGATTGCATCTGAGTTGAGCGAAGGTACGGGTGCGTCTGTCGCTTTGAGCATTGTAGCCTCTGGAATTCGGTCAGGTTTGGATATTTGGTTCCAGGATTTGGAGAAACGACAGGGACCGATTGTCGAACTCCGACCGCATGGTCTGAAAGCTCACCGGGTGCAACTTCGGTTCGGGAATTTCTCAAGGCAGATTTTGAAACAGATCTCCGAAGCCCCTGCGGAAGACATCCAACTGGCACGATCCCTCGTAACCAGCATCAGGGTCGAGGCCAACGTGGAAATTCCTGGTCAAAGCCTTGAATGCTGGACGGTTGATGATGGTAGATTTACGATAGCAGCTACCCTCAAACACGAAACCACGGCAGATGGCGGTGATGCGATCGTCGCTACTTGCCGGGAAGTCATTGTGCCCCTCATGGCTGCAATGGCGGAACTGATTGGTTACGACGAAATAGTCCCTGAGGACACGTCAGGAGAATTGGAGGGAGCCCTTTCCCTCGCGCTTGTTCGGAAGCGAGAGAGAAATCCGAGAAACAGGCTCCTTTGCCTCAGAGTGCATGGCTACAAGTGCTTTTGCTGCGGGATCAAACCGCAGTTGAAATATGGACCTGCGGGCAAGGTTCTTGAGGTACACCACCTGCAACCAGTGTCTCAATTGCATGAGGAGAAGCACTACGATCCAAAGACAGATCTTGTTCCTCTTTGCCCGAATTGCCACCGAGCAGTCCACACACGGCGGCCCACGCCGTATTCGATCGAAGAACTGATGAGTATGATGGATACGAATGTCCACTGATGTGAATTCACTTCCCGAAAAATTTGCTGACCTTCCGGATGCTCTCCCAGAGGGCATTCGTGTGAGTGGTCGTGTCCTTGATCCAGTGGTCATCATCGACAAGGAAGATGGGAAACTCGTCGCAAAAATGGCCGGGCGCCGAACAGTAAAAGGTAAAGAAAAACTGATACTTGCCTTCGGCAATGAATTCGACTGGGTTCTTGATGACAAGACCATTCGCCCGTTACCTCATGATGCTGAGGAGTTGCTGAAAGCTTCCATGGACGTGGATCATGACGGAAGTGTTGGATACGGACAGCTCCGACAGCACATCGCCTCATCGGATGGTTCCTTGAGCATCCAACTCACTGATGCAGCGGGGCAATCGGGGTCGGTATCCGCTTCCCGATATCCAGACGAGCTGAAAATGCCCGGTCTAAACGCTGATTTGTACCCCTACCAAGCCAAAGGCGTAGCCTGGATGTGGGAAACCGTCCAAGCGCACGGAGGATTGATCCTCGCAGACGAAATGGGCCTTGGGAAAACCCTGCAGATAATTGCGCTGCTCGTGAAGGATCCCCCACCAGAGCAATCACCCGCATTGATCATATGCCCAACCAGCCTCATTGCAAACTGGGTCCGTGAAATCGAAAGGTTTGCACCCTCCCTGTCGGTCCTGGTTCACCGTGGCGCCTACAGAACCGGTGTGTTCACCGGTCTGCAGAGTGCTCAGGTAGTCATCACCACGTATGACACTATGGTGAACGACATCTCGATTTTTTCCGCATTTGAATGGTCTTGGGTAATTTGTGACGAGGCTCAGGCCATTAAGAACCCGGCCTCTGGGCGGAGGAATTGCGTTGCGACCATTCCACGCGTCCGAACTGTTCCCATGACCGGGACACCTGTTGAAAATAGCCTTGTGGACCTATGGTCACTGGCCGACTTCGCCATTCCCGGACTTCTCGGCACATTGTCTGATTTTGAGGCCAATTTCCCTGATGGGATCGAGACGGCGGCAGAAGTCGCAAAAATCGTCGAACCTGTCATGCTGAAGCGCCGTGTCGCAGACGTAGCCGACGATCTTCCTGAGCGTATAGATATCGAGATGCCTCTGGAAATGGAAAGTGCTCTCGTTGAGCATTACAACGCGGTTCGGGAAGCCACTCTGGAGAAATATCCAGTCGCCGGGGCGCTCGTCGCCACCCTGCAGCTGCAGTTGGTGTGTGCTCACCCTTGGCTGCGTGTATCCGGCATCGATGTCACCGACACCGAAAATGCCGACATCGTTGAAGTTGTAGATCTTCCGCTGATTAACACCAAGATGGAGCAAACTGTCCGATTGATCCGAGAGGCTTTCACGACAGGCCGGAAAGTCTTGGTCTTCGCCCTGTTCAATCGTCTCGGGGATTTGCTGCAGCAAGCGGCTCCCGACCTTTCTGGCGCCTATTGGGGCGCAATCAACGGAGGAACACCGCAAGCAGACCGACAAGGCATAATCGATGAATTCTCTGCCGAGGACGGCCCGGCCATCTTGGTATTGAACCCGAAGGCTGCCGGAGCAGGCTTGAATATCACTGCAGCGACCGTCGTCATCCACATGACACCAGTCTGGAATCCTGCATTGGAAGCTCAGGCAAGCGCAAGGGCACACCGAAGGGGGCAGACACTACCGGTCACGATCTACCACCTTTATTACGAGGATACTGTCGAAAGGATTATGCTTGATCGTTCGGCTTGGAAAAACAAAATGGGCAACGAGATAGCCCCGGTGTCTACAAGAGATGATGAAGATTTGAGGAATGCCCTGAACATCAGGCCACAATTGCCATGACGAAAAAGACATACAGAAAAACACTGAGCGCCAATGATGCCGGCGAGACGAAGAGCCACCAAGCCGGAATGCTCATTCCCAAGGCAGACGTTGAGTTTAGGTCTTTCCTCGGAGACTTGGATCCAACCATCAAGAACCCACGGAGAACCATTCACTGCCTTGATGAACATGGTGAGGAGATCGAGTTGCAGTTCATTTACTATAACAACAAACTCCACGACGAAACCGGAACCCGAAATGAGTTCAGGCTTACCTGCCTGACTGGGTATCTAAGACAGTCCGGGGCAAAATCCGGTGACGAATTGGAGCTTTCCAAGGACGAAGGCCAAGAATTTTTCAAATTACGGCTGATCGCCAATTCCCACTCTGACGAAGACACAGGTGAAACATCCAATCGGATTGTACTGAGAGGATGGAGAAGGATTCATTGAACTTATTTCAGGACGTGGACCAAGGTTTACGCAAAGACGAACCTCACAAACCGGCCATTTCACCTAAAATGAGCCACCGACACCTTCATTTGTCACCTGGAACCAGCACTCTTCTCGAAAACCAGGGTTACATTTTCATCGAAGACCTCGAGAGCGCACTTTCCTCCGTCTCTCTGAAACAGGAGGCAAAAGAAGACCTCCTTGCCAACTTGCTTAGACTTGTATCCTGCATCCAGGGAGCCAATGTTGACTGGATTGAATACTACGAGGGGTGTGAGGATGGCTTAGATGAGCTCTTCTTTGTTTGCCCTGAATTCGACGGAATCGACTCTGAAAACCCACTGTTTGCTGTAAACAGAAAGTCATTCGGCAACGCTGGTGCCATGTTTGAACGGGAGGGGCTGAAGAGTTTTGGAGAGTTGCTGGATGCACTTCGTATCGGGATATCACCTCTCCCTTCCGGGTTGGGAGCAAAGAAGCTGGCCGCATTCTGGACCCAGCTTCTTTCGTTGGCAAAGGAAGCTCGCTCAGATAATTCCGTCCTGTCTCGGCTTGCTGCGTTGCATCCTCTGGTGTCCCCGCTTCCAAACCGCGATACCTCTCGGGAAGAGCCTGAAATCATTTCAGTTCTCAGTGAACAGACCCGGGAACTGACCATAGGATGCCTTCACCTTGGGCCAAAAACCAGGAAGCTCATCGAGAACGGCCTGGGTACCATCGGAGACCTTGCCTCAGCCCCGCAATCAGCACTTCTGGACATCCCCGGAATGGGAAAGGCAACCACCAAGCGGATTGATGGGGCGTTGACTGCAATTGCAGAATCCCAAAACCCGGACGGGTCGATCGCCTGGGAAGTTTACTGCGAGGGAATGAACATCGGGCTGTTCCCTGAAGAACCTCAGGAGGGCAGCTTTTCCCAAATACTTGCCCGCCTTCCTGCGGTCCTGAAAGACGCTTTTGAAACCTGTGAAAGCGAAGAGGACGGTATCATTCTCGCAAGCAGGATCATGGCCCCGCCCAAGGAAAGGCTGAGCCTCGAAGCGGTCAGCGATCTTTTCACCGAAAAGGTGACAAGGGAAAGGGTGAGACAAAAGGAGGCAAAAATCCTTACGCGCCTGGCCAACGCTCTGATCCATGATGACTATGCAAATGCGCCCTACCGCTTCCGTCCGGAATTTTCGGAACCGTGGAAAGCTGCCGCTGAATACTTTTCAAAATCTGATGACGACATTTCCTTCGTTGATTTTGTCAACGGTCTTGAAAAGGCGTGGTCCGTGCCGAGACGGGAGTTTGCAGACGCCCTGCCTCTTGTAACTGCGATAATTACCGGGGAGCTTGCGGCCGGGAAGGAGTTTCAGTCATCGGTACTGTTTGACACTACCCCGTTCAAGAAGGGAGATCACCCGATCGTTGACCTCCCCTTGAAGCTACTTCAAGTTCACAAATCGGCAGCAGTTCTTCAAGAACAGGGTTTTGCGACGGTTGGTGAATTTCTCACGGCGATAAAGAGTGGAGCCCTATCTGCTTCAGACACCTCCCACACCCGCCGGGTGTATGACAGCATTCGAATCCTGGCCAAGTGCACCTACCCTGATGGGCTGGTCGATTGGTGGAAATATACGGATTTGACGGAAGTGGCCTTTCTTCCGATATACGATGTCAATGATCCGCTGAGCTTCCTTGAAAGCATAATCCCGACAACTGTTTCCGTTTTGAACTCTCGGAAAATTTCGGCACATGCGGCCGATGTCTTCACCCGGCGCTCTTCCGTTGCACTGTTGGACAGGCCAACCACCGAGGCGCTTGCTTCAGACTTGGGCGGTTACGGCTCAACGATCAAACGCATCGAAACGGATTTGTTGGGCTTTCTGAGTGATGTGTACATTGGCCAGAACCTTGCAATATCCACGGTGCACCTCAGTACCGCCTTCCTGGAGCACTGGGCTTTTGTCGCTGAATGTTTCGAGAAGGCCGATGGTGACACAAGCCTGGCCGCCGACATGTTGGCTGCGGGATGGGACGTCGAAAAAGAACAAATCACACCATATCTGCCTGCCCTGGTTGCTATCGTCACCGGCTATCCAATGGGGAGGCTTCACCGGTACACAAAATTGCGGCCCGCCGACGCTCAAAAACCCAAGCACGACATTCAGGATGTCCCAACCATTCAGGAAGAAGAAGACGTCGAAGAGTTTGCTCCGCAACGGATCGTCCTTCGAGGCTTCCGAAGGGGCCACTGAAAACCAGTCGTATCTCCGGGTATCTCCGCAGAGCACTCATAATATTGCTTTCAACAGCAGAAGAAATCCTGGGGGGCGGAATTGGAGGATCTTTAGCCTGCCTCCGAAGCCTTCCGGGTTTGCAGGCAATTGCAGAATGTAATTCATGTTGTTTGAATGTCTTACGTCCAGCTCTCAGCATAGAGTTGTTCGATCTGTTCGACCTCGTCATCACTCAGGGCCTCGAATTCGCCACCCCGTGCTCTCTTTGAGAGCTTGCCGTCATTCTGTGCCAGGAACTTTCGAAGCAATTCAATTTCCTTGTTGGGCATATCGACAATGCGGGAAAGCCCCATGGCAAACCGGTCATATCCTTTGAGGAAACCAACCTCCCGTGGCAGGTCTTCATCAATCGTGGTCTGGACACAACGTGCCAGGAAGGTGGCCTGTTCCGTTGCGTCGAAATACCGGTAGTGATGCGCCGTCTCTCCGGCGATCTTAACATTTCCCTTCGGATCGGCCGCCCAATCAATAAATGGCAGAAGAGGACCAGAATAGGCCCTCAGAACCCGGTTGTACTCTTCAATGTTTCTCAGGATCACGGCGCTGATGGGGAATACAACTCCGGGAGGGTTGAACCCGGCGCGGGCCAGCACGTGATGGAACAGGTACCTGTGAAGCCTGCCATTTCCGTCGACATAGGGGTGAATGAAGACGAAACCAAATGCCAGCACTGCCGCCGTCAGGATCGGATGCTGATGCCGCGCCAATGAGATCTCATCGTAATCGATCAGACCTGCCATCAGGCTATCAAGGTCTTCCCATCGGGCGCTGATATGCGATGGGATCGGCTCCATCGTGTTGCGATCATGGGAGCCGATGAACCCTTCTTCCTTCCTGATGCCAAGCCTCACAAACCTGGCGTCTCCGATCACGATTTGCTGGAGTCGGTTGAGCTCATCGACAGAAAGCTCATGCTGCCCGGCTTCTCCGATGGCCTGTCCCCATCGAGCCCCCTGGGCAGGGGTAGGCTTTTCATTCTCAATGGCAAATGATGCCTTGCTGTCATCCAGGAGCATGAAGGCCGCGGCCCGGCGCATCAGGTCTTCTGGAACCCTGCCAGCCGCTGCACTGGCCTCATCCGTCAGGTTTCTGACTTCAAGCAGGTGAAACAGTTCCGGAGTCCGCCGGACAGTCGGGCAAAATGCGGGCGTACCGGGTAGGTTGTCATGGATTTTGTGGCGCGCAGAATTCTCTACGATGATGCCGGTATAGTGCAGTTCCTCATCGAGGATACTGACGTACTTTACCTTGCCGAGATCCGGCAGGTCCAGCCGCGCGCCAGTCATCCATTCGTAAATGAACCACAGGCGCCGGGAAAACGTGCCCGTCACACGGTGCTGTACCATCTCGGTGATCTCTTCGGCAGGGACAACCTGAAAAAGGCGATCAAGCACACTGAGATTGATGCCTTCATATCGGAAAGCGAGTCGAAGATGACCGATCAGATTATCTTTTGGCTGTTGGCGTGATCGCAGCATGATCCAGTCATCGGTGGAGACCGGACTGTGCCGGTCAGCAACGGCCATCAGACGCGGAGGCATGGGGACTTGAAGATTGTAGGTGTCGACGATCCAGGCATACCCGGCCGGGTTACCTGGTTCTGGCAGTCTTCGACCATGAAAGTGGGCTATCATCGCACAATGCCCTCACCTAACATCAACATGCATACAATATTATCACCGCCATCGTACAAAACAATCACCCTTTATACTTTTCTTTCACCATATAGGTATTTTTGCACATTGCCATCACCTTCAGATCAAGAGCTTGGATCTGTACATTTCTTTCACCCAGCACACAAACTCCTCACCAACCAGAGGACTTCGTACAAAAGACTCACCCCCTAACACCCTCAAACCAACATTTCGGCACCCCACCATCGCTTTTGCAGCTGGATCTGACCTACCCCGGGCCTTACCCAACTTCGTGGAGAGAAGCGCCCAACCTCAAAGCTGAACAAATTTTTGAAATATAGATCCAGAAAGCCGAGGCCATGTATTTCCGGTTTTTGGCATGGAGACCCAGTTTCATCTTACTCAAGAAATCAAGGAGAATGGGAAATGGGCTGCTACTGGGATCAGACTGGAACCTATCAGAGTGTGGTGGAAGAATTGGACAGTTTGGCCGATGATCCAATGAGAACACACCGTTCATTCAATAAACTTCGCCGTGCCAATTGTGTGTACTATGACTTGTACAACAATGGTCTTTGCAATCGGTTTTCTGAAGTGCGGACGGTTTTGGGAGTGACCCCTCTCCACTTCGGCGTGACATATTTAAGATTGTTGGTCCATCCTCGAGAGTTCGGAGAATTTTATCAAGCCGTTGAAAGAAGCATGGATCAGATTATTTTAGCTGCTGCTGATCAAGCTCAACTTCTCATCGATGAGCTTTCTGCACACAAAAACATGGAGAGAGTGTTGCGCTGGAAGAAAAGGTAACCCATCGGCACCAACGGTTTGGTCATTTTGGTAGGATACAGACTGGAAAATCTCCCTGGATCGTGGATTGGACAATTATCGACGCGTCTACAGCGGCGTTTTTGCCTGTTTCATGAAAATCCATTCTGCCGCTCATAGTCTTTCTTTTCTCCAAGCAGAAACGCACGAGATTTGCGCGCAGGCAATAAATACGGGGATTTCAGAGACACAGGTGACACAGTGATATGCGGTGAACGCGAACCTTATGCTCAAATCACCGGAGGATCTTTGCTTTGCTTCGGAGGTGGAAAGGGTGGAACGAGAAGCGACAATTCCGCTGATTGAGAATGCGACAGATTTCACCATGAACCAGTGTAAATCGATGTGCCGACGCCACCTCCATCTGCCTTAATCTCATTTTTTGACCAATCAGAAGGTAGGATCGTTGGATTCGCAAACAAATTTCTGAACCGATTATTTTCTTGAAGTATCAGTATTATACGAGAGTTCAACTTTCATTTCGTTCTCGCGTTCATTGTTAGATAGAGTCCAGCGCTGAACCGTGAGGATGCTTCCATCATCGCAAATCGCCTTTGTTGATGTCGACGTGGAACCTGGATGCAATAAGATCCAGAGGACGTCAAAAGCCGCGTCTCGCTTGCCATGCTCAAGGCCGTGCATCTTCAAAACTCTGTTAATCTCGGAAATCAGCGCTCTATCATCCATTACTCATCTCTCTCCAATAAACCCACGTTGACTATATCACCCGGACAATTCTGGGTAATGAGTTTTGCATCGGCGATGCAGCACGTTTCCTCGAAGTTTTGCACGCGGACATTCTTTCGTAGTGATCCCAAGAGCCGTTGGAAGAGGAGTATCCCGGCCGACGAGCTCTATGAGCCTGGCCTTGGAATACACGCAGCGCCAGCCGCACTGAGTGCAAGCGATGACGACTTTGTCACGCGGTTAACTGATTGTTCTCGGACTTTGAGCGTGGAACGAAGGGCCTGCCTTTCTGAACAACGGGCTTTCCGCCCTGTTCGGAAAACTTTTCCCCTATTTTCCACCAGCTCAATGGGTGGACCGAATACAACATGACTATGACACTTTTCTATGACACCCCTGCCCTCTTTCTGTGCCCAGATTGCCTAATCCGCCGTTAGAATGTCCTTATTTTATTGGTTTGAACCTTTCGGCTTTAGCCTCAGAAACGGTCTCGAAAACCGTTGTGGGTGCAAGCCCACCCAGGGTTCGAATCCCTGTCTCTCCGCCACTATCCCCTTGAAACTGCATCGTAGCATGAGTTTTTCGGGGCCTAGTGCGCAGTTTCCCAGATAATCCAGATCAACACACGATTTTTGCAGCCCGGCGTCGCCGCTTTGGCCATTGCGCTCGCATCAAACGTGAAACTGCAACGGTTTTTGGTGCCAAGGATGGACAGGGCGACCCGGATCGTAAAGAGTTGCAGCGATTGAATATCTTTAGATACCGGACAAACAAGCACCCAAACGGGGGGTCTCAATTGCTGGCTGTTCTGCAAACGACCTTGCGCGCAATGATGTTGCTGTGCCTGCCCTTGATCATCGCATGTACACCCGTCATGCGATCTGAAAAGACGCCTGGCAGCTTTGCCTGGTTCGACCTGATCACGGATGTCCCAGCGGTGTCGCAATCATTCTACTCAAGGCTGTTTGGGTGGCAATTCGCTCAAGGACGCACTGACAACATCCAGCTGATCACCAACGGCCGCATCTTGGTCGGTGGAATGGTCACGATTGAAGACACAAATGAGCAAACGCCCGAAACCCGCTGGCAACCGGTACTCAGCGTCACTGACACCGCTGCCGCCAGCACACGTGCCCAGACATCCGGTGGGCAGCAGATTGGTTCGATCTTTGCAGGCCCAAATGGCACACTGGCCGCGGTCCGTGACCCTGGCGGGGCGCCTGTGACGCTTTATGACGGCACCGAAGGGATTCCGCTTGGGAGCGAGCCCCCGCCCGGATCCTGGGTGTGGGTGGATCTTCTGACCCCCGACCCAGGGGCGGCAGAAACCTTTTACCGAAACGTATCCGGGTTCGAGACGCGCGTTGGAGATCGCTCTGACACGGGCAAGTTTCGGGTTTTCACCTCTGACGGAAAAGATCGAGGCGGCCTGATCCGGGTATCTCGCAAGCAAGCAAGCCACATGTGGCTTCCCTACGTGCTGGTTGAAAACCTTGGCGACACGATTGACATGGCCACCAAGCTTGGTGCGCGACTTGCCGTCCGCGGCGGGGACTTGGCCATTCTGATAGATCCCGCAGGCGCCGCTTTTGGTATCGCACAACGCCCTGCTGCACCTAAATGACACCTGATTTGAACACGACAGGACAACGCCGTGAGCAACAAGACTGAGACCGAAACCGACCGCATGAAGCGCCTGGAAGGGCGCTCGTTGATCGTCGGTATGTGGGGCAACCTGTTCATGGGGGCCGCTGGCGTGGCCGCCGCGATCCTGTCGAACTCGGACGCGATCCTGGTGGATGGTCTGTTCTCGCTCATCGGATTCACCGCCGCGATCCTGGGCCGTCGCGTCAGCCAGAACGCAGACGCCGGCCCCGATCGCATTCGCCCGGCAGGCTATGCCGCGGATGAGGCGATCTTTACCACCTTCCGGTCGCTTTCCTTGCTGGGATTGGTGCTCTTTGCCATCACCGGCGCGGTCATGAACATCGTCAGCTATGCCTCGGGCGGCGCACCCAAACCGCTCGTATTCGGGCCGCTGATCATCTATTTCGTGGTGATTGGGATCACCTGCTTTCTGCTGTGGGGGATGCATCGGTGGGCCTGGTCCCGGACTGGCAAGAAAAGTGACATTCTGCGGCTAGAGGCTACGGCAGCGGCCTTTGACGGTGTGATCACCGGAGCGGCTGGCATCGGCATGGTCGGTATCGTGCTGCTGCAGGACACGGCGCTGTCCTTCATTACGCCGATTGGCGATTCGATCATTGTTTTGATCCTGTGTTCGACGGTTGTCACCCGCTACTTCTGGGATTTCATGAAAGGATTGGGAGAGCTTGCAGGCGTGACCGCCGATCCCGAACATATCGCCACGGTCCGCCGCACCGTACGCCCTGCCTTGACCGAGGCCAAAGGGGTTCTGACCGATCTGTCGGTGATGAAGCTGGGACGCTCCTTTGTGGTCACGGTCTATTACAACCCCGGCAGACCTGTGACGGCGGCCGAGGTTGATGCCCTGACCCTGCGACTGGAACACGACCTGGCGCCGGTTTTGCCCGCGGATGTCTTTGTCCTGCCCAGCGAATACGGCCGCCGGTGGCCCGACGACCTGAACCCAAAGCTGAACCCCAAGGGGCCGCCCGCAGGGTGATTACGCTTTGACCCGGGCGTTCTCAGGATCGTACAGGCCCGGCTCGACCACTTTGGCGGGCACCTGCAGGCCGATCACATCAACGGTCAGATCATGATAACCTTGAGCGACTTCTGGCGCGACAAAGGCCATGGCGATGTTGTGCCCCACACGGTGGCCCCAGTCACCCGATGTCACGGTGCCCACAACCCTGTCATCCAGCATCACCGAAGCCCCCGCATGGGCCGGAGCCTCGGTACTGTCCAACAGCAATGTCACCCGTTGTCGCTTAGGGCCGTCGGCCTTCCGTTGGACCAAAGCCGCGCGCCCGACAAAATCGCCCTTGTCCAATTTGACGAACCGATCCAGGCCGGTCTCGAACGGGTCAAACTCAGTCTGCAACTCGGCCTTCCAGTGCAGGTATCCTTTTTCAAGCCGCATGCTTTCGACCGCGCGGCTGCCAAACAGGGTCAACCCATGCGCCCTGCCCGCCTCGCGCAGCGCCAGATACGCACCATACAGTTGGTTGTTGGGCACATGGATCTCATAGGCGAGTTCCCCTGAGAAACTGACTGCCATGATCACAGCAGGCGCAATGCCGATGAACGCCTCGCGCACAGATAGCCACGGGAAGACCAGCGCCGACCAATTCCCACGCGCTGCAGCCGACAACACGTCGCGCGCTTTTGGGCCTGCCAGAACCAGAATTGTGTGCTCATTTGTCAACGAGCGGATCTGGACGTCCTCATCCTTGCGAAGATGAGCCAGCAGCCAATCCCGGTCGTGCCACTCCGCCGCCGCCGCCGAGCCATACCAGACACGCCCGTCGGGCAGGTTGGCAATGGTAGCTTCGGCTTTGACCATTCCGTGCTGGTTGAGCAGATAGGTCAAGCCCACGCGCCCCTCTTTTCGCGGAACGCGGCCACAGATCATCCGATCAAGGAAACTGTGCACATCCCCACCAGTCAGTTCGATCCGGTTGAAGCCGTTGACCTCGGTCAGGCCCACGCCGGTCTGAACGGCCGCAACCTCTTTGGCGACAACATCGAATGTTTCGTTGAACCGGAAACTATGTGTCTCGATGAACTCTGGGGTGGGCTTGATGTAATCCACCCGCTCCCAGCCGTTGACAACGCCGAATTCCGCCCCCTCAGCCGCCAGGACAGGCGTCAGCGGTGTCGTCTTGATCGGGCGGCCAGCCGGTCGGTGTTCATGCGGAAAGTGAAAGCGGAATTCATTCTGATAATCTTCGATCGCCTTCAGCGCAGTGAACTCGACGTTGCCATGTCCGGTAAACCGACGCGGGTCGAGGCACCAGGTATCGTAACAGGCCTCGCCATGCACAATTTGCTGCGCCAGCAGCCAACCATGGCCGCCCCCCTCACCCAGTCCGGCACGCAAACCAATGATACAAAAAGCATTTCTCTTACCTGGGATCGGCCCCACCAGCGGCGCACCGTCGATGGTATAGGTGATCGGGCCGTTGACGACAGTGTGAATGCCGACCTCTGCCAGCGCGGGCATCCGCGCGATGGCCCCCTCGAGCACATCCGTCACCCGATCCAGATCATCAGGGCAGAGCGCGTTGACGAAATTCGGGTCGATCCCGTCCATGCCCCATGTTTTGCAATCCTGCTCATAGAACCCCACCAGCAGACCGTTCTTTTCCTGCCGCGAGTAATAGTCGCTGATCGGGCAACGGATCAGCGGCATGCGGTGTCCTGCGTCCTTGATCGCCGGGATCTCCTCGGTCAGGAAATACTGATGCTCCATCGACGCGACAGGGTGATGCACGCCCATCATGGCGCCCACTTCATTTACCCTGTAACCACAGGCATTTACGACAATCTCTGCATGTACGTCACCTTTGGGTGTCGACACGATCCAACTGTCATCCTTGAGTTGTTTGAGCGCGGTGACCGGCGTGTTCCGATGCACCTCGGCGCCCGCTTTACGCGCCCGACGTGCCAGTGCTTGGCACAGCTGCGCCGGGTCGATATCACCATCCAGCGGGTCCCATAGCCCCCCAACCAGATTGTCAGTCGCCAACAAGGGGTGACGTCGCGCGCATTCTTCGGCGTCGATCACTTCGAAATGAACATCCATGCCCCGCGCCATCGAGGCGAAGTGGCGATAACCATCCATCTGCGCATGCGTATTGGCCAAGCGAATGCCGCCATCGCCGTGATGATAGTTGATCGGATACTCAGGATCATCCGCCAACTCTTTGTAAAGGTTAATGGAATGAGTCTTCAGGCCCACCATGGTCTGGTTCATGCCAAAATTGGTGACCTGCGCGGCTGAATGCCAGGTCGTGCCGGACGTCAGCTCGTCGCGCTCGAGCAGCATGACATCTGTCCACCCTTCCTGGGTGAGATGATAGATCGTCGAGCACCCGGCGATCCCGCCGCCAATTACCACCACCCGTGCCGTTTTGCGCATGTTCTGCCTCCGTTAATCTGGACAGAGAAAACGCTTGGAAGGCGGGCGCGGTCAACGGCATCACCGCAGGCTTTGGGAACAACACAGAAAGATTTGGCTTTGCAAAATCTCTCAGCCGTCAAACATGATGAAGTTCGCCGTTCAAATAACTGTCACGTAACGAAAACTTTCGGATCTTGCCCGAACCCGTCAGGGGGAATGAATTCACCTTACTCCAAACCACAGGCGTTTTGATGGCGGCCAAAGCTTCTCGGCAATGCGCTTTGAGCACGTCGGGGTCCACATCAAACCCCTCGTCCGGTCGGATAAAGGCGGCCACGACCTCTCCCCAAGTATCATCCGGCAGGCCCACCACAGCCACCTCGGCGACCGAGGCATGTGTGAGCAGCACGTTCTCGATCTCGGCCGGAAACAGGTTTTCACCGCCGCGTATGATCATCTCTTTGACCCGACCTGTGACAGCCACATATCCTTGTGCGTCCATCGTGCCCAGATCTCCGGTGTGCAGCCATCCATCCGTGTCGATCGTGGCGGCTGTTGCTTCGGGATTGTCGTTGTATTTCAACATGGTGCAATACCCACGCACGCAGATTTCGCCCACCTCACCGATGGCCACGACCGAATTGTCCCCCGTCGACCGGATCGAAACCTCGGTTTGTGGCATGGGCTGGCCCACGGTGGTTGCGATCACTTCCAGCGGTTCGGTCCCGTGGTGCTGCGTCACCAATGGGGAGCACTCGGTCTGGCCATAAACGGTCTGAAATACACACCCAAGCGAGGACGTGATCTTTTCCACCAGATCAGGCGCAACCATCGACCCGCCGGACATGAAGGTCTCAAGCGCACTCAGATCAAAAGATCGGTGCTTCATCACCTCGAGCATGGCCACCACCATCGTGGGCACCCCACCGCTGGCGGCGATCTTTTCGCGTTCGAACACCTCGAGCACAGGTTCAGGGGCGAACATTTTGATCAGGAACAAGGGCGATTTCGACTGCAATGCCCCCAGCACGGCCATCCCGCAGCCTGCGGTGTGAAAGAGCGGCATCATCGTGGCCCAAGGCGCACCGGGTGTGGCCCCTGTGCGTTTGGCATAGAACCGCGCGTTATTGGTGATCCCGCGATGACCCAGAACAGCACCCTTGGGAAAGCCCGTGGTGCCCGAGGTATATTGGATTTGCGCCGCGTCATCTGGGGCAACTGTCGGTAATTGTGGCGAAATCTGGCCTTGCGCCAATAGCGCGCCCCAGTCTTCGAGATCGACCACGTCACGTAAATTAGGCAAACCCTGAACCGCCTGCGCGGCGATATCCGCCATCGGATTACCCCGAAACGATGCGGTTCGAAACAGGGCAACCGACCGCGATTGTTCTAGCACATAGGCAAGTTCCTGGGCCTGATAGGCAGGATTGGCGGTCACCAGCGTCAATCCTGCAAGCGCACAGGCATATTCCAGCAAAACCCATTCAGGGATGTTTGGGGCCCAGACGCAAACCCGCTCGCCCGGATGATACCGCGTCGACAAGGCCAAGGCGATCCGTTCCGCGTCCTGGTAAAGCGCGCCATAGGCCCATTGACGCCCGTTGGCGCCCGTCTCGTCCACCTCGACAAGGGCCAATTGATCCGGTGCGCTTTGCGCAACCTCTCGCAACAGGCCGCCGACGGTGGTCTCAAGGATCACCTCGTCGTCTTGGATCGGAAATTCGGATCGTGTCAGTGCAATGTCGTGCATCGTCCAGTCCCCCCCGTTTGTCAGGTGAGTATAGACGGAAATTCCGGCGGCCCCGAAACAATCTGTGAATCAAAAAGGCCGGGCAACGATGGCCCGGCCTTTCTTTTCATGAAAACAGTGGCTTAGGCGCGGCGGCGACGGCCACCGGCGCGGCCACCACGGCCACGACCCTCTTCGCCTTCCTTGGCGGGCGGCTTGTTGAACTTGATCCAGTCACCACCATGCGGGTCGTTGTTGGTCAGGAAGTTGGCGGCGCGGATGGCCTCCATTTCCTTGCCTGCACGCGGCTTGGTCGAGCCCAGGCCGAACATCTGACAGAACGCTTCGTCGTCCATGTCTGCGGGCAGAACGATGCCCGACGCTTCGACCTCGGCGCGCTTTTCGGCGATCTTCTTGGGACCGATCGGCAGGGCGACCGGGTTCATGATCGCCGAAGTCATGCCAGCACCCATGGCCATCGGCAGGAAGGCGTTGTTGATGCCGTGCCGGTTGGGCAGACCGAACGAGATGTTGGACGCACCACAAGTGGTGTTCACGCCCAGTTCCTCGCGCAGGCGGCGGACCAGAGCAAAGACCTGAAGGCCGGCAGTTGCCATCGCGCCCACGGGCATAACCAGCGGGTCAACCACGATGTCATGCGCGGGGATGCCGAAATCAGCTGCACGTTCCACGATCTTTTTGGCCACGGCAAAGCGCACGTCGGGGTCTTCAGAGATACCGGTGTCGTCGTTCGAGATCGCAACAACCGGAACGTTGTATTTCTTGACCAGCGGCAGGATCTCTTCCAGGCGCTCTTCTTCACCGGTGACCGAGTTCAGCAGCGGACGGCCTTCGGCAATTTCCAGACCCGCCTCAAGCGCACCAGGAACCGAACTGTCGATGCAGAGCGGCACATCAACCAGGCCCTGAACCAGCTCGACGATCTTTTTCATCAGCGGCGGCTCGGTCTCGTTCGGGTTCGGGTTCGAATTGTAAACCACACCCGCGTTGATATCCAGAACGGTCGCACCCGCAAGAACCTGAGCAACGGCATCCTTTTCAACGGTCGAAAAATCGCCCGCTTCCAGTTCAGCTGCCAGCTTTTTGCGGCCAGTGGGGTTGATGCGTTCGCCAATCACGCAGAACGGCTGATCAAAGCCGATCACTGCCGTTTTGGTTTTGCTCTCTACGATGGTCTGCGTCATGTCGGCCTCTTATGCGGGGTTTACGGGGCGAGTGCTCTCGCCGCCATTGTTGATGGCCCAGGTGGCATTCGTCTTGATGCCGCCCAGCGGGAAGAAGTGGACCTTCTCGATCTGGAAGTCCGGGTTTGCCGCCTTGTGTGCCGCCAGATCAGTGATGATCTCATTCGGCTCATGCGGCAGCAGCAGCTTGGTCACGTCCTTGGCACGTTTCTGCAGCACCTTGAGCGACGGGCCAACGCCACATGCGATGGCGAACTTGATCATGGTCTGCAGTTTTGCGGGGCCCGCGATGCCGATGTGCACCGGCAGGTTCATGCCACGCTCGGCCAATTCGTTGACCCAGTCGATGACCGGCTGCGCCTCAAAGCAGAACTGGGTGGCCAGGGCCATCTGCGCGTCGGTGCGTTTGGAGAATTCAAGCTTCCAGTCCAGTGCCGCATAGGTGTTGGCACGACCGCCCTTGGGGTCGATGTCCAGGTTCGGTTCCGGGTGGCCCGCGACGTGCAGGTTGGTAAAGCCCGCCTGATCAAACAGACCGGTTTCCAGCAGCTGCATCGAGTCGCTGAAATCGCCATGCGGTTCGGCCACACCACCGGCAAGGATCAGGCCCTGCTTGACCTCCGCCTCGCCCTGATAGCGCGAAATCCAATCGGCCAGCGTCGCCTTGTCCTTGATGATGCGTGCCGGGAAATGCGGCATCGCGTCAAAGCCTTCGTCTTTCAGGCGTTTGGCGGTTGCCGCCATGTCCTCGATCGGCGTGCCTTCGATGTGGGCGATGTAGACGCGGGTATCTGCGGGCAGCAGCGCGCGGAAGTCTTCGACCTTGGCAGCGGTGCGCGGCATTACCTCGATCGAGTAACCCTGAAGGAACGCCTCGACGGTGGGGTTCACCGGCCCGTTTTCGACCGTGTCACGTTTCTTGAAATTCAGCAAAGCCATCACGGCCTCCCATACTGATGTGGGGCTCATGCCCATCCGTCTTTGGCAATCAGGGCCTTGATGCGCTCCTGATCGTATTCTGCTTCCAGACGCAGGGCTTCTGCCTCGGCCACTTCGGCGGGGTCGCCGTCGACAGCATAAGGGGCAGCCTTGCGCCATTCGGCCAGATAGGCATCAGCGTCCTTGGCGTTCACCTTCATCGCGGCCCGGTCGATGGCTTGTTCGAACCGTTCCTCAAGTTGACGCTTGGCCCCACGGCGGCCTTTGCCGACGATGACTTGGGCTGGGATGTCGCGCCAGTAGACGATGGTG
This sequence comes from Falsiruegeria litorea R37, assembly GCF_900172225.1. Classification (NCBI taxonomy): domain Bacteria; kingdom Pseudomonadati; phylum Pseudomonadota; class Alphaproteobacteria; order Rhodobacterales; family Roseobacteraceae; genus Falsiruegeria; species Falsiruegeria litorea. The sequence goes on from NZ_FWFO01000001.1 coordinate 2,176,908, forward strand.
ACGTCGGGCATTGATGTGATTCCTCCTGACCTGATGAACAGGTTCTAAACGGCAATATGGGTTTCGGTCGGCCTGATTTCGACACTGGCAGACTTTGAAGCGACCTTTCGGTGCCCGAGCAGAGGCATAGAGGATAAATTGCGCCATGGCTTGCCCGAATATTTCAGGACAATCATGAGCCCGGCACATGTCAGCAACAAAAGACCCCCGCGGCACCAGGCCGCGAGGGTCAAAACCGTCGTCCCGGGGCGCCTTAGCCCACCAGGCCGCCGTCTTCGCGTGTCACTGCAATGATCGCGGAACGTGGCACCGATGTACCGCCATCGGGCCAATGGCTGTCGCCTCTTTCGCCCGGGTGCTGGATGCCAACGAACATTGTACGGCGATCACCAGACCAGCACAGGCCCGTCACTTCTGCCTCTTTCGGGCCAACCAGGAAGCGGCGGATTTCACCGGTTACCGGATCGCCTGCCAGCATTTGGTTGTTGCCCTGACCAGCAAAGTCATCGGCGTTCGAATACTTGCCGTCTGTCTGGATCCACAGCAGGCCATTGCTGTCGAATGCAAGGCCATCGGGCGAGTTGAACATGTTGCCTTCGTTGACATTGTCCGAGCCTGCTCGATCATCCTGATGCACTGTCGGGTTGCCGGCCAACACATAAAGATCCCAATCAAACCCGCCTGCGGCGTGATCGCCACCTTCGGGTTTCCAGCGTACGATCTGACCATATTTGTTGGCCTCACGCGGGTTCGGGCCTTCAACCGGGGTCTCATCCCCACCCTTGTTGGTCTTGACCCCGCGGTTCTTGTTGTTGGTCAGCGCGCAATACACCTCGTCCGAGTTCGGGTTCGCGGTAACCCATTCCGGGCGGTCCATGGTGGTGGCGCCCATCTTCGACGCGGCAATCCGGGTGTGGATGCAGATCTCGGCCTGGGTCATACCGGTGTTCTCCGGGGTCAAAGCCAACCAGGTGCCCTTGCCGGATGCGTCGAACTTGGCTGCATAAAGCGAGCCGTTTTCCATCAGTTCGTCGGTATCGACACCCGCAGCATAAACGCCGTTCGAAACGTAGCGATACAGGAACTCACCGCGCTCGTCGTCGCCCATGTAGATCACAAGACGCCCGTCGTTGTTGACCACGCATTCAGCGTTTTCGTGCTTGAAACGGCCCAAAGCAGTGCGCTTTTTCGGGGTCGAGTTCGGATCACGCGGATCGATTTCAACGACATAACCCGCACGGTTTGGCTCGTTGGGGGTTTTGGCAACGTCAAACCGGTCGTCGATGGTGGCCCAGCCATAGCCCCAGTCACTGGCCGAAATGCCATAGCGTTTGAGTTCAGCCGAAACCTCGTGGTTCTCGTCTTCGGCCGAGAAGTAACCGTTGAAGTTCTCTTCACAGGCCAGATAGGTGCCCCAAGGGGTCGTGCCCGAACCGCAGTTGTTCCAGGTGCCAAAGGTCTTGGTGCCCGACGGATCAGCAGCGGTTTTCAGCAGATCGTGACCCGCCGCCGGACCGGTCAACGCCATCTCGGTCTGAGGCGTGATGCGACGGTTGAATGGGCTGTCGATCACGATGCCCCAGCCGGTGCCGTCATGAGCGATCTCGACCACCGAAACGCCATGGGCCAACATGCCCTTTTCGACGTCATCGGCATTTGCGAACTTGCCTTCTTCGCGGTTGCCCCAGATGATATTGCGGTTGGTGTATTCGTTGTTGATCGCCATCAGGGTGCGACCCTCGTGCATGAAAATCTCCATGCCGTCGGTGTTGTCACCAAAGGTACGGGCTTGGGTTTCAGCAGTACCGCGCGTGTCCTGGTCAAAGGCAACGCTGTCGGACCACATTGCATCCGCCCAACGCATGACCACTTCGGCCTTGTAACCCTTTGGTACAACGATGCTATCTTCGGTCGAAGCTGCAACTGCATCGAACGCGAAACGGTTGCCGTTGGCCTTGGCACCGGTTGGCAGAACAGCGCCACCCAAAGCGGCAAAGCCACCCATGGCCAGCACACCGCCCAGGAAACCACGGCGGCTCAACGCCTCTTCGACGACCACGTCGAAATCGCAGCCTTCGGGACGGGGGTTTACGGCTTCGTCAAAGTCGTCAAACGACAGATCATGGTCTTTTTTCATAGCGTGCTCCGAATAGGCTTGCTGAGTTATTTCCGCGAATCCCGATGCGGAATTCTTGGTGTCCTGCTCGCATGGATATGTGAAGCGGATGTGACAGTTAGGATCAACTCGATGGTGAATTCTCTTGCGCGTCGGCGGCGCGCCGCCTAGGGTCAAATCAACTCGAAATCGGAGGGCGTGAAGTCATGGCGCCCAAGCGTCCCAAAGGTGCGGGCGCGTTCCCGAAAGCGGTCGACACCCCCGCGCCTCAACGGCCGGATCCTGATGGGCTCTATGCAGCGCTGGATCTGGGTACAAATAGCTGTCGCATGCTGATTGCCCAACCCAAGGGCAGCGGCTTTCATGTGGTCGACAGTTTTTCAAAGTCGGTGCAACTGGGCGCCGGATTGGAACGAACGGGGCGCCTGTCCCGCTCGTCGATGGCGCGTACCGTTCAGGCACTGCGCATCTGTCAGCAAAAGCTGAAACGCAACAAGGTCAAGCGCATGCGTCTGGTCGCGACCGAAGCCTGTCGCCGCGCCAAGAACTCGCGCGATTTCATCCGTCAGGTGAAGCGTGAGACCGGCCTGACGCTGGAAATCATCCAGCCCGAGGAAGAGGCGCGTCTGGCCGTCATTTCCTGCGCGCCTCTGGTCTCGACCAAGACAGAACAGTTGCTTGTGGTGGACATTGGCGGCGGCTCTACCGAACTGGTATGGATCGACTTATCTTCGGTTCCGCGTCGAGATCGCCCGGTGTCGATTACACGGCTGCACGCAGGGTTTCATTCCGCCGACAGCCCGTTTCAGGCGGCCAAGGTGGTGGACTGGATCAGCGTGCCCCTGGGCGTGGCCACTTTGCGCGATCAGTTCAACGATGTCGAAGACGATGCAGCCCGCTTTGCATTGATGAGCTGGTTCTTTGAAGAGAACCTGGCGGACTTTGCCCCCTACAAGGACGAACAAGCCCGCGAAGGTTTCCAAATCGTCGGGACCAGCGGAACAGTCACGACAGTTGCCGCCTCGCACCTGGGTTTGAAACGCTATGACCGGACCAAGGTTGACGGTCTGCGCATGACATCCGATCAGATCGACAAGGTGATCCGCGGCTACCTTGAGCTCGGCCCCACGGGCCGACGCCGGGATCCCCGCATCGGCGAGGATCGACAGGCGTTGATCATGTCCGGGTCTGCAATCTTGCAGGCATTGTTGCGCTGCTGGCCCACCGACCGGCTGTCGGTTGCAGACAGAGGCCTGCGTGAGGGGCTGCTGTATGCGCAAATGAGTGGCGATGGTGTATTGGAAGACGGCCCCTTCTGATCCGGTTGAAGCCGGGTGTGATAGGCTATAAGTGATCCAGCATCGTTTTCGGAGAAAACCCGCATGGCAAAGACACCTGATGGCAAGAATACCTCGGGGCGCGGACAGCGCGACCTGAAGGTCAAGGTGAAGTCCGCACGCGGGCGCAAGCTCAGCTCAACCCGCTGGCTGCAACGGCAGTTGAACGACCCCTATGTCAAACGCGCACAGGCCGAGGGCTATCGCGGGCGCGCGGCGTTCAAGATCCTGGAACTGGATGAGAAGTACCGCTTTCTGGTGCCGGGCGCACGGGTGGTTGATTTGGGCTGCGCGCCAGGGGGCTGGCTGCAGGTGGCCGTCAAACGGGTGAACTCCCTTGGTGAACGCTCTGGCAAGCGGATCGGCACTGTGTTGGGCATCGACCTGCAAGAGGTTGAGCCGGTCGCAGGCGCCGAGGTTCACCAGCTGGATTTCATGGATGACGGTGCCGACGACAAAGTCAAAGAGTGGCTGGGTGGTAAGGCGGATGTGGTGATGTCGGACATGGCAGCGGCCTCCTCCGGGCACAAGCAGACCGACCATTTGCGGATCATTTCCCTGTGCGAAACGGCCGCCTATTTTGCCTTTGACGTGCTTGAAGAAGGCGGAACGTTTGTGGCCAAGGTGCTGGCCGGCGGGGCCGAGGGCGATCTGCAGAAATTGCTGAAGCAGAAGTTCACCAAAGTGGCCAACGTCAAGCCACCTTCGTCCAGGTCGGACAGTTCAGAAAAATTCGTGGTGGCCACAGGCTTTCGCGGCTGACACCCTATCCCGCTTTCTGTGCTTGAAACGAGGCAGCTGCATTTTGCAGCAGCAAGCTGTTGTCCTTGCGGGCGCGGGTAAAGGCCTTGCGGTTGATCCGCTGGGAGGCGCGTTTAGACAGAGATTGTTGACGCAGCAATTCAAACAGCCGCGCATGGCGGTTGTGATCGCAGAACTCCATCGGTGGTGGGTCCAGCGGAACATCAGGCAGGCGTTCTGCACTGCGGGCAAACTCGAACATCTCATCCTCTTTGGCAACTGGGGCAGCTCTCAGGCACCATGGCAGCCAAAGTTAAACAAAGAATGAGCACGATTTTAGGCAACATCGGGGCGTTCTCGCGCCCGCTATCGCGACAGTTCCTCTTGCAGTTGCAGCAACGCGGGATCGCCCGGTACGTTGCTCAGGGCTTCGATCAACACACGCCGCGCCGCTTGCGGCCCGCCGTTGATGTGGGCCAATTGCACGAGCATCGGCCAGGCTTCGGCTCGCTGCGGGTCCATCTCGACCACCTCGCGAAAGGCGCGTTCAGCAGCTTGGGCATTGCGCATAGTCAGGGCAAGCCCTCCTAGAACCAGATGCGTCTCGGGGTAATCCAACCGCGTCCTGAGCGAACGCTGCCAGTCCTGAACCCCGGCGCCCACGACCGCCTGCTGGCTGCGGGTCATGGACGATTGCGGCACGTTCAACACCGCCTTGGCCGCCGCGATCCGAACCGAGCGGACAGGATCACCCAGCACCGGCATCAAGCGCTCCAGGCGCTCTTGAGGGGGGGCGGCTTGTTGCAAGCTCGCCGCGCTTGCCCGGACCAGCGGGTCCGGGGCACCGAGCAGGTTGGCGGTCTGCCCTGCCAGTTCAGCCGAAGCCGCGCCCTGCAGCAGGTAAAGCGCCGTGGCCCGCACGATTCCTGCCTGCCCCTCGTCCAGGGCGATCCCCACCAGATCACCCGAAGCGCGGATCGGATCGATCTGTGCGCGGGCAAAAGCCGAACCGAAATGCGGCTGGCGATGTTTGGCGTCCGGGAACCATTCTGCAATGCGCGACGCGGCCCAGGCCGGATCCTTGTCTTCGTGACAGGTGGTGCAGGTATCCGGCGCGCCGGTTTCAGCCGACAGATCCGGGCGCGGAATGCGGAAGCTGTGATCGCTGCGCACATCGACCTGCATATAGGTCTTTTCCGGCATGTGGCAGTTGCGGCACTGCGCGCCTTCGCTGCCCTCTGGGTGATGGTGATGCGCGGGGCTGTCATAGTCCGCAATCGGCAGACTTGGAAAATCCGGGTTGCCCGCAGTCGAATGACACTGAGTGCAGACGGCGGTTCCCTCGGCCAGCAACTCACCACTGTGCGGCTCGTGGCAGTTCATGCAGGTCACGCCCTTGGCGTACATCTTGGATTGCAGGAACGAGCCGTAGACATAGACCTCGTCCAATATCTGCCCGTCCGAATAATACAGCCCCGGCCGCAACAGGCTGAGCGCATAGGTCTGGTGATAAGGCGTGCCCGGTACCGGGTTGCCGTCTTCGAGCGTTTCGCGGCGCGAATGGCAGGTGGCGCACTGCTGGATCGCAGTTTCACCCGCATTCCAATCCATGGTGAAACCGGTCTTGGTCAAACCCGCGGGTGGGGCCTTGCCGATGGTCCATTCGATATGAGCCGAGGCCGGACCATGGCAGGCCTCGCACCCCACCCCGATTTCGGCCTGGGTCGAGCGATAGCTGCGCGTTTGCGGGCCATAGTTGCGCTTGTACCCGGTGGCGTGACATTCGGCGCAACGTGCGTTCCAGTTCTTGTAGGGCCCTGTCCAATGCAACCCGTCATTGGGCGGCAGGTCTTGATCGGGGTAAAGATGCCCCCAAACCTGCCGCTCGGTATCCCAATAGACGTCAAAGCTTTGCAACCGGCCGTTACCGGTTTCCAAAAGGTACTGCTGCAGGGGTTCGATCCCGGCAACCGAGTGAACCGAGTAATCAGTCGTTGCCCCGTCCTTTTCCGTCACCTTTGCGAAATAGCCCGTTCCGTCCTGAGAGAATTCCACCGACATCCCGTCGTGTGCAAACTGTGTGCCGTCGAAATCTGCGACAACCGACGCCTCGGATGGCGCCATCCAGGCCTGCGCATGATGCGAGCCATCCCAGCTCTGCGCTTGCTCCTCATGACAATCCCGGCACGCATCGGACCCCACATAGGCGGGCGGTTCCTGTGCAAACGCCGGGGTCAATGGCGCAACCACAAGCAACAGGATAGACAGAAATTGTCTCATGAAAAAATGGCTTTCTTGGCTAAAGAGATCAGGATCATGGGTTATAGGTCATCCTCGGCCCCACCACCTGATCTCAGGTCGATCAGGGCGCCATTGTATTCGGCCCCCAGGATCAGAATGGCGGAGTTGAGATACAAAAAGATAAGCGCCGCCATGGCCCCGGCAAGACCGGCATAGGTGGCGCTGTAGACGGCGAATTTGCCGATGTAGTAGGAAAACCCCCAACCTGCGGCAGCCCAAAGCGCAAGCGTCAGCAGCACGCCAGGCAATATCTGAACAAGGCTGTGCCGCCGACCCGGCAGAACCATGTGGCAAGCCAGAACACCGCCCGCCGGGATGGCAACGATGAAGATCCAGCTCAGGCGCTCTTTGGACACCCAAGTTGGTGTCTCACCGGGAATGGCCTCGGCCACCAGGGTGGCGTAGATCGGAAAGACCACCTCGACCGCTGCGGTGATGATCAGGACGCCGCCCCCGGCCACAACCAGCGCGATGCACAACAGCCGCGCCTGCCAGAACGGGCGCAAGTCCACGTCATGATAGGCCCGCGTCATCGCCTCGCGCACCGCGTCCACACCGTTAGAGGCAAAATAGATCGCCAGCAGGCCACCCACAGTCATCACCTGAGTGCTGGCACCGGCCAAAACGGCCTTGAGCTCGGTTTCGATGGGATCGGCCACCGCCTCAGGCCAGGTCCCGAAGATCAGCTCGATCAAATCCTCGGTGATCAGGTCGTGTGACAGGCTGCCCGCCAGAGCCACGACAAACAGGATAAAGGGAAACAACGCCAGCATCATCGACATGGCCACGTGACTGCTCATGACCCATCCGCCCTTTCCGGCGAACCGGTGAAGGGCCAGCCCAAAGGCGCGGACCGGATCCGGGATGGCGGGATTTGCAAGCAGGCTCATACCGTCAGGATACACTCAGGTTCGTTGCGGTGCATGGGGTTAACCTTACGCCTCATCCTCACCCTCCAGCGCCTCGGTGTTGCCGACCGCCTCGGCCAGGGTTTGCCAGATCGTCACGAAGAGACCCGCCAACACCGGCCCCAGTACCAGACCAGAGGCGCCAAACAGGCTAAGCCCGCCCAAAGTCGAGATCAGGATCATCACGTCGTGCAGCTTGGCATCGCGTCCAACAAGGATGGGCCGCAACACGTTGTCGATCGTCGACACGACAAGCCCGGCCCACAAGGCCAGCCCGGCGGCAGCCACATAAGCGCCCTCAAACGCCAGATAGGCCGCCCCGATAAAGATCACCACCGGCGCGCCAAGCCCCGGAAGAACGGCGGCCACCATCATCACCACCGACCAGAAAGCTGCCCCTTCGATCCCGGCCACCCAAAAACTGATGCCGCCAAGTGCCCCCTGGATAAAGGCGATGGACAGCGTGCCCTTGATCGTGGCGCGGCTGACCGAGACGATGCGCTCATGGAGCTTTGCCTGCGTTTCATGGCGCAGACCGGTGTAGCGCAGTACCTGAACCATGATCGGTGTTTCAAACTGCAAAAAGAAGAACAGCGCATAGAAATAGACAAAGAGGCTCAAGAAAAAACTCGCCGCCCCCACCGTCACCTGCCCGACCGAGGCCACAAAGAACCGCGCAACTGCCTGCAGGATGGTGCCCATGCGTTCGGTGACCTTCTGGCGAATATCCTCAAGGTTGACATCAAACGGCACCCAACTGGGCAAGGTGTAGGTTGCCGGATCCGTCGACAGCGTGCTGGCAAAATTGCTGACATTGTCGACCAGCGCGCTGGCCTGACTGATGGCCAGGATGATCAGGGCAAACAAGGGCGCGATCACGACAAACATCAACGTCAGCAATGTGATCAGGCTGCCGGTGTTGCGACGCCCGCCAACAAAGGCCACGATCTTGCGGTTCATCGGCTGCGCCATGCCCCCGGTGATCGCGGCCAGGGCAAGTGGCACCATGAAGCCTAACGTCATCTGCACAAAGGTCACCGTGATCAGCAACGTGATCAGGATCAGGGCCAGCCATCGCCAGTTTTCAGCAAGGCTCGGTTTTGATTGGATCATTCCCAGTCCTTCCCCCACCTTGAACCAAACCAGATAACGCACGGGAATAGTTGCATTTTATGCGCGACCGATGCAACATCATATCAGAATTCCCATACCTTTTTTCAAAACCGATTCCATAAGGAGCATGTCATGTCCGAGTTCGACGACTGGGTGGCCGACCTCAAGCAGAAACGTGATGAGCTGAAGGTCAAGCTGCATCTGGCCGGCAAAGATGCCGAAGACGAATGGGACAATCTGGTGTCCGACTGGGATAAATTTGTGCGCGAGACCCAGCTGGACAAGTCCGCCGAAGAGGTGGGCGAAGCCGCCAAGGAACTGGGCCTGCGCATGAAAGCTGCCTTTGACCGCATGAAGCAGGCCAAGGACTGATCCCCCTTGGCAAAGTCCCAGAATAAACCCCAGGTCGGCTCGATCCGTCCCCGCCTGTCCACCTGTCGCGACATTGCGATCATCATGGGACTTGCAGTCTGGGGGCTGTATGCGGGATCGGGGTTTCTGATCCCGCTGACCCTGGCGCTCCTGGTTTATGTGCTGATCATCGCGGTGGCGGACCGTGTTGCGGGCCCATTTGTACCGGTATGGCTGGCCAACCTCATTGGCATCGCCGTGGTGCTGACCGGTTTGTTTGCGGTGATGTTTGTGCTGGGCAATCAGGCGACGCAGTTTGCGCGCGCGGTGCCCACATATGAAACGCAATTCGACAGCGCCGTGAACCGGGTCGTGACCCTTGTGGGCAACGACGTGACCAAATTTGTCCGCGACCATCTGGTCGACATTGACATGTCCACCGTCGCGCGCAGTGCCTTTGGCGGGGCGACCTCATTCCTGAACACCTTTTTGCTGATCTCGCTGTACGTTTTCTTCATGATGTCAGAGCGGATGATCTTTCGCGACAAGCTGCGACTGGCCGCCAATGACGTGAAACTGGGCCGCGAACTGTCGTCGATGATGGAGGCGATCTCGCACAGTTTGCAGGCTTATGTGGGTGTCAAAACCTTCGTCAGCGTGCTGACCTCGCTGATCAGCTATTCGGTGTTTCGATGGCTCGGCCTGGAATACGCCGAGACCTGGGCCGTGCTGACCTTTGCGCTGAACTTCATCCCTTCGATTGGCTCGATCGTGGCGGTGGTGTTCCCGGCGATGGTGTCGCTGGTGCAGTTCGACACGATCACGCCGTTTCTGATCATTGTGCTCTTTTGCGGCACGGTTCAATTCATGATCGGCAACTTTCTGGACCCGGCCTTGTTGGGTCGCTCGCTCAACATGTCGACCTTCATGGTGATCATCGCGCTGACGTTCTGGAGCGCGGTCTGGGGCGTGATTGGTGCGTTTCTGAGCGTGCCTTTGACCGTCTGCATCCTGATCGTCTTCAGCCACATCCCCGCCCTCAGGCCGGTGGCCATTCTCATGTCCAAGGACGGTGAATTGCTGACGGCTGATCCCAAGAGACCGGAGTAGCCCCATGGCCACCAAAGCCCAGCTCGAGGCCGAACTGGCCGTCCTCAAATCCCAATTGGCAGCCACTGACGCCAAACCGGTGCCCAAACCGGACCCCGAGCCAGATGCGGAACCTGAGCAGCCCCATGAGCAGTCGGCCTTTGCCAACCTGCTCAAGGAACATGGGGTGGACAGCCAGGACATCGACGCCCTGTGGACGCAGTTTTCGTCCGAGCTGAGCGATCTGCCCGAGAAGAAACCGCTTTTGACCGCCGTTGCGGCCTTTGGCCTGGGGTTTGCCCTGGGCCGGATGTCCAAATCCTGAGGAGAAAAGAGCCATGAACCGGATCAGCCGCAACCTGACCATCCTCTTTCGCACCGAACGCCTGATCGCGCGGCGGCAGATGGCCGTGCTGCGCACCCAGACCGGGCTGGTGGCCTTCGCCGGGCTGGTGATGGGCATCGCCATCATCATGCTGAACGTCGCGATATTCTATGCGCTCGGCACCGTCATGGCCGGGCATTACGCTGCCCTGATCGTGGCCCTTGGGAATGCGCTGGTGGCTTTGGTGCTGGTGGCGATCGCCAGCCGCATGAGCGCCGAGAAAGAGCTGGAGCCCGCCACCGAAGTGCGCGACCTGGCCCTGGCCGAGATAGAGGCAGATCTGAACGAGGTCGCGGACGAGGCCCGCGAATTGACCCGCAATGTCAGTCGGATGGCGCGCGATCCATTGGGCACCGCCCTGCCCGCCCTGATCGGGCCGCTGCTGTCGTTGCTGCTGAAATCCAAAGACAAATAGTTATTCATTTTTTTCGAACGGACATGTCATGAGTGCAAGAGACCAGATTTTGAACCTGAAGACCCGCATGGGGCAGTCAATCATTGGCCAAGAAGACGTCATCGACCGCCTGCTGATCGGTCTGCTGGCCAACGGAAATCTGCTGGTCGAGGGGCTACCGGGCCTCGCCAAGACCCGCGCGATCAAGGCGATGGCCAAGAACCTGGATGCCCAGTTCAGCCGAATTCAGTTCACCCCTGACCTGTTGCCCTCGGACGTGACTGGAACCGAGGTTTATACCCAAACCGATCAGGGCGGCACTTTTCGCTTCGACCCCGGCCCGATCTTCGCCAACATCGTGCTGGCGGACGAGATCAACCGCGCGCCTGCCAAGGTGCAGGCCGCCCTGCTTGAGGCGATGGAAGAGCGGCAGGTCACCGTATCCGGCAAAACCCACAAGATGGAGCCTCTGTTCACCGTGATGGCGACGCAAAACCCCATCGAGCAAGAAGGCACCTATCCCCTGCCCGAGGCACAGATGGACCGGTTCCTTATGCATGTGAACATTACCTATCCCCCGGTCGAGGACGAGGTCGAGGTGATCCGCCTTGTGCGCGGCGAAGAGGTTGCGGCCACCGGTGGCAGCGATGTGGGCGGCAAACCCAAACCCGCCGCCATCCCGCAGGACGCCGTGTTTCAGGCCCGGGCCGAGATTGGGCAAATCCACGTTTCCGACGCGATGGAGCGGTATATGGCCGATCTGGTCTATGCCACGCGTACACCCGAGGCGGTAAGCCCCGATCTGGCCCGCTGGATCGAGGTCGGCGCCAGCCCGCGCGCCTCGCTGGCGCTCGATAAATGCAGCCGCACCCACGCCTGGCTGAACGGCCGGGAATATGTTGATCCGCTGGACGTGCGCGCCATCGCCCATGACGTCTTCCGCCACCGTGTGACCTTAAGCTTCGAGGCGCAGGGGGACGGCAAGACACCGGACGATATCACCGACGAGATGCTGAAAACCGTCGCTCTGCCCTGAGGGTCAGATCATGGAGGCACATGACACACAAGACCTGAGGGTTCACACCACCGCCGATCAGCTGCGCAGGCTGGGGCCTTTGTCGCGCGGCATTTCCTTGCTGCCGCGCCAACCGGCACGGTCGATCCTGAACGGTCGTCACGCCTCGCGCCTGCGCGGGCGCGGGCTGAATTTCGAAGAGTTGCGCGACTATCTGCCCGGCGACGACATCCGCACCATCGACTGGAAGGTCACGGCCCGCACCGGAAGCCCCCACGTGCGCGTCTACACCGAGGAACGCGACCGCCCCGCCCTTGTCATCGTCGATCAACGCATGACGATGTTCTTTGGCTCGGTCGAATACATGAAATCGGTGGTCGCGGCCGAGGCCGCCGCCATTGTGGCACATCGCATACTGGCCCAAGGTGATCGGCTGGGCGGATTGGTGCTGGCCCCTGGTCGCATCGCCGAACATCGACCCGAACGCCGTCCCCGCGCGCTGGACCGGTTGCTGAACTCGATCGCATCGGCCAACCAGATGCTCAGCGCTGATCTGGAAGACACCGCCGAGCCCAGTCTGAACACCGTCCTGAAACAGGCCACCCAAGTTGCCAAGACCAACTTTGTAGTGACGGTGTTTTCTGATTTCGCCGGTCTTGATGACACCTCGGAACCGCTGTTGCGACGGCTGGCGCAAAGCAACGACCTGATCCTGTTCAACGTGTCGGACCGCTCTGCGCAGACCCTGCCACCCGGGCTGCGCCTGTCGATCTCGGACGGTACATCGCAGGCCGAGCTGGACACCAGCGACCCGCAGGTTCACGCCCGCGTGCAGACGGCTCTGCGGGATCGTCTGGAGACGCTGCGCCACTGGTCGCGCCGCTATGGTATTCCCATGGTCGAGCTTGGCACCGACCGCGCGGCATTGGCACAGATGCAGGTTCTCTTTGGGCTGCGGGGAGCGGGTCGATGAGCGAAACGCAACAAGCAACATCGCTGACCGACCTGCTGAACCAACTGGAGCCAGTTCCGGTTCCGCCAGCGGTTCCGATGGTTCCGCAAACCGTGGGCTGGCTGGTCTTGGCTGCAGTGTTGCTAATCCTGTTGGTTGTCGCGATTTGGCGTTGGTACCAGCACCGGCAGGCCACCGCACATCGGCGGGCGGCTTTGGCTGCGCTGTCGCTGGCCGGGGATGACCGCGCCGCGATCGCCGATATCCTGCGCCGCACTGCGCTGGTCTCGTTTCCCCGCGCACAGGTGGCCGGGTTGACCGGAGCCGATTGGGCCGCGTTTCTGGATCAAAGCTATGGCGGCAACGGCTTTGCCTCTGCCACTGGCCAAGCCCTGCTGAGCGCGCCCTACACTGGCTCGGCGCCCGACGCGCACGCCACGGATCTGGCCCGCGACTGGATCAAGCGCCACAAGGCCGAAGGAGGCAGATCATGAGCCTGTCCCTTTCTGCCCCCTTGATGCTGCTCCTTTTGCCACTGCCCCTGCTGGTCTGGTTCTTTGCGCCCCCCCACCGTCACCGCGTCCGCGCCACCCGCGTCCCGTTTTTTCGCGACCTGACCCAGGCCGCCGGGTTCGAGGCGCAGCATGGCGCCCTGATCCTGCGTCGCAGCACCTTGCAAATGATCGCCGCCTGTCTGGCCTGGGTTCTGCTGGTTCTCGCGCTAGCCGGGCCAGAGCGCCTGGGCGAGCCCATTGTGACCGAAAACGCAGCCCGCGATACGGTGCTGGCGCTCGACATCTCGGGCTCGATGGATGAACGCGATTTCGTGGCCCAGGACGGAACCCGCAAACAACGGCTCGAGGCGGTCACGGACGTCCTGCGCCCTTTCATTGCCGAACGCGATGGCGATCGCATGGCCCTGATCGTTTTCGGCACCCGCGCCTTTGTGCAGGCGCCCTTTACCGACGATCTGCAAAGCTTGAACGGCTTTCTCGATCAAACACAGGTCGGTATGGCCGGGCCAAATACGGCCCTAGGGGACGCCATCGGCCTTGCGATCCGCACCTTTCAGGGCAGCGAGATCGAAGAGCGGCTGATGATCCTGCTCAGCGATGGCAGCGACACGTCGAGCACCATGACCCCGGTCAACGCCGCCACGATCGCCGCAGACCAGGGTGTCACGATCTTCACCATCGGCGTTGGCGACCCTGAGGCCACAGGCGAAGCGCGGGTTGATCTGGGTATCCTTGAAGACATCGCCAAACGCACGGGCGGCAAGTTCTTCTATGCCGATGATCAAGCGGCGCTGACCTCGATCTACAAGCGCATCGACGAGTTGAACCCACGCGTGGTCGAAACCACCAGCTATCGCCCCAAGACAAGCCTGGCCTATGTCCCCCTGTCATTGGCTTTGTTGATCGTGCTGCTCGCGACTACACTGCTTCATTTGGGCTCTCGCAGACGGGGAGCGCGCCATGTTTGAAACGTTATCGCTGTTTCATTTCCTGCGTCCTTGGTGGCTGATCGCGGTGCCGCTGGTTCTGCTCCTGTGGTATCTGGTGCGTCGCCGATTGGACGGGCCGACCACCGAAACCGCAGGCCTCGCGCCACATCTGGCCGAGGCGCTGAGCGTGGGCGCGCATGATCACCGGCGGCTGCATCCGATTGATGCATTTGCCTGTGTTGGTATCCTGTTGGCGCTGGCCAGCGCGGGTCCGACATGGAGCAAGCTGCCCAACCCGCTGATCGCGGACACCGCACCTCTGGTCGTGGCGCTCAAAGTGACCCCCAGCATGGAAGAGACGGACCTGGCCCCCAGCCGCCTGGAACGCGCCCGGTTCAAAATCAGCGATTTGATCGCCTCTCGCGCAGGTGCCCGTACTGCCTTGGTCGCCTATGCCGGATCGGCCCACCGTGTGGCGCCGCTGACTGAGGATGCCGATATTCTGCGCCCGTTGCTTGAGGGGCTGACACCCCAAGCGATGCCGGTCGACGGCGACACTGCATCAAGCGCATTGACCTTGGCTCAGGCCGTTCTGACCAACGCCGAGACCGAAGGCGCGATCCTGTTTGTGCTTGATGACATGGATCCGGCCGAGGCCAAGCTGTTCGAAACCGCCGACCCTAACGGGACACAGCTCATCTTTCTGACCGCGTTGCCACCTGGACAATCCCTGGCTCAGCTGGACCGTATTCCCAATGCCACTGTTGTGCAGATGACCGCAGATGATGGTGATCTGGCGCAGCTCGACCGGGCAATTCGGTCGGCCTATGTCGCGGCTCTGGGACAGGATGATCGCCTGCAATGGCATGATCGTGGGCGGCTGTTGGCCATTCCCGCCGCGCTGCTGGTTCTTCTGTGGTTCCGGCGTGGATGGACGATGAGATGGGCGATGGTCCTTCTGCTTCTGCCCTTGCTAGGCGCGCCGGGCCAGGCCCGTGCCGAAGGCTGGCGGGACTGGTTCCTGACCCCAGATCAGCAGGGCCAGATCGCGATGAACCGCAAAGAGTATGCGACAGCCGGGGAATTGTTCCAGGACCGCTACCTATCCGGCTACGCCAAATACAAAGCCGGGGAATATGCGGATGCCGCAACGATCTTTGCCGCGCTCGAAACACCCGAGGCTGCCTTTGCCGAAGGGATGGCGCGCATCCGCAACCGTGAGTACCGACCTGCGATTGCTGCCTTTGAACGCGCACTGGAACAGCGCCCGGATTGGCCCGAGGCCAAACACAACCTGGCACTAAGCAAAGAGATCCTCGAATACGTCGAAACCACACGCGAGCAGTCAGATACCGGCGAGGACAGCGGCATCGGTGCCGACGACGTGGTCTTTGACAATGAAGCACAACGCGGCGCCGACACCACGATTGATGTAGCGGAAGAAGGCGCGGCACCGCAAACAGCGGATCAATGGATTTCAAGCATCGACACCGACATGACCAAGTTTCTGCGCAGCAGGTTTCTGATAGAAAATCAGGAGGCTGAGCAATGAAGTTTACGCTCCAGGTCGCAATCTTTCTAAGCCTCCTGTGCACTGCGTCGCAGGCGCAGAACACCTTGTATCCCACGCCGCGCAATGAGCCGAAGAGCCCAGAGTTCATAGAAGAAACCCAGCCAGAAACCACACCTGTGTCGCCAAACGTGGCCGAGGCAAACAACATCGCCCCAATTGTCGAGACAGAATTGTCAGAGGCCGATGTGATCGTCGGTCAACCCATCCGGCTTCAGATCAAGGTGCTGGTTCCCACCTACATGCCGCAGCCGCCGATCTATCCGACAATCGAATTGCCCGATCTGATGGTCCGGCTGCCGGATCGCGCAACCACACCCACCAGTGAACGCCGCGATGGCGCCTCGCTGTCCGGTACGATCCGGACCTACCGGCTGTATCCGCTGGCGGCGGGGGCCTTCGAGATCCCGGAGCAGGTCCTCAGTCTGACTTATGCTGATCCCGATACCAACGCGCCAATCACGACCGAGATAGCGATGCCTGCGCAGAGCTTTACCGCGACAGTGCCAGCAGCGGCACAGGATCTTGACCCGCCAGTGATCGCCGCCGGGTTCACCCTGGAGCAGGACATACAAGGCGAGATCGACCTGGGCGTTGGTGATGCCATAACACGGGTGGTGACCGCCCGTATTGATGGCACGACACCGGTGCTGATCCCGCCGCTGGTTACGGCCATCGAAACCCCGGCTTTGCGCGCCTATCCCAAGGAGCCACGCGTAGCATCGACCGAAGAACGTGGTGTGCTGTCGGGTACGCGCAGCGAAACGGTAACCTATTTGGTGCAATCAGACGGCACCGCGGAATTGCCCGAGATCAAGATCGAATGGTACGACACCGAAACACAAACCGTGCAAACCGCCTCGGTCGACGCGGTGAGCCTGACCCTCGCCCCGGCTCCACCTCCGCCACCTGACTATGGAAAAATCGCGTTGAGGTCTGGGTTTGTCTTGGTCGCACTTGGTCTGTTTGGGCTCTTTCTTCGGCGTATGGGCCCCAGGCTTGCAGCGGCGAGGAATCGCATCCGAGCCAGGCTGCGGGCCACAGAAACGGCAACTGCACGAACCGTGCGACGCGCCATCGTAGATCAAGATCTGAACGCGACCTACGCAGCCCTTGAAACCTGGTCGTCCTACGCCGCAGTTCTGGACACATCCGACTGGATAGACATGAAAAATGCGCTAGTTTCCGTCGGATCAGACACGTATAGCGATAGCCCCACCCGACCAAACTCCAGTTGGCGGATTCTTGCGCAAAACTTCGACGAACTCAGAAAAATCAATCGGAACAAATATTTGGCTTTGAAAACTCAGGAGAATCTGCCAAAACTCAACTCAAATCTAAACATTCCGATTTATCTCAGCACCCCCACGGCCGAACCGGTCGAACGCTAGTTTTTTACGACCAGTCCGGCTCCGCGTCACCGAGTATTCTGTTCATTTAAGGAGACATACATGAACCTGTTCCGAAGTAGTTTAACCTACCTGTCGGCGGCCTCAGCCGCGCTGGTGCTGACCGTCGGGTCGGCGCTGGCCCAGGACGCCGAGAAACCCAACATCCTGGTGATCTGGGGCGATGACATCGGTCAGTCGAACATCTCGGCCTACACCATGGGCGTGATGGGCTATCGCACCCCCAACATCGACCGCATCGCGCAAGAGGGCATGATCTTTACCGACTATTACGGTGAGCAATCCTGTACCGCCGGCCGGTCGTCTTTCATCACCGGTCAATCGGTCTTCCGCACTGGCCTGTCCAAGGTTGGCATGCCCGGCGCGCCCGAAGGCATGCAGGTCGAAGATCCGACCATTGCGGGCCTGCTCAAGGAACAGGGCTATGCCACCGGTCAATTCGGCAAGAACCACCTGGGTGACCGGGATGAGATGCTGCCGACAAACCACGGTTTTGACGAGTTTTTTGGCAACCTCTATCACCTGAATGCCGAAGAAGAGCCCGAAAACGAAGACTATCCGCAGAACCCCGAGTTCCGCGAGCGTTTTGGTCCGCGCGGCGTCATCAACTCGAAATCGGACGGCACCATCGAAGACACCGGTCCGCTGACCAAAAAGCGGATGGAAACCGTGGATGAGGAAACGCTGGCAGCCGCCATCGATTTCATCAAGCGCAAAGAGGAACAAGGCGTTCCGTGGTTCGTCTGGTGGAACGGTACGCGCATGCACTTCCGCACCCACGTCAAAGACGAGATGCGCGCGCAGGCCAACGAGATCGTTGGTGGTGTGGCAGATGAATATACCGCAGGCATGTTGGAACACGACATGCACGTGGGACAGCTGCTGGACCTGCTTGACGAGCTTGGCATCGCCGACAAGACCTTTGTTCAGTATTCCACCGACAACGGTCCGCACATGAACACCTGGCCGGATGCGGCGATGACCCCCTTCCGTGGTGAAAAGAACACCAACTGGGAAGGTGGCTTCCGCGTGCCTGCGATGGTGCGCTGGCCCGGCAAGATCGATGCGGGCACCGTATCGAACGAGATCATGCACCACATGGACTGGCTGCCGACCTTCATGGCGATGGCTGGTGTGTCCGACATCAAGGAACAGCTGAAAGCGGGTGGTGTTCAGGCGATCGGTCGCGAATACAAGGTGCATCTGGACGGCTACAACACCCTGCCGTATCTGCTGGGTGAAGAAGACAGCGCACCGCGTGAAGAGATCTTCTATTTCTCGGATGACGGCGACCTGACCGCGCTGCGTTACAACGACTGGAAGGCGATCTTCCTCGAGCATCGTTACCCGCAGACCCTGCGCGCCTGGGCCGAGCCCTGGACCGAACTGCGTATCCCGTTGCTGTTCAACCTGCGCCGCGACCCCTATGAGCGGTCGAACATCACCTCGAACACCTATTGGGATTGGTACATTGACCGGGCCTATCTGATGCTTCCGGCCGCTGATTATGTGGGCAACTTCCTGGCCACGTTCGAAGAGTTCCCACCGCGTCAGAAACCGGGCAGCTTCACCATCGGTGATGCGTCCGAGATGATCCTGAAAAGCGTTGGTTCCAAGTAAGCAACGTCTGTCATGCAAGGCCCCAGAGCACTCTGGGGCCTTGTTTCATTTCTTTTGATTTTTGGGGATGTTCCCGTGCTCCGCTCTTTGACTTCTGCTCTTGCCCTTTTTGCCGCCACAACTGTGATGGCCGACCCGCTGCCCTCCTGGTCCGATACGGAGGTCAAATCCGGCATCGTTGCCTTTGTTGAAACCGTGACGGATCCGGCGTCGGACGATTACGTGACGCCAAGCGATCGGATTGCGGTCTTTGACAACGACGGCACGCTTTGGGGGGAACAGCCGGTCTATTTTCAATTCATCTTTGCCATTGATCGCCTGAAAACCCTGGCCGAAGCCGACCCCAGCGTGTTGAGCAGCGATGTCCTGACAGCCGCAGCCGCAGGAGACATGGAAACGGTTCTGGCTGGCGGGCACGACGCCCTGTTCGAAATCCTGAATGCCACCCACAGCGGCATGACCGTTGACGCCTTTCAGCAAGAGGTGGCGCAGTGGCTGGAGGATACGAAACATCCCGACACCGGTCTGCCGTATGACGAAATGACCTATCAGCCCATGGTCGAGCTGCTGCGCTATTTGCGCGACGAAGGGTTCAAGACTTACATCGTCTCGGGCGGTGGCATCCATTTCATGCGCGTCTTTGCCCAAGAGGCTTACGGCATCCCACCCGAACAGGTGCTGGGCACCTACACCAACACCGAATACGCCATGGTTGATGGTGAACCTGTGATCTCCAAGGTCCCCGGCATTGCCTTTGTCGACGACAAAGAGGGCAAGCCCATCAACATCGAGCGCACCATCGGGCGCCGCCCGATCTTTGCCGGCGGCAACTCGGACGGGGATTTTGCCATGTTGGAATGGACCACCGCAGGGAAAGGCCCGCGTTTTGGTCTGCTGGTGCATCACACCGATGGCGACCGTGAATACGCCTATGACCGTGAAAGCCCGATCGGACGATTGGTCGATGGGCTGGACAAGGGGCCCGGCTTGGGGTGGACTATTGTTGACATGAAACAGGATTGGCAACGGATCTACACCGGCCAGAACTAAAGCACGCAAACGGGAGCAGACGGCATGTGGTCATTCATCGTGGCACTGAGTGTACTGCTTCTCTTCATTGCTGCCGTCTTGTGCGCTGTCCGGGCGGCCCAAACCGCCCGCACGCCGCAAGGGGCGGTGGGATGGGTTGTCTTCCTGCTTGCAGTTCCTTGGGCAGGTGTGCCCCTTTACCTGTTTCTGGGTCACCACCGATTTACCGGCTACCGCGTTGCACGGCGAGAAAGCGAACGTGTGGTGCAAGGGATCAAGGCCTATTCCGAACACATCCGCCCTGCCCCCGAAACCCTGACAATGAATGTCAAACCCTTTGAGGCGATCGCCAACCTTCCGGTTCTTAAGGGTAACGAAGCCAAGTTGCTGGTTGATGGCGAGGCCACGTTTGCCGCGATTTTCGACGCCATTGACGCAGCCCAAGAGTACATCCTCATCCAGTTCTACATTGTGCGCGCCGATGATCTGGGGCTGAGGCTTCAGGCCAAACTGATCGAAGCGGCCAAGCGTGGCGTGAAAGTGCGGTTCATGACCGATGCGGTCGGCAGCTATCACCTGCCCAATTCCTATTACGAGGACATGCGTGATGCAGGCATTGACGTTGTCATGCCGTCAGATCAGCGGGGGCCCAAATACCGGTTCCAACTGAACTATCGCAACCACCGCAAGACCGTTGTCATCGATGGCACCACCGGCTTTATCGGCGGGCACAATGTGGGCGATGAATACCTTGGCCTTGATCCCAAGTTCGGCCGTTGGCGCGACACGCACATGCGCATCAGTGGGCCGATCGTATCCCAACTGCAGTTGATCTTTGTCGAAGACTGGCATTGGGCCCGGGACGAGGACCTGCTTGATGCCCTGAACTGGGCCGCACCGGACGTCGAGGACAATGCAAATGCGGTCATCGTGGCCACCGGTCCGGGTGACACGACCGAGACCGGCTCGATGATGTTCTTTTCCGCCATTGCTGCCGCGCAAGAGCGGATTTGGCTTGCCTCACCCTATTTCGTGCCTGACATCGACGTGATGACCGCGCTGACCAACGCGGCCATGCGCGGCGTCGATGTGCGCCTGCTGGTGCCGGATGTGATCGACCACAAGATGCCCTGGCTCGCCGCATTTGCTTATTTTGACGAGATCATGGAGGCAGGCGTCAAGGTTCATCGCTACACCGATGGCTTCATGCACCAAAAGGCCTTTGTGGTGGATCATACGCTGGCCGCTGTCGGCACCACAAACCTGGACAACCGCTCATTCCGGCTGAATTTCGAAGCAATGGCTTTGTTCTTTGATGCTGACATCGCAGCAGACGTGGATGAGATGTTTCAGGTCGATTTTGAAAACTCGTACGAGTTGGTCAAACCTTTGGCCCTGCAATCGGCCTTTGTCCGCTATGGCGCGCCGCTTGCCCGGCTGGTGTCACCGATCCTTTAGATCTTGCCTTCGTGCTCGAACATGCGGGTCATCATCGCCACCAGATAGGCCGTCGACAGACCAAAGGCCAACAGCCCGGTCACCGCAGCAAAGGCCGCGAAAATGCGCAGGTCCGGCCCCAGCACGATGTCGCCATAACCAAGCGTCGTATAGGTCACGAGCGAGAAATAGATCGCCGAGTTCCAATCCGGCATCACATCGCCAAAGACCCAGGCACCGGCCCAGATCCACACCTGGATGGTGTGTGCCAGTACGATGACACCCAAAGCGCAGGCAATCAGCGTTCCCGCCCGGATCACAACCGAGTTGCGCCTCATCTTGGCCGACAGTTTCTCTAGCCAGACGTTGCAGACCACAAGCAGTGCGATCTCGACAGCAAAACATCCCCCCAAGGTCAAACTGCCCCAAAAGATCTGCTCGGTTAACGTCACTGCGCTGCTCCTGTCGAATTTCCCTTTAGGTGTCGGAAATTTCACCGCGGGTCAATCCGTTGCCCCATGGGTGCGGCGGAAGGTTGCTATCTGCTCCTCCTCACTGGACACCGCTTTGATCCGCGCCACAGTATGGGGTGGAAATGACACCAAAACCGGGACCCCCTCTATGCTGCTGTCCATTGAAAACGTTGACAAAGCCTATCCTGGCGGGCGCCCGGTTCTTTCTGGTGTATCCTTGCAGCTGGACCGGAGCGAGACCTTGGCCCTGACCGGCGACAGCGGCAGCGGCAAAAGCACACTTTTGAACCTGGCCGCGACGTTGGATCATTTCGATGCGGGCGAAATCACGCTGGATCAGACGCGGTATTCAGGGTTGGACGACGCAGGCCGGGCGGCGCTGAGACGATCCCAGGTGGCACTGGTGTTTCAGGCTTTCAACCTGATCCCGTCCCTGACGGTGGCTCAGAACCTGAGTTTTCACGCCCGTCTGGCCGGTGTTCTTGATCCCGCATGGCAAAAGACACTTGCCGAACGGTTGGGCCTGACCGAGTTGCTGGATCGCTTGCCCGAGCAGCTGTCCGGAGGGCAGCAACAGCGTGTCGCTATCGGGCGGGCCATGGCGCTGAAACCGCCGCTGCTGTTGGCAGATGAACCCACAGGCAACCTGGATGAGTTTGCAAGCACAGCCGTCATGGACCTGATGCTGGAACTGGTTCGGGATGCGGGCTCTGCCCTGCTGCTGGTCACCCATTCACCTGCCATCGCCGCCCGCGCGGACCGTCAGGTTCATCTGAGCCAGGGACAGATCGCATGACAGGCGCCGTCCTGCAGGCCATCTGGTCCCACTGGCGGCGCCACCCTCTGCAGTTGGCAACCTTGCTCAGTGGCATTGCGTTGGCCACCGCGCTCTGGTCGGCGGTGCAGGCAATCAACACCGAGGCACGGGCAAACTATGCCAGCGCCACTCAGCAGCTGGCCGCCAGGTCGCTGGATCGGATCGTTGATCCGTCCGGCCCGATGACCCTGTCACAATACCGCATCCTGCGACGCGCCGGGTGGCAAGTGGCCGCCGTGCGCGAAGGACGGATCGCGGTGGCCGGGGGACGGGTCGATCTGTTGGGTGTGGACCTGCTAAGCTATCCAACTCTGCCCGCCATCGCCGAAGCCTCGCAAGTCCAAGGGATCGCGCCTGTTGATGCCCTGTCCGCACCCGGGCGACTGTTTGCGCGCGCGCCTTTGGCCGAGCGATTGAAAGCGACCCCCGGCTTGCCACCTGTTATCGCAAGCGATCAAGTGCCGGTGGGCTCGGTCCTGACCGACATCGGCACCGCCGGAGCGCTGTTGGGACAGCCTGAGCAGATCAGCCATGTGGTTGTTCTGTCAAGCCAACCCAAAGGCGTTCTGCCCCTGGATCAGATCGCACCGGACCTGCGGCGCATTTCGGCCCAGGGTGACGGCGGTATTGCCAGCCTGACCGACAGCTTTCATCTGAACCTGACCGCCTTTGGCTTGCTGTCCTTTGCCGTGGGGCTGTTCATTGTCCACGGCACCGTCGGTCTGGCTTTTGAACAGCGCCGCTCGATGATCCGCACCCTGCGCGCCCTTGGTACCCCCATGCGGACCCTGCGCCGCCTTTTGGTGGTTGAACTGATGGTCCTTGCCCTGATCGGGGGCATCGCTGGTCTGGTTCTGGGGCTCTATATTGCGGGTGCCTTGCTGCCAGACGTCGCGGCCACGCTGCGGGGGCTTTATGGTGCGCCGGTGGACGGGGCTTTGACGATCCGACCGGTATGGGTTGCTTCGGGCCTTGGGATGGCGCTGATTGGAACCACTGCAGCGAGCGGACAGGCGTTTTGGAAGCTCGCGCGCATGCCGCTCTTGTCCACGCCCGGCGCGCGGGCCTGGTCAGGGCACGCCCAAGTGTCCGCAGCACGGCTGGCCTTTGCCGGTTTGGGATTGGCTGGACTGGGCGGGGTCGCCGTTCTGCTGGGTGATGGGTTGATCGCCGGATTTGCGTTGCTGGCCGGTCTGTTGATGGGGGCGGCTTTGTGCCTGCCATTCCTCTTACTGCGCTTGCTGAACCTGGGCGGGCGCACTGCACGCTCAGCGCTGTCTGAATGGGTTTGGGCCGATATGAAAGCACAGCTGCCCGGCTTGTCGCTGGCTCTGATGGCACTGCTGTTGGCAATGGCCGCGAACATCGGCGTCGGCACCATGGTGTCCAGCTTTCGCCTGACCTTTACCGGGTGGCTGGACCAGCGTTTGACTTCTGAATTGTATGTCACTGCGCGGGACGACGTCCAAGGCCGAGAGATTGAACGCTGGCTGAGCCAGCACAGTGAGCGCGTCCTGCCCATTCGCGCGTTGGAAATGGAGCACGAAGGAGCACCGATCTTTGTCTACGGCGTCGTGGATGATCAGACCTATCGCAATCACTGGCCGCTGCTGACCCCGACCAAAGGGGTCTGGGACCGAGTGATGAGGGGCGAGGCGATCCTGATCAACGAGCAAATGGCCCGGCGCAACGATCTCTGGCCCGGTGATACCGTGACACTGCCCTCTGACATCACCTATCCGATCGCAGGTGTCTATTCGGATTACGGCAATCCGACGGCCCAGGCCATTCTGTCAATGGACGAGCTGCCCCGCTTTGGGCTGCCCGTGCCCAATACGCGCTTTGGCATTCGCCTTCCGCCCGACCAAGTTGCCGATGTGGCGCAAGAGCTGCGCGCCGCCTTTGACCTGCCCCCCGGCGCGCTGATTGATCAAGCCAACCTCAAGGCCCGCTCGATCGAGATCTTCGACAAGACCTTTGTTGTGACCGGTGCGCTGAACATCCTGACGCTTGGTGTGGCGGGCTTTGCCATTTTCACCAGCCTCCTGACGCTGTGGACCCAACGCCTGCCTCAGCTGGCCCCGGTCTGGGCCATGGGCATCACGCGCAGACAACTGGCTGGGCTCGAGCTGTTGCGCAGCGTGATCCTGGCGGCGCTGACGACTGCGCTTGCCCTGCCCCTGGGTTTGATGCTGGCCTGGGTGCTGCTGGCGGTGATCAATGTCGAGGCCTTTGGTTGGCGCCTGCCCATGTTCGTCTTCCCTGTTGAATGGGCCAAACTGGGCGCGCTGGCCATGCTCACCGCCTTGGTGGCCGGCCTGCTGCCTGCCCGGCGTCTTTTGCAAGTGCCCCCCTCGGATCTGCTCAAGGTGTTTGCCCATGAACGTTAGAATGATCCTGCTTGTTCTGCTGCTGGCCTGGCCCGGTGTCACAGGCGCCCAGGGTTTTGCCGGTTTGGGAACCGATGCAGAGGGATTTGCGGTACCCGAGCGGGGGACCGAATTGCAATTCCCTCAAGACCACGGTCCCCACCCGGCCTTTCGCATCGAATGGTGGTATGTCACCGCCAACCTCACAGGCGCGGATGGGCGGGACTATGGCATTCAATGGACCCTGTTCCGCAGCGCCCTGCGCCCCTTTGCAAGCGAAGGCTGGCAAAGCCCGCAGCTCTGGATGGGCCACGCGGCAATCACGACACCCGAGGCGCATTTCTTTGACGAACGTTTTGCGCGCGATGGCATTGGGCAGGCCGGTGTCACGGCGCACCCCTTTGAGGCGTGGATCGACGATTGGCAGATGTCCGGCCCCGATTTCGATAACCTAAACCTGCGTGCCAGTGGGTCCGAGTTCACATATGACCTGGACCTCATGGCCACCGGTCCATTGGTGTCCCATGGCGACGGGGGGTATTCGGTCAAATCCGCGGCTGGTCAGGCGAGCTATTACTATTCCCAACCCGCCTATCAGGTCAGCGGCACATTGGACCTGCCGGACGGCCCGATGCCTGTCACAGGCTGGGCCTGGCTGGATCGCGAATGGTCATCTCAGCCGTTGTCCGAGGATCAGACAGGTTGGGACTGGTTCTCTCTCACCTTTGACAGTGGTGCGCGGCTGATGGCGTTTCGGTTGCGGGGAGAAAGCGATCTCTTCACGTCTGGCACCTGGATCACAGCGGACGGCCAGGCAACACCGATTGGAAATGGCAAAGTCACGGCAAAACCGACTCGCTGGGATGAAACAGACGGTCGGCGCATCCCCGTCGCCTGGAGCCTGCATTTGCCGGAACAGGATCTGAACGTGGAAATCACGGCCCTCAATCCCCGGGCTTGGATGGGCACAACATTCGCCTATTGGGAGGGGCCCGTACGTGTTTCGGGCACTCACCAAGGCAAGGGATATCTCGAGATGACAGGCTATGACTAAACCCACCCTGGACACGGCTTGGGCGCAAGCATGGGACATTCTGCAACAAGCGATCGCCGAAGACCGATCGCCCCTGCGCTTTGTCACCTTGGCCACCGTAGACGCCCAAAATGCCCCTCAACTGCGCACCGTGGTGCTGCGAGATCTGGATGCCCGGGCCGCTACGCTGAGCGTCTTTACCGATGCGCGCTCTCACAAAGTTGGTGAGCTTGACACAAATGATGCAGTGTCGCTTCACCTCTGGGCACCAGATCAATTGATACAGCTGCGCCTGTCCGGACAGACCGTCATAACCCAGGGTGAGCCGATGCGTTCAGACTGGCAAAAAGTCCCCGATCACATGCGCGAAGCCTACGGTCATGTTCCATCACCCGGAACGAAAATCGACGCCTCTGACGCATGGACGGTGCAGCCGAACATCGAAAACTTTGCCAAAATCACCGTCACCTTGTCTCAATTCGATATTGTTTGCCTGTCGTCAGACGGGCATTGGCGCGCCGAATTTCTTCGTAAAAACAACTGGAAAGGCGATTGGCTGTCGCCTTGAACTGCTGAATTTCCAAAGTTGACGCAAGGACAGGTTGCAGACAACCGTTGCAACCCGCTCAAGGATTTGGATGATACACGCCCATGAGGACCACAACGGTCCAAACGCCTGCGGCATCAGAATCGCAGGCCAAATAATTGGGAGAGAATGATGAAACTCAAACATCTTCTGGTCGCCGCAAGTGCGACCGCTCTGATGGCGTCTGCCGTTTCGGCAGAAACGCTGCGCTGGGCTCGCGCGGGTGACGCGCTGACTTTGGACCCGCATGCGCAGAACGAAGGCCCGACCTCGGCGCTGGCGCATCAGATCATGGAACCGCTGGTGATGCGCGACATGACCGGGGCGATGGTGCCTGCTCTGGCCACCGAATGGGGCCCGTCCGAGGCCAACCCGAACGTCTGGGTGTTCAAGCTGCGTGAAGGCGTGACCTTCCACGACGGCGCCGAGTTCGACAGCGAAGACGTCGTCTTCTCGCTGAACCGTGCGATGACACCGGACTCGGACTACAAGGAACTTCTGGCTTCGGTCAAAGAAGTGCGCGCCACCGACAAATACACAGTCGAGATCGAGACCGATGGTCCGAACCCGATCATGCCGAACAACCTGACCAACATGTTCATGATGGACAAGGGTTGGGCCGAAGCAAACGGCGCGGTTAAGGTTCAGGACTATGAAGGTGGCGAAGACACATTCGCGGCCAAAAACGCCATGGGAACCGGTCCTTACATGTTGGTGAGCCGTGAACCCGACGTCAAAACCGTCATGAAGATCAACGAGAACTATTGGGGCAAAGATGAGTTCCCAATGCAGGTGACCGAGATCGTCTATACCCCGATCCAGAACGCCGCGACCCGTGTTGCTGCTCTGCTGTCGGGTGAAGTTGATTTCATCCAGGACGTTCCGGTTCAGGATCTCGAGCGTGTGGCGGGTTCCGATGGTCTGGACGTGCGTACCGCGCCCCAGAACCGCGTCATCTTCTTTGGTATGAACCAGGGCGATGCGGACCTGAAGAACGACAACGTCGACGGTAAGAACCCGCTGGCTGATGTCCGCGTGCGTCGCGCGATGTCGATGGCGATCAACCGCGATGCGATCAAACAGGTCGTGATGCGTGGTCAGTCGGCGCCTGCTGGCATGATCTCTCCGCCGTTTGTGAACGGTTGGAACGAGGCGATGGACAGCTCGTCCAAGACCGACATCGAAGGTGCCAAGGCGCTGATGGCCGAAGCAGGCTATGGTGACGGTTTCAGCATCCAGCTGGATTGCCCGAACGACCGCTACATCAACGACGAAGCAATCTGTCAGGCGGCCGTTGGCATGCTGGCGCAGATCGGCGTGACCGTGAACCTGGATGCCAAACCCAAGGCGCAGCACTTCCCGCTGATCAACAACCTGGAAACCGACTTCTACATGCTGGGTTGGGGTGTTCCGACATATGACTCGGAATACATCTTCAACTTCCTGGCACACACCAAGGGTGAGAAGTACGGTTCTTGGAACGGCACCCGCTTCGGCAACGCCGATCTGGACGCCAAGATCGTGGCACTGGCCTCGGAGACCAACCTGCCCAAGCGCAACGAGATGATCAACGAGATCTGGACCGTTGTGCAGGATGAGCAGCTGTACATCCCGATCCACCACCAGGTTCTGAACTGGGGCATGAACTCCAAGGTTGGCACCATCGTGGCACCGGATGACACCGCCAAGTTCAAGTATTTCACTTTGAACTAAGCCATGGCTCACAAGCAACAAAAGGCGGCGCGTTGGGTGCCGCCTTTTTCATTTGGGCCCGCGGGTCATCTGCTCAAATGCGTCTTCCAGTTTGCGAGCAAAGGCGTTGGTGTCGAACAACGGCAGAGCGCCGTTTTGCTGCCCCAACCGCGCGCGCACCCCCTTGTGAAATGCCGCATCCCTGACCATGCGTAACGCCAGCGACAGGTACCCCTCATCGGTTTCAGCGATCAGTTCAGGCAAACCACAGGCCGAAACAAGGCTGGCCCCCACACGGGCGGCAAACTGCTCACCCGGTCGCGTCACCACCGGCACCCCTGCCCAAAGGGCATCGCTGGCCGTGGTGTGCGCGTTCACCGCAAATGTATCCAAAAACAGATCGGCCTGCCGGTGACGCGCCAGATGCTCGGCCGACGGCCAGCGCGGCGCAAAGACAAGGCGCAGCGGATCAATCCCCTGCCCTTGGGCCGCACGGCGCAGATTGTCCCGCGCCATCTCTCCGGGATCAAGCAACCAGAGCACGCTGCCATCAACCTGATGCAGCAACTCCATCCAGATTACAAAGACCCGAGGACAGATCTTGTAAGTGGCGTTGAAACAACAGAATACAAACCCCTCTTCCGGTAGGCCAAGCGCGGCCCGGTCATGGCGTATCTCAGCCACCGGGCGTTGATCGTTGTTGACCTGATAGCTGCCCGGCAGGCGGATCACCTGCTCACTGAACTGCGCCTCGGCCGTCGGCGGGATGGCGATGTGATCACCGATGACATAGTCGATAAACGGCGCACCGGTGCTGCCGGGATAACCCAGCCAAGTCGCCTGCACCGGAGCCGCCCGATGGGCAAAGATGCCAAGGCGGGCGTGCTCTGTGTGCCCTTTGAGGTCGATGGCCAGGTCAAGCCCATCCTCGCGCGCAAGGGCCGCGATCTCTTGATCCGACAGGGCCGCCACATCACGATAGACAGGAACGGCGCTTTGCACCCTTGCCCGCGCTTCGTCCCCGGGCGTGGTATCATAGGCATAAACATGCACCTTCACCCGCGCCTGATCATGCGCCGCAAAGAGCCCCGCCATCAGGTCAAGCGTCGCATGCGCATGGGCGTCGCTGGTGAAATACCCCACCTGCAACACCCCCGCCACGTCGCGCGCGCGGGCAGGCACAGGGTCAGCAACCGCAGGCCAATTGCGCGCCGCATGGGCGGCACTGCGCAGCAGTTGCGCCGCGCCATCGTCCTGCATCGAAAGGCAGACAAAGGGTGCAACCTCACCGCTTATTTCCCCTGCATTCACCCTGTCACGCAGGGCTTGTGCCGTCTCGCTCCAATCTGCGTTTTGCGCCAATAGGAATGCCAGATCGGCCTGAGCCATGACATGGCGAGGATCGCAGGCAAGCACCTGTTTCAACGCCTGGATTGCTGACGCATGCTGCCCGCACCCACGCAAGATTGCCGCGTGCAGGTAAGGCACCTCGGGGGTTTTGTGTCCGGTGGTGAAGGCCTTCGCAACGTGATGCTCGGCCTGTGCCAGATCCCCTGCCGCGCGATAGGCATTTGCCAGATTGAGCCGGGCCAGCCCCTGATCCGGGGCCAGTTGCACGGCCCGCTCCAACGCCTTGACCGCGCCAACCGCGTCACCCAATGCCAAACGCAACGTCCCAAGGTTGTGCCAGGCCGCAAAACACCCCGCATCCAGATCGACAGCTGTTTCGTAGGCCGCTAGTGCCAGCGCATTCTGCCCAAGTTGTTTGCGTGCGTCGCCCATCTCGACCCAGGCAAGCGGCTGATGGCGGTCTTGCCCCAAAACTTGCGTCAAACAGCTCACCGCCGCCTTTGCCCGACCACTGCGCCGGTTGGCACGCGCCAGCATCAAAAGCAGATCCCGATTGCCCGGATGCGCCTTGAGCAACCGCGTGCCCCGTTGCAACACCTCGCGGTTCTGGCCCTTGTTCAGCAAGGAATGGAGTTTGCGCAATTTGGCCACGGGCTGAGCCATCCGGGTCAAAGAAAACTGGTTTTTTGTCAACGCCTGGGTCCTGGTGTCTGTTGGTGATCAAAATACAGTCAGGAACCGTGGGTTCCGCACAGACACAGATAGACAGCAGTCTCCAAGGAATCCTTAACGCAGGTCGGGTGATCCAGCCCGTTGCTTTTCTCGGGAAACGGGTCAAACTGTCTCAGGATGACACAAAAAGAATACTCAGGGAGATTGTCATGTTTCGCGCATTTGCCGTTGGGGCCGCCCTTTTGGCGAGCACCTCATTACACGCAGCCGAGTTCAAATGGGCCTCAACCACCGATCCGCAGACATTGGACCCGCATGCGGTGAATTCGGCCCCGGTGTTGGGCTTTCTCAACAACGTCTACGAAGGGCTGGTGCGGCGCGGCAAGGATATGCGCGTGGAACCGGCACTTGCCACGGCCTGGGAACCCATCGGTGATGGCGCGGGCTGGCGGTTCACCCTACGCCAGGGCGTGACGTTCCAGGACGGCAGCGCCTTTGACGCACAGGATGTGCTGTTTTCGTATCAGCGCGCCTCAAGCGAGGCGGCCGATACGCGCAGCTGGTTTGCGCCCATCTCGGACGTGAAGGTGGTGGATGACTATACCGTCGATTTCCTGACAAACGCGCCCAACCCGCTGTTCCCGTCGTCCATCGCCAACTGGATGATCATGGACAGTGAGTGGGCCGAGGCCAACGAGGCCGCCCTGCCCGACAAGGACAACGGAAACTTTGCGACGCTCAACGCAAACGGGACCGGCGCGTTTCAGGTCACTGCGCGCGAGCCAGGCCTGCGCACCGTACTGGAGCCATTTGATGGCTGGTGGGGCGACGTGGAACACAACATCACCCGTGCCGAGTTTACCCCCATCCAGAACCCCGCCACTGCCGTTGCGGCGCTGTTATCTGGCGATGTGGACATGATCAACCCGGTGCCGATCCAGGACGCCGAACGTCTGTCGACCTCACCCGATGTCACCGTGATCAAGGGGATCGAGGCGCGCGTGATCATGCTGGGCTTTCCGCATGAAGCGGACGTGCTGAAATACGGCGCCGATCAGGGCAAACCCAACCCGTTCCAGGACACCCGCGTGCGCAAGGCGGTGGCCCATGCCATCAGCGTGCCGGCCATCCTGCGCACCATCATGCGCGGCAATGCCGAGGCCGCCTCGCAACTCGTGAGCCCCGCGATGAACGGCTATTCCCGCGTGCTGGCCGAGCGTCCGCCCTTTGACGTGGCCAAAGCCAAAGAGTTGCTGACCGAAGCAGGCTATCCTGACGGGTTCTCATTCGGCCTGAAATGCCCCAACGACCGCTATCTCAATGACGAGGCGGTGTGTCAGGCGGTGGTCAGCATGCTGGCGCAGATCGGGCTGACCGCAGAACTCGACGCCATGCCCGTGCGCACCTACTGGCCCGAACTGCGCGAGGACAACTATGACATGTACCTGCTGGGCTGGTCACCGGGCACCTTTGATGCCGAACATCCGATCCGCTTCCTGGCCACCACACCGAACCCGGACCTCAAACTGGGCAGCTGGAACTTTGGCGGCTTTTCAAATGCGCGGGTGGACGAGCTGCTGCCGCTGATCCAGTCCGAGATCAATCCCGAGACCCGGCAAGCCCTGCTGGATGAGGTGGTCAAGATCCTGCAGGACGAACAGGCCTATGTGACCTTGTATGTGCAACCGCTTGTCTGGGGCACAGGCAAGAACATCGAGCTGACACAACGCCCCGACAACTTCTTTATCCTGCGGTGGGTCACGGTGAACTGAAGCAACTTTCCCGAGAGAAAAACCGACCCCAACCGGGGCGGTTTCTTCGGGCGATAAACAGTTCGGTCTCAATTTGGGTACTCTGGCAGCGTTTTCTATCTCATGAGGGAAGGAATGTCTTTTTTGAGCCCTTCTTTACCGACGCTGCGCTCTGCACCAGCGGCAGGAATGCCAACCTTGCAGACGCCTGATGCCAAACTAAAATGTCCGGGCCGGGTCCAACGACACCGAACGAGCCCAAGAAACTCTTGTCAAACGTGCAGGGCGCTTTTCCGAACGGGCATTCCATGCCAACGTGATCCGTAAGGATTTCAGGGAGGGACAATTGATGCGTCCGACACGTTTGCTTTGCGTCATCACGTGCTCGCTCATTGCGAGCGGTGCAACCGCACAAGACGCGGATAGGATCTTCTCGAATGGAAATATCTACACGGTCAATACCGACGCCCCTTGGGCCGAAGCCGTCGCAATTCGTGATGGAAAGTTCGTTGCGGTGGGTACCAATGAAAACGCGATGGCGCTCGCCGGAAGCGGATCGGATGTGGTCGATCTCGGCGGTCGGTTCGTGCTTCCAGGGTTGGTCGATGCGCACACACACGGCATCACTGCCCTGTACTCCCGCCAAAATTGGCTGGTTCTCGATAACAGCTCCCCGGAAGCCCTGCTGCAATCCGTCAAGGACTATGCGGACGCTAATCCCGACAAGGAGTGGATTACCGGCGAGACCTGGCCGCCCGGAATGTTCCCAAACGACGCACCCGAGGCCTCGCTTCTGGATGACATTGTTCCGAACAGACCAGTTTATCTTGTAGATCAATCCGGTCACAGCGCATGGATGAACACCAAGGCGCTGGAGCTCATGGGCTTCAACGATCCCGATCTTGAGCTTGATCCCAGAGCGGTTATTGTCCGGGACGAGAATGGCAATCCTACCGGCACCGTTCGAGAGTTCGCCATGGGGTATGCCCGCCAGTTCTTGCCGGAACGCACCTTGGAAGAGTGGACGAACGCGTCGCGTGCGATGATGGCAGATTATCATTCGAACGGATTTACCGCGACTCGGCTCGCTGGCGGCGATCTTGATCGGCTTGAAGCGCTTAGAACTCTGGAGGCGGCGGGCGATCTCGGGATGTATATCAGTGTCGCAATGGACTACGACCGTTTCGACGAGTTCGGAACCAAGGAAGAACAGCTCGCCGCGCTGCGACAGTCACCGGATTACGGGAGTGAGCTGATCGGTCCGATGGGTCTTAAGATGTTTCTGGATGGAACCCAGCTGGGACGTCAGGCATGGAACTTTGACGCCTATCCCGGCTTCCCTGACAATTTCGGTGATCAGTTTTACGAAGATGACGAATTGAACCGTCTCGTAGACGAACTCACCGGTGAAGGCTTTTTTGTCATGGCACACGCAACGGGTGACCGCGCAGTGAACCAGATCCTGAACGCGATTGAGGCGGCCCAAACCAATCATCCAGACGCAACGGTTCGACATCATCCCACGCACAATATTCAGATCTCAGTTGATGACATACCGCGTTTTGCAGAACTTGGAGTTGCTGCGGAACTTTCCCCACAGCTTCAGGTGACCGAAGAACTGAATAACACAATCGTGGGCTTGCTCGGCGAGGCCATCGCCCGGTCTCGGCTTTGGCAGGCCCGCCGGTTGATCGACGGTGGCAACGAGTTGGCGCTGGCAAGCGATTGGACGGTGTCGCCGTTGTCGCCCTGGCTAGGTATCGAACAGGTGGTGACACGGCGCTTCGCTCCAGTGACTGCAATCACAATGGAAGAGGCCATACGCGCCTATAGCTACGGCGGGGCACATGCGATCCAGAAAGAGGACCAGATCGGCTCCATTGAAGTTGGGAAGTCGGCGGACATGATCGTCCTCAGCCAAGATCTTTTTCAGCTTGAGCAAGAGGGGCGTCTCGAAGAGATAAGCGAAACTCGCGTCCTCACCACGGTTTTCAGGGGTGACACCGTCTATCAAGAGTAGCGGAATGCGGATTATGCCGAGCAAGTGCCAAATGGCAGGAAAACGCAAACTGCGGACGCTGTAAGTAAGGCGATGAACGGCGGCAAAATCCCGCTTACGCGACATTCCCCGCCCCCTTCCCCTGCGACAACTTGACCATCCCCTCGCATCCTGCAAAGAGGGGGTATCAAAGCGTTTCAATCCGTGAACCAAATGGCGTGATCCTGTCACGCTTCGCAAAAAGGGCCGCAACAGACGGCATGGACCGGGTTCGAGACGCGCAAGGGGAAAAACTATGCTCGCATACATCATCCGGCGGGTGTTCCAATCCGTCATCGTTTTGTTGGTGGTGGGGTTGGTCGCCTTTTCCATGTTCCGATTTGTCGGTGATCCCATCGACAACATGCTGGGACAGGAACGCACCCAAGCCGACATCGACCGTCTGCGCACGGATCTGGGGCTCGATCAGCCCTTTCCGGTGCAGTACTTCAAATTCCTGCAAGGCGCCGTTCAAGGCAACTTTGGCGTGTCCTACCGTCAGGGTCGCCCGGTTTCGACAATCATCGCCGAACGGGCACCGGCCACGTTGGAACTGGCGCTTGTGTCAGGGTTCTTTGCAATCACCTTGGGCATCGCGCTTGGGGTATTCACTGCGATCCGACGAAACGGGATCGCGGCCAATACGATCATGACGCTCAGTTTGATAGGCGTCTCACTACCGACCTTCCTCATAGGCATCTTACTCATATACATATTCTCGGTGGAACTGGACCTCCTCCCCAGTTTCGGCAGGGGGGACACAGTGCAGATTGGGGGCTGGTCCACAGGTTTCCTGACGGCATCGGGCCTCAAGGCGCTGATCTTGCCGTCAATCACGCTTGGCCTTTACCAGATGACGCTGATCATGCGTCTGGTCCGGTCCGAGATGCTTGAGGTGCTGCGCGCCGACTATGTCCGCTTTGCCCGCGCGCGCGGGTTGGCGGAACGCGCCATCAATTTCCGCCACGCGCTGAAAAACACTCTGGTACCGGTGATCACCGTCACGGGGCTACAACTCGGCTCGATCATCGCGTTCGCGATCATCACCGAGACCGTGTTCCAGTGGCCCGGTGTTGGCCTGCTGTTCATCAACGCGATCCAGTTTGTCGACATCCCCGTGATGGCCGCCTACCTGATGCTGATTTCCGTGATGTTCGTGGGCATCAACCTGATCGTCGACCTTCTTTACTTTGCCATCGACCCGCGCCTGCGCGTGGATGGGAGGACCGCATGAGCGATATGACCAAAGACCCCGCAACCAAGCCGCCGTCGCGCTTGGCCACCTTCTGGGACAGCGATTTTGTCTGGTCCTTCCGCCATTCGCCGGTGGCGATGATCGCCCTGCTGGTGGTGGCGATCCTGCTGCTGGCTGCGCTTTTTGCGCCGCTGATCGCGCCGCATGATCCGTTCAACCCGGCCACCCTGAACCTGATGAACGGGTTTACCGCCCCGGGCGTGCCCAATGCGTTCACTCAGGAGACATTCTTGCTGGGAACAGATGATCAGGGCCGCGATGTGTTCTCGACCATCCTTTATGGTCTGCGCATCTCGCTCTTTGTGGGCATCTCGGCCGTGCTTTTGGCGATGATCATCGGCGTGGTTCTGGGCCTTGTCGCCGCGTATGTCGGCGGCTGGACCGAGACCATCATCATGCGTGTCGCCGACGTGCAGCTGACCTTTCCGGCTATTCTGGTCGCGATGCTGATCTTTGGCATCGCCAAGGGGATCACCCCGCCCGAGTATCGCAATGAAATGGCGATCTGGGTGCTGATTGTGGCGATTGCCCTGTCGGACTGGGTGCAGTTCGCCCGCGTTGTGCGCGGTGCGGCGCTTGTGGAGAAGAACAAGGAATACGTTCAGGCCGCGCGTCTGATCGGCCGTGGCCCCATTCCGATCATGTTCCGCCACATGTTGCCCAACGTGCTGTCACCGGTGTTGGTCATCTCGACCATCTCGCTGGCACTCGCGATCATCGCCGAGGCAACGCTCAGCTTTCTGGGCGTGGGTGCACCGCCGACGCAGCCGTCGCTGGGTACACTGATCCGCATCGGTCAGGGGTACTTGTTCTCAGGTGAATGGTGGATCCTGCTGTTCCCCTCGATCACCCTGCTGGCCCTCGCCCTGTCCATCAACCTGCTCGGAGACTGGCTCCGGGACGCATTGAATCCGAAGCTACGATGACCCTGCTTGATATCAACAAACTGACGGTCGAGTTTCCGACCCGTCGCAAGGTGTTCCGCGCTGTCGATGCAGCGTCGCTCACCGTCGAACCCGGTCAGATCCATGGTCTGGTCGGGGAATCCGGGGCCGGCAAGTCCACCATCGGCGCTGCCGTTCTGGGCCTGCTGGAACGTCCCGGCCACATCACCGGGGGTGATATCGTCTTTCAGGGCGAGACTATTAGTGGCCTGAATGCCGATGCCATGCGCAAGCTGCGCGGCAAGAAGATCTCTATGATCTTTCAGGACCCGCTAACCTCTCTCAACCCGCTGTTCACAGTCAAGGAACAGCTGGTCGAGACCATTCAGGCGCATCACGATGTATCGGATGCTCAGGCTGTGCAACGCGCCCGTGATCTGATCGACCGTGTTGGAATCCCCGACCCGGACACCCGGCTGGATCAGTACCCACACCAGTTCTCGGGCGGTATGCGTCAGCGGGTGGTGATTGCGCTCGCCTTGTGTTCCGAACCGGATGTGATCATCGCCGATGAGCCCACCACCGCACTGGACGTGTCCGTTCAGGCGCAGATCCTGGACCTGATCAAGGAGCTGGCGCGCGAACGGCAGGTGGGCGTCATTCTGGTTACGCACGACATGGGTGTGATTGCGGAAACCACCGATGTGGTGACGGTAATGTATGCCGGTGAAGTGGTCGAAAGCGGCCCCACCGAGCAGGTGATGGGCCGCCCTGAGCATCCTTACACAAAATCGCTCATCGCTGCTGTGCCACGCCCGACGCTCAAGCTGCACCGCTTCCCGCAGATCAGCTATGGCGGGCGCGAGACGCGCTTTGCGATCGAGGATCTGGCTCGTAACTGGCCTAAGGTGGAAAACGATCCGTCAAAGCCGCTTTATGAGATCAAGGGCATCACCAAGCGGTTCCTGCAAAAACGCGGCTTGCTGCCGTGGAGCCGAGAGTATTTCACGGCCGTGGATCAGGTCAGCTTTGACATCAAACCCGGTGAGGTCTTTGGCGTCGTGGGTGAGTCTGGTTCAGGTAAATCCACCGTCGCGCGGATGATCGCGGGGCTTTATCAGGTGGATGAGGGCGAGGTCATCTTTGATGGCAAGACCGTCAGCAACCTGGGTGACAAAGCCGTGCAAGAGGCCTATCGCCAGGACATCCAGATGATCTTTCAGGACCCTTTTTCGTCGCTCAACCCGCGCATGCGGGTCGATGAAATTGTGGCCGAACCGATCCGGCATCACAAGCTGATGGAGGGCAACGCCATCCAGAAACGGGTCGAGGATCTGCTCGATCAGGTGGGTCTGGGCGCATCGGCGGCGCTGAAGTACCCGCATGAATTCTCAGGCGGGCAGCGTCAGCGCATCTCGATCGCGCGGGCCTTGGCAACGCAGCCTCGGTTCCTGATCTGTGACGAGCCGACCAGTGCGCTCGATGTGTCGATCCAGGCACAGATCCTGAACATCCTCAAGGACCTGCAAGAGCATCTGGGACTGACCATGCTGTTCATCAGCCACGACCTGCCAGTTGTACGTCAGATGTGCGACCGGGTGGCAGTGATGAAGGCAGGCAAGATTGCCGAGATTCAGGACACGGAAAGCCTCTTTGCCAATCCGCAAACGGAGTATACGCGCGAGTTGCTGGATTTGATGCCGAAGCTGGACGATCTCTCGACGGAAAACCTCGAGTAAATCCCGTCACCAGACAAAACAAAGCCCCGCCCGACAAGACATCGGGCGGGGCTTTTTAATTTGAAAGGCTCAGCGAACCACGTAGACGGACACCTGCGAGTGGCGCACGACACGCGCCGCGTTGGGACCCAGCAGATAGTCTTTGAAGTCCGGCTTGTGGGCCCCGATCACGATCAGATCGGCACCTGCGCCTTCGGCCGTTTTCAGGATTTCCTGATAGGCTGTGCCTGTGGCGACAACGTGACGAATTTCTTCGTTTCGATCCTCGCCCAGGGTGTCGATGCACAGGCGTTGCAACTGCTCCCCGGCCTCATGCACCGCCTTTTCGTGGTGATCAGCCTCAAAGAACCCCGACACCCAGCTTTCGCCGAAATCAGGCAGCACCGTCACGACATCCAGCCGCGCCCCGTCCATGTCCGCCAGTTTGGCGGCACGGGCCAGGACAGGTCCGTCATGTTCACCGTTGCTGATGTCGATTGCACAAAGAATGGACTTGCTCATGCGGGTTCTCCTTCTTTGGCGGCGCGGCCGCGTTGCAGCATTGCGATCAACCCCAGCAGGATCAGTGCCGGGATGTAGACCAGCTCTTTCAACGGCTGCTCTGCAGGCGCCTGGATCGAGGCGATCTGAACCGGGTCATCGGCGTAGAAGTCAAAGGATTCCAGGCTCGATGCCACGGGCGAGCCAAACATAGGCTCATCCAGTTTCACCACACCATCCTCTTCCAACAGCAGCAGGCCGAACGCATCGACGCGGGCTGCGCCATCCGCTTCGGGTCCCACGGTCAGCACCAAAGTTGTCTCCTTGGTGTTGCCAGTGTCGAAATCCGGGCCACTAACGACCATTCGGATCTCCTTGCCCTCCTCAGAGTCTCCCACCGCTTGCACGAACGCTGCCGGTTCGATATTTTCGAACGCAGGCGAGATGCGGTTCATGAAGAAGTCCGGGCGGAACAGAGCAAAGGCCACCAGGATCAGAGCGATGCTTTCATAGATGCGGCTCTTGGTCAGGAAATAGCCCATCGTACCGGCCGTGAAGACAAGGATCGCGATCGTCGCGGCTATGGCCACGATTATCCCTTGCGTCCACGTCACATCAATCAGCAACAGATCGGTGTTGAAGATGAACACAAACGGCAGGGCCACGGTGCGAAGCGAGTAGAAAAAGGCGATGAAGCCTGTCTTGATCGCGTCACCCCCGGATACAGCGGCGGCTGCGAAACTTGCCAAGCCCACGGGGGGCGTCACATCCGCCATGATCCCGAAGTAGAACACAAACAGGTGCACCGCGATCAGTGGCACGATCAGCCCTGACTGCGCGCCCAGTTCCACAACAACGCCGGCCATCAGCGAGCTGACAACGATGTAGTTCGCCGTGGTCGGCAAACCCATGCCCAGAACAAGGCTGAGCAGACCCACCATCACCAGCATGAGGATCAGATTGCCGCCCGACATGAACTCGACCAGATCGGCCATCACCTGACCCACACCCGTCAGGGTCACAGTACCCACGATCACGCCCGCCGTGGCCGTGGCCAAGGCGATACCGATCATGTTGCGTGCGCCGTCAATCAGGCCTTGCCACAGGTCGCCAACTCCGTCCATAAATGTCGCGCCCATGTTGGTCTGACCCCGGAACATCGCCTTGAGCGGTTTCTGTGTCAGCAGGATCACGAACAGCAGTGCCGTCGCCCAGAAGGCTGAGAGCCCCGGAGATTTCTGCTCGATCATCAGGAAGTAGACCAGAACGATGATCGGCAGCAGATAGTGCAAACCGGCCTTGTAGATTTCGGACACCACAGGCAGTTCGACCTCTTTGGCGTTCGGATCATCCGGTACCAGATCATCAACGCCCGAGGCGAGCCACAGAAGCGCCATATAGGCCAGAACGATCAGTGCAGACAGAACCAGCCCCGAGGCACCCGGCATCATCGATATGACAAACTGCACAGGGTACTGAACGCCGTAACAAAGACCCGCAAAACCCGCGAAGAACAACGCCATTCCGCCGATTGTACGACCCATCGACACGACCCGGTTGCCCAGAGTCGGCATATTCCGCTTCACCGCTTCCAGATGCACGATGTAGACCAGTGCGATGTAGGAAATCGCCGCAGGCAGGAAGGCGTGGGTGATCACCTCGACATAGGAAATGCCGACGTATTCCACCATCAGAAAGGCCGCCGCGCCCATGACGGGCGGCATGATCTGACCGTTGACCGAGGATGCAACCTCGACCGAGCCTGCCTGTTCGCTGGAAAAGCCCACCCGCTTCATCAGCGGAATGGTGAAGGTGCCGGTGGTCACAACGTTTGCGATGGACGAACCCGAGATCAGACCGGTCGCAGCCGACCCCACAACGGCGGCTTTCGCGGGGCCACCGCGCAGGTGACCAAGAGCACCGAACGCCATCTTGATAAAGTAGTTCCCTGCCCCGGCCTTATCCAGCAGCGCGCCGAACAGGACGAAGAGGAAGACGAATTTGGTCGAAACACCCAAGGCGATGCCAAACACGCCCTCGGAGGTGATCCACATGTGGCTCATTGCCTTTTTCAGGCTGGCGCCTTTCCATTGGATGACTTCTGGGACCCAACTGGATGAGCCGAAAAAGACATAGGCCAGGAAGATCGTCGCAATGATAGCCATCGCCGGGCCAAGTGCACGGCGCGCGGCCTCAAACAGCAGGATCAGACCGGCAAGCGCAAACCACTTGTCCAAGTCATCGGCAAGTCCGCCGGAATCCACGATTTTTTGATAGAAGATATAGCCATAGAGCGCGATGCCTGCCCCTACGATGCCAAACAACCAGTCGTGGATCGGAATATAGTTCCGCGGGCTGGTTTTCAGCATCGGATAGGCTGCAAACGCCAGGAACATGGCAAAAGCCAGATGGATCTGGCGTGAATTGTTAACAACGCTGCCGGGTAGAAGAACGTTCGACAATGGCGAGGCCAATACGACCTGGAACACGGACCAGATCACGGCCACAATGGCCAGGAACAGCCCCACATTGCCAGCCGGATCACGGGCGCCCGCATCAGACGATGCGACCAGATCCTGCAGTTCTTCTTCGGTAAGCGGACGATTGCCCTGAGTGACACCCTGAGTTTCTGGGGCCATAGATCATCTCCCTGTCCAACCGCCTCGTGTCAGACCAACCTGACCGGGCAGTTTCTTTTTTTGGCCCGGGACCTGCCCGGGTGTGAAACGAGGCGCTCGTTGGCGCCTCGTTCCTTTGGCTTTGGTGGATTATTCCATCCAGCCCTTTTCTTTGTAGTACTTCGCGGCACCGGGGTGCAGCGGAGCGGACAGGCCGTCCTTGATCATCTCTTCGGGCTTCAGGTTGCCGAACGCGGGGTGCAGCTTTTTGAAGGCGTCAAAGTTTTCGAACACCCCCGACACCAGTGCATAAACCGCGTCGTCCGACACGTTGGCCGAGGTCACAAGGGTTGCGCCCACACCAAATGTCTTGGTGTCATCCGGGTTACCGCGATAGGTGCCGCCCACGATGGTGGCCTTGCGATAGAACGAGTTTTCGTCAACCAGACGGTCGATGCCCGCGCCATCCACGTTCACCAGAACCGAGTCACAGGCGGTGGTGGCTTCCTGGATCGAACCGGACGGGTGGCCAACGGTGTAAACCATGGCGTCGATCTGGTTGTCGCACAAAGCAGCCGACTGTTCCGCCGCCTTCAGCTCGGTTGCCAGAGCAAAATCGCTCATGCCCCAACCCTTGGCGTTCATCACAACTTCCATGGTGCCGCGCTGACCGGAACCGGGGTTGCCAATGTTCACGCGCTTGCCTTTGAGGTCGTCAAAGTTGGCGATGCCAGCATCCGCGCGGGCAACAACGGTGAAGGGCTCGGGGTGAACCGAGAAGACCGCGCGCAGGTCTTCGAACTTGCCGGCATCCTGGAATTTCGAGCTGCCGTTATAGGCGTGGAACTGCCAGTCGGACTGTGCCACACCAAACTCCAGCTCGCCTTCGCGGATGGTGTTGATGTTGTAAACCGAACCACCGGTGGATTCGACCGAGCAGCGCACGCCGTGCTCTTTACGGCCCTTGTTCACCAGACGGCAGATCGCACCACCGGTCGGGTAATACACGCCGGTCACGCCGCCGGTGCCGATGGTGATGAACTCTTCGGCGAAGGCTGCCGGAGCCATCATTGCGGTCGCCGCCAGAGCAGTCAGGCTCAGCTTGCTGTAACGTTTCATTTAAGAACTCCCAGTTTCTTTTTCGCTCTCGGGAGGTCCTCGTAATGGTTTTCGATCCATAGACACAAGCCCACACTTTCGTGTGAGCCACCTGCAACAGGTCAAAATATAAGAACTTTTTTCTCTCCCGATACAAACAGGGTTTCACCCGTGCCCGCGACTTGTCAAGGCTCAACAAGAGACTGCAGGGACGCTCGGCGTTGGATTCTTCAAAACTGAAGGCAAAATCCGAAATTTCCCCGCAGTCACTGCGCGACTGCTAAACGTGTTAATCAGACGCCTTTGCCCGGGCTTCCATTTCTCGGATCAACGCCCGTGCTTCGTCACCTTCGGGAATCGGTCTGCCGCTGTCACGCCATTCCACGGCGGCCTTGAACCCCTCGGCTTGGGCATAGCGGCGGAACCAGAGCCCTTCGGGATTGTGCCGCGTGATGCCATCAAAGACGGTCGCCATCATCTGTGTTTGTTCCAAACCCATGGTCAGCATCACCTGATTGACCACCATTTTGTGCATCGCCAGATGGCCCGAGGGGACGCCAGCGATCCGGCGCGCCATTTTCATGGTCTCAGCCTCCAGCTGGTCAACAGTTACGGAATAATTCGCCAGCCCCCATTCGGCCGCCTGTTTGCCGCTGATCAAGTTGCCGGTGAACATCATCTCTTTCGCCCGCGTCGGGCCCAGACGATAGGTCCACATCGCCGTTGTGGGACAGCCCCAGACGCGCGTCGGCATGTATCCGATGCGAGCATCATCCGCCATTATCAGCATATCGCAGCACAAGGCGATGTCGCTGCCGCCGGCCGCTGCGGCGCCATGCACTTTTGCAATGGTGGGTTTGCGGCATTTCCAGAGTGTCATGAAGTCTTCGGTGTTCTTCTTCATCACCGCGTAATCCGCGATCGGGTCCCAGGGATAGCTTTCCTGCTGACACGGGTGGTCGA
Source organism: Falsiruegeria litorea R37 (assembly GCF_900172225.1). Taxonomy (NCBI): domain Bacteria; kingdom Pseudomonadati; phylum Pseudomonadota; class Alphaproteobacteria; order Rhodobacterales; family Roseobacteraceae; genus Falsiruegeria; species Falsiruegeria litorea. Next base: position 2,219,937 of record NZ_FWFO01000001.1, read on the forward strand.
TGTCCTGCTCGGCATAGGCCGACAGATCATAGCCGCCACAGAACCCTTTACCTGCCCCTTCGACCACGATGACATGCACCTGCTCGTTGTTTTCTGCCCATTCAACGGCCGCGCGAATGTCGCCCGGTGTTTCATCACAAATCGCATTCAACCGTTCGGGCCGGTTCAACAACAGGCGCGCAATGCGGGGCTCATCCGGATCATGGTCAATTTTCAGGGTGGTGAATTCAGGCATCTCGTCTCTCTCCTCCGGGTGAATGCGTGGCCATGGTTCGGTGAGCTTTACGGCGGGTCAATGGGGACATGGCGGAACACACCACACGACCCGACGTCACAACGCTCGGCGGCTTTGCCGCAGGTGGGCCGCTTGACCCGACCCAATTCCGCACGGATGGTGCGAACAAGATGAGACCCGACCCACAGAGGACACGCACTTTGGCTTTGCACCCACGGCTTCCCATTTTGCTGGGACTGGTAGCTGTGCTCATGGTCGGGTTTTGGGTCTGGGCCTCGCCTGCATCTTCCATGGGCATGACGCTAGAGGCCGAAACGCATTGCCCGACAGAGATGACATGCCACGCGTCGGACAGAGACACAGGCTGTCAGAGCCATCTTTGTGGGGCTGATCTTTCTACGACCCTTGTCTCTGCATCCGCTTTCGACACGCTTGGGCCTGCTGCCGACGCGGTTTACCTCTCCTTTACGGCCGGCATTCGACCAGAGTTCGATCCGCCTCCTCCTCGCCTTTGCTCGTGACCGACCCTTCCACGCCCTCGGGCGTGAAATTGCGAACGAACACGAGAAAACCCGATGCAAACTGCTAGATTGAACAAAAGTGGGCCTGACGCGCCAAAACATGCCAGGCCTAGTGTCACCACCAGCCAGAGGGCGAGACCATGACGGACCATATGAACACCCGCCTGACACGTCGCAGCTTTATGGCCTCGGCTGCGGCGGCGACGCTGTTGCCTGTTGCCGCGCAAGCCTCTGTCCCAACACTGACCGCACGGCCCGGGCAGATCCGCCTGCTGCCGGATGAGTACCCCGAAACAGAGGTCTGGGGCTTTGACGGACAGGTGCCCGGCCCGCTTATCCGGCTGAACCAGGGGCAAACCCTGACCCGCAAGCTGGTAAACCAACTGCCCGCTCCCACATCTATCCACTGGCATGGGCTGCGCCTTCCAAATGCGATGGATGGCGTGCCGGGTATCACCCAGGCCGCCGTCCAGACCGGAGGGGATTTCACCTATAGTTTCACGCCACCCGATGCAGGCACGTATTGGTACCACTCGCACCATCAATCGACCGAACAGGTGGCGCGTGGCCTCTACGGTGTGTTGATCGTGGACGAAACCGAACCGCCAGATGTGGATCACGATCTGACGGTGGTTCTGGATGACTGGCGGCTGACGCAGGACGGCAAAGTATCCGAGGATTTCGATCGCCCGCACGACTGGACCCACGCCGGACGGTTGGGGAATTTCATTCATACCGTGACCGCGCCTCAACTAAGCCGCGTGCAGAAAAACGCCCGACTGCGGCTGCGCCTGATCAATGTGGCCACCGACCGGATCATGGAGATCAGCCTGATCGGGTTGGAGGGCAAAATCGTCGCCTTCGACGGCATGCCACTGTTGCAACCCGAGAACCCCGAACAGCTGTTCATCGGACCGGCACAGCGGGTCGATCTGATTGTCGATGTCACAGCTGAGGAAGGCGAAGACGCGCTGATCGCCAGCCATGAACGCGATGGGGTTTATGCGATTGCCGAGTTTCCTGTGTCCGGCTCAGGTACTCACCGCGGCGACATCCCCGCCCTGCCCGACAACCCACATCACCGGCTGACGACGATCAAAGATGCCCGCAAGGTCCCGCTCAAGATGGAAGGCGGCGCCATGGGCGGCCTGCGCGAGGCGACTTTCAAAGGGGAACGTCTGAGCATTCAAGAGATGGTGCAACTGGGTCAGGCCTGGGCCTTTAATGGTGTGGTCGGCATGCCGGACGAACCGCTCCTTCGCTTAAGCACGGGTGAGACGGTGATGATCGAGATGGTCAACGACACCGCCTTTGCCCACGCCATGCACCTGCATGGCCAGCACTTCCAAGAGGTTCTGGCAGATGGCAGCTTTGGCCCCCTGCGCGATACGTTGTTGATGGCGCGTGCTGAGACGCGCACCATCGCGTTCCGCGCCGATGCGCCGGGTAAATGGTTGTTGCATTGCCATATGCTGTCCCATGCCGCAGCCGGCATGCGCACCTGGCTTCAGGTTGTGTGACGTAGATGTGCGGGGCGCTCAGCCCCGCGCGCTAGACCCCAAGGCGATTAGCGTGCAGCCGGTCATAATGCGGCTTCATCCGCCGATGCACCCGCTGCACCCGCTCGGGCGTGTTCTCCAGATCCACGTATTTACGCTTTTGTGGCGTCAGGCCGGTCGATTTGGCCAGGTTTGCATGGAATGACCCGCCGTCCCACCAGCTGTGCGCCGACGGATCACCGCCCGGCTCCCAACTCAGCGCGTCGGACAGAAACGGAATGTCGACCGCCTCGCAGAACGTGCGGGTCATGCGGTGCGGGTCTTCAAGCAGATCGTCGCTGTCGATCACCGGGGGCGCGATGCCGTTGAGCGCCGTCAGCAGATCAAAGAGCGCCCGTTGTTCGGGGAAACCAACCTCCAACTCATCGAAATCGGGCCATTTGTTGTACATCGATGTGATGGTTTTGGCCGGGTCGCGGATCAGGAAAGCGTGGGTGAAATGCGACAGAAACTCGGCATCCCACATATGATTGATGTAATGGGGAAAGTCCTTGATGAACACCGGGCCCTGTTCCGCCCGCGCCCGGATGTCCTCCCAGACGCTTTCCAGGGTCAGACCGGGCGTGGTCTTTTCCCCTGCGGTAAAGCGCGGCCAAAGCGGGTCTTCGCCCTGATACCAGGCCTCGCCAAAAGGTTCGTGCAGGCAATCCAGATCCCCGCGCTGGCGCATCATCCATTCAAACGCGGTCGAGGTCGACCGGGGCACCGCCCAGAGGGCAACGATCTTGTGCATGATTATCCTTTCAGCGACGACAACAGGCGGCCCTGCTGTGTTTCAGGTGCCAGACCCAGTGTTTTGAACACCCGCCAGTACAGCGCGATGTCGTGACCAACGACCGGCTTGCCCAACCGCTCCTCAAGCGCTGCATCATAATGCACCGGGCGCTGTGCGATCCCGTCTTCTGCGCGGCGATAGTTGCTCATGCCGTTGATCAGATAGGCGTCCACGTTGGGCGCCTGTTCGGCAGTGTAGTCGAAGGACTTCCAGATCAGATCCTCATCAAAACACCAGATGCAGTCATCAACCTCCTGCTGCGAGGCGAACCACCCCTGATCAAAGAAATTCCCGGCCCAGACGACGTCAAATCCGGCCTCACGCAGAAAGCCCACAGTACCCAGGTACCAGCTTGAGGGGTGATAGCAGGCGTTCAGCGCAACCTTTTCCACGTTCAACGCGTGCAGCGCCTCGACCATGGCGTAGCCTGCCATGTGAAACGGTGTCTCGTATTTGTCCGACAACATCTCGCAGTGCTGGCGGATGCCTTCGACCCCCAGGCCACTGGCATGAACCCAGTTCGACCCCACCTGCCCGCAGACATCAGCACCATTGTTGGCCATGCATTCCATGAACTCTTCAAGCAGGCCAAAGTTCTTTTTTCGCTGATCCAGCCGGTGCTCATAGTCGGGCACATGCAACATCCGGCCATGTGCGCCGACACTGCGCGGGGCCATGCGCAAGAAGTCGGACGGGGCCGCATCAAAATCATGCGGCGGACAGGTGAACCCAACCTGATGGGGAAACAGTTTCACCTTTGGGTCGCGCCATTTCGGCGGTTTTTGATATTGGCTCATGGCGTGGGGCACCCGATTGCTGCGTCAGATGGCCCGATGCTGTCGCAAGCCCATTGCCAAATCCATTGCTTTCGCAGGCCACGGTCAATATCAATTTTGATATGAACAAGCGACGATACTCTCTCCCCTCAACTTCTGCACTAACCGCGTTTGAAGCCGTGGCCCGACGCAAGGGTTTTGCGCGCGCGGCCGAAGAGCTCAACACCTCGCAACCCGCCATAAGCCGCCACATCCGCAATCTTGAGATCCGCTTTGGCACCCGGTTGTTTCACCGCGATGGCCATGATGTCCGCCTGACCCCTGCGGGCGAAGGGTTCTACGCCTCGGCCCTGCAGGCGTTGGATGGGTTGCAGCAGGCGGTGGACACCGTGGCCCAGACCGCGCCCGAGGTGACACTGGCCAGTTCGCACGCGGTATCCCACCTGCTGTTGATGCCCCGCTACCGCGATCTGCGGCGCGCCTTGGGCAAAGGGGTCGAGTTGCGGTTTTTGACGGCCGAATACCATCTGATCGGGGCCGCCATCGAAACCGGGGCCGATATCGTCTTTGAATACGCCCGCACCGCGCCCGACCGGGACCATGTTCTGATCTGCCGGGAAGAGGTCAAACCCGTCGGCACGCCCGAGGTGATCACACAGGCGATGGCGGCTTTGAACGGCGACGCCGATCCTCCGGGATTGTTGGAATTGCAGCAAAAGAACCTGGGCTGGACCACCTGGACCAAGTGGCAGGCGGCACACCCGGAAACTGCGGGTTGGACGGAATGCGACGCGCACGACAACTATGTCTATCTGCTGGAAATGGCAGCCGCAGGTGCCGGGCTCGCCCTGGGATGGCGCGGATTTGTCGGCGGGTATTTGGACCGGGGCTCATTGGTTGGGTTGCCGGGTGACTGGCTCTCGACAGATGTCGGGATCTATGCCCGGTTGACCCGCAATGGCGAACGCAACGACAAGGCGCGTGCCTGCCTGACGGCGCTGAAAACCCTGTCCGGCAAATGAAAAGCCGCAGGGGCCTGGACCCCTGCGGCTTTGATATGGTCAGGGCCACCCAAAACGGGCGGCCCTGCTCACATTACTCGGCGGGTTCCGCCAAGCCTGCCTTTTCGCGGTGACTGTCGCGATACAGCGCCTTGGCCAGCGCCACGCACATCAGGCCCATGACCATCGTGAACGGCAACGCGCCGATGATCATCGCATTGCGCAAGGCATCCATCGGGTTGTTTTCACCCGCTGCCATGATCAGCGCACCGATCACGGCGGTCAGGATCAGACCCCAGACGATCTTGTGCTTGTTGCCGACCTCTTGGTCGCCGCCCGACATGATGGTGTTCATCACCAGGATGCCCGAGTCCGCCGAAGTGACCAGGAAGGTCATGATCAAAACCACACACATGATGGTCAGACCCTGCAGCAAGCCACCTTCGATCATCTGACCCAGGGTGACGAACAGCTTGGCGGTGTTGGACGCGCCGATGATTGCACCGTCTGCCCCACCGGTCAGTTCCAAATCAATCGCTGTGCCGCCCAGGATGGTCATCCAGGCAAAGCAGACCAGCGCCGGAGCGAACACGCAGCCCACGATGAACTCGCGCACGGTACGCCCCTTGGAGATGCGTGCCAGGAACAGGCCCACGAAAGGCGAGAAGGCAATCCACCAAGCCCAATAGAAGGTGGTCCAGCCCGCCTGCCAGCCGAACTGACGCGCAGGTTCACCCGCTGCATAAGCCGCCGTCAGAACGTCGTCGGACAAAGCTGCCGCGTCGCCTTCCAGACCGGACTTGAAGCCCGCGAACGATCCCCATGCGTTGGTTGCTCCGCCGCGCAGCGCGTCGGCAAAGGGAGCTGCTTCGCTTGGCAGACCAGCGGCAAAATCAGCCGCAGATTGCGGACCAAATGCACCAAAGCTGAGCGAGATGAAGTTCAGCATGTAGTCGACAAAGGCCGAGGCATAGGTGCTCATCGCAAAGAGGAACGAGCCGAAGACCACAAAGGTCAAGAGCAGGATCAGCGACAGGACCAGGTTCAGGTTCGACAGGTATTTCACCCCACGACCAACACCCGATACAGCCGAGATGATCGACAGTCCCATGATGACGAACAGGCCAGCCAGCAGGCCAACCGTGCCCGGAGCCGGAGCTTCGCCCGTCATATCCATCATCCATTCCATGCCGGTGATCGCATAGACCCCGTCGATGAACTGCGACACGCCGTAACCGATGGTTACGGAAACACCCAGAATGGTGGCCACAACACCCAGGACGTCAACTACGTGACCCAGGAACCCGTTCAGCATCTTGCCAAACAGCGGCGTCAGCGCCGTGCGGATGGTCAGCGGCATGTTCCGGGTGTACGCGTAATACGCCAGCGACAGGCCGGTCACCACGTAAATCGCCCAGGCATGAAAGCCATAGTGCAGGAAGGTATAGCGATACCCCGATTGCAGGGCAGCTTCGGTGTTGGGTGCGACCTCTTGTGCGATCACAACAGGGTTCGATCCCCACAGGCCAAGCGGTTCTGCGGTTGCAAAGACCATCAGACCCACGCCCAGACCGGCGCCAAACATCATCGAAAACCAGGAAAAGTTCGAGAACTCTGGCGCCTCACCGGCCGGTCCCATCACCTTTTTGCCGGTTCCGGGCAGCAATGCCACGACGACCAGGAAGAAGATGAAGAGCCCGACGATGACGATGTAAAAGACGTTGAACGTCTCAAGCAGGCGGCTGTTGAGGCTGCCGAGCACGCCGTTGGCATTGGCAGGCCAGACCAAGGCCCAAAGCACAAGTCCGACCATGATGGCTTTACTGAGCAAAGCGATTTCGACGCTGTGCCCCTCATAGAACCCACCTGAGGATCGCTTGATCTCCAGATTGGTGAAGGGTTGCTTGATTGACATGTGTTTCCTCCCTGTTCGCACGTGTCCCTTGGTTCGGATGGAGAGATTTATTCTGGCCGCCACGCTCCGAACCGGACGTCGCGACCTTGGGTTTAGGTCAGAATGGCTTCGATTTTCTCCAAGGTTGCCACATTCACCGCTACACCGTTTGACTGTGCGGCCAGCCGCTTGGACCGGCGGCCATCACCGGGCAAATGTGCGCCGGATTGATCCCGGATCACTTGGACGAGACCGGCAATACCGGTGGCAAAAGCGTCACCTGCGGTGGCCTTGGGGTCGATTGCAATGAACATTTGGCCGGTTTTTGGTGGTCCGCCCGCTGTTCCCGAGAAGGGCGAAGCATGCACGCCAAGCGTCGCGCCGGTCAGTGCCGCGGCCATCACCTCGGTCAGAATCGCCACACCGACGCCCTTGTATCCACCCGACGGCGCCATCGACCCCTTGAGGCCAACATTGGGATCGGTGGTGGGGTTGCCGTCGGCATCCAAAGCCCAGCCAACCGGGATCGCCTTGCCTTCACGCGCGTGTTTAATGACCTCGCTTTTGGCGATTGTGCTGGCACTTTGGTCGATGAGCAACGCGGGCTGGCCGTCGGTCCCCGGCACCGCGATGGAAAACGGGTTGGTGCCCACGACCGGCTTGGACCCGCCAGACGGCGCGATAGAGGCCGGCGCATTGGTGAACCCAAGTCCCACCAGTCCCTCCTGCGCCAGATGCCATGTGTGATAGCCCAGAACCCCGCAGTTATAGCTGTTGCGAATTGCCAGCACGGCGATGCCCTGCGCACGCGCGGCTGGGATCAAGGCGTCGAAACCGGCGTCAATCGCGGCATGCGCAAACCCGGTGGCCGCATCCACGTTCACCACGCCCGGTGTTGGTTTATCGACAGCCGGGATCGCAGAGCCATCCACCTTGCCGCATTGCACATGCTCGCAGTAGATCGGGATGTAAGCCAAGCCATGGCTGGCCACACCATCGGCCTCGGTCGCGGCCGTGGCAACCGCGAGCGGTCTTGCGTTGGCCTCGGACGTGCCCGCAGCCACTAGGGCGCGGAACGACAGATCTTCGATATCTGCGAGTGTGAGCGTGCGGGTCTCGATCATGGTCTGGCCTTTTTGTCAGTCGTTGTCAGAAAGCCCGGCACCGGCGCCCAGCAGACGGGATTCTTCGGTGGCGGGGGCATAGGTTTTGTGGGCAAACCGGTTCAGGGCGTCCCAATCGGCGGAGCGTGGCGACGCACGGGTTCGCCGAAGAGAGGACACAGGCAGGTCGCCCCCTGTCGTGATCATCACCGTCTGGGCCATTGTCGGCCAATCCGCGGTCGACGACAGGATCTGGCCATCGGTACAGACGGTCATGCCGTCACAGTCCAGCACAACCGGCTCGTTCAACTGCCGCGCCGCCAAGGCGGCAAAGGGCAACACAAGCGCGGGAACGGCGACGTGCTGAATGACGATGGGCTGTCTGCTCAGAAGGTGGGCGCTGTCCGAGAGCAGGCAACCCGTGCGCAACGGGCACAAGGCCCCCTTGCCCACCCAGTCACCGTCCAGCGATACCGGCGCGTGCACATCGCGGTCAGATTGTTCCAGAAGCCCGGCCAGAAATCCGACCCCGTCCAGGTCATGAGCGCACAGCCAACGTATCGCCTTGGCGGTGTCCTCGGCCAGGCCCCATGTAAAGCCCGCGCCGCGTGTGGCGCGTTTGGCGGTGACTTCGACCTCGTTCAGGGAATAGCTCATTGCGCCCCCTCCTGTGGATAGACCCAAAGGTCGGCGGTCTGTTCCGACAGATCTTCTGGATAGGGTGCGCCTGCGTACATGCAGATCCGCACCCAACGGTCCGAGCGCGGGTCGAAATGCGTCGCCCCAAAGAACGACAGTTTCGCGCGCAACATGTCGATGGGCAGCACCTGCGCGCTGATCGTGTTGTCGCGGATCTCGCCATAAGGCGCGACGCGGCTCATTTGTGCCCGCCGGACAGTATGCCGGTGTTCGGGATGGGTCAGCAAGAATTCGGCGACCGTGCCTTGTTGCCCAACCAACGCCCGGTGTGCCAGTGCCGCATCCCGTGCAGGTGCAAGCGGCTGTTCATACTCCGCAATGGGTTCGTCAAACCGCTCGCCCATGCGCGGCTCCAGCTTCTCTTCGGACACATACCAGGCGCGCGCGCAATTCTGGGGCGCGTCCCAATCCAGATCGAGCGCCCAGCCAAAGCTGTCTTCGAGCAGCCCCCGCACATCTGCCACATCCATCGACCCGTCGATGACAAAGGCCGCGCCATTGCTGTCAGCCATGCAGGAGGTCAGACCGTCCACAAGATCCGGGTAAGGTTCCAGGATCAGCGAGGCGACGAGTTCTTGTCCCTCTTCGCTGAGTTTGCCCGCGGCCCAGTCCATCAACCGGTTCCAAGGATGATCAGTGATCAGATCATCGGCGGCGACGTGAGCAGTGAGTTTCGCCAGATCGCTTTTCAGTACCGCCAGCTTTTCGATCTGGATCGGATGTTCGGACCGCCAGCGGTCAACCGAAACCTCGCTTCGGCGCAGCATTCTGCGAAACACCTGCGCCTCGCTTTCACTGGCCTCGCTCACCGACCGCACACGCGCGATGGCCTCTTCGCGCACCATGATCCAGTTGTTGAACAGGATGGGGTGGTTGACGATGAACGGCGCCATGCCCAGACCCGTCGAATTTCCGATCCCCAAGCGCCGCGCAATGGTCGGGTCCAGCGTCACGGCCGTGTCGCCGCCCTTGGCATGAGCCATATGTTGCACTAGATCGCGCACAAAGGTGCGAGTCAGAAACACCGACAACATCTCGGCTTGAAACGGGGCTTGCACCTCTGCCCGGTCCGCGATCTTTTCCCGGTCGGCCGCGCCAAACTTGCCCGAGCCATAAACGGCCGTGGTGCGCATCAGATAGCCGACCTTGTCGATCTGTTCGAAATCCGGCTGCTGGCCTGCCGCCAGACGGTCCACCACATGCGCCCACAAGCGCACCGAGCGGTTGGCCCGCGACAGCGACAACTCGTTCTCGCTGACCCGTCCCGCCTCTTGCAACGGCACGTTCTGGGACAGCCGGTCAATGTCCGCTTCGGTCGGCACGCCGTCAAACAGCGCAAAAGTGGCATCCCAAGCCTCGGCAATCACCCGGTCCGAGCGCATCTCGGGCGGCAGGTCATGGGCAAAAGCCACCAGCGAATAGGTCCGCTCTGGCCCCTTGGCCGAATAGACCGCGCAGCCCACCCCGTTTTCATCAATCCGAAACACCGGACGCGAAAAGCTCCAGTTTTCCTGCGCCATGCGGCGGGTCAGCTGCCGCATGAAGCTCAGGCGGCATTGATGCAGCGACCCCAGCCGCGACAGGCGCATCACTGTCGCTGGGTCCCGCCGGGGGATGGTTGTTTGCGCAGTTGCGTCCATCAGCGTTATCCTTGTGGCGTGAAATTCTCAGCAAAGAACCGATACCAGTTCCCGCCCATGATCCCGTCAATCTCCGTCCCGTTCAGGCCGGTCGCGCGCAGCCCTTGCCGGATGTTGCCAAAGTGGCGGTTGTCTTCGAACCAGCTGGGCATCGGTGGGAAACCCGGATTGCTGGCCGAGCCCTCGCCATAGTCGATTTCCTTGGTCCAGCGGCCAACGCGCATCCATTCGACGATGCTGTCAGGCTGATCCTGACACAGGTCGGTGCCGATGCCCAAATGCTGCGCGCCGTATTTCTCGGCCGTCCGCGCGATCATCTCGCAGAAACTTTCCAGCGTGCAGTCGGACTTGTCCTTCAGGTGATGAGGGTAGACCGAAAACCCGAGCATCCCACCATTTTCAGTCACCGCTCGAATAACGCTCTCACGCTTGTTGCGCAGTGCCGGCTGCCATTCGTGCGGGTTGGCATGGGTGATGGCGATGGGGCGTTCCGAGATTTCGGCCGCTTCAATGGTCGAGCGGTCCGCCGAATGGCTCATGTCGACGACCAGACCCACCCGGTTCATTTCCTTGATGACCTGCTTGCCCATACGGGTGATGCCGGGGTCCTCGGCCTCGTAACACCCCGTCGCCAGCAGCGACTGGTTGTTGTAGGTCAGCTGCATGAAGCGCGCGCCGAGTGTGTGCAGGATTTCCACCAAACCGATGTCATCCTCGATCGGGCTGGGGTTCTGAAAGCCAAAGAACACCGCCGTGCGCCCGGTTTTCCGCGCGACGTCGATGTCGCTGGCCCATTGGCCTTTCATGATCAGGTCGGGGTACTGCTCAAACCAGCGGTTCCATTTCTCGAAATTCAGAACCGTTTCGCGAAAGTTCTCATGATACGAGATGGTGACGTGGATCGCATCCACGCCGCCCTCACGCAGTTGGCGGAACACCTTTTCCGACCAGTTCACATATTGCAGGCCGTCGATCAGGTAGCCGGACATGGGGTGACTCCATTTGATGCAAGGCGCGCCAGGCCCGACCTCGGGTGGGCTGCGTTACAGTGAAAAGAAGAACTCCCTCGCCATACTTGAGCCCGTTCCATTTGCCGATCCGTCGCAAAAGGCCCTCCTGGGGGGGAGGTCGGGCCTGGCGTGCCGAAGTGGCACGCCCGCGTTTGACGAGGGGGAGTAGGCATCAAACAGGACCGGCACTGATGTAGGCGGTTTTGACGGTTGTGTAGAATTCAGCCGCTGCCTTGCCCTGCTCGCGTGGGCCATAGGAGCTGTCGCCACGACCCCCGAACGGCACGTGATAGTCGGTCCCTGCGGTTGGCAGGTTAACCGTCACGACACCGGTGCGCGCATTGCGGCGGAAGTGCGTCGCGCGGGCCAGCGACTTGGTCACGATGCCCGAGGTCAGGCCAAAGTTGGTGTCATTGACGACGCTCAACGCCTCGTCATAGCTGCCGACTTTGATTACGGAGGTCAGCGGGGCAAACATCTCTTCGCGGTTGACGCGCATGTCGTTGGTGGTGTTCAGGAACACACCCGGCGACATATAAAAGCCCTCGGTCGGCATTTCGAGGCGTGCACCACCGCAGGCCAGCTCGGCCCCCTCGGACTGCCCCAGGGCGACATAGTCCAGGTTTTCCTGCAACTGCTGCGCGCTGACCACGGGACCCATCTGTACGCCCGCTTCCAGAGCATGTCCCACTTTCATCGCCTGCGCACCAGCAACCAGCTTCTCGACAAAGGCATCATGGATGCCCGCATGCACCACCAGACGCGAGGACGCGGTACATTTCTGACCCGTGCCGCCGAATGCGCCACCCAAGGCCAACGACACAGCCAGATCCAGATCCGCATCGTCCATCACAGCCAAAGCGTTCTTCGACCCCATCTCCATCTGCACTTTGGTCAGGTTCTGGATTGCCGCGGCTGCAATGCCCTTGCCCACCGGAACCGAACCGGTGAACGAAATGGCATTGACCTTGGGGCTTTCGACCAGACGCTGTCCGATCGAACGGCCCGACCCCATGACCAGCGAGAACAGGCCCTTGGGAATGTCCTGACGCTCGATGATCTCGGTCAGGGCCACCGCAGAGGCCGGCGTGATGTTGGCCGGCTTCCAAACCACCGCGTTGCCATAGCAAAGCGCCGGAGCAATCTTCCACGAGGCGGTCGCGGTGGGGAAGTTCCAGGGCGAGATGATCGCGACAACCCCAACAGCTTCGCGGCGCACGTCCACCTCGATATCGGGGCGTACAGAATCCGCGTTCTCGCCGATCTGACGCAGGCATTCGGCGGCGTAGTAGGTAAAGAATTGACCCGCCCGATAGACCTCGCCCTTGCCCTCGGCCAGCGGCTTGCCCTCTTCGCGGCTGAGCAGCGTGCCGAGTTCCTCGGCCCGCGCCATCATTTCGTTGCCGATGGCGTTCAGCACGGCCTGCTTGCGTTCCAGCCCATAAGCGGCCCATTCGGCTTGTGCGATGCGCGCCTGATCCAGCGTCGCGTCCAGTTGATCCGAGCTGGCCTGCGCGAACATGCCAACCAGATCGCTCAGATCCGAAGGGTTACGGTTTTCGATTTCGATTTCGCCAGCCAGCCATTCGCCGGCAATCAGGTTCAGTTTGGTCACAATACGCCCCAGACAACAGAATTTGGTTTGGGGCAGGATGGACTTTGGCGACCACATCAGTCAAATTCAATTAGCTCAAGTCAATTTCAATTACACTGAACTCATGTCGATCAAACTGGAAACCCTTCGCACCTTTTGCACCGTGGCCCAGACCGGCAATCTGGCCGAGGCTGCCAACCGCTTGGGGCGCACGCAATCAGCGGTGTCCATGACGCTCAAGCACTTCGAAGAGCATCTTGGGCGCAAACTGTTTCAGGGCGAGCGCAAAGCACAGCTGTCGGCACTGGGAGAGCAGGTTTTCGAACAGGCACTCAAGCAAGTGCGTGAATATGATGAAACCATACAGGGCATCGAATCCGCTGCTCGATCCCGGCATGGTCAAATCCGCATCGTATCAGTCCCATCCGTGGCGGCAGTGGTGTTTCCCGCCGTGACCGATCATATGACCAATCGCTTTTCCGGTCTGAAGATCGAACTGCGCGATACACATACCGCGCAAATTCTGGATGCGCTTTTGACCGGGCGCGCCGATATCGGCATCGCCTCGGGCCACCATTCGTTAAACGGGATCGAAGCGATACCTCTCTTTTGCGATCAGTTTGGTCTGGTGGCCTCTGCCGACCATCCACTTGCAATGTCGTCGCAGTTACCAACACTTGAAGATGTCGTCACGCCCAAGTTTATCCGAAACGCGCTTTGCGATCTGATTCAGTCTCTTGCGTTTCTGGAAGCTGTCGAAAAATCAGACGTCACCATTCAGAACACGCTATCTTTGATTGCGATGGTTCAGACTGGCGAATGGGTGACGATCCTGCCGCAAACGGTTTCGCGGTTTTTGCCGACCGACACAGTCTTTCGTCCAATTGCCGACCTCTCGGACCAACGCGAAGTCTACCTCTACATCCGCACCCGTACCCCCTATGCGTCCATAACGCAGGACTGCGCCGAGTTCATCCGGTCACGGGATTGGAGCTGAACAGTCATGTTGAAAAGTGGCGCACCCATCAGGATTCGAACCTGAGACCTCTGCCTTCGGAGGGCAGCGCTCTATCCAGCTGAGCTATGGGTGCCTAGGAACGGGCTATAAAAGATCGCTTGCCCCTCCGCAATCGGAAAAGCCGAAATTTCTCCGGCTTTTCCAAGGTCTCGCAGTTACGCAAAAAGCTCATGTGCAAGCTCCAGCGCGTCGACCAGCGTGTCGACCTCGTCCGTCGTGTTGTAGAGGCCAAAGCTGGCGCGGCAGGTGGCCGTGACGCCCAGGTGATCCATCAGCGGACCGGCACAGTGGTGGCCAGCACGCACGGCGACACCCTTTTTGTCCAGGATGGTCGAGATGTCGTGCGGATGCCCTGCCCCGTCCAGCGTAAAGCTGAAGATCGCGGCCTTGTCGGGCGTTGTGCCCTGCACCTGCAGCCAATTGAGCCCTTGCAGCTTGGACATGGCATAGTCGCGCAAACCGGCCTCATGAGCGGCGATGTTCTCCATCCCCAGCTCCATCATGTACTCAAGCGCCACACCAAGGCCAATGGTCTGCACGATGCCGGGGGTTCCGGCCTCGAACTTCATTGGCGGGTCGTTATAGGTGACCGCCTCTTTCGACACTTCGCGGATCATGTCGCCGCCCCCGATAAAGGGACGCATTTCAGCCATACGTTCGGCCTTGCAAAAGATCGCGCCAGAGCCGGAGGGACCATACAGCTTGTGGCCCGTGATGGCGTAGAAGTCACACCCAAGGTCCTGCACGTCGACCGGCATGTGAACCGCGCCCTGGCTGCCATCAACCAGCACCGGAACACCCTTGGCGTGGGCGCCTTGGGTTATCGCCTTGACGTCCACCATAGTGCCCAGAACGTTCGAGCATTGGGTGACGGCGACCAGTTTGGTATTGGGTCCGATCGCATCGAGCACCGCCTGCGGGTCAAGCGCGCCGGTGCTGTCCACATCGACCCATTTCAGCACCACGCCCTGGCGTTCGCGCAGGAAATGCCAGGGCACGATGTTGGCGTGGTGCTCCATAACGCTGAGAACGATCTCATCACCCGCCTTTAGACGCGGCATGGCCCAGCCATAGGCGACCATGTTGATACCCTCGGTCGTGCCCGAATTCAGCACGATCTCATCCTCGGAGCCTGCATTCAGGAACTTGGCGATAATCCCGCGCACCGCCTCATATTTGTCGGTGGCCAGGTTCGACAGGTAGTGAAGCCCGCGGTGAACGTTGGCGTATTCCATCGAATAGGCCTGCGTGATCGCGTCGATCACCACCTGCGGTTTCTGGGCTGAAGCACCGTTGTCGAGATAGGTCAGCGGCTTGCCGTTCACCTCACGCGAGAGGATCGGGAAATCGGCCCGGATTTTGTTGACGTCATACATGAGAAACGATCCCAGTTAGCCAGCCCCAAGAAGGGAGAGAAGAATGAAAAGCACAACCGCAATGGCAAAGACGGACCCGACCAATACGCCTGCGGCCTTCATCAGCGATCCCAAACGATGTGCCTGGTCGATGAAGTGCAAAAAGATGAAAAGACCGATCAGCGATGCGCCAAGCACCACAAGAAAGGATAGGACCGGGATGGTCAGCATCAACACAAGTGCGACCGCTTGTACCGCGACGCGCAGAAACTGCATCCAGACCATCAGGAGCATGACGTCGTCGAACGACCCCTGCCCGCCCAGCATGGCACCCACACGGTGGATCGCAATGATGGTGGCCAAAATGCCGCCGCCTACAAAACCAGCGTAGACCATGGGTGACTGGATCAGCACCGGCATGCCTTTGGGGCCGGGCAGCAGCATGCCCGACAGCGAAAACAGCAGCGTGTTCAGGACAACGGCCAAGGCCAGTCCCAGCCACAGCACATCGCGCCGCAGGTCCTGCGCCAACAGGATCTGCGCCGCCTGGGCGGGGTTGGTGACGGACATCACCGCCAGATCCTTGAGGTTCAGAGCGTTCATGCTCCTGTCCTTTCTTGTGGCCTTTCCGCCTGAAACAGCCCCGCGATCCAGAACCACGCAAAAACCGCAAACCACACAGCCCCCACCAGTTGCAGCGACGGTCCCGGGCCGATGAACCCGGCCACAAGCCCATGCAACAAAACCAGCGGGCTGGACGCCAGCAGCGCCCAGAACAGAGCCAGACGCGCGCCGAACCAATCGCCCTTGCCGCCAACCACCTTGGCCACGACATGCGAGGCCGCCGCGATGACATACATCAAAAGCGGTGCAATCAGGATCAGGGCCATCAGGCTGCCGGCCATCAACTCGTTCAGGTCGCGGCCCTCAAGATGCGCCTCACGCGACAGGCGTGGCAGTTGCGCGATGAACAGCACCACGCAGCTGGCCATGAGAATGGCCAGCGCGCGGTCCTCGCGCTGGCCCATGTCCAGCAGGCGCCGTACAACGCGCCCGGGGCCACGATACGTGGCCAAGATGTCCGACGTCACCGACATCAGCGGCGGCGCGACAGCCAGGATTCAAGACGGTTGACGATGTCCTCCGCCAGATCCTCGGCCTCGATTTCCTCGACCGCTTCGGCCAGGAACGCCAAGGTCAACAAGTCCGTCGCGTCCGACACTGGCACCCCTCGCGAACGCAGATAGAACAGCGCGGTCTCATCAATCGCGCCCGAGGTCGAGCCGTGTGAACAGGCCACATCGTCGGCATAGATCTCAAGCTCGGGCTTGGCGAGGAACTGGCTGTCATCATCCAGCAGCAAGGACTGAGAAATCTGATATCCATCAGTCTTTTGCGCGCCTTCCTTCACCAGGATCTTGCCCTGGAACACGCCCGTCGCACCGTTGCGCAGCACCTTTTTGAACACCTGACGGCTTTCACAGTTCACTGCATCATGGGTGATGAACACCGTGTCGTCGTGGTGGAAATCACCATCACCTACACAGGCACCGGCCACATGGGCCACAGCATCGTCGCCCAGGATCTCGATCACCTGTTCGTTGCGGGTCAGCACGCCGTTCACGGTGAGCGTGAAAGACTTGTAAACCGATTTCGCCCCCAGACGGGTGAACATATGGGTCACAGCACGACGTTCGTGATCGCGCCCCTGAGAGCGCACGTGATGCAGGGTTCCGCCATCTGCGATGTCGATCTCCATGCATTTGTTGAAACGCGCGGCCGCCGGACCGTTTTCCAAAATGGTCGCTTCGGCACCGCTCTCAACCCGCAGGATGTGGTGCAGGAAGGCATCCGAAGCCTCGTCCTTGTGCACGTAGATCAGGCTGATCGGTTTCGACGGCTTGCCGGTGACGTGAATGGCAACGCCATCCGCGGCAAAGGCCGTGTTCAGCGCCGCCAGCGGACGCGGAACCGGGTTGTGACCGCGCGTTTCCAAAACACCGTAAAGGTCCTTGGCCCAGTGGATGTCCGTGCAGCAAATATCCTCGAGACGCTCGATCTGCACCCCTTCAAGCGTCAGATCATCCGAGGCATCGGCGTCAAAGATACCATCTACAAAGACGATCTTGAGCCGGTCGATCTGGTCGAACATCAACGGTTCGTCGTTGTCGAACAGCGCCGCTGTGGGGGCATCCGCCTGCACCAGCGTGTCGGGGCGGGTGTATTTCCAGTATTCGTCGCGACGATCGGGCAAACCCATGTCGCGCACGCGGGCAATCGCGGCCTCGCGCGCGGGCTTTGTGCAGCCCGCCGTCGGCAGCTCCAGCGCGGCCAGGCGCGCCTCGGTTGCGGTTTGTTTGATCTCGGGCAAAGCCATTACTGCACCTCGGCCAGAATGTCGGCGTAACCGTTGTTTTCAACTTCCAGCGCCAGCTCGGGACCACCGGTTTTGACGATGCGACCGTCTGCCATGATGTGAACGACATCGGGTTTGATGTGGTCCAGCAGGCGCTGATAGTGGGTGATCACCAGGAACCCGCGGCCTTCATCGCGCAGCGCGTTCACGCCTTCGGCGACCAGCTTCATGGCATCGACGTCCAGGCCCGAGTCGGTCTCGTCCAGGATGCACATCTTGGGTTCCAGCATCGCCATCTGCAGGATTTCGTTGCGCTTTTTCTCACCACCCGAGAAGCCCACATTCACCGGACGCTTGAGCATGTCGGCGTTGATTTTCAGCGACTTGGCACGCTCACGTACGACTTTCAGGAAGTCGGCGGCGCTCAGCTCTTCTTCGCCGCGGGCTTTGCGTTGTGCGTTCACGGCCGTGCGCAGGAAAGTCATGTTGCCGACACCGGGGATTTCAACCGGGTATTGGAACGCCAGGAACAGGCCAGCTGCGGCGCGCTCTTCCGGCTCCAGCTCCAGCAGGTCTTCGCCGTCAAGCGAGGCGGCGCCTTCGGTCACTTCGTACCCGTCGCGGCCCGACAGGACATAGGACAGGGTCGATTTACCCGAGCCGTTGGGGCCCATGATCGCATGAACCTTGCCAGCATCGACTTTTAGGTCGACGCCTTTCAGGATCTGCTTTTCTTCTTCTTCAAGTTTGACGTGCAAGTTTTTGATTTCGAGCATTTTTGCCTCGCTTCTCATCTCTGGCCCGCAGCGAATGCGCGGGTATTGTCAGGGGCGGCACGCAGATGTGCCGGAAAGGTTTCGATCAGATCGGCCCGGGCGCGCGCTATGCCGTCGCCATAGGTCAGTTCGGTTCCATCCTTGAGCGAAGACAGAACACCCGGAACCTCGTGGGCTTCGATCGGTGAAATCAGCGGTCGCCCAACAGACGCCGCGTAGTCGTGGTACTTCAGATGTGATTGCTCACCGGGGCTGAGCCAAGTGCTTGGCACGCCGAATGCGTCGGCCACGATGAGCCCATGCAGGCTGCTGGCAATTACATGTCGGCTCGATGCGATCCGGCGACACACCTCGAGCGCATCAGCGCGTGGATCAACCAGGTCCAAGGCAGGCTCTGAACGAACCAACGCTTGGATTTCGGGATCATCAACTTGGCTGTGATGCGGAACCAACGCGACGCGATCCTGGACAGAGGGAATTTCGTCGATCAGATCAGCAGTCAACAACCCAGGATCGCCAAACTGGCGGGTCTTCACCCCTAACAAAGCGGCTGTAACCGGCCCCCGGACCAGAGCAACGTTTACGTTAGGTAAAAAATCTGTAGGCACCGGATGCAAAAGCCCCGTCCCCCAAACAAACGGCTTCATCCGGTGCTCGACAGCCTGCGAGAAATTACGCCGTATGACCTGCAACAACGAGCCAACAGCCACCAAATCACATCCCTTTGGCCCGGCATGCGTCACCTTGCGCCCAGAGACGTTGGCAACAACCAAAGAGGACAGGACATCACCGAAGTTCGGGATACCCTTCCACCAAAAAAGTTTGATCGGTGCCATTTGGAATGCAGCGCTGTTCAACAGATTGTCCCCTGCAACCCAAACGCCCAACCACGACAACGCCGACACATGGCAAAGCCTGGTATCGTTGCCCTGTTCGGGTTTTGAAGATCAGATAACCGCAACATCACAGATCTCGGATTATGCCTTGGTCGCGCCGACAAAATAGTTCTTGTTAGTGCGATAGCGCTGCATCACATCCAGAACCTCGTAGTCGACCTCTTTGACCCAGGCGAGAAAGGCCTCTTCGTTTTCGTTGTCGACCTCTACCATCAACACGGGTTGGCTGCGCGCAACTGTCTTGCGCAAGCCATTGAGAACCTTGATTTCCATCCCTTCGACATCGATCTTGATCAGGTCAGGTTCGACATCAGCGAGCACCTCGTCACCGACAACGACTTCGATGTCGCCTTCGCCGGCCATCATGCGTGCAGCGCCCAGGTTTTTCTCCTGTTTGCGCATCGCATAACCACCCTCGGACACATCAGACAGCCCATACCCAATGTTGCTCAGGTCAAAGACCGGCGCGAGACCATTGAAGGCAACATTTGCCAAAAGCAGCCGATAAGCCAGCGGGTTCGGTTCGAACGGGATCACTTTGGACGGGTTCAAGAATAGCGACACAAACAGGCTGTGGTTGCCGACATTGGCACCTATGTCGACAAAAACGCCGTCATTGCAGGGAAAAATGGACCGTATCTGCTCCAGCTCTTCCTGTTCGTAAAACGTGCCTGCGCGGTGATTGCGTTGAATAGGATCGCGCAGCTTGTCGGTGGCAAACACAACATGCTTGCCTTCGATCTGACACGGGATGGTATCCGTGCCCCAGAACACATAAGGTTCGCTGTTTTCAATCGCTGCCCGTGCCTCTTCCAGGTCGAAATGGCGTTCGCGCTTCTGCGCCCGGATCGGCATTTCTCCTGTGTCTGGTGTCATCCAACCGAACCTTCCAGCGAGATTGCAACCAGCTGCTGCGCTTCCATGGCGAATTCCATCGGCAGGGCCTGCAGCACGTCCTTGCAGAAGCCGTTCACCACCAGGGCGACCGCCTCTTCCTCGTCCATCCCGCGCGAGCGGCAATAGAACAGCTGATCGTCGTCCACCTTGGATGTGGTCGCCTCATGCTCGACCCGGGCCGAGTTGTTCTTGACCTCGATATACGGAACCGTATGCGCCCCGCATTTGTCACCGATCAAGAGCGAGTCACACTGGGTGTAGTTGCGCCCGTTCTTGGCCTTGGGGTGCATCGAAACCAGACCGCGATAGGTGTTCTGCGCCTTGCCAGCGCTGATGCCTTTGGACACGATGCGCGACTTGGTGTCCTTGCCCAGGTGGATCATCTTGGTGCCGGTGTCGGCCTGCTGCATGTTGTTGGCGATGGCGATCGAATAGAACTCGCCCTGGCTTTCGTTGCCGCGCAGGATGCAGGACGGGTATTTCCAGGTCACGGCCGAGCCGGTTTCAACCTGCGTCCACATCACCTTGGACCGGTCGCCGCGGCAATCAGCGCGTTTGGTCACGAAGTTGTAGATGCCGCCCTTGCCGTTCTCATCACCCGGATACCAGTTCTGAACGGTCGAGTATTTTACCTCGGCGTCTTCTTCTATGATGATCTCGACGACAGCGGCGTGCAGCTGAGCGATGTCACGTGCCGGAGCAGTACAGCCTTCCAAGTAGCTGACATAGCTGCCTTTATCGGCAATGATCAGGGTGCGTTCGAACTGACCGGTGTTTTCCGCGTTGATGCGGAAATAGGTCGACAGCTCCATTGGGCAGCGCACGCCCGGCGGCACGTAGACGAACGAACCATCCGAGAAGACGGCCGAATTCAACGTCGCATAGAAGTTGTCCGAAACCGGCACGACCGAGCCGAGGTATTTCTTGACCAGTTCGGGGTGTTCCTTGATCGCCTCAGAGATCGAACAGAAAATGACACCGGCCTTTTTCAGCTCTTCCTGAAACGTTGTGCCAACCGACACCGAGTCGAACACCGCATCAACCGCAACTTTGCGGCCCTCGGCGGGCATGTTCTCGGCGCCTTCGACACCGGCCAAAATCATCTGTTCTTTCAGCGGGATACCCAGCTTTTCGTATGTCGCCAGCAGCTTGGGGTCGACCTCGTCCAGTGACTTGGGCTTGACCTCCATCGACTTGGGACGGGCATAATAGTACTGATCCTGAAAGTCGATTTCCGGATAGTCGACCATGGCCCAGTCGGGTTCTTTCTTGGTCAGCCAGCGGTCATACGCCTCAAGCCGCCAGTTCAGCATCCATTCGGGCTCTTCGTTCTTCTCCGAGATCAGACGGACAATATCGGTGGTCAGCCCTTTGGGGGCATATTCCATTTCGATATCGGTTTCCCAACCATATTTATAAGCGCCGCCGACCTCGCGAACCGCATCCACGGTTTCCTGATCAACGCCTTCTTTTACCTGTGTCTGGTCCAATGCGGCCATGACAAACCCTCCGTCAGATCACGCAGCACGCGCGTGATGCTTCTTTTCCTTTAGCAGCCACGCATCAGCAAAGCGCAGCACATCTTCTTCATTCGTCTCGGGCCCCAGCGAAACGCGGATCGCGCTGCTTGCCGTGGCCTCGTCATATCCCATCGCGGTCAGCACGGTGCTGGCCTTGACCTTGCCGCTCGAGCAGGCAGAGCCCGCGCTTATGGCAAATCCGGCCAGGTCCATCTGCATCACCTGCGTCTCGCCTTTCCAGCCGGGTGTGGCGAAACAAAGAGTGTTGGGCAGGCGGCTCGCGCCTTTCCCGACAAAAATAGTCTTGCTTGTCCCAGCCTCAAGAGCCTTTTCTAGAATATTTCTAAGTTCCGCAACCCGTTCCCATACGCCATCCGCCAAATCGCGGGCGGCTGCCTGGGCTGCGGCGCCAAAACCGACCATTCCAAGCACGTTTTCGGTGCCGGATCGGCGGCCCATCTCTTGCCCGCCGCCCTTGATCTGCGCCTGCAGGTCCGTGCCGCGCGGCATCACAACCGCCCCGATTCCCTTGGGGCCACCAAGCTTATGGGCCGAGATCATGGCCATTTGCGCGCCCATCCAGTTGAACGCAATCGGCAGTTTTCCAAAGGCCTGCGTCGCATCCGTCACGGCCAGGCCTTGCGGCAGATCCTGCACGATCCCGGTCTCGGAATTGGCGAGTTGAAGAGTGGTCGACGCTGGATCAGTCACCGTGACCTTCCCTGCATTCGAAACCGGTAAATCTTCTTCAATCCAAGCTCTTACCGCGTCGTGTTCGAGTCCAGATCCATGCAACCCGCGCCCCGACAGGGTCAGCGCAGCCCCTTCTGTAGACCCAGAGGTAAACACGATATCCGCCCCATCCGCGCCGAAGGCGGTGGCCACTTGCGCGCGCGCGTTTTCAACCAAAGCCTTGGCCGCGCGACCCTCGGCATGGACAGACGACGGGTTCCCGCAGACATCCATTGCGGCGATCATCGCCTCGCGTGCCTCGGCCCGCAGCGGGGTGGTCGCGTTGTGATCCAGATAAACACGCGTCATGGATGCATCTTTTTTGACATGGTTAAGCCGCTGACCGTCATTCCGCGTCCACGACGGCAAAGAGGCTCGGAACGGCCGGGCACGGCGCAAGGTCGTTCTTGATCACGTCCGACAACCGAGTTTGATGCAGGAACACGTAGACATGGGCGCTCAGCCCTTCCCACAGGCGGTTGGTCAGCGATTGTGCGCGGCTGCCCGACGAGCCACCCGAGGCACCTGCCCCCTTGTGCATGGCGTCGACGGTTTCATCCACGGCGCCCAGTATCTCGACCACACGAATCTCGGATGCTGACCGCGCAAGACGGTACCCACCCCCAGGACCACGCACCGAAGTTACCAGCTCGGCCCGGCGCAACTTGACGAACAGCTGTTCCAGATAGGGCAACGAGATATCCTGACGTTCGGAAATCTCGCCTAAGGTCACAAGCGTATCAGCAGGTTGCAGCGCAATGTCGGCCAGCGCCACCATCGCATAACGTCCCTTTGTCGATAGTTTCATCGTTCGCCTTCCAGCCCTGTGACATTTGAGCGCAATCATTGACCTTTTCACCATCAATGCGTATTCCGCAATGACGGTGTCAATTGACGTCGCGCCGTAGTTAGAACCGTTCTAAAGTGCCTTAGGGAATTCGTCAACATTCCGAACGGCACGAAATAATAACAGACAGGATGAACGCACATATGCCCGAGGTGATTTTTCCCGGACCCGAAGGCCGCCTGGAAGGCCGCTACCACCCGCAAAAGGAAAAAGACGCACCGATCGCCATCGTGCTGCATCCGCACCCCCAATTCGGCGGGACCATGAACAACAAAGTGGTCTATAACCTCCACTATGCGTTCTACAACATGGGCTTTACCGTGTTGCGGTTCAATTTCCGCGGTGTGGGTCGAAGCCAGGGCGAATACGATCAGGGCGTGGGTGAGCTGAGCGATGCGGCATCGGCGCTGGATTACCTGCAGTCGATGAACAACAACTCCAAGCATTGCTGGGTTGCGGGTTTCTCGTTTGGCGCCTGGATTGGCATGCAACTGTTGATGCGTCGCCCGGAAATCACCGGCTTCATCAGCGTCTCGCCGCCGGCCAACATGTACGACTTCTCGTTCCTGGCGCCCTGCCCCAGCTCGGGCCTGATCATCAACGGCTCGGCCGATCGTGTAGCCCCGCCCGCGGACACCGTGTCGCTGGTCAACAAGCTGCACGAGCAGAAAGGCATCACGATCACCCACGAAGAGGTCGAAGGCGCTGATCACTTCTTCCAGGATCCGCATATGGACACCCTGATGACGACGACCACCGACTATGTGAAACGTCGCCTGACCGAGAACACCCGCTGATGTCGAACACCATCGAAAACCTGGCCGCCAAACTGGCCGAGGATACGATGAAGGTCATGGACCAGACCGGTGAAGACCGCCTGTATGTCGAGGTCGGCAATGTGCTGGCCGCGGCATCGCAGTCTTTGGAAGAGGCCTATCTGACCGAAGTCCGCGTGCGTCTGGCCGAGCGCGTGGCGCGCAGGTTCCTGATCAAGAAGGCGACTGAATTCAAGGCCGCTAAAGAGGCAAAGCAAGCCCAATGACCAACACCCGTATCTCAGCCCAGATCGCCTTTTTGAAAGAGGCCGATCGGCTGAAGCAGGTGGATCGGTCAAATGTGCTGTTGGATCTGTCTCGCCCCGAAAATTCAGCCGAACACAGCTGGCATCTGGCACTTTACGCGCTGATCTTTGCGCCGATGGCTGATCGTGATGTGTCGCTGGATCGTGTAATCCGGATGCTGCTGCTGCATGATCTTGTAGAAATTGACGTGGGCGATCACCCAATTCACGAAGCGGTTGATTGGGACGATGTGGCCGAGCGCGAACAACTGGCCGCGCGCCGGATCTTTGGGCTGTTGCCAGAGGATCAGGCCGCCGAATACCTGGCGCTCTGGACTGAGTTCGAGGTCGACGAAACGCCGGATGCACAATTCGCCAAGATGCTGGACCGGTCACAGCCGCTGTTTCAGGTGCTCTATGCGCCAGCACCTTTGCCGGACCACCTGCAAATCGTTCGCGACAACCTGGCCTCGGGTCGGGCCGCTTATCTGCAACAGGCCTGCCCCGAAATATATTGGCATGCCAAGGGCTTGTTGGGGGAAGCTGATGAAACTATAACAGGTCCTGTCCCGCAATGGCTGACCTTTTTGGCCGAAGCAGATCAACTCAAGTCGATCTATCGGGCCTCGCGGCTGATTGACGATTCCCGTTTCGAAAACTCGGCGGAACATTCGTGGCATATCATGCTTTACGCGATGGTGCTGTCGGATCAGGCAGGTCAGGACGTGCAGATCGACCGTGTTCTTCGGATGCTGTTGATCCACGATATAGTCGAGATTGACGCCGGTGATGCGCCCATTCATGGTCAGGTCGATCACGCCGCCATGGCCGCCAAGGAAGAGGCCGCAGCCGAGCGGTTGTTTGGCTTGTTGCCGCAGGAGCAATACCAAGACTTGCACTCTCTGTGGCACGAATTTGAAGCTGCTCGATCCCCGGATGCAATGTTCGCCAAGTCGGTGGACCGGGTGCAGACCCCGATCGCCAATCTGGAGAACGGCGGCGGCAGCTGGGTCGAATACAAGGTCACGCTGGAGCAGATCGACCAGCGTGTTGGTGTGCCGGTCAAGCGCGGCGCACCCGGCTTGTGGGATTGGCTCCGCCCGCAACTCGTCGCGCATTTCGACAAGATGCAGACGGCCTGATCAGGGGGCCTCACCCGCTTTCTGGCACATCGGGAATTAGAGCGGGAGCAACGCTGATTGCCTCAAGAAAGTAGCTGACCGGAGCAAGATGGGTCTCGCCCGTTCGCACGCGTAAAACACCAGTAACCCAGACCGGATCAAGGTTAATATCCAGCCCCTCCGGGAACTCCACCGAAATGATCTGATCCGGCAAGGGTGGCGGCGGGTGCCGACAATCCTGTGGCGCGCGCGGGATCAAAAGGAACTCTTTTACACCATTGAACGCCAATTCGAACGGATGTGCATAGCCCGCAATGGTGATGGTCTTGCCGTCCAACGAACTGTCACCCAAAGTGCACTGGGAAATCCGATTTGCAGCCAATGTTGCCATCATGGTTTGTTGGGCACAATCGGGATGGGTCAGATATTGTTCCAGAAAAGCCTGACATTCGGCAGGTCTTTCCTTGCGCAGGTCCTTCCATGACGATTGCAATGGCTCGGCGTGTGGCGCGCCGTGCTGGACAAACAGGACCAGCACGGCTGTTGACAGCGCCCTAATTGTCGTTCTGACCATGGCTGACCGTCAGCGGGCTCTTGTAGTCAGGTTCGGTGATGCCCTTCTTGCGCATGGCAAGACCTGTCAGGCATTCCCGAATGACACGGTTGGCGTTCAGCGCCGAAACGTAGGTCGGGTCCAGCTCTGGGGACAATTCCACCACCTCAAAACCCACCACATTCGATTCAGCGCACAAACGCCGGATAATCGGAAATACTTCGCGTGGCAGCAATCCACCGGGCTCCGGTGTGCCGGTGCCCGGTACAAAGGCTGGATCAAACGTGTCCATATCGAACGAAATGAACATGTATTCCGGGCCGTCCTGCGCTTCGGCAATCACGTCTTCCATCACCGGATCCCAACCACGGGCATCAATCTCGGCCATCGTGTGATAGCGCAGACCGTTTTCACGCATCCAATTGAAAGAATTTTCGTCAGGATAGTAGCCGCGCAGCGCGACCTGAATAAAGTTCTTGCCCTCTACATGACCTTCCTCGACCAGGCGATAGATCGGCATGCCGTGGGAAATGAGGTGCCCCATCATGTATTTGGTCGCGTCATAGTGGGCATCGAAGTGAATAACGCCGACATTTCCCTTGCCGTAGACATCGGCCATCGCGGCCACGTCCGGATACATCAGTGAGTGGTCACCACCAACGATTACAGGAATAACATGTCTACCGTCTTCGTGCTTGACTTCGATTGCCTGCCGCACGAATGAGCGAACTGCCTGAACGGTACGCTCGGTACTCATCAGGTCATTGGGTGCGTTGCCATAATCGACCACGACCATTTCCTCAAGCGGGTCCACCATGACGTCCATATGAGGCGCGCGGACACCGTAAGGGATGTATCGCGCAGAGTTTCGAACAGCATTGGGCCCCCGCGATGCGCCGCGCGCGCCGCTGCCCATGTCAGTAAAGGCGCCCATGATGGCGACGTCCACTTCGGCGGCTGCCAGATCGGCAGGCGTGAACGCCAGTGGCTGGTTCAGAAATGTCGGCAACAACCCCCAACCCATGTTCAAAAAGCGTTGGGTCTGAATGATGCCAGGCTCCCGGCCCTCACGTTCGCCCTCAAAACTCGGCAAGGGTGTTCGCCAAACGTTATATGTCGGATCTTCGGTTGCCAGTGGAATGACGGGCTGTTCACCATCACGGATCGGTGCCTGCTTCCCGTCATACTCGCTTCCAAAAACTTGTGCAGCACCTTGCGTTGCAGAACCAATTGCGAAAATCAGTGCCAGAATAGGCAGTCTCATTTCGGTCTCCCTTCCGAAAGTGATCAATTCCCTTCAGTGTGGGCCAAGCTGCCAATTTCTCAAAGAAAAACAGGGGCCAAAACAGCCCCTGTTTTCGACATTCTATGATGGAAGCGCTTACAATCAGCACATCCAATGGATCAAAAGCCTCGGCATCAAGCCGACGCAGCGCTCACAACCCAACCGACGGCAGCCAGCAGAGACGAGGCAAGAATAATCTTCTTTGCAAATGGTGTCATAACGTGAACCTTTCAAAACAAACATGTAACAAGGTCAAACATAGGCGTTACACCTATCATTTTCAAAGTCAGGTATCCCGGACCCACGCGATTCCGCGCGTTTGTTGTTGAAATCGCACAAAATTCACGCAGTGCAAAATCAGTTGCCCAACAAATGGGATTCGTGATTAACACCGGCTTAAGCGGCATCGCGCCTGCCCTCTCTCTGCCCCAAGACATCCTCGGACGTGCTCCATGCCAAAGGCCTACCTTTTATTGCTCGTTGCCGTCGTGGCCGAGACCATCGGAACAACCGCCCTGCAGGCCAGCCATCAGTTTACCCGGTTCTGGCCTTCGGTGATCGTGGTGATCGGCTATGGATTGGCCTTTTATTTCATGTCCATCACGCTGCGTTACATGCCGGTTGGGATCGTCTATGCCATGTGGTCGGGACTGGGCATCGTGACCATTGCCGCAATCGGCTTTCTGGTCTTTGGGCAGCGCCTAGATCTACCGGCAGTTCTTGGCATGGGGCTGATCATTTCGGGCATCTTGATCATCCACCTGTACTCCAACTCGACCACGCATTAGGCGCTTCGTCTTTTCGCTGGTATATTGCGCCGCAGCACTGTATGCGCGCGACAACTCTCCGTTCAAAGGCCTATTTCTCATGGACATGCGTAACATCGCAATCATTGCTCACGTCGACCACGGCAAGACGACCCTGGTTGACGAGCTTCTCAAACAATCCGGCGCATTCCGGGAAAATCAGGCCGTGGCCGAGCGTGCCATGGACAGCAACGACCTGGAGCGCGAGCGCGGCATCACCATTTTTGCCAAGCCCACGTCCGTCGAATGGAAAGGCACCCGGATCAACATCGTTGACACCCCCGGCCACGCCGATTTCGGTGGCGAGGTCGAGCGGATCCTGTCGATGGTGGACGGTGTTGTGCTGCTGGTGGACGCCGCCGAAGGCCCGATGCCGCAGACCAAGTTTGTAACTTCCAAGGCGCTGGCGCTGGGTCTGCGCCCGATCGTGGTGCTGAACAAGGTCGACAAACCGGATGCCGAGCCTGACCGCGCGCTGGACGAGTGTTTTGACCTGTTTGCGTCGCTGGACGCCGACGAAGATCAGCTGGACTTCCCGCATATGTATGCGAGCGGTAGAAACGGCTGGGCCGATGCCGAACTGGACGGACCGCGCAAGGACCTGCACGCGCTGTTCAACCTGATCGTCAACCATGTGCCCGAGCCCAAGCAGATCAAACGTCAGGACGAAGATTTCCGCATGCTGGCCACCACACTGGGGTCCGACCCCTTTGTGGGCCGCATCCTGACCGGCCGCGTTGAATCCGGCACGCTCAAGGTCGGCGCCACCGTTCAGGCCCTGACCCGCATTGGCCAAAAGATCGAGCAGTTCCGCGTCACCAAGATCCAGGCCTTCCGTGGTCTGGCCCAGCAGGACATCGAAGAGGCGCAGGCCGGTGACATCGTGTCCATCGCAGGCATGGCCAAGGCCACCGTAGCCGACACCATCTGTGCGCTCGCCGTGGACGAGCCGCTGGACGCACAGCCCATCGACCCGCCGACCATCACCGTCACTTTTGGCATCAACGACAGCCCGCTGGCGGGCCGTGACGGCAAAAAGGTGCAGTCCCGCGTCATCCGTGACCGTCTGATGAAAGAGGCCGAATCCAACGTCGCCATCAAGATCGCCGACACCCCCGGCGGTGAAGCGTTCGAGGTTTCGGGCCGTGGCGAACTCCAGATGGGCGTTCTGATCGAAAACATGCGCCGCGAAGGGTTCGAACTGTCGATCTCGCGCCCGCAGGTGATCATGCGCGAAGACGATGGCGTCAAGATGGAGCCGGTCGAAGAGGCCACCATCGACGTCGATGACGAATACTCGGGCGCAGTGATCGAAAAGCTGACCGGCTCGCGCAAGGGCGAATTGGTCGAAATGCGCCCCGCAGGTGCTGGAAAGACCCGCATCATCGCACATGTGCCGTCGCGTGGCCTGATCGGCTATCACGGTGAGTTTCTGACCGACACCCGCGGCACCGGCGTTCTGAACCGCGTGTTCCACGGCTGGGCGCCGTACAAGGGTGCGATCCCGGGCCGTCGTGCTGGTGTTCTGATCTCGATGGAGAACGGCACCTCGGTCGCCTATGCCCTGTGGAACCTCGAAGAGCGCGGCAAGATGATGATTGGCGCGCAGGCCGACGTCTACACCGGCATGATCATCGGCGAGCATAGCCGCGACAACGATCTGGAAGTGAACCCGCTCAAAGGTAAGAAGCTGACCAACGTGCGCGCCTCGGGCACGGATGATGCCGTACGCCTGACCACACCGATGACCCTGTCGTTGGAAGAGGCGATTGCCTACATCAACGACGACGAGCTGGTCGAAGTGACGCCAAACACAGTGCGCCTGCGCAAGCGTTACCTGGACCCGCACGAGCGTAAGCGGATGTCCAAGGCCAATTGAGCCGAACCACACTAGAAATCGAAAAGGGCGCCTCTCGTGGGCGCCTTTTTTCTTTTTGAGACAAAGCTCCTTTCATAACAATACGTTGAGCCAATCGCCGATGCATAAACCCCGCATACGACTTTGGTTTATGCGCCCCAAAACCTGCCTTTTCTCCAATATCTTGGTGGGCGCCCATGCCTCTAGCTGAGCTCATGCAGCCCACAACGGGACGCACGATATCCAACAGTACACGAGGCAAGATCATGAGTTCCCTGACCTTCAACCAACTGACCCTGTCGCTGGCTGCGGCGGTTCTATTGGCAACATCATTGAGCAGCTTTGCGTCTGAGCCGCCCACCGTTGTCGATCCGACCTCGGGCGAGACGGTCTCGATCACCGAAATCGATATTGCCAGCCTCAGCGAGGAGGATCGCCAGAACATTGGCGACCAACTGGCTGAACAAGGCATTGCGCCGCGCGGTGGCCGTGATCGCGGTGAAGCGCGTGGCGGCGGTGGACGAGATGGCGGCCCGCGCGGTGGCGGCGCTGAAGTTGCGGATGCAGGTGGCGAAGGTCGTGGCGGCGAAGGCCGCGGTGGCGAAGGAGGTCCCGGTGGAGCGGGCGCAAATGGTGATGGTGCACCGGGAGGTGACGAGTAAGCCCCGCTCTGTCTCGTGCGGCGCAGTGGATCACCTGCGCCGCACACATCAAGCATCCCTTTGCAAAACTTCTCTCACAACGCGTTCGAAACCCGACTTTTCAAGGCGTTGTCTCGAATGAGGGATTTCCTGACATTTGCAAAGTGCTGTACGTTTGGCGGATGACATCAAAGGAATACCTCCAGTGCCGCGCCTGACCTCAACTGTACTGCTGATGCTGATTCTGTCTCATCAGCCCTCTTTGGCGCAAACGCCGGACATCGCCCAACCAATGGTGTCTCGCCTGCAAACCGAAGGCTATACAGTGACCGAGGTCAGCCGTACCTGGCTGGGCCGTATCCTGATCACCGCCACCACCGAAGGGCACCTTCGCGAGATCGTGCTCAATCGAACCACCGGAGAGATTCTGCGCGATCGCCTGTTCCCCCTGCGCAGCTCTGATGGGACGACTGAGACACCGCCGCCGCCCTCTGTTGGTACGGATCCGCAGCCTGTTCCCGACCTGTACGACGGCGACTCCGGTCCCGGCGGCCCAGGCGGAAGGGGTGGACCAGGCGGTTCGGGCGGTCCCGGTGGAACGGGCGGCTCGGGCGGCCAAGGTGGCCCCGGCGGATCTGGCGGACAGGGAGGCGGCGGCGCGTCGCAGCTTTGATATGATCACATACTCTCCTCTCTGCGGTTGGTGCCCGTGCTGAAACACCCTGCCCTTGTCTGGATACTGGTGGCCGTGCAAGCCCTGTGCGGCGCATACTTTTTGTGGGAAATCCTGGCTTCGATCCTGGGTTTTCCGACCCTGCCACTGCGCTGGCAAATGCGCGAGTTGGTCGAGATTGGCGCCAGCCTTGGCCTGGTTCTGGGCGCGATCCTGGGTATTCAGCTTGCCCGCGTGGCCAGCCGCGAGATGAAGCGTGCAGACAATGCGAGGCGATTGACGTCGGGCGAATTCACGGCGGCGGTGGATGACTATTTCACTGCACTCGACCTGACCGCTGCCGAAACCGAAGTCGCCTGGTTCCTGCTCAAGGGGCAATCAATCGCCGATATCGCCCAGCTTAGAAACACCCGCGAGGGTACGGTCAAGGCGCAATGCACCGCCATTTACCGCAAGGCCGGTGTCAGCGGGAAATCACAACTGTTTTCCCTGATTGTCGAGGATGTCTTGTTGTAATGCCCCTTCCCCGCTCAGGAGTACGGGAAAGGGGGCTGCTCGACCCGTTCCCGCTTCAAGCGTCGGAAACGGTCATATCAACGAGCAGGCGTCTTTGGATCTTGCCCGAGGGACCTTTGGGTAGGTCGTCCAGAATGTGAACCCGATCCGGGGCCTTGAAGGAACCCACTTTGGACTTGCAGAGCGCCTTCAGAGTATCCTCGGTCTGGTCCGAGCCGTCGCGCAGCTTCACCGCAGCTTCAACGAGTTCGCCGTAAGATTTACAAGGCCGGGCAAAGGCGGCGGCCTCGACCACATCCGGGTGGGTATAAAGCGCCTCGTCGATCTCACGCGGGGCGATGTTTTCCCCGCCCTTGATGATCAGCTCTTTCAGGCGTCCGGTGACATAGACATAGCCATCCACATCCTGCCGCCCCAGATCACCGGTGCGCAGCCAACCATCGGGGGTAAACGTGCCCTCGGTTGCTTCGGGGTTGTTGAGGTATTCGAGCATGACATTTGGCCCGCGCACCACCAATTCGCCCTCGACTTCGGGTGCCACAGGTTTGAGATCGCTGCCAAAAATCGCGACTTCATTGCCATAGGCACAGCCGGGAGAGCCGATCTTGCGCACGCCGGGAGGCATCGGGTTCGACAGGATCTGCGCCGCCGTTTCCGTCAGCCCCATAGTTTCGATGATCGGAACCTCAAACCGTGCTTCAAACGCCCGCTGCACATCAGGGGCCAGAGCCGATGAGGCCGAGCGCCCGAACCGCAGGCGGTCGCGTGTGCTTGCATCCGGGTCGGTGTCCGAGGCCAGAAGGTGCGAGATGATGGTGGGCACGACCGAAAACCAGGTTGCCTGCCCCTCTTCGCAGTGCCGCCAGAACCGCGAGGCCGAAAATTTCGAACACATCGCCAGCGATCCGCCCGACACCAGCGCCCCCATGACGGTCACGCAGAGCCCATTGATATGATAAATCGGCAGCACGCAAAGGCCGCGATCCTCGGGCGTCAGCGCGTGGGCCACTGCCGTCGTCCAACCACCGGCGAGCAGGCTGGCCTGAGTGTGAACCACGCCCTTGGGCTTGCCGGTGGTGCCCGAGGTATACATGAGCAGCGCGTGACTTTCCGGTGTCACTTTATGGAGTTTAACCTCTTCCCCATCGCCAAGACGCGACGGGTCAAGGGGTTGCACATTGCCCGGGGTTGTCGCGGCGAACAGGTTCTGCTGCTCGGGCCCGACAAAGGCAAAGCGCGCGCCGCTGTGATCCAGCGCATAATTGATCGCCTCATTCCCGGCCACCAAGTTGATCATCGTGGCGCGGAAGCCGCCGTAGAGCACGCCGAATAGAACTTCGACGGCAGCGCGCCCGTTGGGCATCATCAGCGCCACGCTTTCACCGGGCTGAATACCGCGTGCGGTCAGGTCCTGTGCGATGCGGCGCGCGGTCAGACGCAGTTCATACCAGCGCAGCGCGGCCTCGCCTTCGGGGAAAACGAACCCTTCGCCGCCACTTTCGGCGCGGGCATCGACCCAATCGCGGATCGTGCCCTTGGGCGGGCGGTTCGACGCAACGCTCATTTGCCCGCCTCAGCCCAATAGGTGCCGAACACATCGTCAAGCGACGGTTCACGTGCGGGGATTTCGCGGATCACCTTGGTGGTCTGGATAAAGTGCTTCCAGTGCAGGTTGTCGTCGATCGAATTGCCGCCCCAGCTGCCGCACCCCATCGAAAGCGAGAATGGCATGCCGTTGGTGAACGATCCGCCAGTCGCAAAGGTGTGCGCCTGGTTGACGATGACGCGACAGGTGGGCATCGAGCGGCCAAGCTCCACCGCTCGCTCATCTTGTGCCGTGTGAATGCCGACCGAATGGCCCGCGCCCTGATAGCTCAGCACGCTCTTGGCGGTCTCGACCGCGGCGTCATAGTCGCTGGCCCGATAGAGCGCCAGAACCCGGCTCAGCTTCTCACCGCTCAGCGGGTGATCAGCGCCAATACCGTCGGTTTCCACGGCGATGAACTTCGTGTCGGCGGGGACCTGTTCGGCCATACCGAGGGCGACCAGCATCTTGTCGGCGTCCTGCGCGATGACCTCGCGGTTGAGGTGCCCATCGGGCCAAAGCTTGCCGATGATCGTGTCGGCCTGATCGGCCGGCACCAGCGCGCCGCCTGCCTTGGCCATCTCGGCCACAAAGGCATCATAGACCGCATCGACCACCACGGCCGCGTTTTCGGACGAGCAGGATGTGGCATTGTCAAAAGTTTTGGAGGCCGTGATCTTTTCCGCCGCCGCCTGCAGATCGGCGGTCTCATCGATGATGGTGATGACGTTCCCCGCCCCCACGGCCACGGCCGGTGTTCCGGCGGTCTGCGCACGGTGGACGTTGTTCTGACTGCCGGTGCAGATCACGCGGTCGCAGGCCTCCATCAGCGCCTGTGTCTTGGCTTTGGAGCCCGGCGCGGGGACCATCTGCACCAGGTCACGGTCCAGGCCCACCTTGTCGAACTCGGCGTGGATATACTCCAGCAGCAGCTCGCAGCTGGCGACGCCTTTGGGCGATGGGGCCACGATGATGGCATTGCCGCCCTTCAACGCGTTGATGATGTTGTTGGCCGGGGTCGCCGCCGGGTTGGTCGAGGGCACAACCGCCCCCACAACACCTACAGGGCGCACAATCTCGGTAATCCCGGTTGCCGGGTCATCGCTGATGACGCCATGCGTTCTTGCCTCTGCGATGTCGCGCAGCAAGCCAAGCGTCTTGCGGTGGTTCTTGATGATCTTGTCGGGCACATTGCCCAGGCCGGTGGTTTTCACCGCCAGTTCGGCCAGGGTCCGATTGCGGGTGGGTTCCATGATGGCCCATCCTGCGGCCTGTGCAGCCCGGTCATAGCGTGCCTGATCGGCGCCTGCTTCATACGCGGCCTGCGCGGCCCGTGCGCGGGCGACAATCGCATCGATCTGGCCGAGATCATCATGAGCATTCATTGGTAAAGTGTCCTGTCATAATCCAATGGAGAGGCGGCAGCGTACGGAGGCACATCCGCCGCCTCTCTCGGGGAGTTGGGGTTAAAGACCCGCAAGCAGCTCTTTCAGCGTAGCTTCACGCGCGGCCCACATCTCGATCACCTCATCACGGTTCATGATGTGCATGGGCGAACCGCCTGCTTTCATCTTTTTTGCGACGCGGCTGTTTTCGAACATGGCCGGTACGGTTGCGGCCAGACGCTCGATCACCTCGGGCGGGGTGCCCTTGGGGACCATCACACCACGAAAGTTTACCGACGAGTTGTCGACGTCCAGACCTTGTTCCATCATCGTGGGAACATCCGGCAGGAAGGCGCTGCGCTCCAGATCGGCCACGCCAAGGATCTTGACGTTGCCTGCCTCTTGCGCGCGGAAGGCATCGGACAGGTTGTTGACCCCGCCCATAACCTCACCTGCGATCACGGCTTTCATGGCCGCTGCACCGCCACCCTTTGTGGGGATGTAGGCCATCTTGACGCCAGCTGCCTTTTCGATCTGCAACGCGGCAATGTGGTGGCCCACAAACAGGCCCGCGCCGGAGAATGTCAGCTTGCCCGGGTTTTCCTTGGCAAAGGCCACGACGTCGGCCATCGAGTCGAACTCGCTGTCCGCGCCCACAACAAACACAGCCGGGTCCGCGCCCCAGTTGGCGATGGGTTCAAAGCTGTCGGTCGAGTAGGACACGCCGCCCTTGATCGATTGCGCAATGAAGTGCGGCACGTTGTAGGCACCCAGAGTGTAGCCATCAGAATCCGCCTGTGTGGCGAACCAATTCCAGCCAACGCGCCCACCGGCGCCGGGCTTGTTGATGATGGCGATCGGCATGCCAAGCGCATCCTCGTTGCCGGCGGTCATGGTGACGATCCGCGCTTGGAAATCGGTCGCGCCACCGGCACCATAAGACACCATCATCATCAGCGGACGATCCGGGTAATCCTGCGCCATTGCGCCCCCCGTCAGTCCCATCAGGGCAACTGCGGCCCCTGCAATCCAGTTTTTCATCATGAGTGTTTCCTCCCTTGGAAATCAGCCGCGTTTGTCGCGGTCAGAACAGAATTTCACGTGGTGTGTAGACTTTGAGCAGCAAGGCAAAGAGCCCGTACATCACGGCGATGAAGCCTGCTGTGATCACCGCCCGTTTGATCCAGCTACGCGCCTCGTTATGAGGTGCCGGATCATAAAGCGAGAGCAGGATGAAGAAGGCCACGGTTGTGGAGGTGTAGAACCCGAACGTCTTGGCGGCCCAAAAGATGTAGATCAGCGCAACCACCAACCCCGGCACCAGGTTGATAAACATGGTACGGGACACCCCCGTGCCGACCCGGCTGAGGCCCATCAGGGCCTTGCCAAAAGTCCAGGCCGCCAGCACCACAAACACCGATGAGATCAGGCGCGGGAACAAGAAGGCCTCGGCGGGTTGTTGGGTATAGCTGATCCAGGCGATCCAGCAGCCGACAGCAAAGATGATGCCCGACGGGATAATGTGTTGTGTGCGGCTCATGATTGCACCTCGACTGCTTTTTGGGTTTTGCGGGTGCGCAGCTCCATCCAGACCGAGTAGGCGACAGAGGCTGCGACCACGACCATCAGGAAGATGTTGAGCGGACCACCCAGGAAATACGGGCCCATTCCGACGCTTGCGTTGGCAATCATCGAGCCTTGGATAAAGTTCGCCTCGGCAATCGGACCCAGGATCAAACCAAGCACCAGCGGTGCCGCCGAGAACCCGAACCGTTCGAGGAAGAACATCATCACACCCAGGCAGGCCATGACATAGACGTCCCCCATCGAGCTTTGGACCGAATAGGCGCCAAAGACCGACAGCCCCAGCACCACGGCGGCCATGACCGACTGCGGCACCTGTGCGACACGCGCGGCAAGACCGGCAACATAAAGGCCAAAGATGCACATCAGGATCTGCCCGATCAGCATCGAGTTGATGAAGGTCCAGGCCACGTCCGGGTGATTGTCAAACAGGTCCGTGCCTGGGAAAATCCCGTGGATCAGCAGACCGCCCAGCAGAACAGCCGCTGTCGGGCTGCCGGGGATCGACAGTGTCAGCAGGGGCACCAGCGAGGGGCCGACCATGGCGTTGTTGGCAGCTTCGGCTGCAATCACGCCTTCTGGGTGACCTTTACCGAACTTGTCCTGATCGGGGCTGAACTTCTTGGTCTGGTCATATGCGACCAGACCAGCAATCTGCCCGCCCACACCGGGGATCAGGCCGATGATGGAACCGGTGATCGTACCGATGGACAGCGCCCGCGGGTTGCGCACCAATTCTCCGGCGGCTTTGCCGATGGAATGCTTCTGCACCTCGATCACTTCGGCCCCGACGGACTGACGCCCCTTGGCGAACATGCTCAGCACCTGTGGGATGGCGAACAGACCGATCAGAGCAGCGATGATGTTGATGCCACCGCCAAGCGAGGGGTGAAAGATGAACCGCTGCGCGCCCATGATGTCATCAAACCCGATGGTTGCGAGCCACAGGCCAATGCAGCCAGAGAGCAGCCCTTTGACCACCGAGTCACTGTCGAGCGAACCGATGACGGTCACGCCCAGAATGGCGAGCCAGAACAGGTGCGACGGACCAAAGGCCAGCGCCCATTGGGCCAGCACAGGCGTCAGGAAGATCAGCAATAGCACGCCGAACACCCCGCCAACCGCCGAGGCCAGGAACGAAAGCTGCAACGCCCGCGCGCCCTGCCCCTTTTTCGCCATCGTATGCCCGTCGAGGGTCGTTGCGATATTGGCCGGAGCACCGGGGATCTTGAGCAGGATGGCACTCACCGCGCCCCCCGCCACTGTGGACGTGTAAGCTGCCCCTAGCAGAATCAAGCCTTGGACCGCTTCGAGCTGGAAGGTGAAGGGGATGAGCAGTGCCACCGCCATCGTGGGAGACAGTCCGGGTGTGGCCCCCAAGATGAGCCCCCCGATCGTTCCCCCAAGCAGCAGGGCAAATGAAAGCGGCGAAAACACATCGCCAAAGTAGTAGATAAATTCCATTCCGGGGCCTCCCAACCCGTCTGTCCTGTGAGTGGACAGGTCGTCAGCAATGCGGTGCATAGCTTTGTTGACAAACTAGGGTATGGGATGAAAATAGTATTGCAAATGTTTTCATAAAATAACCTGTGAAGAGAGGTTTTATGTCGCGAAAACAAACTACTAAGGTAGATATTGTGGCTGTAGCAATGGCTGCAAAGGTGTCACCATCGACAGTGTCGCGCAGCTTCAACCACCCGGATTTGGTCAACCTCGCGACTCGGAAAAAGATCGATCGCGCTGTGCGCAAACTGGGCTATATCCGCAACCGTGCGGCGCAAGCCATGCACGGTAAAAGATCCGCGACCATCGGTTTGATCGTGCCCACGATCGACCACGCCATCTTTGCCGAAGTGATCCAGGCCTTCTCGAGCGCGGTCGAAGCCGAGGGCTTTACCATTCTGATCGCGTCGCACGGCTACGACCTTGAGGCGGAATATGCCGTGTTGCGAAAATTGCTCGAACATCGCGTCGACGGGGTCGCGCTGATCGGGCTCGACCACAACAGCGAAACGTTTCAACTTCTGGAGCAACAGGGCGTTCCGGCGATTGCGATCTGGAATTATTCCGAGAACGCCCCCATTGCCTGCATTGGGGCAAACAATCTTAAGGCAGGCGCCATGGCTGCCGAGCATCTTTTGGAGCTGGGACACCGTGAAATCGGGGCCATCTTTCCGCCGACCCAAGGGAATGACCGCGCAGGCGACCGGTTAAAGGGTGCCTTGCATGCACTTGATAAGAAAGGCGTTTCCGTTCCGGGCAGGTGGCAGAGCGAAGCCCCGTATAGTTTGCAACAAGCCAAGGCAGCCGCATTCGACATGCTAGAGTGCAGCCCCCGCCCGTCGGCTTTGTTGTGTGGCAACGACGTCATCGCCCAGGGCGCGATCTATGCCGCCTTGAAACTTGGCCTCACGGTTCCGGTCGATTTATCCGTGATCGGTATCGGCGATTTCAAAGGTTCGGAAGAGATGGAACCCGCATTGACCACAATCCGCATTCCTGCACAAAGCATCGGACAGCTTGCAGGCCAAGAGATCACCCGCGCCATTGCTGATCAGATGTCCCCACCGACACGTGTGGAATGCGACGTGAAACTGGTTCACAGGGCAACAACGCGTAAAGTATAGGGGAATTCGCCCGTTGGCTTGTCATCGGGCGAAAACTCGCCGCGCCGCACACGCAAAACTTGCGAAAAATGGCCTAAATGTTGTGGTTGCGTGACAATTTTCCGGATACGCTGGACCCATGGTGCAGAATGAACCATCTGGATAGCATCTGTTTCTTTAGGAGATCATGTGATGTCTCGTATCCTTGTTATTGCTGCTATTGTCATCGTCGGTGGCGGCGCAGCCTACTATTTCATGAACCAACCAGAACCCACCCCAGCCGAGCGGTTGGAAAGTGCGGCCCAAGACGCGGGCAACGCGGTGAGCGACGCCGCAGACGCTGCGCGCGATGCCGCTGAAGAGGCCGTTGCATCGGCGACCGAACAAGCCGCGGATGTCGCACAACAGGCCTCTGATGCGGCCGAAGAAGCTGTTGCGCAAGCCACCGAAGCAGCGACTGAAGCTGCAGAACAAGCGACCACAGCAGCCACCGAAGCGGCCGACCAGGCAACCACCGCGGCGACCGATCTGGCCAATGCAGCCTCGGATCAGGTGGCCAGCTTGACCAGCGATGGTGAAAAGTGGCTCCAAGGTCTGCAGGACACCGGCATCCTGACCAAGGAAGGGTTCAATTATGACGCCCTGGTTCTGGCGGTTGAAGGCAGCTCGCTTTCGCAAGAAACCAAGGACACCGTTCTGAAAATTCTGGGCGACATCAAAGCCTCGCCCGAAACGTTTGATGCCAAGCTGCAAGAGCTCAAAGAACTGTTTGCCAGCTGACTTCCCTCGCGCCCCGACCTGATCCCTGGTCGGGGCGTCCATCAACAAATTGAAAAATCTTTATTTTTATATGAAAGCGGATATTCTGGTCCGGCACCTGCCATTTTTTCGTGCTGAGATTTGAGTTTCAAACTGCTCGTGCAGCTTGCACGAACTGCTGACCGGATGCCGCCATGCTACAGATACTTTATCGCTTTTCCCTTTGGCTTGTGATCGTCAGTGCAATTGTTTTTGCTTTGCTCTGGATGGTTCTCGCATCTTCGCTGTTTTCCGGTTTTCGCAAGGATCTGGTCGGCGATATTTTATCTGAACAGATGGGACAGCCGGTTGTCATAAATGGGGACGTCAGCCTGAACCCCGGACCCGTAAGCGAAATTCTGGTTTCAGGCGTCGAAATCCCCAGCGAAGATATTCCCGAGATCAACCTTGCGGAACTCAGCTTGTTGGAACTGGAGCTGGATCTGCTGCTTTTGGCTCAGGGGGAGTTGGAGTTTGACAATCTGATTGTCGATGGCCTGGGGGTGGACCTTGTGCATCTCGCAGACGGTCGCAAGTCGTGGTCCGAACGCGAAACGGCTGGCATCAACAACCGCGAAGAAACCCCCGAGGAACAAGAACGCGGTGGCATTCTAGAGTTTCTTTCTGACAAAACAGTCGCATTTTCAAACATCAGCCTGACGCGGGAAAACGAAACCACCGGATTCACTTTCGATTTTCAGATCGACGTGCTGTCCCTCACTCAAGAGCAAGACGGAAAGCTCAAGCTTGTGACGGGCAAGGGTGACGTGAACGGCCAGGATTTCCTGATCGACGCCCAATTCCCAAGCGGAGCCGATTTCACCACACGGGCGTCTTTCGGCGATGTGGAACTGACCTTTGATGGCACCCCGATCCCCTTGGACCAAGGCGGGGGATACACTGCGGAACTGACGCTCGACACCGGATCATTTGCCGACTTCCTTCAGGTGCTTCAGCTGGATCCTGTGCTGGACGGCACCGGCACCTTCTCGGCCAAAATGCTCAACCAGGGTGGCAAGTTGCAAATTTTGGATACGCAAACGATCATCGACCTGAGCGAGGGGCAACGCCTTGAAGCAAGTGGATCGATCGCAGATTTCCGCCTCGGAGACGACATCAACATCAAACTGGCGGCCCGTCTCCACCCCGAAGGGGCCCGTCCGCCAACCGCGCGAGAGATTGCCGACCTCAAGCTGACGGCAGCCCGCGTTGAATTGGTCGGGGACCGCGGCGAGCTTGAACTGCGCGAAATGTATTTTGAAACCAATGCATTCGAGCAAGGTTTGGACAGTTTGGGGCCCGTGTCCCTGGGTAATTTCGGACGTACCGAAGATGGAACTCTGGCCATTCGCGACATATCGATCCAAGCCGGCCCATTGGACGCGCCGTATTTGAAATCGCAAGGCCATATCAACAACCTTCTTGAACTCAAGGATCTGGCATTCGCGGGCGATCTCATGGCGCCCGCATCCCTGTTGCTCGGCGAGCTGGGCCCTGAAGTTGCCGATCAATTTGGCCGCATCAGCGCCAATTTCGAGGTCGATGATGAACCCGGCCATCTGCGTCTTGTCGAATTTCAGGCCAGCGCCCAAGACACCGACCTTTGGGCGTTGGACACCTATGCAAAGACCGGAAACGTGCTTGAACTTGGTCAAGCCCAGTTTCATCTCGATCTCGACATCCCCGAAACCCGCACCTTCCTCGAAGCGCTGAACCTGGAGCCCGTGGATGCTGGACCATTGGAGTTGCTGCTGGACATCAAAGGCAAAGACGATGCCCTTAGTATGAATGCGCAAGCCGCCATCGACAGCTCGCGGCTGGAAACGCAGTTGGATGTCCGACCCAACGAAGGCGCGCCCTTTGTACGTGGCGAAATTAGCAGTGAAAAACTGGACCTGAAGGACCTGCAGCAAGGTGTTGCCGCCTTTGTCCAACTGGACAAGCTGATCGAAGACGGCCCTGGACAGGGAGACGTGCAACCCCTGGTCTTGCCTAAGGAACCCGAGGATGACGATGTGCAACCTCTGGTTCTCCCCGAGGGACAGAAGTTTGTGGATATGGAGCGGCGGCTGCGGGAAACCGACTTGGAAATCCTGGTCAACATCGCTCAGATCGTCGGTCAACAAGGCATATCCAAAGTTGAAAGCTCTTTGACACTCAAAGAGGGCAAAGCCGATCTTGGCCCGCTGGAACTGCAGTATGGCGGCGGCTACTTTCGTGCCAGCGCCGGAATGGACCTGCTAGAGGCTCCCGAACGGCTGACTGTATCCGGAGCCACCAGCGGGTGGGATTTCGGCAAGATACTGGACGCGGTTGGCCTGGGCATTCAGGCCCATGGCACGTTGCGCGGTGATTTCAACGTCAGCGGCAATCGGACCTCTCTCAAAACCTTCATCAACACCATGTCAGGACGCGCCACCATTTCCATGCGCGACGGGGACATCGCAACCAGCCTCATTGAACTCGCTGGTTTGGGCATCTTTCCCTGGCTGTTCTCAGGCGAATTGCAGCAGGGCTATACCGACATCGTATGTGCAGTTGCGCCATTGCGCATTGCCCCAGGCAAGATCACGTCAGAGTCTGTCGTGGTCGAAACCAAAAGCGTTCAACTGGTCGCCGCAGGTGGGGTGGATTGGCGAAACGACGCCATCGCACTCAGGGCCGAACCACGCCCGGTTGGCCGTCCCCTCGCCCGCAGCGCCTGGCCTTTTTCGGTGTCGGGAAAGCTGTCCAAGCCCGACTTCAAACTGCACGTGGGTGGGGTGCGCAGCCAAGAGCAAGGCAATCGGCAGGTTCAAACCGAACGCACGCCGTGCAAACCCGACCGGCTGCAATAATTCGACCTTCTACGGCTCTTGTTTGGGCTGTTCGTCCTGGCAGGCCCGTACGGCCGCAACTGCTTTTTGACTGCCCTTCAGGTTCAGCTCAATCGACTGGCCACCTTTGCCCATGACTTTGACAGCGCTGCGTTTGCCGAACTCATCCACAAACGCCGGGTTGTCAAAAAACGCGTAACCGCCCGGAATCCCACCGCGGATAACCCCCAGAGCATCGCCCGCGAACTTGGCATCGCCAAAGTCAAACGTCAGAACGCCTTCTTGCCCTTCGGTGATTTCGGTCCAATTCGAATTCAACGCGGCGAAGAACCCGCCTTGACGATCAGGCACTGCACCGACTTGAACCGTCGTGCCGTCCTGAAACGTCCTTTGCATGAAACACCCATTTCCAACCTCTGGATCGATCAGGATTTCCCAATCCCCCGACGTGTTCCATGACACGACCGAATCCTGAGCAAATGAGGCACCACACATCAACACGCCACAACAGACCGTGGAAAGAAAAACTCGCATGTCCACCTCTAAACAAAATCTTCTCTTTGAATGGATCATGCCACCCTTGCGGCGTACGACCAAGCGCAAAAACCGTGTTCTCGACAAGCGCCCTCGCGTTTGGGTATTGGTCACCTGTCGCCAACATGCCGACCGGTTCATGCTCACACCGCCAGCTTGGACTTGGCGGCACTGATCAGACTTCACCGATCGTTCCGAACCCTTTCACCGATTTCCGTCAATAAAATCTTCGCTGGAATTCGTGCCAGGGTCCTGCCCCTAACATGATCCGAATTCAGCAGGTGAGCGCCGATCGCGGCGTGCGTCGGCGCTCAGTTGTTTAAGCTTGTTTCAATGCCACACCAAAAGGCTTGCGGGTCGGAACCAAGCCCAGGTTAGGCAAGCGCGTCATATCCCAGTTCGGTCAATTGGGCGATAAGCAACCCATCTTCATCCAGAACGGGATTGTTTGCATCTGACAGAAGGTTGTTTGGGCCGAGATCCTCTGCCTGAAGACCGAGCAGCGTGGTGACATTGCCCCCATTGCCCAAAACCTCGATCTCAAGATTTCCATCCGCCTCGCGGATGTCAATCTGCTCTCCCGACAGCGCGTTGAAGTCGAAACTATCAGCGACGGGATCAAAACCCTCAAAGACGGACTTGGCGCCCCAATTCCAGTTGATGTCGATCGTGTCCGCCTCGGCACCCAGAACCACCGCACCACCTGCGCCGGGATCTGCGGGTGTTCCATCAGGGGTCTCATCCGGCGTCGAATCCGGCTTGGTCATGACACCTTCTCGGGTTTGATGGCCATCCGTCGTGGCCCCTTCTGGCGCTTGGGGCGTCAGTAGGATGGTTCGATCAACCAGGGTGACATCGTTCTGATCAAACCCAAACGGCGCCTCAAGGTTGTCCTCCATCACCTGGTCAAAGTGGAACTCGACACGCCCTGGAATCAGATCAGCTTTGGTGACGCCAGTGAAAGTAAAGCTCTGGCCACTGGGTAAGCTGGAGATCACAAGGCCGCCATCCGTATCCTCGACCGAGAGCCTTTCTCGCGTGCCAAAATAGAGAAAGCTGATGTTCATTGTGTCGGGATCAAAGTCACTGATCACTTCGGACCGACCGTATTCATGACTGCGGATATAGACAGTGTCATCCGCGCGCGGGCCAATGCCTTTCTCCCATGACACCACCCCACCCAGATCCTGACGCAGGTGTTCGTTGCCGACCACACCAAAGGTCGCGATGGAAACGTCCTGAAACCCTACACCGCGCAGGATCTGGGCAGCATCGGACCACGGGCTGTCGATCACGAT
Organism: Falsiruegeria litorea R37; assembly: GCF_900172225.1. Taxonomy (NCBI): domain Bacteria; kingdom Pseudomonadati; phylum Pseudomonadota; class Alphaproteobacteria; order Rhodobacterales; family Roseobacteraceae; genus Falsiruegeria; species Falsiruegeria litorea. The sequence continues at coordinate 2,264,260 of NZ_FWFO01000001.1, forward strand.
CTCACCCGCGGGCGATTTGGTGACGATCATGCCATGCACCGACGTGCCGCCAAAATCGATCTGATCACGCACAGCATCGAACCCCACGATGTCATCGGCGTTGCTATCAGCGCGGAAAACGCGGCCTCCTTCGTCGGTCGCACCTGACACTTCGGGCGGATTAGACCCATCGGTATCGTAGGTCAGCTCATATCCACCCATTGCCGGGGTCGAAACATCCTGCCCCAGAACGCTGGCGATCTCGTTCAAGACCATCTGATTGTCAGCCGAGAAATTCGCGATCGTCAAATCGTCAAGGCTGACGCCCTTCAAAACGGTCTGAGTTGTGGTGCCGTCACGCGTGATGCTGATCCGGACCGTCGTTCCAAGCGCATCGCCAGACTCCTCGAAGATTTCAAAGTCGCTTGCTGAAACATCCTGGGTGATTTCGATCACATCCCCCATGCCGGGTTGAAAACCTTCGATGACCCGAGCGGGGCTATCATACCCGATTGTGACATGCATATGCGTGTGACCGCCATGATCCACGTGGATCACCCCGGCAAGCTCTGCGCGCGCTGTCGCATCCTGGGCATGGATGTTTTCCGCCTTGAGCATGGCAAGCGTCACCCCCTGAAGCGTAACGCTCTGATTGTTTGATGGAACCGAGATGACGACCGCCCCATCAACTTCGGAAAGCTCAAGCGCATCGGCACCGATCCAATCGATGAAAATCGTGTCATTGCCGGGATCAAAGTCAGAAAGCACGGTTCTTGCCCCAAAGGACCAGGTCACGACCACATCCGCGTTTTCCCTGGTAATTTCGGGATTGTCGAAAGCAGCTCCATTGCCATCTGGAACAGGGTCTGGATCAGGCACCGGATCGGGGTCTGGGGTCGGATCAGGATCGGGGGTTGGATCAGGATCGGGGACTGGGTCAGGATCGAGGCCGGTGGGCGCCCCCTCGCCGATCAATCCCAAAATCTCTTGCGCCGCAGTTGCATCCAATATCGTGAAATTCTTCGGGGCAAGTTCGGCCAGCGTCACACCGACCAGTGTCACGGTTTGGTTGTTCGAAGGGACAGAGAACACGACCGAACCGTCGATTTCACTCACGACAAGCTCGGCCGCCGAAATCCAGTCGACAAAAACCGTATCCGCGGCAGGATCGAAATCGGTGACCTTGGTATCTGCGCCATAGGACCAGGACACCACCACATCGGCGCTGTCCTTATCGACATTCGCAGTTCCCCCCGGCCCGTTTCCGGCATCAGGTCCACCATCCACCGGGGGCTCACCGGGTTTGCCCAATCCCTCGTCACCGGTTTTGCGATCTTCGAAGAACGCGATCATGTCGGCAATCGAAGGGCTGTCAAAGCCGCCGAACTGATCAATGTAACGCAAGATCGATGTGCCGTATTCATCCGTTGACACCGCTCCGTTCAGCAAGAGGTTCAGTGTCCCAAAAGCTCCCCGCAAATGCGCCGCCGCCAAGATACCGGTGAGTGTGAGCTCTACTGTGACCGAGGCCCCGTTGGCATCGGTATACGTGGTTGTGGTGCCCAGGAAATCACCCAGGCTCTTGCCCGCATTCTTCAGCCCATTCTCGATGATCTGCAAATTCAGACCGAACGCCTCCTGTATCGCGACGGTCTGCGCCTCTTTGGTCATGAAGTCTTCCAAAGAGTTGACGCCGTTCTTGCCCGTCCAGGTCCCGTCCCACGTATTCGTGGCCGCGCCGTTGCCATAGAAAACATCGTCGTCATAATAGCCAAGATCGATCAGCAGAGCCTCGCCGAACTGGAACCCGACAAACCCCAGTGAATTCATCGAGCGATAGGCCATTCCTTCCCATTCGCTGTCGGTCAGATCGCCCCAGCTTTCGTACTCGGGAAAGAAATCCGTGACCTTGCCGCGCGCCCATTGATCAAGTTGAGCGTCGGTGATGATGCCCTTTTCATACCTATCCCTGTCCCATCCAGATTCGAACGCCAGCAACGCCGACAGAAAATCGGTGAAGTTTCCCTTTGACATAATGAGTGAACTTTCATCTTTGAGTTGATCGTTTCGTCAATATAGACGCAAGCTTTCAACCCACTGCCGCGAAAGATTGTTGTAAAGCGGTCAAAGTGTGTCGACTTTTCGCCAACTTCAACACATCTAAATTTGTTTATTTATTTCAAGGATGAACGGGCAACGCTTGGTGTTTGACCTGTCCACTTTCGATAGGCTTGTGTAAAACTGCTTTGGTCCGCAAACCCGCACAGATGCGCAACTTCAGCCAAGGAAAGATGCGGATCACCCATGAAAGCCTTTGCAAGCTTAAGCTGTACAATCTGCGCAAGTGACCGAAAACTCGTTCCCTCGTCTTTCAGGCGGCGGGACAAGGTGCGTTCGGACATGCCCAAACCCTTTGCCGTGGCGGAAAGGTTTGGACGGCCGATGGCCATTCCATGCAGCAGGTGGCGTTCGACCTGTTCCGACAAGCTGATCGGGACCGGGCCGGACCGTTTCAACAGGACCTCGCCATAGCTTGTCAAATGCCCCAACAGACCGGGATCAGCGTGACGGACGGGTAGGTTCAGGACACTCTTGGGGAACCGCAGAAAATTCTCTGACGCGTTCAGCACAACCGAACACCCATAGATCCCAGACAGAGTTTCGCGCCCAGATCGACGTGAATTCGCCAAGCCGACTTGAGAGGCGATGCTGGTGCTGTTTATCGCCGTCTGAAATGCGCCAAGCATCGCAGCCAACGAAAACTCGACCCAATGGATGCCCACCCGCAAATCCAAGCCGGTGGCATCTACGATCAGATCGATGTGATCGGCGCTCTCCTTAAGCTTAATACGGGATTGGGGTCGCGCGACAGGTGCAAAGTGACAAACGTGATGCAGCGCCTCCTGCAAGTGGTTCGAATTGAACAGGATATAGGTCAACAATGCGCTATTGCGCGGATCAATTGCCAAACCTGTTTCAGCCCCCAAATAGGGAGAGCCAAGATCCTCTGCCAGGCGTGTCAACAGCGCGGCTTCTGTCCCCCTGGGCACAGGTCCCCCAATTTCGTCCAACGCGCTGCGCGAGAGCTTGATCGCAGCAAACGCGGAGTCCATGTGATCGGCCAAATGTGGCAACGCCGCCATCGAGCGGACCCAATGATTGGGAACATGGTCTGCAAGCAAACTAGAAGTGGTCATGTAAGTGCTTTCACTCGGGTTGGATCGAGCAAATTGATTTCGGAATGCGGAACGTTCCACAGGGGATTGAGGATGAGATAGCACCGCGACAATCGGGACACGAGCCCTGTCATCCGAATCCATGTTTTTTGCGCGGGAATCAAAGTGGTGCCCAAGGAGAGACTTGAAGCCACACGCCCGTGAAAGCAGGGGATTTTGAATGCCTTCAATGAAACGGCTCCAACAGAGAAAATCGCTGGTTGCGATGTGGTTTGTGCACCCTATTTAGTCGCCAGCCTGCACAAACATCGAAGGTCTACCAGCCTAGGAGACCAGGCGATCGGCAGGCCTGCAGTGATGTTTGATAACCAAGCTGCTCACAAATCGACCTGCCCTGATCGAGCTTTTTCCGGCATGATCTGGTCCCGCCGCCCTCATACACCAAAGGCTGTTGGTGAATGGTGGGTCTGCAGGCCGCGAGCTAAACTGAAAAAACGTCTTTCCAAACGCCTAATCTACTTCCTAATCTGACCCAAACCAAAGGATGGACAGACTTTTTCGTGCCACGAGCAATTTTCCCCTCCATTGCTGCACTCTTTGTGACGCTTCCCCTGCCGAAATCTGCAGGGGCGCAAGAGGCCGCCCCACCCCCATTTCTTGTCGAAGTCGATTTTGAAGGCGCTGCGCAAATACTCTGGACTGCTGGGGTAAGGCTGCAGGACGTGGTTGTTGCCATGCGCCAAAGCCCTGCAGCGGTTACCGATCTGATACGCGACCTGGGGCAGTTTGGGTTTGAGCCCGTCAAGGCTCTTTGGCTGTGTGTTTTGTTCACCGCCATAGCCATACTTGCCGAGTTGGGAATTCGGCGCATGCTTCGCCCGTTTCTGTCGACGGCCGCGCAAACCACGCCTCAAAGTCATACACAAAGGGGGCTAACACGCTTGCTGGCCGAGGCTGGAGCAATCGGCTGTTTTGCGCTCGTTGCAACAGTGCCATTGATGATGGCTCTGGGCCGCGATCCGGTGGCTCTGGCGCTCTTGCTCACTCTCGGCCCCGCTGTACTGGCCGTGCGGGTGGTCGAAGCCGTATTTCGACGATTGGCCGAACCATTCACCACGGACGCAGATTCGCGTTGGCTGGATATGAATGATCATGATGCAGCTCGGTTTTACTTCTCATTTGTTGGCCTGACCGCACTCTCGGCCTTTTTCTATTTCTCCGTCCGCCTGCTGCAACAGGGTGGATTGGTCGCTGATGTTGTCGTCGGCTTCACGCTTTTGACGCGCACTTTTCTCGCAGCCACGCTGATTGCTGCGTTCTTTGCCAACCAAGGCGGCGTCAGCGCCCTGATCCGCAAACGCCGTAGCGGTCTCGACCGCGGACCGCGCTGGCAAGCGCTGGCAGGTGTATGGCACAAGCTGGCGAGCGCTTATGTGGTTCTCTCCTGGCTCTGGACCTCGGTTCTGGTTTTGGTGGAGTCGCCGGACGCCGACCGGGCCTCAATTCTGAGTTTCTTGGTCCTTATGGGAAGCTTGATCGCTGCGCTCAGTCTCGACGGCTGGATCTATCGCGACGAAAAGCAAGAAGACTTCGAGCTATCAGTTTTCAAAGAGGTCAGCCTCCGGGTCGGCGGGCAAGCCGTGGTTGGCGCCTCTTTGGTGTTGCTGATCTACATTTGGTTGCCAACCTGGGACGACCTGCCCTTGTTGGCAACGGGTAGTGCACCACGCGAAGTGTTTGTCCAGATCTTGGTGACCCTGTTCTTGGCACACTTTGTCTGGATGCTTTTTGTTGTCTCCACCCGTCGGCTTGCGGGCACGACAGTAGACGACCCGCATCAGCCGCAGACCCGTGTCGAAACGCTTCTACCGCTGGTGCGCACTGTGATTTTCTTTGGCCTGATCAGTGTTACCACCGTTATCATCATGTCGGCCCTTGGAGTCGATCTTCTGCCACTCTTTGCCGGCGCAAGCATCTTCGGCCTTGCCATTGGTCTAGGAAGCCAAACGCTCGTACGGGACGTGATCTCTGGGCTGTTCTTCCTGTTTGATGACGCCTTCCGCGTAGGTGAATATGTCGATTTGGGACTGGCCATGGGCACGGTTGAAAAGGTTTCGACCCGCTCTATGCGCCTGCGACATCACCTTGGGACCGTACACACAATTCCCTACGGCGAAATCAAAACCGTGGCCAACCTTTCGCGCGACTGGGTGATCTACCCAGTTGAGTTCCGCGTGCCATTCGATGTCGATCCCAACGACCTGCGCAAGAAGATCAAGGCGCTCGGTAAGAAACTCGCGCAGAACCCGGACTATGGTCACAAGTTCACTGCACCTCTGAAATGTCAGGGCATCGTAGGGATGGAAGACGCCACCATGATGGTGCGGTGCAAGTTCATGACCAATCCCGGAGATCAGTTCGAGCTGCGCCGTATAGTTTACGACGAGCTAAGGGAACTCATGCGAAACGAAGGGATCTCGCTGGCGGCTCGCGAAGTGCGCGTAAGCTCGGGCGGCAAAGACCCAAAACAGGCCGCCGCCTCGACGGCCGTGGATTTTGGCGGCTCGGACCCCCTATGATGCTGAGGTGAATTGGCCGCGCTTGCCGCGACCGCATAAGAGAAAACCATGTGGACTTTTATCAAAACCGCCAGCCTGGCCTTCCCGATTTACGCAGCTCTGAACACTGTGCCAGCCATGGCACAAACCGACAATACCAGCGATCTGGCGGATCGCTGGCGCAATGCCGTCAACCAAATCTATTGCCCAAGCCAGCTGTCTTACGAGCGTGATCCAAAGACAAACACGCATTTCGACCACAACGACATTCTGGCGCTGACTTCGGCCTTTTCGGGCAACAGCATCGAGCAGCTTTTCTTGAACGCAGGTTACAGCCCCGAAGAAGCACAGATCGGCCTCAACCGGGGCTTGTTGGAATTTGACAATCGTGAAGTCATTTTACACCGCGTCCTGCAGGAGAATGACGATGCCACCCGCCGCGCCGAGACTGAAATTGCCCAGCACGAAGGCAACATTTGTCCGGTCATCACCAAAGTGCTGGATACCGGTTACTTTGAAATCGTCCGAAAGCAGAGCACGCTGCGCCCCTATTGGCAGCCGCATTCGGAATACGCGCAGATGACGCTTGAACTCAAAGGCTGTGGTCCGGTCTTTGTAGACGGGCTGTTCGGCCCTGCCACCCTTGCACGTTGGAAAGAGGTCGGGTTCCCCGTCTCTGTGGGAACTCTTCCAAGTCCGGGTGATGTGATCTCTGCCAGCCGCAGCCTGACGACCTGTGACACGCCATACGAGGTCCGTGCCGGCGCGGTTCTGCAAGCCTGCGGTGAAGTCGGCTATGACATGATGCCTGACACCGGTCTTTCCGATGTGGCGCAGCGCCACCAGACCTTGATGGGCGCGATTTCCTATGCGGCCTCCCGTTCAGAGTTTTCCTACTACACGAAGGCCGCGCCCTATCTTGCCTGCCTCATTCAGGGCACCAGCCACAGCTATGACGACGACAACAGCTTGCTGACACCTGTGGCAGAGGCGCTCGCAACCGTTGCACTACCAGACGAGGCCGATTGGGCCACATACCAATCAATCGCCACTGACGTTTTGTCCCCTCTTTTGGGGGTACGAACAAAGGACACCCTTGCCCGCGCGCTCTTGCAGACCGTGGGACCAAACCATTCGACGCAACGCAATCTGCTGGGCATAGCTATGCTGGAGCGAGCAGGTACAGGTCTCCCCCTGGAGAATGTTGCCATGCTGGCAGACCAGCCCCTACCGCTGCCACAGGCCATTTCGGCATTGGGCAATGTGATGCGCGTATCACTGAAGCGATGGAACACGGCACTCAGCCAACCGCAATGGGGGCAAAGCGACCCCAACTATTCCTCTCGCGGCGGTTTGCGCCTGGACACCAATCTGATGATGGACGGTGGTCCAGAGTTTTATGACGCGATTGCGCAGATTGACCAATCCCAATCCCTGCGACACACCTTGCTGTCCTCGGATCTGGATCAGCTCAACTACGCCTATGGCGCCATGATCATGGAGGGACTCACCCCAAGCGGCCGCGACGAGGCCCGAGCTCTTGGTCATTTCTCTGCTGCCGCGGACAACGCCCATGCTCCCTCCTTGTTTCGGCTTGCCTTGATGCACGAATACGGCCTTGGTATCGAGGCCAGCACCCATGAGGCCAACCTCCTCTATATGCGCGCCGCTGCTGGGGGCGATCCTTCAGCCTATCTGGCTTTGGCGCAAAAAAGCGAAACCGGGAAAGGGCTCGAGAGGAACTGGAACGATGCTGCGAAATACTACCGGCATGCTCTCGAGAAAATGGATCCCACCGCGGCCGCTGGTGCCATCTATAGTCGCTGGTTTGACAACACTGGCTTCTGGAGCCCCGGCGAGCCTGGCGATGACTTGCTGCAGTTTGTGATTTCCGAGGCTTTCAGAAAACTACCGCCCGAAGCCGAAGAAGACTACACCGCCATTCAAACCCGCCAACATTATCGCGACATCGCAACGGCCATAGGCACCTTGTTTGCAGATGCCGACAGCGGCCAACACCTTGACCTTGCCAAGGCAGCTCAGTGGCTCCGTGTTGGGCAAAACAGCGGCACCTCATGGGAAGTCGCGGAAACCGATCAAGATGCTTACCGCCCTCCAAATCCTGGTGGCAAACAGCTTTTGGATGTGCTGCGTATCGCTCCCCACCTCGCTGCCCACCCTATGGAAGCAACCCTGCTTGCACAGCAAGCGGACACCACTTGGACGAACCCAGATGATCCAGCAGAAGCAGCACGCCAAATGCGCGCCGACTGCCCACTGGAGAACCGCGAAGCCCACAGCGATTGTGCCAATCAGCTGCGACAGGCAGCTCTGGGATTTTACGACGCCAGTCTCATTGCCCCGGCCTTTGACCACCTCACCGCCATTTCCAACCTCGAAATAGCCGAGATCGAACGCTTTGGTCGTCTCCAACCCAATGAGGAAAACCGCACCAACGGGCAAGGGGCCAGCTACAACCGAACACCCGATTACACCTTTGCATTGGTGGACGTGCTGGCATTCTTTGGCGACTACGCCCAGGCCGAGCGTCTCGCGCAGCTTGCCCGAGGCGCCACCATCAGCGCCAGCGTCGCCCCCCTGCGCCGACAGGTGGCCCGCGCCGTGGAAACTGGTGAAGACGTCAAAGGGCTTGGCACTTTGCTTACCACTGCCACGCAATTGGGCAACTCGGCCGCTCGAGATCTTCTTGCGGTGCTCAACGGCCGGCTTGATCAGGCGCCAATGCAACTCGATCTAAGCTCTGCACGCGACCGTTTTGACGGTCTTGCACATTTGACCAATTCGCTGGCCATGGCCACCAGCGCCCGGCGGCTGGCGATGCTTGAATCGGCTGCGGGCAATACAGACAGAGCTGCGGAATTAGAGCTTGTTGCCCTTGCGGCGGACTTGGAACGGCACGGTGCGGCGCGCGGTACGAATGGCCCCATCGGCACGGCACTGGCAGATGTTTGCAGTCTGTCAAAGACGTCCGAACGGCTGTTTGCTTATGGCGCGCCGGAAATGGCGCTTGTGATTGCAAAGCAGGCTGTCAATCGCCTGCAGCGCACCCGTGCCGACCTTTCCGCCCTACCCGAGCGAGTGCAACTGTGCTTCCGTTCTCAGGTCGAAGACCACTACCGGTGGCTGGCCGAACTGTTGATTTCGCAAAACCGGCCGCAGGAAGCTTCTCGTGTCCTGGAAATGCTGAAAGACTTTGAGAACTTTGAATTTGCCAGCCGTTCGGCCGGGCTGCAGGGTGACGCCTATGACACTTTGCCCTTTTCCAGCGCCGAATTGGCATTGCAAAACGCCATGCAAGCCGTACGACTGCCGGACCGTTACACAACAACCCGCCTGATCGAACTGGACAATCTCTCGGACTTGCGAGCACTGACATCGCAAGAGCTGCAGGAACAGTCAGATCTCCGCCAGGCGCGGGCCGTGAATGTTGACAGCGCAAACCGCGCTCGTCTGGATCTGAAAACAATGGCACTGAACGTGCGTGATCAAGGCGAAGCCCCCGATTTCACCCAAGACAAACTGATTGCACGTTACCTGCGGTCGCGAGGCACAGAGAACGCCGCAATATTGCAATATGTAGTGCTCCAAGACCGGTTTGGTCTTGTTCTGTCCACCCGTTCTGGTCAGACCACATGGACGTGGAACCAGATCGGAAACAGCGCGTTTTCCGAAAATGAACTGAACGCGATGGTGAAGAATTTTCGCGATGACGTCTACTACACCAACCGCGATCCCCGTCCGCTCGGAAAAAAGCTCTATGATCTTTTGTTGCCGCCGGACGTACAAGCTGAGCTCTCCAGCCAAGGCATCGATACTCTGGTGCTGTCTCTCGACCGGCAGCTGCGTTACCTACCGATGGCCGCGCTGCACGATGGCAAGACCTGGCTGTCCCAATCTTACGTGCTCTCGCACGTCTCGGTCGGAACAGCTTCTGACGGGGCGGTCCCGCAAAGCGACTTGATCGCCGGATTTGGCGCGACTCAGGCGTTGAACGGCTTGCCAGCGCTGCCCGCCGTGCGAACCGAGGTCAACGCGGTAGTTCAGGAGAATGCCTCTGATGCAGGTTTCCTTGCTGGCTCTGCGCTCTTTGATCAGGACTTCAACCGCGAGACATTGGTGACAGCCCTCGAATTCGGCGGCACCAGCTCGGCTTCTGGAGTTTTGCACCTGGCCTCACATTTCAAAATTGGCCGAACAGAGGCCGAAAGCGCTCTCTTGCTGGGTGACGGCGATTTCTTGTCCGTTCGCGAATTGCGCGAGGGAATCGGGCACGGGGCCAACCTGACCCGCGTTGGCCTTTTGACCCTCTCGGCCTGTGAAACCGGCTTTGGCACGACCGGAGCAGATGGCCGCGAGTTGGAAAGCGTTGCCGCCATTGCCCAGCACCGCGGGGCGAAGTCCGTCATGGCATCACTTTTGCCAGTTCCGGATGGCGCCACCGCCGCTTTGATGGTGGAGTTCTATCGACATTACGCCGATGGCATCCCCCCTGCCCGTGCCATACAGGCCGCCCAGGTCGCAGTGATGTCAGGAGCCGTTGACGCCACCTCGCTGGCCGATCGTGGAACTTTTGACATCAGCGAAATTGACGACAGCCAGCCAGAGGTCGAAGCGCAATTGGAAGGTTGGCAACATCCCCGCTTCTGGGCCTCGTTTATTCTTCTGGAGGGAAGCCTTTGAAACACCTTGCTCCCGCCGCGACACTTCTTGTCCTATTGTCGCAACCGGCGGCTGCACAAATTGCAGAATGTTATGCTCTGCCGAAGCCGACAGAAGGTGTGGCCGAGATGGTCATGACCGAGACCGGAAACCTTATCTACACCCGCAGCAACCTGCCGCATATCCTCTATTTTTCGTCCTGCGGCATCGCCGAAAATGACACGCTCAATTGCAGTCTCGATTGTGACGGTGGCAATATGAGCGTGACACACAGTCCCTCAGAACTTCTGATCAACGCGTCTATTCGCATTGAACAGATGCAAATTGACAGTGTGCTGTATGCCCCAGCAAATGAAGCCGACGGAACTCAGCTCAATGGCAGTTTCACCCTCACCCCCATGCCGCTGGCAACCTGCCGAGAGATTGAGAATCGCACGCCCCCGATCGAGCTTGCCGCGGGGGACGTGAATGTTCTGGTGGAAGGGGTGGAAAAGAACCTGATTTCTGGGGGCTATCTTTTGGGAGCCCCTGATTACATATTTGATGGCCGTACCCGTGACGCACTGATCGCCTATCAACAAGACGCCGGTCTTGCCCCAACCGGCACGGCCGGGCCCAACGTCCGGCGCCAACTGGCTACTGACAGCCTGCTGGCTTTTGGCGGCTGCTAATCAGTCACCCCCGGCAAGCCGGATCAGGCTGGCTGTCAAAAGTTCGGCCTCTTCTTGGTCCGAGACATGTTCGGCAACCACCTGGCGGATGGTGTCGTTGCTAACAGGTCCAAGGTTCCACAGATGGGCGATCAGCCTAACCATCTTTCCGTCCTGGCAGATTCCTTTCTGGTACTGCCAAACCTCGCGCACCGCGCCATCCGGTACGGCCTCTTGCAATCCACAGCGCCGCTCGGGCGCGGGGTTGGCCCATATCAGCGAGACAATATCGGCCAGAGCCGAACTGTCATTGGCAAAATAGGTATGCGCCAGCATGTCCTCACCCAAAGTGGTCATATCCACTGTGTCAAACCGTTGATCTGACAGAATGCTGTCGCCCGCCTGCCCGGCGCGCGGAGCATTTCCGTGCAGTTTGCGAGATGCAGTCAGCGCCCAGTCTTCTTCCGAAGTATAAAGGGTCATCCGCTCTCCCATCGGCTTGATGGTCTTCAACATCTCGCGAAACAGATCAGCATCCACATCTGGCGCCGCAAAAAACAGCTGACCAAAAGGTGGCACATCAAGCTCCGCCGCATTGTTCTTCATCGCCAATAACTCAAGCGCATCGGTCAGGGCGCGGTTGCCCATGGAATGTGCCACAATGTGGATCGTCTCCGCGCCGCTTCGTTCTTTCAGTTCTTCCAGAAACACTGCCAGCCGCCGTCCGCTCAACCGCACAACCGCCGTATCCGCCACATAGCGGAAGGTCTTGCCTGCCGACGGCCAGCTGTAAAGCACCGGAACGCCGCTGTAATTCATGTCATACGCCAGTTGCGCAGCCCGCCGCGCTGCCGCATCAAATCGTGTATTGAACCCATGCACAAAGACAAATGCCTCTTTGCGCGCACTGTCCTCTACTCGCGCCTGCATCCGGCTGAAATACACGTCGTTCTCAAGCGGATCCACCTTGCGTACCATGACATGTTTGGCCGGATTGGCCCCAAATTCCAGCCGCCAGATCGAGGGGCGCTCGATGGCGCCTGGCACATGCTCACTTGGGATCGACACGGTCACGATTCCGTATTCCAGATCGCTTCGTCCATAACCATAAAACTCATTGGGATCGCTGTCGCCGCTTCGCGCCCGATCTGTTGCGTAGAACACTTCGACCTCAGAGAAACCAGTCTCCCCCGCTGCCCGAACACCTGCTGCCTTCGGGTCCATCATCGCTTGGCGCTGTGCATAAAACCCCTCTGCCCCGGCTGAATCGCCCCTCTGGGTCGCCAGCCGCTCAAGCTGGGCGTAAACTTCGGCCACCACGTCGCCGGACTGCCCGGCATCCAGCCGCAGCTTCACCTCGGCCTCATAGCTCTCAATGGCCTTGCGAGTGTTTCCGGCCGCCTCGTACAGCTCTGCCGCCTGTCGATAGAGGGTCACCGGATCGCGCCCTACAATATCCCGATTGTCCCTCGCAAATTTCGCCATTCCTTCCGCCAGCGAGGCTGCATCCTGAACCCGATCAGCTTGCGTCAACAATTCCAACCGCCGCGCATTCAGATCGAAGTAAAGCCGCAGGTCCGGGGTCGCTTCTTGCTCTACGGCCACGATCGCTCGCTCCACCAGCGCAAGCTCAACCTCTGGTGTCTCTGCCTGCCCCAATGCAATCTCGAAGCCTACCGGATCAAAACGTTCCACCTCTTGGGCGGCTGCATCAATCGCCAGCCCACCCAAAAAACAACCGCCAATCAAAAGTGTGAAAAGATTCTGTCTGAAGTAGCGCATATCAATCCCGGCTTAGCCAAAAGTCAGTCGCCCGAGCGTAGTGGCTGCGAATAATACTTGTCACCCCCATTTATTAGCCTTCAAACTGCCCAAAACACATTTCAGTCCGCCTGGGATAAGCGACGCGGGACCAGGCTTTAAGGAGCCACAGATGATTACAAAATGGCTGACCGCCGCCGTTTCGGCATATCTGTGGCTGTCGTCTCCGCTCCAGGCTGAAATTCGCGCCCTGCTGGTCGGTGTTTCCGATTATGATGAGGCGTCGGACATTCCCGATCTTCGTGGACCAAAGAATGATGTCACCCTGATGCAAGATGTGCTGCAAGCGCGCGGCGCAACCGACATCATTGTGCTGGCCGATGGAGTAGATGGTGGCACCAAACCGACGCTTGCAGCCATCGAAACCGGATTTGCCGACCTCACAGCACGGGCTCAGCCGGACGACTTGGTTTACGTGCATCTTTCCGGCCACGGCACCCGGCAACCCGATCTTTCGGGTGACGAAACCGACGGTCTGGACGAGGTTTTCCTGCCCGCCGACAGCGCGAAAGTGCCGTCCGGCGCCTCGACGATCCCCAACAGCCTGACGGACGACCTTCTTGGTGAGTTGATCATCAACCTGCGTGCCACTGGTGCTGATGTCTGGGTGGTCATGGACAGCTGCCATTCCGGCAGCGGCACCCGCAGCCTGTCTGGCACCACCGCCGAACGCAATGTCGATCCAAACGTGTTGGGTGTCGACATCAGTCAAGCCACTGCACAATCGGGCGCAACGCCTCCGCCTTCGACTGTCGCTGACGCTGCTCTCGGCGGCTATCTTGCATTTTATGCCACCCGCTCCAACGACGTCGCCCGAGAAGGAGATTTTTCCGATGGCACCACATCTGACCAGTGGTTTGGCCTTTTCACCGCGGCTCTGGCCGCGCGTTTGGAAAACGGACAAGCGTTGAGCTATCGCCAGCTTTTCCAGGGCATTCTAAGCGATATGAACAAAGGGCGTGGCTTCGGTGCTGGTAGCCTGCAAACCCCGCTCTGGGAGGGCAATCTGATCGATGCCTCGGTCTTTGGCGGAGGGGACAACAGCGGCACAACCCGGTACCTGACCTCTGGTGACAGGGTCGAAGCCGGGCTGGTGCACGGTCTTCAGGTCGGGTCCCTTCTGGCACTTTTTCCAGATGTGGCGGATTCAGGTGACGTGGCACCGCTGGGATATGCGCAGGCCGAAGAGGTCAACGCGCGCAGCAGCTATCTGCGCCCTGTTGCTACCGACTGCCAACCGCAGGCGAAAACCCTCTGCGATTGGGCTGACAGCCTGCCAAGCGAGGCGCGCTTTGCTCAGGTCGAAGTGCATCCCGCCAACCCAACTGTACGGTTCTCTCCAATACTGGACTTTGAAACCGGCGCACCATTGGCGGCGAACAACCCCACCTCGGATTTGCTGCAAGATGGCGTCGCGCGGGCAGTCGAAGCCTCGGGCATTCCGGCCGAAATCACCCCTGATAAGATCGACATTCGCGTAACGCTGCGAAACGACAGCCTGTGGTTTGGCCCTGTGACGCAACTCGGGGCGGATCCTGTGGGGCTTGAGGTCCCGCTTTATGGCACGGGCACCCCCGATCTGCTGCCACCGGTTCTGCGCATCCTGCGAGCAGAGCGTCTGGCGCGCATTCTGGATTCGCTCGACGGTGGAGGTGGCCTGTCAAACCCGCTACCGCTGGACATCGATGCTGAGCGGTTTGACAGCACGCTCAGTGATCTTGCAAGTCCCGGTCAGCGCATTCAGCCCCAACGTGAATGTCGTCCGGTCTTTCGCAATGCCATGCAAAGCAGTTTTGACGGGCTGGATCCCCTGAGCGACGTCAAACAATGCGACGTGCTGCGCTTTTCGGCGCGTGGCAACCGCGACGGTCAACGCGACGTGAACCGTATCCACATCGATTCCCAATATTGCATCAACGTGGCTTATGAGTTGGTTGAAGGAAAACAGAGTCAGCGAAAAGTTGGCGATGAAATGGTGGTCTGCTCCGACTGCCCTGGCGATGTCTATTCCGCGGGGCAGGAACGGCTTTACGTTCTGGTTAGCGATCTTGAAGAAAATGCCGAGGCTCTCAACCTCACCGGATTGGTCGAAAACTGCGACACCGGTACCCGCTCTGTTCGCACCGCCCGCGGGGAAATGTTGCGAGAGTTTTTGCAAGATGCCGGTCAGGCCGGTTTGACACGCGGCAACATGGGCATGGGCATGAGTGCCGCAACAGGCGGGATATGGGTGCAGAGCTATCGCTGGCGCGTGTTGCCCCGCACCGAGGCCTTCCGCACCTACGCCAGCCAATAATCCAGCAAGGAAAGTGATCATGAAACAGCCTGGCTTTCGCTCTTTTGTCCTCGCTGTTGCGACCTTGTTGACCATCCTAAGCGCCACGCCCCAAGCCATCGCGCAACCCCCCATCGCTCAGGTCATGACAGAGCCAGACGAACGCCATTCAATGGTTCTGGAGTTTTCCCCAGACGGTCGCCGCCTCGCTATCGCAAGCTTGAGCGACCTTTGGATACGAGACATTGGCACCGGCGAGGTTTTGTTTCAGGAGAAGCTGGAAACCAGCGTCCAGGACCTGACCTTTCTGCCCAACGGGAAATTTTTGGCCGTGGCACTGGGAGAAAAGGGCGTAATCGTTTTTGACCCCCAAAACCGCACCCAGCCCGAAGCCCACCGAATACCTGGAACATGGGACAAGGTACGCGCGCATGCAGATGGCACAGGCCTGTATGGAGGCAACTGGGAAACCGCCAAATCTATGCAGCTACCTGGCACCACCTATAGCGAGATCGACTTGTTCATTCTCTTCCCGTCCTACCAGTTCGACGCGGACGGTAACACCACGATCGCCCGTATGAATTGGCAAATGCACCTGCAGAACCATGCGGAGTTCGAGTCACTTCGCACCTCTGGCAACGTCAACTCTGTTTACAGCAGCGCGCTATACAACTTCATTGCCCGAGGGCTGATTGCCCTGATCCATACCGACCCCGAAGCCGACCCACACCAGAGTTTCCTCACCTATCAGCCCAATAGTGAACCACGCATGAAGGACTATCGGCAGACCGAACGCGGCCCACGCGCCTTGGTTTGGGGCAAAGCCGAAAGCGAAGACCGCTTTGTCGTGATCGATCCGGGAAACTCAGAAGTCACATTCCAGCTCGGCTTTGAGGCCGGGGAGTACTCGCCATACACCGCGGCGACCCTGGCACCAAATGGGCAAATGGTGGCGGCTCTGCACCGAAACGGTCAAATCAACATCTTCGCCACATCTGACGCTCCTGAAGACCTCAGCTTCTCCGACGCACCACCTCTGACCGACCAAGCCCCGGACATTGCCTTGACACAAAGCCACAGCGATCCGATCAAAACGATCGCAATTGCGCCTGACGGAAGAACCTTTGTTTCACTGGGCCAGGACAACCGCATGCACCTATGGGACGCTGTTTCAGGTCGTGCCCTGCGCAGCATTGCTGAGGGAGAATTTTTCAGCACAGTTTCCTATGCGCCAGACAGTAAAACGTTGCTGACAATCGGTCACTCGGACGGGTTCGAACTCTGGTCCACGGCCACAGGGCAGCTTGCAGGTGGCAACCAACACACACCACAGGTCGTCTGGGCAAGTTTCCTGGGCCCGACCGGCGACATACTGGCCTGCGGCACCGCCGGTTGCGACATCGGATCAGAACAGGACTTCGAGCGTGGAACCGTCACGACCTTAGAAATGCCCGTGCTGATGGATGTTGGCAGCTTCAATGGCGCCTCCGTTTCCCCGGACGGATCGCGCACGGCTCTGTCTGTCGGCGGTCAGGTCATTTTGATCGACACGGAACGTCGCAGCCTGCAAAAAATAGACACCCCCGCCGAAGCCTCGAAAGTGGCATTGAACAGCGCGGATTTTGGCCTGATTGTCACCAAGGACGGCCAATTGCAGGAATTCGATGCCAAATCTGGGACTTTGGGCCAACAGCATGACCCGCTGGGTTTTGACATTGACCAAATCACCCACATCGCCAACGATCAATTTCTCCTTTCCACGTCCTCTGGCGTCAATCTCGACGGCTTGGACGATCCGCCAATGCATCGGGTGTACGATCGGCGTTCAGCCTCGGTTGTCGCAACTCTCCCCGCCCCACTCTCTGCACCCGGCATCGGAGGTGCTGGCCCCGTAGCTTTCCATCCCGCTACAAGCACGGTTGTCGGTGTGGGGCACTCTGGCTGGAACGGCGCGCCTCAAATTGATGTATGGGATCTGTCACGGGGGCCCAACGAAGCCACCCTGCGCCATACCATAAAATCCGCGGCCATGGCCCCTCGTTCCTTGGTATTTTCTCAAGACGGTGACACGTTGGTCATCAACGGACGCGAACAGGCGGCGCATTGGGATCTGCAAAGCGGAAAAGTTACGCGTGTCCGCGGCACCCCGATTTTTGCAAATACCGTCATTTCAAAAGGCGGCCTGACCTACATCAGTCAGAGTGACAGCGAACGGAAACTGGCCCATGCCAACACCACAATCGGCGAGATCACTCGCGACTGGAAAAAAAGTGACGCCTTCTACGGCGACCCAGAAGGCCGGATCTTAAGCAACGGAAAAGACATCTTTTTGACCAACGGCCAGACAATGGCTCACTTCGACATTGCGACGATCGAAAATACCAAAAAGCCACTGCGGACCGTACAAGAGTTCACCCTGGAGGGCGGGTATCTGACTGATCCTCCATTGATTTCACCGAATGGAGAACACTTGCTGGGTGAAGTCTTTCAGGACAATCAGCGCAGGCTTCAGCTCTATGATGCCTCGACCGGCGAAATGATTTGGGCGGTCAACAACGACCAATATCTGGAAGACTGGGCCTTCTCACCGGATGGGCAAACCATCGTCTGGCTCGACAACGGTTGGCGCCCTCCGGCTGTCATAGACGTGACCACGGGTGCTCAAAATCCGGTGCCTGGTTTCGACACGCCCGATCGCCCTGACGGTCTTTTGGCTGTAGACCGTTTTGGAGTTGGCCAGTTGATGAAAGTGATCGACGACAACAGGATCCTTCTGCTGGACAGTAAAGGCGCCCCCAGCGATCACAGCACCTCGCTCGCCGGAGTTGCGCCCCGTTCCGCCCGCCTTAGCCACACGCGCGATATGGCGTTGATAGAAGGTTCGGACGGCCGCAATCTTTTGTGGAACTGGCAGAATGGCCTCTCGCACCCGATTTCTGCAAATCCTATTGGCGCGGACGGCATCGCCTTTTCTCCGGATGGTCGGTTGTTGGCCATTGCCGAGACCAGCGGCGTGATTTCGCTGTGGGAGGTACAAACCGGTGCCCGTCTGGTGCGGCTTGTGTCTCTGCTTAGTGGTGATTGGGCCGTGCTCGGAGAAGACGGGCGATATGATGCCTCAGACCCGGGCAATTTTCCGGCACTTGGCTGGGTCCTACCCGATGATCCGCTCCGTTCCTTGCCGGTAGAGCTGTTTTATCGCGAGTTCTTTGAGCCGCGCCTGTTACCACGTTTGCTCAACGCGGAATACCTGCCGCCGCTGCCAGACCTGCCTGCGCTCAATCGACAGCAGCCCGAGTTGGCTTTCGGGGACGTCGTCTTCGATGCCCAACGACCGAACGAGGTCTCGGTCTCTTTGACCGTATCCGCTGTTGGCCCTGAAGGTGCAGGTAGCGGCGTGTCATCGGTCAAACTCTTCCGTGATGGCCAGCTGGTGGCCCAACGGGAGGGTGGGCCACAGGGACTGATTTCGGCCGAACAAGGCACCGCCAGCCTCACCCTGACATTTGAGCGTATCCAACTTCCTACAGACGGTAAGGATGTGCTGTTCGAGGCTTACGCTTTCAATGCAGACGGGGTCAAAAGCACAACCGTACAGAAGTCCCTGCCCGCCCCTGAAACCCCATTGCAAAATGACCGTACCGCCTACGTTATTAGTATCGGCGTAGACAGCTATGAAAACTCTTCGTGGGATCTGAACTATGCAAGTGCTGATGCCATTCTCTCTGCAGAGAGCGTCGCCGACCGGATTTCTGCGCAGGGGGGATTTGACCGCGTTGTTTCAATACCGCTGGTCTCATCACGCGCTCTCGGACAATCAAAGGCCAGTCGCGCCCATGTCGAAACCGTGTTGGCAATACTGGGCGGGGCGCAAGTTTCAGAGGCGGACCGCGCGGCTATCCCAGGCGCACAAACACTGCGCCGCGCCCGCCCCCAAGATTTGGTCTATGTGTTTTTTGCCGGCCACGGGTTTGCCGACGATGACGGCCTGTTTCATCTCTTCTTACAAGACATAGGCACCGATTCCGTCGGCCGCGTCGTAGACGACGCGCTATTGACGAAAACGCTCGACAGCAACCGATTGTCCGATCTCTTCCGCGACATTCAGGCGGGCGACATGGTACTGGTAATTGATGCCTGCAATTCGGCAGCCAGCGTCGAGGGAGAGGCGTTCAAGCCGGGTCCGATGGGCAGCAGGGGTTTGGGTCAATTAGCCTATGACAAGGGAATGCGCGTGCTGACCGCCAGCCAAGCCGAAGGCGTCGCGCTGGAATCCGATGTTCTACGGCACGGAGCGCTTAGCTACGCCATGTTCCGCGAAGGTCTGGAAGACGCTCGTGCCGACAGAGCCCCAGTGGATGAGCGCGTGAGCTTTGGCGAGTTGCTGAGCTTTGCCGAACAACGGGTGCCCACGCTTTACAAGGAAATAGTCGATCACAACTTTATGCCAGTAGAACGCGGATCTATGAGTTTTTCGGCTGATGATGGCGACATAGCCTCGACCCAAAGCCGTTCTACACGCTACCTACAACGCCCTTCGTTGTTTGACTTTACTAGAAACCACGGGCGCGACTCGGTCTATCTCAACCTAAACTGATCTGCCTTTCACCATTTCCCCTACACCGAGCGCTGCGGATCCAGTGTCGCGACGTGACAGATGCGCCTATCTTCGAAAGCTCGACGTTTGGTGGCGATGTAGTTTGCACATTTTTCGTTGGCCCAGAGGGGCGAACTACGCAAAGCATTGGATGTGAGAGGTCGAGAGGACAAGCGAAAACACTAAGCGCGCCCGTGACTCATCTGATGCTTTCCGCCACGCGGAATTTGAGGTGGTTTTCCCCGTCAGAACGCCAATTTGTATTGAGAAATCATAGTGGTGCCCAAGGAGAGACTCGAACTCTCACGCCCGTGAAGGCGGGGGATTTTGAATCCCCTGCGTCTACCATTCCGCCACTTGGGCCACTGCGCATTGAATTAGCCGTGTTGTTCGGGAAGGTCCAGAGGCAAAAAGCAGCGAACCGCAACGAAGTTCAATCTGCAACCGCTTGACCCGGTTGCCTGATCATGGTTTCCCAGCAATCAGATTAAGAGCAAGAGTTGATTACCATCATGCTGCAACGCCTCTATGACAAGACGATTGCTCTGGCGGAGCACCCGCATGCTCTTTGGGTTTTGGCCGGTGTCGCCTTTATCGAAAGCTCTTTTTTCCCAATCCCGCCCGATGTGCTGATGATCCCGATGATTCTTGCGCGCCCCAATCGAGCGTTTCTGATCGCGACGGTTGCTCTGGTCGCATCGGTTCTTGGCGGCATGCTGGGCTATGCCATCGGTGCGTTTTTCTATGAAAGCATCGGGCAACCTATTCTGGCAGCTATGGGCAAGGCCGAGGCGATGGAGGCGTTCAACACAAAGTTCAACGACTTTGGGTTCTGGGCCGTGCTGACCGCGGGTGTCACCCCCTTCCCATACAAAGTCATCACGATCATGTCGGGGTGGACCGGCATGCCGCTTGGGACCTTTGTTGCCACGTCGATCCTGGCGCGCGCGTTGCGGTTCTTTATTGTGGCCGGACTGCTTTGGGCCTTTGGTGCCCCGATCCGCGATTTCATCGAAAAGCGCCTGGGCCTGATGTTTACCCTTTTCATTGTCCTCCTGATCGGGGGATTTGCTGTGGTGAAGTTCCTATGATCTCGCGTAAGACGTTGATTTTGATTGCCTCCGCCGGATCTGCAGCCATGTTGGTTGGGGCCTGGGGATTTCAGTACATTGGCGGCATGGCGCCCTGCAAACTGTGCTATTGGCAGCGGTATCCCCATGCTGCAGCCTTTGTGATTGGCCTTCTCGCGTTGTTCCTGCCCGGTCGCTGGCTACCGCTGCTCGGTGGGTTTGCAGCCCTGGCAACGGCCGGAATCGGCATCTATCACACCGGCGTCGAGCGAGGTTGGTGGGAGGGTCCATCCACGTGTACGTCCGGCCCGATTGGCGGGCTGACGCCAGAGCAGTTGATGGAACAGATCATGTCGGCCCCCCTGACCCGCTGCGACGAGGTCCCATGGGAATTGTTCACGCTATCCATGGCAAGCTGGAACGCGATTGTATCGCTGGGGCTGGCTGCCATCTGGTTCGCTGCGGCACGTGCGGCCCGCTAAGTCGACTTCTTCGTGGACAACAGCAGATTGGTTTCGCTGGTCTGCACGCCTTCGAACATGCGAATCTTGGCCAGGGCCTGATCCAGTTCCTCAAGCGTTTCGGTACCCAACTCGATAATCAGATCCCAGCGACCATTGGTTGAATGGACCGCGCGCACCTCTTTCAATCCCTGCAGCGCACGGGTGATCCGGTTGGTCCCGCGCCCCTCGATCCCGATCATCATCAGCCCGCGCACCGGATCGCGCAGGACATCCTCTTTCAGGACCACGGTGAACCCCAACACATCGCCGCGCTGAATCAGCCGTTCGATACGCGCCCGAACGGTTGTGCGGGACAGGTTGAGCTGCAGCGCCAGATCCGACAAAGAGGCCCGCGCGTCATGGCGCAGGGCCGCGACCAACCGCTCATCCGTTTTGTCCATTTGGGAACTCCAATTCGATCATATTGGCGTCGCTTTGATCAAATTTACCTCTGTATTTCAACCCATTTCGATCAGAAATTGGAAGAAACACTGATTTTCGAGGTTTCACATGAACGCCAAACACTGCATTCTGATCGGGGCACCGGTCGACAGCGGCAAGCGTCGTGCGGGATGTCTGATGGGCCCCGATGCCTATCGCACCGCTGGTCTGGCCGAGGCGCTGACTGATCTGGGCCACACGGTCGAGGATCTGGGCAATCTTACGCCTGCATCGCACCCGACAGAGCCCGGCGACACCCATCTGCATCAGCCCAGCAAGACCGTCGGCTGGACCCACCGCCTGATCCGCACCGCCGAAGAAACCATGCCGCGCGGCCTGCCGATCTTTCTGGGCGGCGATCATGCGCTGGCCCTTGGCAGTGTGGCAGGTGTAGCCAATCACGCGGCCAAAGAAGAGCGCCCCCTGTTCGTTCTCTGGCTGGACGCGCACAGCGACTTTCATACGCCTGACACTTCGGGATCAGGCAATCTTCATGGCACCCCCTTAGGCTATGTCACCGGGCGCGGTGGCTTTGCGGGCTTCCCGGTGATCACCAACCCAGTGCCACAGGAAAACATCTGCATCATTGGCTTGCGCTCGGTCGACAACGCGGAACGCGAAGCGCTGCAATCCAGCCGCATCCGGTTCCACGACATGCGCGAGATTGATGAAAGCGGGATCGCCAAGCCCCTCGCGGCCTTTTTGGAAACCGTGGCCGAACACAATGGCCTGCTGCATGTCTCTCTGGATGTGGATTTCCTGGACCCCTCGATCGCGCCTGCCGTTGGCACCACGGTTCCGGGCGGCGCCACCATCCGCGAGGGGCACCTGGCGATGGAGATGATCTGTGACAGCGGGCTGATGACCTCTCTGGATCTGGTCGAGCTGAACCCGTTCCTGGACGAGCGAGGCCGCACCGCGCAGGTCATGGTCGATCTGGCAGCCTCCTCGCTGGGACGCCGGGTCTTTGACCGCCCGACCCGGAGTTTCCTATGAACCTGCTGCAAGCCCCCCAATCGGTCGTCATGATCCGGCCGCATGCGTTCTGCTCGAACCCGGAAACCCAAGGGGACAACGCGTTTCAGACACCGACGCCCAAGGATGTTTCACATAAGGCGCGCGACGAGTTTGACGCCGCCGTAAGCACCCTGCGCGGCCACGGCGTCGATGTGAACGTGTTCGAAGATTTCGGAACCCGGCACACGCCCGACAGCGTGTTCCCGAACAACTGGTTTTCCACCCATGCGGGCGGTCATGTGGCGCTCTATCCTATGTTTGCCAAAAACCGCCAACGCGAGCGGCGCTCAGATGTGATCGACATGTTGAAACGCGATTTCCGCGTCTCGGACGTGATCGACTACAGCGGGTTGGAACACGATGGCCTGGCGCTTGAGGGGACCGGTGCCATGGTTCTGGACCACATCGGCCGTATCGCCTTTGTCGCCAAGTCCAACCGCGCCGATCCAGTGGTGCTGGAGCGGTTCTGTACCCACTTCAACTATGAACCCATCGCGTTTGACGCACATGATGCCGCCGGACAGGCGATCTATCACACCAACGTCCTTATGGGCATCGGTACTGATTTTGCCCTAGTCGGCCTTGATCTGATCCCAGACGCGGACCGCAGACAGACCGTTGTCGATCGCTTGGAGGAAACCGGACGCGAGGTTATTGCCCTGACGCCTTGGCAGATCGATAACTTTGCAGGCAACGCCATCGAATTGACCGGGAACAGCCGCATTCTGGCGCTGTCGTCACGCGCGCTGGATGCGCTGCGCCCCGAGCAGATCGATGTCATCGAACGCTCGGCCAGGCCCGTACCCCTGACCATCCCAACACTCGAAAGCGCCGGCGGCTCGGTCCGTTGCATGATCGCCGGCATCCACTTGACCCGCC
This sequence comes from Falsiruegeria litorea R37, assembly GCF_900172225.1. Taxonomy (NCBI): domain Bacteria; kingdom Pseudomonadati; phylum Pseudomonadota; class Alphaproteobacteria; order Rhodobacterales; family Roseobacteraceae; genus Falsiruegeria; species Falsiruegeria litorea. The sequence goes on from NZ_FWFO01000001.1 coordinate 2,287,906, forward strand.
GCCCCGAAAGGAACGCCGCATGACCCCCTCTGACAAAGCCCTGGTGCCTTTCGTCTCGGTCGATCACATGATGCAACTGATTCATCAAATCGGCCTCGAGCCGATGCTGCGTGGCATTGCCGAGTATATCGAGGCAGATTTCCACCGGTGGGAGCTATTCGACAAGACCCCGCGCGTCGCCAGCCATTCGGCCGAGGGCGTGATCGAGTTGATGCCAACCTCGGACGGCGAGGTCTATGGGTTCAAATACGTCAACGGCCATCCCAAGAATACCAAAGAGGGCCTGCAGACCGTGACCGCCTTTGGGCTTTTGGCCGACGTGGCAACGGGTTACCCGGTGCTGTTAAGCGAAATGACCATGTTGACTGCCCTACGTACCGCCGCAACCTCGGCCATGGTTGCGAAACACCTTGCCCCCAAAGGCGCCGATACGATGGCCATGATCGGCAATGGAGCTCAATCGGAGTTTCAAACCCTGGCGATGAAGGCGATCTGTGGGCTCAAAACCGTGCGCCTTTATGACATCGACCCCGCGGCCACCCGCAAATGCGCTGCCAATCTGGCTTCCCATGGGATCACGGTGGTGTCCTGTGCCAACCCCGAAGAGGCGATCCAGGGTGCGCAGATTCTGACCACTTGCACCGCTGACAAGCAATATGCCACCATCCTCACTGACAACATGGTCGGTGCAGGCGTCCACATCAACGCCATCGGCGGCGACTGTCCCGGCAAAACAGAACTGGCGGCAGGCATCCTGCAACGGTCGGACATTTTTGTTGAATACCCTCCTCAGACCCGGATCGAAGGCGAGATCCAGCAGCTTGCAGATGACCACCCGGTAATTGAATTCTGGCAGGTCGTCACTGGCCAGCATAAAGGTCGGGTTTCGGACCGTCAGATTACTCTTTTCGACAGTGTCGGCTTCGCGATCGAGGATTTCAGCGCCCTGCGGTATGTTCGCGACCAGCTGGAAGCCACAGGCCTTTATCACGCGCTCGACCTGCTGGCGGACCCAGATGATCCTCGTGACCTTTTCGGAATGCTGCAACGCGCCGCGCCTGAAGACTAGGACTTAATGAGGCTCTGCTTCATACTCTGGAATAGCAGAAACAAGGGAAAAAAGCGGTCTTTCGCTTCTTTCCCCTGCTGAAAACATCCTGTGGGAGGCATAGCCTGCGGCGGCGGGGTAACCCCCCATCACGCGTCGAGTTCCGCGTCCCAATACAGAAAGTCCATCCAGCTTTCGTGCAGATGGTTGGGTGGAAACTTGCGACCCACGTTGCGCAGCTCTTCGGCCTGCGGCTGACGCGGCGGTTTGCGCAGGGACATGCCCGCACGGCGCAGTGATTTGGACCCTTTGCGCAGGTTGCACGGGCTGCAGGCTGCAACCACGTTTTCCCAACTGGTCACACCGCCTGATGCCCGCGGCACCACGTGATCAAAGGTCAGATCCCCGCGCGCGCCACAGTATTGGCAACTGAATTCATCCCTCAAAAACAAATTAAAGCGCGTGAAGGCCACGCGCTTTCTGGGTTTGACATAGTCTTTGAGAACAACAACCGATGGTATCCTGATTTCGGTCGACGGACTTCGCACAACCTCATCATATTCGGCCACAATGTCCACCCGGTCCAACCAAGCCGCCTTGATCGCATCCTGCCAGGGCCACAGCGAAAGCGGATAATAGGATAAGGGCCGATAGTCCGCATTCAGAACCAGCGCCGGATGCTGTTTCAACGCGCCCGGTTCGCGTACAAATTCCGTCCTGAAGTCACCGTCCATCAAAGACTCTCTCCTCGCCTTGCACTGCCCGCCTCTCGGGCACCAAGGCGGGGATCCCCGCCCCAGCTTACCCACAACTATATATCGTGGCAAAGCTCTGACAAGCCCCGAATTTCCACAATATATCGCGGATGCTTACGGTGATTCCGTGACGGGCATATGACATTTATCCACAGCTTGCAGAGCCCACCGTCCGCGCGGTATGCAGGGCGCCATGACCCGCCTGATCCGCTTCAACAAACCCTTTGACGTGCTGCCCCAGTTTACCGACCGGGCCAATGCCGACAGTCCACGCGCGACCCTGTCTGACTATGTCGACGTGCCTCGCGTTTACCCTGCCGGGCGTCTGGACCGCGACAGCGAGGGGCTGATGCTGTTGACAGACAACGGCAAGTTGCAGGCGCAGATTTCGGACCCCAAGCACAAGATGCCCAAAACCTACTGGGTTCAAGTCGAAGGTAGCCCGGACCAGCACGCCCTCAAGACCCTGCGTGACGGTGTCGAGCTCAAGGATGGGTTGACCCGCCCTGCCAAGGCACGGATGATGACCGAACCCGCAGAGTTGTGGGCCCGAACACCGCCTATTCGGACACGCCAATCCATCCCCGACACCTGGATCGAACTGACCATCCGCGAAGGCCGCAACCGGCAAGTCCGGCGCATGACCGCGGCTGTGGGGCACCCGACGCTGCGGTTGATCCGCTACGGGATTGGGGCCTGGACCCTGGAAGGTTTGAAAAGCGGCGCCTGGGACGAGTTGCAGGTCCCCAACATCGAGACACCGTCGCGTCCAAGCGGCAAGGACCGTCGCAAGACGCCCAGACGTCGCTGACATCCACCTCACGCTTACGTAATGCGGTGCCGCGCCGAGCCTAAGGCGAGGCGCGCGGCCCAACCGAGCAAGGGCCCGTCAGGGCATGATGTGAGGGCGGGAGTACTTCGAGCCTGTGGCGCTTACTGGCGGTTCAGAACAAATCGCTTTGAAATGCGGTCCACCAGAGTTCCATCCCTCAGCGGCCGACTGTGGGACACGGAATGATCCTGAAAGCCCATTTTGGTGTAGTAGCTCAGCCCCGGCACATTGTCGGCGCGGATGGTCGCGTTGATCTGAGCGAACCCAAGCTTGCGCGCCACCCACGAGGTTTCAGCGAACAAGGCCCGCCCGACGCCGCGAACGATCCGCTCTTGCCGGGCAAAGCTGGCAATGTCGGCGCAATCAGGGGGCAGATCCTCGGATACGCCCAGCCATTGAAACCCGGCAACGTCGCCGCCTGCGTCCACCGCCACATGGCAACAGACATGGTCGGAACCTGTCAAATAGTACGCGCGAAACAGGGCCTCTGACAAAGGCACCTCCTTCGCTGTTGTCCCGCCCGCCTCAATGATGTCGTTCAGGATGCGACAGCTTGCGGTCACATCCTCGGGCATCATCGGGCGGACGGTCAATGTCATGGTCAGAGGCTCAGCTTGTCGCGCATGAAGGCCAGCGCGACGCTCAGCCCGTCCGGCGCGATGCCATGGCCTGTGCCCTTCATGATATGGGCGTAAACCTCTTTGAATTCTGCAGCCTGCAGCGCCTCTGCCGCCTGCGGCAGCGATTGAGGCGGCACCACGTCATCGGCATCACCATGCACAAGCAGGATCGGCATCCGGCTGATGACCTCATCCTCCAGCGTCTCAGGGCTCAGCAACCGACCCGAGAAGGCCACGATGCCCGCAACCGGATCCTCCCGGCGCGGCGCCACATGCAGGCTCATCATCGTGCCCTGGCTGAAGCCGAACAAAACAACCTGCTCGGGCAGAACATCTTCGTCCACCATCAGCGCATCCAGGAAGGCGTCGAAATCATCAACCGCCGCCGCCATGCCGCGCATCGCCTCCTCTTCGGACGAGCCGTCGATCCAAGGGATCGGGAACCACTGAAACCCGTTCGGCATGCCGGGAATCTGCTCGGGCGCATCGGGTGCTACAAACAGTGTGTCCGGCAGATGTTCGGCCAGAGGGTCGGCAAGCCCCAGCAGGTCGGCACCATTGGCCCCATAGCCGTGCACGAACACCACAACCGAGCGTGTGCTGCCCGAAACCGGCTCCTTGCGGAGCGCATTCAAAACTCTGGTCATCTGATACCTTCCCTGTCTTTGGCAACGCGGTAATAGGCCCACAAAACCCGCGCCGCAACCGAACGCCAGGGCGACCACGCGTTCGCAATCTCGCGCATTTCCTTTTCCGTCGGTCGCTTGGGCAGGTCATACAGAACGCGTGCGGCCTCTTGCAGGGCCAGATCGCCATGGGCAAAGACGTCCGCCCGCCCCAACGAGAACATCGCATAGATCTCGGCTGTCCAGACACCGATGCCCGAAACCTCGGTCAGGGTTGCGATAACCTCTGCATCAGGAGCGTCCCGCAAGGCCTTGAAATCAATACGCGCGTCGGCCAGAGCGCGGGCATAGCGCATCTTCTGGCGGCTAAGGCCCACGGCGCGCAAATCATCATCCGTCGCCCACATGATCTTGCGCGGTCCGGTCAGGCGGGCGTCCTTCATACGCTTCCAGATGGCATTGGCTGACGCGACGCTGACCTGTTGGCTGACGATGGCGCTGAGCAGCTGTTCAAACCCGTCCGGCCTGCGACGCAAAGGTAAGGGGCCGGTCTGATCCATCGCATAGGCCATGCGGGGGCAAGCACCGCGCAGCCAATCCGCGCCCTCGATGACGCACTCTGGTGTCTCAATGATGCGTCCGATGTCGGTCATGCGCGCCCTTGTATTCTTGCCCTGCACCCTACCTGCATCACATCTCGTTTCAACCCGCTTGTGCGCGAACAATTTCAAGGATACGCATGCGTCATGACCATGACCGCTGCCCCCCTTCCATCTCCTGCAGATGACAGCCGCGCCAAGCGCAATGTTGCCGTACTAGTTGCTGCCCAGGCTTTGCTGGGCGCGCAGATGCCGATGATTTTCACCATTGGTGGTCTGGCGGGCCAATCCTTGGCCAGCAATGTCTGTCTTGCGACCCTGCCCATTTCGCTGATCGTTCTGGGCTCGATGCTGACCGCAACGCCAATTTCGGCAATCATGCAGAAATGGGGACGTCGTGCGGGCTTTTTGATCGGCAGCGCCGGAGGGGCTGCAGGCGGTCTTGTGGGCGCTTACGGCCTTTACTTGGGCTCGTTCCCGATCTTCCTGCTCGGCAGTTTCCTGACCGGCATCTACATGAGCGCGCAAGGGTTCTACCGCTTTGCCGCAGCCGACACCGCGTCCGAGGCGTTCCGGCCCAAGGCGATCTCCTACGTCATGGCCGGCGGTCTCGTGTCCGCCGTCATCGGGCCCCAATTGGTCAAGGCCACCAGTCAGGCCTTTGTGGTGCCGTTCATGGGCACCTATCTGGCGGTGATTGCGGTCAACGTGATTGGCTCGCTGCTGTTCTTCTTCATCGACATCCCAAAACCCGCAGCCCCCGCCGAGGACGCCCCCAAAGGCCGCACCCGGTGGGAATTGATCACCACGCCGCGCATCGCCGTGGCGGTGATCTGCGCCATGGTATCTTATGCTCTGATGAATCTGGTCATGACCTCGACCCCGCTGGCGGTTGTGGGCTGCGGTTATACCGAAGGCGATGCGGCAGACGTGGTGACCAGCCACGTTCTGGCGATGTTTGCCCCAAGCTTTTTCACCGGTCACCTGATCGCGCGTTTTGGGGTGGAAAAGATCGTGGCCACCGGATTGGTTATTCTGGCAGGTGCGGGCGCTGTGGCGCTGCAGGGCGTGGACATCGGCAACTTTTTCATTGCTCTGATCCTGCTGGGGCTTGGCTGGAACTTTGGCTTCATCGGGGCCACTACCATGCTGGCCGGTGCGCACGAACCGCATGAACGCGGACGAATGCAGGGCCTCAACGACCTGTTGGTCTTTGGTGGTGTGACCGTGGCCTCTCTGGCTTCGGGCGGGTTGATGAATTGCTCGGGTGGCTCGCCGATCGAAGGCTGGACCGCCGTCAACCTGGCGATGGGGCCCTTCCTTGTGCTGGCCGGTGGCGCGCTGATCTGGCTGGTTCTACGCCCGAAAGAGGCCTAACGCCAGATCTCGAAGCACTCCCGCCCTCGCATCATGCCCTGACGGGCTCTTGCTCGGTTGGGCCGAGCGCCTCGCCTGCCGCGAGGCGCGGCACCGTGATATGAAACCCGATGAGTGGTACCGGACAGCGTGTCGACGTCAACGCTTGCGGGATGCAGCCTCGACATCTTCGAGACCTCCTGCTTCGATCGCGGATTGCATGCCTGCATCAATATGTGGACGGTAAATGACCCACATCCGCGCGCGCATATCGCGCCCTTTGGCCGTGATCCGCAGCACCTTACCCCGCTTGTCATCTGCTGCCGGTTCGCGCGTCAACAGCCCCTCTTCAGCCATGCGCATGACCTGGCGCGAGAAACTGGATTGATCAAACAGCAAACGCTCCTCCAGTCGAACAGGGCGCAATCCGTCGGGGTGTTGCTCCAACTCCCAAAGGACATCATACCAATTCAGTTTGGGTAGACCCGCCATAACCAGGGCCCGTTCTGCATCCCGGTAGATGCGAGTCCGCACACGGTTTAGCGCGATCCAGGCCCGCTCTCGCGTTTCAAAGTCAGTCACTTGCCCCCCACTGAAGTGTTCCGCGTCATTTCAATGCAAATACATCCACATTCGACGTGTCCGAACAAGTCACAAAACAAGCTACCACCGTCCGCTGACCGCAACCCACGACAAACGCAGACGCCTGCTGATCTCTCCGGGTACCAGCGCCCCCGCAGCAACTCGCCCGGGATTGGCAACCACTTGCTTCAACACAGCCTCAGCTTGCACTCCCGCCAACAAAGCCGCCCGCGCGGGACCGGAAACAGCAGCTCGATTGCGCCGCGCGCGATACAAGCACTTTAGCGCCTGTTGCGCCAACGTCCGGACACCATCCGGCGTGCCATCCAGAAGCGGGATCCGGCCACGCGCCTCAAGCGCGGGGATCGCCTGCAACCACCCAGAGATGCCAGTCGCATAAGCATAATCCTGAACGACCTTCCCCTCGGCTGGGCCAAGCGCCTGTGCTGCCGCGACCATCAGGTGCCCCGAGCTGCAAGTAATGTAGTTGTCGAAATGCTCCTGATCCTCGAACGGGTCTTTGTAGATATCCCAACGCCTTACAGCGACATACTCATCCAAATTTGCCGCCAGATGCGGGGACAGGACACCAGCCAAAGGCGTCACAACTTCGTGCCGTCGGACGGGCCCACCATCCGCGATCTCTTGCAAGGCATCGCGCCACCACTGCAGTCGCATTTCGGCAATCATAGGTTCTTGCGTGACCCAAGGCGCGCGGGTGACTTCGACATTCAGGGCATAGAGCGGAAAGAGCACCGCCCGCGCTGCAACAGGTGCTGACATGGCCGCTCGAAACCGGTCCGGGTCGGCTTTTTCGACCAGGGCCGCGCAGGCATTCAGATCCGCGTCAAACTCCATAAGTCCGTTACTTCGCCCCTGCGCAGTCGCGGGTCAGCTTCCACTGGATCGCGTCCAGCAGCGCCTCGAAGGAGGCATCCACGATGTTCGCGCTGACGCCCACGGTCGACCAGTGCCGCCCCTGCCCGTCTTCGCTGTCGATGATGACGCGGGTCACGGCTTCGGTCCCGCCTTGGGTGATCCGCACCTTGAAGTCGACCAGCTTCATGTCACTCAAGATCGCAGAGTATTGCCCCAGATCCTTGGCCAGTGCCTTGGCCAATGCGTTCACCGGGCCCCGGTCGCTGCCGGTGTCATCCATGCTTTCGCTGACCGACAGCTTTTTCTCGCCGTCCACCTTCACCACGACAACCGCCTCAGAAAGGCTGACCATCTTGTTGTACTTGTTCTTGCGCCGCTCGACCGTGACCTTGTAGCGCTTGACCTCAAAGAACTGCGGCAGTTGCCCCAGTTCTTCGCGTGCCAGCAGCTCAAAGCTCGCCTGAGCGGTGTCATAGGAATAGCCCTCGCCCTCGCGCGCCTTGATCCGTTCCAGAATGCGGCCCAAGGCCGGATCGCCTTTATCCACGGTCATGCCCGCATCCGACAGACGCTTGCGCAGGTTCGACTGCCCCGCCTGGTTCGACATCGGGATGATGCGGGTGTTTCCGACCACGCTGGGGTCAACATGCTCATAGGTCGAGGGATCCTTCAGGATCGCGCTCGCATGCAGCCCCGCCTTGTGTGCAAAAGCCGAGGCGCCCACATAGGCCGCTTGTTTCGACGGCACGCGGTTCAGGATGTCGTCCAGCATCCGACTGATCCGGGTCAGATCGGCCAGCGCCTCAAGGCTCACACCGGTTTCAAAGCGGCTGGCATAGGGTTCCTTCAGCAAAAGCGTCGGGATCAGTGCGGTCAGGTTGGCGTTGCCACAGCGCTCGCCCAACCCGTTGAGCGTGCCCTGGATCTGCCGCGCGCCTGCGTCTACAGCGGCCAGAGAGCAAGCCACCGCCTGTTCGGTGTCGTTGTGGGTGTGGATGCCCAACCGGTCGCCAGGGATACCCGCCGCGATGACCTCGGACACGATGCGCCCCACTTCGGCGGGCAATGCGCCACCGTTGGTGTCACACAGAACGATCCAGCGCGCGCCCGCGTCCAACGCCGCCCTACAGACCGAAATCGCATAGGCGGGATTGTCTTTGTAGCCGTCAAAGAAATGCTCGGCGTCATACAGCGCCTCGCGCCCTTGTGCCACGATATGCGCCATGGATGCAGCGACGTTGTCGGTGTTCTCCTCCAGCGGAATGCCAAGCGCTTCGGTCACGTGGTAATCGTGGGACTTGCCCACAAGACAGACCGCCCCGGTGCCCGCATTCAGCACCGCCGCCAGCACGTCGTCATTGGCGGCCGACCTCCCTGAGCGCTTGGTCATGCCAAAGGCAGTCAGCTGCGCGCGTGTCTTTGGGGCCTCATCGAAAAAGGCGCTGTCGGTCGGGTTCGCCCCGGGCCAGCCCCCTTCGATGTAGTCGATGCCAAGGGAATCGAGCGCCTGGGTAATCTGCACCTTCTCTGGGGTCGAGAACTGCACGCCCTGGGTCTGCTGCCCGTCGCGCAGGGTGGTGTCATAAAGGTAGAGGCGTTCCTTGGTCATTCTTCTGGCTCTCTGGCTTCTGGCTCTCTGGCTAGCTCGGGCAGTGCCCGACCGCGGGTGGGTGCAAAGCGCCCGCCCATGGGGGCGGTCGGGCGCTGCCCGGGTTAGCCCGGGCGGAACATTGGATAGATGTTCTCCAGTTTCTTGGCATCGAAGCTGGGAGTTTGAACTAGTTCGACACCTGCCTTACTCATTCGCACTTCAAGGCCAGCGTCTATGTAGGCTAACTTTAGGCGATCAACTTCTGAGAAATCCTTGGTTTCCATCGCGACTTGGCGAGCAAACGATAGCTGCTCGATATAGAATGAGAGGTCAATTTCGGAAGCGTCGAACCAATCTCCCAAACTCTCAGATAACAATCCGAGGAGGTGGGCAGATGCCAAGAACTCTCCGTACAAAGCCTGCACATCTATCTCGGGCATATCCGCTCCGCCTTCAAACGCTTGCAAAACACCCGCAATCTTGTGGAGTTCAGTTATTGCTGCAGAAGTGTTCAGATCGGCAGAAACAAGTTTGACAATCTTGGGGCTTGGGACTGTCGCGTTGACACCCGACGAAAGCGCCCGCCACTTGCGCAGCACGCCTTCGGCTTCTTTGGCTTTCTTCTCCGTCCAATCCATCGGCTTGCGATAGTGGGTTGACAGGAACACAAAGCGGATCACCTCACCCGGCACGCCCTGATCCAGCAGGTCGCGGACGGTGAAGAAGTTGCCAAGCGACTTGGACATCTTCTTGCCCTCGACCTGCAGCATCTCGTTGTGCAGCCAGTATTTTGCAAAATCCCCTTCGGGATTGGCGCAGCAGCTTTGCGCAATCTCATTCTCGTGATGCGGGAACATCAGGTCGTTGCCGCCGCCGTGGATGTCGAAACTCACGCCCAACAGCTCCTTGGCCATGGCCGAGCATTCGATGTGCCAGCCCGGACGCCCCCGGCCCCAAGGCGACTCCCACCCCGGCAGGTCATCCGACGAGGGTTTCCACATCACAAAATCCATGGGGTTCTTCTTGTACGGCGCAACCTCGACCCGCGCCCCCGCGATCATGTCATCAACCGAACGGCCCGAGAGCTTGCCATAGCCCTCTTTCCAGCTATCGACGGCAAAGAGCACGTGCCCCTCGGCGGCATAGGCATGCCCCTTTTCAATCAACAGCTCGCACATGGCGATCATCTGGTTGATGTATTGCGTCGCACGCGGCGCGGCGTCAGGCTCCAGCGCGCCAAGCTGGCCCATGTCGTCCAGGAACCAGCCGATGGTCTCTTCGGTGATGTCGCCAATGGCGCGTCCGCTTTCGGCAGCGCGTGCGTTGATCTTGTCATCCACGTCAGTGAAGTTGCGCACGTATTTGACGTGATCGGTCCCATAGACATGACGCAGCAGGCGATAGAGCACGTCGAACACCACCACGGGGCGCGCGTTGCCCAGATGAGCACGGTCATAGACGGTGGGGCCACAGACATACATCCGCACGTTGTTCTCATCGATCGGAACAAAGTCTTCCTTTGTCCGGGTCCGTGTGTTGTGCAGTTTGATCGTTGTCATCTCTTTGGTCCTCAAGAACGGGCACAGGTCACCACTTGCCACTTCTGGCCGCGGGCTTAGCAAGTTGTCTTGTAAATGAAAACGAAAGAAACCAGCCCGCGACGATGTCAGCAGGGAATGCAGCAGATAATGATGCAAATGGTCTGGTTCATGGGTCCCGCATACCATGGGCAGATCAATCCGCCAAGCCTTGAGTAACCAGATTTTCCGGGTCAGACTGCCCGCATGAGCCGAGAGATCGTCAATACCATCTGCGAGACCTTTCCCGGGGCCGAACTGTCGGACCCCTGGGGTGGCGGCCATGACGCTTGGAAGGTTGGCGGCAAGATGTTTGCCTGCGTGGGGTCGATGGGCGACGGGGTATCGGTCAAGACGCCTGACGTGGAAACAGCGCAAATGCTGATCGAGGCAGGCGTGGGCGTCAAAGCCCCCTATTTCCACCGCAGCTGGATCAGGTTGCCTTGGGACACGGACACCGACGAAATGCGCCACCGGCTCGAGGCGTCGTATGACATCGTTCGCGCAGGGCTGACCAAAAAGCTGCAGGCGACACTGCCGCCACGCAGCTGATCATTAGGGCCGTTTCAAAACCTCCACTTCGGGCAAGGCTGACAGGTCGCTGACCAACGTGCCGGACAAATCAAGATATGACAGATGCGGCAGCCCAACCAACGGGGACACATCACGAATTGGGTTATCGTCCAGTTCAAGCTGCTGCAAGCCGACCAGAGGCGCCAGGGCTGCGATATCCTTCACCCCTGCATCCGCGATGCGCAGACGTTTCAGACCAGAAAGGCTTGCCAAGGGGTCCAGGTCAGGCAATCGGTTGTAAGACAGATCCAGCTTTTTGAGCTGCGACAGATCTGACAATGGCGACAGGCTGTTCGGGTGCAATTCCATCACCGTCAGCTTTTTCAGTGATGTCAACCGCGCCAGTGGGCTCAGATCAGAGGCAGGGAGATTTCGCAGGTCTAATTTGGTGAGCGTTGAAAGATGGCGCAGTGGAGACAGGTCAGAGACGGGCGAATTAAAAACGGTCAACGTCTTGAGCCGAGGTTGTGTGCTCAGAAAATTCAGGTCCGAGACGTCTGTCGACTCCAGCGAAATATGCTGCAGCCCTGTCAAACGCCTCAGCGCCGTCGGATCGCGCAGTTTCGCGTGCCACAGGTAAAGGGATTTCAATTTTGGAAAGCCTAGCAAAACATCCAATGTGGCGATCTCGCCGCCGAGGCGCACGCTCTCAATCTCGGTGTAACCTGCGAAATGCGGCAAGAGCCCGATGGTGTATTGGTCCAAAGCCAGTTTGCGATCTGTGGGAATGACGCAAGTGCGAGGCAGTTTGATCCCTTGCATACCGTCCCGCTCGCAGGTCTTGAAAGTGCTGGACCCATGCACCTGCTCCACTAGGGCAGCGTATTCTGATCGCCTTTTGGCAGTGGCGCTGCTTGCGTCGGCAACGCTTACGGGCGCCCTCTGGTCTATCTGTTGCGGAATGGGGTCTTGCTTGACTTCGCTTGCAACCGAAGTCGGGCGCATTGGTTTGTTCCAAACAACGAACACGACAATCACCAAAACCGCGCTTGCTGCAAACAGCTCACTCAAATACCGCATGTGTCACCATTTCCTATTTTTGTTCTGATGGATCAGGATCATGGCTTCAGTTTGACACTCATCGCGCTGAATTCTGGCACCTGCATCGACATCGATGTGATTGACAAATCGGCGCGGCTCTGCCCCTCTCCGCCGGTGGCCAGTTGAGGGAGATAATTATGCAGCTGTCGCATCGCATCACACATTTGACGGGTGGTGGTTCTGACGGATGGGACGTGTTCTATCGCGCCCGTCGGATGAAGGCCGAGGGCGTTCCGGTCGCGGAATTGACCATCGGCGAGCATGACATTCGAACGCACGCCTCGATTCTGGCGGCGATGGATGCCTCGGCCAAAGGTGGCCATACGGGCTATGCCATGGTCCCGGGCGTCGCGTCGTTGCGTGAAACCGTGGCCAAACGGATCGAAGCGCAGACAGGCGTGCCGACAACGGCAGACAATGTGCTGATCACACCCGGCGGTCAGGCGGCGTTGTTTGCAGCCCATGCCGCCACCTGCAATTCGGGTGATACTGCGCTGTATCTTGACCCGTACTACGCCACCTATCCGGGCACAATTCGGGGCGTTGGGGCCATCGCTAAGGCAGTTCAAACCCATGCTGAGGATGCGTTTCAACCGCGCGCTGCGGACATTGATGCAGCCGCCGAGGGAGCGGTGTCTTTGCTGATCAATTCGCCCAACAATCCCACGGGCGTTGTCTATTCCCGCGAAACCCTGGAAGGGATCGCCGAGGTTTGCAAGACGCGCGATCTGTGGCTGATCTCGGACGAGGTGTATGACACGCAAGTGTGGGAGGGCGAGCATATCTCCCCCCGCGCCCTGCCCGGCATGGCCGAGCGGACGCTAATTGTTGGTTCGATGTCGAAGTCCCACGCCATGACCGGCTCGCGCTGTGGCTGGATCGTGGGTCCCGAGAAAGTCATAAACCATCTGATCAACCTGGCCACCCATACCACCTATGGCGTGCCCGGGTTCATTCAGGACGCGGCCGATTTTGCGCTGAATGCCGGTGCTGAACTGGAAGCAGAAGTTGCCGCGCCGTTCCGCCGCCGCAGGCAGCTGGCCAAAGAGATCCTGGCGGGCCAGAACACGCTCGGCCTAGTCCCTGCGCAAGGGGCGATGTACCTGATGCTGGATGTCCGGGCGACGGGCATGAGCGGCGAAGAATTTGCCAACGCTCTGTTGGACACGCATCATATCGCGGTCATGCCGGGCGAAAGCTTTGGCAAGGCCGCCGCCGGGCACATCCGGGTGGCCATGACAATCGCGGATGAGGCGTTTGCCCAGGCGCTGCAGACGCTCTGCACTTTTGCGGCCGAGCGTGCCAATACCGTGGCCGCGCAGTAAATGAAAACCGGCGCGGTGGACATCGCCGCGCCGGACACTCGTTACGCTGAAACAGTTAGAACCGGAACGAGGCGCGCAAGTTCACGGACGTGGAATCCAGATCTGATGATGTCGAGTTCACATTGCTGAACTTGTGCTGCAAGACTTCGCCGCTGACTGTGAACTGCTCGTTCACCTGATAGGCGACACCCAAGCCGTAGACATAGCCGCTCTCATTTCCCAGCGACGTATAGGCCCGTGAGGCACCAACCACGGCATAGCCAAGCGCGGAGCCAAAGTCATAACCGCCCTTCAGTTTGAGGTTGGCCACATTGTCGATGGTGCCCCCACCTGCTGGCAGGCCAAGGTCAAAGCGAGTGAGCTCTAATTCGCTACCAACGACGAAATCGCCAAAGTCATAGTCATAACCGATGTGACCGCCAAAGGTGGTTTCTTTGCCATCCGCCGCGCCGGGTCCGTCAACATCGGCATGTCCGATGCTGAAACCGGCATAGGGACCGGTCCAATCTGCGGCCATAGCGGCAGGTGCGCCAAGCAGCGCGATTGAGGTTACTGCGGGAACCAAGAGTTTCATGTTGCACTCCAATCTTCATTGCACACCGCGCGGGGATTACCGTTTAACAGCAAACTTTTGCACCGAACCCCGCGCCGTGTGACAGTGAGATGGAAACCTGCCCCGGCTGCTTCAAGGCACCCGCTGGAAACCGTGCAAAGGCCCGCGCATTTCCCGCAGGTTTTCGCGCATCGGGCGAAAACCTGCTCAAAATCACCACCTTCAGCGTCGCAAATAGGACAGATCAGCCATGCTCCACTTGAAAAACTGGAGCGAAGTTGAGGGGAGAGCCATGCAAGCAGAACAGAGTAAAATCTGTCTGGTGAGCCGCACCATTGGTGCGGATCGTGGCCGTGCCGCGCGGGGGCGCCCTGCCTCGAGTTGATCTGTAGCTTCTTCTCAGTCAACTCACATCGGACCAAATGACATGAACGACCAATCCCGATCCACTTCGCGCAGCGGCGGACGCGCTGCGCGCCGTGCTGCCCGTGCAGCCGCCCTGCCCGATCACCTGCGCCCCGTACGTCACGGTATGGAAAGCCGTGCGCTGAACCTGCTCGGCCAGCAGGACATGGAACGCATCCACTCTGCCGCGCTGGACGCGCTGGAAACCATCGGACTGGCCGACGCCCCGCAAAGCGGCATCGATTATCTGGTGGGTGCCGGCTGTACCTTGGGGGACGATGGCCGCATCCGGTTCCCCCGCGCATTGGTCGAGGACATGCTGACCAAGGCCAACCGCGATGTTGTGCTCTACAGTCGCGACGGCAAGACTGATCTGGATCTGAGCGGAGCTAAGGTCCACTACGGGACCGCGGGTGCTGCCGTGTCGATGGTGGATGCCAATGGCCGCAACTATCGCGATTCAACCGTGCAGGACCTGCACGATGCCGCGCGGATCTGTCAGCACCTCGACAACATTCACTTTGTCCAGCGCCCGATGGTCTGCCGTGACATCCCCGACAACCGCGAGATGGACCTGAACACCATCTATGCCTGCACATCCGGCACTTTTAAACACATCGGCACCTCGTTCACCGAGCCATCTTATGTGAAGCCCGCGCTGGAAATGCTCCACATGATCGCGGGTGGCGAGGACAAGTGGCGCGCGCGGCCCTTCATGTCAAATTCGAACTGTTTCGTCGTCCCGCCGATGAAATTCGCCACCGAGGCCTGCGAAGTGATGGAGGAATGCATCAAGGGCGGTATGCCCGTGCTGCTGTTGTCGGCTGGCATGGCAGGCGCCACCGCGCCCTCGACCGTGGCAGGCGCCATCGTGCAGGCCACCGCCGAATGTCTGGCCGGTCTGGTCTATGTCAACGCCGTCAAACCGGGTCATCCGGCGATCATGGGCACCTGGCCCTTTGGTCTGGACCTGCGAACTGGCGCGATGACCGTGGGCTCGGGCGAACAAGCCCTGCTGAGCGCGGGCTGCGCGCAGATGCACCGGTTCTATGACCTGCCGGGCGGCGCTGCTGCGGGGGCCGCCGATTCAAAGCTGCCTGACATGCAGGCGGGATGGGAACAGATGTGTTCGGCGGTCATGACCGGTCTTTCGGGTCTGAACATGGTCTATGAGGCCGCTGGTATGCATGCATCCCTGCTGGGATTCTGTCACGAAAGCCTGATCCTGAGCGACGACCTGCTGGGACAGGCCCTGCGCTGCGTACGCGGGATCGAGGTTACGGATGAGACGCTGGCGGTGGACCAGATCGCCGAGGTTTGCCTGGGCGGTACGGGACACTATTTGGGCACCGACGCGACGCTCAGCAGGATGCAGCAGGACTTTGTCTATCCCACCTTGGGCGACCGCACGTCGCCCAAGGAATGGGCCGAGCTGGACAAGCCAGATCTGGTGGAAAAGGCCACGGCCAAGAAGCTGCAAATCCTGGCTGAACGCTCGCCGGCAAACTTCTCACCCGATCTGGATCAGTCGATCCGCGCGGCATTCAACATTCACTTGCCATCGTAACAAACTGTAATCACTCACTTAAGGGCGCGCAGGGCTTAATTGACCTGCGCGCCGTACTTATGTGGGCTTAGCCGTCGGATTCAGGCAGTAGACCGGCCTTTTGCGCCGCGGCCACTTCATCTCCGTCCAGAACACCATCGGCGTTCTGATCCATCGCAACAAAGCTGCTGGTTTCAAGTTCGGGGAAAACGGCCTGTACCTCTTCCAGGGTTAGAACACCGTCGCCGTTGGCATCGGCCTGAGTGGCGGCCCACGCAGGGGCGGTCAAAAGCAGACTGGCAATCGGTAGGGCTTTGATCAGTTTCATGAGGCTCTCCTATTTCTTTGGATGTCCGTTGGCCGGACGCCCTTAGAAACAGGCAAACCGGATGTGCCGTCACCGGGGGACGCGCAGATCGCAAAATTCCAGCCAACACGCGCCGGATTCGGCCCCAGAACTGCGCAAGGAATGGCGGGGCAAAATTCCGCGCAGCCCCGTCGGCGGAACTTGCCGGGTTCATATCCCGAAAAGAGCAACCCTTTGCCGAGATTCTCTGCAAACGTGCGTCGGCGCCTTTTGGCCGGTCACCGCGAGTCGCAAAAAAAGGGGGCCAGTGGCCCCCTTTGAGTTTCGCCATCCAGGCTCATCTAGTTTACCGCCCGGTGTGTTTTATGCCTGCGGCCTGGACTGCGTCTGGGGCGAGCGCACCCGCCCCGTGGTAGAGTGGGAAGGACTGGTCTTCCGGCCCACCCTGTCTCGTCGGGGCCAGGATCACCGAGGGTGGATCCTTTTGTGGCCCCTACGCATCCCCCCAAGGGAACGCGATCTTGGTCGCAGGGCTTACGAGCAGCCGCTCGTCGCCCCGCAAGTGTTGCACTTCATGCAGGTGCCGTTGCGCACCAGCGTGTAGTTTCCGCATTCGCCGCAGGCCTCGCCCTCGTAGCCTTGCATCTTGGCCTTGGTGCGGGCGTCCATGCCGACGGCAGCAGCGGTCTCGGTCGCCGTTTCGGGTACGATGGTCTGCAGCGTGCTGACAGGATCAGCCGCACCGTTCACAGCCGTGTCGCCGGATTGGCCACCGTTCAGCACCACCAGATCCTGCGGCAGACGTTTACGCAGATAGCCGGTTGAGCTGATTTGTTTCAGCACTTCCAACGACTTGGACGCCGCAGTTTCACTGATTTCGCTGACGTTCGACACGCCCTCTTCTTCGCCGCGACCGATGTCGTCGAATGTGGCGCCCTCGGGCTTCACATGTGCCAGATCGGTGCGATCCAGATAGCTGACCGCCAGCTCGCGGAAAATGTAATCCAGGATCGAGGTCGCGTTCTTGATCGAGTCGTTGCCCTGCACCATGCCGGCCGGTTCGAACTTGGTGAAGGTAAAGGCGTCTACGAACTCTTCCAGCGGCACGCCGTATTGCAGACCAACCGACACGGCGATGGCAAAGTTGTTCATCATCGCGCGGAAGCCGGCGCCTTCCTTGTGCATGTCGATGAAGATTTCACCCAGCTTGCCGTCTTCGAACTCGCCGGTGCGCAGATAGACCTTGTGCCCGCCAACAACCGCCTTTTGGGTGTACCCCTTGCGGCGATGGGGCAGTTTTTCGCGGTGGCTGCGGATGATCTCCTTGACCACAACCTTTTCGATCACCTTTTCGGCCAGCACAGCGGCCTTTTCCTGGATCGAACCGCTTTCCAGCACCTCGGCCGCCTCATCGTCGTCTTCGACCAGCGCGGCCGCCAGCGGCTGGCTGAGTTTCGAGCCGTCACGATAGAGCGCATTGGCTTTGACACCCAGCGACCAGCTGAGCTCATAGGCTTTCTGGCAATCTTCGATGGTGGCATCATTGGGCATATTGATCGTTTTCGAGATCGCACCCGAGATGAACGACTGCGCCGCAGCCATCATGGTGATGTGGCTGTCGACCGACAGGAAGCGCTTGCCCTTCTTGCCGCAGGGGTTGGCACAGTCAAAGATGTGATAGTGCTCTTCCTTCAGGTGCGGCGCCCCTTCCAGAGTCATGGTGCCACAGACGTGATCGTTTGCGGCGTCAATGTCCGCCTTGGTAAAGCCCAAGTGACGCAGCAGGTCGAACGTCGGATCGTTCAGCTTGTCCGCCGGGATACCCAGAACGCCAGTGCAGAACTCCTCGCCCAGGGTCCACTGGTTGAACACAAACCGGATGTCGAACGCGCTTTCCAGTGCTTCATCGACCTTTCGCAGCTCGTTGGGGCCAAAGCCGTGACCGGTCAGCGAGGTGTGGTTGATCCCCGGCGCGTTGCCGATGGAACCATGCCCCACGGCGTAAGACACGATCTCTTCGATCTGGGCCGAGCTGTAGCCTTGGAATTCCAGCGCAGCTGGAACTGAGCGGTTGATGATCTTGAAGTAACCGCCGCCCGCGAGCTTCTTGAACTTCACCAGCGCAAAGTCCGGCTCAATCCCGGTGGTGTCACAATCCATCACCAGACCAATGGTGCCAGTGGGCGCGATCACGGTGGCCTGCGCATTGCGATAGCCGTTCTTTTCGCCAAGGCTCAGCGCCTCGTCCCAGGCCGACATGGCCAGATCGACCAAGCGTGCGTCGGGGCAGTTGGCGTGGTCCAGCGGAACCGGCTTCACGGCCAGCTTTTCATAGCCGTGCACCGCGCCATGGGCCGCGTTGCGATGGTTGCGCATGACGCGCAGCATGTGCTTGGCGTTGCGCTCGTAGCCTGCAAACGGCCCCAGCTCTCCGGCAATCTCGGCGGATGTCGCATATGCCACGCCCGTCATGATCGCGGTCAGAGCGCCACACAGTGCGCGCCCCTCGTCGCTGTCATAGCCGTGACCCATGTTCATCAGCAGACCGCCAATGTTGGCATAACCTAGACCCAGCGTGCGGAAGTCATAGGACAGCTGCGCGATTTCCTTGGACGGGAACTGCGCCATGGTCACGCTGATTTCCAGCGTCAGGGTCCACAACCGCGCGGTGTGCATGTAATCGTCGGCCTGGAATTTGCCATCCTCAAGGAAGGTCAGCAGGTTCATCGACGCCAGGTTACAGGCCGTGTCGTCCAGGAACATGTATTCGGAACAGGGGTTTGAGCCGCGAATTTCACCATCTTCGGGGCATGTGTGCCACTCGTTGACGGTGTCGTGGTACTGAATGCCCGGATCAGCACAGGCCCAGGCCGCATGGCCCACTTGCGCCCAAAGATCACGCGCCTTGACGGTGCGAGCGACCTTGCCGTCGGTGCGGTTGATCAGCTCCCAATCGGCGTCCTTCTCGATCGCCTTGAGGAAGGCGTTGGTGACGCGGATTGAGTTGTTCGAGTTCTGCCCCGAGACCGAGCTGTAGGCCTCGCTGTCCCAATCGGTGTCATAGGTTGGGAATTCGATGCTGGTGTGGCCCTGCTTGGCATAATCCAGCACGCGCTTGACGTAGGTTTCAGGGATCGCGACCTTTTTGGCCTCGCGGATCGCCTTTTTCAGCGCGTCGTTGTGGTTCGGATCATAGGCGTCCTCGGCCTTGCCGTCCCAGGTGCGCAGCGCCTCGAAGATGCCGTTCAGCTTGGCTTCGTGCATCTTGGAGCCCGCGACGATGCTCGCCACCTTCTGCTCTTCGATGACCTTCCAGTTGATGAAATCCTCGATATCAGGGTGATCGGCGTCGACGATGACCATCTTGGCCGCGCGCCGCGTGGTGCCGCCGGATTTGATCGCGCCGGCAGCCCGGTCACCGATTTTCAAGAAGCCCATCAGGCCCGAGGACTTGCCGCCACCGGACAGGGGCTCGCCCTCGCCGCGCAAATGGCTGAAGTTGGTGCCAGTGCCCGAGCCGTATTTGAACAGACGCGCCTCACGGACCCACAGATCCATGATACCGCCGTCGTTGACCAAATCATCCTCGACGCCCTGAATGAAACACGCGTGGGGCTGCGGATGCTCGTAGGACGATTTCGATTTGGTCAGCTTGCCGGTCTTGTAGTCGACATAGTGGTGGCCCTGCGCCGGGCCGTCGATGCCATAAGCCCAATGCAGACCGGTGTTGAACCACTGGGGCGAGTTCGGTGCGGCGCGCTGCGAGGCCAGCATATAGCGCATCTCGTCGAAATAGGCGCGCGCGTCATCCTCGGTCGAGAAATAGCCACCCTTCCAGCCCCAATAGGCCCAAGCGCCCGCCAGACGGTCGAACACCTGCTTGGACGAGATTTCGCCGCCCAACTCGACATCCCCATCGGGGACCGAGCGCCACAGGAATTCGGGAACATCCTTTTCACGAACCTTCTTCAGGCGCGAGGGCACGCCAGCTTTGCGGAAGTACTTCTGGGCGATGACGTCGCTGGCAACCTGGCTCCAGCTCGAGGGCACTTCGATGTCATCCAGCTTGAACACGATCGTGCCGTCGGGATTGCGGATCTCAGACGTCGCCGACACAAAATCAAGCTCTGCATAGGCGTCTTGTCCTGCCTTGGTGAATTTCCGTTCTATCTTCATCCCGCTGCCCCTAAATTCCAGCTTTCAACGTGTGGCCCCAACAGCCTATGATCGCGCCCCGGACCAGTCCCAGGGCAATGACAGAAGGAAAAAAACATCCCGTCGCAGACGAAGCCGCGTGAAAAAACAGCGCTGTCGCGCCCATTGTCCGAGAGTTACCCCATTGTCGTGCCGCGCTGCTGCCCCCTGGTCATCCCTACCAGATTTAGTGGCAATGCGTCCGGCCCCCACAATCTGACGTATTGGGGCCTATGAGGTCAACGACCTTTTTACCAACGTTTAGGAAAGATTTATATTGACGCCTGTCGTGGTTTCGACTGCTCAGTACGGGCTCCGATTCCTCCACAAGTTATGCCCAAGGTGCAGCATCAAGGATGCCCCAAGCAGGACTGGGATTTCTCGATTTTTCCAGCACACTTACCAGATTTCATTAACAATTCTTAACGCATCTCTCTGCAATGCGGCACGAAAATCGCGGTCACGTTTTCCTGTGACAAAATTGTCAAATCAGACGTGAGCTGCGGTCCCGAGCCGCGTAACATTCCGCGCAACCGACACAGAATCGGGGAGAGGTATGGCCCTCTGCCCAAATTTCAGGCAGCCACCAGATATCGTAGCAAGGCCCTTGAACATACCAAGGGCAGAGCCGATCTCTCGGCCCTGCCCCTGTTGTTACCTACCAGATTTAGTGTTGCGCGTGCTGGTTCAGATAATCGTGCAAATCGTCCGAGGCTGCTGCTTGCGCGCTCGACAACACAACACTGCCCTCCAACATCGCCTCTTTCATGTTCGGCAACTCATGCGCGATGCCCTTGTGGCAATCGATGCAGGTCTTTTCACCGGTGAACAAAAGCCGCTCGTGGAAGTCGGCCGCGCGCGGACTTTGCCGGGTGATGTCCATCGACTCGGCCGAATGGCAGTTGCGGCATTCCAGCGAATCGTTGGCCTTGAGCCGCGCCCATTCGTGCTGTGCCAGTTCCAATCGCTTCGCGACAAACTTCTCTCGCGTGTTGATGGTACCGAAAATCTTGCCCCAGACTTCTTTGCTGGCCTGCATCTTGCGCGCGATCTTTGGCGTCCATTCATGCGGCACGTGGCAATCGGGGCACGTGGCTCGCACGCCCGAGCGGTTGGAATAGTGAATGGTCGTCTTCAGCTCGGCAAAGACGTTGTCGCGCATTTCGTGACAGCCGGTGCAGAAGGTTTCGGTATTGGTCAGCTCAAGCGCGGTGTTGAACCCGCCCCAAAAGATGATCCCCATAAGGAAGCCGCCCATCGTCAGCCCGCCCAAGCTGTAGTGGACGCTGGGGCGCCTTATGGTGCCCCAGAGTTTGCGCAGGAAACCCAACATCAGTCGCTGCTCCCTTTGTTTTTCTCGACATATTCAAGCACGCTGTCGATGTCGACAAAGCCGTTCTCGACCAGCGCGCGCGCCTCGACCTGCACCACGTGGCATTGGTTGCAGAAATACCGGCGCGGCGTGACCGAGGCGAGGAACTGATTGTCCCGGCTCATGAAATGCGTGATCGAGATCATCGGCGCCTGGCTCACCTCTACCGCGGTGCGGCTGTGGCACTGCATGCATTGGTTGGCGTTCAGGTCGATCTGATAGCCGTCGATCTTGTGCGGGATCAGCGGCGGCTGCTCGGGATAGTTGCGCACCTGGCGCAGGTCCGAATTCACCACCTTGGCAATCGCGGGCGGTTCGGCGTTGTCCGCCAACGGCGTGCCCGAGCGCAGGGTGGCCACGTGCTCTTGGGCAAAGGCGGCTCCGGCAAAGGTGATGACGGCTGCGGCAATCCAAATGTTGCGTGTCATGATCAGGCCCCCACTGGTACGACTTTGACCGCACACTTTTTAAAGTCGGTCTGTTTCGACAGCGGATCGGTGGCATCCAGCGTGACCTTGTTGATCAGCTGGCGCGCATCGAACCAGGGCACAAAGATCAGCCCCTTGGGCGGTTTGTTGCGCCCGCGCGTTTCAACCCGGCTCAGGATATGCCCACGCCGCGATTCCACCTTGACCGAAGAACCCCGTCGGACCCCCATCGCCTCGGCATCATCGGGATGCATGTACACCAGCGCATCCGGGATCGCCTTGTGCAGTTCCGGCACCCGCTGGGTCATAGAACCCGAATGCCAATGTTCCAGCACGCGGCCAGTGGACAGCCAGAACGGGTATTCTTCGTCGGGCTGTTCGGGGGCCGGTTCAAACGGCAGCGCAAAGATGATCGCTTTGCCGTCCTTGTGACCGTAGAACTCAAAATCGCTTCCCGCGGTGACATAAGGATCGGACCCTTCCTTGAAGCGCCACTTGGTCTCTTTTCCGTCGACGACAGGCCACCGCAGACCGCGCACCTCGTGATACGTATCAAAGGGTGCCAGATCATGCGCCTTGCCGCGTCCGAATTCAGCATATTCCTCGAACAGGCCCTTCTGGATGTAGAACCCGAAATCCTGCGCCTCGTGGTTGGCGTATTCGTCCGAGGTTTGATCCAGCGGATAGGAATCCACCTTGCCGTTGGCATAAAGCACTTCGTAAAGCGTTTTGCCCTTATAGTCGGGGTTGGCATCGAGCAACTCGGCGGGCCAAACCTCATCCGTGGTGAAGCGTTTCGAAAACTCGACCAGCTGCCACAGGTCCGATTTGGATTCGCCGGGTGCATCGACCAGCTGATGCCAGAACTGCGTCCGACGTTCAGCGTTGCCATATGCGCCTTCTTTCTCGACCCACATGGCAGCAGGCAAGATCAGATCGGCGGCTTCGGCCGTCACGGTCGGATAAGCATCCGACACCACGATGAAGTTGTCAGGGTTGCGATAACCCGGCAGCCCCTCCTCCATCATGTTGGGCGCGGCCTGCATGTTGTTGTTCACCTGCACCCAATAGCAGTTGATGTTGCCATCCTTCAGGTCGCGGTTCTGTTTCACGGCGTGCGAGCCCACCCAATCCGGCACGCCACCCTCGGGCAGCTTCCAGATCTTTTCGGCCTTCTTGCGGTGATCGGGGTTGTTCACAACCATGTCGGCCGGCAGACGGTGCGAGAATGTTCCGACCTCGCGCGCCGTGCCACAGGCCGAGGGCTGCCCCGTCAACGAGAAGGGAGAGTTGCCGGGGGTCGAGATTTTGCCGGTCAACAGGTGCAGGTTGTAGATCATGTTGTTGACCCAGACACCGCGCGTGTGCTGGTTCACGCCCATGGTCCACAGCGACATGACCTTGGTGTTGGGATCGGCATAGAGCTTGGCGATCTTTTCCAGCGCCTCTTTCGACACGCCCGACATCTCATGCGCCTTATCGAGCGTATAGGGCTTCACAAACTCGGCGAATTCTTCGAACGACATGGGTTCGGATTTGCCGCTATCGGGGTTTGCGGCGGCCTGTTGCAGCGGGTTTTCGGGGCGCAGACCGTAACCGATATCCTGCGCACCTTTCTTGAAGTTGACGTGCTTGGACACGAAGTCTTTGTTCACCGCATCGTTTTCGATGATGTAGTTGGCGATGTAGTTCAGGATCGCCAGATCGGTCTGGGGTTCAAAGATCGCCGGAATGTCCGCCAGATCAAAGCTGCGGTGGGTAAAGGTCGACAACACTGCGACCTGAACATGAGGGTGACTGAACCGGCGGTCTGCGATACGCGTCCACAGGATCGGGTGCATCTCGGCCATGTTCGAGCCCCAGAGCACAAAGGCGTCCGCGTTCTCGAAATCGTCATAACAGCCCATCGGCTCGTCAATGCCAAAGGTCCGCATGAAGCCCACAACCGCACTCGCCATGCAATGGCGCGCGTTGGGGTCGATGTTGTTCGAGCGGAACCCGGCCTTCATCAGCTTGGACGCAGCGTATCCTTCCCACACGGTCCACTGGCCCGAGCCGAACATGCCGATGCCCTTGGGCCCCTTCTCTTTCAACGTGGCCTTCCACTTGTCGGCCATGATGTCGAACGCCTCATCCCAGCTGACCGGTTCAAACGCGCCATCCTTGTGAAAGACGCCGTCTTTCTTGCGCAGCAAGGGCTGGGTCAGCCGGTCTTGACCGTACATAATCTTGGACAGGAAATAGCCTTTGACGCAGTTAAGGCCCCGGTTCACCTCAGCTTCGGCATCACCGTGGCTGGCCACCACACGGCCGGCCTTGGTCGCGACCATGATAGAACAGCCCGTCCCGCAAAATCTGCAAGGCGCCTTGGACCATTTCAAATCGGTAAGCTGTGCATCCGTGACCAGGTTTTGCGCGGCTGCCGGTATCGGTAGCCCCGCCGCCGCCGCCGCGGCCGCAACGGCCTGGGCTTTGATGACTTCGCGTCGTGACAAGTTAGGCATTTCAATCTCCCCGATTTAAAGACCTTGTTCTTTTTGGTGATAGACCAGAGCCACGCTGACCACGCCGTCGAGCAGGCTCAATGAATTCATGTGTTCGACGATCACCGCTTCGCTGTCCGTCTCCAGCGTGACGATGATCTTTCCGGTGTCGTCCGTCATGGCGACTTCGGCGCCGTCATGTGTCAGAACCCGTGCGCAAACCGCATCCAGGTTGGCCGGATCCGCCCTGAGTAGCAGGCTCGAGATATGGACCTCATCCTTCATGGGCGTAATCTCCAAGAGTTATGGCATCCGTTGGGCAAAGCGGCAGGCAAGCGCCACATCCGGTACAGGCATCCTGATTGATCGCGATACGCCCCACGGGCCGCACGCGCAGATCCAGACGCAAGGCGGATTGGTCACAAACATCAGTACAAAGCTGGCACCCGATCCCTATTGAAAGCATGCAGCCATCCGAAATCTGCGCGGCCAAGGTCCACGGGCACGCGTCGGTGCTCGAAAAAACCGGTTCAGGGCAAGCTTCGGCGCAGGCCTTGCAGAATGTGCAGGCCCCTGCGGAAAAGTCCACAACCGGCGTATTGGCAGGCCCCGGCTTCAGAATCGCCTCGGGGCAAGAATCGATACAGCGGCTGCAACTTGTGCAGTCTGATTTGATCGTGGCCTCGCTGGACCAAGGCGGTCGAATTCCAACCGACCGACCCGTTAGCGCCTTGCGAAAGCTGGGTGAACGAGTCTGAGTGGACATTTTCTCTTCCTAGCCGGTGGGCGGCCCGTAAAACATTTGCAGGATCCAAACGAAAAAGCCCCATCCGCCAACAATCGCGACCGAAAGCGCCGGAGCGAGAACAACAGCAAGTATCAAGAAAGCAGTGCGCTCGCTCGACTTGGTCGGCTGCGCGGGATCTTCGTGGAAGTCCGGAGTATCTGACATAACACCTTAACCTCTTCGAATATATTAAGTTGAGAGTACAACGAGGCCGGTAGATGTCAAAGCTTTTGACAACCACACGAACCAGCCCCGATGCGGGTTCAACTTGCATTGCGTTCCTGCGATCAGCTGCACCACTGCGGGCAATGTCCTCTCGCCGACTCAACGAATGCATGAGTTCCAAGATCAGCGATTTGACATGGATCAAGTGTTCAAATTGCGAACAACACATTCACTTTCGTGAACGGAATTGCATAAACCCCCGCCGTTTCAGACGAGGGATGCAATTCAAAACTTGTGTAGTTGAGAAAAGTGGTCGGGGCGGCGAGATTCGAACTCACGACCCCCTGTACCCAAAACAGGTGCGCTACCAGACTGCGCCACGCCCCGGACCGTGCGCCTTCCTAGCGGGGTTGATCTGATTTGAAAAGCCCTAACAAGGCCAAGCAGCGGGTCCATTTGAAAAAACTTTGTGGCGCAGAACAGTCCCGTTGGAAATTCCATAGCGCGCAGCCAATCCAGCATTGATTTCCAACACGGAATAGACCTGATCGCCGCCCGGAATTGGCGTCTCATCCCCCGGAATAGCCCCCTGATGCACATGGGTTACCGTGCCCGTGCGATCAACAAAGATCATATCCAGGGGAATCAACGTGTTCTTCATCCAGAACGCCACACGCTGAGGGTGTTCAAAGACGAACAGCATCCCCGCACGCGCAGGAAGATGCTCGCGGAACATCAATCCCCGCGACCGTTCTTCGGGGGTTTGGGCCAACTCAATGGAAAAGCGAATCTCGGCTTGGTCGTTCTTGAGGGTGACGGCATCCGCCTGACACGTTGCTGCAACCGATGATACGGCGCCGACAAACATGAACATCACCAGCGCCACAACTCGGTAAAACAACGCTTAGTCCTCGTCTTGGGTTACTGCCACTTCCCAGGCCAGCACTTCGGCCGCCATCCGGCCGCGTTTACCGTCAATCACACGCATGGCCAAAGCTTCGCCTGGTTGCAAGTCAGCCAAACCTGACTGGCGCAGCACTTCGATATGCAGAAATACGTCTTCGGAACGTCCAAAGACATTGGCAAAACCGAACCCTTTGCCTTTGTCGAACCACTTTACCCGCGCCGGTTCCAATTCAGCGCTTTCCATCACCTCTGCGTCGAGCTCGGCAAAGTCTGCCAAAACACTCGCTTCCCCGCGCTCTGGCGGCGCAATCGAAATCACTTCGACAGCTTGAACACCGCGTTCCGTGCGATGGGTCACGATCTCGATCTGGGCACCGTCAGCAACAGAACTTTGCCCAAAATTGCGCAGGACGTTCACATGTAACAGAATGTCTGGACCGCCATCGTTCGAGACAACGAAGCCGTACCCTTTTGCAGGGTCAAACCATTTCACGTGACCTTGCACGTGGTACATACTGCTTAGATCTTCAGCCACTGCTCTTCCATTGCGGAGTGTTAGTTAACGGTATTTCAGACCCTTGATGTGCCGGATTTTGCATCCGAAATTCAAGCGAAAAAAGATGTTTAAAAACAACACCTTGCATTTCACGACACGTGAACATCATGGATTTAGGCGCTGCACTTGCCATATTTCATCCGAATTCTCTCTGACCCATGCGAACCTGTCATGCAGTCGAAACGCACCATCGGCCCAAAACTCGATATGGCTCGGCCGCAATCTGTAGCCGCCCCAGAAGGGTGGCCGCGCCGGATTGGTTCCATGTTTCGCTGTAACCTTGGCCACTTCGGCCACAAGCGTCGCACGACTGCTAAGCGGTCTTGACTGTTTTGATGCCCAAGCCCCCAAACGGCTTTTGAGGGATCTCGAGGCGTAATAGGCATCGGCTTGCGGGCCATCTTCGCGTGTGATTTCGCCTCGAACGCGTATTTGACGTCTAAGCGATTTCCAATGCATCACGAACCCGGCTTTTCCGGCGGAATCCAGCTCAATTCCCTTTGCGCTGTCATAGTTGGTATAGAATACAAAGGCGTCGTCTTCAATTTCCTTGAGCAACACCATACGCACATTGGGCAACCCGTCAGGGTCCACTGTCGCCAGGGCAATCGCATTGGGGTCGTTGGGTTCCGCCCCCTCTGCCTCGGCCAGCCAACGGCGCGCAATTGCAAACGGGTCTTTGCCCGCAAAGATGCCTTCGCGATCAGTCATTCCATCCCCATATTCCATCTAAGTTTGACACTAGGCCCAACCTATCCGTCCGGCAAGCCCTGCCCGCACTCTTGAAGCCGACAATTCAATCGCCTAAACCGAACGGCACACAACGCGACGTTAGGCGGAGAACCAAACATGTCAAATCAGCTGATGGCCGGAAAGCGTGGCCTCATCATGGGACTGGCGAATGACAAATCCATCGCGTGGGGTATCGCCAAAGCGCTCGCCGACGCTGGTGCCGAGTTGGCCTTTTCATATCAAGGGGATGCGCTGAAAAAGCGTGTGGACCCGCTGGCCGCCCAATTGGGCAGTGAAATCGTATTGCCCTGCGATGTCAGTGACGAGGCGTCGATCGACGGCCTGTTTGATGCGCTTCAGGAAAAGTGGGGCAAACTGGACTTCATCGTTCACGCCATCGGCTTCTCGGACAAAAACGAGCTGCGCGGTCGCTATGTCGACACCAGCCGGGGCAATTTCCAGCTGACCATGGACATCTCGGTCTATTCCTTCACCGCCGTTGCGGCGCGTGCGGAAAAGATGATGTCCGAAGGTGGCTCGATGCTGACGCTTACCTATTACGGCGCCGAGCAGGTTATGCCGCATTACAATGTGATGGGTGTTGCCAAAGCCGCGCTTGAGGCTTCGGTGAAATACTTGGCCGAAGATCTGGGCAAGGACGGTATCCGCGTCAACGCCATCTCGGCCGGCCCCATCAAGACACTGGCCGCCAGCGGCATCGGCGATTTCCGCTACATCATGAAGTGGAATGAATACAACTCTCCCCTGCGCCGCAACGTGACCATCGACGACGTGGGCAATTCGGCGCTCTATCTTCTGTCGGACCTGAGCGCCGGTGTCACCGGAGAGAACCTGCACGTTGACGCGGGTTATCACGTGGTCGGCATGAAAGCGGTCGACGCCCCCGACATCGCAAAGTAAGCGCCAGATGACGCTCGCCGCTTTCCTTGCAACCTGGATGGTCTGCCTGTTGGCAGCCGTCGCACCCGGCCCCGCTGTCCTGATGGCGGCGCGGGTGGGTCTGACCGAAGGCTTCAGAACCGGTCTGGCCGTTGCGGCGGGTATCGGCATGGGCGCGGTTACGTGGGCTCTGGCCGCATTGTTCGGCCTTTCGCTCTTGTTTGATTACGCTCCGATGTTGCTGACCCTGTTCAAGATCGGCGGCGCGCTGTTTCTGATCTGGATGGCGTTCAAGATGTGGCGACATGCCGATGACCCAATTGCCGAAGCCGACCCAAATGCCACTCCGCGCACACTATGGGGCGCCTTCCGGCTGGGCCTGCTGACGCAGTATTCCAACCCAAAGCCCGCGATCTTCTTTGGTGCGGTCTTTGTAGGCATGATCCCGGCCGCAACACCGGCCTGGACCTTGGCCTTGCTACTGGTCTGCATTTTCCTTGGAGAAACGCTCTGGACGGCCTTTGTAGCGCGGCTTTTCTCACTTGAGAAAACGCGTCGTTTCTATATGACCGTCAAACACCTGATTGACCGCGTCTTTGGGGGGCTCCTGGCCCTGCTCGGCATCAAGATCGCCGCGACCTGACGCCAACTGACCATGCGGAGAGCCGCCATATGACCGACCGTCTGCCACACGAAAAAGGGTTTCACATCAGCTGGGACCAAATCCACCGCGACAGCCGCGCCCTGGCGTGGCGCCTGGACGGTCAAGGCCCTGAGGAAGGCGGCTGGCGCGCAATCGTTGCGATCACACGCGGCGGCCTGGCCCCCGCGATGATCATCGCGCGCGAACTGGACATCCGCACCGTCGACACCATCAGCGTCAAATCCTACCACCATCAGGATCAGGGCGTGGCTCAGGTGCTGAAATCCCCCGACGCCGAGTTGATGGGCGATGGAGAGGGCATCCTGGTCATCGACGATCTCGTCGACAGCGGCAAAACCCTGGAACTGGTGCGCGAGCTGTTCCCAAAGGCGCATTTTGCCACAGTGTATGCCAAGCCCAAAGGCCGCCCCATGGTCGACACCTTCATCACCGAGGTGAGCCAGGACACTTGGATCTTCTTCCCGTGGGACATGGCGCTGCAATACGTCGAACCCTATCGCGGCACCGACTGATCCAAACCGCCGCTTTGGTGCGGTCAGGCCGCATACCCGAAAATCAAAGCGCGCTGCCGTTTTTTTGGATTGGCGGCACATAATTTGACAACAGGATCACCAAGATGACCCAGAGCCGTACCGCGACCACCTTTGCCCCTCCGGTGATGGAGGCGCGCCGGTGGCTTGAAGGTGTCACGTTCACGGCGGACCGTCCGCTGATCAACGTCAGTCAGGCGGCGCCGGTTGATCCGCCGCCACAGCCCCTGCGACAGGCGATGGCCGATTTTGCACTCACCGAAGACAGCGCGCATCTTTACGGGCCTGTGTTGGGCAATGATGATTTGCGAGCGGGGCTCGCGCACGAGATCTCTGATCATTACGCCGCCTCCGTGCGCGCCGATCAGGTCGCGATCACCTCGGGTTGCAATCAGGCCTTTGCCTGCACCATCTCGGCACTGACCACGGAAGGGGATGAGGTTATCCTGCCAACCCCTTGGTATTTCAACCACAAAATGTGGCTCGACATGGCAGGCGTGACCGCCGTGCCGTTGACCACCGGCCCCGATTTGTTGCCTGACCCGGCGCAGGCTGAGGCGCTGATCACCCCGCGAACGCGGGCAATTTCACTTGTCACGCCCAACAACCCTGGTGGGGTTGAATACCCCGCAGATCTGGTCCAAGCCTTCTTTGATCTGGCCCGCAAACACGGGATACGCCTGCTGCTGGACGAGACCTACCGCGACTTTGACAGCCGCGAAGGCGCGCCACATCCGCTGTTCTCCCAACCCGATTGGGATGACACGCTGGTCCACCTCTATTCCTTTTCCAAGGCTTACCGGCTGACCGGTCACCGGGTTGGCGCGCTGGCGACCAGCCCCGCGCTGCTGTCCGAGATCGAAAAGTTCCTGGACACCGTCGCCATCTGCCCCGGCCAGATCGGCCAGCATGCCGCCCTGTGGGGGATGGAAAATCTGGGCGAATGGCTGGCGGGGGAACGCCAGGAAATTCTGGACCGCCGCGCGGCCATTACTGACGGCATGCCTGCGCTCGAAGCCAAGGGATGGAAGCTGTTGGGTCTTGGCGCATATTTTGCTTACCTCGAACATCCCTTTGATCTGCCGTCCGACGAATTGGCCCGCAAACTGGTGCCCGAGGCGGGCGTTCTGCTGCTGCCCGGCACCATGTTCATGCCCGAGGGCGACACCGCCGGAACACGTCAGGTCCGGGTGGCCTTTGCCAATCTCGATCGAGCCGGGATCGGGCAGCTCTTCGAGCGTCTGAGCAGCCTGACACTCTGATCCCGTTCGGCCCTTGCCCACCGGCACGGGCCATCGTAGACAAGGCGTCGATCAACACGGCGGAAAAAGCCGAAACAGGGGGCGAACCATGGCCGCAGGCGTCAAAAGTCTATCGAAAACCTTTGTCTGGATCCTGATGGGCCTGCTGATGCTGGGTCTTGCGGGTTTTGGCGCGACCAACCTGACCGGCACCGTGCGCACCGTCGCCACAGTTGGCACCCAATCCGTCAGCGTCGATGACTATGCCCGCGAGTTGCAGCGCGAGATCCGCGCCGTCGAGGCGCAAACCGGTCAAACCCTGCCGATGTCGCAGGCACGCGAACTGGGCATCGACCGGATTGCGCTTGCGAACCTGGTCAACCTAGCGTCGCTCGACAACGAAGTGGCAGAACTGGGCGTGTCGATCGGCGACACGAACTTGCAGCAGGAAATCCTCGAAGTGCCTGCGTTTCAGGGTGTCGATGGCACCTTTGACCGCGAAGGGTATCGCTTTGCGCTCGAACAGGCGGGCCTGAGCGAGGCTGAGTTCGAAGAAGACCTGCGTCGCGAATCCGCCCGTACGCTGGTTCAGGGCGCGATCATGGAAGGCGTCGAAATGCCCGGCACCATGACCGACCTGATCATCGACTATGTCTATGCCCGCCGCAGCTTTACCGTGGCCACCGTGTCGGCCGATGCCCTGGCCACCCCGGTTCCAGCCCCGACCGACACGCAGCTGCAAACTTATTATGACGAAAACACCGAGCAGTTCACCCTGCCCGAGACCAAGCGCCTGACCTATGCCCTGCTCTCGCCCGAGATGCTGCTGGATCAGGTCGAGCTGGATGATGCATCTGTCCGCCGCCTGTTCGAAGAGCGCGAAGCCCAGTACAACCAGCCGGAACGCCGTCTGGTCGAGCAACTGGCCTTCAACAACGAAGCTGCCGCCTTGGACGCCAAGGCCCAGCTTGAGGTTGGTGGCACCACCTTTGAACGTCTGGTCGAGGACCGTGAACTGTCGCTGGCCGATGTGGACCTGGGCGATAAGGCGATTGGTGAACTGGGCGAAGCAGGCGAGGCAGTCTTTGCCGCCGAAGTTGGCGATGTGGTCGGCCCCCTTCCCTCACCGCTTGGGCCCGCGCTCTACCGTGTGAACGGCACGCTGGCTGCGCGCGTCACCGCATTCGAAAACGTCGAAGCCGAGTTGCGCGATGAACTGGCGGCTGAACGCGCCCGCCGTCTGATCGAGGCGCAGGCCGAGGATATCAACGACCTGCTCGCTGGTGGCGCCACACTTGAGGAACTGACCGGCGAGACCGACATGACCGTGGGCGAGATCGACTGGACCACCGAGAGCTCGGACGGTGTCGCTGCCTATGCCGGGTTCCGGGATGCGGCTCAGGCCGTGCGCGATGGCGATTTCCCCGAGATTGGCTTTCTCGAAGACGGCTCGATCTTTGCCTTGCGCCTGAACGAGGTTCTGCCGCCGCGTCCCGAACCGCTGGACAGCGCGCGCGACCGTGTGGCTGCCGCCTGGACCGCGACTGAGACCAACACTGCCCTGCAATCTCAGGCTGACAGTGTTCTGGCAACGCTGGTGACCGAAGGCGATTTTGCCGCCACCGGCCTGCCCACACGGGTTGAAAACGGCCTGACCCGCACCGCCTTTCTTGACGGCGTTCCGGTCGACTTTATGAATCAGGTGTTCGTGATGGAACCCGGCGAGTTGCGCGTGATCGCAGGCCAAGGTCGCGCCTTTGTCGTGCGTCTGGACGACATCCTGCCCGCCGAAGAGACAGCTGAGTTGCAACAAACGCAGGCCGCCGTTGCCACACAGATGAACCAGGCCCTGTCCCGCAACCTATTTGACGTCTACGTCCGCGACGCTCAGACCCGCGCCCAGCCGACACTGGATCAGCGCGCTCTGAATGCGGTGCAGGCCAACTTTCAATAAGAGCTAGATCATGGCCCTGACCCCCGATTATGACAGCTTTGCCCGCGCCTATGAGGCGGGTGAAAATCAGGTTGTCTATACCCGACTGGCCGCCGATCTGGACACGCCGGTGTCGTTGATGCTCAAGCTGACAGGCGCTCAGAAAGACGCGTTCATGCTGGAATCGGTCACGGGAGGCGAGGTGCGCGGGCGCTATTCCATCATCGGGATGAAGCCGGACCTGATCTGGCGCTGTCATGGGGAACAATCGGTGCTCAATCGCTCGGCTCGTTTTGACGCGGATGATTTCACGCCGCAAGACGGCGACCCGATGGCGAACCTGCGGGCGCTGCTGGCCGAAAGCCGGATTGACCTGCCCGATGATCTGCCCCAAGCCGCCGCCGGTCTGTTTGGCTATCTGGGCTATGACATGGTGCGCCTGGTGGAGCACCTGCCGGACGTGAACCCCGACCCGCTTGGCCTGCCCGATGCGGTGATGATGCGCCCCTCGGTTGTGGCGGTTCTGGACGGGGTCAAGGGTGAGGTCACCGTGGTGTCCCCCGCTTGGGTCAGCGACGGGCAGTCGGCCAAAGCCGCCTATGCCCAAGCCGCGGAACGTGTGATGGACGCGGTGCGCGATCTGGAACGCGCCATGCCTGCTGAGACCCGCGATCTGGGTGATGCGCGCGAAGTGGCGGAACCGGTCAGCAATTTCACCAAATCCGGCTATATGGAAGCGGTTGAAAAGGCCAAGGACTACATCCGCGCAGGCGACATCTTTCAGGTGGTCCCGGCACAGCGCTGGACGCAGGACTTCCCCCTGCCACCCTTCGCACTGTACCGCTCGCTGCGGCGCACCAACCCCTCGCCCTTTATGTTCTATTTCAACTTCGGCGGTTTTCAGGTCGTAGGCGCCAGCCCCGAGATCCTGGTCCGCGTCTTTGGGGATGAGGTCACGATCCGCCCGATCGCAGGCACCCGCCCACGCGGTGCAACGCCCGAGGAAGATCGCGCGTTGGAGGCTGATCTGCTGGCCGACAAAAAGGAACTGGCCGAGCACCTGATGCTGCTGGATCTGGGCCGCAACGACACCGGTCGGGTGGCCAAGATCGGCACCGTGCGCCCGACCGAGCAGTTCATCATCGAACGCTATAGCCACGTGATGCACATCGTGTCCAACGTTGTGGGCGAACTGGCCGAGGACAAAGACGCGCTCGATGCCTTCTTTGCCGGCATGCCCGCAGGCACCGTCTCGGGCGCGCCCAAGGTTCGCGCGATGGAGATCATCGACGAGCTGGAGCCGGAAAAGCGCGGCGTCTATGGCGGCGGTGTGGGGTATTTCAGCGCCGGTGGCGACATGGACATGTGCATCGCCCTGCGCACGGCCGTGGTGCAGGACCAAAAGCTCTACATTCAGGCAGGCGGAGGAGTTGTCTATGACAGCGACCCCGAGGCCGAATACATGGAGACGGTCCACAAATCCAACGCCATCCGACGCGCAGCGGCAGATGCAGCGCGGTTCACCGGTAACGGGAACCGGTAACGGCGTCACAGGCCAGAAAAAGAGAGCCCGGCCCCGCCCGGGCTTTTTCTTTGCCCGCTGGCGCTTATCCGCCAACCACAAAACAACCGTTACAATATACTGATATAGTCTCAGCATGACACCCGGCTCATCCCGAGTCGGGTTTTTCGTTTCAAAAGACCATTCGCTGAAAGAGGTTCGTCATGTCACGTCTCATGCTGTCCCGCCGCCAATTCCTGGGCACCACTGCCGGGTTCATTGCCCTCCACCCCTTCTCGGCCCGCGCCGCCTCCAATCAGGCGCATCTGCGGATCATGGAGACGACCGACCTGCACGTGCATGTCTTTCCCTATGACTATTACGCGGACAAACCGCGTGACACCGTAGGGCTGGCGCGCACCGCATCGATCATCAAGGAGATCCGGGATGAGGCGACAAATTCGGTCCTGATCGACAATGGCGACTTTCTGCAGGGCAACCCGATGGGCGATTACATCGCCTATGAGCGTGGGATGAAAGAGGGTGACATGCACCCGGTGATCACCGCGATGAACACCGTTGGATTTGATGCCTCGACCTTGGGCAATCACGAATTCAACTACGGCCTCGATTTCCTGATGAAATCGCTGGCGGGTGCCGATTTCCCGGTGGTCAGCGCCAATGTGGCACTGGAACAGGGCAGCGATCCGACCAAGGACAAGACGCTGATCAAGCCCTATGTCATCCTCGACCGCGAGGTAACCGATGGTGCGGGCGCCACACACCCGATCAAGATCGGCCTGATCGGCTTTGTGCCGCCGCAGATCATGAACTGGGACCGCCGCCATCTGGAAGGCAAAGTGCAGGCGCGCGATATTGTTGAGGCCGCGCAGGCCTTTGTGCCCGAGATGAAAGAACAGGGCTGCGACCTGATCATCGCGCTCAGCCATTCGGGTATCGGTGAGGCTGAACACAGCGACGGTATGGAAAATGCCAGTGTGCCACTGGCCGCAATCGACGGGATCGACGCGGTTTTGACCGGTCACCATCACCGTGTCTTCCCCTCGTCTGCTTATGACGGCATGGCGGCTGTTGACACCGCCAAGGGCACCATCCACGGCAAACCGGCGGCCATGGGCGGCTTTTGGGGATCACATTTGGGTCTGATCGACCTGATGCTGGAACGCTCAGGGGGTGAGTGGAAGATCGTAAGCCATTCGGCCGAGGCGCGCCCGATCTCAAAACGCAATGAAGACCGCTCGATCACTGCACTTGTTGAAAGCCAGCAGGATGTGTTGGATTCCGTACAGGCCGATCATGACGCCACGCTGGCCTATGTGCGCCGCGCCGTTGGCAAGACCGACGCACCGCTGCATTCCTATTTTGCGCTGGTGGCGGATGATCCGTCGGTACAGATCGTGTCGATCGCACAGCTTTGGTACATCGAACAGATGCTCAAGGGCACCGAATACGAAGGGCTGCCGATCCTGTCGGCAGCTGCGCCGTTCAAGGCCGGTGGTCGTGGTGGGCCAGAGTATTTCACCGATGTGCCCAAGGGCGATGTGGCAATCAAGAACGTCTCGGACCTCTACCTTTATCCCAACACCGCGCGCGCGGTGCTGGTGACCGGGCAGCAGGTCAAGGATTGGCTGGAACGGTCAGCAGGCATGTTCAATCAGGTGGAACCCGGCAAGGCGGATCAGGTGCTGCTGAACCCCGAATTCCCCAGCTACAACTTTGATGTGATCGACGGGGTGACCTATCAGATCGACCTGAGCCAGCCGTCCAGGTTCACCCCCAAGGGCGAAATGGCCAACCCGGACGCCAGTCGTATTGTCAATTTACAGTTTGGAGGTCAGCCCCTTGACCTGAAAGCAAAATTCGTGATCGCGACGAACAACTATCGCGCAGGCGGCGGTGGCAAATTCCCCGGCGCCATGGGTGACACAGTGATCTTCGAAGGCCCCGATACGAACCGCGACGTTATCGTGCGGTATATCGTTGAAAACGGCACCATCAGCCCAAAGGCCGACGCCAATTGGTCCTTTGCGCCATTGGCTGGCACCTCGGTCTTGTTCGACACCGGTCCCAAGGCTGCAGAATATGCTGACGAGGTCAAAGGCGTCACAATCGAACCTGCAGGCGAAGGCCCGGACGGCTTTGCCCGGTTCCGTATTCAGCTGTAATAGGCTGGACGCAAGCCGCTGCTGCGCGGACACAGGAGCAAACAGCCCGCCGTGGGACGGTGGGCTGTCATCTCAGGTGGCGAAACAAAATCGTGCGCCTCAGCCTCCTCTTCTACCCGCTCATTGCTTCGGGCCAGCCTTGCGCTTGCAACCTGCACCGGTCAGCGAGTTCCACAGGCCACGCGCGTGCGCAACCGCTTCGGGGTCGATGCCGTCGAACATGGATGTCAAGCGGCCGGTCTTTTCCACTCCATCATCATCAGATATGGCATGGCTTCATACGCAGCCGAACGCTCGGCCGACCCTCCGTTCGGCCGGGGTTCATCAAAGAACTTCAAATTCAGCTTCAGAGACAAAAAGTCGACATGTATCGTGACATGGGCCGGTGCCAGTTCTGGATGCGCAGCCCATCCCACTCCAACCAGACCTTTTCCTCTGTCAGATAACGTCCCAAAGGCAGCAGTTTCCAGCCCGTGTCGCCACAAACCCTTTTCCGACAACCGCGCCACAGGTCGAAAAACTCGACAGGTTGGCGATCATAGACAGACAAGACGCCACCAGATCAAAGCTCTGATCCTCGCAGGGCACAGCCACGACGGAACCGAGGCGATGGCCGCCTGCACGGTCTCGATCACACACCGCTTGCACCATGACCTCAACCGGATCGACACCGACCGTCTGCATCCCGATCTCACCCAGAATCCTGCAAAGGCGCCCCTCGCCACACCCAACGTCCAATTCCTGTTCAGGATTCGCGGCCCGCACCCTCTTTTACATCGAGGCATCCAGCGCATGCTGACGCGAGAAATCGCCCGTGCCCCCCATGCGCCTGATCCATGCAGGGGCAGAAAAAGACCATCCAATCTCATCTGAATCACGCATGGGTTTGCCCCTGGCAAACTAGAAAAAAATCAATTTGGACAAAGGCTTTTGTCGTTCAGTGGCGAATTGTCCCTTGAATCGAACCGCCTGCCAAACGTCAACACCGCTTGCGTGCTGCGGTACCGCGCCGAGCCGCAGGCGAGGCGCCCGGCCCAACGGAGCAAGGGCCCATCAGGGCACGCCGCGAGGGCGGGAGCACCCCCGCCTCACGCCTCGGCCTTCTTCTCCCACCGGCCCGACTCTTCTGACCAGTACTGCGCCTTGCAACCCTCGTCCGTCAGCGCTTTCCACTGTCCGCGCGCATGTTGAACCGCCTCAGGGTCGGTGCCGTCGAACAGGATACAGACCCGGTCCAGCGCCTCGACCTCTTCGGCTGCGACCTGCGCGCCATCAACCGCCATCACACAGGTGGCCCCGTTGGGGGCCTCTGCCTGGGTGGTCAGCAGGACCGGTTGCAGCGCGTCATGCGCGCCGCCCGCCAGCCCGTGTGGCAGGAACCCATCATCCGGCCCCAGCCACAGTTTCTCATCCAGCCATTCCAGCCGCCCGGGATCGCCCCCACGAACGGCAATCTTCCACCCCGCCTGACGGGCCTTGCCCAACAGAATGGGCAAGGTCATCTCAAGCGGGTTGCGCGTCAGGTGATAGAAATAGGCGGCTCCCATGCGGTTTACTCGAAATGGTCTTGAACCAGACGGCTCAGCGCCATCACGCCCCAACCGGTCGCGCCTTTGGGGGCATAATCCGTGTCGGATTTGACCGAGGCGACACCTGCGATGTCCAGGTGGATCCAGGGCGTCTCGTCTTTGACAAACCGCTGCAGGAATTGCGCCGCTGTGATGGATCCTGCGGGCCGTCCGCCCACGTTCTTCATATCGGCAATGCGGGATTTCAGCTGATAATCATAGGCCTGCCCCAAAGGCATCCGCCAGGCGCCTTCGTTTTCGTTGCCTGCCGCCTTGAGGAAAGCATTACACAGCGCGTCGTCGTTCGAGAAAACACCAGCATTTTCATGGCCCAACCCGATGATGATCGCACCGGTCAGAGTGGCCAGGTCGATCATGCCCGCCGGGTTGAACCGGTCTTGCGCGTACCACATCACATCGCACAGAACCAAACGACCCTCGGCGTCGGTGTTGATGATCTCGACCGTATCGCCCTTCATCGATTTGACCACATCGCCCGGACGGGTGGCATTGCCCGAGGGCATGTTCTCGACCAGCCCGACCAGACCCACCACATTGGCCTTGGCCTTGCGCAAGGCCAGCGCGCGCATGGCCCCTGCCACAACACCTGCACCACCCATGTCCATGGTCATGTCTTCCATGCCGCCCGCTGGTTTCAGCGAGATGCCACCGGTGTCAAACACCACGCCCTTGCCGACCAGGGCCAGCGGTGCGGCGTCCTTGTCGCCACCTTTCCAATGCATGACGACCACTTTGGACGGGCTGTCCGAACCTTGGCCTACACTGAGCAGCGTGCGCATGCCCAGTTCCGCCAGCTTGTCCTCGTCCAAGACTTCGACCTCAAGGCCGATCGCCTCCATCTCTTTCAGACGGTCGGCAAACTCACTGGTGGTCAGCACGTTTGCAGGTTCGTTGACCAGATCGCGGGTCATGTGCACGCCTTCGGCCACGGCGCGCAGCGGGCCATAGGCGGTTTCGACCTCTTCATGTTTGGTATGCGCGATGGTCACGGCGCCCGCCGGATCGCTATCAGCCGACTTATGCGCGTCAAAGCTGTAGGCTCGCAGGGTCAGACCCATGGCGACCTCTTGCGCGCGCACTTGGCTGCCCGCCATCAGTGTCAACGGTGCGGTTCCAACCGTTTTGGCCAAGGCTGCGCCTGCCTTGCGCGCCTCAGTGGCATCCGCGCGGCGCGGCAGCACCAGCACATCCAGCGCCTCGGCCGCCATGCCCGCAGGCCAGGCCAGAGAGATCACCTGCCCCGGCTTTGCCTTTTCGAACCGTTCGCTTTCAACAAGGCGCGCCACTGCACCCTTTGTCAGGCGGTTGGCACGGCGCGCGGCCGGGTCCAGCTTGCCCTCGGGTGGGAGGATGATCGCCACGCGCCCCTCTGCCGTGGCGATGGTGTCCAGGTCGACGGGCTGAAAACGGATCTCGGTCAGGCTGCTCATTTGGGGCTCCTCTCAACATGTGGTTAGGCAACAGGTAGCCTGCCCACTGCATCTTGACCAGATAGCAGTTTTCCCCGGCCACCGAATCCATTAGAGTTGCCGGAAAATAACTTGGCAGGCTCCGGGGGGATCGCAGTGTCACGATACGACAGATACGTCCTGTCGCAATTTCTGCTGTTCTTCGGCTTCTTTGCACTGATTCTTGTTGCGGTCTTCTGGATCAACCGGGCGGTTGTTCTGTTCGACAAGCTGATCGGCGACGGTCAGTCGGCATTTGTGTTCCTGGAGTTTACCGCCCTCACCCTGCCCAATCTGATCCGCATGGTGCTGCCGATGGCGGCTTTTGCGGCTTCGGTCTATGTCACCAACCGGCTCAACAACGACAGCGAGCTGACGGTGATGCAGGCCACCGGATCAAGTCCCTGGCGACTGGCGCGGCCGGCGCTTGTCTTTGGTCTGATCTCGGCCACGATGATGAGTATTCTGACCCATGTTCTGTTGCCCGCCTCGATCAACCAGCTGGCCCTGCGCGAGGCCGAAGTGGCCCGCAACGTCACCGCGCGCCTGCTGAGCGAAGGGAGCTTCCTGCACCCTGCCCCCGGCGTGACCTTCTACATTCGTCAGATCGACGCCGACGGTACCTTGAACGATGTCTTCCTTTCGGATCGGCGCGACCCGGAACAAACCGTCATCTACACTGGCGCGCGGGCCTTTCTGGTGCGCAACGGCGAACAGAGCAATCTGATCATGGTGGATGGCCTGGCGCAGCGGATGGACACGAACAGCAACCAGCTCTCGACCACAGTCTTTGCCGATTTTTCCTATGACATCAGCTCTTTGATCAAGCAGGACGCCACCCGCAAACGCAACATCCGCGCCATCCCCACGCTCGAATTGATCCAGGACCCCGGCCAGATCACCGAGGATGAGGGCTATACCCCTGGTCAGCTGTCCGAAGAGTTGCACCTGCGCTTTGCCCGTGCGTTGATCTGCGTGGCCGTGACGTTGATCGGCTATTCGTCATTGATGCTGGGCGGGTTTTCCCGGTTTGGCGTCTGGCGACAGGCCCTGTTGGCCTTTGTCATGCTGGTGTTCCTAGAGGTGCTGCGCGGCGTCATGTCGGACCCGGTTTTGCAAAATGCTGATCTCTGGCCGCTGATATATCTGCCAACGCTCGTTGGTATCGGCATCGCATGCCTGTTCATGCAATTCGCCTCGCGCCCCCTGTC
Organism: Falsiruegeria litorea R37; assembly: GCF_900172225.1. NCBI lineage: Bacteria > Pseudomonadati > Pseudomonadota > Alphaproteobacteria > Rhodobacterales > Roseobacteraceae > Falsiruegeria > Falsiruegeria litorea. The sequence continues at coordinate 2,328,947 of NZ_FWFO01000001.1, forward strand.
GCTGCTGTTCAGGCGCTCCCCCAAGACGGAGGCGGTGCCATGATCCTGGATCGCTATTTCGCCCGCCGTTTCGTGCAAAGCTTTCTGGTTATCGGGGCTGTGTTCCTGACGCTGATCCTGCTCATTGACCTGATCGAGCAGCTGCGCCGATTCGAAGGTGTCGACGTCAGCTTTGGCCAGCTCTTCAGCCTGACGTTGCTGAACGCCCCTGCCGCGATCAGTGAAATCCTGCCTCTGCTGATGATCCTTTCGACCATCGTGCTGTTTGTGGGTCTTGCTCGCAGTTCCGAGCTGGTTGTGACCCGCGCCATCGGACGCTCGGGTATTCGGGCCCTGGTGGCCCCAGTTGCTGTGGCGCTGATCATCGGTGGTCTTGCCGTCACAACACTGAACCCCATCGTTGCAGCCACAGCTGAACGCTATCAACGACTGGCAGACACCTATCGCACCGGCGGTCCGTCTGTTCTGTCTCTCAGCGGCGAGGGGTTGTGGCTGCGTCAGGGCAGCTCCGAGGGGCAATCGGTGATCCATGCGACCGGGTTCGGTGGCGATGGCATCACCCTTTTTGGTGTGACAATCCTGAGTTATGCAAAGGACGGCGGCCCGACCCAGCAGATCATGGCAGACAGCGCACAGCTGCAGGATGACACATGGGTTCTGAACAAGGTAAAGATCTGGCCACTGACCTCGGGTCTGAACCCCGAATCCAATGCAGAAGAATATGAAACCATCAAACTGCCCACGACCCTTACCCAAGACCGTATCCGCGACAGCCTGGGGCGTCGCGAGAGCATCTCGATCTACGATTTGCCGGAAATGATCACACAACTCAAACAGGCCGGCTTTTCGACCAAACAACATGAGGTCTGGCTGCAGGTAGAGCTGGCACGCCCCCTGTTCCTCGTATCGATGGTTCTGGTCGGCGCAGCATTCACCATGCGTCATGCGCGGTTCGGGGGAACCGGCGTGGCGGTGTTGGCCGCGGTTTTGTTGGGCTTTTCGCTCTACTTCATTCGCAACTTTGCCCAGATCCTGGGTGAGAACGGCCAAATCCCGGTGACCCTGGCCGCCTGGGCTCCGCCGATTGCGGCGATCATGCTAACGCTTGGCCTTCTGCTGCATGCGGAGGACGGATGATGCGCCATCTACTCCCTGCACTTCTGACCAGCGCTGCCCTGATTGTGCCATTGAGCAGTCAGGCCCAGACCGCAGCTACAGACCAGACCCAGGAAGAGGTTCAGCCCGCAATTCTGGTTGCGGATACGGTGTTTATCACACCCGATCGCCAGCTGATCGCCGAAGGAAACGTCGAGGCGTTTCAAGGCGACATGCGCCTGCGGGCGCGCAAGATCACCTTTGATCGCGAAAGTGGCAAGCTGACAGTCGAAGGACCGATCCGTATCGACCAGGGCGGCAAAGCGACCGTTTTGGCAAATGCCGCCGAGCTGGACGAGGGGTTGCAGAACGGACTGCTGTCAGGTGCGCGACTGGTGTTTGATCAACAACTGCAATTGGCAGCCTTGCAGATGACCCGGGTCGGCGGACGGTATACGCAGCTTTACAAAACCGCCGTAACCTCATGTCATGTTTGCGAAAATGGCAAACCTCCGCTGTGGCAAATCCGAGCCAAGAAGGTTACGCACGACCAGTTGGAACAACAGCTTTACTTTGAAGAAGCGCAGTTCCGAGTTCTGGACGTGCCGATTTTTTACTTTCCGGGCATCCGCCTGCCTGACCCGAACCTGAAGCGCGCGACCGGGTTTCTGATCCCGTCGGTGCGCACCACCTCGCAGTTGGGAACCGGGATCAAGGTGCCCTATTTCTTCAAGCTCGGTGATCACGCCGACTTGACGGTATCACCATATATCTCGTCGAAGACGAACACGCTTGATCTACGCTATCGGCAAGCGTTCAAACGAGGCAGGATCGAAATCGAAGGCGCTTACACGCGCGACGATCTGGTTCAGAATGAAGACCGCGGCTATGTTTTCGCCTTTGGTCAGTTCGACCTCGACAACGCTTTCAAACTGGAATTCGACGTACGCACGGCCTCGGACAACGCCTATTTGGCTGACTATGGCCTGCCTGACCTGGACCGTCTGCGCAGCGAAGTCTCGCTCAGCCGGATCAAACGCGATACCGCTCTGCGGATCGGTTACATCCATTATGAAACACTGCGCGACAGTGAACGCGAAGACGAGATCCCTTCGGAAATCGTCGATATCAACTACCAAAAGCGGTTCTTCCCTTCCTGGCTCGGGGGCGAGGTCCGCCTGACTTTCGACGGGCACGCCCACCAAAGAACCTCTAACGTCGACATAGTCGGGCGTGACGTTGGACGCGCGACCGCCGATGTGGAATGGATGCGCAGTTGGACCTTTTCGCAGGGATTGCGGGCGGACTGGCGCATGGGCGCCTCGGCCGATGGGTTCAACACCTACAACGACACAAGCTTTCAGTCTCGCGCAACCATAACCACACCTCGCGCGGCGCTGACACTACGCTATCCTATGACCCGAGCCATGGGCGACGGCTCTACACATTTCCTTGAACCCATCGCCCAGTTCAGCTGGTCCAAAGTTTCCGGCCCGACAGTGCCCAACGACGAAAGTGGGTTTGTCGAGTTCGATCAGGGCAACCTTTTGGAGCTGTCCCGTTTCCCATCCCCTGACCGGCGCGAAGAAGGTGCATCCGCTGTCGTGGGCTTGAACTGGGCCCGTTATGCTCCGGCGGGTTGGCAAGCCTCGGCCACAGTGGGCCAAGTGTTCCGTGAAACCGCCGATCCCGATTTTTCGAAAACATCCGGTCTGAGCGGCACATCATCGGACATCTTGTTGGCAGGTCAGGTTAAATTGGACCGAGGCCTTGCCCTGACCGCGCGCGGTCTACTCAACAACTCGCTCAATTTCTCCAAGGCAGAGCTGCGCGGAGATTGGTCAAGCGAACGGACAGGAATTTCCGGATCGTACTTGTGGCTGGGCCGTGATCCGGCAGAAAACCGCACTTTGGCCGTTTCCGAATTTTGGTTCGATGGCAACTACAAGGTCAATCCAAATTGGACCGCTTCAGCCAACCTGCGGTACGATATCGAAGACAGCCGCGCCACGCGTGCGGGTGTTGGCTTGGTCTATCAAAATGAATGCGTAACGGTTAACCTCACGCTCAACAGGCGCTATACCTCTTCGACAAGTGTTGAACCGTCGACTGATTTCGGCTTTAGCATTGCGTTGAACGGGTTCGCGGTGGCGAGCGGAAATAAAGAATACAGGCGATCATGCAGAAAATCCTGACCCCCTTGATGGGCCCACTGAGCAGAGTTCTTCGTCAATGGTCCAAGCCGGTTGGACTTTTGGCGACCGTCGGCATGCTGGGCTTGGCACCGGTTCAGGCCACGTCGCAAAGCCTGTTCGCCCCGGCTATTCGCGTCAATCAAGAGGTCATCACCCGGTTCGAATTGGAACAGCGCGAGCTGTTCCTTCAGATCCTGCGCTTTCCCGGAAATCCGGCCGAAGTGGCCCGCAAGGGGTTGATCGAAGATCGCCTGCGTCAGCAGGTCATGAAAGAAGCAGGTCTTGATATTCCGCCCGAGGATGTTCAGCAGGGCATCGATCAATTCGCCTCGCAGGGCAATCTGTCACCCGAAGAATTCATCCAGGCTTTGGGGCAAGCGGGCGTATCCGAGGAAACCGTGCGGGATTTCATCACTGTACAGCTTGCCTGGCGCGATTATGTCTCGGCCCGTTTTCTGTCACGCGCCCGCCCGACCGAGGCCGAAATCGACCGGGCCTTGGGTCGCGGTGGCGGCGGTGGCATCCAGGTGCTTTTGTCCGAAGTGATCATCCCCGTAACTCCGCAAACCGTGGACCAGGTGGATGAAGTTGCTCAACAGATCGCTTCGCTGAAAACCTATGACGATTTCTCGGCCGCGGCGACACAGTTCTCGGCGTCAGACACCCGTAACAATGGCGGACGGATGAATTGGCTATCGGTGAGCAGCCTGCCTCCGGCGCTGCAACCGATCATTCTGGGTCTGAACCCGGGCGAAATCACCGATCCCATTGCTCTGCCCAATGCCGTCGCACTGTTCCAGATGCGTGGGATTCAAGAGATTGCAACCGGCGCGCCGCGCTACAGCAGCATCGAATATGCCACGTATTTCCTGTCCGGCGGACGCACGCCGGAAACGCTTGCAACCGCGGGGCAGATCGCGCGCTATGTTGACAGCTGCGATGACCTTTATGGCGTGGCCAAGGGACAACCCGAAAGCGTGCTGGATCGCGTGACAGCAAAGCCGTCCGAAATCCCGCAAGACATCGCGTTGGAATTGGCCAAATTGGATCCGGGCGAGACCTCGAGCGCACTTACGCGCAACAATGGCCAGACGTTGGTGTTCCTGATGCTGTGCAACCGCACTGCAGATCTGGCCCAGGATGCCAGCCGCGAAGAGGTGGCCAACGCCCTGACCCAGCAGCGCCTTCAGTCCTTTGCCGAAAGCTTGCTGGCGCAGCTCAAGGCCGACGCCATCATCGAAGAATGAGCCGTCCCATCGCGCTTAGCTGTGGCGATCCTTCGGGCATCGGCCCCGAGATCGCTGTTGCCGCATGGGATCGTCTCCGCCAAGACTGTTCGTTTGTATGGCTCGGCGATCCGCGCCATCTGCCTTCTGACACGCCCTACCAAGTCGTGACGGACGTCTCGGATGCGGTCGAAATATCGGTCACGGCCTTGCCGGTTCTTGAGATCCCTTTTGCAGCGCCTGCCGACCCTGGAAACCCGTCCCCGGACAACGCAGTCGGCGTCATTAAAGCGATCGAAACGGGCGTGCAGCTTGTCACCTCGGGCCAAGCCTCGGCCCTGTGCACGGCCCCGATTCACAAAAAGGCCCTAATCGACGGCGCCGGGTTTGCCTATCCTGGCCATACCGAGTTTCTGGCGGCCCTCGCGGGTGTCGATCGTGTCGTCATGATGCTGGCCAGCGAACAGCTGCGCGTCGTGCCTGCCACCATTCACATTGCATTAAGCGACGTGCCAAAGGTTCTGACACCCGACCTGCTGCGCGAAACGATCTCGATCACGGCCAACGGGCTGCGACGTCAGTTTGGCATCGCTCACCCCAGGATCGCAGTCGCTGGCCTGAACCCGCACGCAGGTGAAGGCGGGGCAATGGGACAGGAAGAAGGCGACTGGATCACTGCGCTGGTACAAGCACTGGGTCAGAACGACGACCTGACAGTGACAGGCCCACATCCTGCCGACACCCTGTTTCATGAAAGCGCCCGTGCCCGCTATGACGCCGCCGTGTGCATGTATCACGATCAGGCCCTGATCCCGATCAAGACGCTGGATTTCGACCGGGGCGTCAATGTCACCCTGGGTTTGCCGTTCATCCGCACCTCGCCCGATCATGGCACCGCCTTTGACATTGCAGGCCAGGGCATCGCCAACCCAACCTCGCTGATCGAGGCGCTGAAAATGGCACAACGCATGGCCGGAAGCGTCTGAATTCGCGACATGGGCTGGAAAGCACTGGCCTTTCCCCCTCTTCTGGCTCTAAAGCATCCCTATGAGCGCCATCGACAATCTTCCCCCCTTGCGCGAGGTTATCGCGTCCCACCAGCTGTCTGCCCGCAAATCCCTGGGGCAGAATTTCCTGTTGGATCTTAATCTGACCGCCAAAATCGCGCGGCAGGCCGGGGATCTGTCGAATTGTGATGTGTTAGAGATCGGCCCCGGCCCCGGTGGCCTGACGCGTGGGCTGCTGTCCGAAGGCGCGCGCAAAGTCCTTGCCCTGGAAAAAGACACACGCTGCATGCCCGCCCTGCAAGAGATCGCGGAGGCCTATCCCGGTCGGCTTGAGGTGATCAACGGTGATGCACTGGAGATCGACCCGCTCGAACATCTCACGCCCCCTGTCCGCATCGCGGCCAACCTGCCATACAACGTGGGAACCGAGCTTTTGGTCCGCTGGTTGACCCCGCCCACATGGCCCCCCTTCTGGCAAAGTTTGACGCTGATGTTTCAGCGCGAGGTTGCAGAGCGCATCGTTGCGCAGCCAGGGTCCAAGGCCTATGGCCGACTTGCCATTCTGGCGCAATGGCGGTCAGAGGCGCGGATCGTCCTGTCGCTGCCGCCCGGTGCCTTTACGCCACCCCCCAAAGTATCGAGCGCAGTTGTCCATCTGACAGCGCTGCCCGAGCCGCGCTTTCCAGCCAATGCCGCCATTCTCAGCCGCGTTGTCGCCGCTGCCTTCAACCAGCGCCGCAAAATGCTGCGGGCCGCGCTCAAGGGTGTGACACCAGGGATCGAAGATCACCTGCTTGCTGCAGGCATCAAACCGACCGAACGCGCGGAACAGGTGTCTCTCGAAGCCTTCTGCGCCTTGGCACGCGAGATTGAAAAGGCGTGACAAGCGAACCTGAGGTTCGCACCACAAACCTCTGATAAAACACAATTAGATAGGAAAAAGATTCACCACACGAAGACGTGAGTTGAGTGTGATCACTCTTAATGTACCAATTGTTCCACCAATTAGGGAACTGATTGGTTTACTAAGGGAGGAACACATGAAACACCTGATACTTGGCGCCTTTTGTGCCTTGGCCATCGCCTTTGGCTCGACCACTGCTCAAGCCGAAAACTACACGGAAGAGGTTGTAAACTCGACCAGTCGCGGTCTGGCAATGGACGGTTTCGATCCGGTCGCCTATTTCGCGCAAGGCAAACCTGCCAAAGGCGATCAGGCCTATCGTGCAGATCACAAGGGTCGCACTTGGCTCTTTGCCAGCGCTGAGAACCGCGACACTTTTCTTACGTCACCTGACAGCTATGCACCGCAAAACAACGGTTGGTGTGCCTGGGCTGTCGCACATGGCTATGCCGCCGAAGTTGATTTCATCGACGGTTGGTTTATCGCCGACGATAAGCTGTACGTGACCTGGTCGGCCGACGTCAAAGAGCGTTTCCTGAAAGACAAAGACAATCTTCTGGCCCAATCCAAGGCCAATTGGGACACCGTCCACAACGGCCTGCAGGATGGAACGGTCAAATTCGTTGCCCACTCTCAGCGCCCCGCCTTGGGTTTTGTGCACCCGCAGCAACTGCCGGAAAGCTGACGTATGCGGGGCGATTGCCTGTGCTCCCGAACACACCTAAGCTCGCCCCGAAACCGCGCCCGTCCTCATTGGTCGGGCGCAACTTGCCTGAACGAGACATAAGATGAGCCGACCCAGACAATTTGATGAAACCGACGCCATCGAAGGCGCGATGATCATCTTTTGGAAACGCGGTTATGCGGGCACGAACATGCCCGACCTGCTGGACGCCATGTCACTCACTCGGGGGTCTTTTTACAAGGCGTTCGAAGACAAGCATTCCGTCTATCTACGGGCGCTGGATCACTATGACGACACGCGCATGGCCCGGGCGTTGAACCAGATGGCTGACCCAGCAACCGGTGGCGCACGCGAACGTTTGCTCAGTTTTTTCCTTCGCACCGAATATCACGCGGCCAAACCCGCCCGCAAAGTCGGGTGTTTTCTATGCAACGCCCTGGTGGAAATGGCCCCGTTTGACGAGATTTGCGCCACCCGCTGCGCTGAGATCTCGGCGCGTCTACATCAAGCGCTGTCGTCGGTGCTACTCGAGATGATGCCCGAGAGCGATCCTGCCGTGATCAAGCGCAAGGCTACGGCGCTGCAACGGCTCTACCTTGGCTCTCACGCCATGGGGCGTATGGGGGCATCTTTTGACGAATGGTCGCAGATGCTTGACGAAATCGTCTAAGGGCTGGCCTATTGACGCAATCTGCGGTGCCGCGCCGCGCGCAGCGCGGCGCTCGGCCCAACGGGAGGAGGTTTTTCGCTCGAAAAATCGACGACGGACGGGAGCACCCCGCCCACTCCAAACCCATGCCCCCGAAACGGCTGACGCCCCAAAGCTGCAGGCTTCGGGGCGTCAGATCAATCTTTGTCCATGCAAAAGGCGCGGGTTACTCGGCGGCCTCTGGCGCGTCGCCGGACGGGGCAGGATCTGCCGGTGCATCTGCCGCAGGCTCTGCCTTGGGCTTGCGCGGCGCGCGTGGGCGGCGCGGCTTTTTCGGTTTGGCCTCGGCCGCCTCATCCTTGGGCTTGCTTTCAGGCGTCTCGACCAACCCGTTGTCATCTTCGCGGCCACTGTCGCCCATATCCAACACGTCAGGCTGCGGCGCGTTCGCCGGGTCCTGCGAAGAGGCCTCGGGAGCCGCGGCTTCGCGTTCCTGACGCTCGGCCCGTTCCGCGCGTTCGCGGTCACGTTCGGCCTGACGTTCGCGGTTTTGACGTTCCTGCTCTTCGCGGCGGGCTTCCTGCTCTCGCTGTGCCTCGCTCAGCAGGCGCAGGTAGTGTTCCGCATGCTGTTGAAAGTTTTCAGTCGCAACCCGGTCGTTGCTCAACTGCGCGTCACGCGCCAGTTGGTTGTACTTGTCGATAATCTGCTGCGGCGTGCCGCGCACCTTGCCTTCGGGGCCCGAGCTGTCAAACACGCGATTGACGACGTTGCCACCAGAGGGCCGGTTGCGGTTGTTCTTGGACCGCGAGCGGGATTTGGAAGATCTCATCTTACTTTACGTCAGCCTTGTCATTACCTGTCGATTGTCCCGTTTGACGCCTCTTGCGTTCATCTACCGCCGGGAGATCGACTATTTTGGGCTTGGTGTCCGGCGTGAGCTGCAAAGCATCAACCGCCGCGACACCTCTGAGTAAACATGTCCTGCGGGTTCACACAAGGGGTTGCTGGCATTTTTTGCGGGTTTTTCACGATGATTGGCACATTTCAGCCGCATCTTCGGACTTCAGGTGATTGATCGTCCACCAACAACCCTGTCGCGACCGTCCAGATCCTGCATCACGGTGACGTCCACCAACCCTGCCTGCCGAAACATATCCGAAACCGCTTGCCCCTGCGTAGGCCCGATCTCGACCAATACCCGCCCACCCGGCGCCAGATGATCGCTCATTCGGGCCGAGATTTTGCGATAGGCCTGCAGCCCATCACCATAGTCGGTCAGCGCCATTTCCGGTTCATGTTCGCGGACCTCGACGTCCAGTCCCGGCATTTCGTCCAATGCGATATATGGCGGGTTCGACACGATCAGGTCATAGGTGCCGCGAACAGCCTCGAACCAGTCCGAGCAGATGATCTCTGCCCGCGCCTCGACCCGGTGCAGAATCGCATTGGCGCTGGCTTGCAAACAGGCGGCCTCACTCAAGTCAGAGCCAAGGCCCTTTGCTGTCGGCATTTCTGCCAACAGAGTGACCAGAATACACCCCGATCCCACGCCCAAATCCAGCACCCGGTCGAACGGCTGCGCCAGCGCCGCCTCGATCAGAGTTTCGGTTTCCGGTCTAGGATCAAGCACTTCGCCGCTGACCTTGAAGCGGCGACCGTAGAATTCACGCTCCCCCAGCAGATGCGAAACCGGCACCCGTATGGCCCGCAAGGCAATCAATTGATCATAGCGCTCGCCGATATCCGGATCCAATTCCTCGGGCGCGATCAGGGTCACGCGGCTGGCCTCGATTCGCGCTGCATGCGCCAACAGAACACGCGCGTCGCGAGCCGGATCGGGCACCCCTGCTGCCCTAAGGCGGGCAGTTGCGGCCACCATGGCCTGGGCGGCTGTTGGTGCTTCGGTCACTGGCCCATCTCGGCCAGCATGCGGGCCTGATCGTCAGCGGTCAGCGCGTCGATCACCTCGTCCAGATCCCCCTGCATCACCTGATCGAGCTTGTAGAGCGTCAGGTTGATGCGGTGATCGGTCATCCGGCCTTGCGGAAAATTGTAGGTACGGATGCGTTCCGAACGATCGCCCGAACCCACCTGACTGGCGCGGTCAGCAGATCGTTCGCTGTCGATCCGCTGACGTTCCTGATCATAGAGCCGTGTTTTCAGCACCTGCATCGCGATCTCGCGGTTGCGATGTTGGGACTTCTCGGAACTGGTGACGACGATGCCCGAGGGGATATGGGTGATCCGCACCGCCGAATCGGTGGTGTTGACGTGCTGCCCCCCGGCGCCCGAGCTACGCATGGTGTCGATGCGGATGTCATTTGCGTCGATCTGAATGTCCACGTCCTCGGCCTCGGGCAGAACCGCAACCGTTGCCGCCGAGGTGTGAATGCGCCCGCCGCTTTCGGTTGTGGGCACCCGCTGCACGCGGTGCACGCCGGATTCGTACTTCATCCGGGCAAAGACCCCCTCGCCCTTGATGTGCGCCACAACCTCTTTGATACCGCCCAGTTCGGTGGCCTGCTCTTCGATGATGTCGAATTTCCACCCACGCGCCTCGGCGTGACGCTGGTACATCCGCAACAGATCCCCGGCAAAAAGCGCCGCCTCATCCCCGCCCGTGCCGGGGCGGATTTCCAGCATGGCCGGGCGTGCATCGGCGGCGTCCTTGGGCAAGAGCGTCAACTGCAAGGCGTGTTCCGCCACGGGCAGTTGCTCTTTCAGCGTCGGGATCTCCTCTTCCGCCAGCTCGCGCATGTCGGGGTCATCCAGCATCGCCTCGGCCTCTGCCAGGTCAGCGTTCAGCTGACGCCAGGCGGCAATCTGCTCGACCACGGGTTTGAGGTCGGAATACTCCTTGGCCAATGCAGCGATATCACCACCCGCAGCGCCATCGGCCATCGCGGCCTCAAGAAATTGAAACCGTTGCGTGATTTGTTCTAGGCGATCTTCAGGAACCATTTGGCGGGTGTCCGATATCACAGCGCGTTGGTCAAGGGGCAAGCCTGTGATAGACTTTAACCATGACCCGTATTTTCATGTTGATCTTGGCCCTGAGCTCTCCTGTCGCCGCCGATGTTGTCGGACCGGGCGGCAAGGTGCAGGACTGCTATTGTACCGACCAATCCGGCTCTCGGATCGAGCTGGGGGAAACCATCTGCCTGCAGGTCGATGGCCGCATGTTCATGGCGCAATGCCAGATGTCGCTGAACGTACCGATGTGGCGCGAAGTGCAAGAGGGCTGTTTGTCGTCTCAGGCCAATCCGCCACAGATGTCACCCGCACCCTGGGCCAAGGCCGGTTGATCAAAGGCGATCCCAGGCCGTCAGGTTGAGCTTTCTTTGTTTCATGTAGAAATACCCGGCCATCATAAGACCAAACAGAACTCCAGCAAAAAGACTGGTCGCGATCATCATGTGCGGATGCAGGTCAGTGTGGCGCCAAGCCGCGAAATACATCAGAGCGCCCCAAACCGGGCCGAAGTAGGCAGCAGTGCCCACGAAGTTGCGCAGAAACGACCGATAAAGCGGTGGTATGGGTTCAAACCCAAGCTTTTGAAACAGCCGAAACAGCCAGGGCAATCTGGTGTGTCTTTCAGCCCCTCTGACACGCAATTCCTGTTGGGACCTATCCAGTTTCCGCTGATTAGGCGTTTTCAACCAGTGCCACCTTCTTGTGTCTACGGCCGAAAACTGACCTAGTTCGCGGAGCTTGGCAACTGCCGCAGCCAGCCGTCAACCCGCTTGCGATTGACCCCCATGTCCGAGCGGCCAAAGCGCAGGCGACCATAGATGCGCAGGGTGTCACCATCCTGTTGCGCAGTGGTGTAATCGGGAAAGCCCATGACCTTGGTGCGCGAGATATAGGTGACCATCCCTTCGTCAACCGACCCGGCCAGAACGCGGGTTGTGGCATCTGCCTGAACAATCGTATTGAACTTCTTCAGTCCAAGCTGGCCTGCCTGTACAACACGCACAACGCCGCCTTTCAGGTCCTTGTCGGCGTCACCCTTGGGCGCGACATGCCAACGAACCGGATCGCTGGGGGCAAGACGAATGAACGCCACGCCAAGGATCATCAGTGTCAGCAGTACCCAAGCAACAGTCATCGCGCGTCTCATTCATGGTCCAGATCAACAGGTTCCCGAAACACTAGGGCACAATCGGCACCAAAACACGCCTATCGTGACGTCACCCCCGGCAGCACACAGAGCAATTCGTACAAGAGATTGGCTGCCGTCAGCGCCGTATTTCCCGACGTGTCATAAGGCGGAGAAACCTCGACAAGGTCGCAGCCGACGATGTTGAGACCTTTCAAGGCATGGATCAATTCCAACGCCTGCGGTGTTGTCAGCCCGCCAATTTCGGGTGTTCCCGTACCAGGGGCATAAGCCGGATCCAAGCTGTCGATGTCATAGGTCACATATACCGGGCGGTCACCGATGTCGCGTCGGATCTCGGCGCCCAAGGGCGCCAGCGACCGGTGCCACAACTCATGCGCCGGGAAATGCTGGAACCCCCAACCCTGAGCCTCGGTGAAATCGGTGGCGGCATAGCCCGAGCCGCGGATACCGATCTGATAGGTCTTATCGGCTTGGATCAGTCCCTCTTCATAAGCGCGGCGGAACACGGTGCCATGGGTTTCACGCTCCCCAAACATCTCGTCGTTCACATCGGCATGGGCGTCGACATGGACCAGGGCCACCGGGCCATGTTTGCCCGCAATCGCGCGCAGGATCGGCAAGGTGATCGAATGATCGCCCCCCATTGCCACCGGGATCAGGTCGTGCGTCAGGATACCGTCATAGCTGTCTTTGATGATCTTCAGGCTTTCCGCCAGCGAAAAGGTGTTGATCGCCAGATCGCCAATGTCCGCAATTTGCAGACTGTCGAACGGCGCGGCACCCGTGGCCATGTTATAGGGGCGGATCATAGCACTTTCGGCCCTGATCTGCTTTGGCCCGAACCGTGTGCCCGACCGCCAGGACGTGCCCACATCCTGCGGAATGCCCAGAACCGCGACATCCAACCCGGCAAGGCTATCGGCCGTCGGCAGCCGCATGAATGTGTTGGGCCCGGAAAACCGCGCCAGATCATTGCCGCTGATGGGTTGGTTGAATTTGGTCATGGTCTCACCTGTGCTTTGCTGCTTCCCTAGCGCAACCTATGCGTGCTGTGCCAGCGGTTTATGCGCACCTATTTGGTCAATTTGTTCCAACCCAGCAGACAGATGATCTGTGTCGCCACATGAGCCCCCGCAATCGCTGTCGCCCCGGATGTGTCATAGGGTGGAGAGACCTCGACCACATCGCCGCCCTTGATGTTGATCCCGGCAATGTCACGCAGGATGATCGACGCCTGGATCGAGGTGATCCCACCCCAGACCGGCGTTCCGGTGCCAGGGGCAAAGGCCGGGTCGAGCCCGTCAATATCGAAACTCAGATAGACGGGATTATCGCCCAGGATGTTTTTGATCTTCTCCGCCACAGCTGCCGGGCCACTCTCATAAACCTCGCGCGCGTCGATGATATTGACGCCAAGCGTATCCTCGTTGTGGGTGCGAATGCCCACCTGAACCGAGCGTTTGGGGTCCACGATCCCCGACTTCACAGCCTTGTAGAACATGGTGCCATGATCGACGCGGTCCATGTCGTCATCCGCCCAGGTGTCGGTATGCGCATCGAATTGCAACAGTGACATCGGTCCGTATTTCTCGGCATAGGCCTTCAGGATCGGAAAGCTGATGTAGTGATCCCCGCCCAAGGTGACCGAGGCGACGTCTTCCTTCAGGATCCCCCGGATGTGATCGGTCAACGTGCCGGGAAAGGCTGGTACATTGGCGTAATCATAGGCCATGTCGCCATAATCCACGATCGCCAGCTCGCTGAGCGCATCAAAGGGCCAGCCATAGGGCGCGTCGGGCGATTGCAACGCGCTTGCCTCGCGGATCGCGCGTGGCCCCAGGCGGGTGCCGGGGCGGTTGGTCACGGCCTGGTCAAACGGCACGCCCGTGACTGCGATATCAACTCCGGTCAGATCTTTGGTGTAAAGGCGTCGCAGAAACGACGTCGCCCCCCCAAAGGTGTTCTCAAAGGACAGGCCTTTGAGGTCTGGGTTGGTGAACGCCTCGTCCACTTGGGTTTTTGCATCTTCCAAAGCCATGATCTGACGCCCTTTTGAGTGTCGGGGTGGGTGGGCGGGCGACGCTCAAAAGGGCGTCACCCCGCATCTCTTACTGGGAAACCGGCTGCGCCTTTTCCACGATCCGGGCAAAGAACGACGCCCCGATGGGCGCCACCTCGTCGTTGAAATTGTACTTGGGGTGATGCAGCCCTGCGCTCGCCCCCTGCCCTAGAAACAGATAGGCTCCGGGCCGCACATTCAGCATATAGGAAAAGTCCTCGGCCCCCATTTCGCGGCCTGCATCGGCAACAACCTTGCCTTCGCCCACAACCTCGCGCGCGACATCCGCCGCAAATCCGGCCTTACCCGCATCGTTGATCGTCGCGGGATAGCCAACCTCATAGACCAGCTCGGCCTCGACGCCATAGCTCGTAGCCTGCCCGGCCACGATCTGTTCCATCCGTTCCATGACCATCTTCTGCACAGCAGGGTCAAAGGTCCGCACAGTCCCGTTGATATAAGCGGTATCCGGGATCACATTGTCGACCGTTCCGGTGTGGATCTGCGTGACGGACACGACCAGATCGTCCAGCGCATAGTGGTTCCGGCTCACAATCGTCTGGATCGCCTGCGCAATTCCACAGGCCGCCATCACGGGATCGCGGGTCTCATGCGGCATCGCCCCGTGACCGCCCTTGCCCTGGATGTGGATGTCAAACGTATCCACCGCCGCCATGATCGGTCCCGGCGTGGTAAAGAACGTCCCCTCTTCGGTCCCCGGCGCGTTGTGCAGCGCATAGACTTGGTTGATCGAGAACCGTTCCATGATGCCCTCTTGCACCATGACATCCGCGCCACCCCCAGCCTCTTCGCCCGGCTGAAAGATCAGCGCCACCCGGCCCGCAAAATTACGCGTCTCTGCCAGATACCGCGCCGCGCCCAGCAACATCGTGGTGTGCCCATCATGGCCACAGGCATGCATCTTGCCAGGATGGGTCGAAGCATAGTCCAACCCCGTCTCCTCGCTCATCGGCAGCGCATCCATGTCCGCGCGCAACCCAATCGTCGGCCCCGGCCCGCGCCCTTCGATGATCGCCACGATCCCTGTCTCGGCGATCCCTTCGTACAACTCGTTCACCCCGAACTCCCGCAGACGCTCGGCCACAAAGGCGGCGGTCTGGTGGCACTCCAGCTCCAATTCGGGGATGGTATGCAAATGCTGACGCCAGGTCGCCATGTCTTCGGCAAAGTCGGCGATGCGGTTCACGATGGGCATATGGTCTGGACTCCTGAGGTAAGGTGCGGAATGGATGCATCTGACACCGGAATGAAAGCCGCCGCAATGCCCGAAAACCCTCTGATCAACGACCCTGACGCCGGGATAGAACGCCTGCTCGAAATCATGCGCCGCCTGCGCGACCCCGAAACCGGCTGTCCTTGGGACGTTGAGCAGGATTTTGCCACCATCGCCCCCTATACCATCGAAGAGGCCTATGAGGTCGCCGACGCGATCGAACGCGAAGCCTGGGATGAGCTCAAGGGAGAGTTGGGTGATCTCCTGTTCCAATCGGTGTTTCACGCCCAGTTGGCGCAAGAGGCGGGCCATTTCACATTCCAGGACGTGGTGCGCACCATGTCCGACAAAATGGTCAGCCGTCATCCGCATGTCTTTGGAGATCAATCCAACGCCAAATTCGCCGACCAGCAGACCGCCGACTGGGAGGCAATAAAGGCCGCCGAGCGCGCAGGCAAACAACAAAAAGGCGCACTCGATGGTGTCGCCCCCAACCTGCCCGCGCTTTTGCGCGCATTGAAACTTCAAAAACGCGCCGCCCGCGTCGGTTTCGACTGGCCCGACGCCAGCGACGTGCTGGCCAAGATCACCGAAGAGGCCGCGGAACTGGTCGAGGCGCGCGATAATCTGGACGCCGACGCGATGGAGGATGAGTTCGGCGATCTCCTGTTTGTCATGGTCAATCTTGGCCGCCACCTGGGCGTTGAACCCGAAACCGCACTGCGCCGCACAAACGCCAAATTCACCCGCCGGTTCGAAGCGGTCGAGGCCGAATTGACCAATCGCGGTAAAACCCCGCAAACCTCAACACTCGAAGAGATGGACGCCCTTTGGGATCTGGCCAAGGCCCGCGAAAAAAGCGCTCCATGATCCCTTCACCCTTTTTCAAATACTCCGGGGGAGTCGCAAAGCGACGGGGGCAGCGCCCCCAACCCCTCCCAACTTTCGGAGCACCACTATGACAGCGCGCAAAATCATCATAGACACCGATCCCGGCCAGGACGACGCGGTTGCCATCCTGCTTGCACTCGCCAGCCCCGAAGAGATCGACGTTCTGGGCGTCACTGCCGTGGCCGGCAACGTGCCTCTGCCACTGACCCAGAAAAACGCGCGCATCGTCTGTGAACTCGCCGGCAAAACGGACGTCCCCGTCTACGCAGGCTGCGACGCCCCCCTCAGCCGCAAGCTGGTCACTGCCGAACATGTGCACGGCAAAACCGGTCTTGACGGTCCTGTCCTGCCAGACCCCGACATGGCATTGACCGATGGCCACGCGGTGGATTTCATCATCGACACCCTAAGGTCGCACGACGCGGGCACTGTGACGCTCTGCCCGTTGGGGCCGTTGACCAACATCGCGAGCGCCTTTCAGAAAGCTCCCGACATCGTGGCTCGCGTTCAAGAGATTATCTTGATGGGCGGCGCCTACTTCGAGGTGGGCAACATCACGCCCGCGGCCGAGTTCAACATCTACGTCGATCCCGAAGCCGCTGATATCGTGTTCAAATCCGGCGTACCCATTGTGGTCATGCCGCTTGATGTCACGCACAAGGCTCTGGTCACCAAACCCCGCAACGACGCCTTCCGTGCTCTTGGCACCAAAGTGGGCATCGCCGTGGCCGAGATGACCGACTTCTTCGAGCGCTTCGACAAGGAAAAATACGGCTCCGAAGGCGCCCCGCTGCATGACCCCTGTGTCACCGCCTATCTGATCCGCCCCGAGCTGTTCACGGGTCGGCACATCAATGTCGAGATCGAAACCGGGTCCGAGCTGACCTTGGGCATGACTGTCGCCGATTGGTGGCGCGTCACTGATCGCGCACCCAATGCCATGTTCATGGGCGATCTGGACGCCGACGGTTTCTTTGATCTGCTGACCGAGCGCCTGGCCCGGTTGTGAGCCTGATCGTCGCCCCCGACCCCAACTGGCCCGCCCAGGCCCAGGCCGAGGCTGATCGCTGGCGAGCACTTGATTTGCCGGGTTTGGTGACGATCCATCACATCGGTTCAACTTCGGTCTCCGGCCTGCCTGCCAAGCCGATCATCGACCTGCTGCCCGTTTTCGAAACAACAGACGCCTGCGACGCCGCCCAAACCCGGATCGAGACCCTTGGCTATGACTGGCTTGGCGCGTTTGGCCTGCCCGATCGTCGCTATGTCCGCATGGACGACCCCGAAACCGGCAAACGCCTGTTTCAGGCCCATTGCTATGCGCAAGGCTCTGCCGAGATCACCCGGCATCTGGTCTTTCGTGACGCGCTCAGGGACAACGCGCCCTTGCGCGCGGCCTATACCTCTGTCAAATCCCGATGTGCAGCTTTGCATCCCGGTGATCACCGGGCCTATGGCGCCTGCAAGGCGAATTGGATCGACAAGGCGGAAACCAAGGCCCTGGAGCACTATACATGAGCGCAGCCCTGCACCTCGCCCGCCCCGAAGACATCAAGCGCCTGCTGGCTCTTGTCGCCGCATTCCATGCCGAGGAAGGGTTGGAAAGCACGGACGAGGCCCGCTACGCTGCGCTGATGCCTCTGCTCGAGGGCATCCCGCACGGCTGCGTCTACCTGATCGGACCAGCCCGCGCGCCTTTGGGCTATGTCATCGTCACCTTTGGCTGGTCAGTCGAATTTGGCGGCATGGATGGCTTTGTCGACGAGATCTACATCCGTCCCGCCGTGCGCGGACGCGGTATTGCCACCGAAGTCCTGATCCAATTGCCCAAGGCACTCGCGGCGGCGGGCATGACTGCGCTGCATCTTGAGGTCGACCGCGAGAACGAGACAGCACAGCGGCTGTATACCCGCACCGGGTTTCGCCCCCGCGCGCGTTACATGCTGATGAGCAAGACGCTCTGACGGCGGAGCATCACTCATGGGTAAATTGGGGCGGGTTTTCCCCCTCTCCCTTATCGTCCCATCCTGCTAGAGACAGGCCTGTGACCCCTTGTGGCCACGCCCATTCAGTGGCCCGGCGAATTACCTCGTGCCGGGCCGCTGCATACCCCCAAAAGCAGCCGTTACAAAAACCGATAGTCCCTGAACGCCGCCGCCTCACCCACCTTGATGCCTGCTGCATCAATCAGCGGCCAGATGATCGCATTGCGGATCTCGAACCGTTTGCCGGTGGCTGACACGCGGATGCCTGCGTAATTCTCGATGAACCCCTTGGCGCGCATTTCGGCAAACATCGCATCCCGCTGCCCCCGTTCTGCAGGCTCTGCTGTGAGGCGTGAAGGTAAGGCGGTGAGGTCGTCCCAGCCTATCTCCCACAGCTCTTGCGCCGCCAGATTGCCATAGGTCAGCACCGGATCCGCAGCAGTATTATGCGACAGGATCGGGAATGGGGCGTGGTATAGAGCTTTGGCATCCGCACCTTCGAGCAAGGATCGCCCCGCAACCCCCTGAAAGCTCTCCATAAGCAAGCGCGCATGATCCGGCTGATAGTTGTTGATCCTTGATGGTTCCGTCATCATTATCCCTACCGAGAGTCTTATCGAGTTCCCCATTTGAAGCGATGGACTTTGATTTCCCACCCTTTATCCGTTCACGTATGACAACAACGATGTGACAAGCTCTTTACTACTTCCGGCAATCGACCTGCTTTGCTTCGCCCACATGACGTTCATGTCTCGAACTTGCAGGTTGCTTAACTTATAACCTATCAACGGTCCCGGCTCGTTCAAAATCCCTACCGCTAATTTTGGCGTCAAAGCGGTCCACAATTCAACGTCACCTGACAGCCAATTAGCTCGATTTTTCTGATGGAGTCTAAGAACTGGGTTGCTTGCGACGATAAATTGTTTCTTTCGGGTTCTCGGGGTGGCAATCGCCACTCTACCTTTAAAAAGCTCTTCCAAAATCTCTTTATTTTGGTGAGCCAACGCGCGCGCTCGAACGTTGTCTTTCCATTTCAAATCCTTAGCGGACTCTTGAAGATCCAAGTTAGATACAGTCTTCTCCAAAAAACTGCCCATGACATCGGGTGTTCGCAACATGTGGTTATAAAAGAACTGAACAAGATATCGTTTTTCTTCGGGCGCGAGGTCTCGTTTTCGTCGTCCAGTAAAGTACCCAGCCAAATTCGAAATAATTTTCGGGAGATGGTTTTCTATTTCCTTACTGAAGAAGGCTTCGACCGAATGATCTGCCACCAAACCGCCTGCATCTCGTCTCCAGATCGTGGCGGCATGATGTTCGAAAAACACCGATTTGACATTCCGGGGATCAACACCCTTCTGCGGCCTTTCTTTGTTGTAGAACCACAGCTGTTTACCTGAATGACAAAAGTTCCTGAGAATTGCCTTTGGAATGTAGTGTTGCTCTTTGTAATCAGACATCAAACCTCACAAAAAAAGGCCGGGGCAATTCCCGGCCTTTGCAAAGATAATTTCACCTCTACTTACTTCAAGATCGAGCGGCCCGCGTATTCTGCCGTTTCACCCAGCAGTTCCTCGATACGGATCAGTTGGTTGTATTTCGCCAACCGGTCCGAACGCGCCAGCGAGCCGGTTTTGATCTGGCCGCAGTTGGTGGCGACCGCTAGGTCGGCGATGGTGGCATCCTCGGTCTCGCCCGAGCGGTGCGACATCACGTTGGTGTAACGCGCACGGTGCGCCATATCGACGGCTTTCAGCGTTTCAGTCAGCGAACCGATCTGGTTCACCTTGACCAACATCGAGTTGGCAACGCCCTGCGCGATGCCATCGGCCAGACGCGCGGGGTTGGTCACGAACAGGTCGTCACCCACCAACTGCACCTTGTCGCCGATCTTGTCGGTCAGCAGTTTCCAGCCTTCCCAGTCGTCCTCGTCCATGCCGTCCTCGATCGAGATGATCGGGTAGTCGGCGCAGAGGTCTGCCAAGTATTGCGCGTTCTCTTCCGAGGTCAGCGATTTGCCTTCGCCCTTCAGCTCGTACTTGCCGTCCTTGTAGTACTCGGACGAGGCACAATCGAGCGCCAGATAGATGTCTTCGCCCAGCTTGTAGCCCGCTTTTTCAACAGAGGTCTTGATGAAATCCAGCGCGTCGCGGGTCGAGGCGATGTTGGGGGCAAAGCCGCCCTCATCCCCGATACCGGTCGACAGGCCAGCAGCCGACAGCTCTTTTTTCAGGGTGTGAAAGACTTCGGCGCCCATGCGCACGGCTTCGCGGATGTTCGCGGCCGAAACGGGCATGATCATGAATTCCTGGATGTCGATCGGGTTGTCCGCATGCTCGCCGCCGTTGATGATGTTCATCATCGGCACCGGCAGAACGCGGGCCGAGGTGCCGCCCACGTAACGGAATAGCGGCTGGCCGGTGAATTCTGCGGCAGCCTTGGCCACCGCCATGGACACGCCCAGGATCGCGTTGGCGCCCAGGCGGGCTTTGTTTGCGGTGCCGTCGAGTTCGATCATCGCGGCGTCGATCGCGACTTGCTCGGTCGCGTCGAAACCCACCAGGTTTTCTGCGATTTCACCATTCACCGATGCCACGGCTTCCAGCACACCCTTGCCCAGGTAACGCTCCTTGTCGCCGTCGCGCTTTTCGACGGCCTCATGCGCGCCGGTCGATGCGCCCGAGGGCACAGCTGCGCGGCCCAAGGTGCCGTCTTCCAGGATCACGTCCACCTCGACCGTCGGGTTGCCCCGGCTGTCCAGAATTTCGCGCGCGTGAATGTCGATAATGGTGCTCATGATATCGTCCCAGTAGAGAAGCTTTGCGCGCCTCATACCGGGCAAAAGCCCATGATAAAAGGGGCTCTTAAGCCGCAGGGCGATGTTTGCGCTCACGCCAGATCGTATAGATGCCCGAGCCCACAATCACCGCCGCCCCTGCCAGCATCATTGCGTCGGGGCGTTCGTTGAAGACCACAAATCCCACGACCAGAGCAAAAATCATGCGCGAGTAGCGGAACGGGGTCACAAAGGACACTTCACCGATCCGCATGGCCGCCACGATCGCGTAATAGGCGGAAACACCCAGGCCTACGACCCCGACAAACAGGCCCCAGATCTGCGGTGTCGGTGCAACCCACGCCTGATCACTGAATTGCGACAGAATGAAAGCCGCCGGGATCAGCATCAGGAACGCCAGAAAGCTGAGCTGGAACGACGAGGTTTCAGCCGGGACCTTGCGGGTGGCCAGATCGCGGATCGCCAGGCCAACAACGCCCTGCACCGCAAAGAGCGAGCGGATATCGAACCCTTCGGTGCCGGGACGGATGACCAGCATGACCCCGGCAAAGCCCACCAGGATCGCTGACCACCGCCGCCAGCCAACGGGTTCATTCAAAAACAGCGCCGCCCCCAGGGTTACGGCCAGGGGCGTCGCCTGCAAAATGGCCGAAGCCTGCGAAATCGGCGTCAGCGCGATGGCGGTGACAAAGCCAAGCGTGCCGATGAGTTCGCCCAGATTGCGCAGCATCACCGGCGCGCTCAGATAGGCGCGGGTAAAAAGCGGCTGGCGTTTCATCAAGGTCAGCAGGGCAAAGACAAACGCACCCCCTGCCCCCAGCACCAGAATGATCTGCCAGGTGGCCATGGCATCCGCCATCAGCTTGATGAACATGTCTTCGAACGCAAAGCCAAGCATGGCCAGCGTCATCAATCCGGCGCCGCGCAGATTTTCCATTGTCAGGGGTCCCACAAAAAGGGTCGTGTACTGCGCAAGCCATGACGAATTCGGCAGCCCTGCGCAAGACGCAAACGTCTGTCCTTTTCATTCGCCGGTCTCTGACGGATACTTGGGCACGGGCAACGCCAAGGAGAGAGAGCAGCGCATGTCGAGGAACCTGCAGGGTGTCCTGTGGTCGATGGTGTCAGTGGCGCTGTTTTCCACGACGGCGGCCATGGCCAAGGTGGCGGTGACGGAATACCACGTGCTGCAGATCCTGTTCATTCGGCAGATCGTGGTGTTTCTGTCGGCCACCCCGCAAGTGATCCGCGATTTCCCAAACAGCCTGCGCACCCATCGGCCCGGCATTCATGCGATCCGCATTGCAGGCGCCTTTGTGGCGCTGACGGCCGGCATTTGGGCCGTAGCCGTGCTGCCGCTGGCCACGGCAGTGACGCTGACCTTTGCTCAGGTGTTCTTTCTGGCGCTGCTCGCCGCGTTCTTTTTGGGCGAAAACGTCGGTCGCCACCGTATCGCGGCCATTGGCGTGGGTTTCCTGGGTGTTCTCGTGGCCATGCGCCCCGGGCTGGACGGGTTCATCGACCCCTATGCCCTGATCCCGGTTGTGGGCGCCTTGGGTGCGGCCACGGCAGGTGTGTGCATCCGCAAGCTGTCG
Organism: Falsiruegeria litorea R37; assembly: GCF_900172225.1. Taxonomy (NCBI): domain Bacteria; kingdom Pseudomonadati; phylum Pseudomonadota; class Alphaproteobacteria; order Rhodobacterales; family Roseobacteraceae; genus Falsiruegeria; species Falsiruegeria litorea. Next base: position 2,351,395 of record NZ_FWFO01000001.1, read on the forward strand.
CAGACCGAAGATACCGCCACGCTTCTCATCTATCAGTCGTTCTTTGTGGGACTTCTGGCCGGTATTCCCTTGATCTGGCTGTGGCAGACGCCGGATATGGATGACCTGCTCTTCATGATTGCCCTTGGCGTCATCGCGACCATTGCCCAGTGGATCGGCGTGCAAGCGCTGCGGTTGGGCGAGGCCAGCATCATCGGCAATGTGCAATACATGAAGCTGATCTATGCCTCGGCGTTCGGGTTCTTCTTCTTTGCCGAAATTCCGGATGCGATGACCCTCTTGGGGGCCGCGATTATCATCGCGTCGTCGCTTTATATCTTTCACCGCGAGGCGGTGAACCGCGCGCGTGAGTGATCCACCCCCTGTCGTGATGCGTAACACGGATACCAAAGGGGAGAATGAACATGAACATGATCAAAGCCGCCCTACTGGCGGGTCTCATGGTGCCGGGACAGATGGCTCTGGCCGGTTATGCCAACAATTTCAAGGTTTATCCCATCGCCTCAAATGTGTTCGAGGTGGTCGTCAAAAGCGGCCGCGCACCGGGCGACTATTGGTGTGGTGCCGGAGACTATGTGATTTCACAATTGTCGCGCCCTTCGAACGAACGGATCTATGTCTGGCGTGGCCGTGGCGCCAGCATCGGTGAGCCGGGAAAAACATCCGTGCAATTCAGCCTGACCCCACCCCAACAAGGAGAGGTCAATTCCGCATCAAACACCGTTGATCTGGTCGGAAACGCGCTCAGCTCAGCGCAGGCATGGGCCTATTGCGCTGACCGGACAGTGCGCGATTAATCCTTGTTGCGCGGCACGCCGTAGAGTTCCAGCTTGTGACCGCGCAACTCATACCCAAGTTTGGCGGCGATCTTTTCCTGTAACGCCTCGATCTCGGGGTCGCAAAACTCGATCACCTCGCCCGAGTTCATGTCGATCAGGTGGTCATGATGATCGCGTTCGGCATCCTCGTAGCGCGCGCGACCATCGCCGAATTCCAGCCGCTCCAGTATGCCCGCCTCTTCGAACAGCTTGACCGTTCGATAGACCGTGGCGATCGAGATCGCGGAATCAAGCGCGCTGGCACGAGCATAGAGCTCTTCGACGTCCGGATGATCGTCGCTTTCCTGCAAAACCTTGGCGATCACACGGCGCTGACCGGTCATGCGCAGCCCTTTGGCTTCGCAACGCGAGATAATTGTGTCCGGCATGTGTGCGGCCCCCAAAGGTCAAGTGGTTTTCCGGTTTAAGCCATAACAGGCCACAGGAAAACCGGAAATCGCGCCATATTGCTGACGAAAACGCCATCTAGTCTGCATGCACAACAAAAGAGCAGTCGGACGTGGTGATATGGAATATCTATTGGGGATCTGGGTTGATCTGTGGGATGCCAGTTTTGGCAACAAAAGCCGTCTGTGGCCGCTTTATCTGATCACGACGCTGGTGATTGCCGTGGCGCTGTATCGGCTGCGGGGCGAGCGGCAGCCGTTTCTGCAATGGCTGATGCCCAAGGCCGTCTGGCTGCACCCCTCGCATATCGTTGACCTCAAGGTTTTTGCCCTGTCTCGGCTTCTGACCGTGGCTGGTGCCTTCAATGTAATCGCGCTCAGCACCATTGTGGCGCCCCTTGTGGCGGCGCATCTGCCCTTGTCGCAACTGACCGACGCCCAACCGCACCCCTTCGTTATCGCAGCACTTTTGTTGGTTGTCAGCGACTTTGCAACCTATTGGGTTCACCGTCTGCATCATGAGGTTCACATCCTCTGGCCGTTTCATTCGCTGCATCATTCGGCCGAGGTGATGACGCCGGTCACCGTCTACCGCAAACACCCCATCTATGACCTGACCAAATCCGTGATCCACGGCGCGATGATCGGCCTGACCCAAGGCGCGCTGCTGGCAATGTTCCCCGGTGGCGTGACCATGGGCATGCTCTTGGGTGTGAATGCGGGCTATCTGCTGTTCAATATGCTGGGCGCCAATTTCCGGCACACGCACATCTGGCTCAGCTATGGCCGGGTGATGGAACACATCCTGATCTCGCCCGCGCAACACCAGATCCACCATTCCATCGATCCTGCCCATCACAACACCAATTATGGCGAAGTTCTGGCGATCTGGGACTGGATGTTCGGCACGCTCTACGTTCCGCAGACGGCAGAGAAGCTGGAATTTGGTCTGGGTGATGCCCATGGCAACCGCCTGGCACAGCGCCACGACAGCTTGGCAGCGGCCCTTGTCGTGCCCGTCCGTGACAGCCTGCGCCAGATCCGCAAAAAGCTGCGCCGAAAAGGCGCCAAGCCCACTGTTACCCCGGCCGAGTGAACATATGACCCCTGGCTTTTCCACCTACCTCAACCTGCTGCGCTTTGGCGCGGCGATGGTTGTGCTGCTGTCCCACTTTGCCTATCCCCGCTTTTCTGGCGGAGATTGGATGTGGGTGCGCGAGCTGAACCTGGGCTCGGATGCGGTTGTCATCTTCTTTGTGCTTTCCGGGTTCGTCATAGCCCTGACAGCGGAGCGCAAAGACGACACGATGGGACGTTTTGCATTTTCGCGCCTGTCCCGACTGATTTCAGTCGCCCTTCCTGCGCTCGTGCTGACCTGGGTGCTGGACCGCATGGGCAGCACCGCTGATCCCGCCAGCTATTTCGCCCCCTACTATGCGCCCCTGCCCCTGTGGGAAATGCTGGCCCGAGGGTTGAGCTTTTCCAACGAATGGTCGGGCCTCAGCGCGCGTCTGGGCAGCAACGGCCCCTTCTGGTCGCTGAGCTACGAGGCCGCCTATTATGTCCTCTTTGCTGTCTGCTTCTATCTGAATGGGTTGCGCCGCGCGGCGTTGCTGGTGCTGTTCTGCCTGCTCTTTGGCCTGAACGTGCTGTTGCTGATGCCCGCCTGGCTGATGGGCGTGTGGCTTTATCGCAAGCTGCATCTGGTCAACGGGCTGTCTCCGCAGGTTCTGATGCTTTTGACCCTAGGACCCGTCGCAACCTATGCCCTGTGCCTGGCCATCGACGTGCCGGGGATCATGCAAAGCACCGTGCAACCTGTGTTTGGCGGACATGACCTGCGGTTTTCCGATGAATACCTTTGGAATGCGCTGCTGGGTGGCCTGACCACGCTGCACCTGCTTGGGGCCGCAGGGTTGGCGCGTCACGCCGATCTGACGCGTGTTTCGCGTCTTGCAAATTGGTGCGCGGGTGGCAGCTTCTCGCTCTATCTGGTGCACTACCCCGTGTTGCAGTGGCTGGATGCGAGCCTGCCCGGCTTGAGCAATCTGGCGCTTTTCACGACAACGGTGTTGATCTGCTATGCCTTTGCCGCTGTTTTTGAACGCCCCCTACCGGCCATGCGGCGCTGCGTGCTTCGCGCCGCAGGTCATATGCGTTCTGCCACCCACGGCTTGACAAAACCCATCGGCCCCTCCATGTGAGCCACAGGTTTTTGTCCTCTGCCGCGTGAGCAGATAAGACCAAAGAGCGGCTGAACCGCCCGATCCGATACCCGGATCGCAGTCATGGACCTGAACCTGCTGTTCCCAAAATCACGCGTGGGGCAAAGCGCCGGACCGGCTTGAAGGGCATTCGGCCCCACAAGCCCGAGGCTCCGCGCACCCCAAGAGGTCGCCCATGGGGGCGGCCATGTTGCGTTTGTCGTTTCGGCAGGCGCGAAAGGATATGAAGTGAGCGATTTTGAAATGATGGACCTGCCCAAGGTCCTGGTGAACCGCCTGACCGACATGGGCATCACCGACCCAACCCCGATCCAGAAGCGTGCCATTCCGCATGCTCTGAACGGCGAAGACGTGATGGGTCTGGCCCAGACCGGCACCGGCAAGACGGCGGCCTTTGGCCTGCCGCTGGTCACCTTGATGCTGAAATACGGGCGCAAACCTGCAAAGGGCGTCGTGCGCAGCCTGATCCTGGCACCGACGCGCGAACTGGCCCAGCAAATTGCCGAAACTCTGAAAACGCTTACCGAAAACACCCCAATCAAGGTCGCAATTGTTGTGGGTGGCGTTTCGATCAACCCGCAGATCAAGCGGCTGGAACGCGGTGTCGACGTTCTGGTGGCCACCCCCGGTCGCTTGCTGGACCTGATGGATCGCAAAGCGGTCGACCTTGAGGAGTGTTCGTTCCTGGTGCTGGACGAGGCCGACCAGATGCTGGACCTGGGCTTTATCCACGCTTTGCGCAAAATCGCGGGCGTCCTGCCCAAAGACCGCCAGACCATGCTGTTCTCGGCCACCATGCCTAAACAGATGAACGAGATTGCCCAAAGCTATCTGAACAACCCCAAGCGGATCGAGGTCTCACCCCCCGGCAAAACCGCCGACAAGGTCACTCAGGCGATCCATTTCATCGCCAAGGCCGAAAAAACAAACCTTCTGATCGAGCTGTTGGACGGCCACCGAGAAGAACGAGCGATTGTCTTTGGCCGCACAAAGTATGGCTGCGAAAAACTGGCCCGCGTGCTGGAAAAAGCAGGCTATGCTACCGCGGCCGTGCATGGCAACAAAAGCCAGGGACAGCGGGAACGCGCGATTGCGGCGTTCAAGGCGGGTGAGGTCAAGGTGCTGGTAGCCACGGATGTGGCCGCGCGCGGTTTGGACATCCCGGACGTCAAACACGTGTACAACTATGAACTGCCCAACGTGCCGGACGCCTATGTGCACCGCATTGGCCGTACAGCCCGCGCGGGCAAGGACGGCGCGGCGATTGCATTTTGCGCACCCGATGAGATGGACGAGCTGCGCGCCATCCAAAAGACGATTGGTCAACAGATCCCGGTTGCCTCGGGCCGCCCTTGGCAACCGCTCGAGGAAGAGGCCAAACCTCCGCGTGGCAAAGGCCCGCGCCGGGGGGGCAATCGCGGTGGCAATCGGGGCGGGCCTCAAGGTGGCCCTGGAGCGAAACCGGGTGGCGGCAACAACCGCCGCCGTCGTGGGTCAAAACGCGGCGGCAAGCCAAGTCCACGTTCCGCAGCATGATCCAAAGCCAAAAAATGCGCCCCGATCCGGGCGCATTTTTCTTTTTCAGAATACAAAGTGTTTCGCACAACTGGTTGGACAGACTGCAGAAACCGTGCCAAGCTCGACCAAGTCATGACAATATGACCTGATTTGAGCCCAAAAACCGCGGCATTCAGCCGGTAGACCCCTATCTGAGCAAAAAATCGAGTTTCTGAGGACACAGCAATGCTGAACCCCGGTGACCTGATCTTTGTCGGTTGGGACGCAGACAACGAAGACGTCGCTTTTGCCACCACCGCGGATATCGCGGGCGGTGAGGTGATTTACTTCACCGACAGCGAATGGAACGGCACCAGTTTCCTGCCCGGGGAACAGCTGATTGAATGGACGGTTCCCGCCGAAGGGATCCCCGCTGGCACGATCCTGACCCTGGACATGACACCCGGCGGCAGCGCTGTTGTCACGGTGGGCGGATCGCTGAGCGGCGAAGTCTCGGGCAGCATCGACTATATTCGCGGCGGCGGCCAACTGGCGTCCAACAATGAAATGTTGTGGGCTTTTCAAGGCACCCGCGTCGGCAATGACGTCACGCCGGAAAACTTCATCAGCGTGATCGGAAACGAGGCTGACGGCGGCGACCGGGCGACGCCCAATCTGGACAACACAGGCCTGAGCCAGGAAAACGGCGCGATCATCATCGATGGCGACCATGACTATATGGTTTTCGATGGCTTTGACGCCCTGCCCGACCCGATCAGCGCCCCCGGCGCAATCGCGGCCATCTCAGACACATCGAATTGGGCGGTTGCCGGACCTGGGCGAAACTTCGACAATGACAACCCGAATCCGGGCGGCGGCTTCAATATCTCGTCGCCACGGGTGTTCGACCCGGCGAACGTCACAACGCTTTACTTTAGCGGCGCGAACGTGGCGTTTTTTGACAGTATCTCGTCAAGCGACGGGAATGTCTCGGCCGACATCTCGGTATCCGAACAACCTTTCCTGCCAACCGACATCATTGAAATTGACATCCTGAATTCGAGCATCCGACCCGATGGCGAGTTTGATTTTGACGAGGTGATCTTTGTCTCGATCCGCGTACGGCGCGGGGATGATGTCTATGAGTTCCAGGTCGCAGACGGCTCAAAAATCAAGGAAAGCGGGGCAAGCAATTCCGATCCTGGGCAATCTGTTGAACAGGGTGACACGTTTTTCACAACCAACGACGACGTCAGCGGGCCGTCTGGACCGTCTCCGTTCCCATCCGACTTGTCCGGAAAAATGGTCTTTTCCTTGAACGACACATTCACCGAAGGAGAAGTCACCAACATCGTCCGCGAAGAAGAGGTTCTGGATGAAAACGGCGATCCGGTTGGAACCGAAAACGCCAACTTTTTCGTCGGCACCAGCCTAGACCCCGATCCGCCCATTCCCTGCTTTGTTGCAGGCACGCGCATCATGACGGACATGGGGCCAGTGCCCATCGAGGACCTGCGACCTGGCGACAAAATCGTCACCCGCGACCACGGGTTGGTCCCTTTGCGGTGGGTTGGCGGGCGTGAAGTTCCCGCCCAAGGCCCCTTTGCGCCCATCCGGTTCAAAGCGGGCAGTTTGAACAATGACCGCGATCTTTTGGTCTCTCCTCAGCACAAGATGCTTTTGACGGGATGGAAAGCTGAGCTCTATTTTGGCGAACCCGAAGTTCTGATTGCCGCCAAATACCTGTGCAACGACAAAGATGTTCGCCGCGACACCGACATGAGCACGGTTCACTACCTGCACCTTTTGCTCGATCGGCACGAAGTCATTTATGCGAATGGATGTGCCAGCGAAAGCTTGGATCCCGCCTATTTGGCTGAATGGCCCGAGGATGACAAAAACAGCATCGAAATTGCCACTCTGTTTCCCGAGCTTTTTGCCACCCATTATCCGCATCACAAAACTGCCCGCGCGTCATTGAAACACTATGAAGGCGCACTGTTTTCGACGTCATGACGCAATTTCAAGCGTCCGGGTGTACGTCTGCTGGCTAAAACTTATGGGATATGCGGAATTGGGCGCGGATCACCTGAAAGAAGATCTGACGCCTGAAAAGAATGCTTGAGGCACCGCAAGCTTGGCAACGCCACGAAGCCCTGAAAACAAGGATAAACAAAGCACGTGCACGCATATCAACAGCGTGCAAGCGGCCTCTCTGACGATCAGGATTCCGCGTCCAAATCCGTCAGCGCCCTCACGAGGGGGGTGGACGGCATGAGCCGCGCTGCGACGAAGACCACGGGTTTCGGGGACTGGTCCTTCCGCTATACGGAAACCAGTTTTGACCTGAGGGAGAATTTTGCACGATCTTTCGGGCAGGTCTTTCTTGCTACAATTTCAATCCGCACCGGGTTGTAGTCGATGCGTTCCATGCCAGGGTTTCTGGCCCGCCAGGGGACTTGATGTACCGCAGGTTAAACGAGACAAAATTCACGTTCGAAAAAGGGGACCACTAGGCTTGCACCAAGTCTGCCCAGATCGGCAGATGGTCAGAAGCAATATTCGCCGGACGATCCGAGTGCACGCCGTGGCCGTTGGCGTTCAGGCCGGGACCTAGCGCGATACGATCCAGAGGTCCCAACGGTTGCGGCGAGGGAAAGCTGGGCAGCGGCGGCAGGAACCGCATTTTGGGTGCCAGGTGGTCCAGCACTGGCTGGCGCGACCATTCGTTGAAATCCCCGGCCCAGACGGTAGGCATTTCGGGCAGATTCTGAATATGGCGGCTGATGTGCATCACCTGCTGCTGGCGCGAATGGGATAATAGCCCCAGATGCGCCCCCACCACGCGCAGCGGACCGATGGGCGTGTCAAAGTTGACCCAGACGGCCCCGCGGGGCTCCATCCCTGGCAGCGCCATTTGCCCCGTCTCCAGCTCACGCAGCCCCTCACCTCGCCAGATCACCGCATTGCCATGCCAGCCCAGACTACCTGCGCCGCCGAGGTCGACAATGTTCCACCCGGCCTCGTCCAGCACAAAATGCGGCAGGGCCGCAGGGCGTGGCGGCAGGCGCTTGTCAGCTTCTTGCAGCACCACAATCTGCGCCCCGATCCGATCCAGCACCTGCAGGATTCGGCGTGGCAGGCGACGAAAGTCGAGGCCCACACATTTCTGGATATTGTAGCTGGCCAGTCGAAGCATTGAGGTTTGTCCAAAATCGAATTGAGCTTCAATCTGGGGGATGTTGCTGGATAGGTCCAAGGGACGCAAGGTCTCACCCCTTTTGTGCCCCTTGAAACCTGTTGACATAACAACACATTGCACATCCTGTGGGCATATGGATCAAAAACGCCCCATAGACGCCACTGGTGCCGCCGCGCTGATCGGGATTGCCCTGCTACTTGCCTTCAACCAAGTGGTGATCAAGGTCACCGGCACCGGCTTTGGCCCGGTGTTTCAGGCTGGTCTCCGCTCGGCTATTGCCTTGGCTTTTCTGTTGGCATGGATGTGGTTTTTTCGAAAACGGATCGAGCTGCCGCGAACGGCCCTATTGGGCGGGCTTTTGACGGGGCTGCTGTTCACGGTCGAGTTCATCTGCCTCTATTCCGCGCTGGACGTGACGACCGTGTCGCGCACGTCAATCCTGTTCTATTCCATGCCTGTGTGGCTCGCTCTGGCAGGCCATGTGTTTTTGCCTGGAGAGAAACTGAGCAGCCTCAAGGTTTGGGGTTTGGTGCTGGCTATGGGTGGGATCATCGTGGCCTTTGCCGAGCGAGATGGCGGACAGGTGAGCCTTGCGGGTGATCTGTATTCCCTGCTGGGCGCCATCTGCTGGGCCGGAATCGCGCTGGTGGTTCGGATGACTGACCTGTCAAAAGCAAGCGCCGAAATGCAGCTGATGTGTCAGTTGGTGGTCTCGGCGCCCTTGCTGTTGTTGGCCGCGCCGCTTTTTGGAGAGATGGTGCGCGATGTACAGCCCCTTCATATTGCGGGACTTGCGTTTCAGGCCATCGGCGTTGTGGGATTGGGGTTCATGGCCTGGTTCCGTCTGCTGGCTATCTATCAGGCCAGCGGTGTCGCCTCGTTCAGCTTTCTGTCACCAGTTCTTGCGGTTCTGTTGGGGTGGGCGTTGCTGGGCGAAGAGATCGGGTTGCAGATCTGGGCCGCTTTGGCGCTGGTGGCGGCCGGGATCTATCTGATCAATCGGTCTTGAGGCAACGGTGCTCTCCCGCCCTCGCGGCATGCCCTGACGGGCCCTTGCTCCGTTGGGCCGGGCGCCAAGCCTTGCGGCTCGGCGCGGTTGCGACCCGGGTTCAAGTGCCGCAGAACGTGGCCTGGACAACCTCATTTTCCGCAGGCGGGCTTTGCAATTCTGCGTGATCGGGTTGGTCTGCATAGGGGGTGGTCAGGACCTGCTGCAACCTTTGGAACGGCGCATAGTCCCCGGCAACCGCTGCCTGAATCATCTGTTCCACACGATGATTGCGCGGGATGAACGCCGGGTTGGTCGCAGCGATCAACGCCAGCGGGTCCGCCTCGCCCTTGGCCCGCGCCTGCCAGGTTGCGAGCCAGGTATCATAAGCCGCTGGATCCAGGAATTGATCGCGCCCCTCGGCCCGCCCCAACACACGGAAAGTATTGGTGAAATCCGCCTGGTTCTGCGCCATGCGCTGGAGCAGGTCCGCGATCAGCGCATCATCACCCTTTTGCGCGGTGTTCAATCCCAACTTGCAACGGAACTTTGCCAGCCACGCCTCTTGCAGCAGATCCGGCATCGCATGCACGATTTCGGTTGCTTCTTCAACTGCCGCCGCGCGGTCGGGCATCTGCTGGATCAGAGATGTCGCCAGCTGCGCCATATTCCACACGGCAATATCGGGCTGGTTGGAATAGGCATAGCGCCCCATCCGGTCGATCGAGCTGTAGACCGTGTTGGGATGATAACTGTCCATGAAGGCGCACGGCCCATAGTCGATGGTTTCCCCGGCAATCGAGCTGTTGTCGGTGTTCATCACCCCGTGAATGAAGCCGACGCCCATCCACCGGGCAATCAGCGCCACCTGAGCATCCCTTACCGCGCGCAATAGGTCCATCGGCCCCTCTGCATCGGGGTAGTGACGCGCAATGGCATAATCGGTGAGTTGCTTGAGGCTGCCCATCTCGCCTCGGGCAGCAAAGATTTGAAACGTGCCCACCCGCAGATGACTGGAGGCCACGCGTGCCAGAACCGCACCGGGCAAAGGCGCCTCGCGCAGAACTGTTTCGCCGGTCTCGACCGCAGCCAAGGCGCGCGTCGTGGGAATGCCAAGCGCATGCATCGCCTCGGACACCACATATTCGCGCAGCACCGGCCCTAGCCAGGCACGCCCGTCCCCTTGTCGTGAATAAGGCGTTCGGCCCGACCCTTTGAGCTGCAGGTCGCGCCGCAGCCCATCAACGCCCACTGTTTCGCCCAGCAACACCGCGCGCCCGTCGCCAAGTTGCGGGTTGTAGTGGCCGAACTGATGGCCCGCATATAGCTGTGCGATCGGGTCTGCGCCCTTAGGCACCTGGTTACCGGCAAAAACCTGTGCCATCTCCTCGACCTCACCGGGGGTGATGCCCATCACCGCGGCCAGATCGGTATTGAATGCCACCAGCCTCGGCGCGCGCACCGGAACGGGCGCTTGTTTGGAATAAAACACGCCCGGCAGACGCGCATAAGAGTTGTCGAAGGGGATCATCAGTGTCATGCGCCGCAACATAAGGGCGGATCACACGATTGCCATAGCACAATCCGATTGGGCCGGGCATAGTCCCGAAAAACCAAGCCCCGAGGCCCCCATGACCCCAGAGCAGATCATCAACCACCTGCAGCTCTCTCCCCACCCCGAAGGCGGCTGGTACCGTCAGACCTGGGTGGCCGAAAATGAAGGCCGCGCCACCGGCACCTGCATCTATTTCCTGCTGAAGGCGGGGGAAAGCAGCCATTGGCACCGGGTCGATGCGACCGAGATCTGGCTTTATCACGCGGGCGCGCCCCTGATCCTGTCGATGAGTGCGACAGATGACGGCCCGGCGCAGGATCACCTGCTGACCCCCGACTTGAACCAGGGTTCACCGCAACTGATCGTGCCCGAAGGCCACTGGCAGGCGGCACGCAGCACCGGCGACTACACGCTGGTCAGTTGCACCGTATCGCCCGGATTCCGATTCGAGGGGTTCGAATTGGCGGACAAGAGCTTTGACATCCCGCGCGCGTGAATTGCTTGCCAAAAGCGCCTCCCGCTGACAGGCTCGCCTCATGGACCACCGCACTCTGATCGCCAAACTTCCGCCCGAGACAAAGGCGAAACTCACCAAACGCTCGAACCGGGCGGGGTTGATACATTTGACTCTGTACGGAATTGCCCTCGCGCTTTGCACGCTTGGCATTGGACTCCAGATACCGTTCTGGGGACTGCTGATCCTGCCTCAGGGCATCCTCTTGGTGTTTCTCTTCACGCTCAGTCATGAATGCACCCACCAGACCCCGTTCAAAAGCCGCTGGCTGAACGAGGTCGTGGGACACGCCGTCGGTCTGCTGATCGCCCTGCCCTTTGTCTGGTTCCGCTATTTTCACCTGGCCCATCACAAATGGACCAACGACCCCGAGCGTGACCCGGAATTGGCGGGCAAACCACGCCCGGGCAACTGGCCCGATATGCTGGTCTACCTCAGCGGCTGGTTCTATTGGACTGGGATGGCAAAAACGCTTGTCGCCAACGCAAAGGGAGAACTGGACGCCCCCTACCTGCCGGAGCGCCAGCATGGGGCCATGCAACGCGAGGCGCGCGTTCTGCTGAGCCTCTATGCGCTTGGTGCCCTTAGCCTGATCTGGTCACCGCTGCTCATTTGGGCTTGGCTCTTGCCGCTGATCGTGGGCCAGCCGGTTCTGCGGCTCTATCTGCTCGCGGAACACGGGCTCTGCCCGCCCGTGGCCAACATGCTCGAAAACTCACGCACCACCTTTACCAACCGGATTGTGCGGTTTCTAGCCTGGAACATGCCCTATCATGCGGAACACCACAGCTTTCCCAACGTGCCGTTCCACCAACTCCCGGCCTTTCACCGCTGGACCCAAGAGCACCTGAAATCCACCTCAAACGGCTACACCGAATTCACTGCAGACTATGCCCGCAGCCTAACGCGCTGACCCTTCTTCTTGTTGGAAATACGGCGGGGGAGTCGCAAAGCGACGGGGGCAGAGCCCCCTGACCTGCTATCCAACTTACGGAACACTGACGATCCCGCCACCAACCAAGGCGCCAACGCCTGTGGTGCCGGGGCATGAGGTCGGCATACCCCGCGTCACCCGGACCGCGAGATAGGCAAAGGCCTGCGCCTCGAGCATGTCGCCGTCCAAACCCACGGCCTCGACCGGTTCAACCGGGCAATCGAGCGAGACGCGCAGCATCTCCATCAGCACGGGATTGTGACGGCCACCGCCAGTGACCAGTACGCGGGTGGGAGGTTTGGGGCAATGCTCCATCCCCTGAACCACACCAGCGGCGCACATGCCGGTCAGCGTGGCCACGGCGTCGGCATCTCCCAGCTCGGCCACCAAACCAATCATTTCGGCAAAATCGTTCCTGTCCAATGACTTCGGCGGCATTCTTGAAAAGTATGGCTCTGCCAGAAAGAGCTCCAAGGCACCGGTTTCAACTTCGCCGCCCGCAGCAATGGCGCCGTCCTTGTCCATCGGCAATCCAAGGCGCGCCTGCACCAGATCGTTGATCGGCGCATTCGCCGGGCCGGTGTCAAACGCCAGCAAGGCGCCGGACTGTTCCGGTTTATCAAAGGAAGGATCGACATAGGTCAGGTTGCCCACCCCGCCAAGGTTGAGGAAACACAGGGGCGCCTCAGCCCCAATCCATTTGGCACAGGCAAAGTGAAAGAACGGCGCCAGCGGTGCGCCCTCGCCGCCCATTGCAACATCATCGGACCGGAAATCCCAGACCACCGGGCGGTTCAACGCCTGCGCCAGCTCTGCCCCGTTGCCAACCTGCAAGGTTCGGCGTCGTTGCGGGTCATGCGCCAGGGTCTGACCGTGAAAGCCCACAAGCTCGACCTCTTTGAACCCAGACAGAGCCTTAGCATGTGCCTGTATCACCAACTCTGCGGCCGCATCGACTGCGTCACCGGTCCACTGTCCCAGACCGGCCCTCAACACCTCACGCTGTTCAGGGGTGTAGCCCTGATAACCGCTTGGCCCGAACTCGAAGATACGCGATCCATCGGTCTGGACCACAGCCGCATCCACCCCATCGAGTGAGGTGCCCGACATCGCCCCCAAGGCCCGGATCGGCCCGTCTTCTCTGATGGCCCTGCTCATGGCCTAATCCTTTGTTGTCCCACCCCGCAAAAACAAACGGAAAATGGTTTCCCTCTCGTGCCTTTGCGCTCTATACACTGCCCCGCAACACAAACCCGAGGCAAGACATGACCTACCATCCCAAATCGGATTTCATCGCTGTGATGATCGAGCGCGGTTTTTTGGCTGACTGCACCGATTATCAGGGCCTTGATGAGGCACTGATCAAGGGTGTGCAACCGGGTTATATCGGCTTTGATGCGACGGCCAAGTCGTTGCATGTGGGCTCGCTCATCCAGATCATGATGCTGCGGTGGCTGCAAAAGACCGGCCACAAGCCGATTACGCTGATGGGCGGCGGCACCACCAAGGTGGGCGACCCCTCGTTCCGGGCGGATGAACGCCCGCTGCTGACCGAAGCGCAGATCGACGACAATATCGCCGGCATCAAAAAAGTGTTCTCGGCCTACATCGACTATGACAGCGGCGCCGAAAACGCGGCCCTGATGTTGAACAATGCGGAATGGCTGGACGATCTAAACTACCTTGAATTCCTGCGCGACATCGGGCGGCATTTCTCTGTCAACCGGATGTTGTCGTTTGAAAGCGTGAAATCCCGCCTGGATCGTGAGCAATCGCTGTCGTTCCTGGAATTCAACTACATGATCCTACAGGCCTATGACTTCATGGAGCTGCATCGTCGCTATGGCTGTGTGCTGCAGATGGGCGGCTCGGATCAATGGGGTAACATCGTAAACGGCATCGACCTGACCCGTCGCACCATCGAGGGTGAGGTATTTGGCCTGACTTCTCCGCTGCTGACGACCAGCGACGGCAAGAAGATGGGTAAGTCACAAGACGGCGCGGTCTGGCTGAACGCAGACATGCGTAGCCCGTATGAATTCTGGCAGTTCTGGCGCAACACCACGGATGCCGACGTGGGCCGGTTCCTCAAGCTCTACACCGAAATGCCGGTGGACGAATGCGAACGTCTGGGGGCATTGGCCGGATCCGAGATCAACGATGCCAAAGTCATCCTGGCAAACGAAGTGACCACACTGTGTCACGGCGCCGATGCGGCAGCTGCGGCAGCAGCCACAGCCCGCGAAGTGTTCGAAAATGGAGGTGTTGGCGACGATCTTCCAACGCTGACCTTAGAGATTGGTGATCTGCCAGTGTCCATCGTGCAGTTGATTGTTAAATCGGGTCTGGCCAAATCCGGCAAGGAAGCCAAACGCTTGATCGCCGAAAACGGCGCCAAGCTGGATGATGCCCCGTTGACTGATGGTGGTTTGATGATCGACGCAGGCGCTTTGTCCTCCCCCATCAAACTGAGCGCAGGCAAAAAACGCCACGCGCTGGTGCAACTGAGCTAACGCTCGGATCGAAAAGCACCTTTATCCGTATCGCGCCCGGAAACTTTCAAAGTTTCCGGACCGATTTCTTTGCAAGAAATCGGAACCAGCGCCAAGTTCTAACCCCAGAGCCAACCTACAAGCGTCAGCACCACAAACACGGGACCTGACAACGCCGTCGCCAGCAACAAGGCCGCGGCCTTGGTCACTCGGGGGCTGGCCACCGACTTTCCATACACAGTTTTCATGAGCAGCATTAACCGTGATTTAGGTTTCGGATGGGTTAACTGGGCTCATGTTCGATTTTGCCGCCGCTGCTCCCCATCCCGCCCTGCAACAAAGCCCGGAATTTGCCTCGGCGCTGGCGTACACCGGTCGCGCACCGTTGAAGCTTTCGGACGGCACTCTTGCCTTGCAACGTGGCCCGCTTCTGATGCTTCCTCGGTATCAAGCCCCTGCCCGTGTCTTGCCAGACATATTGGTCAACCAGCGGCGTCCCGTCCTTCTGAATCCGGATTTTCGCGATCCCGATATTGAAAAAATCGGCGCGGTTCCTCTGATCGGCCCCGCAACCACAGCAGAGTTGAGTTTGACAGGAGATTTGCGCGCCCAGTTGCATCAGAAATGGCGCAACCGTCTGAAACACGCCGAAATGCAGAACCTGCGTGTGACGCGGCAGAACATGCCGATTGACCCTGCACATTGGCTGCTTTCAGCAGACGCGGCACAGCAGAGAACGCGTCGTTATCGCAGTTGGCCCGCCCCCCTTAACTGTGCATTCGCAAAAGCCAATCCTGGTCAGGCCAAGTTGTTCACCGCCTTTGCAGGCAAGACACCGCTCGCCGGGCTTTTATTGCTGCGGCACGGATCGGTTGCCACCTACCAAATTGCTCACACAACCGCACGAGGGCGTCATCATTCCGCGCAAAACCTGCTCTTGTGGTGCGCAATGACCTGGGCCGCGCGCAAGGACATGCAGCGGCTGGATCTCGGCCTGATCTCGACCGAAGACGCGCCGGGACTGGCGCGCTTCAAGCTGGGCACCGGCGCCAAACCCCGCAAACTTGGCGGCACGTGGATTTGGTGGCCGCCCTTGGGCAAAACGCTGCGTCCCCTCGCCGCGTGGGACGCCAAGCTGATGCGTGATGACTGGACAGGCTGACATCCGCGTGATTATTTGAACAAATGTTCATATCACGGGGAGAGGAACCCAAAATGGAACTGTCCAATACGGCCGCAGTAGTAACTGGCGGCGCGTCCGGTCTGGGCGAAGCCACCGCCCGACACTTTGCCAGCAAGGGCGCACTGGTCACCATCCTGGACCGCGACGCCGAGCGCGGCCCCAAAGTCGCCGAAGAGATCGGCGGCTATTTTGCCGAGACAGACGTCACTGACGAGACATCCGTTGCCGCAGCCATCGCACATGCCATGGACAAGATGGGCAAGATCACCGCCTGCGTGAACTGCGCCGGCATCGCCTATGGCATCAAGACCGTTGGCAAGGATGGCCCGCACCCATTGGATGCGTTCCAGCGCACCATCGACATTAACCTGGTGGGCACCTTCAACGTCTCGCGTCTGGCCGCGATGGAAATGGGCCGGAACGAGCCGGAACCCGATGGCGCACGTGGCATAATCATCAACACCGCCTCGATCGCCGCCTTTGACGGTCAAAAAGGCCAGGCCGCCTATTCCGCCTCCAAGGGGGGTGTGGTGGGGATGACCCTGCCCATGGCGCGTGATCTGGCCTCGAGCGGCATTCGCGTGAACACCATCGCGCCGGGCATTTTCATGACGCCGATGCTTGCAGGCCTGCCCGAAGACATTCAGGCGTCGCTGGCCGCCGATGTGCCGAACCCTGCACGTTTGGGTGATCCGGCGGAATACGGGCGTCTGGCCGGGTTCATGGTCGAGATGGGTTATCTGAACGGCGAAGTGATCCGCCTGGACGGCGCACTGCGGATGCGGTGATGTCAGCGGGCGGTGTGAAACTCGGACACGCGCCGCCCACTGCCCAAGGCCTTCAGGATGGCATCGACATTCGTCTGAATTGGTGCCGTCCCGTCCACCGTGATGTCATAGGTTCGACCGACATGAACCGACGCATGATCCAGCGCCGCGCTGCCAATCGGACGGTCGCCCCGCTCGCGCTCACGCGTGTTGAGCACATCCAGATCGCAGTAAACGCCAACAAAGAGCACATCATGCGATGCAAGAGAGTGCTTTAACGCTTCGATCCAAGCACTATCTTCCAGAAGATGTTCGAAAATCAGGTTGTTACCTGCATCTGCTGCGGCAGAGGCCATTGCATGCAGTCCGTCGAACGCGCGGGCCCGATGCGCTTTCCGATCCAGATCACCGGTCCGGAACCGATCCATTGGCAGGATGCCGCTGTCACGCAGATGATCGAGCGAGATGTGCCAGAACGGCGCATCAGCCTGTGCTTGCAACGCCCGCGCCAAGGTGGATTTGCCGCTGCTTGAGGGGCTGTTCAAAAGGATGACCTGAGCCACTTACCGCTCCCAGGCGAATTCGATCTCGACCAACCCGTCGTCCCCATCCCGCTGCGCGCCGGTCGGCGCGAACCCTTCGCGCCGATAAAACCGATGCGCGCCGGTGTTGGGCAGATGCGACCAAAGCATCACGCGGTCCCGCCCCTGTTTGACCTGATCCAACAGCGCCTTGCCAACGCCCGATCCGGGCGCAGCAGTATAGAGGCCCATGACGCAGCCCTCCTCCACGTTGAAGGACAGATAGCCCGCGACCGGATCGCCCACGACCCAGAACTCGCGTAAGGGGATGCCTGCGTGGATCATGTCTTCGATGGCTTGAGCGCTGTGAATCCGCTCGATCCAAGGCGTTGCGTCGATCCAGCCGTTCACGATTGCGGCGCACGCCCGTGCATCGTCTTGTGTGGCCAGTCGGATCGGATGCGTCATGCTTCGGCCTTTTCTTCCAGTTCCAGCCATTCCTCTTCGGCAGTGGCGAGCTTTTCCTGGCGCTGCATCAAAGCCTCGGTCGCCTTTTGGAACTTCACCGGTTCGCGAGTGAACAGCTCAGGGTCAGCCATCAGCTCTTCGAGCTTGGCAATCTCGGCCTCCAGGCGTTCGATCTCGGCCGGCAGTTTCTCCAGCCGGTGTTTTTCGGTGTAGGACAACCCCGATTTCGGCTTAGCCTCTTGCTTGATCTTCGGCTTGTTAGCTTTTGGTTTTGCAGCCTTTTCGCCCTCCAACGGCCCACGTTGCGCGATGTAGTCGCTCCAACCACCTGCATAGACAGTCGCCTTGCCGTTCCCTTCCATCGCGATGGTCGTGGTGGCCACCCTGTCCAGAAAATCGCGATCGTGGCTGACCAACAGGACGGTGCCGTCATAGTCATCGAGCAGCTCTTGCAGCAGGTCGAGCGTTTCAACATCCAGATCGTTTGTCGGTTCATCCAGCACCAACAGGTTCGAGCTTTGCGCCATCAGCTTGGCCAGCAGCAGTCGCGCCTTTTCCCCGCCCGAGAGCGAGCGCACCGGCGCGCGGGCCTGTCGTTCATCAAACAGAAAGTCCTTGAGGTAACCCACAACGTGCTTCGGCGTGCCCCGCACCATGACCTGATCGGCTTTGCCCGACACCCGCATGTCCGGATCGCCGGTCAGGCTGTCCCAAAGGCTCATGTCGGGGTCCAGCTGCGAGCGGGTCTGGTCGAAGACGGCAATCTCCAGGTTTGTGCCCTGCTTGACCGTGCCTTCATCCGCTGTCTCCTGTCCCAGAAGCAGTTTCAAGAGCGTGGTCTTGCCCACACCGTTCGGCCCAACAAAGGCCACCCGGTCGCCGCGCTGCACGGTCAGATCAAAACCGCGCGCGATCTGTTTGTCGCCAAAGCTTTTGGCAATCCCTTGCGCCTCGATCACCTTGCGGCCCGATTTGGGCGCGGCGTCCAGTGCGAAGTCTGCCGTACCTTGCCGCTTGATCTGGCCAGCTTTTTCGGCGCGGAGCGCCTGCAATGCGCGCACCCGGCCCTGATTGCGCTTGCGGCGGGCGCTGATGCCTTCTACGGCCCACCGGGCTTCGGACTTGATCAGACGATTCAGCTTGTGGCGCTGCATGTCTTCTTCTTCCCAGACCTGATCGCGCCAGGCCTCAAACGCCTCGAACCCTTTTTCCTGTCGCCGCACCTGTCCCCGGTCGATCCAGAGTGTCGCGCGGGTCAGCGCCCGCAAGAACGCCCGGTCGTGCGAGATCAGAACGAAACCCGCCCGAGTCGTGCCCAACTCGCGTTCCAGCCAGGCGATCGCCTCGATATCCAGGTGGTTGGTCGGCTCGTCCAACAGCATTAGATCGGGCGCTTCGGCCATCAGCTTGGCCAGGGCCGCCCGGCGGCGTTCGCCGCCTGACGCGGTTTCCACGGCGCGTGCCGGATCGAACTTCAACCCCTCGCCTGCGCGTTCCACTTTATAGAGTTCGCCCGGCTCCAGCGCGCTGGTGGCATAGTCACCAAGCGTAGCAAACCCCTCCATCGTGGGGTCCTGCTCCATGTAGCCCACGGATTTTCCGGGCGGCACGACGATGGTGCCCTCGTCCGGTTCGACAAGGCTGGCCATGACCTTCATCAGGGTGGATTTGCCCGAGCCGTTGCGGCCAACAAGCGCCACACGGTCGCCTGGTTGAACAACCAGATCAAGCTCGGAAAACACCGGGTTGCCGCCGAAGGTCAGCGAAATTCCGGACATCTGCAAAAGAGGTATCGTCGACATGACTGCTGACTATGTCAGCGGAAGGTCCGTTGCAACAAGATCAAGTAACGCCGCCCGCCACACCGCGCAGCAGTTTCTTGCGGGCGGGTGGAATCGCCTGAATCTCGACCCCGGTGAAGACGTGCAACGTGTTCATCTGACTGTCGACGACCGCATGGTCGCTAACCCAGCCGCCCATCATCAGATAGGTGCGCAGCAAGGGTGGCATCCTGAGCATCGCCTTTTTGGCGTCCGGCTTGCGGCGCAGCCGCGCGGCATAGCGGAACACATTGGGTGCCTTGACCCGCGGCAGCCAGCGCTTGGGAGCAAGGTGCCGATGCTTGAGCATGGCAAAAGCATCCAGATACTCTTCGGTCGCGGTGCCCGCAAAGGATGAGCAGCCAAACAGCATCTCGATCCCGTTGTCGTCGACAAATGTGGTCATCGCGCCCCAGGCCACACGCAGGATATCTGGATCGTTGAGCGATGGATCGATGCAGAACCGCCCCATCTCGACCATGCGTCCCTGAAAGTCACCAAGCGCAGAAAGATCGTAGTACTGCGCCGAATAGCTGCTGGTGACCTCATGCCCACCGTCCATGATGAGCATCCGGAAACAGCACATCAACTGCCCCGTCTCGGTGTCTTCGATCAGGATATGCGCGCAAATGTCATCAAATCTATCTCGGTCCAGCGAAGCGGTTCCAAAGGCCCCTGTCCGCAACTTTTGCGCCGCCAGGATGTCATCGGCCCCTTGGCCAATACGAGCGCGATATCGACCTCTGCTCAACAGTGTCCCAGATGCCAAGATCCCGTCCTCCGCACGATCATGCCAAAACCGTAGCCAAGCCCCGCCTAGCATACAAGATGTGACACCGTGGTGACGACCTATGGGGTTACTGGTTCAGGACCGAGCCAGGGTTGAAGTTGCCCAGGTTGCCAAGCAGCTGACGCAGGAATGTCTTGTCCTCGATGCTCGAATCCGTCACGCGGCGTTCCAGCGGAATCACGCGGCCATCTGCCAGGCTGAAGCGCTCGATGTTGCGCACCACGCCACGTTGATCAAAGCTGATGGCGACCAACTGGCGCGACACCACTTGTGGCTTTGCCGGACCATAGTGGCGCATCCGGGTCGAGACATAATAGTATCCGCTCTCTTCAAGAACGCCTGCAGAACTGGGAGCGCCAACCGCTTGGATCACGCTGTCACGGGTGTCCACACCGACCTGCACCTGCGCCAGATCCTCTTCGGACGGTACATAGCCGTGGTTGCGGTAAATCGAAGTACAGGCGGTCAGGACAGCGACCGTTGCACCCAAAATTGCAATACGGTACGCCGGTTTCAGCAGGTCTGCGGTCTTGAACATGTCTGCCCTCTTGCCTTGGCTCATTACGCCTTTTATCCCGATTACAGAAACCGAGCCTCTGGTTCAACCAACGAAAGTCGTTTCATGTCCGACAAAACTGTGTGGCGGGTCGCAGATCTGCCGCAAAACGCGCCCACCACTTTTTCCCTGCGCCCCGATGCGGACACCCTGCGCCAGATCCAGGAGGATCTGGGATTGTTGGGCCTGCGCAAGCTCAGCTTTGCCGGGCAGATCACCGCCAGTGGCAAGAAAGATTGGGAAATTCGCGCAGATCTGGGCGCAACCGTGGTCCAGCCCTGCGTGGTGACGCTGGATCCGGTGGCGACACGTTTGGACAAACAGGTACGACGCATCTTGCTGGCTGAATGGATCGATTCCGAAGAGGCCGAGGTCGAAATGACCGAGGACGAAGAAGCAGACCAATTGGGCGCGGAAATCGATGTCTTTGCCGTGATGGTCGAAGCCTTGGCATTGAATCTGCCCGAATACCCTCGTGCTGACGGCGCTGAACTGGGTCAGCTGAATGTCACCGAACCCGGCAAGACCGCGATGACAGACGACGATGTCAAACCCTTTGCCGGTCTTGCAGAATTGCGCGATCAGTTGAAAAAAGAGGAATGACAGAGCCCGCAAAAGCTGTCATAGCAGGCCTGCAGAAAAACCCCTTGCGCAAACCGAGAATCGCAGTATTTTCGCGCGCTCATCGGAATTACGGTTGGACAGTGCTTCGGCTTTTGCCTAAACGCGCGTCACACCAAGAGAACGAACACTGAAACTCGGCCGCGGACAGCAGTCCCAAGCCCACTTATGCAAAGGTTGAGACAATGGCTGTCCAACAGAACAAAGTATCCAAGTCGCGCCGCAACAACCGTCGTGCGCACGATGCTCTGGTTGCTGCTAACCCGAACGAATGCCCCAACTGTGGTGAGCTGAAGCGCCCCCACCACGTCTGCGCAGCGTGCGGCCACTATGACGACCGCGAAGTCGTTGCACAGGCCGACGAGATCGATCTGGAAGACGACGCAGCCTAAGTCCTTGCAGGTACAGGCCACGCAATAATGACGGCTCAGCCCGATCAGATCGGCACTCCCGCCGGGCGCATCATTATCTCGGTTGACGCAATGGGCGGAGACGCCGGTGCGTCGGTCGTGGTGGCAGGTATTGCACAGTCAGCAGACAAGAACCCGGACATCGGGTTCATCCTGCACGGCCCCGAGGACACATTGCGCCCATTGGTCGCCAAGCGACGCATCCTGGACGGACGCGTCGCTTTTCGCGATTCCCAGGACGTTGTCACGATGGAGGACAAGCCCAGCCAAGTTGTGCGCAAGGGCAAAGGCACCTCGATGTGGTCGGCGCTGGAATCAGTGCGCAAGGGCGAGGCCGCCGGCGCTGTGTCTTGTGGCAACACCGGGGCCTTGATGGCGCTCAGCATGATGCGCCTGCGCAAATTGCCAGGCGTCAACCGCCCCGCAATTGCGGTTCTGTGGCCATCCTTGAACCCACAAGGGTTCAACGTGATGCTGGACGTTGGTGCCGATATTCGCGCCGATGCGCAGGACTTGCTTCAGTACGCGCTGATGGGTGCCTCCTACGCTCGCAACGGCCTTGAACTGAAACGCCCGCGCATCGGCCTGCTGAACGTAGGCACCGAAGAACACAAAGGGCGCCCCGAGCTGAAAGAGGCGCATGCGTTGATTTCGAACTTTGCCGACGCCGCGAATTTCGAATTTGTGGGTTTTGTCGAGGGCAGCGACATTCCCGGCACCAAGGCTGACGTTATCGTGACGGACGGCTTCACCGGCAACGTCGCGATCAAGACCGGCGAAGGCACCGCCAGCCTGATTGGCCAGTTGTTGCGCGAGGCGTTCAAGTACTCACCGCTATCTCGGCTGGCCTCGGTTCTGGCCATCACATCACTTAACCGCTTGAAAAAGCGGATTGACCCCCGCCGGGTCAATGGCGGGGTTTTCCTGGGCCTGAACGGCACTGTGGTGAAATCCCACGGCGGCGCGGACGCAACAGGCGTCTCGTCAGCCGTCAAGCTGGCGTTCACGCTGGCACAATCGGGTTTTGCCGAAAAACTGGCTGCACGGGTTGCATCCACCGTCGAGCTTACCCAAGATGAGGCTCACCCAGCGTCAAAAGACGCAGAAGGACAAGAAGGGCAATAACAACCCATGACAGGCCGCGCAGTCGTCACAGGTGTCGGGCACTATCTGCCTGAACGCATCGTTCCCAATTCCGAGTTCGAAGCGACGCTTGATACGTCCGATGAATGGATTCGCGCCCGCTCGGGCATCGAGCGGCGCCATTTTGCAGCCGAGGGTGAGACCACCTCGCAACTGGCTGCCAATGCAGCACGCGCCGCTCTGGCCGACGCAGGACTGGACCCCGACGACATCGACGCCATTGTGGTGGCCACATCAACCGCCGACCTGACCTTTCCATCTGCCGCGACCATGGTCCAGTCGGCTCTGGGAATGACCCGCGGCTTTGCGTTTGATGTGCAGGCCGTTTGCGCAGGCTTCGTCTATGCGCTCAGCAATGCAAACGCGCTGATCGTCTCGGGCCAGGCGGATCGCGTGCTGGTGATCGGCGCCGAAACCTTCTCGCGTATCATGGACTGGACGGATCGTTCGACCTGTGTGCTGTTTGGCGATGGTGCCGGGGCACTGGTGCTGGAAAAGCAGGACGGCGCAGGCACCGCCCAGGATCGTGGCATTCTGTCGGTCGATCTGAATTCTGACGGTCGCTACAAGGATCTGCTCTATGTTGATGGCGGCGTATCGACCCATACGACCGGCCATCTGCGCATGCAGGGCAACCAAGTTTTCCGCCATGCCGTTGAAAAACTGGCAAAAACCGCCGAATCGGCTCTGGATAAAGCTGGCCTTGGCAGCGCGGATGTAGATTGGATCGTGCCACATCAGGCCAACATCCGTATCATCCAAGGCACCGCCAAGAAAATGGGCCTGCCCATGGATAAGGTCGTTGTCACTGTTCAGGACCACGGCAACACCTCTGCGGCCTCGATCCCACTGGCTTTGTCTGTGGGCAAGGCGCGCGGTCAGATCAAACAAGGCGACTTGGTTGTCACCGAAGCCATTGGCGGCGGTCTGGCCTGGGGTGCGGTGGTCCTGCGCTGGTGATCCACCACAATTGACCCTGCGGCACCTTGGCGCGATCCGGCGCAAAGTCCCTAACGCAATTCATTGATATTGACAGGGAAATTCCCGACCCCCTATGCTCTGCCAAGAACATGGGGGACGGTATGGGCGAAAAAACACTTACACGCATGGATCTGAGCGAAGCGGTTTTCCGCGAGGTTGGCTTGTCGCGCAACGAAAGCGCGCAGCTGGTGGAAAGCATGCTTGAACATATGTCGGATGCTCTGGTTCGTGGTGAACAGGTAAAGATTTCTTCATTCGGCACATTTAGCGTGCGGGATAAATCGGCCCGCATCGGCCGGAACCCGAAAACGGGCGAGGAAGTGCCAATTCAACCCCGCCGCGTTCTGACCTTTCGGCCTTCGCATTTGATGAAAGACCGGGTCGCGGCTGGAAACCGAAAATAGCTTTAGGAATTAGAACACATGAGCAAATCACCTGACGCCTTTCGCACCATCAGCGAAGTTGCGGATTGGCTGGGGATACAGGCCCATGTGTTGCGATTCTGGGAAAGCAAGTTCACCCAAGTCAAACCGGTTAAGCGCGCAGGTGGCCGCAGGTATTATCGCCCGGCAGACATGTTGTTACTTGGCGGTATCAAGCGTCTTTTGCACGATGACGGGCTGACCATCAAAGGCGTTCAGAAGATCCTGCGCGAACAAGGCGTCTCGCATGTCTCTGAGCTGTCGCAGGGTTTGGATGAAACCGCTGCCGCTGCCCCGGTAGAAGCAGACGACACGGTTGTTCATCTGCATGCTCACCCTGTCGGGGATGACGCAGACGACGGGCAGATTGGCTTGGACCTGCCAGAACCGGACGCTTCGGAAGAAGCACCTGTTCAAGAGCTGCCGTCGTTCCTGACCAAACCGTCGAGAATCAAAACCGAATTGCCGGCTGAAGCCGAACCGCAGCAAGCGTCCCTGGAAATCGAACCGACCGAAGAGGCCGCCGAGGTCATTGAAGAGAAAGTCACCTCTCCCGCCGCTGCAGAATCAACTGAAGGCGACTCTGTAGAGGCTGTAATGGGTGAGGTTGATACAGTCGACGCACCGCTCAAGCCGATCCTTGTCACCGTCGCTGACGTACCTGCTGACGACCAGATCGAAGCGGACGCTGGTCTGCTGTCCAGGCTGACGGCCCTTGAAACATTGACGCCCAATCAGCTGGGTGGCGTGAAACATGTAGCGGTCGAGTTGCGTGCTTGGGTCGAGCAACAAGAGGCAATTTCGGCTGGATGAAAAAAGGCAATGATTTCCTCTTGCCCCTGCCGTGAAAACCGTTATGAAGCCCACATCGTCGGGCTATGGCGCAGCCTGGTAGCGCGTCCGTCTGGGGGACGGAAGGTCGCAGGTTCGAGTCCTGCTAGCCCGACCAAATCACACCGACGATACAATCTGAGGCGACCCCGAATGGGGAGCCGGACCGGGTGCCGGGGCCTCTGCCAAGGGGGAGAGGCTGGATGACAGGCGTGTGTCCAAATCAGCAAATCGAGACCATGATCGCCAATGGCGCCATCGGGGCCGAGGTTGGCGTTCTGCCTGAACAAATCCAACCTGCAAGCCTGGATCTGCGTTTGGGCACAGTGGCTTACCGCGTGCGTGCCTCGTTCCTGGCTGGCGACGGAAACACCGTCGCCGAACGGCTAAGCGAGTTCGAGATGCACCGCATCGACCTTCGCCAGGGCGCGGTTCTGGAGAAGGGCTGCGTCTATTTGGTCCCTCTGCTCGAGTCATTGAACTTGCCCGACGACATGAGTGCCGTTGCCAACGCCAAAAGCTCCACCGGGCGGCTCGATCTGCTGACGCGGACAATCACCGACGGCGGGACCGAATTCGACCGCGTGCCAGCAGGCTACACAGGGCCGCTCTATGCCGAAATCTGCCCCCGCTCATTCTCGGTTCTGGTTCGGCCGGGCATGCGGCTTAACCAGATCAGATTCCGGCAGGGCCAGGCAGTTCTGTCAGACGATGAATTGACCGCGCTGCACGCGCAAACGCCGCTGGTGGATGGCGACGCTGTGATTCAGGACGGCTTGGGCTTTTCAGTCGATTTGCGCCTAAAAGACACCGATTTGGTGGGCTATCGTGCCAAACCCCATACCGGTGTCATCGACCTGGACCGGATCGGGCAATACGACCCGGCAGAGTACTGGGAAGAGGTTCGCAGTTCGGACGGGCGCATCATCTTGGACCCTGGCGCCTTTTACATTCTGGTCAGCCGCGAGGCCGTGCACATTCCACCCCAATACGCCGCTGAAATGGCGCCTTATCTGGCGATGGTCGGGGAATTCCGGGTGCACTATGCAGGCTTCTTCGATCCGGGGTTCGGCCATGCCGCAGCAGGCGGCACCGGCTCACGCGGCGTGCTTGAAGTCCGCTGTCACGAGGCACCATTTGTTCTGGAACATGGCCAAGTGGTCGGACGGTTAGTTTACGAGAAGATGTCGGAGCTGCCCACCCAGCTTTACGGATCAGGCATTGCATCGAACTATCAGGGACAGGGCCTGAAGCTGTCCAAACACTTCAAAAGCGCCTGATACGATCTGCTAGGATTGATTGTTCTGACGCGCTGCGCGCCGCGCTTGACGGATGGCGCGAATGCGTTCGCGTTCAATCTGCTCGGGCGTGGGTTCAGTCTCGACCTTGGGGTTGGCGGATTTGGGCGGCTTCGGGGGCTTGGGGCGGCCGATCTTGGACGCGGCATCAAACCCGGCATTCACCCCGGTATTGATCAAGCGACGCATCACCGTCCGCATGATCATGTTGATAATCTGGTTCGTGTTCATGGCTTTTGCCTTTGGTGTCTGCTCGCGCGCAGTTTACACGATTTCCACCCGTTTTCCACGGCCCATAGGTCACTCTTCTTCAAAGAGCTCGGGCTGGCCGTCATCTCCGTCTTCCTCGCGGCGGTCATCCCCCAGAGGCATTGACCCCGGTGGTGGGCGGTTTTCCAACAATCCAGCGGCACGCAGCTCCTTGAGACCCGGCAAATCGCGCGCGCTTTCCAATCCAAAATGGTCCAGGAACACTGGCGTGACCACAAAGGTCACCGGTCGGCCCGGCGTCATTCTCCGGCGCCCCAACCGAACCCATTCCATTTCAATCAACTGGTCGATAGTACCACGCGACACCGACACGCCGCGGATCTCTTCGATTTCAGCCCGTGTACAGGGTTGATGATAGGCGATGATTGCCAAGGTCTCGATCGCGGCCCTGCTCAGCTTGCGGGTCTCAACTGTTTCCTTTTGCATCAAAAAACCCAGATCCGGAGCCGTGCGCATGGCCCAGGCCTCGCCGACACGGACAACGCGCACGCCGCGTCCCTCATACCGGCTGCGAAGATGTTCCAGAGCCTGGCCCGCATCACAGCCATGCGGCATGCGGTGCTCAAGATCGCGCACGGTTACGGGCTCGGCGCTGGCAAACAGCACCGCTTCGACCATACGTTCCTGTTCGGCCATGGGCGGCGCCTCGAACAGGCTGTCGATTGCGTCTTCTGTTTTGTCCGTCACGCGTCATCTTTCCTTTTGCGAAGATGGATCGGGGCAAATGTATCGGACTGTTTGATTTCCAAATGCCCCTCTTTGACCAGCTCAAGCGAGGCGGCAAAGGTCGCCGCAGTCGCTGATCGCCGCCGCATAGGGTCCGCGCCCCAGCCATCGGGCAGATAGCTGACCATATCGGTCCAACTGCCCGCAAAGCCTATCAGGCCCCGCATCCGGTCCAGCGCCTGTTCCATGGTAAAGACCGAATCCCGGTCCATCACAAAGGGGCGGAATTCATCGCGGGTGCGGATCCGGGCATAGCCCTGCATCAAATCCAGCAGGGTTGCGGAATAGGTCACGGTCCGGATGCGGGTCACATCCTCGCCCTGCCCGCGCGCAAAAAAATCGCGCCCCAACCGATCCCGTGCCATTAGCCGGGCGGCAGAATCACGCATGGCTTGCAGGCGTTCCAGTTGGAAGGCCAGATGCGCGGCCAGCTCTTCGCCCGTTGGCCCCTCTTCCGAAGGGTCCGGCGGCAGCAGCAGACGCGATTTCAGAAAAGCCAGCCAGGCCGCCATCACCAGATAGTCTGCGGCCAGTTCGATCCGCAGTTCCTTAGCCTTTTCGACAAAGGCCAGATATTGCCGCGCCAGTTCCAAAACCGAGATTTTGCGCAGATCCACCTTTTGAGTGCGCGACAGGGTCAACAGCACATCCAGCGGTCCCTCGAACCCGTCCACGTCGACGATCAGCGCCTCGGCTGCAAGCCGTTCGGCCACCGATGTCTGATCTTCGGTGAAAAGGTTATCCGTCATACACCTGCCCGTTCATGAGCTGAGATAGTTCCGCCTCGGCGGCCCCTATGTCAAGCTCATCGGGCTCGTGACGCGCCGCCAGGGCGCGGTCAGCGCGGATTTGCGCGGTATCCGTCATCTCACCGGCGGCCTCTGCTGCCTCGGCGCGATCTGATAGCGGGCCATTGCAATGCAGAACCACATCGCAACCGGCAGCAATCGAGGCGCGCGAGCGCTCGGCCAGCGTCCCCTCTAGCGCCTGCATCGAGATGTCGTCGGTCATGATCAGCCCGTCAAAGCCAATGTCTTCGCGGATCAACTGCATCATGCGCGGCGATACGGTCGCTGGTTGCGGATCGATGCGGTCATAGACCAAATGCGCCGTCATTCCCAAAGGCAGATCATTTAGCGCGCGAAACGGCTCGAAATCGGTATCGAACAACTCTTCGGGGTCCTGATCGACATGCGGCAGGTCATAGTGGCTGTCGAGCGTCGCGCGGCCGTGTCCAGGGATGTGCTTTATGATGGGCAACACGCCCCCATCCAGATGCGCATCTGCCACGGCCCGGCCCAGGGGCGATACCTCGGCTGCCGTTTGGCCATAGCAGCGATTGCGCAGGAATTCGTGGGTTTCGTCGAACGCGATGTCGACCATCGGCGCGCAATTGCTGTCGATGCCCATAGACAAAAGCTCATGCGCGATCAGCCGATACCGCAGATACATGGCCCGCGCAGCGTTGCCCCCGGCAATCTGTGCATGATCCAGCGGCGGCAGCCACTGCCGCGCCAGCGGTGGGCGGAGGCGCTGCACCCGCCCGCCCTCTTGGTCGATGGTGATCGGGCAATTGTAGCCCACCGTGTCGCGAAACTCGGTACATAGCGCGCGGATCTGATCGGCGCTGTCAATGTTGCGGGCAAACAGGATGAACCCAAAAGGCTTTACCGCGCGATAGAGCGCTTTTTCCTCAGCCGTCAGCCGCAGCCCTTCGGCCCCAAGGATCGAAGCGCCAAACCTCATCGAGTGGTGACCGGGATACAGTCGGCGCGTTCGGCCACCAGGGCCGAACAAAACCGGCGCGCATCGCTTAGGTCATCAAAGCCCATGGCGCGCAGACGATAGAAAGTGCGCCCCCCGCTGCTGGCCTTTTGTATCACCCGCTTTTTGCCATCCATGTAGTCGCCGAACCGGCTGTTCAAACGGTCCCATTCCGCACGCGCGACCTCGGGTGTGTCATAGGCGCCAAGCTGGGCCAGGCGCGTGCCAACCGGCAAGCCTTCGGGGTCGACGTCCAGACCGGCGGCGGTTTCCACGGCGGCATTGATGGCTGCATTCAGCGTGGCGGTTTCTGCCGCGCTGGACGGTACCGCCCGCGCCGGACGCACCTGCGGGCGCAGGGATTGCCGTACACCGGGTGCATTCAAGACCGCCGGATCGGGTTGCAGCGCGGCCAGATCGGCGGGATCGATGGCCACTTCTTCTTCGATCACATCAGTCAGAGAAACAGGGCTGGGTTGTACTATTGAGGCCAGTTGAGTTGTCTCTGCCGCGTCTTGATCACTGTCTTGGATCAGTGGCTCGACCCCCTGGGTCAGCTCTGCCACCAAGGCATCCACAGCGCCATTTTGAAACGATGTCACAGCCTCGTCAGACAAGGACACGGGTTGATCCGAAGTTTGCAGCGACACCGGCGTCGGCTCCAGATCGCCCATCGGGGCGTCGTCTTCGCTAAGCGATACAGGCTTTGGCGCCAGAACCAGACGGTCGGGCGGCGGGGCAGCCGTACCTTGCGCCGCAACTGTGTTGACCGCCAGGCCCTGATGATCGGCAGGTGTCCCGCCTGGGTTGGCAGGTTGCACCCGCATCGGCCCTTCGATGGCGCGTACAACCGGCACGCCGCTGACATCGCGGCTGACCAGTTTGTACCCCCAGATGCCCACGCCGACCACCAACGCCACAGAGGCGACCGCCCCCATCAACGCGGCGATCTGGCCGAATTTCCCTGATTCACCCTCGGGTTCGGGATAGGTGTCCTCAACATATTCCGACGCCTCCAATTGGGGCATCTGATAGGTGTAATTCACCTGTTGCGGGGGCACCTGCCCCGAATAATCAAAACTAGCCATGTCCGCCTCACTGCCCCGATTGCACGGACGTTGCCGTGCTCAGGTTCTCTTGTCGTCTGCCTCAGACCGGCGGCTTGGCGAGTTTTTTTATCGCATTTCTTGCGCCGGTTTCACCCCAAGAATACCAAGGCCAGCCGAAATCACAACGGCAACTGTCTGTGCCAACGCAATTTTTGCCTGACTTGTGGCGGCATCGCCATCCTGGATGAATCGCAGCTCGTGCAATTCGTTGCCACGGTTCCAAAGCGCGTGGAAATCGCCTGCCAATTCATACAGGTAGAAGGCAACGCGATGCGGCTCGTTGGTGCGGGCGGCGATCTCGACCAGGCGTGGCCATTCGGCCAGCTTCTTGGCCACCGCCAGCTCGGCCTCGTGCCCCACTTTGCCAAGATCCGCTGCTTTCAAAGTGGCTTCATCCGTAGCAATCCCCGCCTCGGCGGCACGACGCAGAACACTTTGTATCCGGGCGTGCGCATACTGCACATAGAACACCGGGTTCTCTCGGCTCTGCTCCAGCACCTTGTCGAAATCGAAATCGAGCGAGGCGTCGTTCTTGCGCGTGAGCATCACGAAACGGGTCACATCCGAGCCGACCTGATCGACCACATCGCGCAAGGTTACAAAGTTGCCTGCACGCTTGGACATCTTGAATGGCTCGCCGTTTTTCCACAGTTTCACCAGTTGCGTCAGCTTGATGTCCAGCGGCACCTTGCCATCGGACAGGGCCGAAACAGCCGCTTTCATCCGCTTGACATAGCCACCATGGTCGGCGCCAAACACATCAATAAGCTCGTCGAAGCCTCTGGAAACCTTATCGAAATGATATGCGATGTCCGGTGCAAAGTAAGTCCAGCTGCCATCGGATTTCTTGACCGGGCGGTCGACGTCATCGCCATGTTCGGTCGATTTGAACAGGGTCTGCTCGCGCGGTTCCCAATCCTCGGGCTTTTTGCCCTTGGGCGGCTCCAGCACGCCCTCATAGATCAGGCCCTTGGCATCCAGGCTTTCCAACGCGGCCTCGATCAGGCCCGTGCCATAGAGAGATTTTTCCGAGAAGAAGACATCCATCTTTACGCCAAGCTGCAACAGGTCCGCGCGGATCAGATCCATCATCGCGTCGGTGGCAAAGTTTCGGATTTCTTCCAACCAAACATCTTCGCCCTTGCCGACATAGGCGTCGCCCACCTTGTCCTTGAGCGTCTGACCAACCTCGACCAGATATTCGCCCGGATAGGTGCCATCGGGGAATTCAACCGCTTTACCGTGCGCCTCAAGATACCGCAGGTACACAGACCGCGCCAGAACATCGACCTGCGCGCCGCCATCGTTAATGTAATACTCGCGGGTCACGTCATAGCCCGAATAGTCCAACAGGCTCGCCAGAGCATCGCCAAAGACCGCGCCGCGGGTGTGGCCCACGTGCAACGGACCGGTGGGGTTGGCCGAGACATATTCGACGTTGACCTTTTTGCCCTGCCCCATGTCAGAGCGACCGTACGCCGTGCCCTGCTCAAGAACCGCGGACAGAACACCGTGCCAGGCCGCATCCGCCAGACGCAGATTCAGGAAACCCGGGCCAGCAACCTCGGCCGAGGTCACGCGCGCATCATCGGCCAGTTTGGCTGCCAGAGCATCGGCAATGTCGCGCGGCTTCATCTTGGCGGGCTTGGCCAGCACCATGGCCGCGTTGGTGGCCATGTCACCATGGGCGGCGTCACGCGGCGGCTCGACCGCGACATTGTCAAAGCTCAGCCCCTCGGGAAGGGTCCCTTCGGCCTGCATTTGCGCAAGCGCGTCCAGCACGAGGCTGCGGATCTCGGAAAACAGGTTCATTGCGATGTCCTTTTGCTTGGGTGGCGGTTTACCACGCAAAGCGCCAAGGTCAATGTCAGCACGCACAAGGTTTCACTTGGCCTGTGCCATTTCCCGGTTAGGGTCGGGACAGATCAACCGATTGGAGCTTTTCATGACATTTGCACGAACTGCGGCCCTGTGCGTCGCCTTGCTGTCCCCCCTGCCCGCCGTGGCAGAGATCGCCGCGCCCACAGGCCCTGTTTTGGTGACATTGGGTGGTGCGGTTGGCGAAAGCAACCTACCCGCGCGCGGTGCGGATGATGGCGGATTGTTCGGGTTTCTCGAGGTGGAATATGACGCAGCCGTTGGTCTGGATACGGCCATGTTGAGCAGCTTGACGCAACACACGATCTCGATCCCCTACGGACCTGAAGACAACCAACGGGACTATGCGTTTTCGGGGCCTGCTTTGGCGGATGTAATGACCATGGCTGGTGCCAACGGGAAAACGGCCCTGCCTATGGCAATGGACAGCTACCAGGCCGAAATCCCCTGGGACATGATCGCGCGTCTGAATCCGATCTTGGCCACCCATGCGGACGGGATGCCGATGGGGGTTGGTGGATACGGTCCGACAATGGTCGTCTTTCCACCCACCGACAATGCCGAGGACGCCGAGGCCATCCCCGCCAAACAGGTCTGGGCCATCGCTTATATCGGGATCCAGTAATCAGACCCGTGCAGGATCGCTCCCGGTCAGCCGCGCGTGATCCTGCAGCGCAAAGCGATCAGTCATGCCCGCGATGTAGTCGGAAACGATCCGGGCCAGTGCGATTTCGCTGTCGGCTGCCTCGATGTCCGCGTGCCAGCGTGCGGGCATCTGCTTGGGATCGTTCAAATAAATCGGGAACAGCTCTTCGACGACCTTGGACACTTCGGCCCGCTTCACCATCACCGACGGCGCGCGGTACATGCGGGTGAACAGGAACTCGCGGATCACTTTGAGTTGTGCCCAAAGCTGAGGTGAGAACTGTACCACCGGATAACCCAGCAGGCGCACATCTTCGACGCTTTCAGCACCGGAGCCTGCCAACAACGTCCGAGAAGTGTCGATCACATCACTCACCATCACGCCAAACACACGCCGCAGCGCCTCGTGTCGGCGACGATAGGCGTCAGTATCGGGATACATCCGGTCCACCTCGGCATAACAGTCGCCCACGATGGGCAGTCCGGCAATCTCGTCATCGGTGAACAGCTCAGCCCGCAACCCGTCGTGCAGATCGTGGTTGTTGTAAGCGATGTCGTCCGACAGCGCGGCCACCTGCGCCTCGGCACTGGCATGCGTGTGCAATTCCAGATCAAATCCGGTGTTGCATTCAGCCAGGGCCCAGGGCAGTTCACCGGTTACAGGCCCGTTGTGTTTTGCAATCGCCTCAAGGGTTTCCCAGGTCAAATTCAACCCGTCGAACTCGGCATAGTGCCGTTCAAGGCTGGTAACGATGCGGATGGCCTGTGCGTTGTGATCAAACCCGCCATAGGGCAGCATCACTTCGTGCAGCGCATCCTCGCCCGTGTGGCCAAAGGGCGTGTGGCCCAGATCATGAGCCAGCGCCACCGCTTCGGTCAGTTCGGGGTTCAACCCCAAAGCGCCCGCGATTGTGCGCGCCACCTGCGCCACCTCGATCGAATGCGTCAGCCGGGTGCGGTAATTGTCGCCCTCATGTTCGACAAAGACCTGTGTCTTGTGCTTGAGCCGCCGAAACGCGCTTGCATGAATGATACGATCCCGGTCCCGCATAAAGCAGGAGCGGAAACTGCTCTCCTCCTCAGGAACCAAACGCCCCCGCGCCCGGTCCGGATCCGAGGCAAAACCTGCCCTCATGTGCAGCCTCGTCCTTGTCGCCTGTCCTTGAGACTTCTATATTGCACAACGCAGCATAAAGAAACCGTTGGAGTCCGGCATGAATCTGCCTCCCAAAGTCACAGACCGCGCCTTTGC
The DNA here is from genome assembly GCF_900172225.1 of Falsiruegeria litorea R37. Taxonomy (NCBI): domain Bacteria; kingdom Pseudomonadati; phylum Pseudomonadota; class Alphaproteobacteria; order Rhodobacterales; family Roseobacteraceae; genus Falsiruegeria; species Falsiruegeria litorea. The sequence goes on from NZ_FWFO01000001.1 coordinate 2,385,482, forward strand.
CCGCCTTGCCGAAATTGGCGCGTCCGATCAGGGCCAAGCCCTGCGCGTGGCCGTCGAAGGTGGCGGATGCTCGGGCTTTCAGTACGAGATTGCGCTGGACGCACCCGGCACCGACGATCTGATCCTTGAGGGTCAGGGTGAAAAGGTTGTCGTTGATGCTGTTTCGCTTCCATTTCTGGAAAACGCGGTGATCGATTTCACCGAAGAACTGATCGGCGCGCGCTTTGTAATCGAGAACCCAAACGCTACATCTTCTTGCGGTTGCGGGACATCATTCTCGATGTAAAACAGATAATTACGGATCTGTTTTAAAGTTACGAACAAAGGTATCCTCTGTGTGTTCCGGGGCAAACTGCTCCCACACCAGATAGAGGCCCGAGGCCATGACAATGGCCACGCCCAGAAGGGTTGCGGTTGTCGGCAATTCGCCAAAGAACACCGCGCCCAGAATCACCATCCAGACAAATTGCAGGTTCATCAGCGGCGTGACCACATAGACCGCAAGGTTACGCAGCGACAGGACCAGAACCCAGCGGGCCGAAAACAGCACGGCGGCGTAGACGACAACCCATGCCAGATCAGAAAGCGGCATCGGCACCCAGACAAAGGGCAGCGCCGCCCCCATCGCAACAAAAAGTGCCAGGTTCGGATAGAACACCTGCGCCAGCACGTTCGACTCATGTCGCCCGATGTAGCGCGACATCACGATCGAAAGCGTTCCGAACACGGCCGCGCCCAGGCCAAACAGATGGCCGTTTGTGATCGCCTGCAGACCTCCGGGGAATAGGCTGAGCACCCCGACAAACCCCGCGGTCAACGCAAACCACGCTGAAGGGCGCACTTGCTCGCGCAGGATCAGGCCAGACATCAGCCCCGACAACAGCGGCATCAACCCGATGAACAGAAAGACATCGGCCAGTGGCAGTGCCCCAAAGGCATTGAAAAAACAAACCGCTGCCAGCACCGTGGCCCCTGACCGCACCGCCATGGCCCAAGGGCTGCGGGTACGCAGACCCTGTTGCTGCGACGGCAAGCGATCCACCAACAGGCTGAGCGCCACAACAATCAGCCCGGACAGGCAAAAGAGTTGCGGAGCAGCGTAGCCGCCCGCAATCAGTTTGGTGATCGCGTCGGCGGATGAAATCAGAATGGTGTATAGCGCGACCAGAGCCGCGCCAATCAGTGAGGCCTTCATAGGGTAACCCCACGCAAACCCGTTCGGGAGAAGGCGTTGAAAAAGCTTTCGAATTTGTCAGTGCTCTCTTCAGCCTCGGCCAGGATGTCATGACCTATCTCGCTCAGAGAACGCTCCACCCGCAAGCGCATCACACTCCAATCGTCGCTGCGGCTGTCCTCGAGCTGGAACAGGCATTCCGACATGTCCCGCAGCGGTCCCGGCCAGTGGGTGGCGCGATGAAAGCTCATCCGAGTGTCGCCCGCGGTATGTTTGAATACCTCTTGTCCGGACGTGGCCAGCAACCAGTTGCAGACGAAATAATCGTGGTAATCATCCTGCGGATCTGCATGATCCTCGGTTTGGATGGCAAACCGCGTTACTTCACGTTCGATCCAACCCTCCCAAATCGGTGACGGCGTGGCCCCGGCATAGCGCAGGGCGACACAGACCTCGGCCAAAAGATCGGCATTTTGATCGAGATAGGCCAATAGTCCGGCATACTCCAAGCTGGTGATCGCCTGTTCAGACACCTGAGGATCCCGGCGGCCGTATTCGCTCAGATAAAACAGGATGTGGGTCAGTTCATACGCTGCCTTCTTATTGGGCAGCGCAAAAGTTTCAGAACGGTTAACAAAGGCGTGCAGACGTTCGGTCAGACCGTCATCAGATCCGCTGTCCACCCCACGCCGCGATAACAAACGCCGCGCCTCGGCGCGTTGCAAGTCCGACAATTCAGCCTGGGCCAGCCCCTCGCGGGCGATCCAATGACACAGGGCCTCTCCCTTGGTGCCGCGCATCCCCAGATCTTCTAGATCGAGGCAGATCGACAGAAGAAAACGATAGTATTGAGGGAAAAACCCCAGCCGCTGTTCGATCCGGTCATAGAACCCCTGATGCGGGGTCAGGGCGTCATCGGTCAGGGACAAACCGGTGCATTCCAGTATATTCAGCAGCTCTGCGTTCTCTTTCAGCCAGAACACATCGTCGCCGAACCTCCGGTGGCGGGCGAACCCGGCCACCAGATTGGCATTGCGCACTTTCGGGTCCAGACGTTGAACAGGCGCGTTCAGGTGGATCACATTTGTCATGGGGTGGTCTCCGTTTCAAATGGCGTTACCTGAACGCCCCTGTTTCAACTTCTAAGGTACGTGCGCGTCAGATCAGCTGCCCGACGAGAACATGTGGGTGCCGTCGCCCGCGGTGGTGTCGGCCTTGGCAACCGGAGCCGAGCCTGAGGAGAACATCTGCGTGCCTTCGCCTGCGGTGGCATCTGCGCTGGCCGATGGCGCAGAGCCGGACGAGAAAATCTGTGTGCCTTCACCCGTGGTCGCATCGGCACTGGCGGCAGGGGCCGAACCCGACGAAAACATCTGCGTCCCCTCACCGGTGGTCGCGTCCGCGCTTGCCGACGGGGCAGAACCGGACGAGAACATCTGCGTGCCTTCACCAGTGATCACATCTGCTGTGGCTGCAGGGGCCGAACCCGACGAGAACATTTGCACCAGGTCACCAGCTGTGGCAGAGGTGGTTACAGGCGCGGAGCCCGACGAGAACATCTCGACCGCGTCGCCTGTGATGGCCTCGGTGGTCAGGGTGGGCGCAGAACCGGACGAGAACATTTCGGTCGCGTCACCGCCAAATGCATCGGTGGTCATTGTGGGGGCAGAGCCGGACGAAAACATGGCAGTGCCCTCGCCATCAAACAGGCTGTTACGGCCAGTGATCAGAGCTTCGGTAGTTGCGGTGATCTTGTGCTGAGCAGACATCGTAAGTTCCTCATTTTGCGAAGTTGAATGCCCTTTCACGCTTGCAGCTTAACCGGGAGTCTCAAACTGGTTTTTCAATCTGAGGCTGTGAGTAACAAAAGTTATCCACATTAAGAAAATTGGGCAGAATTATGGCAAAATTGGACTCTTGATTTTTCCGACATCGAACACAAAATCTTATCCACAGGCCTGATTTTGATGAGTTTTTATCACTTTCTACCCATGATTGAATTCGAATCACATAACACATTGGCCACATTTCCGCCCCATTCCGACCGAATCTCCCAACCCGATTCCCCCAAAATCCAACGCTTGCCCTCCCCCCCCTACATCGGCGATAGATCAAACCGCAGTCAGCCGGAGATCGCCCATGAAAATCGCCACGTTCAACATCAACGGCATCAAAGCCCGGGCTCAGGCCCTGCCCGCCTGGCTCGACGAGGCGCAGCCGGACGTCGTGCTGCTGCAAGAGATCAAAACCGTAGACGAGGCATTTCCCCGCGAGCTGTTCGAAGAGCGCGGCTATAATGTCGAGACCCACGGGCAAAAGAGTTTCAACGGGGTGGCGATCCTGTCGAAGCTGCCGCTCGAGGATGTCTCACGCGGGTTGCCGGGCGATGACAGCGACGAACAGGCCCGCTGGATCGAGGCGACCGTGGTGGGCAAACAGGCGCTGCGCATCTGTGGGCTTTATCTGCCCAATGGCAACCCGGTTGAATTGCAAGAGGATGGCTCGCCCGTGCCCGGCGGTAAATACGACTACAAACTGCGCTGGATGGACAGGCTGCACACCCGCGCACAAGAGCTGTTGGCGGACGAGATCCCTGCCCTGATGGCGGGAGATTACAACATCATCCCGCAGGCCGAGGATGCCAAACGCCCCGAAGCCTGGACCGAGGATGCGCTGTATCGCCCTGAGAGCCGCGCCGCTTATCGCCGGATCGTGAACCTGGGCTTCACCGAAGCCTTCCGCGCCCGCACCCAAGGTCCGGGGCATTATTCGTTCTGGGACTATCAGGCCGGGGCCTGGAACCGCAACGATGGCATTCGCATCGACCATTTCCTGCTGACACCCACGGCGGCCGACCTGCTGCAAGAATGCCAGATCGACGCCGAAGTACGCGGGCGCGAGAAACCGTCAGATCACGTGCCGGTCTGGGTCGAGCTTGATCTCTGATCCGTCACATCGTGGCGATAGAGCCAGTCAAACTGTCTGACCATCTTTTCGGGCGCAAACCGCCCCATCACGCGCATGGCCGTGTGCGCGGCAAAGCGAAGGGGCGGAAAGCTCAGGTGGTATTTCCAAGCGTTGCCATTGGCAGCCTCGATCACGCGGACGGCGCGATCGCGGCGGCGGCTTTGATAAAGCTCCAGACCCTCGGCTTGTGATCCGGCCTTGGCAAGGCTGTCGACCAGCGTCCAGGCATCTTCGAAGGCAAGATTGGCGCCCTGTGCCAGAAACGGCAGCGTCGGATGCGCAGCATCCCCAAGAATAGCCAGGCCGTCCCCATGCCAGTGCTCGGCCACTGGATGGCGAAACAAACCCCACAGATGTACTTGATCAACGTAGTCGAGCAGGTGTTTCGCCTGTCCGCCAAAGTCCCGGAACACCTCGCGCAGGGCCTCCGGGTCGTCTTGATGGTTCCACCCTTCGGCGACCCAGGCGGCGCGCTCTTGCACCGCAACGATGTTGACCAGATCGCCGCCCCGCAGCGGGTAACACACCAAATGCCGATGCGGCGCCATAAAGACCTGCGCCTGTGGCCCCAGCCCCAAATTGTTGGGCACGGTTGCGCGCCAGGCCACCTGGCCGGTGAACTGCGGCTCGGCCTCACCATTCAGAGCCACGCGGGCCTTGGAATGCAGCCCGTCCGCGCCTACGATCAGATCCGCCTGCATCTGCGCGCCATTGGCCAGCGATACGGCAGGCACGCGCCCTGGCACCACCTGATCAACCTTTTGCAGCAGCCGCACATGCACGCCCGCCTTGCGCACAGCCGTGGCCAGCACGCCGATCAAATCGGCCCGGTGCACAAACAGATAGGTTTGATCGGCAGCATGACGGGCCAGATCCAATGCCACCACAGGCGCGCCCCGCCGATAGTCGCGCAATTGAACCGTCTCGGCCTTGACCGACCGCCGCGCCAAATCGTCCGCCAGGCCAAGCGCGTGCAAAACCGCGCCTCCATTGGGGCTGATCTGCAGACCGGCGCCGACCTCGGTGATGGCTTCGGCCTGTTCCAGCACGGTAACATCCGCACCGCGCTGTCGAAACGCAAGTGCCGCGGCCAGACCGCCGACGCCTGCCCCAACAACGATGATCTTTTGACCGTTCAGTTCCATACAGGCCTCTTGAACCGAAAAACGCCGGAGCAACAGGCCCCGGCGTTTTGATCTTGCAATCCGCGACTGGACCTCAGTCGTCGCGGTGAACTTTTTCGCGCCGCTCGTGCCGCTCCTGAGCCTCAAGGCTCATGGTAGCAATCGGACGGGCGTCCAGACGTTTGAGCGAGATGGGCTCGCCCGTTACGTCGCAGTAACCATATTCACCCTCGTCGATCCGGCGCAGGGCGCTGTCGATCTTGGCAACCAGCTTGCGCTGACGATCCCGGGTTCGCAATTCCAGCGCGCGGTCAGTCTCCTCACTGGCGCGGTCGGCAACATCAGGGATGTTGCGCGTGCTGTCCTGCAGACCTTCGATGGTGTCACGGCTTCCCGCCAGAAGTTCATTTTTCCAATTGAGCAGCTTGCGGCGGAAATACTCAAGCTGACGATCATTCATAAAAGGTTCATCTTCGGCCGGACGGTAGTCCTCCGGCAGAAAAACTTCCTGCTTCATCTTGGCTCCCTCGGTATGGCCCACAACGTCCGTCATCTTGCTTCTCCAGACATTTGGCTCCCCCTTCTGCCGCAGCATTTATCTGACGCTAATAAGAATGTCACTACACAAACACAATCCGGGATCGGGGAACGGCCGAGCTGTGACAAAACCGGGTCAAACCCCAATTTAATTGGCCATTCTGCCCACCATTGTTTACCCAATGGTTACTGCCTGTTTCCTCAGGTGGCCGAAATTCGCAGTCATTTGGCCGAACTGAACTCTCACTTTGCGACTCAACAGCTGGCAGACCCCTCAATCGCCCGACAAATGACCGGAATGCTGAAATGTTCGGCAAAAATACCAGTCAAGGGACGCAGCGGCGCACCTTGTCAAACCTCCCGGACCAAACTACCCAATGTGGCAACACGCAAACTGCGCCACGATATCCGAGTGAAAGAGGGCCAAACATGACCGCACGCTTCCAGGGAACCGCCGAATATGTGGCGACAGACGATCTGACGATTGCCGTGAACGCCGCCGTGACACTGGAACGTCCTTTGCTGGTCAAGGGCGAACCAGGCACGGGCAAGACCGAACTGGCCAAACAGGTCGCAGGCGCCCTGGGTCTGCGGATGATCGAATGGAACATCAAATCGACGACACGCGCGCAGCAGGGTCTGTATGAATACGATGCCGTAAGCCGTCTGCGCGACAGCCAGCTGGGCGAAGAAAAGGTCCACGACGTCGGCAACTACATCAAAAAAGGCAAGCTTTGGCAGGCGTTCGAGGCGGACGAAAAGGTCGTGCTGCTGATTGACGAGATCGACAAGGCCGACATCGAGTTTCCCAACGACCTGCTGCAGGAACTCGACAAGATGGAGTTCCACGTTTACGAGACCGGCGAGACCATCAAAGCGAAACAGCGCCCGATTGTGATCATCACCTCGAACAACGAAAAGGAACTGCCCGACGCCTTTCTGCGCCGCTGTTTCTTCCACTACATCCGCTTCCCGGATGAGACCACGATGCGCAAGATCGTCGAGGTGCACCACCCCGGCATCAAAGAGGGTTTGCTGACCACCGCGCTGACGCAATTCTATGAGATCCGCGAAACGTCGGGACTGAAGAAAAAGCCCTCGACCTCCGAGGTGCTGGATTGGCTCAAGCTGCTGCTGGCCGAGGATCTGACCGCCGAAGACCTCAAACGCGACGGTGCAAGTGCCCTGCCCAAACTGCACGGTGCACTTTTGAAAAACGAGCAGGACGTGCATCTGTTCGAGCGGCTGGCCTTTATGGCACGCGGCCAACGCTAAATCTTAATCCAAGACCTGAGACAAGAAGCCCGCCCCAAAGGTTGCGGGCTTTTTTGTGTCAGTCTGCATCAAGCTCTTTGATACAAAGTTGCAAACAGTTCGCACCTTGCCTTAACAGTGTCAGAATGCGACCATAGTGCTGACGCGAAGGCGCTTCAGGGTGTAACGCATTCGCACAGCTTGCCAATTGGACCGAACCCAGAGTGACCAGACTGCACAAAAGCCGCGCCTTTGGCGCTTGCGACCGGAAAAAGCTGGCCACGGCGTCGGGCGCGCTATTTTACGTATTTGAACAATTTCATTTTGACGGGACAACGGCATCTTCCGTCTGATGCTTGGGGGTAACTTGATGATCCGCAAAACCGCGCTGGCCATGGTAATGATTGTTGCTGGCTGTAACACCGTCCCCCTCGAAGATACGCCAACCCGCGCTCAGATCGCCGACAGCTCTCTGCCGCCGATGAAGGCGTTTGTGACGCCGCATCCCTCGGCTCCGATCCGGTCCAACAGCAACATCGCTCAGGATTTCTTGTCACTGCATTTCCAACTGGAAAGTGGGCGTGCCTTGCCCATGTTCACCCGGTTTGAAACGCCGATCACCGTGCGCGTCACTGGACAGCCCTCGTCCACCCTGAACGGCGATCTTGGCCGTCTGTTGGGCCGTTTGCGCCGCGAGGCCGGGGTCAACATCACGCAGGTTCGCTCGGATCAACCGGCCAATATCACCATCGAGGCGATCAGCCGATCCGAGATCCGCCGTGCGCTGCCGCAGGCCGCCTGTTTCGTCGTGCCCAACGTCTCAAGCCTGGCCGAGTTCCGCCGGGACCGTCGAAAATCGCGGACCAACTGGCTGGAAATTGAATCGCGCGAACGCCTGGGAATTTTCCTTCCCTACAACGCCAGCCCGCAGGAAATCCGCGACTGCCTGCACGAAGAGCTGGCGCAGGCCATCGGGCCGCTCAATGACCTTTACCGCCTGCCGGATTCCGTTTTCAACGACGACAACATCCACACGGTTCTGACCGGGTTCGACATGCTGATCTTGCGGGCCACTTATGCGCCCGAATTGCGCACCGGCATGAGCCGCGAACAAGTCGCCCGCGTTCTGCCCGGCATTCTGGCGCGCATGAACCCGCGCGGAAACTCGATCCCGGCGCAGCCAATCACCCCCACACCGCGAGACTGGATCGACGCGGTACAAAAGACCTTTGGCCCAGGTGCCTCGGCAAGTCAGCGCAAATCTTCTGCCGCCCGCTCGGTCGCGATCGCGCAGCGCGAAGGATGGACCGACAACCGGCATGCATTCAGCCTGTTCAATCTGGGTCGCGTGACCCAAGGAACAGACCCGGCCAAGGCGCAACAATATTTCGGCGCGGCACAGCAATACCTGGCCAGCATTCCCGGCACTGACCTGCACAAAGCCAACATCGCCGTCTATACCTCGGCCTATGAAATTTCGCGCGGCAACGCCCAAGGGGCGCTGCGTCAGATCAACCCGGCGATCAACATTGCCGCGCGGGCCGAAAACGCCTCGCTCATGTCGATGCTGATGCTGCTCAAGGCCGAAGCGCTGGAGATTCAGGGCCGCGGCAGCGAGGCACGCGCCGTCAGGCTGGACAGTCTGGGTTGGGCGCGGTACGGCTTTGGCTCGGACCACGCGGTTCGCGCCCGGATGCGTGAAATCTCGGCGTTGAACCCCAACAAACGAGCGGGCGGCTAAACGCAGATGATCATTATCGGATTTGCCCTTGTGGGGGCGGTTCTGGGCGGGATGACCGCCAAAAAACGTAACGGCACAGGGGCCGATATTGCCCAATATGCGGCCGGTTACGGAATTGCTTTTGCGCTTGTTGGGGTGGTAGCAACACTTATACTTCACCGAATGGCGCTCTGATCTCATGTTCCTGCCCTTTTTCGAAAACCTCCGCAAAGCTGGCATTCCCGTATCCTTACGCGAATACCTGACCTTTCTGGAGGGGATGAAACGGGGCCTGGCCACCTACGATGTCGAGGCGTTTTATTACCTCGCTCGCGTGTCGATGGTGAAAGACGAGCGTAACATCGACAAGTTCGATCAGGCGTTTGCCAACAGCTTCAAGGGTTTGGAAGAGATCAGTTTTCAGCAGGTGATCGAGGCGGTGGACATCCCCAGCGACTGGCTGGAAAAGATGGCCGAAAAACACCTGAGCCCCGAAGAAATGGCCGAGATCGAGGCCATGGGCGGCTTTGAAAAGCTGATGGAGACGCTGCAAGAGCGGCTCAAGGAACAGCAGGGGCGCCACCAGGGCGGCAACAAATGGATCGGCACCGCCGGAACCTCGCCCTTTGGCGCCTATGGCTACAACCCCGAGGGCGTGCGCATCGGCCAAAAAGAGAGCCGCCACAAGCGCGCGGTCAAGGTCTGGGACAAGCGCGAGTTCAAGAACCTGGACGACACGGTCGAACTGGGCACCCGCAACATCAAAGTGGCCCTGAAACGCCTGCGCCGTTGGGCCCGCGAGGGGGCCAACGAAGAGCTGGATCTGGACGGCACCATTCGCGCCACGGCCGAACACGGTTATCTGGACGTCAAAACCCGCCCCGAGCGTCACAACGCAGTCAAAGTGCTGCTGTTCCTGGACGTCGGCGGCTCGATGGATCCGCACATCAAGGTTGTCGAGGAGCTGTTTTCAGCGGCACGAACCGAATTCAAGCACATGGAATACTTCTACTTCCATAACTGTCTGTACGAAGGCGTCTGGCGCGACAACCGCCGCCGCTGGGACGCGCAGATCCCGACGCATGAGGTGCTGCGCACCTATGGGCCCGACTACAAATGCATCTTTGTGGGCGACGCCAGCATGTCGCCCTACGAGATCGCCTATCCCGGCGGAGCCAACGAGCATTGGAACCCCGAGTCCGGTCAGGTCTGGCTGGAACGTGCCCGCGATCAGTGGAATTCGAACCTCTGGATCAATCCGGTGCCCGAGAAATACTGGGACTACACCCATTCCATCAGCATGATCCGCGAGATTTTCGCCGACAACATGGTGCCCATGACCCTGTCCGGTCTCGAACGCGGCATGAAAGAGTTGACGCGCTAACGCGTCAAACGTTCGAACACCCTTCATATTCTGACCCATGCATGCAAAGCTGTGGCCATCGCTGCTATGACTTTTTTTCAGACTCATGGAGGTTTCATGAGACGTTTATTGCTTCTTTCCGCCGCCGCCGTTGCCTTGACCGGCCCTGCTGCTGCACAATTTGTCCCCTCACAAGAATCGCTTCAGGGGCTTTACCCCGGCAAGGCCTATTCGCCTTACGCCAAGCGCTCATTCCCCAGCCGCGTGTTCTGGGGCGACACGCATCTCCACACCGGGTACTCGATGGATGCCGGCCTGTTTGGCAACACCACCGGCCCCGATACGGCCTATAAATTCGCGCGCGGCGAAGAAGTGACCGCCGCCTCTGGTCAACCGGTCAAGCTGGCCCGGCCTTTGGATTGGCTGGTGGTGACGGAACATTCCGACGGCATGGGCATGATCTTTGATTTGCAGGACGGCGCGCCCAACGTTCTGGCCACCGAACAGGGCCGCCGCTGGAGCGAGGCCATCAATGAGGGCGGAGAGGCCTCGGTCGCCGCCACGCTCGACCTGATCACCACCTTTTCCCAAGGTGAAATGGACCCCCAGCTGATCGGCGACTACTCGCCCGGTTCACCCATCTACGCGTCGGTGTGGGAGGATCTGATTCAGACGGCCGAAACCTATAACGAGCCAGGCCGGTTCACCGCCTTTCATGGGTTCGAATGGACCTCGCTGGACAAGGGCAACAACCTGCACCGCAATGTCATCCTGCGCGACGGTGCCAACAAGGCGTTGCAGGTCGAGCCGATGGTCACCCAAGGCCCCGGTGGCACAACGGACCCAATGGGGCTTTATGCCTGGCTTGAGGATTATGTAGCCAAGACCGGCGGTCAGGCCTTTGCCCTGGCCCACAATGGCAACCTGTCAAACGGGATCATGTTCCCGACGGACGAGCGCTTTACCGGCGACATGGTGGATGAGGCCTATGTCCAAGCGCGCGCCAAATGGGAGCCGCTGTATGAGATCACCCAGATCAAGGGCGATGGCGAGACCCACCCGGTTCTGAGCCCGGATGACGAATTTGCCGACTATGAGACCTGGGATGCTGGCAACCTGGACCTCACCGAAGCCAAGACCGAAGAGATGTTGCGCGGTGAATACGCCCGCGAGGCGTTGAAACAGGGTTTCATGTTGGAGCAGAAGTTCGGGGTGAATCCCTATCGGTTCGGCTTTTCTGGGGCCACGGACAGCCACACATCGCTCGCAACCGCCGACAGCGACAACTATTTCGGCAAGGCCACCAATGCCGAACCGTCCCTGACCCGCATGACCCACCCGTTCACCAAGACCGATCAGGGCGAATTCCCTGGCTGGTCGCTTGTGGCCTCGGGCTATACCGGGGTCTGGGCCGAGGAAAACACCCGCGCCTCTATCTGGGACGCCATGGTCCGGCGCGAGGTCTACGCCACCACCGGCCCCCGCATGGCAGTGCGCTTCTTTGGCGGGTGGGAGTTCTCGGACGCTGACCTGCGCACCCGCAACCCGGCCTTCGTCGGCTATGACAAGGGCGTACCCATGGGCGGTGACCTGCGCGCGGCGACCTCGGACGCGCCCACATTCATGGTCTATGCCCTGCGCGACCCCATCGGCGCCAATCTGGACCGGGTTCAGATCGTCAAAGGGTGGATGGACGCGGATGGCGCGCTGCATGAGCGGGTCTATGACGTCGCCTGGTCGGACGATCGCGAACCCGACGCGAATGGCAAAGTACCAGCGGTAGGCAACACAGTGGACGAAGCAGCCGCAAGCTGGGCCAACACCATCGGTGCCTCGGAACTGGCCGCTGTCTGGACCGACCCCGATTTCGACGCGGGCCAGCAGGCGTTTTACTATGCCCGTGTGCTGGAAATCCCCACACCCCGTTGGGTGCTCTATGACCAGGTTCGCCTAGGCGCCGAGGTTCCCGCTGATGCCGTGCGCATCGGACAAGAGCGCGCCTATACCTCGCCCATCTGGTACGCCCCCGAAGGATGATCACAATGCGGGCAGGTCCCTTGCCTGCCCGCCCCATCACCCCATCTTTGAGACATGATCAGGTTCACCCCAATCCTGCTGGCCATTTTGTATGCGTTGGCGATGTACCGGTTCTCGGTTTGGCGCACCAACCGCGAGCTTGACGCGCGATCGACCGAGTTGGCCGATCCGGGGCTAAAGGCACTGACCGACCGGCTGGCGGTGGCGCTCGATCTGAAACGGGTTCCGGTCTACATCTATGAAATCGATCCGGTAAACGGTCTGGCCGCTCCGGACGGGCGCATCTTCATCACGCGCGGGTTTTACCGGAAATACCAAAGCGGAGAGATCACGGGGCCGGAAATGGCCTCGGTCATCGCACATGAGATGGGGCATGTGGCGCTTGGGCATTCGCGCCGCCGGATGATCGACTTTTCCGGTCAGAACGCCATGCGCTCGGCACTGGCGATGATCCTGGGCCGGTTCATCCCTTTTGTCGGGGCCTGGATTGCGGACGGGTTGATGACCCTGTTGGCCGCGCGACTGTCGCGTTCGGATGAGTATGAGGCCGACGAATACGCCGCCGCCCTGCTGACCAAGGCCGGCATCGGCATCGGCCCGCAAAAATCGCTGTTCCACAAGCTCGAAGAGCTGACCGGCCAACGCGCAGGCGTCACGCCTGCATGGTTGATGAGCCACCCAAAGACCCACGAACGCATCGCAGCTTTGGAAGTGCTGGAAACCCGGTGGGATCAGGCTTAACCGCTCGCCTCTTGATCGCTGAGCACGCGCGCAGACACGACGCCGGGATATGCCCGCAGGACATGGGCGATCTTTGGGTCCTGACCCTAGCTCGTCAGTGCCTTGGCCAGCCTCGGCAAACGTGCCTTTTTCAACAGCGGGCGCAATTCCCATTTGTCGCCGGACAGACGATTGGCCTCGCTCAGCACATTTTCGGCCACGGCAGAGATCTGTGCCGGGTTATCCCGCCAAAACTGCAAAAGCAGTGCGTCCGGGTCGATGCGATCCACGCCTTCTTCGGCCAAGATGTGCCGGGGAAAATCGCGGCGGTTGACTGTCACGATCAAATCAGCTGACGCGGCAACTGCGGTCGCCAGCACATGAACGTCTGCCGCATCCGGCAACCAGAGCCTCTGTTCGATGCCTGGTGCAGGCGCCACCTCAGCCGCCGACCAGTTGGCGCGCGTCAATGCAATCTCGGCCCTCGCCTGCGCCTCGCCCGCGGGGCCCAGCTTGACGCTGGCGCGCGACCATTCCTCGAGGATACGGGCCGACCACAGCGGTGTATAAAGCCCCGCTTTGGCCGCGCCCATCAGCATCTCGCGCATCACCGTTGGGTAGATGACGCAGGTGTCCAGAACAGCCTTCATAGACGGAAGAACACCGCCTTGAGGTAACCGCTTTCCGCCAGTTGCGGCAGTTGCGGGTGATCTGGTCCGGCGTAACCGGTGTGCAGCAGCTGCGCTGAGCGCCCCGCACGCCCGATACCACGAGCCGAGGCGGCGCGGAACTTACCCAAATCAGCCGCGTGTGAACAGGAACAGAGGCCCAGATAACCGCCGTCGCGGACCAAGGGCGCGGCCAGTCGGGCCACACGTTCATAGGCGCGCAGACCTGCATCGAGCGCCTGTTTCGACGGTGCAAATGCGGGTGGGTCACAGATCACCACATCAAAACTTTGCCCTTCGTCGGCCAGTGCTGTCAGCACATCAAAGGCATCGCCCTTGCGCGCGGTGAAGCGGTCGCCCATGCTGCTCGCTTCGGCCCCCTGCTCTGCCAAGCTCAAGGCCGCGGTCGAACCATCGACCGACAGCGCCGCGCCTGCACCACCGGCGAGCATGGCCAGACCAAAGCCCCCCACGTGTGAAAAGACATCCAGCACCTTGGCGCCGGGATGCACCAACCGCGCGGCAAAGGCATGGTTCTCGCGTTGATCGAAGAACAAGCCGGTTTTCTGCCCGCCCGTCAGATCGGCCATGTAGGTCGCGCCATTCATCGGCACCTGCACCGGGGCCTTGGGTGCGGTGCCATGCAGCACGGTGTTTACGTCATCCAGCCCTTCGAGCCCACGCGTGCGGCCAGAAGCGTTTTTCAAGATGGTGGTGACACCGGTGACCTTAGCCAGGGCTGTCGCCAGCACGTTCAGATGCGCCTCGGCCCAGGCTGCGTTGGGTTGCAACACGCAGGCGTCGCCAAAGCGGTCGATGACCACCCCCGGCAGCCCATCGGCCTCGGCGTGAACCAGACGATAGAACGGCGCGTCATACAGCTGCTCGCGCAGGCGCAAGGCACGGCTCAGGCGGGCTTCAAACCACGCGGCATTCAGTTCGGCCGCCGGATCACGGTCCAGCATCCGCGCGATGATCTTAGAGTTCGGGTTGACCGACACCAGCCCCAAAGGCTGGCGCGCGTCATCTTCGAGCATCGCCAATGTGCCAGGCGTCAGCTTTTTGGTGCGGCGGTCGGTGACCAGCTCGTTGGCATAGACCCAAGGGAACCCATGACGCACGGCACGGGCGTTGGCCTTGGGTTTGAGTCGGACGGTCGGGCGGTCAGATACGGAAAAGGGCGCTGTCATGGCGCCCTCTTACTAAGATTGGTCTGGCTGTGAAAGGCTCAGATGTTGTTCAGCATCTGGAAGAAGCCAAGCGAGGCGTTCTTGTAGCCTTCGGGATTGGTCAATTCCTGCCGAATGACCTCGGCCAAGTGGTTGGTGATACGCACTTTTTGGGTCAGGCCACGGGCCTCGGCTTGCAAGGCTTGTTGACCACCAAAGGCGTCCAGATCAGCGCGCACTTCGCGAACGGGCACCAGCAGTTCGCCGGTCTTGGCGTTTTTCAGCGCCAGATCAAACGTGATCGAGTGGACGCCGCCCGTGGTATAGCGGGCCTTTTCGGTCAACGCGTGGAAGCGCTTCACCTGGATCACGACTTCAGCCGACACCGGACCATTCAGCGGGGTCACACCGCGCACGATCGCATCCTGCACGATTTTTTGCACCTGTGCGTGGCGGTCACCAATCGGATCCTCGCGCCATACGATGTCACCGCGCGGCAGATACCGGTTGGCTTCGGACACTTTCAGCGAGCGCGGCACCAGAACGGTCACCGAATTCACGGATACCGGCGCCTGCCCCGGCACAACACTCAGCGCACCGGACGCATCCGACGTCGCAGCACGGGTTGCGGAAATTTCGACCTGACCCGAAGCAACGGCCGGGATCGGCTGGCGTTCGGCCTGAGTCAACTCATAACCTGCGGGTGCTGCAACCGCGCCATCGGGCAGTTGTTCGTAAGGGGCGTTGCGCGTCGGGACGTCGACCGCGGCACATGCCGAGACAGTCAGCCCCAAACCCATCAGCAGAATCAGTCGCATGGATTTCATTGTCTCTTCTCCTTCAACGAGCCCCAAATGAGACTCTTTGCACCTTTGATGGAGTAAGATTTGCTCCCCAATTGAGGCAACTTTGAGACAATTTCTGACCGATTTAGAGATTGTTCACGGTCCCACGACCGGTTTTTCAACTCAGTCTCGGGGTCTGGAGCGCCAACCGCCGCGCCGTTTTGGAGCCGTCATCCGGGTCATGCCTTCGCGCAGAACATGGGTCATCGGGTGGTCGTCGGGCTGCTCGGCGTAACGCTCGAGCAGCGCCGCGATCGCCTCACGGGAATCCTGCCCGTCCGGCAGGCTCAATGCCCAATCCAGAAAGATGCTGCGGCACTGCGAGGCCACGATGCCCTCGATCCGATAGGCTTCGCGGATCAGCCCCTTGGGGTCCAACACGTCCCGTTGATCTTTCATGCCTGCCCCCTGTCCAATGTCGTCGTGTCCAACGCTGCAGTGATCACCGCATTTGCCTGCGCATAGCCATCGGCCAGGGCCGCTTCGAGTTCCGAGAGCTGATCGAAACCGGCGCTGCGGCACAGAAACGCGCCGCCCCCTTCGCCGATCTTCTCGACTTCGATCCCCTGCCCCGACAGCAACCGCGCCGCCGTTTGCACCGACCAGCATAGGTCATAGGTGTCCTTGAGCGTTTGGGCATCCGCGACATTCAGCACCCCAACAGCGACCGCCGCGTCTAGGCCAGAATGCACATCGCGCGCCGGATTGCCCGCCAGCAGGCTGCCGGTCTGGGCCATCAACTCGATATCCAGCATCCGCCCCGGCCCGGTCTTGGCGTCCCAAATATCAGTTGGGTGCTTTGCGGCGGCCAGGCGCGCGCGCATTTCGGTCACATCAGTCAGAACCTTGGTGCGATCTCGGGGGGATATCAGAACCTCCTGCCGGAACGCCTCGATATCCGCGCCCAGGCTCGCATCGCCAGCCACAGCGCGGGCGCGGGTCAGGGCCAGATGTTCCCACACCCAGGCCTCGTTCTGCTGATAGTTGGTAAAGCTGCTCCAACTGGTGGCAACCGGCCCCTGACTGCCCGAGGGGCGCAGGCGCATGTCCACCTCATAAAGCCTGCCCTGCGCCATCGGCGCCGTCAGCGCCGTGATCAGCGCCTGGGTGAAGCGCGCAAAATAGGGCCGTGTCGACAGCGGGCGCTTGCCGTCGGACATCTCGACCCCTTGCGGGTCATAGATCACGATCAAATCCAGGTCGGACGTCGAGTTGAGCCGCTCGGCCCCCAGCGACCCCATGCCCAGAACCGCCATGCCCCGCCCCGGCGCAGGCCCATGCTTGGCCTCGAACTGCGCCGTGACAATCGGCAGGATAGAGGCGATCACGGCACTCGCCAGATCGGAGTACTGGCGGCCCGCTGTCGCCCCGTCGATCAGACCGCGCAGATGATGCACACCAACACGGAAATGCCATTCCTTGGTCCAGCGCCGCGCCGTGTCGAGCTGGCGCTCATAGTCTCCCTCAGCAGCCAATGCGTCAGACAGTTCGGCCTGCAGCACCTGTTCCCCCGGCCAGTCATCAAAGAACGACCCTCCGATCACCGCATCGAACACGGATGCATTGCGTGACAGGTGCCCAGCCAACGCATGCGAGGTGCCCACGATATCCACCAACAGGTCGATAAGCTGTGTGTTGGCTTCGAACAGGGAAAAGAGCTGCACCCCTGCGGGCAACCCGGCCAGAAACCCGTCCAAGGCCATCAGCGCCTCGTCCGGTTTGGCGGTGCGCGACAGGCGCGACAGCAACTCGGGCTTGATGCGTTCGAAAATCTGCGCGCCGCGTTGCGAGCGCAGCGCCGGGTACGTGGGCCACCGGGCGATGATGTCGGTGTCGAACGCGACCGGAGCCGCCTGCGGCTCAGGCGCTGCATCTGGCGCAAAAAATCCTTCGGTCAGGTCGTGAACCTCGGTCAGGCGATCCTTGAGGTTGGCTTGCAGCTCCACCAGATCCAGGTCCATCAGACAGGCCACCCGTTCCATGCCGTCCTGCGATTTTGGCACGCGGTGGGTTTGCGCGTCATGCACCATCTGAATGCGGTGTTCCACATCGCGGTGCGCGCGGTAGTGATTGGTGAGCTTTTCGGCCACGTCCTGCGGGATCCAGCCCTTGGCCGCCAGCGCCGCCAGCCCCGGCACGGTGCCGCGCACCCGCAGATCACGGTCGCGCCCGCCTGCGATCAACTGACGGGTTTGGGTGAAAAACTCGATCTCGCGAATGCCGCCCCGGCCCAGCTTCATGTCGTGACCCGGCACGGTGATCGGCCCGCCGGTGCCTTTGTTCTCCCGGATGCGCAGGCGCATGTCGTGGGCGTCCTGAATGGCGGCAAAGTCCAGATGCCGCCGCCAGACAAACGGCGTGAGCGTTTGCAGGAATGCCTCGCCCGCCGCGATGTCCCCGGCACAGGCCCGCGCCTTGATGTAAGCCGCCCGCTCCCAGGTGCGGCCCAGGCTCTCGTAATACCGCTCGGCCGCCTCGGTCGCCAGGCACACGGGCGTCACCGCCGGATCGGGGCGCAGGCGCAGGTCAGTACGAAAGACATAGCCATCCGCCGTCCGATCGCTGAGCGTGGCGCAGAAGTTCCGCGTCGCCCGCACCATGCCCTGGCGGGCTTCATAAAAGTCGTCGGGGTCATAGCGGGTTTCGTCAAAGAGCACGATAAGGTCGATGTCCGAGCTGTAGTTCAGCTCATGCGCGCCCATTTTGCCCATGGCCAGGATGACCATGCCCGCTGCCGTCTCGATGTCATCCTCGGTTTGTCCGGGCAGCTTCTTGCGGCGGATCAACGTGGCAATCTCGGCCTTTGCCGCCACATCCGCCGCCAAAGCGCCAAAATCCGTCAGCGCCGTTGTCACCTGCTCCAGCGTCCAGCCACCGGACAGGTCCGCCAAAGCCGTGAGCCCGGCAACCCGCCGCTTGGCCTGCCTGAGCCCCGGTTTGAGCTGATCAAACGACAGCGCGCGACAGTCGGCAAAGACCCGCGCCACAGCACCTTGGGGATCATCCAGCGCTTCGGTCAGCCACACGGCCTCCTGCTCGAGCACGCTTTTGAGGTACGGGCTGGTGCCCCCCGTACCCGCGATCAACGCGGCGCGGTCAGACGACAGGTCCGGGAACCGCGTCAGCGTCTCGGCGCCTAGATCAGGGTCAAAAGGTCGGGGCGTGCGGGAGATGTGCAGCGGTGAAGTCATGCCCGCAGGGTGACCATCCCCCGCCGCCCGCGTCAATGCGTCAAAGCGGCGAAACACGCCTCTGATCCGCTGCGCTGACTTATGGCCTTTCTGAGCTTGCAATAGTTCTGTAAGAATCACGAAATAAACAGCCGTTCAATTCATTGATGTTGGGGAGGAGGCACCACATGGATTTCGCGCTTACCGAAGAGCAGACCGCCATTTTTGATATGGCCTATCAGTTCGGACAAGAGCACATCGCACCTTTTGCCCGCCAGTGGGAGGCCGAGGGCACCATCCCGAAAGAGCTGTGGCCCCAAGTGGGCGAGTTGGGCTTCGGCGGGCTTTATGTCTCGGAAGAGGTCGGCGGTTCGGGCCTCACCCGGCTGGATGCGACGCTGGTGTTCGAGGCGCTCAGCATGGCCTGCCCCTCGGTCGCGGCCTTCCTGTCGATCCACAACATGTGCGCCAAGATGCTCGACAGCTTTGGCGATGACGCGCTGAAAGAGCGGATCATGCCGGATGTGCTGAGCCTGAACACGGTGCTCAGCTATTGCCTGACCGAACCCGGATCAGGCTCAGACGCCGCCGCGCTGAAGACCCGCGCGGAACGCACGAACGAGGGCTATACGCTCAACGGGACCAAGGCATTCATCTCGGGTGGTGGCTATTCCGACGCCTATGTCTGCATGGTGCGCACGGGTGAGGATGGGCCAAAGGGCGTTTCGACCGTCTATGTCGAGGATGGCACCGAGGGCCTGAGCTTTGGTGGGCTCGAGGACAAGATGGGCTGGAAAAGCCAGCCAACCGCGCAGGTGCAGTTTGACGATTGCAAGGTGCCTGCGGGCAACCTGGTCGGAACCGAAGGCGACGGCTTCAAATACGCCATGATGGGTCTGGATGGGGGGCGTTTGAACATCGCCTCTTGCTCTCTGGGCGCGGCGCAAACGGCCATGAACCTGACGCTGCAATACATGTCCGAGCGGCAGGCATTCGGCAAATCCATCGACCAGTTCCAGGGCCTGCAATTCCGCCTGGCCGATATGGAAATCGAGCTGCAAGCCGCCCGCGTGTTCCTGCGCCAAGCGGCGTGGAAGCTGGATCAGGGCGCGCCGGATGCGTCGAAACACTGCGCCATGGCCAAGAAGTTCGTGACCGAAGCCGGATCGAAGATCGTAGACCAATGCCTGCAGCTGCACGGCGGATATGGCTATCTGGCCGACTACGGGATCGAAAAGCTGGTGCGTGATCTGCGGGTGCATCAGATCCTGGAAGGCACCAACGAGATCATGCGCGTGATCACCGCCCGCCACCTGCTGGCCAATAGATGACACCAGGCTGGTACAAAACCCTGAAACGCTCGACCCTGTATCGGGCGTTTCTCGTTCACCGTGTGTGGACGGCCAAGGCGATTTCAGCGTCAGGGATTTTGTACTGCTTTCCACTTATCACATTGCTCGCCGTTTGGTGGTTTCTGCCCGTGACGGTGCTGTCAGTGTCCTGGCTTCATGTCGCAACGTCTGCCGGAGTGTCAGAGCACGCAATGCTAGGACTTGCACTTTTGCAGCCGGCATACGTCGTGGTAGCGGGCCCTATCGTGCTCCGAGCCTTGCATGACACACTCCGTGGCTACTTTGCTGGTTTCTCGGCAGTGTTTGGCAACACCACCTCGCTTATCAGCCTGCTACAGGACACACAGAACGAATTGAAACATTGGGGACATCACCATGTCTGACATCGACATCCGCGTCACCGGCCGTGCGGGCCGCATCACTCTGACCCGGCCGAGCGCCCTAAACGCGATGAGCTATGACATGTGCATGGCCATCGACGCGGCCCTGCGCAATTGGCGCGAGGATGACGCGGTTGATCTGGTGATCTTTGACGCCGAAGGCGACAAGGCGTTCTGTGCGGGCGGTGACATTGCCGAGCTCTATGATACCGGCACCAGGGGCAACTATGAGTATGGCCGCACCTTCTGGCGCGACGAATACCGGATGAACGCGCTGCTGTTCGAATACCCCAAGCCTGTGGTCAGCTTCCTGCAAGGGTTCACCATGGGCGGCGGGGTTGGCATTGGCTGTCACGGCTCGCACCGAGTGGTCTGCGAAACTTCCAAAATCGCCATGCCGGAGAACGGAATTGGCCTGGTCCCGGATGTGGGCGGCACTTTGATGCTGGCCTTGGCACCGGGGCGCTTGGGCGAATACCTCGGGCTCACGGCAGGGCGCATGGGCCCCGGCGATGCGATCTTTGCCGGGTTCGCCGATCACTATATCCCCCGCGACATCTGGGGCGATCTGATCGCCATGCTCGAGGCCTCGGGCGACGCGTCCCACGTGGAAACCCATGCGCAGCCTGCCACCGACAGCACGCTCGAGGCGCAGATGCCTCAGATTGACGAGGCATTTGGCGGCGAGAGCCTGGGTGACATCCTGAACACGCTGCGCACGCTGGATAGCGATTTCGCCGCCGACACGCTCAAGACAATGTCGCGCATTTCACCCCTGTCGATGGCCTGCACCATCGAGATGCTGCGCCGCCTGCGTGGCCCGTCGCTGACCATCCGCAAGGCGCTGGAGCTGGAATACCGCTTTACCTATCGCGCAATGGAGCATGGGGATTTCTTGGAAGGCATCCGCGCGCAGATCATCGACAAAGACCGCAACCCGGCCTGGCAGTTTGCTGATCAGAACGTTCCCGTTGCGGCGGTGTCGAAAATGCTGCAGCCATTGGGCAAGGACGCATTGTCATTCGAGGAGGAGAAACAGGGTATGAAGATCGGGTTCATTGGACTTGGAAACATGGGTGGCCCCATGGCCGCCAACCTGGCCAAGGCAGGCCACGACGTCACCGGCTTTGACATGGCAGATGTCGCGATCGACGGTGTGAGCATGGCCGACAGCGCCGCTGCAGCAGCGGCAGGCGCGGATGTTGTGATCACCATGTTGCCCAATGGTCAGATCCTGCGCGCGGTGGCCGCAGATGTGATCCCGGCTATGGCAGCAGGTGCGGCCCTGGTCGATTGCTCGACCGTTGACGTCGACAGCGCCCGTGCGGTTGATGCCGATGCGGCGGCGGCTGGCCTTCTGTTTGTCGATGCGCCGGTTTCGGGCGGCATTGGCGGGGCTGCTGGCGGCACGCTCACCTTCATGGCGGGCGGCAGTGCGGATGCTTTTGCCAAGGCCGAGCCTCTGTTCGATGTCATGGGCCAAAAGGCCGTGCATTGCGGTGATGCAGGGGCCGGTCAGGCGGCCAAGATCTGCAACAACATGATCCTGGGCGTCACCATGATCGCCACGTGTGAGGCCTTTGCTCTGGCGGACAAGTTGGGCCTTGATCGGCAAAAGATGTTCGATGTGGTGTCGACCTCGTCTGGCTACAGCTGGACGATGAACGCCTATTGCCCGGCGCCTGGCGTTGGCCCGCAAAGCCCCGCCGACAACGATTATACCCCCGGGTTTGCCGCCGACCTGATGCTCAAGGACCTGCGCCTGTCGCAGCAAGCGGCCGAAAGCGCCGATGCGGACACGCCGATGGGTCAACTGGCACAGGCGCTTTATGCGCAGTTTGTCGAAGGCGAGGACGGCGCAGGCAAAGACTTCAGCGCCATGCTGCCCCGGTTCGAAAAGCGCGGGCGCGAATAACACGCGCCTGCAACGGTGCGTGCCGAGCGTTGGCGCGCACCAAACCACTTTCTGTCGCAAACAGACAACGCCTCTGCCTGCTCTCCTTCTAGGCTCGGTCCAAACGACCGGAGTCTCAGATGCCCACATTCGACCGTTTCGCCGCTGACCTGACCTACGCCGACCTACCCGCGCCGGTCCTGCAGGTCCTGCGCCGCAGCTTTCTGGACACAATGGGCGTCGCGGCTGTCGGGTCGACCACGCCGCTGGCGTCCATCGCCCGAAAGGGCGCCACCGCGCTGTTTGGCGTGTCTGACGCAGGTCCGGCGCGCATGATGATGGACGGCACGCCCGTCAGCCCCGCAGGGGCGGCCATGGCCGGGGCCTTCACCATCGACAGCATCGACGCGCACGACGGCACATCCCCCTGCAAAGGTCATGCCGGATCGGCGATCTTTCCTGCCCTCATGGCTGTCGCAGACGCGCAGGTACAGCCCGCCACAGGGGCAGATTTCGCCACCCTGCTCGCCATCGCGTACGAGGTCAGCTATCGCGCGGGCCTTGCGCAGCATGCCACCTGCGCCGACTACCACACATCCGGAGCTTGGACTGCTGTTGGTGTCGCTGCCGCCGTGGCACGGCAATTGGGTGCCGGGGCAGAAATCATCCGACACGCCGCCGGGATCGGGGAGTACCACGGGCCCCGCAGCCAGATGATGCGCTGCATCGATCACCCCACCATGGTGCGCGACGGTGTGGGTTGGGGCGCGCCATCGGGCGTAACGGCGGCCTATCTCGCCACCATGGGCTTCACCGGCGCCCCTGCCCTGACCTGCGAAGGCGACGATGCCGCCGCATTCTGGTCCGATCTGGGGGACAGATGGCAGTTGGTCGAGGACACCCATTACAAGCCCTACCCCTGTTGCCGATGGGCCCACCCGGCGCTGGATGCCGCCGCCGAGCTGATGTCCGCGCACAACCTGATCCACAACCAAGTGGCCGAGGTCGAAATCCGCACCTTCCACAATGCCACCCGTCTGGCGGGTCATGAACCGGCCACACCGGATGAGTTCGCCTATTCCATCGCTTTCCCGGTCGCGACGCAGATCGTGCGCGGTCAGGTCGGCGTGCCGGAACTGGCCCCGGAAACCCTGACCGACCCCGATATTCTGCGCCTGAGTCGGGCAACAACCCTGATCGACGATCCGCATTTCACCAAGATCAGCGTCGGCAAACGGTGGGCGCAGGTGACGCTGGTGCTGCAGGATGGCACCCGGCTGACGTCCGAGCCGCGCACGCCGCGTGGTGACACCGACCTGCCGCTGAGTGACCGGGAAATCTCGGACAAGTTCCACCTGTTTGCCGATCCTGTTTTGGGTCGGACACGCGCAGATGAGATCGAAGATCTGAGCACACGGTTTGACAGCCTTTCGGCGCAAGAGGTCTCGCGCCTTTTGGACCTGTGTCTAAACGCCCCCGGTTAACGCCAAACGCGTCGCGTCATCGGCGGGGAACATCAACTCTACCTTCAGCTCGGACATCGCCAGATCACCGGTTGTGCCGAACTGTGCGATGGTCGAAAAGAACGACAACAGCTGATCGCCCATCCGATAGCGCGCCGGTATGACCGCTGGCAGAACCGCGTCATCCCTGGACACTCGCGCCTGCAATGCTTCGACCGCCCGTTCGATCACCGGATCGCGACCAAAATGCGTAAGTTCCGTCCTGAGCCGTGCCAATGTGTGCCGCTCAACCTCTTCCAGGTT
The DNA here is from genome assembly GCF_900172225.1 of Falsiruegeria litorea R37. NCBI lineage: Bacteria > Pseudomonadati > Pseudomonadota > Alphaproteobacteria > Rhodobacterales > Roseobacteraceae > Falsiruegeria > Falsiruegeria litorea. Next base: position 2,409,622 of record NZ_FWFO01000001.1, read on the forward strand.
GTCCAACGCGCCGCGCAAAGCTTCATTGCTCACCAAAGCCTCGATCAGGCTGTCCCCAAGCTGCAAACCCGACGCGCTCAACATCATCGCCGCCGGGCCATTCATCTCCTCCAACTGCCAATGCCGGTTCAACGCCATCGCGGGGTATGGCGCGTGATTGTCCAGCATCCAGGCCACCGCCTCTTTCAGTGGTTTCAAATCCTCGGCGTCGGGGGAGCGCGAGGCATAGGCCGGGGCCATGCCCGCCGCAGTCAGCAATTGGTTGCGGCCCGCATTGGGCACGCTCAACTCATCGCACAGCCGCAGCACCATACCCCGGCTGGGTCGCGCGCGTCCGGTTTCCAGAAACGACAGATGCCTTGCCGACACACCTGCCGACAGGGCCAGATCCATCTGGCTCATCCGACGCGTTGTCCGCCATTCTTTTAACGCAGGACCAAAATCAGCCATGGGGCACCTCCGTGGAACAGTCTACGCGGACCGCGCCGAAATGCACTTACCTGAGAGGTAATTGTTTTACCTATGTGACACCGGCAAGGGTAGAGAGGATCAAACAGGAGACCCTGACATGACCGACACCAAAACCGTCCTCACTACGACCCAGTGGCTCAAATCCGCAGCCGTGGTCTGCATCGCGATCGGATTGGCCATGGCGATGGCCCCTTTCACCTTTCTTGCCCCCGCTCTGAGCTTCTTTGTGGACCTGGCCCATCTGCCGCTCGACGGTGCGCAACAGATCGACACCGATACCGAGGCCCTGCTGAGCGCCATCAGTGGTGGGTTGCTGTGTGGATTGGGTGCCGCCGTCTGGCTGATCGCCGATCACCTCTATGCGCGCGATCCCACCTTGGCGCGGCGCATGATCACTCTCACTCTGCTGGCGTGGTTCATTCCCGACAGCCTGGGCTCACTCGCGGCCGGGGCCTGGTTCAACGTGGTGATGAATTCGGGTTTTCTGGCGCTTTTCCTTGTGCCGATCCTGATGTCACGCACAAGCCAAGAGGCGGCCGCTTGAACCGCCCCTTCACCTTTTCAGAAATGCTCCGGAAAGAGGGGCAAAGCCCCTCATCCAATCATTCCGCCGCGACCCGTTCCGGGTTCAGCATCGGTTTCAGGTAATGCCCTGTATGGCTGCCCTCACAATCAGCAACCTCCTCGGGCGTGCCCTGGGCCACGATCCGGCCACCGCCATCACCCCCCTCGGGACCGATATCGATGATGTGGTCGGCGGTTTTCACCACATCAAGGTTATGTTCGATCACAACCACGGTATTGCCCTGATCGACCAATTTATGCAGCACTTCCAACAGCTTGCGGACGTCTTCGAAATGCAGACCGGTTGTTGGCTCATCCAGGATATAAAGCGTCCGGCCGGTCGAGCGCTTGGACAGTTCCTTGGACAGTTTCACCCGCTGCGCCTCGCCCCCTGACAGCGTGGTCGCCTGCTGACCCACCTTGATATAGCCAAGCCCGACACGGGCCAATGCATCCATCTTGTCGCGGATGCTCGGCACCGCCTTGAAGAAGTCTTGCGCGTCTTCGACTGTCATATCCAACACGTCGGCAATGGACTTGCCTTTGAACTTGATCTCAAGCGTTTCACGGTTGTAGCGCGCGCCCTTGCAGGTCTCACACGTGACGTAGACATCCGGCAGAAAGTGCATTTCGATCTTGATCACACCATCGCCCTGACAGGCCTCGCATCGGCCGCCCTTGACGTTGAAGCTGAAGCGACCGGGTTTGTAACCACGCGCCTTTGCTTCGGGCAGACCGGCAAACCAGTCGCGGATCGGCGTGAAGGCCCCGGTGTAAGTCGCTGGATTTGAACGGGGCGTTCGCCCGATCGGACGCTGATCGATGTCGATGACCTTGTCCAGATGCTCCAGACCCTTGATTGTCTCGCACGGTGCGGGCGTCTGCCGCGCGCCGTTCAGGCGCATGGACGCGGTCTTGAACAGCGTCTCGATCGTCAGGGTGGACTTGCCCCCACCCGACACGCCGGTCACGCAGACAAACTTGCCAAGCGGGAAGTCGGCCGTGACCTTTTTCAGGTTGTTGCCGGTCGCCTTGACCACCGTGAGCGTCTTGCCGTTCCCTGCGCGCCGCTCTACGGGGACCGAAATTTCGCGCACACCGGACAAATATTGCCCGGTGATCGAGGCTGCATCATTTGTGATGTCCGCAGGCGTCCCGTGGCTGACCACCTGTCCACCATGCACACCGGCTCCCGGACCAATATCGAACACATAATCGGCCTCGCGAATGGCCTCTTCATCATGTTCGACCACGATCACCGTGTTGCCCTGATCGCGCAGGTTCTTGAGCGTCCCCAGAAGCCGGTCATTGTCGCGCTGATGCAAGCCGATGGACGGCTCGTCGAGCACGTAAAGAACTCCGGTCAGCCCCGAGCCGATCTGGCTGGCCAGACGGATCCGCTGGCTTTCGCCCCCCGACAGTGTGCCACTTGAACGTGACAGCGTAAGGTATTCCAATCCCACGTTATTCAGGAACCCAAGACGCTCGCGGATCTCTTTCAGGATGGCGCGGGCAATCTCATTTTTCTGCTGGCTCATGTGCCCGGGTGCGCTTTCAACCCAAGCCAACGCCTCGCGGATCGACATCTGCACCACCTGCCCCACATGCAGGCCCGCGATCTTGACCGCAAGTGCCTCGGGCCGCAGGCGGTACCCTTCGCAGGTGCCGCAGGGACGGTTGTTCTGGTAGCGTTCGAACTCTTCGCGAATCCAGTTCGAATCCGTCTCGCGATAGCGGCGCTCCATGTTGGGAATGACGCCTTCGAACACGCGGGTGACTTGATAGACGCGGCCCCCCTCGTCATAACGGAACTCGATTTCTTCTTCGCCCGAACCGTACAAAAACACCTGCTGCACCTTCTTGGGCAGGTCTTTCCACGGGGTGTTCTTGTCGAATTCGAAGTGTTTGGCGATGGCTTCGATGGTCTGCAAGAAGTAGGGAGACTTGCCTTTACGCCACGGCGCCAGCGCACCATCATAAACCTTTAGCGTCTGGTCCGGCACCACAAGACGCTCGTCAAAGAACAGCTCAACGCCTAGGCCATCACAACTGGGGCATGCCCCGAAGGGTGCGTTGAACGAGAACAGACGTGGTTCGATCTCGGGGATCGTGAACCCACTGACAGGACAGGCAAAATTCTCGGAGAACGTGATGCGCTCCGGGTCACCTTCACGCGGCGCGGTTTCCAGAATTGCGATACCATCGGCCAGATCAAGCGCGGTGCGCAGGCTGTCGGCCAACCGGGTTTCCATCCCCTCTCGCACCACCAGACGGTCGACCACAACGTCGATGTCATGACGGAATTTCTTGTCCAGTGTGGGCGGCTCGTCCAGTTCGTAGAACTCACCATCGACCTTCACCCGCTGAAACCCCTGTTTGCGCAGTTCCAGAAATTCCTTTTTGTACTCCCCCTTGCGGTCACGCACGATGGGGGCCAGCAGATAACCGCGCGTCCCGTCTTCCATCGTCATGATCCGGTCAACCATGTCCTGCACTTGCTGTGCCTCAATCGGCTGGCCGGTGGCAGGACTGTAGGGTGTGCCTGCCCGCGCAAAAAGCAAGCGCATATAGTCGTAGATTTCGGTCACGGTGCCGACGGTCGAGCGGGGGTTTTTCGACGTTGTCTTCTGTTCGATAGAGATGGCGGGACTAAGACCGCTGATGTGATCCACGTCGGGTTTTTCCATCATATCAAGGAACTGGCGCGCATAGGCCGACAGGCTTTCGACATAGCGCCGCTGCCCTTCGGCATAGATCGTGTCGAACGCCAGCGAGGATTTACCAGACCCTGAAAGACCGGTGATCACCACCAGTTGATCCCGCGGGATATCAACGTCGATGCCTTTGAGGTTGTGTTCGCGTGCGCCGCGCACCTCGATGTTCTTCAGCTCAGCCATCCGGGCCCCCTGCACTCAAGTGGTTAAGAGATAGTGGAGCGTGGCTGAGTCTCCAACCCAAAAATGCGAACAAAGTGTGAACCTGTGAAAATTCGCCATAGGTGACTATCAGGTATTTTGCGCAAGGCTCCGCCTTTGAGGATTCATTGCTTGGCCCGGATGGCGACAGGTGCAAAACCGCCGTCCTCCAGCAAGCTCTCGCACATCATCATCGATGGGCGTCACATTGGATCACCGGGAAGACCGACTTGGATCGGCGGCATCGCATTGGAAGCTCGCCCCGCACACCCTGATTTTTCCTTTGGTTTTTCGAAAACACCGGTAAACTGTCCCCACAGATCATTTTTAACTCTGACATTTCGACATCAAGACGTTTGGAGGTACGCATGCGCCTGCCCTTAGCATTCACCTTTTTGATCGCAGCGGCGACCGCCCCCCTGCTCGCCCAAGAGCGCCCCTCGGCCATTCTCGTTCTGGACGGGTCAGGTTCCATGTGGGGGCAGATCGATGGCACCGCAAAGATCACCATTGCCCAGGACGTGGTACAAGACTTGTTGACCGCCTTGCCGTCCGAACAGTCTCTGGGGTTGACGGTTTATGGCCATCGTCGCAAGGGCGATTGTTCGGATATCGAAACCCTGGTGACACCCGGTTCGGGAACCCGCGATCAGATTGCAGACGCGGTGCGCGCGATCAAACCCAAAGGCAAGACACCGATGGCTGATGCCGTGGTGGCCGCCGCGCAGGCCTTGCGCCACACGGAAGAGGCCGCGACGGTCATTCTTGTATCCGACGGGATCGAAACCTGCGCACCCGACGTCTGCGCTGTGGCCCGCAAACTCGAAGAGACTGGGGTGAACTTCACCGCTCACGTGGTTGGGTTCGATGTCACTGACCCCGAAGCGTTGGCACAGATGCAATGCCTGGCGGATGAAACCGGAGGGACGTTTCGCAGTGCGGCCAATGCCTCGGAACTGGCTGCGGCTTTGACCACTGTGGCCGCTGCTCCGCCCGAACTTGAGCCTGAGCCTGAGCCGATTACGACCACATTCCGCGCTGTCGAGGGGTACGTAAACACTGCTTTCGACGATCCGGTTCTGTGGTCCCTCAGCAGCAATGGCGCAGCGGTGTTTGACGAGGTTCAAGGCAATCCCGTGGAACAGGATCTGGCAGAGGGAGCATACGTCGTGACGGCCTATCGCTTGAGCACCGAAACCGAACTCAGCCGCCAATTCGTGGCCGTCGGCGATGGTCCGATTGATGTGGTCGTGAGCTTTCCCAAGGCCCTGCCCAAGGCGCGCATCCTTGCGCCGGACAGTGCCATCGCGGGATCCACACTGTCTGTCGGATGGGGAGGTCCGAACGAGGCCAATGACAACATCCAGATTGGTCCCGCAGGTGAAGATCGTTATCTTGGCTACACGTATACCGCCGACGGCAACCCGCTTGATCTGATCCTGCCGCCTCACGCCGGCACCTATGAGTTGCGCTATGTCCTGAACGACCGGCAGGTGATCGCCACGCGCCCCATCACACTGACCGAGCCCGAGTTGGCGATGGTTCACCCGGACACGGTCGAAGCCGGATCCAGTTTTCAGGTGACATGGACCGGTCCCGATCAAAGTGGAGACAACATCCAGATCGGACCGCGTGGCGCCGACAGTTACACCGGCTATCAGTACACCTCAAAGGGCAACCCGGTTACCTTGATCGCTCCGGCCGAGCCGGGCGAGTATGAAATCCGTTACAGTTTCCGCGACCGAGAGAACATCTTGCGCACGCCGTTGACGGTAACAGCCACGGCGCTTGGATTGGATTTCCCGTCCGAAGTGCAAGCAGGACAGAGCTTTGACGTTGTCTGGAGCGGTCCGGACCAGGGAAGCGACAACATCCAGATCGGCCCAGCAGGGACGGACAGCTACACCAACTACCAATACACCAACAAAGGTAACCCGGTCACCCTGATCGCGCCCGCCGAACCGGGGGACTACGAAGTGCGCTACAGCTTCCGCGATCGCGAGAACATCCTGCGTGTCCCCCTCAAGGTAACAGCGATGGAATTGAGCCTGGAGTTTCCATCCTCCGTCCAGGGTGGGCAAACCATTCCAGTGGCATGGGTCGGCCCCAATCAGGGCGGCGACAACATCCAGATCGGGCCAGCCGGTACGGATCAATACACCCACTACATTTACACACGCGATGGCACCACCGTGAACCTTATCGCCCCAATCGAGCCGGGCAACTATGAGATCCGCTACAGCTTTCGAGACCGTGAGAATATCCTGCGGATGCCAGTAACGGTGACAGAGCCGGACATTGCCCTGACTGCGCCCGAAACCGTGGCACCTGGGGCGCAGTTTCAGGTGGGCTGGACAGGTCCGGATCAGGGGGGCGACAACATCCAGATCGGACCGGTCGATTCCGACAGCTACTCCAACTATGCCTACACGCGTGGTAAGACACCGGTGACGCTGACCGCACCCGATACGCCCGGCACCTACGAGCTGCGCTACAAGTTCCGCGACAGAGTGACGGCGATGCGGCAGACCATCGAGGTGAAATAACAAAGGGGGCCGTCGGGGCCCCCTCGTTTCTGCAGCTCAGATCACTGGATCACATGTGGATGACGCGATCATAAGCGTCCAGAACGCTTTCGTGCATCATCTCGGACAGGGTCGGGTGCGGGAAGACCGTGTTCATCAGATCCTCTTCGGTGGTCTCCAACTGGCGGCCCACCACATAGCCTTGGATCATCTCGGTCACCTCGGCGCCGACCATATGGGCGCCCAAAAGCTCGCCGGTCTTGGCATCGAAGATGGTCTTGACCATGCCTTCGGCCTCGCCCAGTGCAATCGCCTTACCGTTGCCAATAAAGGGGAAGCGACCGACCTTGATGTCATAACCCAGTTCTTTCGCCTTGGCCTCGGTATAGCCGACCGACGCGACCTGCGGGTGGCAATAGGTGCAGCCTGCGATGCTTTCGGGTTTAACGGGGTGCGCGTGTTTGCCCGCGATCAGATCGGCAACCATGACGCCCTCGTGGCTCGCCTTGTGCGCCAGCCAGGGCGCGCCCGCGATGTCGCCAATGGCATAGAGGCCGTCAACGCCGGTGCGGCAGAATTCATCCGTCACGACATGGGTGCGGTCGATCTTGACGCCAAGCGCCTCGAGCCCCAGCCCCTCGACGTTGCCAACGATGCCAACGGCGGAAATCACCGTGTCAAAGTCGTGTTTCTCGACCTTGCCGCCCACTTCGATATGCGCGGTGACCTTGCCCTTGCCCCGGTCAAGCTGTTTGACCATGGCTTTTTCCATGATCTTCATGCCCTGTTTGACAAAAGACTTCTTGGCAAAGGCGCTGATCTCGGCGTCTTCGACGGGCAGCACGCGGTCCATCACCTCGACTACGGTCGTGTCGGCGCCAAGCGTGTTGTAGAAGCTGGCGAATTCGATGCCGATGGCACCCGAGCCGATCACCAGCAGTTTCTTGGGCATGCGCACCGGGTCCAGCGCATGCTTGTAGGTCCAGACCAGATCGCCGTCGGCCTCAAGCCCCGGCAGCTCGCGCGCCCGCGCGCCGGTGGCCAGGATGATGTTCTTGGCGGTCAGCTCCTCAGCGCCCTTGTCGGTCTTGACCGATACCTTGCCCTTGGCAGGGATCGTCGCCTCACCCATCACCACGGAGACCTTGTTCTTTTTCAGCAGGTGGCCAATGCCGCCCGACAGCTGCGCCGCCACCCCGCGCGAACGTTTGACAACAGCGTCCAGGTCATAGCCGATGTTCTCTGCCTTGAGGCCAAAGTCCTTGGCGCGTTCCATCAGGTGGAACACCTCGGACGAGCGCAGCAGCGCCTTGGTCGGGATACAGCCCCAGTTCAAGCAGATGCCGCCCAGGTGTTCGCGTTCGACCACGGCCACCTTCAGGCCCAGTTGCGCACCACGAATGGCCGCAACATAGCCGCCGGGACCGGCACCAATAACAATCAGATCAAAGGATTTCGCAGCCATGGTCACTCCTCGCCGCAGGCGTTTTCAAAAACTAGTTTACCGTTAAACTATTTTTTCGCACACATCAATCCCTGCCCCCTGCGACATGTGTGACGCTGGGGAAGATGACAAAAAGATGCGCTGGAATCAGCCTATACCCCTCACTTGCAAAACGCTAGAAATGCTCCAACGGCGCCCTTTTGCAGGCGTTAATGATTTGTTTTTGAATTCAAACATTGGATGCATCATGGCCAAAACCCTCAAGGACCTCGCCCTCGCCCTTCTTAACGCCACGCTGATCCTGGTGGCCCTGTGCCTGTTTTTGGCCTGGAAAACAGCCACCACGGTCGACGGGTTGACCGCGACCTTTTCCGAGAATCTGATCAAGATCACGCCACTGCGGGACGAAGTCGCCGGACTGCGCAGCGATCTTTCGGACATCCGAAACGACCTGGCCACCCTCAAATCACAGTCGGGCGAATACAGCACGGCAACCCTGATCGCCTTGCAAAACAAGGTGCAGGCACTTGAAACAAATGTTCAGGGGGCGCAGATCCGGGTTCGACAGCTGGTCGATACGCCAGAGCAGTTGATCGATCACTCGATCGAAACTGCTGCGGATGCCCTCACCCGCAGCATTTCGGATGTCAAAGGATGCGTGCCTGCAAGTTAACTTGCTGCCTGCATCTGACGCACGGTCTGACCGTACCCACCGTCCGAGACATACATGGCCTCTTGCGCGGTCGGCGTCCGGTGCAGCGCATCGTTGCGATACGGGAACCGGCCGAACTGGCGGATCACTTCGCGATGCGCCCGGGCGTGCAGCATGTTGCTGGCACCATTTTCCGGCATGCGTTCGCACAGCAGACGCACACAGCGTTCCTGATCACACAGGTTCTCTGAATGCATCATCGGCAGATAAAAGAACTGCCGCGCTGGTTCGTCGATGCGCATGTCCCACTTCTTATCAACCGCGCATTTGGCTGCCGCCAGAGCCGCCTTGTCGGTTTTGAATGCACGGGCATCGCCGCGGAACATGTTCCGTGGGAACTGATCCGTGAGGATGATGTAGGCCAAAGCACCGCTTGGATAGGTCAACCACATCGAGAAGCGACCTTCACAGGCGGCCTCCCACGTCGATTTGAACTTTTCGGTGATTTGGGCATCAAGCGCGTCGTCTTGTACATACCACCCAGCCGGACCAACTTCATCCAGCCAGAAACTCAGAATATCTTCGGGACCAACCATTGGCCTCACCCCACTTCTAATTTCCCCCAGGGAACATAGGTATTAAAAAATGTTTTACACAATTGTTACAGTAACATATTGCAACATCCGCGACATATTTTGAAGCAAAATGCGACTTATTGCGCTTCTTGCTCCTCCAATTCGGCCTCGATGGCGACTTCTTGCGCAAATTCAACCGCTACCGGCGTTGACGTTGGCGTCATGACGGTGAAGCTGCCCGTTTCCTCGACCGGGATCGCAGCGCGCTGTGTGGTGCGATACAGAGCGTAAACGGCCATGACCGCCAGCAGAGCCGCCATAAAGGCGAAAAAGCCCGGCGGTCCCAGCAAGGCGTCACCCATGAGCCAACCTGTGATCATCGGGCCCGCGATGGCCCCCAGACCGTTGATGAACACCAGCCCACCCGAAGCCGCAGCCATGTCATCGTGATCCAGATAGTCGTTGGTATAGGCAATCAGTAGCGAATAGAGCGGGTTTGACATGCCGCCAATTACAAAGGCCGACACCAACAGCATGGAAAACTGATCCCCAAACATCATGCCGACGACCGCAGCTGACCCCCCTACGGCCGCAACTCCCATAATCAAGAAGCGCCGGTCCATTCGGTCACTGATCCATCCCAGCGGATACTGTAGAAACAACGCACCGATGTAGAAGGTCGCGATAAACAGCGACAAGTTGGTCAGCGATAGACCAATCGTGGCGCCATAAACCGCGCTCATACCGAACTGAGCCGAGAAGATGCCCCCCAGCAAGAACATGCCAACGCAGCCCAGAGGCGAGATTTTCATGAGCTCGCGCAGGGTCATCGGTTTGGTGGTGTCAAAGGCAGGCGTGGGTGAAATCGACAGCAAAATCGGGCCGAATGAGATCGAAACCAGGATCGAGGCGATGATGAACGCCTCATACCCGCCGGGATCGCCGATCTGGATCAAGCCCTGGGCAGAGATGATACCGATCATCTGCACGATCATGTAAAGCGACAGCGCCTTGCCCCGGTTCGAATTGTCGGCTGCGTTGTTCAGCCAGCTTTCAGCGGTCACATACACGCCCGAGAAACAGAACCCGATGATCACGCGCCCCAAGATCCAGACCCACATGTTGGGCAAAGCGGGATAGAGGATCATGACGGCAGAGATGAACGAGGCCAGCGCCGCGAACACCCGCACGTGCCCAACCCGCCGGATCAGCTGCGGTGCCATGCGCGACCCGCCCAGGAAGCCGATGAAATAGGCTGACATCACAATCGACATCTCGAAGGTGGAAAACCCTTCGATCTCGCCACGCACCCCCAGCAGGGTGCCTTGCAACCCGTTGCCCACGAGCAGCAGACAAATACCCAGAAGCAGCGCCCATGCGCTGGAAAGAACCTGAAGCATCGGGCGTCCTCGCTCGTATCCGACTGTATTGGCTCCGGTATCTCATCAGACACCAGTCATGACGTGCTTGTCTACGACATTCACCGAGTCGGGTTTGGCATTTTCGCCTAAGCCGGGATCAAAAGCGACGCGTCGCCATATGAAAAGAAGCGGTACTCGGATTGCACCGCGTGATCGTAAACGCGTTTCATCCGCTCTTGCCCCATCAGCGCCGACACCAACATCAAAAGCGTCGATTTGGGCAGGTGAAAGTTGGTCATCAGCGCGTCGGTGACATGAAATTCGAACCCCGGATAGATGAAGATGTCCGTGTCGCCTTCCCACGGTTTCAACCTGCCGGTTTGAGCAGCACTTTCGATCAGGCGCAGGGCGGTTGTGCCTACAGGGATCACGCGGCCGCCCGCGGCCTTGGTGGCCTCGATCTCGGTCACGGCCTGGGGGCTGACATGGCCCCATTCGGAATGCATCTTGTGGGTTGTTACATCCTCGACCTTGACCGGCAGAAAGGTGCCCGCCCCCACGTGTAGCGTCACATAGGTGAACCCAACCCCCATCTCGTGCAGCTGCGACAGCAATGAATCGTCAAAATGCAACGAGGCCGTCGGAGCCGCCACAGCGCCCGAGTTCTTGGCCCAAACCGTTTGATAGTCGGTTTTGTCCCGCTCGTCCGCCGGGCGCTTGGCGGCGATATAGGGCGGCAGCGGCATGGCCCCGGCCTGCGCCAAAGCCGTATCAAAGTCATCCCCGGTCAGGTTGAACCGCAGTCGGCCCTGCCCGTCTTCGATGCCAACCAGTTCGGCTGACAGGTCGTCCGAGAAGACAATGACCTCACCCGGCTTCACTTTTTTCAGCGGTTTGATCAAAGCCGACCAGCAGCCATCAGCCGCCGGATCCAGCAACGTCACCTCGATCTTGGCCGACACCGGCCCCTGCGCGCTGTCGCGATGGCGGCGGCCGCTCAGGCGCGCAGGGATCACACGGGTGTCGTTCAGTACCAACCGATCACCGGGGCGCAGCCACCCGGTCAGATCGCGGACCACCGAATCCGTGATCGCGTCACCTTCGGCCACCAGCAGGCGGGCCGAAGTTCGCGGCTGCGCCGGTCGGGTTGCGATAAGCCCATCGGGCAGGTCGAAATCAAATTCGCTCAGTTTCATGCCCGCGCATATAAGTCGCCTGCGCGCGCTTGGCCACACCCCTCAGCGATCCCCTGCGCCGCTGTTGTGGGTGGGGTCCACCTGTTGCACCGGCGGCTGTCCCGGCACCGGTGGCGCCTTGGGCGCAGGCTCACGCAGGAAATCGCGCAGAAAGCCGGGCGCCAACCCCGACAACGGGTTCACCCAGACCTGAGGCGAGGTCATTGACCCGGTGAGGGTATAGTTGAAGCCCACCAGCCCCTCGCCCTTGCGGGTGGAAATCACACTGCCGATCACATTGAGCAGATAGACCGGTGATATCACCCCACGCAGGTTGAGCGTTCTTTGTTCCGTATCAACCGTACCATCGACCGAAAGACCCATCGATGGCCCAACCGCGCTGCCTTCGTAGACGGTAACCTTGTCCGGATCGACGCGAAACCGTCCGTCAATTGACGCGAATTGAATACCTGCGCCCGCCATCTCATCCAGTAGCCCCACAACACTGATGGCATTCAGCAACGCCGCCATCGCCGGCGCATCCTTCACCTGCGTGTTGCGCACCCGCAGCGTTCCGTCATAGCTCCCCGGGCCGCCAACCGGAGACAGCGAAAGCTGCATAGTGCCCCCGCGCGCCTGATTGAGCAGTTGCGCAGATCGAAAGACCCCGCCCGCATCGTTGGATTGTACAAAAAACCCACTGCGCCCACCCTTGGGCAGAACTTGTCCGTTCACGGGCGTCTGTCCGTTGATGCGCCCGGCAAAGTTGCCGGTCATCCCAGAGGCCTGAGAGAAATTCCCCTGAAATCCGGTCAACGCGATGCTGTCGGTGATCTGCAGCCGGTCAAGTGTCACGGTGACGTTCTGCCCCGAGCTGGCTCCGGACGCTGCCGAAGACGCACCACCACCACCGCCGCCGATCCCTGCCCCGCGCATGTCCAGCGTCCCCCCCCGGATCACCATATCCGGGGCCCGGCTGCCGCGACCGATCATGTCCATCCGCACGTTCAGCCAATTGCCGACGCGCAGGGTGATGAACTGTGCACGTTCCATGGCACCCGCATCGTTGAATGACATCGTCCCAACGGCTGTCAGCCCGGCTGCTTGCACCGAAAACGTCTCAACCGTGTCATGGTCGCCAAGTTCGACGGCCACAGACAGCTCTCCCGGTGTCGACTGTGGTTTGCTCCAGCCCAATTCCGAAACACGCAACCCCACCCCGACCAGATCCGACTGCGCGGTCAGATAGGGCGGCTTTCCCTGTTGCAGATCAAGCGTGTACCGCGCCGTTCCCGCGCCACGCAGCGCACGAACCGCGAAGGGAGAATTGAACTGCTGCATCAACTGGGGCGACAGCTCAATCGTCCCGGCCACCTGACTCGCCTTTGGCGTATCCTTGTCCCCGATGGGTTGGGTCCACTTGGCCGTCATGGGCACCTGCCCCAGAAAACCGCTCCCCGACAGGGTGATCTGTGTCTGATCTCCCACCGCTGCCAGACGCGGCGCGCTCAACTCCTGCCCTGGCACAAGCACCGTGCTGCGGACGTCCGTAACCTCGCCAGTCAGATGAAACTCCATATCATCGATCTTGACCTTGTCCTTGAGCGGCAAGGACAGCGTGCCCTGAACCGACACCTGCCCCTCGGCCAGTTCAATCGGCAGTTTGGATTTTGACATCAGGTTGAGAGGTGGGCGGTCCAGCAGGGACAGCACCGCCGGGACACTGCCGGTTCCGATGATCCGCGCAATGCCGGGCGCTGCCTTCTTGATCGAAATGTCGGGGATGATGAACGAGGTGCCCGCCGCATCGATTTCATCGCCATGATCGGTGATGACGCGCCCGGCATGCGCCAGAACGGCAAAACGCTGCCCCGTCAGGCTGGCTTGGCCTCGGGCATCGATGGCGGGTGGTAGGGTTTTGGCATATCGGATCGTCGTTTGATCAAAATCGAAATCCGCATAGAGATCAGGCTGTTTTCCCGGCACCAAGCGCACCGCAAAGTCACCATCCGTGAAGGTGCCAGCTGTCAGGTTTTCTTCCACCCATTCGCGGGGCTTGGGAGCCACTGCGCGCGGCCAATATCCCAGCAACTCGCCAGGCGTCATCCGGTCAAGCGTTCCGTCCAACGCAACGCGCCACCCGGTCGGATCTGCTGCCAGATGTCCCCAGGCGTTGAGCAGCTTGTTGTCGTCTGACACTGTCAGTCGCCCCACCTGCACGCGAAACGGATTCAGTTTCAGTTTCAGGTCCACCTCGGCACGATCGACATTCACAGGAGCTTCCATCAACTGCGCCGGGTTCAGTGACATGTCGGTAAACCGCAGCTGTCCCACAAGGCTTTCAAGAACACCGGTTTCAACACCGTTGACCACGGCCTGCCCCTCGGCTGTGACAGCCCCCCACGAGCTGTTCACCGAGAATTCGTTGAAGTCCAGGAGCTGTCGGGACGGGTCATAGGTGAAATAGGTTCGCGCACCAGTAAACCGTATCGGGCGCGTTTCAGGGTTGGGCTGCACCGCCCCTGCGCCAATCTGCAAAGTCGCGGACACCAAGGTCGGGTTGCCTTGCACGTCGATGCCGCCACGCACGGCGCCTGAAATCGGCGCTTCGAGCACTTCGAGCCAGGACACGGCCGCATTTTGAAGCGCGATGTCTTCGGCGGCGATATCACTGACCGAGATGCCGAACTTGGCCTCTGGTGCGCCAAGCGTGCTGGTGTAATTCGCCTCGATCGAACTGGCATAGTCGCGGCCCGAAAGCAGCGAAAACCCGGTGGCGATACGTACGTCCCGGTCATGCCTGGTCAGTTGGATGTGGCCGCCGTCAAGCGTCCAGGCACGGCCCTTGCCCAGATCCTCGAGACTTAGCGTGATGCCCTGCACCTCAATCGCGGTCAAAGCTGACAATTGCGAGGACAGGAACACCTGATCCGCCGTCTCGATCATCTGCGGCAGGTTCGCCGCCTGCCCCACCGGCGCGGCCCCTTCGCCAAGGGATAGCGACAGATTGCCCAGCGCGTCGCGTTGCATGGTGACAAAAGCCCCACTGAGGACGATCTGCTTGGGCTTGACCTGTCCTTGCAACAGCGGCCGCATCGCCAGGCTAGCCTCGGCGTGGGCAAGTTGTGCGATCATCTGCCCCTCGGCGGATTTGAGCGCCACGTTCTGAAGGCTGATGCGGGGACGCCATCCGTCGAGGATGATGAATTTAACCTGACCGAATTCCAGTTGCAGACCATTCAAATTGCGCTCGATCCGATCCGCAACGCGCTCACGCACCCAGTCGGGCGCGCTGATGGTCTGCCCGATGGTCATGACCGCCGTAACAGAGGCCAGAAAGATCAGGATCAAGACACCACGAAAGGTCCAACGCCCCACCTTGGCCCGCCGACGCGGGGTCTTGGCCTGGGGGGGTGTTTGATCCTTGGTCACGTCAGATCCCTGGGAATTTCCGTCTGTGCCTTTCAACTTCTTTCTCGACACCTATTATCCAGGCGAACACTTTTGAAACCCTTACCGGAGTTGCCTGATGCCCGAAGTTTCCGATACCGCACCTGATTTCACCTTGCCCCGGGATGGTGGTGGTACGGTCAGCCTGTCTGATTTGCGGGGCGATCTTGTTGTCCTGTTCTTTTATCCCCGCGATGATACCCCGGGGTGCACCAAGGAATCCATTGGCTTTTCGCAGCAGTTGCAAGCCTTTGCCGATGCGGGGGCTCAAGTCTTTGGCATTTCCAAGGACAGCGTGGCAAAGCACGACAAATTTGTCGCCAAGCATGACCTGACCACGCCGCTTTTGTCCGATGAGCACAGCACCATGTGCGAGGACTATGGCGTGTGGAAGGAAAAAAGCATGTACGGCAAGAAATTCCTTGGCATCGAGCGGTCGACCTTTGTCGTGGATCGCGAGGGCAAGATCGCCCAAGTCTGGCGCAAGGTCAAAGTGCCGGGTCACGTGGATGAGGTGCTGGAAGCTGTCAAAGCGCTCTGACCTTTTGACGATACCTACACTGGGCGTGGTTTACGGACCGCGCCCTTTTTCCTGTCTGTGAGGTCTGGCACAGACCCTGTGCAGGTGTAGAGATTGGAACACTCACCCGCTCCTCCCACTTCCTGTGGCGAAAGGAGCGAGACCATGACCCAAACCACTTTTGACATCAGGACCCACAACATGCCGGACGAGATGCGTGTCTTGCTCGACACCTATCCGCGCGACAGTTGGGAGGCGCACCCCGGCTTCAAGGACAAGACCCGCCAATGGCTGGGCGCCCATCAGGGCTTTCGCAAGCTGGCCGAGGTTCTGCGCGAAGATGCCGAGGTCTATCTGGACAAGGACATGGGCGATGGCACCTATGCCGCGCGCCTGTCCTATTACGGCAATGCGCTGGTCGGGAACCTGCATGGGCACCACGGGTGGGAGGATCGCAGTTACTTCCCTGAACTGTCCGAGGCTGATCCCCGCTTTGATCACGGGCTTGAAGTGTTGGAACAGGACCATGCCGATCTGGACAAGGTGCTGGACAGCTACACCAAAAGCGCAAATCGTGTGATCAAACTGATGCAGCTTGATCCCGGTCAGGTCCGCGACGAAGTGGGCGCCTTGCATGGCACCTCGGAAGCAATCGAGGCGTTTTTGCAGCGTCACCTGAGCGATGAAGAGGAGCTGGCCGTTCCGATCATCCTGCATCACCGGCTGAGAGGATAAGCCCATGGGCGACCGTTCCACCCAAGAAGACCAGACCGGCGCCACAACGCGCCGCGCACAAGGTGAATTTGTGCGCGGCGTCAGCGGGTTCCGCCATGCCATTGGTGATCCCGGCTTCCCCCCAGAGCCTGGGCGCTATCACCTGTTTGTTGCGCTTAACTGCCCCTGGTGTCACCGCGTGACGCTGGCGCGCAATGTTCTGGGACTGCAGGACAGCATCACGATGGACGTGGCCTTTCCCAACCGCACGGATAAAAACGACCCCGATGGCCCCAACAACTGGCAATTCGCTCCTGACAAGGTGGCAAGCCTGACAGGGAGCACCCTGCCGGAGTGCACGGGCGAGACCGCGACCGGGCAAGGGTTTCGTCTGGTCAAACAGATCTATGAGGCCGAAGGGGCAACCGAGCGCTCTGTTCCTATCCTCTACGACAAGCAGCAACAGCGCATCGTGAACAACGAAAGCGCCGAGATCATTCGGATGCTGGGGGAACATGCGCAGGCTCTTGGTGGCGATGGCGGCGTTGACCTTTACCCGGTGGACGCACGCCCTGAGGTCGACGTGTTGAACGAGCAAATCTATGTCTCCATCAACAATGGGGCCTACAAGGCTGGGTTTTCTTCGGATCAGACGGTCTATGCCAGCGCCTATGCCGCCTACTTCCATACCCTCGACGAATTGGAGCACCGCCTGAGTGATGGCCGCCCCTATCTGACGGGCGACCGCTTTACCGAGGCTGACCTGCGCCTCTTCCCCACGCTCTATCGTCACGATCCGGTCTATTACCTGCGAATGAAGCTGAACGGGGCCAAGATCCTGGACTATCCGCATCTGTGGCGATGGCTGTGTCGGGTCCATGCCCTGCCCGGCGTCGCGGACAGCTGTTCGCTGGTGCATTGTCGTCAGGGGTATTTTGGGCGCAGCTGGAATGGCGTTGTCCCCCTGGGGCCGGAGAAGCCCATGCCCTACCCCCAAGCCTATGACCATCCAGAGCTTGCCCTCGACGCATAGCGGTTGGATCAGCCGAGAAACCTGATATTCAGCGCGTCAGACCAAAGACGGAGCACGCAGGCCGATGGATCACAGCACGACAGACACCCCAAAGACGCTGGCCGCGATGGCTGTCGACGTGCTGACCACCGCTGATGGCCGTGCCAAAACCGCCAAATCCCGCACCTATGCCGCGCAGTGGAAAGCCGCGCGTGCAGCAGGCGAGATCATAGAGATTGGTGAAGCCACGCCCCCCGATCACCCGGCTCGGCCTGACAAACCCGATCTGCTGTCCCCCCGCGATGTGCCGAAACGCAAACCCGGCTCGCCTGCCGGTCGGATCGCCCTGTTGCATGCAGTCGCGCATATCGAGCTGAACGCCGTCGATCTGCATTGGGATATCATCGCGCGGTTCACGGATGTGCCGATGCCCATGGGGTTCTATGATGACTGGGTGCAGGCCGCAGATGAGGAATCGAACCATTTCAACATGATGTGCGACTGCCTTGAGGCGATGGATAGCCACTATGGCGCCTTGCCAGCGCACGCAGGCATGTGGCGCGCCGCTATCGACACGTCCGACGACCTATTGGGTCGGCTGGCGATTGTCCCCATGGTGCTTGAGGCACGCGGGCTGGATGTGACCCCCGGTATGATCAAGATCTTTCAGAACGCCAAAGAGACCCAGGCCGTTGGCTGTCTGGAAACGATCTATGCCGAAGAGGTGAGCCACGTGGCCTATGGCTCGAAATGGTTCAACTTTCTCTGCGGGCGCGACAACATCGACCCCAAGGAGGAGTTCCACAAACTGGTGCGTCACTACTTCAAAGGCGGGTTGAAGCCTCCGTTCAACGAAGAGAAGCGCGCCGATGCCGGCCTGCCGCCCGACTTCTATTGGCCGCTGGCCGATCAATACCCCGCACACGTACGCTAACCCCGTCAAGCGCCCGATTTTCTGATGCGGATCAGGGACAACCCCCTGATCCTTGGTCACAAAAACCGCCTCATCGGCAACAATCCGCTCATGTTCGGCGCGAAACCCCGTCAGAATCACCTTGGAAGTTAACAAACTTGCCCAAACGGGCCTGTCTGGCTATTCAGTCGGCCCAAGGCTGACGGTCACTCACCGAAAACGCCGTCAGAGGGGTAAGACAAGGAAAGACGCGTGCGAACACGTCTGGCAATCAAGATACACGCGTTTCTGGAGAGGATCTTTCCCGAACGCCGCCTGTTTCTCAAATCCGACACCGACACCAGGTTCATCCGGCTGCGGCCGGAAACACAGCTGATCGCCTATGCCGGCGTGACCGTGGTTGTGGCCTGGGCCATCGTGGCCACCGCGATCCTGTTGATGGACAGCATCGGGTCGGGCAACTTCCGTGAACAAGCCAAACGCGATCAGATGACCTATCAAGAGCGGCTCAACGCCTTGTCGGGTGAACGCGATGCCCGCGCCGAAGAGGCACTTGCCGCACAGGCGCGGTTCAATGCGGCACTCGATCAGATCTCGGTCATGCAATCCGAGCTGCTGGAATCCGAGACCCGCCGCCGCGAGTTGGAAACCGGAATCGATGTGATCCAGAGCACCTTGCGCAACACCATGAAGGACCGCGAGGCAGCCCGCGACGCGTTGACCCAACTTGAAGCGCAGAATCAGGACGATGCAACCGTTCACCACGTTGCGGCCTCTGCCCCGGTGCAGATGACGTTTATGGCCGATGCGCTGGAACGTACGGCACAGCAGCGCGATCAGGTGATCTCGGACGCGCAATCGGCGCTGGACCAGCGCGACGAGCTGGAATTGGAAATCCGCCTGATGCGGGAACAGAACGATCAGATCTTCCGCCAGCTGGAAGAGGCGATGACCATCTCGGTCGAGCCGCTGGACAAGATGTTCCGTAACGCAGGCATGCCCACTGACCGCATCATCGAGCAGGTCCGGCGGGGTTACAGCGGTCAGGGCGGTCCGCTCACCCCTTTATCCCTGAGCACGCGCGGTGAAGAACCCTCGGCTGACGAGGCCCGCGCGAACCAGCTGCTGCGGCAGATGGACCAGTTGAACCTGTATCGCATTGCCGCCGAAAAGGCGCCCTTTGCCAGCCCTGTGCGCGCGGCAGTTCGCTATACCAGCGGCTTTGGCTATCGCCGCGACCCCAAGACCGGTGGTCGGCGCATGCACAACGGCTCGGACTTTGCCGGGCCCCATGGCACCGACATCTTTGCCACCGCCGATGGCGTAGTGACGCACGCAGGCTGGCAGTCGGGCTTTGGGCGGTTGGTGAGAATCCAGCATGCCTTTGGAATTGAGACGCTTTATGCTCATAACACGCGGATTCGCGTGAAGAAGGGTCAAAGGGTCTCGCGCGGGGATCATATTGCTGATATGGGTAGCACCGGACGGTCGACTGGCACCCACCTCCATTATGAGGTACGCGTGAACGGGAGACCCGTAAACCCCATGATCTACATCAAGGCTGCACGAAATGTTTTCTAAGAGCAAAATCAACGAGCCGGGCACAAAGGCCCCCGAAGCTGCAAAGCCTGCGGCGCCGACCTCTGCCCCGGCAGCCCCTGCCCAAAGCGATTTCAAAGCCAGCGCCCCCAAAGCCAAGCCACCCGCATCCGTGCTGTCATCGGACCTGCACATCACCGGCAATCTCAAGACGACGGGTGACATCCAGGTCGAAGGCACTGTCGAGGGCGACATCCGCGCGCATCTGCTGACCATCGGTGAAAGCGCAACAATAAAGGGTGAAGTCACTGCAGATGACGTCGTCATCAACGGCCGCATCGTGGGCCGTGTGCGTGGCCTCAAGGTGCGCCTGACTTCGACCGCGCGCGTCGAAGGCGACATCATCCACAAGACCATCGCGATCGAAAGCGGCGCCCATTTCGAGGGTTCCGTACAGCGTCAGGACGACCCGCTGAACCCCGGCCGCGCCACCAAGCCCGGTGCCAATCCGGCAGCAGCACCCGCCGCAGCCCCGGCCGAAGGCAAGTAATCTCGCGCCCATGCGCCAGAGGACATTGAATGCGCCGATACGGAATTTCCGTGTCGGCGCTTTTTTGTGCAATCGGCACAAGATTCGCTGGAATTGAACATACCCCCTTCCCTGCTGGGCGGAATTCCGCACAATAGAAATTGAGCAGCCTGTGCAGAACGCACGACCGGCCGCATTCACATGTAGGGGGACATCATGAAACGCATTCTGCTTGGGGCCGCGTTGGCCGCACTTACCACGGGCTCAGCGGCTGTTGCCGAAGACCTGGAGTTCTTTCTGATCAACGAATCCAGTGCGGACCTGATCGGCTTCAACGTCAGCGCAGCCTCATCGGACGCGTGGGAGGACAACCTTCTCGAAGGCGGTTATCTCGCCTCGGGCTATGAGATCGGCGTTCTGATTGCGGACGGTCTGAGCACCTGCGTCTATGACATCCGCGGGCAGTTCTCGGACGGGGCCGAGTTCGAGGACTATGGCCTCGATCTGTGTGACATGGGGTCTTACACCTTCAGCGACGGCTAATTGCCAAGCATCCAGTGCCCGTCAGGCCAGAACGCGTGGAAGGCAAAGGCGAACATGACGTCATGGGGCAGATCACGCCCTTGCCCGTCTGTCACGCGAATGCTGCCAACGTCCTTGCCACGCGCGATGCGACCAGTATCCAAAGCCGAGGCCTGCCCGGCTTTCCAACTCAGCACCACGCCGGCCTCGCGCAAGTCGGTTGCGTTTCGTAGCCGAGATAGGGGCCAAGCGCGATCGCCAACGCGCACCACCCGCGCCAGCGGCGGAATGCCATGAGGCGGAAGCGCGCCGTTGTATAGGAACGGTTGGCTCAGACTGTCATAACCTTCGTAGGGGTTACGTCCGTAGGACCGGTTGTAGCTGGGCTGCGCCATCACCAGACCTTGGGGGTTGCGCGCCTTGAACTCATCCCAACTTTCCATCCAGGTCGGCAGCGCCCTCAATTGGGTGCCATTCAACTCTCCGACAATGGCCGTGCCAATGGCCTGCTGCCACCAGCTATGGGTTTCACGGTCATACATAATCATGTCCGAATGACGCAGCTTGCCCGAGACACCAAAGCTCAGCACTTTCCCCCGAACCCGCCGGTCAAAGGTAATCCCCGAATTGCACAGCGGGCAGAAGGTCACCGCCACGGGGATGCCGCCCACGGTGTCGTTCACGATCTCATGCCACATCAGATATCGGATCGGATAGGCGCGCGGTTCGACCCCATCGATTTCAACTGTGATCACCGGCTCGCGTCCTTTGATCCTGCGCTCGTCCTCAGCGCGCAGAAAGCTCGGGTCGCTCAGGGCTGGGATACCATCCTTGGGCGGGCCGCCTGACAGGATCTCTCCCCAATTCTGCACGCTGCTGCGCGAGAAGTCGGTGTCAGGCCACTCGTGGCGCCAGAACTCGGGGCTGGAAAGCGCCACCGACGCGATCAAAGAAAAGAGGAATATGAACAATCCACGCATGGGTCACACCTTTGCAGTGTTGCGACGTGGAGAGTGTGCGGACACATGGGCCAACTGAACAGCCCATCACACGCAGATTTGACAAAAGGTGCGGTGCCCCAAGCAACAGGGACACCGCAAAAAACGTCACTTGGTCACGGTGACCTTTTTCATAACGTCCGGCTGACCGATCACGGCACCGTTCTGGCCTTTGCCGCGCTTGATCTGGTCCACCACGTCCATACCGCCGGTGACCTTGCCCACAACGGTGTATTGCCCGTTCAGGAAATGACCTGCGTCAAACATGATGAAGAACTGCGAGTTGGCACTGTTCGGGTTCTGCGACCGCGCCATGCCGACCACACCGCGATCAAACGGGATGTCCGAAAACTCGGCGGGCAGGTCCGGACGGCTAGAGCCGCCACGGCCCGCGGCCGCCATGTTGCCGCCCAGCTTGCCAAACTCGACATCCCCTGTCTGCGCCATGAAGTCCTCGATCACACGGTGGAACACCACGCCATCATACTGACCTTCGGCAGCCAGAGCCGCGATCTGTTCCACGTGCTTGGGCGCCACATCTTCCAGCAGGTCGATGGTGATCGTGCCGTTGGCCTCGCCTTCGACCTCGATTTGCAAACCAGTGGCCAGCGCAGGGCTGGCCATCAGCGCAAAGACAGCTGCGAGCTTACGCATCTGCGGCCACCTTGACGCTGATCATGCGGTCGGGGCTTGCAGGCGGCTCGCCACGCACGATGGCGTCGACATGCTCCATACCTTCGATGACGCGTCCATAAACAGTGTACTGGCCATTCAAGAAGTGGTTGTCCTTGAAGTTGATGAAGAACTGCGAGTTGGCGCTGTCGGGGTTCGCCGAACGGGCAGCACCCAGAGTGCCACGGTCATGCGGCAGTTTCGAGAACTCGGCCGGAACGTTGGGCAGCGACGAGCCACCGGTGCCCGCCATACGCAGGTTGAACCCGTCTTCCATGTCGCCGTGCTGTACGTCGCCGGTCTGCGCCATGAAGCCGTCGATCACACGGTGAAAGGCCACGTTGTCATATTCGCCCGCGCGCGCCAGTTCTTTCATGCGTTCGCTGTGCTTGGGTGCCACATCTGGCAGCAGCTCGATGACGACATTGCCGCCCTTCAGCTCGACGATGACGGTGTTTTCTGGATCCTTGATCTCGGCCATTGGGCCCTCCTGTAGCAAGTTGTTGGGCGAATACCTAAGCGCCCCCTGACCGATTGCCAAGTCGCGCATTGACCTGAGGGGCGATTCCGGGGAAAGAGCAGCCAAGTTTTGTTGATTTTGAGCGGAGCACATGATGGCCTGGAAAACACTCGACGACATGGATCTGAACGGCAAGCGCGTTTTGGTGCGCGTGGACATCAATGTGCCGATCGTGGATGGCGTTGTGACCGACTCCACCCGCATCCGTCGCATCGCCCCCACCGTGCGCGACATCCTGGCCGCTGGTGGCAAACCGATCCTGCTGGCGCATTTTGGCCGCCCCGGTGGCGAGCGTCGCGAGAACCTGTCGCTGAACCAACTGGTGCCGACGCTGGAGCGCGCGTTTGAAACCAAAGTGCATTTCGCTGCCGACTGCGTGGGCACCGGCGCTGAGCTGGCCGCCGAGCAATTGCAGCCGGGTGAGGTTCTGCTGCTCGAAAACACCCGTTTCCACGCGGCTGAAACCAAGAACGACCCGGATCTGGCCGCAGGCATGGCGCGACTGGGTGACGTGTATTGCAACGATGCCTTTTCAGCCGCGCACCGTGCGCACTCCTCGACCGAAGCACTGGCGCGCCTGCTGCCCGCCTGTGCAGGCCGCCTGATGCAGGCCGAGTTGGAGGCCCTGGAAAGCGCACTCGGTCAGCCCGAGCGCCCGGTGACTGCCGTTGTGGGCGGGGCCAAGGTGTCGACCAAGCTGGAACTCTTGAGCAACCTGATCGAAAAAGTGGATTACCTGGTGATTGGTGGCGGCATGGCCAACACCTTTCTCGTCGCCAAAGGCATGGGTGTCGGCAAATCGCTGGCGGAACGCATCATGAAGGACACCGCCGCCAAGATCATCGAAAAGGCCGACGGTCTGGGCTGCCAGATCATCCTGCCCACCGACATCGTTGTGGCGGAAAAGTTCGAAAGCCACGCCCCGCATCAGGTGCTGCCCGCCGATCAGTGCCCCGAAGAGGGCATGATCCTGGACGCAGGCCCCGACAGCGTTGCGCGCATCACCGAGATTTTCGGTCAGAGCAAGACCGTGATCTGGAACGGTCCCCTTGGCGCGTTCGAGCTGGAACCCTTTGACGCCGCAACCAATGCCGCAGCCTTGAAGGCCGCTGCCATGACCAACGCTGGTCAGTTGACCTCGGTCGCCGGTGGCGGGGACACGGTTGCCGCGTTGAATGCCTCGGGGGCGGCAGGTGACTTTTCCTATATCTCGACCGCTGGCGGCGCTTTCCTGGAGTGGATGGAAGGAAAAACCCTGCCCGGTGTCGCAGCGCTGGAAGAGGCAGGCTGAGCCATACAACCTTACCGGCTGAAATCATTGTGAATTCCCCTGATTTAGGGGATTCACATGCTGATTCGCCTGTGCCATACTGCACAGCAGACGCCCGCAAAGGGTGCGAGCAGAATACTATCAGAGGCAGGACAACGGCGTGCCCCGTTCCAACAGACCCAGCTTTGGTGCATTGATCTTTTTCGCCGTGGCGTTTGCCCTGGGCACTTATTTCACCTTTGCCGCCGTGCAGGGGGATTTCGGGCTGTTCCGCCGGGCCGAGATTGCAGCCGAAGCCGATGCGTTGTCGCGTGATCTGGGCAGGCTGAACGCCGAGATCGATCAGATGAGCAACCTGACCCTGCGCCTGTCTGACAGCTATCTGGATCTGGATCTGCTGGACCAACAGGCCCGCTCGGTTCTGGGTCTGCTGCGGGCCGACGAGATCGTCATCCGCTAGACATTTTGTACATTTCCCAAGCAGATATCAGCGCGACTTTCCCCCGCGTCACAATTTCACTCGCCTTGTTGCGGGAAATGTTCTATTAGATAGTTTAACGCTAAACTATCTTGCCGGAAGGGGGAGATCGCCACGATGGCCGCGCGAAAAAGTACAAAGAAACCAAATGTTTCTGCTGAAGAGCTTTTGAATTATTACAAAGAGATGTTGCTGATCCGCCGATTCGAAGAAAAGGCAGGTCAGCTTTATGGCATGGGCCTGATCGGCGGTTTCTGCCACCTCTACATCGGCCAAGAGGCCGTTGTTGTCGGCCTCGAGGCTGCCGCCGAAGAAGGCGACAAACGCATCACATCCTACCGCGATCACGGCCACATGCTGGCCTGTGGCATGGACCCGGGCGGCGTCATGGCCGAACTGACCGGCCGCGAGGGTGGCCTGTCCAAGGGCAAGGGCGGCTCGATGCACATGTTCTCGAAAGAGAAACATTTCTACGGCGGCCACGGCATCGTGGGCGCGCAGGTGCCCCTGGGGGCCGGTCTGGCGTTTGCCGACAAATACAAGGGCAACGGGCGCGTCACATTCACCTATTTCGGCGATGGCGCGGCAAACCAGGGCCAAGTGTATGAGGCGTTCAACATGGCCGCCCTCTGGGATCTGCCCGTGGTCTTCGTGATCGAGAACAACCAATACGCCATGGGCACCGCGCAATCGCGCTCGACCTCGACCCCCGACATCTACACCCGTGGTGAGGCCTTCGGCATCCCCGGCGAGGCGGTCGACGGCATGAACGTTCTGGCGGTCAAGGAAGCTGGCGAAAAGGCCGTGGCGCACTGCCGCGCGGGCAAGGGTCCCTACATCCTGGAGATCAAGACCTACCGCTACCGCGGCCACTCGATGTCGGACCCGGCAAAATACCGGACCCGCGAAGAGGTTCAGCGCATGCGCGAAGAGCGGGATCCGATCGAACAGGTCCGTTCGATGCTGCTCACCGGCAAACACGCCAGCGAAGATGACCTCAAGGCCATCGACAAGGAAATCAAGGACGTGGTGAACGCGGCCGCCGATTTCGCCAAGGAAAGCCCCGAGCCCGCAGTTGAAGAGCTCTGGACTGACATTTACGCCTGAGGGGAAAGATAGACATGGCAACCGAAATTCTCATGCCCGCCCTGTCGCCGACCATGGAGGAAGGCACACTGGCCAAATGGCTGGTCAAAGAGGGCGACACCGTATCCTCGGGCGATATCATGGCCGAGATCGAAACTGACAAGGCCACGATGGAATTCGAGGCGGTCGACGAAGGCACCATCGGCAAGATCCTGGTGGCCGAGGGCACCGAAGGGGTCAAGGTGAACACCCCCATCGCCGTGCTGCTCGAAGAAGGCGAAAGCGCCGACGCCATCGTCAGCGCACCGTCGGCCGCCACCGCGGGCAACGAGGCGGCCCCCGCAGGGGGCTCCGAGGCGCCTGCCCCTGCCCCGGCTGCTGCGGCCCCCGCGGCACCGCAGGTTGATCTGACGCCGGATTGGCCCGAAGGCACCGAAATGAAGCAGCAAACGGTCCGCGAAGCCCTCCGCGACGCCATGGCCGAAGAGATGCGCCGCGACGAAGATGTCTATCTGATGGGCGAAGAAGTCGCCGAATATCAGGGCGCCTACAAGGTCTCGCAGGGCATGTTGGACGAATTCGGTTCCAAGCGCGTCATCGACACGCCGATCACCGAACACGGTTTTGCCGGCATCGCCACAGGCTCGGCTATGGCGGGTCTGCGCCCGATCGTCGAATTCATGACATTCAACTTTGCGATGCAGGCG
Organism: Falsiruegeria litorea R37; assembly: GCF_900172225.1. Taxonomy (NCBI): domain Bacteria; kingdom Pseudomonadati; phylum Pseudomonadota; class Alphaproteobacteria; order Rhodobacterales; family Roseobacteraceae; genus Falsiruegeria; species Falsiruegeria litorea. The sequence goes on from NZ_FWFO01000001.1 coordinate 2,436,234, forward strand.
ATCGACCACATCCTGAACTCCGCCGCCAAGACACTCTACATGTCCGGCGGTCAGATGGGCGCGCCCATGGTGTTCCGTGGTCCCAACGGTGCTGCCGCCCGCGTCGGTGCTCAACACAGCCAGGACTATGCTGCGTGGTACATGCAGATCCCCGGTCTGAAAGTCGTCATGCCCTATTCGGCCTCAGACGCCAAAGGCCTGATGAAAACCGCCATCCGCGACAACAACCCGGTGGTCTTCTTGGAAAACGAAATCCTCTATGGCCGCTCGTTTGACGTACCGGTGATGGATGATTTCACCGTTCCCTTCGGCAAGGCCCGCATCTGGCGCGAAGGTTCGGACGTCACCATCGTCTCCTTCGGGATCGGCATGCAGTATGCTCTGGAAGCCGCTGACAAACTGGCCGAAGAGGGTATCTCAGCCGAAGTCATCGACCTGCGCACCCTGCGCCCAATGGACACCGGCAGCATTATCAACTCGGTGATGAAAACCAACCGGCTTGTAACGGTCGAAGAAGGCTGGCCCCAAGGGTCGGTCGGCAGCTACATCAGCTCGGTCGTGATGCAGGAAGCGTTCGATTACCTCGACGCACCCGTGATCAACCTGACCGGCAAGGATGTCCCAATGCCTTACGCCGCCAACCTGGAAAAACTGGCGCTGGTGACCACGGATGAGGTGATCGCTGCCGTCAAACAAGTGACCTACCGCTGATCGGATGGAGGTTCGGGGTCGTGATCCAGGAACCGAATGTTACCGCGTCACCCATGATGTGGATGGGCGCACAGTGACGGCTCTGGTTCCTGAACGGTTGGCCGCCGACCTCCGCCTGTTCGGCTCGAGGCCCTCACATCAGATGGCATACGTCTGGATGGCCGAGAACAAAGACAAGATCGAAGCCGCAATCGCCAAGCTGGCGCGCGGCAAGGGGGCTCCCCGGCCCCCATTTGACCAAATCACATTGATTGAGGAGCGCTGACATGCCCACCGAAATCCTGATGCCTGCCCTCTCCCCCACGATGGAGGAAGGCACCCTGGCCAAATGGCTCGTCAAGGAAGGCGACACCGTCTCCTCGGGCGATCTGCTGGCTGAAATTGAAACCGACAAGGCGACGATGGAGTTCGAAGCCGTCGACGAAGGCACCATCGGCAAGATCCTGATCCCCGAGGGGACAGAGGCGGTCAAGGTGAACACGCCAATCGCTGTCCTGCTCGAAGAGGGCGAAAGCGCGGACGATATCGGCACGAGCGTGGCGGCTGCCCCCGCAGCCGCTGCGGGCAACGAGGCCACCCCTGCGGTGGTTGAGGCGCCCGCCCCTGCCGCAACCCCTGCCCCGGCAGCTCCGGCCAAGGCCGATGGCGGTCGCATCTTTGCCTCGCCGCTGGCCCGCCGCATCGCTGCCCAAAAGGGTCTAGATCTGGCACAGATCACCGGCTCGGGCCCCCATGGCCGCATCGTCAAGGCCGACGTCGAGAGCGCAACAGCCACCACACCTGCTTCCGCACCAGCGGCGGCTTCGGCACCTGCTCCGGCAGCGACCGCCCCTGCCGCCGCCCCGGCGACCGGCCCCTCAGCCGACATGGTGGCCCGCATGTACGAAGGCCGTGAGTACGAAGAGGTCAAACTCGACGGCATGCGCAAAACCATTGCGGCGCGTTTGTCCGAAGCCAAGCAGACCATCCCGCATTTCTATCTGCGCCGTGACATTCAGCTGGACGCGCTGCTCAAGTTCCGCAGCCAGTTGAACAAGCAGCTCGAAGGGCGCGGCGTCAAACTCAGCGTCAATGACTTCATCATCAAGGCCGTGGCCAACGCCCTGCAGCAGGTCCCGGAATGCAACGCCGTTTGGGCCGGTGACCGGGTGCTGCAGCTGAAGCCTTCGGATGTGGCGGTTGCCGTCGCCATCGAGGGCGGCCTCTTCACCCCGGTCCTGCAGGACGCCGACACCAAATCACTGTCTGCCCTCTCGACCGAGATGAAGGACCTGGCCGCCCGCGCCCGCGATCGCAAGTTGGCGCCGCATGAATACCAGGGCGGCACATTTGCCGTTTCAAACCTGGGCATGTTCGGCATCGACAATTTTGATGCCATCGTGAACCCGCCGCATGCAGGCATCCTGGCCGTAGGCACCGGCGTCAAGAAACCGGTTGTCGGCGCGGATGGCGAGCTGACCGTGGCCACCGTCATGTCGGTCACCATGTCGGTCGATCACCGCGTCATCGACGGCGCGCTTGGTGCAAATTTGCTCAAAGCCATCGTCGAAAACCTGGAAAACCCGATGATGATGTTGGCGTAAGGCCTCCATCCAGAAACAAAAAAGGGGGCGGCCTGAACTCTCAGGCCGCCCCTTTTGCATGAATTCTATTGACCAGCGTCAGGTCCCAGCATGTGGTCCATACTGACGGCCGGTTGTTCGCATCCCGCCTCGCCCACGATCTTGGCCGGGATTCCAGCCACGGTCTTGCACGGCGGCACCTCGGACAACACAACCGACCCTGCAGCGATGCGACTGCAATGGCCCACGCGGATGTTGCCCAGAACCTTGGCTCCGGCTCCGATCAAAACGCCATCCTCGATCTTGGGATGTCGGTCCTCTTCTTCCTTGCCAGTCCCCCCAAGCGTTACCGAGTGCAGCATCGAGACGTTGTCGCCAACAACGGCCGTTTCGCCGATGACAATGGAATGCGCGTGATCGATCATGATACCGCGACCAATACGAGCGCCAGGATGAATATCGATGCCAAAGATCTCGGAAATCCGCATCTGAAAGAAATAGGCCAGATCCGTTTTGCCCTGGCTCCAGAGCCAGTGAGCCACACGGTACCCCTGCATGGCCTGATAGCCCTTGAAGTACAAAATGGGCTGCAACAGTCGATGGCAGGCGGGATCACGTTCATAGACCGCCACCAGATCGGCACGCGCGGCTTTTACCAAATCAGGATTCTCCTGATAGGCGTTGTCAGCGATTTCACGCAACACGACCATCGACATCTCATTCGACGCCAGCTTGGCCGCGATGCGATAGGACAGCGCCTTTTCCAGCGATTTGTGGTGTAGAATACAGGCATGAACCAACCCGCCCATCAAAGGCTCAGTGCGAACTGCTTCCTGGGCTTCGGTGGTGATCTGATCCCATACCGGATCAACCGTCGAAATCTTAGCGCGTGTTTCTACCATGGCTCGATGTCCTAGCGTTATGCGAGATACCATATGTAACGCACAATGCCGCCACCGCAAAGGGATGTGCCATGAATTAAATTGACCGTGTCGATCACAGTTTGAGAAGGTTTTGCAGCTGTCCTCTGCGAGCGCCATTCCAAACGGCGCTCGCAGTATTTCTATGCTGCGCTAAACTGGCAGATCGATGCGCGTTGCAGGCCCTACCCCAAAGCGCGCCGATATCTGCGCCACTTCAACGCTCACAGCTGAGCCCGCGCCGTCGGCCGATTGTTGCGCTGCTGCATAGGTCCAACCGGCTGCGCCAACAGTCGTTTCGCGAACGACGGTTTCACCGTTCATGATGCGCACCAGGTAGCTTTCGGTTTCTTCGCCCAACGGGACGTCCAAACCGGTCCAGTCATCGCCTTCAATCCGGGTGCGTCGAATCCAGGTGATCCCGATGTCGCCCGAGCTGCCTCTGGACGCTCGCAAATGCGTCGGCGAATATGGACGCAGTCCGTTGCCGTCGAACGCCTCGACCCGGTGCAGATACGATGGGTCATCATAGCCGCGACGCGCGGGGCCAATTCGGTAGTGCCGCGCAATGCGTCGCTGCGAGCTTTTCAGCGGAATCTGCTCGACGCGATTGTCAAGAAGCACCACAACCGATCCTTCGGGCCAAACATCTGGCATCAATGCATCGGTTCCTGCCTGCCCGCGCAAACGATCTTTCAGGACATAGGTTTGGGGGCCAACCAATTCCGCTGTCTTGAACTGAAAAAGCTCCCAATTTCCGCTGCTGCCGTCGCCAATCGCACACAGATTTGCGCCGCCCAACACGGCCTCCGCCGTCTTGCTTTCCAAATCCCCCGAGATCAGTTTGATCTGAAGTCCATCCCCCCGGTCCCAAAGCCCCGCCGCCGCCTTGCGCAACACCGTTTCGGTTGTGCCGATCACAGCTCGTGCGGCGATGATCTCATCCAACACGTAATCGGCATCGCTGCCCGAGGAATAGACCGCCGCTGTGCCTGGCCACGGATCCGCCGTAACGGCGATGTGGGGCGCATGGGGTTCTTCATCACCGCTCAGCAAAGGCAGATCCAGGAAGTATGGCAATACGGGCAGCGGAGGCACGAACTCGCGCAAGCTTGGTTGATCATCAGCCATCTCGGATGGCTCATAGAGTTTGGGTTCCGTTCGCACGGCGTCGATCATCTGACTGTCCGCCTGTTCGACCCGATCGATCCTATAGAGCCCCGGTTCAGCGACCTGGGTACCACCCAACTCAACAACATCGCCTGCGCCCAAATGCAGCTTGGAAAGTGGCAGAGCAAATCGCACCTTATCCCGCGCCACTCGCGCCTCGGCCAGCCAGCGTTCAACTGTCTGGCGCCCTTCTGCACGCAACATGGCCAATGGGAACTCACTGGTTGCCACGGCGTGTGTCGCATCATCAGACAGAACCGCCTCTTCCGAAACAACGTCGTGATCGGCTCCGGCCTGCACAAAGCGAAGGCGCACGCGACCGCTCATTTCTGCGTCTGCATCCCGGCTGTGTTCGACCGACCCTGACAAATCGCCAGAAATCGCAAAGTCGTCGTCCGAGATCCGAACCGGCCTGCGCGATCCACGAGACACGAATTGCAGTTTGCCGTCCCGGTCGATCGCATCAAAGCCATACCGTAGCATGAGAGGTTGCAATGCGGATCGCGCGTCTCCGACAGCATCCATGCTATAGCCGTGCACAACGCCGTAAAGCTCGCTGACGTCAAAGGCAGCCAGCCCTGATCGACGGCAGATTTCGGACACGACCGAGGCCAAAGTCCGACTTCCACTGCGCCCGTTGAGCCAATGACCCCGCGAATAGTTGGTACCGTCGCTCCAGAGCTTTACGTTGTTTGGAAATGACGGGTATGGCCGCGCGTCCCAAGACCAGACATAGGCGTTGCTCATGTCGATCATCGACCCGTCATATTCTGTCGACTTGGGATTATTTTCAGCCTCTGACCAATACCCCAACATGGCGCGCAGATACTGGTGCTGGATCAGATCATCCCGAAATCCGTTTGAAAAGTACGGCAACGCAGATTCTGACGACTTGGAATCCAGGAACTTGTTGGGCTGATTGGTCCCCTTGTCCACAGCCCCACACCCCAGCTCAGTGAACCAGATCGGTTTCGATTGTGGCACCCAGTCCGTCGAAGCTGCCTGTCTGACGCCATTGACACGCTCGTGGTGCGCATTCGACCACCAACCACGCAAATCCTTGTAACGCCATATCCAGTGCTCCTGATGGGCCAGGTCTTCGATTTTCGTACGGATTTGCGCAGCGCGTGCTTCGGGTGAGTGGTAATACCAATCGAAGCCTTCCCCCCCTTCGATATTGTCGCGCAGATAGGCCTCGTCATAGATGCTCTTCCAACCGGCCTTTGCATCGCGATGTTCCTCTTCATCGCGCCAATCCGACAACGGCATGTAATTGTCGATGCCGACAAAGTCGATGTTGTCGTCCGCCCAAAGTGGATCAAGATGGAAATACCGGCTATCCGCCTCATCTACGGGTTTGTAGCCAAAGTACTCAGACCAGTCCGCCGCATAGCCGATCTTGGTCTCTGCGCCCAACAGAAGGCGAGACTGTGCAGCCAACTCTTTCAACGCGGCAACCATCGGAAAACCGCTCGCCCCCCGGATCTGCGTCAGGCCACGCAATTCGGACCCGATGCAAAAGGACGAAACACCACCTGCCGCTGCGCAAAGCGCCGCATAGTGCAGAATAAAGCGGCTGAACGTCCATTCATCTGGACCTGTGTAAGAAACGACGCCATCGCCGATGGAAAAGTCCGACGCCTTTGCTGTGCCCACAAATGCCGAAACTTGTGTGTCTGCGTCAGCAGTTTTATCCGGGCTGCCATCCTGACCGGGCGCCTTGCTCAGGGTGATCCGCCCCCGCCAAGGTAGTTTGGCCTGACTGTCGGCGGAACTCCAAGGATCAGGCAGATTATTGTCCGCCAGTTGATCCATCAGGATGAACGGATAAAACATCACCCGCTTGTTGCTGTTCTTTAGATGCTTGATGGCTTCGACCACCGATGCATCCGCCGGTGTAGCTCCATAAATCGGCCGGTCATCGACACGCGCGACTTCTTTGGCCGAAACGCGATCCAACCCCGACACCGTCCAGGGCATGTTGGAACCCTCGATGGTCTTTTTCCCAACTTTTGGCTCCAACTCGCAGGATCCGCACCGCAAATCGCCACCGAACCAGGAAACGACCAGAGACGCTGTTTGACACTTCGGCAACTCATCCGAAAGTGTGTCCATCGACGTCACAAAATCGCTTTTGCCAGAAGGCGAATTCACATTCGCCGCCCAGGTGCTCCCTGGCCCGTCCGAATAATTCACCTGGGATGTCGCCAATGCATATTCACCAGTACCCGGGATGATCGCTACACCCTGAACCGCCTGAGCAACCCCTTGCGCGAACTTGGGATCGTCGCGCTGTTCCTGTCTGACCACTTCAAAGGAAAACTGCGGCACACGGTTCCCAAATTGATCAAGCTGCAAATCCTCTAGCACAACATATGCTGTGCCCCGATAAGCCGGAACCTGCCCCTCGCCTTCGACTGCCTCGATCACCGGATCCGGCAACTGATCTGCAGACCCAGCGTAGACGCGCATATTCAGGTCTTCGATGGCGACCTCTTCGCCATCCGCCCAAACCCGCCCAATTGACGCAATTTCCCCTTCGCAGACCGCAACCGCGAGAGAGACGCTATAGCTGAACGAAGTGGTCTTTGGTTGCGGGCGCGATCCCTTGCCACCACCACCGGATGTAGTCGACGTTTCCTTGAAATCCGATGCCCAGATCACCTGTCCACCAGTACGCACTCGGCCAAAAACGCGCGCGACAGAAGCACCTTCACCGGTTTGTGTCAGACGAAACCGATCGACGCGTCCGGTCTCGACCGCCTCGCCTCCGCTTCCCAAAAGACGCTGGTCAATCACGCGCCCGACTGTCGCACCAACCGCGCGGCCCACGATGCCGGTTGCGATGCCTGCAATCGTGCCACCGACCGAGCCGCCAATAGCAGCACCGGCTGCAGAAAGAAGAATGGTCGCCATCAGGAACCCTCCACTGGAAATTTGAAACGCGTGACCAGCCGCTTGGCCCAAGGCAGGCTCAGGCGGCTTTCGACCACGCCGTGGCCGGAATAGGCATGCACAAAGCGAGCATTCTCGGCCTCAGTTACAATACCAACGTGTTTGGCCACCGCCCCCTGACGCATGCGAAACAGCAGGACATCACCCGCTTCAATCGCGCCATCGCGCGCTTCGATCAGATGTCGACAGGCAGCCGACATCATACGCTCTTCACCTTGTGGCTCGGACCAATCCATCGAATAGGCCGGAACCTGCTCGGGCTCTTGCCCGAACAGTTCCCTCCAGACCCCTCGTACCAACCCAAGGCAGTCACTGCCCGCCCCCTTGGTCGAAGCCTGATGCACATACGGTGTGCCGATCCAGGATCTGGCGATCAACACGATCTTGCTTTGCTCAGGTGTCACCGCAGGCTCCCCCCGGTGTTGCGACCGGATTGTTTGGGAACCGCCATCACCCAATCCTCGGTCGGGATATCGGGAAACCCCTGAAAATTCAGCAAATTGTTGAACTTGAGCCGACAAGTTTCCATTCGCTTGTCGCACCCAGCCAAAAGCAGGACAGTGTCACCAACTTGCAATCCGCCGCGCATCGGCTCCCACAGGTGGATGATGCGCTCATCCCCGTCGATCACGTCACGCTTGATAAGCCCCCAAAGGCCTTTGGCTGACCCCGACAGCACGTTCAACCGCCCACGTTCGAACCAATGTGGTTCAAAGCCTGGCAACTCCTTCCATCGTAGAACCAACCCATCCTCGATGGCTTCAACCTCGCGCTCAACGGAATAACCGGGCTCGTTGGTGTCAAACCGGCACGCGCCATCCCCCAGCACGGCGGTGCATGGCTTCTGAAAGATACGACCCGTCGGCTGGTTCAAAGCCTCAGTCAAACCGCGCAATTCGGCCTGAAACGCATTGCCAGTGCGGCGCAGCTCTCCAATGGTGCCCCGAAACTGCAGCCAGCGCAGGTCCGTATCAGCCCAATTGACCAACCAGGCCGTCACTTCGGCCCCGTCAAAGCGCCCTGCCTCGATGTCTTTGGCCCGGACTGACACATCACTGATCGCCCCCAAGGCCTCGGTGTTGTCTACCGACAGACCCGTGCTCTGCTCGACGGCCAATGCCGTCAGGCCGGTATCTGCCTTGAACTCCAAACCGTCAAAGCGCAGGGTCTGATCATGATCGGTAAATCCGTATTCCTGACCGTCCGCTCTGCGAATGGCCCAGCACCGGGCCAAAGTGGTTATCCCAGTCTGCAAATGTGATTTGAAACGTTCATCCATTGGTCCACTCACACTCGCACTTCGACGACGGGAACATTCGGCACATCGCCTGCTTGAAAACTCGCCACACTGGTCTGGATACGGTCCGTGTCAAAACGCACCGGCACATCAAATTCGAACCCGGCCACAATTGGCAGCTGATCCGCTGGAGGATGATTAAGAACCACCTCACCTGTGCTCAGGTCCAAGGTATAGTCCACCGTCTCTTTCAACTCGTCCTGCTCGACCCCGACCCGTACGGTGCCGAGAACAGGCTTCGAGATTGGCCGCCGGTAAGAGTATTCGCCCGAACGATAGGTCTTGCTAAGCTGAAAACGCGTGGTCTGGCCGTCGCCGGTTGCGATGACCTGGTCATCAAACGACACATCCCCTGTCGCCTTGGAGGTTTTGAAGTCGGACCAGTCCTTCCATCGGAACCCGAACATCTGTCCCTGGCGCGCCTCATAGAACGCGATCAGTGTCTCGATATCGTCCAGAGACCGCATCCCCAGCCCGGCGTCATAACGGCGACGCGAATGGGCCCAGGGCGTGTTGCGCTCTTCGAAACCATTGGCCAGGGTTACGACCTCGGTCCGACGTTCCGGTCCGCCAACCGAACCAAAGCTCAGGTTGGCGGGAAATCTCACCTCGTGAAAGTTCATGTCTGTCTCCCTGACTTAGCGATTTCGATTTCCGCGGTTCAGCGCGCGCGCCATCTGCGCCGCGATCTGCCCCTGAGACCGCTGAAAACTCTGGGCATCCGGCGTCGAAATATTCATGACCACGCTCACAGGACGACCACCGCCGGCGCTTCGCACGCCCAGCTTGCCATCCGCTCCGCGTGTAAGCGGCATGATTGCTTCGGGTCCGGCCTCGCCCATCAGACCGGTGCCGCCGCGCATGGGAAAGGTCACCGGCCCATTGACGACGCCACCATTGGCAAACGGCATGACCCGCCCCTGCGAAAAGCTGCCACCCTTGGCAAACCCAAACAGCCCGCCGACAAAGTCGCCAATGCCGCTGGATATCGATCCCGAAATGCCGTCGATCACCGGGTTCACGGCCGCGTTGTAGGTCGAGCGGACGACGGAATTTGCTGCATCCTTCAACACGTCCGACAGCTTGCCGCCCTCGAACACCAGATCCTCGAACGCGCCTTTCAGACCCGACCGCATTCCGCGTTCCAGCCCGGACATGTCCTTGACCAAACCGGCCAGCGCCTTGTCGGTTGTCTCGGACGCGCGACCCAGTTCGGCCAAGCTCATGTTGGTGCCACGCACCGCTTGGGATGCACTCTCGCTGGCTTCTTCCAGCTCGATAAAGCTCTCACTCTCCGCCATCACATTCTCCATCTCTCTGGCCGTGTTTCTGATCCGGATAGGCCTCAAGCAGCGCATCCAGTCCGGCCCGGTTCAGTGGGGCGTGCGCCCCGTCCTGGCCCAGCATCAACCGCAGTTCGGCAGGTGTCAGACGCCAGAATTGCTCTGGCGTCAGTTTCAGTCCGTAAAGACCCGCCCGCATCAGGGCGGGCCAATCGAACCCGCTCATGCCTTTTCAGGCAGAACAAAGGCCCGCGCCAACAGCATTCCCGCGGCACGCGCAGCAGCCATCGGCCCGCCCTCGATCTCAGCCTGCAGCAGGTCGGCGCGATCAACATCCGCACCGCCGCCCCGCAATCCGGCCAGGATCAATGCCAGCACATCGCGGCTTGAAAACTCTGCCTCTTCAAACCTTTGCACCAGCTCCATCAACGAGCCGCACTCCAGGCTGTCTTCCAATTCGGCCAATGCGCCCAGCGTCAGCTTGAGCACCCGCCGCTCTCCATCGATGGTCAAAGCCACCTCTCCCGTCCACGGATTGGCCATCGGTTTACAGCGCCGTGAAGTTCAGCGCGCCAGCGCTTGCCAGGCTCAGCTCGTACGTCGCCTCGCCATTGTGCGAACCGGCGTATTCAATTGCGGTCACCTGGAACGGCCCCTCTACAGTGCCAAAGTCCGGGATGATCACTTGAAAGGCCGGTGTCACACCATCAAAGAACAGCTGCCGCGTGCGTTCATCCGTGCCTTCATCCTTGAACACCCCCGAACCCGAGATCGAGGCCGACTTCACCCCCGCGCCAGACAGCAGCTCACGCCAACCGCCTTGACTCTCCAGGCTGGTCACATCCACGCTTTCGGCGTTGAAACTCACCCGCGTGGCCCGCAGACCGGCGACTGTCTCGAACTGGCCTGCGCCGTTCATGTCCACCTTGATCAGCAGGTCTTTACCGTTTTGAGCACCCATATCGTCTCTCCAATGATAGGTTGATTAGTTGTCTTCCACGCGGGCGTGGAACCTCAGGTCGATCTGACGGAATTGGCCGGTCGAGCCGGTTTTCCTGGCCGTGGCCCGCTCGAACCACAGGCCAACCACACGGCCCCGCGTCAGGGTCAGCGAGGCGTCACGCAGCGCGTCCCCGATCGCCACCGCCAACTGCTTGGCCGCGGCAAAACCGGACGCCTCGGACATCACGGTGACCGTAAATCGATGCCGCGCGCCCTGTCCTGTCTGATCAGATGCATCGCGAACCTCCTCGGGCCCCAGCAACACATAGGTCTGTGGCAAGGTTCCCGCAGGCAGGGCGTCATAGATCGCATCCCCCACCAGGCTGTCCACCTGGGCATCGGCCTGCAAAACTTGATAAACCGCGCTCTGCAACGCAGCTGCAGCTCCATAGCTCATACCGCCACCTCTTCATCTGCAAAACATGTCAGGTACATCCCCGCCGGATCGCGTTCGGCGACGGCACGGATCACGAACACCCGGTCGCCTTCCCGAAAGCGCTGATCAGGTGAAGGCCGGCTCGCGGCCCCCATGGGCGCGTTGCGAACCACAATCTTGAAGCGCATCTGCGAGCGAGCAGCTCCTCCAACGCGACGCTCCGACCCGGTCCGCGCGGACACTTCGGCCCAAAGCTGACCGATTGCGGTCCAAGTTTCGTTGAACCCGCCGGCACCATCTGCCGCACGCGCAGGGCGTTCTAACGTCAATCTGCGGTTCAGATGCGGCCGCTTCATTGGGCTGCTCCCAGACCAAAGCGCATCGTGCGATAGCGCTGGATAAGACTGGTCACACCAAAGGGCATACAACCATCGCTTAGCGCAGTTTCATCGCGGTATTCATAGTAATGCGCCGCCAACAGCAAAACCGCATGCCCCAGATCCGCAGGCAACCCGCCCCAATCCACCGCCATCCCGGCGCTGAAGGAGATCTTTGCCGATCCGCCCGTCACAATCACCGGCAGCAACGCTCCATCCGGGCGCAATCGCGGGCGTTGGCTGTCCTTTTCCAGCCGATAATCTTCAGCGGCAACAACCGTCTCTGTCCCAACCGCATTGGACAGAACCAGCGAACTCACTGTGCGAACGGGCGACACTGGCAACACCTCACCCGCACGGTCGCGCCAGCTGTTCACGGTCCATGAAAACTCGCGCGTGATCAGCACCTTGCCGATCCGTGCCTCGATGGCGGCAATGGCGGCCACCAGAAACCCACGCAGAGCAGCATCCTGGCCTCCGTCGTCGGCAAAGCCACTGCCCAACCGCATGTGCGCCTTGAATTGTTCCACCGGCAGCGCCGTCACCGGGATCGTGGTTTCTTCGATCAACATCATCTCGTCTCTCCGCAAGCTCGGGGCCGCAAACCGGCCAAATCCTTCGGATAATTGCGGGCACACGCCACCTCACGTTGCTCGGACGGAGGGGAGCAGCTAGACAACGCAAGGACCCATTCCCGGCGCATGCCCGCCCCGGGACCGGCGAACCGGCCCCGGTATCAGCACTGCTTAGGCAGTGCCGAATTTCAGCAGCTTGATCGCAGCAAAATCACTCACGTCGCCGCCCACGCGCTTGGTGGCATAGAAAAGGACATGCGGCTTGGCGCTGAACGGATCACGCAGCACACGCAGATCCGGACGCTCGGCGACGGTGTAACCCGCTGCAAAGTCACCAAAGGCAATGGAATAGCTGTCGGTCGCCGCATCCGGCATATCCTCGGCAATGACCACCGGATACCCCATCAGACGTGCAGGCTCACCCGCCGCCAGACCATCCGACCAAAGGAAACGGCCGTCCGCATCCTTCAGTTTGCGGATCACGCCAGCAGTCTTGGAATTCATCACAAAAGTACCGTTGGCGCGGTACTGTGCACCCAGGGCATAGACCAGATCGACGATGTCATCGGCATCCACTCCACCAGCGGTGCCAGTTGCCACATAGCCGATATTGCCCCAGCCCCACGCGCCGTCCTCAACCTTGGTATGGTTCAGGAAACCACGCGGCTTGTCTGCACCGTCACCGTTAATAAAGGCATCCGCCTCGGCACGAGCAAACTTGTCGGCGATGCGGCCCGCCAACCAGCCTTCGATATCAAAGGCGCTGTCATCCAGCAGGCGTTGAGACGCCTTGGGCAGGGCCGACAGCTCGTGCAGCGGGATCGAGATACGGTCAATCGACGGCGTGCCGGTCTCTGGCGTTGCAGTGGTCTCATCGGCCCAACCCGCGCTAACGTCGGTATGGTCGATCAGCACGTCGAACGAATTCGCTTCAACATTTACCACATTGGCAATCGAACGGATCGACGCAGTCGATTTCAGCACCGACTTGACTGTGTCCGCCGTTTGCGGATCGACCAGGTAACCACCATCGCTGTTAACAGATGTGGACAGCGATTTGCCCTCCATGTCCAGGCCACGCAAGGCGTCGTCGTCGCCCGAACGCACATAGGCGTTGAATGCTTTCTGATGCGGCGCGCCTTCGTCGATCGAGGCGGCCAGATGCGGACGTGCCGCGAATTGAGATTTACGATCCAGCATGGTCAGTCGCTCTTCTGTCTGTTTCAGTTTTATTTGAACTTCGTCTTGAAAGCCCTTGAATTCACTCACAAAGCCGGTCACTGCCTGCTTCACATCCTGAACCAGGGGCGCACCCTCTCCGGCCAAGGCCGCGATATCGGTCTTGCTCATCAGCACGTCCTTTTGTTGGGTGGGTTTGCGGCGCCGTTACCTGCGCGCCATCTCCTGCCGGGCGCTGTCAAACACCTCGGCAATGCTGCGCCAGGTGTCTTCCGCCTCGGGGATCGTCCCCTTTGCCGCTACCCGCGCACTGGGAAGCATCGGGAACGTCACAAGCGACACCTCCCACAGCTCCAGTTCGGTCAAGAGCCGCTGGCCCTTGTCATTCTTGGTCGCCCGTTTGGTGCGATAGCCAATCGACAGCCCGTCAAGCGCCCCCGCCTGGATCAAAGCCGCCGCCTCACGCCCCTTTTGCGTGGTTTCCAGCAGCCGCCCCTTGACCCACAAGCCCTTGTCGTCTTCACGCACCTCGTCCCAGACCCCGATGGGCTGTGCAGGATCATGCTGCCACAACATCTTGACCCGCTGACCGGATGCGATCAGCGCCTTGAGCGAAGCACGATAAGCGCCCTTTTGCACATTGTCGCCGCCCTGATCGGTCTGCCCAAACAGGCTGGCATACCCTTCGATCACCGCATCATCCGTGACGGTCAAACCATCGCCGAAACGCGCGAATTTGTGTTCAAGCCCAGTATCAATTTCCATGAGGTACTCCTCGTAACCCATTGATGTTTCAATTTGCAGCGGCGGTAAGAACCGATTGAAAAGCCTGCGCCAGGATCACCGCAACGACGCCGTAAACCGTCAGCCAAAGCCGCTTTTCCAACCGCTCCATCATCTCTTCCAACTGATCCAAACGGCGGTTGATGTGCTCCAACTGAATGCTCATCACCCGCTCGTGTGCCGCCAGTTTCAGCCCCGGTGCGCACTCAAACGGAGGATGCCCATCAGCCATCCGTGTCACCGGTCACCGCTGGCAACCCCAACAGAGCCCGCTTTTCGGCATCCGTCAGGAAATCCGCACCGGTCACCCGCGCCCACTGCGCGTCCCGTTCGGAGGCCAGCGCAGGCACCTGATCCAGATCCGGTTTCAACGTCAGATCCTCGCCGCTATAGCCCGACAACCACTCCGCCAACGCCGCCGCCACCCGCGTCACCAGGGGCAGAACCGTCAGGCGATAGAACGCCCGGTTGGCCTCCTGATAGTTCGAATAGGTCGCGTCACCCTGGATACCCAGCAACATGGGCGGCACCCCAAAGGCGAGCGCGATCTCGCGGGCGGCGGCTTCTTTGGTCTTCTGAAACTCCATGTCGGACGGCGAAAAGCCCATCGGCTTCCAATCCAGACCACCCTCCAGCACCATCGGACGGCCAGCATTGCGCGCGCCCTGATAATTTGCCTCAATCTCATCGCTCAAGCGGCGGAACTGATCCTCGGCCATAACGCCATGACCATCGCCGCCCTTCCAAACCAACGCACCCGAGGGCCGTGCCGCATTGTCCAGCAGCGACTTGGACCAGCGCGAGGCACTGTTGTGCACATCCACTGCCATCGCCGCTGCTTGCATCGGCGCAAAGCCATAGTGATCATCTTGCGGATGGAACGACTTGATGTGGCAAATCGCCTGCGCGTCAAACCGATGCTTCTTGGCCCCCACGGTGTAGTCAAACGCCACCGGCCAACCATCGGCCCCCGGCACCACCGACATCCGATCCGAGCGCAGAACATGCAGCTCCAGCGGCAAGCCGTCCTCGCCCTGGACCCCCTCGACATAGGCGTTGCCCGACAGCAAGAGCTGCCCAAACAGCGCTTCCATCAATTCGGCCCGCCCCTGCGCGCCATTAGGCCGCTTAATTAGCGACAGCAGCGGGTGCACGTCAAAGCGCTGTTCACGATCCTGCAACACCAGCGGCAGCGCCGCCGCCGCTTCTGCAATCAGCTTGACCGAGCGAAACCCCACCGGGTTGCCCGCAAACCCCGTCCGCGTCAGCGAGGCGGTATCGCGCGGGCTCCAAGCCACACGACCACTCGTCTGCCAGGCCACAATGGGACCTGCCGCGCTTGCTTTGCTCTCGGGCGCTGCCTTGCCCGAGCCTCCACCAGCATTGCGACGCAAGAAATCGAAAACCATATCTGATGCTCCTATCTGCTCACCGCTGCGCCGGACACGCCGCTCGGCCTTGTTGACGAGAGTTATCGCTGAAGATTGTTGAAGGCTTGGAAACAGTGCGCACGCTGCTCAGGCAACAGTTACAACGCCCGAACACGTGGCCGTCGAAACTGCGCCGCAGGCGCAATCATCAGCTCATGCATCGCCCACACCAGCGCATCCACGCGGTCCGGCGATCCCTGCCCCTCGAAACCATGCGCTGTCATCTGGCACATCTGTTCCTCCAATTCGGACAGATTTCCCACATGCCGCACCTTGCCCTGCTCATACAAAGCCGCCACAGGCTCTGCCCGTGCCACCTTGCCCCGCGAAGCATGCACGGCCTTGAAGGGCACCAACGGGTCGATCTGGCGTACAACCTCTTCAACCAGCTGCCCGCCCTGGTTCACCTCGGCCACCAACCGCTCGGCCCCGAACTCATCCATCGCTGCAATCGCCGCTGCCGCCCAGCCAGACGGCCCCTTGCCGCGCACCGTTCGGTCCGCCAGCACATAGCCCCGCCAATCCTGCGGCGGTCCCTTCATCTGCACGCCCGCCACCACGATCCCGCATTCATCCGCCTGTGCGCCCGACGTCACAGACGGGTCAATCGCCACCACAACCCGATCCAACGCCGGAGCCTCTGCCTTGCGCGCCCGTTCCAACTGTTCAGACGACCACAAAGCCCCCTCAGCATCCTGCAAAAGAACCCCATCCAGCTCCTGCCGCCCCAGTCGGGTCCCCGCATAACGCGCGCGCACCTCCTCCAGAAACGACGCCGCCAGATTGGCCCGGTTCGCCTCGGTCGGTGCGTGGGTCGTCACGGTGGACGGCGACTCCAGCAGCTGTTTCAAAACGCCAACATTGCGCGGCGTCGTTGTCACGCACACCTGCGGTCGATCCCCCAATCGCAGCGCAAACTGCAACATGTCCCAGGTCTCGCCCGCCTTTTTCCACTTTGCCAACTCATCAACCCAGGCCCCATCAAACTGCGGCCCACGCAGCCCTTCAGGGTCATGCGCCGAAAACGCCTGCGCCTCGGCCCCATTGGGCCAGATCAACTTGCGCTCACTCGCCTTCCACGTCGGGCGACGATCCGGTGGCGAACACTGCAAAATGCCACTGTCGCCAAAAATCATCACATCGCGCACTTGATCAAACGTCTCGCCAATCAGCGCCACGCGCCTGCACTGGCCCGCATCCAGCGGCTTGCTCCCCTCCACGATCGAACGCACCCACTCGGCCCCCGCACGCGTCTTGCCGGCACCTCGCCCGCCCATGATCACCCAGGATCGCCAGTCCCCCTCGGGTGGCAGCTGATGCGGCAACGCCCAGAACTCAAAAAGGAAAGGGAGGGCGCAAAGCCCTCCCTCCCCGATCTCACTCAGAAATGTCTCGCGTGTCGCAGCAGGTGCGGAGGCGAGCCAACCTGCACCCGATCTCAAACCGAGCTCGGTCAAGGTCGAGCGCATAGCCTCCTTGGGCAATTCCGGCCTGTCTGTTGTGTTGTTCGACAAAACTCGTCTCCACTTTTTGACAGTTGCGTATCAGCCCCTCGACCGATCCCAACTGCTTGCTGGTACCAGCAAGATCTGCATCCTCCCCGGTCTCGATCTGCTTGCGCAGGTCTTCCGCCGCTTGCCGCAAATCGCGAATGGATCTCTCCAGGGACTGCAAAAGTTCAGCCGTCTGCGAAATCCGCTCCTCCGGGGTAATCAAAGTCATGTGTGCTTTGGACCTCATGCGTGAGTGATCTCCGCACGAGAGAAACGAAAAAACGGCCTCCGGATCATCTCCGGGGCCGTTTGCCCACTTCTTCTAGCATGACACAACCTATAGCTGAGACAGGCCGCTCTGTCAAGGTTTCACGCAACAGGTGCAACACCTAAGCGCCCGGTATCCTTACCAGAATCCTAACATCTACGTCTCGGCACCGGAAACTTTCAAAGTTTCCGACCCGATTTCTTTGAAAGAAATCGGATCCCGTTAGTTGTTGTTGCGTTCCGCCTCAATCTCGCGCCATTTGGCCACGTTCCGATTGTGCTCTTGCAACGTTTCAGCAAAGGCGTGCCCACCGGTACCGTCCGCCACAAAGAAGATGTAATCCGTCTCATCCGGCGCCACGGCAGCCTCCAGGCTCGCAAGCCCGGGATTGGCAATCGGAGTCGGAGGCAGCCCATCAATCAGATAGGTATTCCAAGGCGTTATGCGGCGAAGCTCACTACGACGCAAACCACGCCCCAACACGCCTTGCCCTTTGGTGATGCCATAGATCACCGTCGGGTCCGTTTGCAGCTTCATGCCCTGGTTCAGGCGGTTGGTGAACACGCTGGCCACCTGCCCACGTTCCCCGGCGAGACCGGTTTCCTTTTCGATGATCGAGGCCAGGATCAGCATTTCTTCGGGGTTCGCAAGCGGCAACCCGTCCTGACGGCTCTCCCATACCGCGTTGATACGCAGCTCCTGCTTTTCCTGCATCTGCGCCAGAACCGCGCCCCGCTGAGTACCGGGCGACACTTCATAGCTGTCGGGCGCCAACATCCCTTCGTCGGGAACCTCCGTCACGTTGCCTTCCAGCAAGTCCAACGCTTTCAGGCCTTCAACGATCTGCCAGCTGGTCACACCTTCGGCCACCGCAATACGGTACCGCGTGTCCCGCTCGGCACGTTTCTCGCCGTAAACAGCGGGAACATCTTCGGCTGACGGATCAAATGCGGCCAGCTCGACAAATCGCTCGGTCCCCGGATCCAGCTCACGGATCTGGGTCTGCAAGCGCGTCACCCCGATGCGATAGACAATCTCGGTGCCGCAGGTGCTTGCGCCGCCTTTGGTAATCTGCTCCACGATCTGCTCCATGCTGGAACGCTCGTTGATCAGAAAACTACCCGCTTTCAGCTGATTGGCCTTGTCGCTGTAGTCAGCGCCCAACCGAAAGATCGTCCCATTGGACACTGCACCCGTTTTTTCCAGCTCTTTGCTGACCTGCCCCATGTTCGAGCCGGTCTTGACCCGCAAACAGATCGCCTGATCCAACGGCCCTTCAGCCGTATACTGCGACTGTCCCCACAGGATCACACCCGCGGCCAGAAACATGCCAACCACAAGAACGGTAAACATGTTCGAGGCAAGAGACCGCCACATTACTCGGGCTTCCCGAAGATCACGCTTGCGTTGGTGCCGCCAAACCCGAACGAGTTCGACAGGGCCACATCGATCTTGCGCTCACGCTTGGCATTCGGCGCCAGATCCAGCGGTGTTTCAACGGCCGGATTGTCCAGATTGATCGTGGGCGGTGCCACCTGATCCCGGATCGCCAGGATCGAGAAAATCGCCTCAATCGCACCAGCTGCACCCAGAAGGTGCCCCGTGGCGGATTTGGTCGACGTCATGGTGGCATTTGCCGCGTGATCGCCCAACAGCCGCTCTACCGCGCCCAGCTCGATGGTGTCTGCCATGGTCGAGGTACCGTGTGCGTTGATGTAGTCCACATCCTTTGGCTCCAGCCCCGCGCTGCGCAATGCAGCCCGCATCGAGCGTTCGGCCCCGTCGCCATCCTCGGACGGCGCGGTGATGTGATAGGCATCGCCCGACATGCCATAGCCCAGCACTTCGGCATATATCTTGGCGCCACGCGCCTTGGCATGTTCGTAATCTTCCAGAACCACGATACCTGCGCCCTCACCCATGACGAACCCGTCGCGGTCACTGTCATAGGGGCGGCTCGCGGCCTGCGGGTTGTCTGCATATTTGGTCGACAGCGCCTTGCAGGCGTTAAACCCTGCGATCCCGATCTCACAGATGCAGCCCTCGCCACCACCTGCTATCATCACATCCGCATCACCTGCGCGAATGATCCGGCTTGCGTCCCCGATGGCATGCGCGCCCGTGGAACAGGCCGTCACGACCGAATGGTTGGGGCCTTTGAACCCATGACGGATCGACACCTGACCCGAGGCCAGGTTGATCAGCGCGCCCGGAATAAAGAACGGCGACACCCGACGCGGGCCCTTGTCGCGGATAAGGTTCGCTGTATTTGCGATCGAGCCCAAGCCACCAATGCCCGAGCCGATCAGAACACCGGTGCGCAACTTGTCTTCTTCGTCCTCGGGCGTCCAGCCTGCATCCTGCACGGCCATATCCGCAGCCGCGATGGAATACAGGATAAAGTCCTCGATCTTGCGCTGCTCTTTCGGTGGCATCCAATCATTGGGGTTGAATGTCCCATCGGTGCCATCGCCACGCGGCACTTCGCAGGCATAGGTTGTGGTCACGCCCGATGCCTCTGCATCGAACAACGTGATCGGACCCGCACCTGATTGCCCATCCAGCAATCGCGACCAGGTTTCCTCGACTCCGCTGGCCAACGGTGTGACCAACCCCAAACCGGTTACAACGACTCTGCGCATGAACTGCCCTCTTGCCTGCTTGCCTTTGAAAACCGCTCATACCCCGCCCAAGGGGATGGGGGCAAGAGCAAGGGCCGAATTGACGCAAGCGCAATTCGGCCCAACCGCCCATATTGGGCTAAATTTCGCACCCTCAAGGGGAGCGATGCATTTTTTACCGCACTATTGGAACTCGGCCACCGGTTCCGGCCCCGGTTGCGACACCGACAGGGCCTCGGCCAGGTCTACGGTTTTGCGGAACAGCGCCCGCCCGACCAACGCACCCGAGATGTTCGGCAGATAGGTCAGCCGCGCGATATCATCGACGCTGCGCACGACGCCGCTGGCAATCACCGGGGTCCGCGATTTTTCTGCCAGACCGGCAATCAGACCCAGCTGCGCCTCAACGTCTTCCATATCGCTGTCGATGTCGGTTACCACGATGCCCGCGAAAGGCGTGTTGCCAAAGGCTTCGACAAAACCTTCGGGCGTAAACGCACTCGAACTGCGCCAGCCCTCTGTCATCACCTGCCCCTGCCAGACATCCACCGCCAGCACGATCTGGTCAGGATGGTGCTTGGCCAGTTCCTTGACCAGCTCGGGGTCGCGGGCTGCCAACGTGCCAACAACAATGCGCCCGGCGCCCTTGTCGATCCAATGCTCGATGGAATCGCGCGTGCGCATACCACCGCCCAACTGCACCGGAATACCGGCTGAACGAATGATCTCTTCGACCAGCTCGGAATTGGCGTCGCTGCCATCAATGGCATCGAAATCGGTCAAGTGCATCCACTCGGCCCCCGCCGCAGCCCAGGCCCGCGCGGTTTCCACTGGATCGACATGCCACAGCATCGCCGAATCCAAACGCCCCTTGTCCAGGGTCACGCATTTCCCCTGCTGAAGCTCCATCGTTGGGTAAATCATCATGAGCCTATTCCTCCGCTCAATGTGGTCACACTCTAATCGAGTGTACCATACAGCGGGGAATCTGCGGACTATGACCCAGTTTCGGCATCGTCCGCTCTGTTTGCGGCGTCCGAAACCCGAGGTGTTTCAAGACCGCGACGGGGGCCCGTTTCGCCGAAACAGTTCAACCTCGGTGCCCAGAAACTCGGCCGTGCGCAACGAGGTATACCCCAGTTTGCGCGCCAGCTTCACAGACGGTTGGTTGCGGGTGTCCACCATCGCGACCAGAACACCGGGGATCACCCGGTCGAACCAGTCATGCGCCGCCTGCACCGCCTCATAGGCCAGCCCCTGCCCCTGCGCCTCGGGCATCATGACCCAACCGGCTTCAGGATAGAGATCAAAATCCTCTCCCAACGCCCGATCCTTGTAGAAAAACCCGGCCTGACCAACCATCCGACGCGAGCTTTGCAGGACGACGGCCCATTGCCCGAACCCCGTCATCTGCCAATGGCCTGCGTTGCGCAGGAAGGCATCCCAGGCCTCGCCCCGGGTCTTGGCCTCGCCACCAATAAAACGAACGACATCAGGATCCGTCCAGATTTCGACAAACCGTTCGAAATCTTCGGGCCTCATACCGCTCAGGGTCACCCTGGCGGTGTTGATCATGGGAATGTTGCGATTCATTGCGCGTGTGGTCTTGTTTGATGCTGCCTCGGGCCCACCGTGCAACCGTCCCACACTCAGGGCAAGCTGAATTCAGCCACCCCAATGAAAAACGGCGCCTCCCCGCCGGGGAAGCGCCGCTTTTTTGCTCACAACAAAGCTTAGGAAGCTTCGGTGATGAATTTGACTGCGTCGCCAAAGGTCTGGATGGTCTCGGCTGCGTCATCGGGGATCTCGATGCCGAACTCTTCTTCAAACGCCATGACCAGTTCGACGGTGTCCAGGCTGTCTGCGCCCAGATCGTCGATGAACGAGGCGTTCTCGGTCACTTTGTCTTCTTCAACACCCAGGTGCTCTACAACGATCTTCTTCACGCGATCTGCGACGTCGCTCATGTCAATTCCTCATTCATTCAGGGCACATGTGCCCGGTTCTGCCCTTGCCCGCTCGGGGTGGCTTGGTTTTGCCCGATCCGGGCGGTTAAGGTCCCGGGTTCCCGGGCAACTGCGGGAACCAGCCCCATCGCCCGTCCCCATCAAAGATGCGCCGCCTATAGCATAGACGGACGCAGAGGCAAACGATTTCGCCGTCTGCCCCTGCGTTGCGCTTACAACATGGCCATACCGCCGTTCACATGCAAGGTCGAGCCTGTGACATAAGCCGCCTCAGGGCTTGCAAGGTACAAAACAGCAGCAGCGATTTCACTTGCCTCACCCATGCGACCGGCCGGAACCTTGGTCAAAAGACCCGCTTTTTGATCGTCGGTCAGCTTGTCGGTCATGGCGGTGGTAATGAAACCAGGTGCCACGGTGTTAACTGTGATTCCCCGGCTGGCGACTTCATGCGCGATGGATTTCGCCATGCCGACCATACCCGCCTTGGACGCGGCATAGTTCACCTGCCCAGGGTTACCGATGGACCCCACAACGGACGAAACGTTCACGATCCGGCCCCAACGTGCCTTCATCATCGGACGCATGACGCCACGACACAGGCGCATCGTGGCGCTCAGGTTCACGTCGATGACGCTTTGCCATTCATCGTCCGACATCCGCATGAACAGATTGTCACGGGTGATGCCCGCATTGTTCACCAGAATATCGACCGAGCCCATGGCCTCGACCGCCTGTTTCGGCAGCGCCGTGACGGCCTCAGGATCGCTTAGGTTACATGGCAGCACATGCGCGCGTTCGCCCAGCTCATCGGCCAGCGCCTGCAGCGGCTCAACCCGCGTGCCCGACAGGCCTACGGTTGCGCCGGCGCCATGCAGGACGCGCGCAATTTCGCCGCCAATGCCACCAGACGCCCCGGTGATCAGGGCGGTCTTTCCGGTCAAATCAAACATATTCATATCCTTCCTGCACCCCCGCGATTAACCATGACCGCAGAGGTGTGAGTTTTGCAAAGACTTACGCGTCGCCTTGAGCGACTTTTTGCACATCTTCAGGTGTCCCAACCGCTTTTGAGGCGATGGAACGGTCAATTTTGCGGATCATGCCGGACAGGGCCTTACCCGCGCCAATCTCCCACGCCTCGGTCACGCCTTGGGCGGCCATATACTGAACGCTTTCACGCCAGCGGACCGAGCCTGTGACCTGCTCGACCAGCAACTGACGGATGATGTCCGGATCGCTTACCGCCTCGGCCCGCACGTTGGCGATCACCGGCACCGCAGGCGCGTTGATGGTGATACCAGCCAAAGCTTCGGCCATCGCGTCAGCAGCCGGCTGCATCAGAGCACAATGAAACGGCGCACTCACCGGCAACATCACAGCGCGCTTGGCGCCCTTTTCCTTGGCGATCTCGGCCGCGCGCTCAACAGCCGCCTTAGCGCCAGAAACCACAACCTGTGTGGGGTCATTGTCATTTGCCGCCTGGCAAACTTCGCCTTGCGCCGCCTCTTCGGCAACGGCACGCACCGCCTCCAGGTCCAACCCCAGAATGGCGGCCATTGCGCCCTCACCCACCGGAACAGCGCTTTGCATCGCAAGGCCACGGGTGCGCAACAGGCGCGCGGTGTCCGCCACGGAAATCGCGCCCGCCGCCGCCAGCGCCGAATATTCACCCAGCGAGTGACCGGCCACAAAGGACGCGGCTCCGATCGTGACGCCCTCGGCCTCCAGCGCGCGCATCGCCGCCATGGATGTGGCCATCAGTGCGGGCTGCGCATTCTGCGTCAGCGTCAACTCGGCAATGTCGCCTTCCCAGATCAGCGCACTCAGCTTCTCGCCCAGCGCCGCGTCCACCTCGTCAAAGATGGCCTGCGCGGCGGGATAAGCATCGGCCAGGGCCTTGCCCATACCAATGGTTTGCGCCCCCTGACCGGGGAAAACGAAAGCTGTGGTCATTGCGATCTCGTCCTGAACTGTCCAAAGTTGACGCACGGTTTAGACTGCCCGGCCCCGCCACACAAGCAAATGCACAAGAACATGCAAAGCCTGCGCCAAGGCACGACTTCTGTGCAGCATCGCATATTGTACGCTGCGTCATCACAGGTAGGGTTGCCGCAAGAAAACACAGGAGCACTCCCTCATGTCCCTCTCCAATTCTTTTCAAAACTACGGAGGCGTGGCCAAGACCTTTCACTGGCTCACCGCGCTGCTGATCCTGACGGCCCTGCCCCTTGGTTTGATTGCCGACAACCTGGCCGAGGCAGTCATTGACCCTGCAATTGCCAGCACCGACGCGGATGTGGCGCGTGCAGCGCTCCTTTTCTCGTTGCACAAGACCGTCGGCGTCACTGTCTTCTTCGTCGCTCTTCTGCGCATCCTGTGGGCTTTGACCCAGCCAAAACCCGGCCTTCTGAACGCCGACCACAAGCTCGAGGCCTTGGCAGCCGAGACCGTGCACTGGCTGCTCTATGGCTCGCTGGTCTTTGTTCCGCTCACCGGCTGGATCCACCACGCAGCCACCACCGGCTTTGCGCCAATCTGGTGGCCCTTTGGCCAAGACCTGCCGTTTGTCCCCAAAGACGCCGCCGTGGCCGAGTTGTTCGCCGGTTTGCACTATGTGCTTCAGTGGGTTCTGATTGCGGCCCTGGTTCTGCACATTGCAGGTGCAGTGAAACACCACGTCATCGACCGCGACATGACCCTGCGCCGGATGCTGCCCGGATCTGCCGAGATGCCGCAGCCCCCCGCGCAGAAACACTCGCTCCTGCCGCTTCTGTGCGCCCTGATCCTTTGGGGAGGTGCCTTGACCGGTGGCGCCATGATCGGCGTGTTTTCCCACGCCACGGACCAATCAGAAGTGGCCGAGCTCGAAGCTGTGCAATCCGACTGGCAAGTGACCGAGGGCACGCTGGCCATCACCGTGCAACAATTCGGCAACCCCGTGTCGGGTGCCTTTGCTGACTGGACCGCCGGCATCACCTTTGACGAACCCAGCACACCGGGACCGGCCGGTTCGGTCGATGTCACCATTGCTATCGGCTCACTGACACTAGGGTCGGTTACGGATCAAGCCATGGGGGCGGACTTTTTCAACGCCGAAACTTTCCCGACCGCAACGTTCAAAGGCGAGATCACAAAGACGGACACAGGGTACGATGCCACCGGTCCACTCACCATCCGCGATCAATCGGTGCCGATAACCCTGCCCTTTACGCTGGACCTGCAAGGCGACACAGCCTCCATGACCGGTAAACTGCAGCTCAATCGCCTGGACTTTGCAGTAGGTGCCCATATGCCCGACGAAGGCTCGCTTGGCTTTGGTGTAGACGTGGACATCACCCTGACCGCCACCCGCGGTCAGTAACCAAGCACCACAAAAAAAGGGCCGCCAGATCCTCTCTGGCGGCCCTTTCTTTTTTCTGACGAAAGGCGCTTATTCCGCCTTCATCGCTTCGATCGAGATCTTCACGTTCACTTCGTCGCCGACAAACGGCGCGAACTTGCCCAGGTTGAACTCGGACCGCACCAGCGTGGTGGTTGCGTCGAAACCTGCCCAGGGCTTGCCCGCCATCGGGTGCTCGCCCACCTGGTTCAGCTTGGCGTCCAGCACAACGGACTTGGTCACGCCGTTCAGGGTCAGATCACCGGTGATATTCGCTGTGCCTTCGCCGGTCACATCGATCCCGGTCGAGGTAAAGGTCACCAGATCGCCCTCTTTGGCACCGAAAAAGTCATCGGACATGAAATGGCCTTCACGCTGTTCCCAACCGGTGAACATCGACATGACAGGCATCGACACGTTGACCGACGAATTTGCCGGGTCTTCCTGATCAAACATGATCTCGCCCTCAAAGCCCGAGAACATGCCATAGGTGGTCGAAAACCCAAGGTGGTTGTAGTCGAACAGGACCTGGCTGTGGCTGGAGTCCAGTACATACTTCTCAGGGGCCGAAAGGCCCGCAGTTGCAACAGTGGCAAGGGCGGCGGCAAGCAGGGTGGTTTTCATTGGAATGGCTCCATGCATTGAATACGCAAAATCAAGCGGCCGCATCACGACCACTTGAAAAGAAATGTGCCGCCCGTGGGCGGCAAACAAGTCTCAATTATCCAACAGAGTCTGTTCCCAGATGAACAACCCGTCATCACAGGCGAAAATCAGCTGGCGATGTTCACCATTCCGCTCAGTTGGTTGCGCAGCGCTTGACGCACCTCGGGCGAGGCCAGCGGCAGCTTCATCAGGATCGAACCATCCACATCATAAAGGTCCATCTGACGCTCGTGGAATTTCACGCTGCCCAGGCTTTCATAGCTGCGGCGCAGGACCGTCTGCGGACGGCCACGGTTGTTCTTTTGCAGAACGCGCACCTCGCGGCGGATCGGGTCGAAATAGGCGTCGGGCTGATTGTCCACATGATGCATCATCAGCAGAACCATGCCACTCAGCAAAAGGAAGAATGAAAGCCCCAGCTTCATCACGATCAGATCAGGATCGACCGATGTGCCAGGTAGAACCCACATGCCCGCGGACCCAAGGATAAGGGCTGTTCCGGCAATACGGAAAATCACCGTGCGAATGGGCCAGTTGGGCGCAAAGGTGATCATCAGGGGAACGGTTTCCTCAAACGACGGCATCGCGAGGGGTTGTTGAAGTACTTGCTGTTGAACCGCAGTCATCTCTGTCGTGTCCTGTCGCACTATGCTCCTGAGACGGGCCAATCCCGCCTGCTTTGGTTAACCATGGGTAAACAAGATGACGGGATTGGGGCAGAGAGAGGGCCAAATGGGGCAATGCGGGGGTATTACATAGGCATGTCTTCCAAGGGATTGGTGGCGAGTGGTTCGATGCGGATTTTATTGACCCTCAGCGTTCAAACCAAATTCGACCACAGTTCAGAGGCCAAGCCTATCTATGAAATGCGCAGTTGGGAGAGCAATGGGCAGGAAACATTTCCGCTGTCACAATTGGCCGTAAGCTCGCTCAACGCTGCTTCCAAGCGGCCCAGTTCGTCGATCTTTGCACGGATCTTGGTGATATGAATTTCGGCAACTTCCTTGACAGATCGGCAATCTTCTCTGTCGCCCTCAGACAGGTTTAAGAGTATTTTTGCGTCGGCAAGCGGAAACCCCAGGTCGCGGCACTTCTTTAAGAACCGAAGCCGTCCAACATCATGTTCAGAATACAGTCGTCGATTATTCGATGCCCTTTCAGGTTTCGGCACAATGCCTTCGCGTTCGTAGTAGCGGATCGTTTCAATGCCGACGCCGCTTCGGCGCGATGCCTCGCCAATCGCAATCATGTGAACTTTCCCGGCTTGCTCCTGTAGTTACTACAGAAGTTATACGAGGGGGCGTTGCAGGGACAACTCCGTTCGGTCAGGGAAACACAATGCAGAAATATATTAACCTCAGCTATCTTGCGTCGCTTTCAGCGCTTGGTGTTGCGACTTGCTGTGTGCTGCCAATGACGATGATGGTCTTTGGACTGGGCGGCAGTTGGCTGGCAATCTTTGGAAAGATTGCGTCAGCGAGCCTTTATGTGCTGACAATATCGACGGTTCTGGTGATGGCCTCATGGCTGGCATCCTATCGGCGCAGATCGTTGCTAAAGTTGAAATGGTGGCTTTGCGGAACAACCGCGATCACCGGATTTGCTTGGATCGTTCTTTTTAACGAGGCTCGGATCAACGATTACTTGATTATGCAGATGTGAGATGATGACAGATCAAAGAGTGGTGCTTGAAAGTACGTTGACCTGCCCAAAATGCGGTCACAGTGAAACGGAAACCATGCCGACAGATGCGTGCCAATGGTTCTATGAATGCAAGTCATGCAAAACGGTACTGAAACCCTTGCAAGGCGACTGCTGCGTCTACTGCTCGTATGCCACCGTTGCGTGCCCACCAATCCAGCTGGGCGATAGCTGTTGCGGAAGAAAAGAATGATGGCTTTGATCGCCACGCCGCCGTGGCCACAGAAGCGGTTCTTTGTTCAGCATATGAACCGCTACAATCCCCCTTGCCCACAGCGCCCAGCCGTGTATATGAGGCCATCCTTTCACAAAACGGATAACCGCGCAGCCTCTCGTGGCAGGGTCGTGAAAGGGAACTGGCCCCGCCTTTGAAATGCGCCTTGATAGAAACAGGAGTTCACATGCCGCTGTATGAGCATGTAATGATTGCGCGTCAGGACCTGTCCAACACGCAAGCCGAAGGTCTCATCGAACACTTTGGTGCCGTTCTGTCCGACAATGGCGGTAGCCTTGTCGACCACGAGTACTGGGGCGTCAAAACGATGGCCTACAAGATCAACAAGAACCGCAAGGGCCACTATTCCTTCCTGCGTTCGGATGCACCTGCTCCGGCCGTTCAGGAAATGGAACGCCTGATGCGCCTGCATGACGACGTGATGCGCGTTCTGACCATCAAGGTCGACGAGCACAAAGAGGGCCCCTCGGTCCAGATGCAGAAGCGCGATGAGCGCGAAGGTCGCCGCGAGCGCCGCTGATCTTAGCTTGAGAAAAGGACACTAAACCATGGCCGCAAAACCATTTTTCCGCCGTCGTAAGGTCTGCCCCTTCTCGGGCGACAATGCACCGGCAATCGACTACAAGGACACCCGTCTGCTGCAGCGCTACATCTCTGAGCGCGGCAAGATCGTCCCCAGCCGTATCACCGCCGTTTCGGCAAAAAAGCAGCGTGAACTGGCCCGTGCAATCAAGCGCGCCCGCTTCCTCGCCCTGCTGCCCTACGCCGTGAAGTAAGGAGAGACTGACATGCAAGTTATCCTTCTCGAACGCGTTGCGAAACTGGGCCAGATGGGCGACGTCGTAGACGTCAAGCCCGGCTACGCCCGCAACTTCCTGCTGCCCCAAGGCAAAGCCCTGAGCGCATCGGACGCCAACATCGCGTCCTTTGAAGCCCAGAAAGCACAGCTGGAAGCGCGCAACCTGGAAACCAAGAAAGAAGCCGAAGCACTGGCTGAAAAGCTGGATGGCCAGCAGTTCATCGTGATTCGCTCGGCCTCGGACGCTGGCGCCCTCTACGGTTCGGTCACTCCGCGTGACGCCGCGGACGCCGCAACCGAAGCAGGCTTCTCGGTCGACAAGAAGCAGATCGCCCTGATCGCTCCGATCAAGGACCTGGGTCTGCACGCCGTTGCCGTGAAACTGCACCCCGAAGTCGAAGTTACGATCAACATGAACGTTGCCCGTTCGGAAGAAGAAGCCGAACTGCAGGCATCGGGCAAGTCGATCCAGGAACTGGCCGCTGAAGAAGAAGCAGCCGCAGAATTCGAAATCGCCGAACTGTTCGACGATATCGGTTCCGCCGCTTCGGACGACGACGAACTGGCCCCTGCCGAAGAAGCCCCGGCCGAAGACGACACCAACGCCTAAGCTCTTTCAGCTTGAGTATAGAAAAAGCCGCGCAAGAAATTGCGCGGCTTTTTTTGTTTGGGCCGGTTCTTCTGACCCCGCATTGATCCATCCGCTGCTTTGAGACGTAGACTCATCAATAATGTCTGAAACCTCGGAGATCCTAGTGGGCACTTCAATTTTAAAAACTTTCGCCGCCTGTTGCGCTGCGTCTGCGCTCTGCGCTACCGCAGCCCAAGCCGATCTGAATATCCGTTTCATTGAGGGCGCACCAAAGGACCGGTTCCAGATCAACAACACCGGGTCATGTGACATCAAGTCAGCGACCCTAAGTGTGGATCTATCATCATCACAGGGCGCCTTGATCTTTGACGTGACCGAGTCCGGCGCAGGTGTAGAAGTGTATCAACCGTTTGAATTGGTCGAAGGTCGAACCGCAATTGCAGCGGTTCCCAGCATTTTGGACGGCCAAAACGCACTCAGCCTGGATGTTGTACGATTGAAACCTGGTGAATCTATTGCGTTCACAATCGACGTTGATGACACTTTGGGGGCCCGCGAGATCACGGTCACCGACTCTGAGATTTCTGGTGCAACGGTGCACTTGGCGCAGGGCGACCAGATCAACACTGCGGTCTTTTCGTCCGCGGCCTCTGCAACCCTTCCTGTGCGATCCTGCTAAAGGCTTCATGTGTGACCTGATATGAGCGTATCTGCCCTTCCACCGAACGGCCAAAGCTGGATCACACGTTTGGCGTTCCTTGTCTTGGTGATTGGCGGCGGCATCGCAATCGGTATCATGACAGCGCCAGGGGAATGGTACGCTGCCTTGAGCAAACCGTGGTTCACCCCGCCCAATTGGGTATTTGGCCCGGCATGGACCGTTCTTTACGTTCTGATTGCCTTAGCAGGCTGGCGCTCTTACGCGGCTGATGCGCGGTCAACCCAATCCAAGCTTTGGTGGACACAGCTTGCGCTGAACTTCGCATGGTCGCCTGTCTTCTTTGCCCTTCAGCAACCCGGGCTCGCCCTCGCTGTGATCGTGGCGCTCCTGACTGTCATCACCCTCTTCATTCGCGTCAGTTGGTCCTCTGACAGACCGTCCGCCTTGGCGATGTTTCCCTATCTTGCTTGGGTAGCCTTCGCCTCTCTCCTGAACCTGTCGATCGTATTTCTGAATTGAGGAGCACCGGGTGAAATTCGCCAAACACTTGCTTATTTCGGCTCAGTTCTGGCTGGTCGGAGCCGTGACCTTGAACGCTGAACCTTTTGAAACCTTTGAAAATAACCCTGAAACCCGGTGGCAATATGTTGCAGACACGGTGATGGGGGGTGTTTCGACAGGGAAGGTAAGCTTTGAACAGGCTTCGAACGCGCCCTTTGCCCGTCTAGAAGGCCAGGTCAGCACCGCAAACAATGGTGGCTTCATACAGTTTCGGCATTTGCTCGAAACACGCGCCCCCTCGGATACCCAGGGTGTTCGATTGGTCGTCCGAGGAAACAACCAAGCTTACTTCATTCATTTGCGGACGACTGGGACACTGCTGCCGTGGCAATATTATCAGGCAAGTTTTGAAACCACTGGGACCTGGACCGAGGTTCGCTTGCCCTTTTCCGCGTTTGAGCGGTCAGGTCGCCTGTTACGTTCGACGGTATCCGCCGGGTCGGTCACTTCGGTTGGTGTCGTCGCTTTTGGACGCGACCATGCGGCACAGGTTGATGTCGCAGAAATCGGGTTCTTCTAAAGTCAGAGCGCAGGTGCCATCGGAGAGGTTTGATCGCGATAGGTCGGCAACTTTCAGCACATGTGCCGGATATGAGCTTGCGGGAAAGCCATAGTGGGATAGGCTCAGCTGATGACTGAGCGGAGATCCTGATGAAACACCTGACACGCCGTTCCGCGATTTTGATGACATTGAGCTTTGCAACCGCAGCCTGCAGCAGGGAAGAGCCCGCGCCGCCCGTCTATGACCCGCCGCTGTTCCCGAACGAAACGCCTGAACTGCGCGCGTCGATCAACAAATGGGCGGATCACTATGAATTGCCCCGAGAACTGGTGCACAAGCTTGCCATTCGGGAAAGCACCCACCGCCCCTGGGCGGTAAACCGTCCTTACTATGGCTTGCTACAGATCTTGCCGGCAACAGCGCGGTCCATGGGGTTCAAGGGGCAACCAAAGGATCTCTTGGACGCTGAAACCAACTTGGAGTTTGCACTCAAGTACCTCAAGGGCGCCTGGCTGTTGGCAGACGGCGATCAAGCGCGCGCAATCCGTCTGTATGCCACCGGCTATTACTACGAGGCCAAACGACGTGGAATGCTGGTAGAAACCGGCCTTGTGAAGCCGAAAAACTGATTGCCCTGCCCGCCTCTGGCACCAGACGCGGGCAGAATGTCCTTGTCGGTATCAATCGTCTGACGACAGGACCTTCCAGATCACGGCCCCCACGGCCGCGCCGATCAGTGGCGCGACCCAGAACATCCACAGCTGCGCCATGGCGGGACCATCCGCAAAAAGCGCCACGCCAGTCGACCGCGCCGGGTTCACCGATGTGTTGGTTACCGGGATTGAAATCAGGTGAATCAAAGTCAGGCCCAGGCCAATGGCAATCGGAGCAAAGCCCGCAGGCGCGCCCTTGGACGTGGCGCCCAGGATGATGATCAGGAACACGGCTGTCATCACAACCTCGGTCACGAACCCTGATGCCATGGAATACCCCTGCGGGGAAGACTCGCCGTATCCGTTGGAGGCAAAGCCACCTACGCCTTCAAATCCGCTCTGCCCGGATACGATGATATAAAGAACAACAGCAGCAGCAATGGCCCCGACCACTTGGGCGATCCAATAGGGCAACAACTCCTTTGCGTCGTGCCGTCCTCCGATCACCAGACCAAGCGTCACCGCCGGGTTGAAATGCCCCCCCGAGATGTGCCCCACGGCAAAGGCCATTGTCAGAACCGTCAAGCCAAAAGCAAAAGAAACCCCAAGCCACCCGATCCCGACATCTGCCACCCCAGCGGCCAGAACCGCGCTGCCACAGCCGCCTAGAACCAGCCAAAAGGTTCCGACAAATTCTGCTGCAAGTTTGTTCATCATGACACGTACTCCAAATCTATTGGGGTCGGTTCCGCCGCCCCTGTCCCTGTTGCCTTTCTTGTTTCGTTGCTCGGTTCGAAAAATTCAGGAACAGAGCCAACTTGCCGGGCGGGTCCAAGCCCCCTTGCCCCGGCGATCTTTCACTTCAAGAACTTGTATCTAGGATGTTTTTTTCAAAATATTCAAGAAAGCTGTTTCTTACCTAGTGAAACTAACAACCCTTAAGGGAATTCCTATTGCCACACACACCTTCGTCGGGCAGACTCTCCCTATGGATGTGCGACCAGCAAACCTTGCAACACACCGCCGAACTCGCAGCGGACCGCATGTGTTTGCTTGTCGATGATTTAAAGGTGATATGTATGAATTCGATAGATAGCCTTGTTGGCTCAAAGATACGCGCCCGGCGAATGGCCTTGGGCATTAGCCAGGTGGAACTTGGCCGCGCCATTGGTGTGCGCTTTCAACAGGTGCAGAAATACGAATCCGGTGTGAATCGCGTCAGCGCCTCTCGGCTTTGGATGATCGCTGAGACTTTGGACCTTCACATCAGCCATTTTTTCGAAGAAGAGCCGCTGCTCCCCTCGCCCTTGAGTAAACCATTCCGTCGGCCTGCGAATTCCGGCAAAACAAGAGACGAACAAGCCACAAAGGAACTGATTGATTTCTTTACGGACTTGTCAGCAGAGCAAAAGCATGCTGTTCTTACCATAATCAAGAACATGTCGGCCCGCTCACACCCGTCTAGATCAAAAATAGACATCGAAGGTTAGGTCCCGACATCCTAGCGGTCCAGGCTGATGTCTAAGATGGATATTGTGGATCTCGGCGCTTTGCCCAAGTCAGAAAACCACTACAGTGGCTTTCTGAACCAAGTGCGTGAGAATTTCGAACTGGACAATGTGGCCTATGCCGGGATCAATCCAGTTAGCGGCACGATCCATGGGCACGTTACCTATGACGACGCGTGGAAGGCCCACTACACCGATCAAAACTATCAACTGATCGACCCGACCCTTCACATGCCTCAGCGCAGCATCGCGCCCGTCGACTGGAGCAGGCTGGAACGCAGCGACCAGTTCCGGCAGGTTTTCCGCGATGCACATGACTTTGGCATCGGGGATCAAGGCCTCACAATCCCGGTTCGCGGCCCCTATGGTGACGTGGGCCTGCTGAGCGTCACACGTGAGTGCAGCAAGGCGGAATGGACCAAGCTGGTCAGCCACGTAATCAGCGATTTGCAATCCATGGCCGTCCACATACACGACTCGGTCATGAGCTCTGACACCCTGACCCAAGTGTTGATGCATCCAGCCCTGTCCAAACGCGAAATTGAGATCCTGCAGTGGACGGCTGCAGGCAAGTCACAGCAGGACATCGGCGATATTTTGTCGATTTCTCACCGCACCGTCGAAGTTCATTTGCGTTCGAGCCGGGAAAAGTTGTATGCCCTCACAACCGCCCAGGCCGTAGGTCGTGCCATCGGATTGGGCCTGATTTTCCCCGGCTAAATCATCATTCCCGCCAGACTACGGGAATCCCCCAATAGAGCCTCCCGCCGAGATAGGTAACGATTGGTTTACCGATAACCACTCGATGGGGGAAAAGATGATTATTGTGATTGATGCTCTTAACAAGCACCTGTTTGGTTCTGTTCTTGAGGACATGTTTCGTCTTCGCGGTAGGGTCTTCGGCGGTCGTCTGGGATGGGACGTGACGATCGAAGACGGTAAAGAAATTGATGACTTCGACAATCTGGACCCGGCCTATGTGGTAGGGCTTGACGACAACGGCAATGTCGTGTCGGCCGTGCGTGCCCTGCAAACCACAGGCCCACATATGCTGTCCGACGTGTTCCACGCCATCCTGGATGGCGAGGCCCCGCTGCGCAGCGCCACAATGTGGGAATCCACCCGTTTCTGCGTTGACACGCAGCGTTTGACCCGGGGTAAGGATCGCAATTCAGTCTCGTATGCCACGTGCGAGCTGATGATCGGTTCGCTGGAATTCGCCCGCCGTTCGGGCATTAAAGACATCGTGACAGTCATGGACCCGGTCATGGACCGTGTTCTGAAACGATCCAACAATGCGCCCTATGGCTATGTTGGCAAGACCGTACCAATGGGCAAGGTTCCCGCGCTCGCCGCCCTGCTCGACTGTACCGAAGAGCGTATCAACAATGTTCGCGAATTTGCAGGCATCGAACATGACGTTTTCCTCACTGAGGAAGAGGCACTGAAACTTTTAATCCACTCAAAGAGCACAGCGAAAATGCCACTGGATACAACAACAGCCACCACTCCCGCCAACCGCGATCACAAGCCGCTCAGCTCACTTGAAAAGTACTTTGTCGAGCAGATGCGCGCCGCCAAGACCGAGGAAGAGGTCAAATCCGTCCTCGACCTGATCGAGGCACTCAGCGACAGCTTCTCGCCCGAGCAGCGTCAGACCTTGCGCCAGACACCCTGGGCCCTGGCAAACGAAGCATGATCCTGGCCCAGGCGGGCCGGACAGTAAAATGCTCTCCTCAAACGAAAAGAGCCGCCCATTGGGCGGCTCCTTCTGTTTCTACCTGTGAAAGGCAGCAAGACGATTACTCGTCCTCCAGCGCCTCAACAGCTTTTTCCAGATCGTCCTTGCTGACCTCTTTCTCGGTCACTTCGGCCAGCTCGAATACATAGTCGACGACTTTGTCTTCGAAGATCGGCGCGCGCAGCTGTTGCTGCATCTGTGCGTTCTGCTGGATGAATTCAAAGAACTGACGTTCCTGACCCGGATACTGACGCGCCTGCGCCATGATCGCCTGGGTCATCTCGGCGTCGGTCACTTCGACCTCGGCTTTCTGGCCCAGTTCGGCCAGCAGCAGGCCAAGACGTACGCGGCGTGCAGCCAGCTTGGTGTGCTCTTCGGTCGCTTCGATCTCGGCGTGATCGTGGCCTTCAACCTCGGGGTTTTCTTCGTGCCACAGCTGGTGCGCGATCTGCTTGGCTTCGGCGTCCAGCAGCGACGGCGGCAGGTCGAACGACACTTTGCCATCCAGCGCGTCGAGCAGAGCGCGCTTCTGCACAGCACGGGCGGCACCCGCGTATTCCGCTTCCAGACGCTCGCTGATCTGACCTTTCAGGGCAGCCAGGTCTTCGGCACCGAATTTCTGCGCCAGCTCGTCGTTGATCTCGGCCGCAACCGGCTCTTTGACCTCTTTGACGTTGCACGAGAAGATGGCTTCTTTACCCGCCAGGTGCTCGGCCTGGTAATCTTCGGGGAAGGTGACGGTGACGTCTTTTTCTTCCTCGGCTTTCACGCCAACCAGCTGATCCTCGAAACCGGGGATAAAGCTGTTGGAGCCCAGAACCAGCGGGTAATCTTCGGCCGAACCACCCTCAAACGCTTCGCCGTCCACCTTGCCGACGAAATCAAACACGACCTGGTCACCGTCTTTGGCTTTGGAGCCCTTGCGGCGCGCTTTGAAGTCCTGCGCGGTTTCGGCCAGGTTGCCCAGGGCCTCTTCCACGGCAGCGTCGTCAGCTTTGACAACCAGCTTCTCCAGCGAGATCGACTTCAGGTCGACTTCGGGGATCTCGGGCAGAGCTTCGTAAGCCATCTCGACGTGGACGTCGTCGCCCTCTTTCCAGTCTTCGTTGGTCATCTTGACTTCGGGCTGCAGCGCCGGACGGTCACCGCTATCCTCGAAATGTTTGTTCATGGCACCGTCGATGCTTTCCTGCATCGCTTCACCCAGCAGACGCTGACCAAACTGCTTTTTCAGCAGGGCCATGGGCACCTTGCCCTTGCGAAAGCCTTTCATTTCGATCTCGGGCTGCGCCTCGACCAACTTTTCGTTGACCTTCTCGTCCAGCTCGGCCGCAGTCACGACGATGTTGTAGCCGCGCTTCAGACCTTCGTTCAGCGTCTCGGTAACCTGCATTCTTAGTCCCCATAGGATTCGGGGCGCGCAAAACGGGCGCGCCGGGAAATTTGACGCCTTCTATTTGCCCTGCCCCGCCGGTGCAAGAGGCTTTGCACAAGAACAGGCCGGGACTTGCCGTCAAACCAATAAAAAACACGCCGCACGAGGGAATGCGGCGTGTTCACTTTGACGCTCTGATCAGAAAATCAGAACTTCCAGCGGGCACCCAGGATCATCGACTGATTGTCCTGATAGGACACCGTGGTCGAGTCGTGCTCGTGACGCTGGATACCAAAGTATGCGTCGGCGTTGATCGGGTCGATGCGCTGCGCGATACCGATGCCGATCACTTTGGACTTCGATCCGTTGGTGTCGAAGTCGCTGCCATCTTTATAGTGAATACCAATGCCGGTCTCACCGATCGAGAACCAGTCCTGCTCATAGGCGATCTTGCCATAGACATAGTTCGGGTCGGTCGCACCTGCCGCATCATCGCTGCGCTGACCGGCTGCCATGGTGAAGCTCAGGCCATTCTGCAGCTTGACCGAGGCCGAACCAACGGTGTCCGAGCGCTTGGCGCCATTGCTGCGGTCGCGGACCGAATATGCGATTGCGGCTGCGAACTCGACACCACCAAAGTCTTTGGCATAGTTCAGGGCGACGTCATAGTAATCGTCATCATCGGTGCTCGACAGAACGTTCTTGCCGTACGCAACGGCGGCAGTGAAACCGTTGAATTCGGGCGTGTCATAGCGCACACGGCCACGACGCGAGCCGTCAAAGGTGCCAAAGGTGCTGCCAACGGTCGGGCCATTCAGCGCGCCATTGGGGTTGCGGAAGATGAAACTGTCGTTGACGTCGGTGGTGGCCGAGTTCAGCACTTCGCTCACATAAGACAGGTCAACGCTGGTTGCGCCATCTGCCGCCATGCTGCCCTGACCGGCCGAGAAGGTACCGTAGCTGCCGCGCAGAGCGAAATCGACATAACGGATGTTCTCACGCGACCAACCGCTGGTGTTGCGGCCGTTCTGGTCAATGTCTGCCGAGCCCGGCAGGTTCAAGCTGCTTTCAAAGCGGAACAGGAAGGTGTTCGCGCCAAAGTCCTGCGCACCACGTACACCGATGCGGCTGGCCGAGATCGAGCTGTCCGTGACGTTGGTTTCGGTCTGCTGGCCATCGTCCACGCGGGTGATCGACGGGTTGAACTGACCATACAGACGGAGCCAACCTCCTGAGCCATTTTCATAGCGCAATTCGGCAGCAGCAGGCGCTGCAATGCTGGCTGCAACAACGGCAGCAGCTGACGTAAGTTTAAGTTTTTGTGACATTTTTTCCACCACGGAGTGTTTCTGATAGTAACAGTCGGGAATATGGAATTGGATCGTCCAACTTGAAGGGGCCAAGCCCCCCTCAACTGCCTCTATTGCAATTCGGTCACAGTGAATTTGAGTCGGCGATCCGTCTTCACCAAGGAAACAAGGCGTTTGCGCATCAAGGCGCAAACCCGAGAAAATTGTCACAACAGAAAATCATGCGTATACGCATGACGTAACCACATATCGGCCTTGCAGGCGCGCAATATCGGCGGCGGCGATCTGCTCATCCTGGACCATGCACCTGCAGCAATCCGCGCAAAACACCACCTTTCGGACCTTGCCCGAGACGACGCAAAAGAGAACGGGGAATTCTATTCTGTTCAGCACAAAAAATAACGCCGCGTCAGAAACGCGGCGTTTTGAATTTCAGCGATGTAAGGCGGATCAGAAGCGCCAGCGCGCACCAAAGAGAACCGCGTTCACATCTTGATAGGACACGCCCGGATCGGACAGTTCATGCGTCCGGTAGCCCAGATAGACCTGGGTGCTGATGCTGTCGATGTTCTGGTTCAGGCCAACACCGATGCTCTTGGACTTGCGCCCGGCCAGGCCAAAATCGTTGCCGTTGTAAAAGTCGACCGCGATCGAGGTTGTCCCCGCCTGCCACCAGTCGGCCTCATACCCCGCCAAGAAGTAGGTGTAGTCACCGTCATTCTTCCGGCTACCGGCCGAGAAGGCAAAGTTCAGGCCGTTTTGCAATTTGACGGCCAGCGAACCAAAGGTGTCGTCACGATCTACACCATTGCGATCCCGTCGTGAGAAGCCAATGCCACCGGCGACCTTGGTGCCGCCGAACTCGCGTACATACTTCAACGCGACGTCATAGTATTTGTCATTGCTGCCCGGGGTCAGGATGTCTTGCCCCGCCGACAGGGCAACCTGGAACCCATTGAACGAAGGCGAGTCGTAGCGAACACGACCCTGACGACCGCCATCAAGGCTGGGCGTCACGCTGCTGATGCTCACGCCGGAAAGCGCACCACCGGCTGTGCGGAACTGAAAGCTGCCCGCAAAGTCACCAATGCCGTTGTAAGTGGTCATGGCGTTGTTGTTGAGCGATTTGTCGGCCACACCGTCTGTCGCCATCGACCCCTGCCCCAGGTAAACTGTACCCCAGTCACCTTTGTAGGCGAAATCGACCTTACGCAGGTCGGTACGGTCCCAATCCACGCCCTTTGGCTTCGAGGTCTGGCTCACACCGCCCGAGCTGCGCAGGCCAAGCGCTGTTTCAAAGTTAAAGCTGAATTCGCCACCCTGCAGGGGCTGACGCACCCACATGCCGACACGGGTGTTCGAATGCGCGTTGTCCACCAGGTTGTCGGTGGTCGTCACACCGTCATCAACGGATTGGAAGGCCGGAGAAAATTGGCCGTAAATCTTTACATATCCGCCCGAAGCGTTGTCCCATTTGAATTCGGCAGCAGCCGGAGCCGCGATACCTGCCGCCAGCAGCGCAGCTGCCGAAGTTAGTTTAAGCGTCTGTGTCATATTCATCACCACTGGGAGTTCTGGAATTGAGGTATAAAACATGTGGAACCCCATCTTGCATGTTGAAGGGGCCGACCCGTCGGGCCCCAATGATATTGCATTAATGTAACAGTCAATTTGAGACCCCACAAACGTAACCCCAACAAACAAAGGGGTTTGGCGCCTCTTCAGATCATCGAGGAAAACCCTGCCAAGCAAAATTCAAATCGCGATCCATGATGTCGCAGCATATCCGATATGCGCTCAGCATCAAACCCATGGCGCCATTTCGCCCAAATCAGGCGAGACGCGCAGCAATCCGCTCAAGTTTTGAGAATGGCTAAGTGCGCGCAGGCGTCGAATGCCGGATTTTCTCGGCAGAAATGAGGATACGGCGACACGATCTGCAATCGATTCCGCCGCTGTGCGCAGTGTTCAAGCGCTGCGAGCGCGATCTTCGAGGATCATGTCGCTGGCCTTTTCCCCGATCATGATGGTCGGCGCGTTGGTGTTGCCCGAGACGATGTCCGGCATGATCGACGCATCAGCCACGCGCAAGCCAGCGACGCCGTGCACGCGCAGGCGGTCGTCGACCACCGCCAGACCGTCATTGCCCATCCGGCAGGTGCTGGTGGGGTGATAGATCGTCTGGCTGATGTTGCGTGCGCAATCCAGCAGTTCTTCGTCGGTCTGCGGATTGTTGTTCGGAACATGTTCGCGCACGATAAAGGGCGAGAGCGCCTTGGTTTCGGTCATCGCACGAGCGAATTTCACCGCACGGATGGCGCAAAGCTGATCGGCCGTGGCCGACAGGTAGTTCGGCACGATCTTGGGGTAATCCGCGGCCCGCGGAGACGCGATATGAATGTGCCCCCGGCTTTCAGGGCGCAGTTGACAGACCGAGGATGTGATGCCCGAAAACGGGTGCATCTCGATGCCGGGCTTGTCCGCTGACAAAGGTTGGAAATGGAACTGGATATCCGGCGTCTCCAGCCCCTCCATCGATTTGGCAAAGATACACACTTGGCTGGCGCCCAGGCTCATCGGCCCCTTGCGGAACAGCACATAGTTCAAACCGATCCCCATCCGGGGCACAAAGCGGTTGATGGCGTCATTCAGGGTCTGGCTGTTGACCTCATACACCAGCCGGATCTGCAGGTGGTCCTGCAGACATTCACCCACGCCCGGCAGTTCGTGGCGCAGAGCTACGCCCGCCTTTTGCAGCACATCACCCCGTCCGATCCCCGAGAGCTCCAGGATTTGGGGCGACCCGATGGCACCCGCGGACAGAATAACCTCGCCACCGGGGTTCAGGTGCAGATCATGAGTTTGCCCCTTGCTGGAATAGCGCACTCCGATGACGCGTTTGTCGTCTTCTGGATCAAAGATAAGCTCTTCGGTATGCGCGTGTGTGATGACTTCAAGGTTGGGGCGCTTTTTGGCGGGATTTAGGAACGCACGCGCCGATGAGCAGCGGAACCCGCCTTTTGCGGTTTGATGAAAATAGCCCGCCCCCTCTTGTTCCGCGCCGTTGTAGTCGTCGGTGCGAGGAACACCCATTTCAACGGCCGCTTCTATGAAAGCCTCGGAAATCTCGGATTTGGCTCGGATCAGAGAGACGGCCAGACCGCCGTCACCGCCGTGGTTCTCATCTTCGCCATTTTCATGCGCCTCTGACCGCTTGAACAACGGCAGGACATCATCATAGCCCCATCCGCGATTGCCCCGTTGCGCCCACCGGTCGTAATCCTCTTTCTGGCCACGCACATAGAGCAACCCGTTGATGGACGACGACCCGCCAAGTGTCTTGCCGCGCGGCCAATCCAGGCTGCGGTTATTCAACCCCGGATCCGGCTCGGATTTGTAGCACCAGTCCGTGTTGGGATTGTGCAGCGTTTTGAAATAGCCCACCGGAACGTGGATCCAAGGGTTTATGTCACGGCCGCCGGCCTCAAGCAGAATCACCCGATTCGCCGGATTCTCGCTGAGCCTGTTGGCCAGAACACAGCCGGCGGAACCGGCTCCAACAATCAGAAAATCAGCTGTTTTTGGTGACATAGTCAGATCCTCCGGCGGGTAAGTTTGGCAGGGTTGCAGAATTCCCTTGCGTCACCAATCAATAGATGAGTAAAAATGAGACCACAAGTCTCAATAATTGACACTCAGGGAGGAGAACTATGAGTATCGGAAACAAGCTGAGCAAAATGTCTCGGCGCGATCTGTTCAGGGTCGCGGGGCAGTATGGTCTAAGCTCAACGTTGCTGGCTGCGG
Organism: Falsiruegeria litorea R37; assembly: GCF_900172225.1. Taxonomy (NCBI): domain Bacteria; kingdom Pseudomonadati; phylum Pseudomonadota; class Alphaproteobacteria; order Rhodobacterales; family Roseobacteraceae; genus Falsiruegeria; species Falsiruegeria litorea. Next base: position 2,477,690 of record NZ_FWFO01000001.1, read on the forward strand.
GTTCGTTCGGGGGGGCTATGAGCGTGGCCAACCTGGCAAACGCCGCCGAGTCGACTTATGAAAAGCGGTTCGCAAAGCCGGCCAAACACACGCTGAAGTTCGGCGCAGCAGGGTTCAACCCTCAGAACCTGCTGATCGAACGTGCGGGTGCGCTGGAATTTGCTCGCGATCTGGAAAGCCGCACCGACGGCGAGATCCGCGTCGAATTCATCGGCAACAACCAGATCTGCGGTCAGGTGTCCTGTGTCGAGAAGACCCAGCAGGGGATCGTCGACATCTATGCCGCCTCCACTCAGAACTCGGCTGGTGGCGCGCCCTATCTGAACGTTCTGGATTACGCATACATGTTCCGCAACCGCGCGGATCAGTATCATTTCCTGTATTCGCCCAAGTCCCAGGCGCTGCTGCGTGAGCCTTATGAACGTCGCCATGGTCTGAAGTTCCTGTTCAGCCATGCGGAACTGCGCGGTATCCAGCTGGGTCTGGCGTGGGAAGACAAGCCCACGGTCACCAGCGTCGAGCAGCTGTTCGGCACCAAGAACCGCGTCACGGGCACTCAGTTGGGCCGGATCGCGATGCAGGCGTTGAACCTGAACCCGGTTCCAGTCGCGTGGGAAGAAACCCTGGATGGTCTGAAGCAGGGCCTGATTGACGGGGCTGAAACCTGGGCGTCGGCTGTGGCCTATGCCAACATGTCGCCAGTTGTTTCGCAGTCGGTTCACCTGAACTTCTTCTGCGGGACAGAGCACACAGCGATGTCGGCCGAGGTGTTCGACGGGCTGGGTGGCGAACTGCAGGATGCGGTGATGGAATCGGCCTATTGGGCGCAAACCCATGTTCAGGCTGCCAACGAGGCGGCGCTGGTCAAGACGGTCGGTATGTCCGATCCGCAGCTGCCCGACACCATCTTTGCCAAGAACAACGTGCGCAACGCCTTCCTGTCCAAGGAAGAACTGCGCAAGGCCGAAGAGATGTGTTCGCCCGAATTCCAGCCTCAGCTTTGGGAGCAATGGCGCGAGCGGATCAACGGCTGGCAAGGTGGCGCAGACACCTATCAGGAGATCTACGACGAAGTGCGCACGATCCCCGAGGACACGCTGCCCGAAAACGTCGAACCCCGCCGTTGGTGGAAATCGTAATCCACCGCTAAGGTATTGGAGCTGGCCTCGGTCACGGGGCCGGCTCATTTGTCCGTAGACGCAGCCAATGCGCGGTGACGGATGTACTTATGAACATGGGAGGGGCACCAGATGTCAGTCTGGGCGGATATGTCCACCATTGTCACGGCTACCGTGACGGGGGACATCAACTTCAAAGTCGTTAAGGCCTATCGCTCGGATGCGGCATGGCTTGTATTTGGACCGCTGACCTTGATCGGCGCTGTTATCTTCTACTATCGCGAGAAACTGGCCATCAGGCTGGAGGAACGGTTGGGATATTCCGCAACACGGTTCACCCATCCGATCATCGCCGTGATGCTGGCCTTGGGCCTGGCGGCAGCGTTTCTGGATCCGGTGGGCAACTTTCTGACTACTATTACAGGTGGCAACCTGCGTCTGCTCGTTGTGTTCATCCCGGTGCTGCTGATCCTGCTGGAACGCACGCCCGAACGCACCATTGTGGTCTATTGTTACATCGTGATGGCGGTGATCATCTTTGTGGGCGTCATCCAGCGGTTCGTATTCTCGGTTCAGGCCCCCTGGTCGACGACCATCCCGCCGCTCTTGTTCATGATCATGGCGTGGTATGGCTGCACCTTTAATATCCGCCTGCGCACGCATCTGAGCTTTTCCGAGTTCCGCACCAAGCTGGGCCGCAAGGGACAGCTGTTCTGGCTGACCATGGACAACGTCCTGTGGCTGATTTTCTGCATCATCATCGTCACCACCACCGCCCGCGTCACGGTCAACACCTACGACAACTTTGCCATCGTTCTGGGCACCGATGACATCATGCGCTGGTGGTTCATCCTGACAATGCCGTTGTGCTTCATCCTGCTCGCCACGCGCGCCATCGAAAACATCCTCGAAGATTTGGGTAAATTCCGAGGCGATGGCCCGATGATCGAACAAGCCGTAATCGGGGGGGACGCCTGATGACCGATGCAACCTGGATTACGATCATCTCGCTTGGGGTGACCTTTCTGTTCATGATGGGCACGCCGGTGCTGCTGATCATCTTTTACTGGGTCGTGGGGTGCAGCTTTGTGCTGGACCTGACACTCGACAACACCGGCGCCGAGATGCTGAACGTCTTCAAGGACGGGTTTGCGCTGATGGCGATGCCGCTGTTCATCCTGACCGGGGACCTGATCAACAAATCAGGGATTGCCAAAAGGCTATCGGACTTTGCCTATGCCTGCCTTGGCTGGCTGCGGGGCGGTCTGGCCATGGCATCTCTGGGCGCTTGCGGTCTCTTTGCGGCGATCTCGGGTTCGAACTCGGCCACCACGGCCACCATCGGCTCAATGCTGCACCCCGAGATGGTAAAGGGCGGGTACGATGAACGCTTCTCGGCAGCCACGGCTGCGGCTGGTGGTACTGTCGGGATCATCATCCCGCCGTCGATCATCTTTATCGTCTACGGGTTCCTGATGAACCTGCCGATCTCGGACCTGTTTGTGGCTGGCATCCTGCCCGGCACGCTGATGGTGGTTGGCATGCAGCTGGCCTGCTGGATCATCTGCCGCATCAACGGCTGGGGTTACCTGATCCCGCTGCAACTGAACCGGGTGCTGAAAACCGCGTTTGGCGCGTGGCTGGGTTTCTTTGCCATCGGTCTGGTGCTCTGGGGCATCTACACCGGCAAGTTCTCCCCCACCGAGGCGGCGGGTGTGACCGTAGGCTTCTGCATATTTGCGGGTCTTGTCAGCTATCCGATCAACAAGATCATGGGCGCGAACGGTGAAAAGCCCGTCTCAGACAAGAGCTTTGCCGAGATGTTCGCGGTCGAGGGCTTCACCCTGCCAGAAATCCCGTCGATCGTGGTCCGTTCGGCCCAGATCAGCGGCATTCTGGCCCCGCTGATCGCGGTGTCCGTCGTGATGCAGCAAATCCTGTCCCTGCTTGGTGCGCAGCAAACCATCGGTGATTTCGTGACCTCGATGGGCGGTTATCACGCGGTGCTCTTCACCTCGATGGTGATCGTGTTCTTCTCGGGCATGGTGCTGGAAAGCCTGCCGGTGACGATCATTCTGGCCCCCATCCTGGCACCGATTGCGGCATCTGTGGGCATTGATCCGATCCACTTTTCGGTGATCTTCCTTGTGGGCGCATCGATCGGCTTTATCACGCCGCCATACGGGTTGAACCTCTATGTGGCATCAGGCGTAACCGGAGTTCCATATTTCCGTCTGCTTCGCTATACGGTGCCATATCTTGCCGCCTTGATCTCGGTCTGGGTGCTTGTGTCACTTGTACCGGATCTGGCACTGGCGCTGCTGCCGAACAGATAGAAATGAGACGCGATGCCTGAAGACGCGACACCTTCGAAAGAACACCAGATCCCGACGAACCTTCGGCTTCTGCGGATTTTGGAGGAGGTTGCGCGCCTTGGGGTATCCGTCAAGCCGGCCGATCTGATCGACACGATCGGCCTGCCCAAACCAACGATCCATCGGCTTCTGCAAACTGCAGAGGCCGAAGGTTTTTTACAGCGTGACCTTGATGGCCGCTCGTTCGGCCCCGGGGATCGCTTGCGGGCGCTCGCGGTCAACACCATGTCGTCTGAACGCATCCGCACCGCGCGTCTGGCCATCATGAAGGCCGCCGCCGAAGAGATTGGCGAAACCATCAATTTGGCCACCCCGGACCGCGAGGGCATGACTTATCTGGACCGGGTCGAGACCAAATGGCCCCTGCGGATCCAGCTGCCTATTGGCACCCAGGTCCCCTTTCACTGCACCGCCAGCGGCAAGATGTACCTGTCCTCGTTGCGCTCGACGACACTGAACGGGGTATTGTCGGCCAAGCCTCTGGAAAAACTAACAGAACGAACGACAACCGATCCAGAATTGTTGCGTCAGGAATTGGCAGAATCGCGCGAACGCGGATACTCGCAGGACAACGAAGAATTCATGACAGGCATGGCGGCAATTGCAGTTCCAATCCTCGATTCCCAAGGCCGGATGCTGGCAACCTTGTCAGTACACGCGCCGGTGATGCGGTGCTCGTTGGAACAGATTCTCGATTTCCTGACGCCTTTGCAACAGGCAGCGGCGAAACTCTCGGATCTGAATCGGTCTCAATAGAAAGCAGTCTGCGCGGCAGCGGCACATCAGCGTCAAACCTGGTGACAAAGCGCCCCAGAACCACCCAAGCCGCGAAGTATCCGACTTTGCTTCAGTTTTCGCGCCATTGAAACAGAGTGGTGCGGGTGGAGGGACTTGAACCCCCACGCCTTGCGGCGCCAGAACCTAAATCTGGTGCGTCTACCAATTTCGCCACACCCGCATCCGATGCTCGCCGCGCCGCCCATTTCGGTCTGCGTCAGCCAAGCTCGGCGACTGATACACATCCCCCGAACCGGGGGCAAGAGGCCCCCTGACAGTTTTCGGGCCGCCATTTACCTTGCACCCCATCCAAATACGCACCCCTTGCGCACCTTTGTCAAAAAAAGCCGCGACTTGTGCACGATTTTGCCATATTCTGATAGGCAAAATAATGAGGCAACCGAGCGAGAAACGCCATGAAACCGAATACGGTCGGGCGTGCTGGTGGGCAAAGCCCGCTTTCGCACCCCTATTCCACTCCGATGGATGACATCGGATTTCTGTCCGGAACCATCCTGCTAACCCAGGACGGCGAAATGCCGGTCGAATTCATCTCGGCAGGTGACAAGATCATCACTCGCGACGCGGGCTTTGTGAAGGTTCAGGGCGTCACACGCGGCCTGCTGACCACGCGGGCCATTTCCTTTGCCGCCGGATCGCTTGGCGACACGCGCCCCGATCAGGACCTGATCCTGCCCGCAGGCCAGCCCGTGCTGATCCGCGACTGGCGCGCCAAAGCCATGTTTGGCGCCCCCCAGGCAATGGTCCGAGCCGATGCCTTGCTGGATGGCGAATTCATTCGCGACCTGGGCGAGCAAGAGATGGAGCTGTTCCAACTGCGTTTCGACAGCTCTCACATCCTTTATGCCGGTGGGCTGGAGTTGGGCGCGCAAACGCTGGCCGCCGAAATCCGCCCCGCCGCTTAAACGCCAAGCCGTTGGAACACTGCCGGGAGCTGTTCCGGCAAATCTTCGGCGATCAGACCGGGGCCAAACTCCAACGCGCATTCCACATGCAACCAGGCCGCCATCTCGGCGGCCTGCATTGGCGCAAACCCGCGCGCCAATAGCCCGGTGATGAATCCCGCCAGCACATCGCCGGACCCGGCGGTGGCCAGCCAAGGCGCCGACCGCTCGTAATGTGCCGAGTTGATCGAACAGCACCCCTGAGGGTCGGCAATCACTGTATCCGGCCCCTTGAACAGAACCACGCACCCTGCCCGCTTCGCCGCCTCACGTGTGGCATCCACCTTGGAATAGGCGGGGCCTCTGATGGGCGTCTCGTTCAGCTTGTCCGCGATGTCCGGGAACAACCGCGCAAACTCACCGCCGTGTGGAGTTAGCACGCAGCCCTCATGCAAGAGAGCAAACAACACCTCGGGTTCATCGGCAAACGCCGACAGAGCATCTGCATCCAAAACGGTCGCGCGCTTGGCCGCCAATGCGACCGGTACCAAGTCGCGCGCCCGCGCCTGCCCCAGTCCCGGCCCGAGGCATAAAGCATTGAGGCGCTCATCCTCTAGAATAACCTCTAGCCCGCCCCCTCCATTGACACGGCTCATCATCAGAGCGGTAATGTGGCCCGAAACCTCCATCTGCGCCGAAGGTGGAACTCCCAGGGTTACCAATCCCGCTCCAATCCGAAGAGCCCCTCGGGCGGACAAACGCGCCGCGCCGGTTTTGCCTAGCCCCCCGGTAAAAACCAGCGCATGGCCGTGCAAGAATTTATGTCCTGTTTCAATTTTCGTAGATGCCCTTCGGTCAGACGCAACCCTTTGGACACAAGCTTCGCGCAGACACGTTATAGAAGACAAACCAATGTCTTTGACGACCACCCTACCACCAAGCGCTGCGCCCACAGCCAGATAATGCCCAAGCTTTGCCCTGTGAAATGTAACAGTTAGCGCCGATTGAAAGGCGTGGAAATTTTCATCGGCCCCAAATGCGCTAACCTCAAAGTCCAAGAGCTTGCCGCTATCGGAACAAAGGCCACTTGGAATGTCCACCGCAACGAGCCTGTTAAGTGCTCCGGTATCCAGATCGTAGGCTGACCATACATCATTGTGTATCCGGCCGAGACCGCGTGACAATCCAGTTCCAAACACCGCATCAACTGTAACATCAGCAGACAACAGCCTGGCACGTAATTTTCCATCGTCATCATAAATGGTTGAAAGCCACGCCTGGCATCTTCCATTCAACTCCCGCCACCGGTCAAAATTCACCCGCGCATCCGGCGGCAGCTTGTCAGCTTCTCCATAAAGAAACACGTCAACATCCCAGCCCCTCTGATCCAACAACCGAGCCACGACAAATCCGTCGCCACCGTTGTTGCCGGGGCCACACAGAACAACTGCTCTCTTCCTTTTGCCAGAAATATCCCGGGGGGAGTCCGCAGGACGGGGGGCAGCGCCCCCCTCTTCGCTCTCGGCCAATTCTGGCCATTCCTCGAAGATCGCCTCGACCACGCCCTGCCCAGCACGCTCCATCAGCTCCAGTCCGGTCACCTCGCCTGAATCGATGGCGGCCTGCTCGATGGCCCGCATCTGCGCCGCCGTCAGCAATTCTGTCATGGCTCAAACCTCGCTCGATTCAATTCTGCGCATTTTTTGTGCAACATGCTCAAAATTTCACACGGGCCCCAAAATTGCTGCGACGCAACAGCCGCCCGTGCGCAATCCGATTGTGAGCAAAACTTAGACGTGATCTGAGAGCCGATGACAAGCATGCGAGGTAGTGCCATGAAAAAGATCGAAGCCATCATCAAACCGTTCAAACTGGACGAGGTGAAGGAAGCGCTGCAGGACGTGGGCGTTCAGGGCCTCAGCGTGATCGAGGTCAAGGGATTTGGTCGCCAAAAAGGGCACACCGAGCTGTATCGCGGCGCCGAATACGTCGTCGACTTTCTGCCCAAGGTGAAGGTCGAAGTGGTGCTGGACGACGATCAGGTCGACGCAGCCATCGACGCCATTGTGGCTGCAGCCAAGACCGACAAGATCGGCGACGGCAAGATTTTCGTCAGCCCCGTCGAACAGACAATCCGCATCCGCACCGGCGAAACCGGCTCGGACGCGCTGTAAAATTCACAGTACAACCGACACATCAATCAGAAGGACATAGGGAATGAGCGCAGACGCAGTTCTCCAGATGATCAAGGATGAGGATGCGGCATACGTCGACATCCGCTTCACCGACGTACGCGGCAAGCTGCAGCACGTCACCGTGGACGTGGATCTGGTCGACGAAGACTTCCTCGAAGAAGGCTTCATGTTCGACGGTTCCTCGATCGCAGGCTGGAAGTCGATCGAAAACTCGGACATGAAACTGATGGCCGATACCACGTCGGCTTATGTCGATCCGTTCTATGCAGAAAAAACCATCTGCATCCACTGCTCGATCGTTGAGCCCGACACCGGCGAGAAATACGAGCGTGACCCGCGCGGCACCGCCGAGAAAGCCGAAGCCTATCTGAAGGCATCGGGCATCGGTGACGTGGCCTACATGGGCCCTGAGGCCGAATTCTTCCTGTTTGACGATGTTCGCTTCTCGAACACCATCAACAAAGTGTCGTTCGAAGTGGACGCAACCGACGCGTCCTGGAACACCGACACCGAGTATGAGATGGGCAACATGGGCCATCGTCCGGGCGTCAAGGGCGGTTATTTCCCCGTGAACCCGATCGACGAAGCCCAAGACCTGCGTTCGGAAATGCTGTCGACGATGAAGCGTCTGGGCATGAAAGTGGACAAGCACCACCACGAGGTTGCCTCGTGCCAGCACGAACTGGGTCTGATCTTTGACAGCCTGACCAAACAGGCCGACGAGCTACAGAAGTACAAGTACGTGATCCACAATGTGGCGCATGCTTACGGCAAATCGGCAACCTTCATGCCGAAGCCGATCTATGGCGACAACGGCACTGGCATGCACGTGAACATGTCGATCTGGAAAGACGGCAAGCCGCTCTTTGCGGGTGACAAATACGCGGATCTGTCGAGCGAAGCGCTGTATTTCATCGGTGGCATCCTGAAGCACGCCAAGACGCTGAACGCCTTCACCAACCCATCGACCAACAGCTACAAGCGCCTGATCCCGGGTTTTGAGGCTCCTGTTCTGCGCGCGTACTCGGCCCGTAACCGTTCCGGTTGTGTCCGTATTCCGTGGACTGAATCGCCCAAAGCCAAGCGCGTTGAGGCCCGTTTCCCCGATCCGGCCGCAAACCCCTACCTGGCGTTTGCCGCTCTGCTGATGGCCGGTCTGGACGGCATCAAGAACAAGATCGATCCGGGCGAAGCCATGGACAAGAACCTGTACGACCTGCCCGCCGAAGAGCTGGCCGGCATCCCGACCGTCTGCGGCTCGCTGCGTGAGGCTCTGGACTCGCTGGCTGCTGATCACGATTTCCTGCTGCAGGGCGACGTGTTCACCAAAGATCAGATCGACGGCTACATCGCGCTGAAAATGGAAGAGGTCGAAACCTACGAGCACACGCCGCACCCGGTTGAGTACGGCATGTATTACAGCTGCTGATCCTCAGCGGTTCGAAACAAGATCAAGGGCGCCTTTCGGGGCGCCCTTTTTCTGTGTGAGGCAGAAGCACTCCCGCCCGTCGTCAATGCCCCTTGCGGGACATCTCCTCCCGTTGGGCCAGGCTCATGCGGGCTTTGCCCGCATGAGCCTGGCCCCCCTGCCGTCCGCAGGACGCAAGGCCGAATGGCCGCGCAGCTTGGCGCAATCAGCTTGGCACTATCCGCAAGCAGTTTGGCGCTATCTGCATTTGCAGGTCCCTTCCTCAAACCTCATCTCTGGGTCATCGCTTTCAACCAAGAGACCCCTCATGACACAGACCATCTTCATCACCGGCGCGTCGTCGGGCATTGGCCGCGAGACCGCCAAGCTGTTTCAATCCCGTGGCTGGAACGTTGTGGCCACCATGCGGGACCCGACAGCGGGCTCAGACCTTGCCTCGCTTGACAATCTCCTAGTCACCCGGCTTGACGTGACCGACAGCGCCTCGATCCGGTCCGCGACCGAGGCCGCCCTTACCCGATTTGGCACCATCGACGTCCTGCTCAACAACGCAGGCTATGGCGCCTATGGCCCGTTAGAGGCCTTTGACATGGACCGCATCCGCCGTCAGTTCGACACCAATGTCCTTGGCGTGCTTGAGGTGACCAAATCCGTCCTTCCCCACATGCGCACGGCGAAATCCGGCACCATCGTCAATGTCAGCTCGATCGGTGGCAAGATGACCTTCCCCCTTGGCACGCTGTATCACGGCACCAAATTTGCCGTCGAAGGCCTGAGCGAAGCGCTGCACTATGAGCTAGAGCCCCTTGGCATCCGCATGAAGATCATCGAGCCGGGCATGATCCGCACGGATTTTGGCGGCCGCTCGTTCGATTTTGCTCAAAGCGATGAACTGCCTGACTATGCGCCCACCGTCCAAGGCTTGATGCAGGCCTTTGCACAACTTGGCTCTGGCGCCACCGGTTCCGACCCCGATCTTGTGGCCGAAGTGATCTGGACCGCCGTCACCGACGGAACCCCCACGCTGCGCTATACCGCCGGCGCCGATGCCGTGTCCTTTTTGGCAGCCCGTAAGGCACAGGACGATGCGACGTTTATCGGCAACCTCAAGGCGCAACTCGCGTTGGCTTAAACCCGCCGCGAATTGATACGGGAATTGATACGGGGGCCTGTCACATTCCCCTTTGTGTTCAGCGCGGCTCCGGCTACGCTTGGATGAGTTTGAACACAAAGGACGTTTTCATGCGCTTGTTTTCCCTTGCCTTGGCAACCGCCACGTTGGTTGCCGGGGCAGCTGCGGCCCAGACCCTGGATCGCATCAAAGAGACCAAACAGTTCAACATCGGGTTCCGCACAGATGCGGCCCCCTTGTCGTACATAGATGCCAACGACAAACCCGCTGGCTATTCCCCCATCATCTGCGATCAGATCGCCCAGGCCATCGCCGACAAGCTAGAGCTGACCGAGCTGAACGCCACCTTCATCCCGGTTGATTCCAAAACTCGGTTCGACAAGGTCGCAAGCGGTGAAATCGACCTGCTGTGTGGTGCGGCCACAATCACGCTCAGCCGCCGGGAGCTGGTGGACTTCTCGATCCCCACATACATCGACGGCACCGACGTGCTGTTGCCCCGTGAAGCCAGCGGTGATCTGCGGCAACTGGCGGGCAAGAAAATCGGGATGCGCAGCGCCACCACCACCGAAGAAGCCGTGAAGAACTCGTTCTCGGCGGCAGGAGTCAAGGCACAGATGGTCCGGTTTGACACGCACCCTGCAGGGATCACCGCCCTCAAGAACGGCGAGATCTCGGCCTATTTTGCCGATCAATCCATTTTGTTGGTGAACTACATCGCCGCAGGTATGGGCAATGACTTCAAGATCTCGGGCGAGATCATGACGGTTGAAAAACATGGTCTGGCGATGGCGCGCGGGGATGCTGATTTCCGCCTGCTGGTCGACAGCGTCCTGTCCGAGCTTTACGGCACAGGCGCGATGGCCGACATTTTCCAGACCGCTCTGCCGGGTGTCAAGCCTGGCTTTGCTCTGGATGCCCTGCATATGGTTGCACCGACGCTGCCCTGATCCTGCTGCCGGGGGAAAACCTCCCCGGCGCACCAATTTGACGAAGCGAGAGATATGCCATGCCCCGATCCATATTGATCCCAGCCCTCTTCGCCCTTGGCCTGCTGGCCCAACCCGTTCTGGCAGCCCCTTGCGGCAACACCGGATCAGGGTTTGAAGCCTGGAAGAATGACTTTGCCAAACAAGCCCGCAAAGCAGGCGTTCGCAAACGTGGCTTACAAGCCCTGGCACAAGCCCGCTATGCCACCCGAACTATTGCAGCGGACCGCAACCAGAAGAGTTTTCGCTATTCTCTTGAGAAATTCATGCAGATCCGTGGGGCTGACACCATCGTTGCCCAAGGGCGCAAGCGCAAGGCCCGCAACGCGCAGTTCTATGCCACTCTCGAGCGGCAATATGGCGTGCCCGCAGGCGTGTTGATCGCCATTCATGGCATGGAAACAGGCTTTGGCAATTTCATGGGCGACAGTCAGGTTGTTTCGGCAATCACCACGCTGGCCTATGACTGCCGCCGGTCAGATTTTTTCATCCCTCACGCCATCGGCGCGCTCAAACTCGTGGATCAGGGCGCGATCACCTCTGCCACCAAGGGGGCCAAACATGGCGAGCTGGGCCACACCCAGTTTCTGCCCGGCAACGCGTTGACCTATGGGGTCGATGCAACCGGAGATGGTAGGGTCGATTTCTACAACTTGACCGATGCACTCGCCTCTACGGCGAACTTCCTACGTCAGAAGGGATGGAAGCCCGGCAAAGGATATCAGCCCGGCGAGCCCAATTTTGCAGTGATAAAGCAATGGAATGCGGCCACTGTGTACCAAAAGTCGATTGCTATCATGGGGGCCCGAATAGACAACTAGAAGTCGCATCACAGCCTTGTGTCCGCCCTTTGGTCGCCCCAATTCCGTCAAATTTCAACGAATTTTCCATAAAAACACTGGTTTCCGATCTGTCATCAATCTGAGACAAAACCCAAGATTGCCCCGTGATCTGTCTGTTTGGGTCAAAATTTCTCCCTGATCGGGGAGTAGTTTTGATCTCGAGAACACACACAACGGAGGATTCTCACTGTGACACAGACAGGCAAGTATCACGGTGGACTAGTATTCCTGGGTAACCAAAACGGCTCATTAGACCGGTTCAGCCGCATTGTGACGGCGACGCTCGAGGACTACGGCCATTCAGTTGAACGACAAACACTTTCAGGCCCGCACGAGGCCCGGATCGTCACCAGCCAGTTCCACGTAAAGCTGACGCTCGATCCAAATCCTGTGTGCGCTGACCACACGGCGCGTCTGGATGACGCCGCCGGATTGAACCGCGGGAAAAAGGACACCCGAGTCCGCGTCCGCAATAGACTGGTGATTTCGCTCTGTCCCGTGTCCGAGCAGCACGACGACCGCGATGTCACCGAGCTGATGCTGGTGGTGATGCTTTACCGCATGGTCGACCTTTATGCCTCCGAGCATATCGAATGGCTCGATCCCAATGTCTCACTGACCATCGACCAATTTCTGGGCGCATTCGCAAATGTGTCACCGCGACGAGTGCGCGGTCGCCAGGAAATCGTCTATGATAACGGCGATCGTTTTGCGCCAATTGACGAGACGGCGCCCGGATTGGCGATGCGCTACGACACAATTGCAGGTCAAAAACCACATATTGGCGAATTCGGGCTGATCGAACTGACTGACGAAGAGGCCCTGGCCTTGGCGTTCCGCAGCGATCCGCATCCTGATGAGCTGGATGGTTTGTCACCCGAAGATCGGGCGCAGAACGACATTCGTCGTCTGACCAGTTGGGCGATGACCGGCACGCTGGCCTTTGTATCGGCCCCGGTGGCGCTGTCCCTTGCTGCGGTCAATCTGGCCCGTGGCGAAGATTTTCGCTTGAACACTCAAGTGCTGTCGTTGACCGGCGCTCTGGTGTTTCTGCAAAGTTCGGGCGCCATGGCAAGCGTGATGTCCATCCTTCCGATGTGACAAGCGGCAATAGATGCAAAGCCCCGTGCTCTAACGAGTGACGGGGCTTTCGTCGTTTGGCACGTGACTCTTTGCCAAAATATAGGTGTGGATTGAAAAAACGACCGCCTCAGTTTGCGGCAACCGCAGGATGCACTGCCGCTCGGAGCGAAAATAGCTGGCGTTCGCAGGATCGGGATGCTTGCGTCTGTCATGAATGCTACGCGGTTGGTGCAGGTCCGGATCCACGTACCACAATGCGTTGAACCGCCACATGGGACGCTCTGCCTTGACCCCGTCAAACAGACGCTGCACCCGCTTGGCGATGCCTGCGTCGTATGAATCCACCGTATCGTGAATACCGATCAATGGGCGCATGAACTTCTCGGACAGGGTCCAACTGGCCGGGAAACACAAAACAGCACCTGTAAGAACGTGCTCATCACCCTGTTTCTGCAAAATACAGAAATCTTCCTGCACGATGCGTCCCAACGTCCCCAATGGGTTATCTCGGTCCAGAGGGACTCGGACGCCATCAGCACGCAGCACCTGGTTTGTTTGCCCCGGGTAAATCTGTGCCAACACCTCATCCAAAAGTTCCCGAGCAGCAGGCACCGCTGCCTCATCGATGGCCACCACCTTGTCGCGTTTCCGGGTTATCAACTCATCGCGATACGCCATCTGCCCCGCAAAGGCTTCATCCTGATGCAACCACGCCTCGTCACCTATAGGTGCGATACCGGGCAATGCCTTGGCAGTTTGAAAATCGTAGGGAATCGATGTCTGCAGGATCTCTTTCATTCCCCTGCCCTAGCACCTGCCGACGAAAAACGACACATGTGTCGGTCGCTTTCCGATAGGACACGGCGTCACCCCGGGTGGCACAATTGGCGCCAAGAGACAGGGAGCCAGTCAGTGAACCAGCATTACCGAGACCGACGCAAGATCGACCCCAACAAGGGCCCGACCCTGGGGGATGGAACCCCCAACGACAACGACCGGGTCGAGATCGGCCCGACGCAATTGGCCTTTGCCGAATGGGAGGCCGCCGGGCTGATCCTGCCCAATCTTGAGCGGATGCGCGAACACCGCTGGAAGCGACTGACCCAACACGTGATCGACCGAGGCTATGGCGGCGTGCTGCTGTTTGATCCGCTCAACATCCGCTATGCCACCGACTCGACCAACATGCAGCTGTGGAACACCCACAACCCATTCCGCGCGCTGCTGTTGTGCGCAGATGGTTATATGGTGATCTGGGATTACAAACAGTCGCCGTTCTTGTCCGAATTCAACCCACTGGTGCGCGAGCAGCGCTCGGGCGCAGACCTGTTCTATTTCGATCGCGGCGACAAAGTGGACGTGGCCGCCGACAAGCTGTCGAACGAAGTGCGCGACCTGATCCAGGAGCACGGCGGCGGTAACATGCGGCTGGCCGTGGACAAGATCATGCTGCACGGGCTACGCGCTTTAGAGGCGCAGGGCTTCGAGATCATGGAAGGCGAAGAGCTCACCGAGAAATGCCGCGCCGTCAAAGGCCCGGACGAGATCCTGGCCATGCGATGTGCCAGCCATGCCTGCGAAACATCCGTCCGCGCGATGGAGGAGTTCGCCCGCGCCAACGTAGGCGACGGCAAGACCAGCGAAGATGACATCTGGGCCGTGCTGCACGCGGAAAACATCCGCCGCGGCGGAGAATGGATTGAAACCCGCCTGTTGGCATCGGGCCAGCGCACCAACCCCTGGTTCCAGGAATGTGGCCCCCGGATCACGCAACAAAACGAGATCATCTCGTTCGACACCGACCTGGTCGGGTCATACGGCATCTGCATCGACATCTCGCGCAGCTGGTGGATCGGGGACGAAAAACCGCCCGCCGACATGGTCTATGCCATGCAACACGCGCATGAGCACATCATGACCAATATGGAGATGCTGAAACCCGGTGTGATGATCCCCGAGCTGACGGCAAACGCCCACCGATTGGATGATCAGTTTCAGGCGCAAAAATACGGCTGCCTGATGCATGGCGTGGGCCTGTGCGATGAATGGCCGTTGGTCGCCTACCCCGACGCGGCGGTCGAAGGCGCCTATGACTATCCGCTGGAACCCGGCATGGTCCTGTGTGTCGAGGCCTGCGTGGGTGCCGTTGGCGGTGCCTTCTCGATCAAGCTTGAGGATCAGGTTCTCATCACTGAAGACGGCTATGAAAACCTGACCAAATACCCCTTTGATCCCGCTCTGATGGGGCAATAAGCGCTCATAGCGCCATCATGGCCCTGATTTCCGTCGGTTTCAGGGCCATGCGATACAGCGGACCAAACGATCCAAGGTCCGTTGCCAGTTCCGGGAAGATCGCACAAATCTCGGTCCGGGCTTCGGCGGGCAAGGCGTTTTGGGCCATCTCTGCCGGCATCAGCGTCTCACACTCGACCCCGTTGGCGAAGACGGTCTGATGCCCGTCCAGCAGCAGGTGAAAATACTCGACCTGCGTACACTCCATATCCGGCCGGATGGTGCTGTCGTTGATCAATGACGATGCGGTTGCCAATACCTCATCCTCACCAAACAACAGCTCCGCCCGCCAGTCGCGCAACAACACACGATGCTGGGGCGACAGGTATAAGTCGCGGGCGGGATAGCCCGGTTCCAGCGCACCCGTCTTGATCTGCACCGGACGCAATTCGGGGTGCAGGTCCAACGTCTGCTGATCAATGGCACGGCTGCCAATCCAAAGGATTGGCCGCTGCATACCGTCGCCGCAATGGACCATGTCGCCGACCTGCAGATCCTCAATCGACATTTGCCCCGCTGGCACGCGGATCTTGGTTCCCTTGGCAAAACAGACCACAATGCAGGCCACACCGGTGCCATTGGTGGATTCCGCGTCTATCGAAACCGTGTGCGGTTGCCCGTCCGAACCGGTATAGTCAAACGTCCAGACGTTGCCGACCACGCTGTAGCTGTCGAAATTAGTGAAGATAAAGCAATCTAACGGGTCAAAGCTTTTGATTTCGATGTCAAAGTTGTCGTCGAACCCAGAAAGGTCAAAATAGAATTCGTCATCTCCACCTGGTCCCGCTCCAGGTTCGGTTGGCGTATCCTTTCCCCATTTTTCGAACTCGTACGTTCGACCGCTCAAATTTCCACCGTCCAAAACAGTGACAATTTGATTGTCATCGACATCGCCGGAGATCAAATTGCTTCCCTTGATCTTTTGAGTATTGCTCAGCGAAATGGTTAATGTCTCTACAGCCATGCCAGTGCCTCGCGGTCCTTGCGGCCTGCCACTGCCTCGGCACAGAACAAGATGCGCGCCACGACGTTCAGCTCATCTGCGATCAACGCACCTTTGTGCTCGGCGGCGTAACCGTCGGCAAACGCCTCAACCGCATCAGCCGCGCGGTCGGCAAAACGCAGGATCAGCGCACGATAAAGCTGCAGGTAATCCCAGCCCCGCGGGCGCATGGTTGCCGCCTCAAAATCACAAGCGATGATGTCGCCCTTGTGGGTCAGCATGAAATTGCCAAGCGCCGCATCGTTGCGTGCCAGTGAACGGCCGCACAGCGGAATTTCCAACAACAGATCTTGCGCAGTCTCAACGGCTTGCAAATCGATCTCGGCACCAAAACGGTTCAGATAGGAATACCAGTTACCACAGGCCGATTCCGCTGGGCTGACGGCGTCATAGCGCGCCAACCAACGGCCCAGCTTGGCGCCGGTGTCCTCGGCGCTGAGCCGATCCAGGCGATCCTGAACCTGCCCTTTGCTGACCCATTCGGTGATCACGAACCGCCCTGGATTGCTAAAGGCCAGGATGCGCGGCACCAAACCGCTGCCCCGAAAAGATAGCAAGCAGGTCTTTTCCCGCATATAGGCCAATTGATCTGCCTCTCCCTCGCCGTCAAACAGCTTGAGGAATGCGCTCTGCCCGTCAATTTCCACTTCGGCACAGATGGACCGCGCCGATTCCTTGATCAGCGTAAAAGTCATATCACGTGCGTCCGTGTCGCCGGCAATCGCCCGCGCAACTTCGTTAATTTTCCCCTTTAGACCCAAACAAACGCGATCACGCCAGGGGGGCGTCACAACTTCATGTTCACTCGTCAGGTCCAGCATCGCTGATACCCCCGCTTGCCGGGACAAGCGCGCAGCCCCCAAGCCACGCCGTCGGATTACATGTCGTTCTTCGCTTAAATTCTGGTATTCGATTGAGACTTGGGTTTGACAGAAGAGTTTGAAGAGAATTTGAGGGGATTGCGCACAAATTGAGAACAATTGTGAAGAAACTGTGGCTCCGCTTCCCTCACCATGCTGTGACAAGCCTGTCACAGGCCTTGTCGCGCGGCCCCTTCGCAGCCCATCTTGGGGCGATCCCACCCGCGCAGCAAATGAGCCCGATATGCCCACAGAACGCATCACTTTTCCCGGTCACGATGGCAACCAACTGGCGGCCCGGCTAGATTTGCCAGACGGCCCGGTGTTGGCGACAGCGCTCTTTGCCCATTGCTTTACCTGTTCCAAGGACATCCCAGCCGCGCGCCGAATCGCTGCGCGCCTGTCGGCCATGGGGATCGCCGTGTTGCGGTTCGATTTTACCGGGCTTGGTCATTCCGAGGGGGAATTTGCCAATACCACGTTTACCTCGAACGTGCAGGACCTGATCGCGGCGGCGCAATATCTGGCCTCACGCCGGATGGCTCCGGCACTGCTCATCGGACATTCTCTGGGTGGGGCAGCAGTGCTGCGCGCGCGGGCCGGCATCCCGTCGGTCAAGGGCGTCGTGACCTTGGGTGCGCCTGCTGACCCAGGTCATGTCTCGCACCATTTCGACGCCGCCCTGCCCACGATCGAGACCGAAGGCTCGGCCGAGGTTTGCCTGGCCGGTCGCCCCTTCCGCATCGGGAGGGACTTTGTGAACGATATTTCCGAGGCCGCCTTGAAACCCGCCATCGCCGAGCTCCACGCCGCGCTTTTGGTGTTGCATGCACCGCGGGACAACACCGTCAGCATCGACAACGCGGCCGAGATCTTTCTGGCTGCCAAACATCCCAAAAGCTTTGTCACTCTGGATGATGCCGACCACTTGATCACCCGCGCAGCAGATGCCGAATATGCGGCCGACGTCATCGCGGCCTGGGCAACACGTTATGTGGACCTGACGCCACCTGCCCCGCCTCCCGGCACGCCCGAAGGCATCGTGCGTGTGTCCGAGGCAGATCCAGACGGGTTCCGTCAGGATGTGCAATCGGGACCGGATCACCATGCCGTCGCGGACGAGCCGCTGTCGTATGGCGGCACCAATCAGGGCATGTCGCCCTATGGGTTCGTGTCCGCCGGTCTGGGCGCCTGCACGTCGATGACCATCCGCATGTATGCCCGCCGCAAGAAATGGCCGCTGGAAAGCGTCAGCGTGGATGTCAGCCACAACAAAGTGCATGCGCAAGACGCCGATTCTGCCGCCAGTGGCAAGATCGACCGCTTCACCCGGCGCATCCACCTCAAGGGGCCGCTCACCGCCGATCAGCAGGCGCGCCTGCTGGAGATTGCCGACAAATGCCCTGTTCACCGCACGCTGGAGGCCAGCAGCCAGGTCGAGACGATATTGGAGCGGGCAAAAGAGCCCGCCTGATCCCCCCTTACTTGGGCTGCGCGTTGCCCAGTTCGGTCAGACCCGCGCCATAAAAACTCAGCAGCTCCATGACCCGGTGCGGCGGGACGTCCAACCGGGTCACGCGTTTCGCCTCGTAGGCGGCGATGATTCCGGTGCTGGCAGCGGGGGCGTTTGGCAGGAAGACCACGACCTTGCCGCTGGCCGCGCGCTCAATCTCATAGCCGATGCGGGTGCAGTCGACGGTTTCCACAAGGACCGGGCGGAACCCTTCCATCAGGCTGTCTTCCTTCACCACCCCGCCGATGAACCCTTTGATCATCGTATACCCAGGCATCAACAGAACCAGCAGGCGATCCAGACGACCGATGCGGTCTTCGATAGCACGCAGCTCTGCCGCGTATCCCAACAGATAGACGGCAAGAACGGCAGCAAGACCCGCCAAAAGATGCTCAAGGATCGGATCAAGCGCCGTGCCTGTATCGATCAGACCAAAAAGCGGATCGCCGATGATCTGAAACAGTTCGGACAAAGTATAAAGCGCGATCCCAAGCACCACGAGCGGGATCGCGATCAGCACGCCGGCCACAAACCGGCGAAGCATGTTCGATTTCATGAGGTCTTCGTTCCGCAATCAGCGCACCCGGCCTGGCAAAGGCCGCGCCACAGGGGGGCGATGGATCGGTGGCCGGGCAACGGGTGGACGTGCGACGGGCGGACGCGCAATCGGATGCTCGGGCCGTGGACGCTCCGGGCGCGGCGGTCGCGGATAACCATAGTAATAGTCGTTCCACATCATGCTGTCATAATAGACCGACCCGCCTGACGATGTGGTCGTGTTGGGATCACAGGCCGCAAGGATCAGACCTGCTGCCCCCATCACACAGCCAAGGACAAACTTTTTCATACGCATGGTCTGCCCTTTCTATCGCGCTGCACGGAACGACGCGTAAATCGCGTTCACGTCATCGATCAATGCAGGATCTGCGCCTGCCTCGATCACCGAGAGTGAGATTGCAACCCGCGATCCAGGCAGATCGATGAGCACTGCCGTGAAATTGACGGCCCGACCATCCCTGCGTCCGTGTCCCGCAAACTTCTGCGCGCGACGTCCTCCGATCGTCGCAGGTTTGCTGCTGTCCACCGTAGGGTTATCCACCACAGATTGGCCGATGTTGCGTAGATACTCTTGCGCCTCGGCAAAGGTCGAGACACCGTTGGGCGACATGAAACCGACCCAGACACCCTGCTCGGCCACCGGCTCGAACCCGATGACACGGTTGATCAACCGCGCCTCGTCAGATCCGGGTGGAGTGATCGCGCGGGCACCGCCTGCGCGAACCTGCCAGAAATCCGGCGCACTGACGTAAAACAGCGCGCGATTGTCTTCGATATAGGTGACCGGCATCTCGGCCAGCGCGGCAGATGGCAGGACCAATCCAGCAACGCCAAGCACGGCAGAAATCAGCCGCAAGGAAACACTTCTCGGCATAATTGCCTCTCTCACTGTTCAATCGCAGCAAGTGTCCAGCGTAAGCCCCGAAATGTAAACCGAAAATCCGAACCTGCGTCAGTCTGCGTAAGCCCCGATGGTGACATCACCACGCTCGCCCACAAAGCTGACGCCACTGACGGTCAGTTCGATATCATAGCAGGCCCACAGGCTGGATGGCGGCCATTGCGAGCAATACTGGCCATTGCGCACCGACCAATAGCCCCAGCTGGGACGGCCCGAGTAATACAGCGTCTTCATCGAGGACCGAAAGTCCTGCCAGACCCCATCGCCGTAATCGAGCTTTTTGCCCATCAACGCGTCCAAAACCCGCGCGTCTTCGGGTTTGGGTTCGGCATTTGCGGCTGTTGCCCCTACCAAAACCGCCAAAATCAGGGCAAACCGTCTCATATACCCGCTCCTGCCTTGTTCATTTGCCGCCACGAGTTTAAGACGCGCGCGATCCCCCGTGCCAATCACAATAAGGTGCCGCCACCAATGATTCCCCGCTATTCCCGCCCCGACATGGTCGCCATCTGGTCGCCCCAGACCAAATTCCGCATCTGGTACGAGATCGAGGCGCACGCCTGTGATGCCATGGCTGATCTGGGCGTGATCCCGAAAGAGAACGCCGAAGCCGTTTGGAAAGCCAAAGATGTCGAGTTCGACGTGGATCGCATCGACGAGATCGAAGCCGTCACCAAACACGACGTCATCGCGTTTCTGACCCACTTGGCCGAGCATGTGGGCAGTGAAGAAGCCCGTTTCGTGCATCAGGGCATGACCAGCTCGGACGTGCTGGACACCTGCCTGAATGTGCAGTTGGTGCGCGCTGCCGACATCCTGCTGGAAGGGGTAGACCGGGTTCTGGCCGCGCTGAAAACCCGCGCGTATGAGCACAAAGACACCGTTCGCGTGGGCCGCAGCCACGGCATCCACGCCGAACCTACCACCATGGGCCTGACATTCGCGCGTTTCTACGCCGAGATGGACCGCAACAAGAACCGTCTGGAAAAAGCCCGCTGGGAAATTGCCACTGGCGCGATCTCGGGCGCGGTTGGCACATTCGCCAATATTGACCCTGCGGTTGAGGATCACGTCTGTGAACAGCTGGGGCTGCGCCCCGAACCGATTTCCACACAGGTGATCCCGCGCGACCGCCACGCGATGTTCTTTGCAACGCTCGGCGTCATCGCCAGCTCGATCGAAAACATCGCCGTTGAAATCCGCCACATGCAGCGCACCGAAGTTCTGGAAGGTGCCGAATTCTTCTCGATGGGTCAAAAGGGCTCGTCGGCGATGCCGCACAAGAAGAACCCGGTTCTGACCGAAAACCTGACCGGCCTCGCCCGTCTGGTGCGTATGGCCGTTGTGCCCGCGATGGAAAACGTGGCGCTTTGGCACGAGCGTGACATCAGCCACAGCTCGGTTGAGCGTGCGATTGGTCCCGACGCCACCATCACGCTGGACTTTGCCCTGCACCGTCTGGCCGGTGTGGTCGAAAAGATGCTGATCTTCCCTGACAACATGCTGGACAACATGAACAAGTTCCCCGGCCTGGTGATGTCGCAGCGTGTGCTGCTGGCCCTGACCCAAGCCGGTGTCAGCCGCGAAGACGCCTATTCCATGGTCCAGCGCAACGCTTTGAAAGTCTGGGAACACCGCGTCGATTTCCGCGAACAGTTGCTGGCGGATGCTGATGTGGTTGCAGCCTTGGGCGAGGACGGCATCAACGAAAAGTTCGACATGGGCTATCACACCAAACATGTCGATACGATTTTCAAGCGTGTTTTCAAAGACTAAGAGAAGCAAGCTCATGCGATTGAAAGACCGGCCCCTGTGCCGGTCTTTTTCGTTTGCACGTTCACCAGGAACTTTCCCTTTGGAAATGATCCGTCTCGGCGTATCCTGTGGCCACAAAATGGGAGGACGGATCATGAAAGTCGGAACTCTTGTGCTGACCGCGGCGCTCTTGCTGCCCTCGATCGCTGCGGCGATGGGGTGCTCGGGGCGCGAACATCAGGTGCAATCCTGCGCAGCAGGCACCACCTGGGATGCAAACAGCCAAAGCTGCGTCAAAATCGTCAACAGCTGACATACATCTCACAGGTTTTTTATTGCGGACGCGCTGATTTGAGGGGCGTCCGTCTTTTTTTGCACTAAACTCTGATCAAGTGATCAATCGGAGTGACTGTAATGCGTGTTCTTCTTGCCTTGACCATCGCCCTGCCCGGATATGCTTTTGCCGCTGGCGGCAATGGCGACGGAGGCACCACATGGACCAACCCGCCAGAGCCGTCTGAGACCACCAAGACCTGCAAGGGGGTGCGCGTCTGGGACGAGAAAAAGAAGCGTTGTGTGAAACCCAAGAAATCGTCGCTGGACACCGACACGCTGTATGGCGCGGTGCGCGAGCTGGCTTATGCGGGTCGGTATGACGACGCACAGGGCGTCCTGTCGGCAATGGCTGATCAAAACGACGACCGCGTGTTGACCTATTGGGGCTTCACCCACCGCAAGCTGGGTCAGATCGAACTGGCCAATGCCTATTACGACAAAGCGATCACCACCAACCCCGACAACATTCTGGCGCGCAGCTACATGGGCCAAGGCTTTGTCGAACAAGGGAAACTTGATCTGGCGATTGCCCAATGGCGTGAGATCAAGGCCCGTGGTGGCGAAGGATCCTGGGCCGAAGCCTCGCTGCGCGAAGCAATCCGTACAGGAACCACATACAGCTACTGATTTTCAGTCTTTCTTTACGGCCTGCGCGTAGCGTGATCGCGACGATGACGGATGTGCAGGCAAAAAGATGCAAGACGACAGAGCATTGATGCAACTGGCCCCATTGGCCCCGCCAATGACGGACAGTGTAATCGCAATGAACGCGGACGCCCCGATGTCAGAAGGCGTGCGCGTTCCTCGGGAACTCAGCGGGCGGGCCAAGGCGGCCATTGTCGTCCGCCTATTGCTGAACGAAGGCGCGGACATTCCTTTGGAGGAGTTGCCCGAAGACCTGCAAACCAAGCTGACCGAGCAGATGGGCGAAATTGGGTTGGTGGACCGGGTGACCCTGGGGGCCGTCGCGCATGAGTTTGCCGAGGCGCTCGAGGGGATCGGCCTGTCGATGCCCCATGATCTGGCTGGCGCGCTTACTGTGCTCGACGGGAAGATCGGCGCACGTACGGCCGCCAAACTGCGCAAACAGGCCGGCGTCAAGCAATCGGGCGACCCTTGGGTGCGGCTCAAAGCTCTCTCTGCTGGTGAACTGGCGGAACTGGCCCAGGCCGAAAGCACCGAAGTGGCCGCCGTACTGCTGTCGAAGCTGGACACCCCCAAAGCGGCGGAAATGTTGGGGCAATTGCCCGGACCAATGGCCCGCCAGATCACCTATGCGGTGTCAAAAACCGGCAAGGTCACACCAGAAGCTGTTGACCGTATTGGGTTTTCCCTGGTTGCTCAGATGGATCAACGGCCGATATCCGCCTTTGCCGATGACCCCGAAAAGCGCGTTGGCGCCATTCTGAACCAATCCGCCGCCAACACCCGCGACGACATGCTCGACTCGTTGGATGCCGAGGATCAGGAATTCGCCACATCGGTGCGCAAGATGATCTTTACCTTCGCCCACATCCCAGAACGGGTCACAACGCGTGACGTGCCTGCTGTGGTGCGGGCCGTGGATCAGGATGATCTGATCACCGCCCTGGCCGCTGCGACAGATGAGAAAAACGCGCCAGTGGTCGAGTTCTTGTTGGGCAACATGTCCGCCCGAATGGCCGACAACCTACGTGAGGAGGTGCAAGAACGCGGCACCATCAAGCGTACGGATGGCGAGCGGGCAATGAACGCTGTGGTCAACGCGATCCGAGAGCTGGAAGAAGAAGGCACCATTACACTGGTGGTCGAAGACGAGGAGGACGAGTAAGCCTCGGCCGCCATGATCTTGAATGGTCTGCCAAGCAGGCAGACCAGTTTGATCGGGCGGAACTTTGACACGATCCGTGGGTGATCGGCGCCCTTCCCTTGCCTGATGCGTGGCCACCCGGAAAACTGTCTGGAACACACGCGCCCGGTTGCCACGTCTTCGTTTTGTTCGCTGTCTCTCGGCCCATGAGCACATTACGCTGCGGTGCTCTGTTTTTGTTGCGTTTCCCGCATGGACAGCCACCCTGGTCGTGCCTATGACGTTAGCATGCTCACGAATTTCGAGCGATCCACAGCGGCAGGCCCCAGGATGATACCATTGAACTGTTCACGCCCATGACCAACGGGCCAGACACCCAAGGCAAAGCCATTCTGTTGATGGTCGGAGCCATTCTGTTCTTCACGCTGATGGACGCCTCGGTCAAAGCTCTAACCCCGCGTTTTGGTGTCATTCCCAGCCTTTGGGCACGCTATGGTGGGCAAATGCTACTAGTCTTTGTCCTGGTTCTGCCGCGCCTGCATCGGGTTGTGCGCACGAAGTACCCTGTTCTGCAATTCTTGCGCTCATTGCTGTTGATGGGAGCCACCGGATTTTTCTTTCTGGCTCTGTCGCTCATACCTCTTACCGATGCCACGGCACTGATGTCCGTCAACCCGGTTCTGATTACACTTGGTGCAGCGCTCTTTCTGCGCGAACCTCTTGGTCCCCGCCGGATCGTTGGCATCATCGTCGCCATGTGCGGCGCATTGATTATCATCCGCCCAGGTAGCAGCGTCTTTTCTCTGGCCTCGCTCTATCCGCTGGCGGCGGCTTGCTGTTACACGGGTTATGCGCTGCTCACCCGTAAGGTCGGCTCGGACGAAGATGTCTGGACCTCGCTCTTTTACACTGGTCTTGTGGGCACCGTGATCATGACACTGATCGCCCCGCCCTATGCTCAGATGCCCGATGCAACCAGTTGGGGCCTGATCGCGATGGTCGCGGGTTTTGGCACCATCGCCCAAATGCTGCTGATCCGGGCGTTTACCCTGGGCCAGGCCTCAATGCTGGCGCCTTATGCGTACTGCGGACTTGGGTTCGCGGCTGTCTGGGGAGCGGTGTTCTTTGGCGAGTTTCCCGACACATGGACGATCTGCGGTGCGCTTGTGATCGCTGGGGCGGGCCTATATGTGTGGCATCGAGAAACACGAAACTCCTGAGGCGCAGTCATGCCCGTAGAAAAGTCTGAACTTTCCCGGATTGAGCGGGCGAAATACCGTGCGTCCTATTTTTTTCTGCGCGCGTTCATCGCCGGTATGCGCAAGCTGCCGTATGACACACGGATCGCGGCCATGGGGTCGATCATCAGTACTGTCTCGCCTTTGGTGGGGTTTCGCAAGCGGGTGCGCAAGAATCTGAAATTGGCCTGCCCGGACCTGCCCGAGGCCGAGGTGAAGCGTCTGACCAAGTCTGTCCCCAACACTGCTGGCCGCGCCGTGATGGAGCATTTCTCGCCCGAGGATTTCACCGAGCGCCAGAAGAACGCCAAAGTCTCGGGCCCCGGTATCGAGGCCTTTGAACAAGCCTGTGCCGAGGGGCGCCCGGTCATGTTCATCACCGCGCATTTTGGCCACTACCTGGCGGCGCGTGTGGCCCTGCAGCACCGGGTGCAAAAACCCATCGGCTGTCTGTATCGCCGCATGGCAAACCCCTATTTCAACAAGATCTACGTTGACGCCTTTCACAAAACCGGCGAGCCGATGTTCGAACAGGGCCGCCGCGGCATGATGGAAATGGTGCGCTCGCTCAAAAAGGGCGGCATCATTGCAATTGTGTCCGACCTGCACGCCCATGGCGGCGAAGAGCTGCAGTTCTTTGGCCAGCCTGCTGTTACATCCGTGTTGAACGCGGAATTGGCGATCAAATACAAGGCCGTGACCATTCCCTGCTACGCCGTGCGGGACCCCAATGGCCTGGATTTTGAGATCGTATTGCACGAACCGCTGGAACACACCGACCCGACAACCATGACCCAACAGATGAACGACGATCTAGAGGTTATGGTGCGCAAGCACATGGATCAGTGGTTTTGGATCCACCGTCGCTGGAAAATGTGGAACGGTCTGGGATCCCCCGAAGGTTAATCCAGCTTGGCCGCAGCCACGATCGGGCCATAACCCGGCACCTGCACGAGAACTGCGGTTTTCAGGCCATCAGCAAGATGCACGGTAAAACTCGCGTCCTCTGCTCCGTCCCAGCGACCCAACAGATTCAAGCTGTCGACCACGTTGGCATAGTCCAGATCATGGCCTGCCAGCTCTCCTCGTTTGATGCTGGCGTGGCGCATCGGCGCATAGCGGACCACTTGCACGGCATAGGTGCCCTTGGGCAGTTTTTCGGATGCCACAATGCTGACCTCGACCTCATCGCCGGATTTGGTGGTCTCGACCGTCGCTAGGGGCGTGCGGTCACGGTGCTGAGCGATCAGCTCCATCAGCTCCATTCCACGCGCGCCAACCACGCTTTCGTTGCCGTTGATGACCATCTGCGGCGTGTAGATCATCGTACGCCCGCCCGCATGCGCATACCCCTGCTGGCGCGTGGTGTGGGACGGTTTGGCGTATTCGTCCTTCCACCCGATGTAGTCCCAATAATCCACGTGCAGCGCCAACCCCAGCACGTCGTCCCGCTCGGCCAGTTTCTGCATCAGGGCATCGGCTGGCGGGCAGGATGAACACCCTTGTGACGTATACAGCTCGACGACAACTGGGTTGCTGTTTTCGGCGATGGCTACGCTGGCCGACAATACGGTCAGAGCAACTGAAAAAAGGGCGCGTTTCATGGCTGGCACTATCCTGCTTGGGGTGCAAACAGGTCTAAGCCGGGACGCTTTCAAACGCCAATCAAGGTTTCTTGAGAGGCCAGTGAATAATCCGAAACATGGGCGTTGAAAAATGTATACAATTGCATACATGACGTTGGACGCAGGGCCATTCCCCTTGAAACAGGGGACCGGGTCATGCACAAAACCAACAGCAAAACCTCATTCTCACATCTCATTAGAGGGAAGCCACCTTATGCCCATCACCGTTGGACAGGACACCGCCAAAACACGCCGTGAGCTAAGCGTGAATGGCAAGACCATATCATATTTCTCGATCCCCGCCGCGACCGAGGCTGGGCTTGGCGATTTTTCCAAGCTGCCCGCCGCGCTCAAGGTGGTGCTGGAGAACATGCTGCGGTTCGAGGATGGGGATTTCTCTGTCTCGGTCGATGACATCAGGGCTTTTGCCGAATGGGGTGCAAATGGCGGTCAGAACCCACGCGAGATTGCCTATCGCCCGGCCCGCGTGTTGATGCAGGATTTCACCGGGGTTCCGGCCGTTGTGGACCTTGCGGCGATGCGCGACGGGATCGTGGGCCTCAGGGGCTCGGCGTCGAAAATCAACCCGCAGGTGCCCGTCGATCTGGTCATCGACCATTCGGTGATGATTGATGAGTTCGGAAATCCGCGCGCGTTCCAGATGAACGTGGACCGCGAGTATGAGCGCAACATGGAGCGCTACACTTTCCTGAAATGGGGACAGAACGCGTTCGACAACTTCCGCGTGGTGCCGCCCGGCACCGGCATCTGCCATCAGGTGAACCTGGAGTATCTGGCGCAAACCGTCTGGACCGACACGGACCAGAACGGGGTCGAGGTTGCCTATCCCGACACGCTGGTGGGCACCGACAGCCACACCACCATGGTCAACGGCGTGGCCGTTCTGGGCTGGGGCGTTGGCGGGATCGAGGCCGAAGCCGCGATGCTGGGTCAGCCGATTTCCATGCTCATCCCCGAAGTGATCGGGTTTGAACTGACCGGTGCCATGATGGAAGGCACCACCGGCACCGACCTGGTGCTGAAAGTCGTTGAAATGCTGCGCGAAAAAGGCGTGGTGGGCAAGTTCGTGGAATTCTATGGTGACGGTCTGGACCGCCTGCCGCTGGCCGATCGCGCCACCATCGCGAACATGGCCCCCGAATACGGCGCGACCTGTGGCTTTTTCCCGATCGACGGCGAAACCATCCGCTATCTGACCAACACCGGCCGAGATGAGGACCGGATCGCATTGGTCGAGGCCTATGCCAAGGCAAACGGGCTGTGGCGCGATGCGGATTATGCGCCGATCTACACCGACACCCTGCATCTGGACATGGGCACGATTGTTCCGGCCATTTCCGGCCCCAAGCGCCCGCAGGATTACGTGGCCCTGAGCGACGGCAAGACCGCCTTTCTGCGTGAAATGGAAGAGACCTTTAAACGCCCCATGGGCAAAGAGGTTGCTGTTGCAGGCGAAGACTACACCATGGAAAGCGGCAAGGTCGTCATCGCCTCGATCACGTCGTGCACCAATACATCGAACCCCTATGTGATGATCGGCGCGGGTCTGGTGGCCCGCAAGGCCGCCGAGATGGGGCTGAACCGCAAGCCGTGGGTCAAAACCTCGCTCGCGCCCGGGTCACAGGTGGTCAGCGCCTATCTGGAGGCGGCTGGCCTGCAGGACGATCTGGACGCCATCGGGTTCAACCTGGTTGGCTATGGCTGCACCACCTGCATCGGCAACTCGGGTCCGATCCAGAAAGAGATCAGCGACGCCATTGCCGAGGGCGATCTGGTCGCCACTTCGGTCCTGTCGGGCAACCGAAACTTTGAAGGGCGGATCAGCCCGGATGTGCGCGCCAACTACCTTGCCTCGCCGCCACTGGTGGTGGCCTACGCGCTGGCCGGAACCATGGACATTGACCTGTCGTCAGACGTGATCGCGCAGGATAAGAACGGCAATGACGTCTATCTGAAAGACATCTGGCCCTCGACCGAAGAGATCGCCGATCTGGTACAAAAGACCGTCACCCGTGAGGCGTTCCAGTCGAAATATGCCGACGTCTTCAAAGGCGATGAGAAATGGCGCGGTGTCGAGGTGCCGCAGCAGGAGACTTATGATTGGCCCCCCAATTCGACCTACATCCAGAACCCGCCCTATTTCCAGGGCATGGGGCCAGAGCCGGGCACCATCGAGAACATCGAAGGCGCCAAGGTGCTGCTGATGTTGGGCGATATGATCACCACCGACCACATCTCACCCGCCGGGTCGTTTGCCGCGTCTTCACCTGCCGGTCAGTACCTGATCGAACGTCAGGTTCAACCGCGCGAATTCAACTCCTACGGCTCGCGCCGGGGAAACCACGAGATCATGATGCGCGGCACCTTTGCCAACATCCGCATCAAGAACGAGATGCTGGATGGGGTCGAAGGCGGCTATACCAAGGGGCCAGACGGGGCGCAGAGCAGCGTCTATGACGCCTCGATGGCGCATCAGGCCAATGGCACGCCGCTGGTGGTCTTTGGTGGTGAGCAATATGGCGCGGGCTCATCGCGGGACTGGGCGGCCAAAGGCACGGCGCTCTTGGGTGTCAAGGCGGTCATCGCCGAAAGCTTTGAGCGCATCCACCGGTCGAACCTGGTCGGAATGGGGGTCATCCCGTTGGAATTCACCGGTGGGGACACCCGCAAGACGCTGGGTTTGACCGGGGAAGAGACCGTCACGATCACGGGCCTGGACAACGTCGAGCCGCTGCAAGAGGTGCCCTGCTCAATCACCATGGCAGACGGCACGGTGAAAGAGATCACGCTGAAATGCCGGATCGATACCGCGCCCGAGATTGAATACATCGAACATGGCGGTGTTCTGCACTTTGTGCTGCGCAACCTCGCCAAGGACTGATTGAAACGCCTCCAATAGGTCTCGGCCTCATTGTCCGGCCCGTGTTGCATACGTTCAAACGCGGGCTGGACAGAACAGGGGTTTGCCCGCAAAGCACATTGGTGGCGCCAGCTCCCCGCCTTTCGTCAAATTGGACGACAAGCGATCCCACCTTACATCCTGAGTGAATACGCACCGAACCACTGAGGAGCACATGGTCTTGCGGTTTATGGTGGCATTTTTGCTGGTTTGGATACTGGGGTCTTGTGCGCAACAGACCGCGCAGCGCGGCGACATTCTTGTCATTGGGGATTCCGTGCTGGCATGGAACCGCGCCGAGGGCCGCGACGTTGGCAGCGCTTTGGCATCCGAACTTGGCCGTGACGTCGTAAACCGGGCCGCCTTTGGCGCCCAGATCGGAGCTAACGATCTGGCTCGCATCGTCGGTTTGAGCATCCCCGGCCAGATGCCGCCGGGACGATGGAACTGGGTCATCGCCAATGGTGCGGCAAATGACTTGGGGTTCACATGCGGATGCACCCGCTGCGGCGATGTGATCGATCAACTGATCTCGACAGACAGCCAGTCCGGCGCCATTCCCGACCTGGTAGCCAAGGCTCAAGCGCAGGGCGCGCGCGTCTTGTGGCTGGGCTATTACAAAGCGCCGGAAACAACTGCATTCAGGGGGTGCCGACCCGGCTTGGTTGAAATCGAACGGCGCATCGAGATTTTGGCCCGGTCAAACGCGGGCCTCTATTTTCTCGACGCCGAAGATGTGTTTGACCCGCCTGTGAGAGACCTGTTTGACGCAGACAGAACTCACCCTTCGGCCAAAGGATCAGCGCTGATCGGAAAAGAGATTGCCAGAGTGATCGAAAGAGCTAGCTGACAGGGTTTGGTCTGGGTTTGCCATTATGAGTTAAGCGGCGCGGGTAGCCCGCAAAACCCATCGAACTGGGGGAGCCAAGCCCCATGGTATGCATTGCGCCTCGTGCCGCGGTTTATCTTTATTTTCTGGACCTTTGTCACGCGCTTCGGCAGTCTAATCCACATCATCTCGGGACCGGAGCCTGCCAATGGGCAAACCAAATGCACTGCTGTTGTGTTCACTGATCGTCATTGCCACCGTCGGTATATGGGGCATCGTGGACATCGCTGGGCTGGTCGAATGGGCCAGCGGCGTTGTGCATCAGACCTTTCACAGCCGTGGCTGGTTCGTAATGCTTGCGGCCAGCGGCATGCTGATCAGCTGTCTGTATCTGGCCTTTTCCAAATACGGCAACATCCGACTGGGCAAGGATGACGACCGACCAGAGTTTTCAACCGCCTCTTGGATCTCCATGCTGTTTTCGGCTGGGATGGGCGTCGGCCTGTTGTTCTGGGCCGTGGCCGAGCCGCTGACCCATTACCACTTCATGGATAAGTTCGAAGGCTCGCCCGAAGCCGCGCGCCAAGCCATGCTGGCGACCAATTTCCACTGGGGTCTGCACGCTTGGGCCATCTATGGCTCGACCGCGTTGACCATTGCTTATTTCAGCTTTCGCCGGGACACCGGCATGATGGTCGGCGCGCCGCTGATATCCCTGTTTCCCGGCGAAAAATGGGCCAGAGTTGTGGGGTGGTTTTCCGACTTTGCCGCGATCATCGCCATTGCTATCGGGGTTGGCGGGTCGATGGCAATGGGTGTGTTTCAGGTGGCCGATGGTGTGTCCGTCCTCACTGATTGGCCGGTCACCTCTTACCTCATCGGGGGCGTTCTGGTGGCAATGGTTGCCGCCTATATCCCTGCCCTGCTGATCGACCTGGGCCAAGGCATGGCCAAATTGTCGAACACCGCCATGCTGATCGCAATCGCCCTGGTGCTTTACACCATCATCCTTGGCCCAACCGAGTACTTGCTGAACACTGTGGTTCAAAGCTTTGGCGATTATGTCTCGCATGTCATTCCGCGCGGGTTTCAGACCTTCACATTTTACGGCGACGCCGTCAGCCAGTGGTTCAGCGACTGGACCCTGACGTACATGGTCTGGTGGATCGCCTGGGGGCCGTTCGTGGGCGTCTTTGTCGCGCGCATTTCGCGCGGCCGCACGATCCGAGAGTTCGTGTTGGGCGTGCTTTTTGCGCCAACGCTGTTTTCGATCTTCTGGTTCAGCGCCTTTGGTGGCATCGGCCTCTATGAGGCGCTCAGCGGTGCCGGAGAGTTGCTGTCGATGACCGAAACCAATGTCGAGCGTGTGACCTTTGGCCTGTTGGATCGTCTGCCCCTGACCACGGTAACGACGCTGGCCACGGTTCTGGCTGCGTTTCTGTTCATCGTCACCAGCGTGGTCAGCGCGGCCTTTGTGCTGGGGACATTTTCCAGCGGCGGGGACGCTAACCCCGCGCCGCGTATTCGCCTGATCTGGGGCGTGCTATTGGGGCTGCTGAGCGTGGCGATGATCCTGTCGGGTTCGGTCAACTCGGTGAAGATATTGATCTCGGTCGGTGCCCTGCCCTTTGTCTTTATCTCGGTGCTGCTGCTGGTCTGCCTGTTCCGCGGCCTGCGGGAAGAGGAGGTGTAAGCGATGCTGATCGGAGATCTGACAGACACGCTCATGAACCTGACCACCTTTGCCTTTATCGGCGCGATGGTCTGGATTCTTGTGCGGAAATAGTTAGTTGCCAGCCGCTTTTTCAAGCGCCGGGCGGATCGTACTGTCGATCACCCGCTGTGTGATCGGCCCGGCAAAACGCAGAACAATGGTACCATCACCCGCGATTACATAGGTCTCGGGCACGCCGTAGACGCCCCAATCCAGCGCCATGCGCCCCTGTTCGTCGCGACCAATCCCGGCGTAGGGATCACCCAGTTCTTCCAGAAAAGCCGAGGCGTTGTTTTGGCTGTCCTTGTAGTTTACGCCGTAGACCGGAATGCCCTGTTCCGACAGTGCCTCAAGGCTTGGGTGTTCGGCCCGGCAGGGTGCGCACCAGCTGGCCCAGTAGTTGACCAGTTTGACCTGACCATCGCGCAGCGTGGCGTCGTCAAACCCGGTCTTGCCCGGAAACTCGGTCATCACCACGGGCGGGGCCGGTTGCCCCTCGCGCGCGGATGGCAGGCTGTCAGGATCTTCGCGGAACATGCCAACGGCAGCCAGCAGGACGAAGCCGGCAAAAATCATCGGCGGGGCAATCATCAAAGGCGAAAACTTAGCCATCCCGGCGCAACCTTCTTTCGATCTCTTCCATCTCGGCCCGCACCTTGCGGCCGCGCAGAACGGACATCACCACCAAGGCCACCAGCAACACCAGAGAGGCCGCATAGGCCGACAACACTGTATCGGCGTATTTTCCCAGATCGGGCATCATGCGCTCATCCTTTCACGCGCTTGCAAGGCTTTGATCCGACGGGCCCGGATCTCGGTCCCGGTGCGGTAAAATACCAGCGCCACAAACAGCAGGCCAAAGCCGATCATGCAGATCAGCAGCGGGTAGAAATAGACATTGCTCACCTTCTCGGCCGTGTCGGTCCCGGTCACGGCACCAGCACGGAACACGGACGCCCCTTGATGCAGCCCCTGGTTCCAGAAGTTCACGGCATAACGGCTGAGGATTGCAAAAACCGACCCCACCAGGCACAGGACAGATGTCAGATCAGCGGCGGTGTCTGGATCTTCGATCGCCTCCCACAAGGCGATGTAGCCCAGGTAGAACAGAAACAGGATCAGGAACGAGGTCAATCGCGGGTCCCATTCCCACCAGGTGCCCCACATCGGTTGGCCCCAGATCGCCCCGGTCACCAGCGCGATGAGGGTGAACACGGCCCCCACGGGCGCAGCTGCCCGCGCTGCCAAGGCACTGACGTGATGACGGCGCACGACCCAGATGAGCGAGGTGACCAGCATCATCAGCCAGGCGTTGATCGCCATCAGGGCGGCTGGAACATGCAGATAGATGATCTTGACGGTCGAGCCCTGTTTGTAGTCATCGCCCGTGAAAAAGAACCCCCAGATCAGCCCGACTGCCAGGCACAGGGCCGTGACGATCCACAGCCCCGGCAAAAACCGCTCGGTCGTGGACAGGAACTTCTTCGGGTTGGCGTATTCCCACAGGGAATTGAGCTTGGACGTCTGTGTCATGTCTTGGTATCTAGCCCGGATTTCATACGGCCTCAATTCACATCCCTGCTTTCGTGCTAGCGCAGATTGACGCGCAGCACAGCAGCACTGGCAAAGGGTAGAAGCGCGATGACCGCCGCCGTGATCCCGGCCAGCAGCAACAGCGGCGTTGATGTCGCCATCCCCTCGGCGCCACGTCGCGCGACTTCGGCCCCAAAGATCAGCGTGGGCACGTACATGGGCAGCACCAACAGGGACAACAGCAAGCCGCCACGTTTGAGGCCAACGGTCAGCGCCGCGCCGAAGGTGCCGATGACCGACAGCGCAGGCGTGCCCACCAGCAGCGACACCACCAGCCAGACATAGCCCGGCGCAGGCAGGTTCAGCAGGATACCCAGGACGGGCGCAACCAGCACCAGCGGCAGGCCCGTGGTCAGCCAATGGGCCAGCGCCTTGATGGTCACGACGGATTCCAGCGGCAAGGGCGCGGTGGCCAAAAGGTCCAGCGTCCCGTCCTCCCAATCCAGTGCCAGCAGGCGATCGAGGGACAACAGGCAGGCCAGCAAAGCCCCCAGCCACAAGACGCCCGGCGCAATCACGGCCAGCAGGGCCGATTGCGGGCCGACCGAGAATGGTACCAATACCGTCAGGATCAGAAAGAACGCGAGGCCCAAGCCAAAGCCACCACCGGCGCGCAAGGCAAGCCGCAAATCCCGAGACAGAAGCGCAATCACAGAAAGCCCCCATCGAAATCATCCAATGCCGGCAGCTTGGCGCGGAATTGCCCAACATCCAGCACCTGCGCGTCCAGCCCAAGGTCGATGTGGGTGGCGATCAGCGCCGATCCCCCCTGCCCCAGATGCGCGCGCACCGCATCGGCAAACATCCCGACCGCGCGGGTGTCGAGCGAAACCGTGGGTTCGTCCAGCACCCAGATCGGACGCCCCGTGACCAGCAGCCGCGCCAACCCCAGGCGGCGTTTCTGCCCTGCACTCAGGTTGCCCGCATGGCGGTTGGCCAGGTCGTTCAGATCAAAAGCATCCAGCGCAGGCTGGATCGAACCTGCGGCAAAGACCTGGGCCCAGAAGGTCAGGTTTTCGGTAACGGTCAGTGTGGGTTTCAACCCATCGGAATGGCCCGCGTAGGCGATAGTGTCCTCGGCGCCTACAATCTTTCCGGTCACAGGCGGCTGCAGCCCGGCGAGCGTGCGCAACAGTGTCGTCTTGCCAATGCCGTTGGGACCACGGATCACCAGCGCCTGCCCAGGCGCAAGCGTCAGGTTCAGCCCCTCGAGCACGGGAACGCCGCCACGGGCGATGGTCAGGTCTGAGACGATCAGTGTCATGAAACCCGCTTAGCCGATTGATGCATCACGCAAAAGGGGCGTTGTTGCCGCAAAGGTGGGCGCTCAGACAGGAAGGGCTGCCAATGCGATGCGGCGCCCCTCGGACAGGAGCACGTTATAGGTGCGGCAGGCGGCCGGGGAGTTCATCACTTCGACGCCCAGACCCGCAGCTTCGAGGCTCTGTCGGAGAGATGCCGGAATGTGGGCGATTTCCACGCCGGTGCCAATGAAGAGCACGTCGATGCCTTCGGCCAGATCCAACAGGGGTTGCGCGTCGTCGTATCCGCCCCAGGCCTGCGTGCCGATGGGACCAGTGAGCAGTGCGCCTTGGATCACCTCTCCGCCCACGCGAAAGAAACCGGGGCCATAGCCGTCCACGGGAACCGAACCGGCGAAGGAGATCTCGTTCAACTGCATCAGTGTGCTCCGGTGTTCCAGAAGGGCAGCCCCGAAATCGCCGAGGCCGCGATGATGACATAGGCCGCGTTGCGATAGAGCCGCTCGCGATCTGGGTTGAAGATAGCAGTTCCGATGAGATTGCCAATGAAAGTTGGCACAACCATGAACAGGCCGATCCACGCGGCAATGCCGACAAAGCCCCCCTGCAGGATCAGGGCGGTGAAGAAAAGGATGTCAAAAGCCCAGAGGTAGAGCAGCGTGTTGGCGCGGATCACCTCGGGGCCGTGACGGCTGGCCATGTAGAACAGGATCACCACCGGTCCGGGCAGGCCCGCGACGCCGCCCATGAAGCCGGCACCGCCGCCGATTCCGTAAACCATCGGGCGCGAGACATCGCCTGAATAACGGAACCCCGACAGCAGGATGGCCA
Source organism: Falsiruegeria litorea R37 (assembly GCF_900172225.1). NCBI lineage: Bacteria > Pseudomonadati > Pseudomonadota > Alphaproteobacteria > Rhodobacterales > Roseobacteraceae > Falsiruegeria > Falsiruegeria litorea. The sequence goes on from NZ_FWFO01000001.1 coordinate 2,513,554, forward strand.
GCATCAAAAGTGCCAGGGTCGAAATGCCATAACGATAGATGTCCGGATCGGTGTGGCGCAGGATAAGTACACCGATGGGCACGGTAATCACGGTACCAATGAGCAGGCGACGCAGGTCATTGCGGTGGCAAGCGCGCCAGGCGCGTGGAAGGATCGGCAGCGGGCCGAAGGCGTCCATCACCGTCAGCACGATCACGGCCCAAACCGGCGGCAGCACTTGGGCTGCGGCCGGAAGGAACACCAGGGCCGTGCCAAAGCCGGAAAATCCACGCACAACGGCGGCCACAAAAGAGGCCGCCGCCAGCCACCAGAGACCCGGCGTCTCAAGTGCCGCCAGAAGGGTTTCAGGCATCAGGCATCAATGTCGGCGTATTGGTTGCCAGCTGTGTTCGACGGCTTGGACCAGTCGCGCTTGACCCCCAGGTAGAGCAGGATCGCCGAGGCCACAAAGACCGACGAATAGGTGCCCACAATCACACCCCAGATCATCGCAAAGACGAACCCACGGATCACGTCCCCACCCAACACGTAGAGCGAGATCAGCGCCAACAGGGTCGTGACCGAGGTCATGACCGTCCGGCTCAGCGTCTCGTTGATCGAGATGTTGAGAACGTCCTTGAGGTCTTTCTTCTTGTACTTGCGCAGGTTCTCGCGAACGCGGTCGAACACAACCACGGTATCGTTCAGCGAATAGCCCACGATAGTCAGAAGCGCCGCGATGATCGCCAGGTCGAACTTGATCTGAAGTTCCGAGAAGATGCCGATGGTCAGCGCCACGTCGTGCACAAGGGCTGCCACGGCACCAAGCGCGAACTGCCATTCGAACCGAAGCCAGATGTAGACAAGCACCGCCCCGATGGCCAGCGCCACCGCCAGAACAGCCGTCTGCACCAACTCACCCGACACTTTGGGGCCCACGGATTCGACCGAGATGAACTTGATGTCAGGATCGTGCCCTTGCAGTGCGGCCTGCACATCATTGACCACTTGGGCCGTGACAGACTCTGCCCCTTCTTGGGCTTGGATGCGGATCATGGCGACGTTTTCGTCATCGTCGAATGTGGGATCGAACACCTCGGTGATCGACACGTCACCCAGGCCCAAAGGCTCCATCGCGGCGCGATAGGCCGCCACATCGATGGGCTGCGGGCTTTCGGTGCGCACGGTGGTACCACCACGGAAATCGATACCGAAGTTCAGGCCCTGATAGGCAAAGGATGCCATACCAACGATGATCATCAGCGCCGACAGACCCAGCCACAGCTTCCAGCGGCTGAAGAAGTCGAACGAGGTGTTTTGGGGGACAAGTTTCAGTCGCATATCAAACCTCGATCATCTTGGGGCGGCGGCGTTCGAACCAGATGACAATCATCAAGCGCGTCACGAAAATGGCAGTAAAGACCGAGGTCAAGATCCCCAGCCCAAGTGTGATGGCAAAGCCGCGCACAGGGCCCGAGCCCATGGCAAAGAGGATCACGGCCGTAATAAAGGTGGTGATGTTGGCATCCAGAATGGCCGACAGCGCCTTTTCATAGCCCAACTCGATGGCGCGCGCCGGGCCTTTGGCGGTTTTCAGCTCTTCGCGGATCCGTTCAAAGATCAGCACGTTGGCATCCACCGCCATCCCGACAGTCAGAACGATACCAGCAATACCCGGCAGGGTCAGTGTGGCGCCGATTGTGGACAACAGGCCAAAGATCAGACCCACGTTGATGATCAGCGCGATATTGGCAAAGATCCCGAACAGGCCATAGCTGAGCGCCATGAAGACCAGCACGGCAACAAAGGCCACGATGGTGGCGACCTTGCCCGCGTCGATACTGTCCTGACCCAACTCGGGGCCGATGGTGCGTTCTTCCAGGAACTCCAACCCTGCAGGCAAGGCACCGGCGCGCAGCAGCACGGCCAGGTTGGTGCTTTCCTCGACGGTGAAGTTGCCGGTGATGATGCCCGAGCCGCCGGGAATGTGGCTTTGGATCACAGGGGCGCTGATCACCTCGTTGTCCAGAACAATGGCAAAGGGTGACCCGATGTTGTCGCGGGTATAGTCGCCGAACTTGCGCGCACCGGATGTGTTGAACCGGAAGCTGACCGCCGGGCGACCGTTCTGATCAAAGCTTGGCTGCGCATCGACCAGCTCTTCGCCGGTGACGACCGGGGCCGCTTCGATGACATAGAAGACGCCGGTTTCATCAATCGACGGGATGAGTTCGTTACCAACACCAGCAACGGCATTGGCATCCGTGCCACGTGACACCACCGGATTGAACGTCAGCTGAGCGGTCGTGCCAATGATGGCTTTCAGCTCGGACGCGCTGCCAATACCCGGCACCTGGATCAGGATACGGTCCGCACCTTGACGCTGAATGGTGGGCTCCCGTGTACCAACCTCGTCAATCCGGCGACGGATAATCTCAAGCGCCTGACGTACGGTGCGGTCGTCGGATGCCAGCTTTTCTGCATCCGACAGGCGCACGGTCAGCACATCACCCTGCCCGCTCACCTCAATGTCTGTTGATCCCGCGCCGGTCAGCGTCTGGATCGGACGGGCCAGTTCGCGCACAACCTCAATCGCGCGCGACATGCCCTCGGGCTGAGAGATGCGAACGCGAATCTCATCCGCGGGGGATTGCTGCAACCGAATGGTGCCGACGGTGGAACGTTCGGGGCGCAGCGCATCGCGGATCTCCGGCCACATGGCCTCCATCCGGCTGGCGTAAACGTCTTGGACTTTGACCTCGGCGAGCAGATGCGCACCACCGCGCAGATCCAAGCCCAGGTTGACCAGCGAGGACGGCATCCAGTTGGGCCATTGTTCAGCCAGTGTCAGCCGCTCGGGCGTCTCGCCCTTCAGCTCGATCTCGGCGATTGCGTCGTTGCTTTGCTCGACGCGTGAGTAGAACGCATTCGGCAGGGCCATGAGCAAGCCAGTCACACAAACCAGCCAGATCAGAACCCGCTTCCAGGTATCAATTTGCAGCATTACCCTGCCTTTTGAATGTGTTAGAACGTAAAGTTACTTCGCCGGTTCGGTCTTGTTCAGAACCTGAGCGATGGTGGCCTTGACCACGCGCACCTTGACGTTCTCAGCCAGTTCAACCTCGATCTCGCCGTCATCTTTGACCTTGACGACCTTGCCGATCAGACCGCCTTGGGTGATCACCTGATCGCCACGGCGCACGGCGTCAACCATCGCCTGGTGCTCTTTGACTTTCTTCTGCTGCGGGCGGATCAGCAAGAAGTACATGATGGCAAAGATCAGGATGAGCGGCAGAAACTGACCGAGTGCACCAGCGTCCATGGGATATTCCTTTGTGTCAGGGGCAAGGGGATCGCCCCCTTGCAAATTTGCCGGGAACCTATGCGTTGGCCCGGGGGTTTGCAAGGGAACCTGACGCCGCGCATCTCATCGCGGTCACCCCGAGCCCGTTCTTTGTCGCGCACCGTTGCAGATAAGTCCTAGGCAGGCCCGTTGGCGCGGATATAGTCAAGTCATGGGGAGAGCATCATGATAGCAGTTTATTCCAAGGTCCGAAGCAGCCTGTGGACGTTGGTCACGATGTTTTTCATGGTGTTTCTGGCCCTGCCAGCCGTGGCTCAAACCGAAGACCCTTCTATTTCGTTGCCAACCGACGAAGACCCCCTGAACGACACCTTTCAGGCACCGGTCATCGTGGATGGGAACGAACTGTTCGTGCTGCGCGGATCTAGCGCCCTGCCCGCCATTGAACGTGTGGCGCAAGTGCAAGAGCGCATAGTCGAAGTCGCCGCCAAATCTAAAAGCAAAGCCGTCGAGATCACTTTTGAAGAAACCGACCTGGGTATCAAGATCATAGCCGACGGAACGGAAATCAGCATTGTGACCCAGGCGGACGCGGATCTGGATCAGATGGACGTTTCGGTTCTGGCCGCCTTGCAAGGGGATGCGATCCGCGACGCGATCCTGACTTATCGCAGCGAACGCACGGACGAAGCCCGTGTCACCGGAGCGATCGAAGCCGGGCTCTGGACTGTGGGGTTTGCGCTGTTTTCCGCTCTGATCATCTGGTTGCGCCGCCGGTTCAAGCTGGGCATCAACGCCATCGTGCGTCGCAACTTTGCCGAAGTGGAAACCGCCACCAACGCCCAGGTACAGGCTGACGCCATCGCCGCACTGATCCGCTTTGGGGTGAACTTTATCCTCTTTGTGCTCTTCTTCCTGGGGGCGTACTATTACCTTTCGTTCATCCTGCTGGCCTTTGCGGAAACGCGTTATGTCGCGCAGATCCTGCTGGTCTATGTGACCGAGCCGGTGCTCAACATCGTTTTGGGTTTCGTCGCCTATCTGCCGAACTTGATCACGCTGCTGATCATCGGCCTGCTGACCCAGTATGTGATCAAGGGCATGCGGGTGTTCTTTGACGCGGTCGAGGCCGGAACCTTTCGCTTGCGCGACTTTGAAAAGCACTGGATCAACCCGACGTTCAACATCGCCCGCACGGTCGTCATCATGATCGCGCTTGTCTTTTCGTTTCCTTACATCCCCGGATCGGATTCGGCGGCGTTCCAGGGCCTGACCATCCTGATCGGGGCCATGCTGTCGTTGGGATCAAACTCGGTCGTGGGCAACGTGATCGCGGGGCTCTTCGTGATCTACCGCCGCTCGACGTCATTGGGGGATCGCATCCAGGTGGGCGAACACGTCGGCGACGTGGTGCAGATCAAACTGATGGAAACACATCTGAAGTCGATCAAGAATGAGCTGATTTCGATCCCCAACGCGCAGCTTCTGAACTCTGAGGTGATCAACTACACCAAGAAAATCGACGGCTCGGGTCTGTTGCTGCACACCACCGTCGGCATCGGCTATGAAGAGCCCCCCGAAAAGGTCGAGGCGATGCTGATCGAGGCCGCGCACCGCACCAAGGACCTCAAGGCGCGCCCTGCCCCTTTTGTGCTGTGGGCCGCACTCGCCGATTACGCGATCAACTATCAGATCAACGCCTACACGACGCGGGGCGCCTCGATCCCCCGCATCAAATCCGACCTGCACCGCAACATCATGGCCGTGTTCACCGAAAACGATGTGCAGATCATGACGCCCAGCTACATCGCCGACCCGCCCGAGGCCAAGATCCCCCCCGGAGAATGGAATGGGAAGCTGGCCCATATGGACGACACCTAGCCCTCGACCCTGACGTGCAATGGCGTCATAGTGCGCGCAACCTATTCGAGAGTTGTGTGTATGACTGAGCTACCTATTGAGCCGCATGTGATCAGAGGTCTGGATTTTGTCGGCTGGTTGCTACTGCTAGCCTTGATGATCTTTATTTTGGCCCACAAGTACGAGCCGATTGTCTCAATGGTGAAGCAACTTCAAGTGCGGCTAAACCTAGACCCTGTGAACACCAAGTTGTTTACACTCCTTTTGCTCACCTTTGGGGGGCTTGCTCTAGCCACAGGATTTCAGTTCGTAAAGGCTACGCTAGGCCTAACTGAGTTCGCAGAGACTGCGTCCCAGAGCGAGGCAATACGAAATACTGGTTTGGCGCTGGCTGCAGTCATTGGCGTACCATTTTTGATTTGGCGGTCGATCGTTGCACAAAAACAAGTGGATGTCGCCGAGCAAGGTCAGATCACAGATCGGATCAGCAAGGCCGTTGAGGGATTAGGCGCGGAAAAAACTGTTAAAAAGCAGAGACAAGACAATGGCGGAAACTTAACTTACGAAAAAGACGGAAACGGGAAACCCATCTACTCAAAACCTTTGATGATAGAGGTTAGTCAACCAAACCTAGAAGTCAGAATAGGTGCACTGTACTCGTTGGAACGGATCGCACAGGATAGTGATCGTGATCACGAACAAATAATGGAAATATTGTGCGCGTATGTTCGCCAAAATGCGCCTCTAGGTCCACCCAAGCCGCTCCCCAAGGAATATACTGACAAAATTGCGGGACTGAGGCACAAAGGCAAACCCGACCTTATGGAGCATGAAAAAGCTTCTGACGTCGCAAAGAAAATTCGCTGTTGGGTTGGCGAGTTAAGAAAGCCCAGGGAAGATATCAGTGTTGCATTGACTGTTTTAGGAAGACGCACTCAGAGACAGATTTCTCTCGAACATGGCTTCTATGACAGAAATGGAGAATGGCAAGGCTTCAGGTTGAACTTGAGGGACACCAATCTCACGAATTGCGATTTGTCAGGATACAATTTTCGAAACGTGGACTTCAGCGGATCAGACCTACGAGGGGCAATTCTGACGCACACAGAACTACAGTGTGCAAACTTTCGAGTAGCAGACCTAACTGGTGCAAATCTGGTTCACGCAAAACTACAAGGCACCATAATAAACGAAACCTTAGTTTTTGCGGCTGTGGCTAACCATGCCAGATTTGAGACTGACATAGTGTCTGGCCGAAGTACCTCTTTGAATCACTCTGTATGGGAGCTTGCTTCCCTTCAAAACACAGACTTCTCAGGCGCATGGCTATCTCCAGCAAACTTTGGCTCCGCCCGGCTAGATCGCGCCAAATTTAACTTCAACCTGAACAGAACTTCTTTTTTTGGGGCATACCTTTATCAAGCAAACTTTTCTGGATGTCACCTTTGGCAAGTGGATTTTTCTGAAGCTTTTTTCTCTTCTGACACCCGTTTCCATGGCGCAGTTGTCAAGAACTCCAAGTTCAGAAATGCGATCAACTGGAAGGAAGCAAAGTTTCGAGGAAGTGCTTGGCTGAATGAACCTGACAAGGGAATATCTTCTGCCATCAAAGCAAATTCAGAAGTTTTTAACGAAGACGACTTCGCCACCACCGATTTCATTCGAGAAGACTACTTTGAGCGCTGGAAAGAATGGCAAGTTGAGATTGGCTTCGACCCAAACGATCCAACGACCTGGGATGAACCAAACACCTAAGGGCGGCCCCCGACCGCGGGTGGGGGTGGAGCCCCCGCCCATGGGGGCGGTCGGGGGCTGCCCGGCCTTCGTCCGGGCGGGACATAACGACAGCTTCGTGACCTCTACCCTTCCCCCCACACATCAGGCATAACGCCCATAGTTGAATCACCTATAGGGACAAGACCCATGCACGACATCCGCGCTATTCGCGAAAATCCTGCCGCTTTTGATGCCGCTCTGGCGCGTCGTGGGGATGATGCGATGTCGTCGTCGCTGTTGGAACTCGACGAGGCGCGCCGAGCCAAGATCCTGGCGGCCGAGACCGCTCAGGCCGAGCAGAACAAGGCCGCCAAGGCCATTGGTGCCGCCAAGGCCAAAGGCGATGAGGCCGAGTTTGAGCGACTGCGCGCCGAGGTTTCCGCCAAAAAGGCCGAAGTGGCCGCGATGCAGGCTGAGGCCAAGGAACTGGACGCCAAGCTGACCGATCAGCTGGCGCGCATCCCCAACCTGCCCGCCGATGATGTGCCGGAAGGCGCGGATGAGGATGACAACGTCGAGGTGAACCGCTGGGGCACCCCGCGTGAGCTGACCTTTGCGCCCAAGGAGCATTTTGAAATCCCGGCTGTGGCTGCGGCGATGGATTTTGAAACCGCCGTCAAAACATCCGGCAGCCGGTTCGTGAACCTTACCAAAGGCGTTGCACGCATTCACCGTGCCTTGGCGCAGTTCATGCTGGACACACACGTCGACAAGAACGGGCTGACCGAGACGCAGACCCCGGTTCTGGTGCGCGATGAGGCGATGTATGGCACGGATAAACTGCCCAAGTTCGGCGACGACAGCTATCAGACCACCAATGGCTGGTGGCTGATCCCGACCTCTGAGGTGACACTGACCTATTCGGTTGCGGGTGACATTCTGGATGAGGGCGAGTTGCCCCGCCGCATGACCGCGCACACCGCCTGTTTCCGTTCCGAAGCGGGAAGTGCCGGCAAGGACACATCCGGCATGTTGCGTCAGCACCAGTTCGAAAAGGTCGAGATGGTGTCGGTGACGCATCCCGACAAATCGGACGACGAGCAGAAGCGCATGCTGCGCTGCGCCGAGGATCTGCTGGAACAGCTGGGCATCCCCTATCGCACCGTGGTGCTGTGCACCGGCGACATGGGGTTCGGCGCGCGTCGCACATTCGACATCGAGGCGTGGTTGCCCGGTCAAGACACCTATCGCGAGATCTCGTCGGTTTCGACCACCGGTGATTTCCAGGCCCGCCGCATGAACGCGCGCTTCAAGCCCGCCGATGGCGGCAAGCCGCAGTTCGTGCATACGCTGAACGGGTCCGGTCTGGCCGTGGGGCGCTGCCTGATTGCGGTGCTGGAGAACGGTCAGAACGAAGATGGCACCGTGACCCTGCCTGAAGTTCTGGCCCCCTATCTGGGCGGCAAGTCCATTCTGCAGCTGGACGGTTCGCTGGCCTAAATCAGGCCAGTTGCGAGACCAGCAAGGCGGAGAAGGTTACTTCTTCGCCTTTTTCTTGTCCTTCTTCTTGGACTTCTTGTCTTTTGGCTTGTCCTTGGATTTGTCTTTGTCCTTGGATTTGGCCTTTTTGTCCTTTTTGGCCCAGGCGTTCGATTTGGCCTTTTCCTTGGCCTTCTGGATCTTGGCCTCAAGCTCTTCAATCTTCTTGGCAGCCTTTGCGGCTTTGGCTTTGGTCTTGGCCTTCTTCTTGACTTTCTCAGCCTCTTTGCGCGCCTTTTCTTCCTTGCGGATTTTGTCGGCCTCTTTGCGCGCCTTTTCCGCGGCTTGCGCTTTGGCCTTGGCAGCGGATGTCTTGGTTCTGGTCGATGCGGCCGGCTTTACGGCTGGCTTGCTGGGGGCTTTGCGGGCCGCTGGAGTGCGGGCGGCGGCCGGCTTGCGAGTCGCAGGCTTGCGGGGGGCGGGCTTTGGGGCCTCTGTTGCCCCCGTGGGTGCACCGGCCTGAGCCGCAGCCAACAGCGCCTTGGCACGCGCCGCCCCCACGCGTGGGACCTGCCTCAACTGTTCCTCGGTCGCGCCGGCGACGTCTTCGACCGTTTTGAACCCGGCCGCGATCAACGCTTGTTCCAGTGCTTTACCAACACCTCGCAAAGAGGAAACAGATGTCATTACAGGTCCTTTCAGTTCGTCGCCAAAAACTCTTTCGAAAATGTATATACACGGGATATACAAATTGCAAATCGTGTAGAAAACGGGACTGGTTACTGGGCCGGTACACCTTCGCCACGATCCGAGGATTTCGATCTGGGGAACGGAACCAGCCGTTTGGTGTCCTCATCCCAGAGCTTGAGGTTGAGCGCGGCCAGTGCCTCGGGGAACTTGATGCGGCGCGGTGCAACCTCGGGTGGCAGGCTGTAGTGACAGGCCCGCAGACGGTACGAGGGGATGCGCGCGTTGAAATGGTGGATGTCGTGCAAGGTGATGCAGGCTACGATCAAATCAAAGAACCAGCCGAAGTCGAGCGCAGATGATCCCTGCAAGGCCGCGATCTGCGGGTCAAGGTCGGGGCGACGGTCCCAATAGGTGTCTTCGAAATTGTGCTGCAGGTAGACGAGGAAGACGCCAATCATGCCGCCTAAGAAAGAGAACGCCAGCCAGACGAGCACTCCGGTGGGTCCGGCCAGTGTGTAGAGGATGCCCAGATAGATCGCGATCGAGAGGTTGTGCAGCAAGACCCCCGTCACGCCAAAGCGCAGGGTGTTCTTGGGCCAGCGATAGCGGATGAAATAGGTAAAGGCCGCGCCGATGGGAACAAGCACAAAGGGGCTTCGATAGAGCCTGTAGAACAGGCGCTGCCAGACACCGGCCTCGTTCCATTCCCGCAGGGTCATTGTGTGGATCTCGCCGGTTTCGCGATGGTCCAGGTTGCCGATGCCGTTGTGATGCAGGTTGTGGTTCTGCTTCATCACCTCGAACGGGGCAAAGGTGAACGGGGACAGGCCATGGCCCGCCCACTCGTTCTGTCGGCGCGTCTCAAACAGCGAATGGTGGCCGCAATCGTGTTGCAGCACGTAAAGCCGCACGGCCGAAAAGGCGTGAACGATCCCCGCGGGAAGCAGTATGTACCACGCATGCACGTAGAAAATCGCAAGGTACAGCGACAGAAAGTACACCGCGAAGGTACCAAAGTAACTAAGGGCCGCGAGACGGTTGTCTTTGGCGCAATAAGCCCGCGTATGTTGCCTTAGATCCATGCCTGTCCTCTCCCCTGGATGGCCCGGTTCGTGTCAACCTATTCCGTTCAATCGTATGCCAGCATGCAAAGCTGGAAAATTCTGGTGTCTTAACAATAGAGTTAGCCGGAAAATCTCCTCACGTCACCTGTGTTGATGCCAAACTTGGTGAAATGTTCTTTGCGGCCAAATGGAACCGGGGCACTCCCGCCCGTCGTCGATGCCCCTTGCGGGACATCTCCTTCCGTTGGGCCAGGCTCACGCGGGCTTTGCCCGCGTGAGCCTGGCCCCCGGCCGTCCGCAGGACGCAAGGCCGCGCAGGTGGTGAGGTCAGGAGCTGGGGCGTCCCTTGAGATGTTTGCTCAATTTGCTTGGCTGTTTCTTGCGCTTGCCCTTGTAGGGGTTCTTGTCCCCCTGCCCCCGCAGTACCAGCCGGATCGGCGTGCCCGGCATGTCGAAATCTTCGCGCAGGCCGTTCACCAGATAACGCGAATAGCTGTCTGGCGTTTTGTCGGGATGCGAGCACATCACCACGAAATGCGGCGGGCGCGTCTTGGCCTGCGTCATGTAGCGCAGTTTGATCCGCTTACCTTGCGGGGCTGGCGGCGGGTGCTGTTCCAGCATCCCCGTCAGCCAGCGGTTCAACGCCGCGGTTGGAACCCGGCGGTTCCAGACGTCATGGGCGCGCAGGATGGCGTCGTGCAAACGCTCCAACCCCCGGCCCGTCTTGGCCGAAACCGTGATCAGCGGCGCCCCGCGCAACTGCGGCAGCAGGCGGTTGAATGCCTCTTTCAGATCACGCAGCTTTTCCTGCTTGTTGTCTTCCACGTCCCATTTGTTGACGGCCACCACAACCGCGCGGCCTTCGCGCTCGGCCAGGTCGGCGATGCGCAGATCCTGTTGTTCAAAAGGAATATCCGCATCAAGCAGAACCACCACGACTTCGGCGAATTTGACCGCCCGCAGACCATCCGAGACAGAGAGCTTTTCCAGCTTTTCCTGCACCTTGGCTTTCTTGCGCATGCCTGCAGTGTCAAAGATTCGCATCGGCGTGCCGGACCATTCGGTGCGCAACGAAATGGCATCGCGGGTGATCCCGGCCTCGGGGCCGGTCAGCAGGCGGTCCTCTCCCAGGATCTTGTTGATCAGTGTCGATTTGCCCGCGTTGGGACGGCCCACAACAGCCACTTGGAGCGGTTTTTCAGCGGTGATCGCGGGGGTTGCGAACTCATCCTCGTCGTCATCCTCAGACAGCTCGATGTCCGTGACCGGTGCGTAGTCTTCGGCCTGCTTGGCCATCTTGTCTGCCAAGGGCATCAGATGGGTGTAAAGGTCATTCATCCCTTCGCCATGTTCGGCTGACAGGCGGATAGGCTCGCCCAGACCCAAAGCAAAGGCTTCCAGCACGCCGGCGTCTGCGGCAGATCCTTCCCCCTTGTTGGCGGCCAGGATCACATGGTCGGCGCGCTTGCGCAGGATTTCGGCAAATATCTCGTCCGTGGGCGTCACGCCGGTGCGCGCGTCGATCATAAAGAGGCAGACATCGGCCATATCCACCGCACGTTCCGTCAACCGGCGCATGCGGCCTTGCAGGCTGTCGTCTGTGGCATCTTCCAGACCGGCGGTGTCGATCACGGTAAAGCGCAGATCGCCCAAGCGGGCCTCGCCTTCGCGCAGGTCACGCGTGACCCCCGGCTGGTCATCGACCAGGGCCAGGCGTTTGCCCACAAGGCGGTTGAACAGAGTGGATTTGCCCACATTGGGGCGCCCCACGATGGCGAGGGTCATCGACATGGTTTCAAACTTTGCAAAGCTCCAAGATGCGCCCTTTAGCGCATCTTGGCGTCAACGGAAAGCGTGCAATTGACCTTTGGCACCCACAACATAGAGCGTGTTGCCTGCAACAACGGGTCCTGTGGTGGCCCCACCGGGCACCGGAACCTGCCCCAACAGCGCGCCATCCGTGGGATTATAAAGCCGCAGGTAACCATCATTTGAGGCCAAAACAATACGTCCCCCCGCCAGGATCGGGCCATAATGGGCAAAGACGGCACCGCGTTTGCGTGGCTTGTCCTTGACGAATCCCGGCAGATCACGCGCCCAGATGACCGAACCGTCGGATGCACTCAATCGCATCAATTGGCTGCGGTCACTGACCAGGAACACACTGTCGCCAGCAGGCCAGACCGGACCAACGGCCCCTTCTGCTGCGGTCCATTTACGTTCGCCGGATTCGGAATCGAAGGCCACCGTACGCCCCGAGTGGTTGCCCGCATAAAGCGTGCTGCCGGAAATCACCGGGCTGCCGGTCACGTCGCCAATACGCGACGCGGCGCGACCTTTGCGTTCACCGGTAACCGAGGCAAACCAGCGCCGGACCCCGCCTTTGCGGAAGGACGCAATGATGTCACCCGACCCAAAAGCGAAAATCACCAAATCGCGGGTCAACGCAGGTGACGGTGCACCCAAAACGTTGCCGACGCTTGGCGTGCCGCTCAGTTGCCATGCGATACGGCCATCCTTGGTGTTGATGGCCCAGGCGGTTTCATCCCCTGCCACCAGGTAAAGCAGGCCATCACGGATCGTAGGCGTGCCGCTGCCGGTTGCATTCAGTTTCTGACGCCAGCGGACAGCACCCGTTTTGGCGTCGAGTGCGGTGAGGCGACCGAATCCTGACGAAACGTAGAGCACGCCCCCGTCATAAGCCATGCCACCGCCTGTTGCCTGTCCCGAATCCTCTCCCGAGGGGACGAGGTCGGTGGACCAGACCACACCACCGTTGGGCGCGACACCGGTTACTGTTGCGCCGGAATCCAGCGTATAGATCAACCCGCCCGCAACGACAGGATCGGCTGTGATCCGGCGGCGACGTTCATCGCCTGCACCAATCGGTGTCGACCAGATCAACTGCGGCGCCGCGCGCATCGCCGCATTGTTGGTGCGGAAAGCCGGAGTGCCATAGTTTTGCGCCCACGAAGTGTTGCTGACCTGTTTCGGCAGGCTGATGGGCTTGGATTTGTTCACCACCTCGGCCGCTGCATCTGCGCCGCGAATATCCTCGCGCTCGCCAGGCAGGATGACTTCGGGCTCGGCACAGGCCGTCAAGAGCAGCAGGGAGCCGCCCAAAAATGCGGCTCCGGCACGGGAAACGGAAAACTTTGCAATCATCGCTCTGGCCTGTCGTCCTGTATCATTCCTGTTTCGCCCGGGTTCTCAGGGGGCCCGGCTCAGCCTTGCTGCCCCGGCAGGGGCTCGGGCGTTGCGCCCAATGCCACAATCAACTGGCTTGCGCGTTGTTGCAAGTCCGCGGTGGCCTCGGAATCCTGCAAGATCGACTGCAACCGGTCAATGGCCGCCTGCGCGTCCCCTTCGGACACATCGATCAGGGCCAACTGCTCTTCGGCCAACAGACGCAGCGGGGCGCCGGGCGCGGCAAGCGCGCTGAACTGCTGGCGTCGATCGGCCACCGGCAACGTTTCGGTCTGCAACGTCAACGCCTTGAAGCTCGCGATGTGGCGATAGATCTCGGGCAGCTCGCCATTGGTGGCCACCTTGTTCAACCCCTCGACCGCAGCAGCGACCTGATCGGAATTGGCCTCTGCAGCAGCGGTCAGCATGTCCACAACCGCCTGACCACCTGGCGAAGCCGCCTCGATAGCAGCCAAGTTGGTGGCGCGGGAGGCAGCATCATTCACACCCAGAGCGGCAATGATGTTGTCACCAAGTTCCTGCGCATTCGTTGTGGCCTGCGATTTGCGGATTTCATTGAAGGCAGCCCCACCAACGACACCGACAACGACCACGGCTGCGATCCAGCCATAGCGACGCAAAAGATGATACATCCGGTCGCGACGAACTTCTTCGGTCACCTCGTCAATGAAACTGTCGGTATCGCTCATCCCTGCCCCCTTGGTGCATGTTGTTGACGCCCCTCTTACCTTGCCCCTCGCATCAAGCCAAGTGTCGGAAATGCGTCATTTGCCTGCCACAACTGTGCTAAAGTTAAAAAAAGTGATCTGAACTGTTCGGTTTAGTGTAGACATCACGAAACCGAGACCCCATGTGGTGGCCAAGTGTCGACAGCGGCGCGTGGGACAGAACCAAGGACTTTCAGGAAGGCGCGACATGCGATTGATCCCTTTCATCACCGCAATTCTGGTAACAGCCGGTCTATATCTGGCTGTGTTTGAGCGCGAGAAACTGCTCGCATTTGCCAAGGGCGATGCGGCCCAAGCGCAAGAGGCCGCTGCACCAGAGGCGGCCGAAGAAGCAGGCGAAGCCGTAGCGCAGGCCAGCGAAAGCGCCGTTGGCGTGGTCGCGCTGAAATCCGTGGCGCGTCAGATCGACAGCGCCGTGGTCCTGCGCGGCCAGACCCGCGCCATACGCCAGGTCGAGGTGCGCGCCGAAACATCTGCCGTCGTGGTTTCCGAGCCCAAGCGCAAAGGGGCCTTTGTCGAAGCGGGCGATCTGCTGTGCCAGTTGGACACCGGCACCCGTGACGCCGTGCTGGCCGAAATGAACGCCCGCAAGCTTGAGGCGGAAAGCCGTGTGCCCGAGGCCGAAGCCCGCCTGGAAGAAGCCAAGGCTCGCCTGCTTGAAGCTGAGATCAACAACAACGCGGCGCAGAAACTGTCCGAAGGCGGCTATGCTTCGGAAACCCGTCGCGTGGCGACCGAGGCCGCTGTAAGCTCGGCAGCGGCCGGGATCGAAAGCGCGAAATCGGGGCTTGAAGCCACCAAAGCCGGGATCGAAGCTGCCACCGCCGCTGTGGCAGCCGCCGAGCGTGAGATTGCGCGCCTGTCGATCACGGCCCCCTTCCGTGGCCTGCTGGAAAGCGATACCGCCGAGATCGGCAGCCTGATGCAGCCCGGCACCCTGTGCGCAACTGTCATCCAGCTGAACCCGATCAAGGTGGTGGGCTTTGTGCCGGAAACCGAGGTGAACCGCGTGACCGTGGGCACCCCCGCCGGCGCCCGTCTGGCCACAGGGCTCGAGGTTCAGGGCCGTGTCACCTTCCTCAGCCGTTCGGCAGATCCAACCACCCGTACTTTTGAGGTCGAAATCACTGTTCCCAACGACGAGTTGCTGATCCGCGACGGCCAAACCGCCACCATCGGCATCGCTTCGGACGGAACGCTGGCGCACCTGCTGCCGCAGTCTTCGCTGACGCTGAACAACGATGGGCAATTGGGGGTGCGCGTGGTTGGTGCGGGCAACATCGTGCAGTTCACCGCCGTATCGTTGATCAAGGACCACGCCGACGGCGTTTGGGTCAGCGGTCTGGGTGAACAGGCCGACGTGATTGTCGTGGGACAAGAATTCGTGACCCAAGGCGTCCGTGTTGAGCCCACCTATCGGGAGGCCGCGCAATGACCGGCATCGTCGACTGGGCCGCGTCCCGGGCGCGGATGGTCATAGCCTTCATCATCATTTCGCTGGTGATCGGGGGCTATTCCTATGTGAACCTGCCCAAAGAGGGTGAGCCGGACATCGACATCCCGATGCTCTTCGTCTCGACCCAGTTTCCGGGCATCTCGGCGGAAGACAGTGAAAACCTGCTGATCAAGCCGATGGAAACGGAAATGGTGGATCTGGATGGTCTGGACAAGATCACCGCCACCGCTGCCGAAAACTATGCCGGTGTCCTGCTGGAGTTCGAGTTCGGCTGGGACAAGTCCGCCACCATTGCAGATGTGCGCGACGCGATGAACACCGCGCAGGCCAACTTTCCCGATGGCGCCGAGCAATACACGATCACCGAGATCAACTTCTCGGAATTCCCGATCGTCATCATCAGCCTGACGGGCGCGGTGCCTGAACGCACCATGGCGCGCATCGCCAAAGAGCTGCAGGACGACATCGAAGCGCTGGATTCCGTGCTCGAGGCCGGGATCGCAGGCAACCGCGACGAGATGCTCGAGGTCGTCATCGACCCGCTCCGACTTGAGGCGTACAACGTCACCGCAGCCGAGCTGATCAATGTGGTAAACAACAACAACCAGCTGATTGCGGCTGGTGAAGTTGAAAGCGAACAGGGCACTTTCTCGGTCAAAATCCCCTCGTCGTTCAAGACCGCCGAAGACGTGTTCGACCTGCCGGTCAAGGTCAACGGCGACCGGGTTGTCACCTTGGGCGAGCTGGCCCAGATCAACTATACTTTTGAAGACCGCGCAGGCACCGCGCGTTTTGATGGGGAATCCACCGTCGCGTTGCAAGTGGTCAAGCGTAAGGGCTACAACCTGATCGACACTGTTGAGCAGGTCAAAGAGGTTCTGGCCCAGTCCCGGTCAGAATGGCCCGAAGAGCTGAAAACCGCGATCCAGGTTGACACCTCGAACGACCAGAGCCGCGTTGTCGGCTCGATGGTGAGCCAGCTTGAGGGCTCGGTTCTGACGGCTGTGGCACTGGTGATGATCGTGGTTCTGGCCAGCCTTGGCAGCCGCGCCGCGTTGCTGGTGGGTTTTGCCATCCCGACCTCGTTCCTGCTGTGTTTTGCCTTTCTCGCGCTCATGGGGGTCAGCATCTCGAACATCGTGATGTTCGGTCTGATCCTTGCGGTGGGGATGCTGGTCGATGGCGCGATTGTTGTGGTGGAATACGCCGACAAGCGCATCAAGGACGGCATTGGTCCGATGCACGCCTATGTCGAGGCCGCCAAACGCATGTTCTGGCCGGTGATTTCGTCCACGGCCACAACGCTCTGCGCCTTTCTTCCGATGCTGTTCTGGCCAGGCGTTCCGGGTGAGTTCATGGGCATGTTGCCCGTGACGCTGATTTTTGTTCTTTCGGCCTCGCTGGTGGTTGCTTTGGTTTATCTGCCCGTTGTGGGCGGTGTCTCGGGCCGTATCAGCCGGACCTTTACCACTGCGTCGAACTGGCTGCGGGCCCGCACGCCCTGGTTTGTGCGCGCCATCCTGGTGCCCCCGGCTTTGTACGGGATGTTCCTGGGCGCGATGCAGATGCTGAACCCCGACTATTTCTTGCCTGGGGGGACAATTGCAGGCGCGTTGTTTTTTGTTCTGTCCGCGTTTGCCGCATCGATCACACTCAGCGCGGCCAAGATCACATTCGAAACCCGCGAGGTCCGCACTCAGGCAGGGCACACTCCGTTCGGCCATTTGGTGAAATTCCTTGTCGGCAACCCGATCATGCCGATCGTGTCGATCGCCGCCGTCTTTGGCGCTGTGTTTTATGTGGTCGCCATCCTCTTCCCGGCCAATTCGCGCGGGGTCGAGTTCTTTGTTGAAAACGAGCCCGAACAGGCCACCACCTATGTCCGCGCGCGGGGCAACCTGTCGCTGACAGAAAAAGACGAGATGGTCCGCCAGGTCGAAGAGGTTATCGCGGCCCACCCCGCCGTGATCAACGTCTTCTCCTTCGCGGGCGAAGGTGGGTTGGACACCGGCGGGCCGGGCGGCGGACAGTCGCCTGCCGACACCGTTGGTCAGGTCCAGTTCGAGATGATCCCATGGGAAAACCGCCCCACCGAGACCGAGACGTGGTTCTATGGGTTGCTGACCCGCGAGGTGACAGCGACCGAATATGACGGCAACACGGTGATTGACGAGATCAACGTCGAGCTTGCCAAACTACCTGGCATCGTGGCCGAGGTTGCGGCGCTGGAACAGGGCCCTGGCTCGGCCAAGCCGATCCACCTGCGCGTCAAAGGCGACGATTGGGAGCAACTGGTCACAAGCACGGCTGAGGCGCGCGCCCATTTCGACACGGTCCCCGGCCTGATCAAGATCGAAGACACGCTGCCCCTGCCCGGCATCGACTGGGAAATCTCGGTCGATGTGGCCAAAGCGGGCCGCTATGGCGCAGACGTGGCAACCGTGGGCGCGATGGTGCAGCTGGTGACACGCGGCATCCTGCTGGGTGAAATGCGCCCCAACGACAGCGACGAAGAGATCGAGATCCGCGTCCGCCTGCCCGACAGCGACCGGGTTCTGTCGACGCTCGACACGCTGCGGGTGCGCACGCCGGACGGTCTGGTGCCGCTGGCAAACTTCATCACCCGCAAGCCGGTGGCGAAACTGTCGGAGATCAAACGTGTCGATCAGAAACGGTACTTTGACGTAAAATCGGACGTAGAACCTGGGCTGATCAGCCTGGAACAGACCGCTGACGATGACAGCAAGAACCGCCTTGCGGTCCTGCGTGCAGTGCCCGAGGGCGCATCAGCTCAAGGCCCTGCTGTCACCAATGCCGCGGGGGCAGAATTCGATGTCGTGACCTTCCTGAACGATGCAGACCTCGACGCATTGACCACCGCCATCGACGACGGTGCGCAGTTTGTGCCGATCAACCCCAATGAACGCATCGGCGTGCTGACCGAGTGGCTGGAGGCCAACCCCCTGCCCGCGGGGCTGGAATGGGAATGGACCGGGGATCAGGAAGAACAGGCCGAAAGTCAGGCCTTCCTGTCCAGCGCCTTCCTTGCCGCGCTCGGGCTGATGTTCGTGATCCTGCTGGCGCAGTTCAACAGCTTCTACAACTCGGTCCTGGTTCTGCTGGCGGTGATCCTGTCGACCACAGGTGTTCTGATCGGGATGATGGTGATGCAACAACCCTTCTCGATCATCATGACCGGCACCGGCATCGTGGCTCTGGCGGGGATCGTGGTGAACAACAACATCGTTCTGATCGACACCTATCAGGAATACAGCCGCTATATGCCCCGGATCGAGGCGATCATCCGCACCGCCGAGGCGCGTATCCGTCCGGTTCTGCTGACCACCATCACTACGATGGCCGGTCTGACACCGATGATGTTCGGCCTGTCCTTGGATTTCATCGGTGGCGGCTATTCCATCGACAGCCCCACGGCGCTGTGGTGGAAACAGCTGGCAACAGCGGTGGTCTTTGGTCTGGGCATTGCAACGGTTCTGACACTGATCGTGACGCCCTCGTTCCTGGCGTTGCGGGTCTGGTTCACGACCTATGCGGTCTGGTTCTTCCGCATGCTGGCCCGCGCCACCCGTGGCCGCTCCAGCCGGATCGCCCGCGACATGCGCCTGAACAAGTCGGCGAAGAAGCTGCAAGCGACCGAGATCATCTGGGAAGATGCGCCGGTGTCAAAGTCCAAGCCCGAGGCCGAAGAAGACCTGCCCAAAATTGGGGGGCCCTTGCGGGCAGCCGAGTGATTGCAGCGTTTCGACAAGTGAGGTCTCGCAATTACCTTGCAATCGAAACGCTCAAAGCATCCACTGAATGGGCAACAGCCCCATGATCCACACCACCGCGCGGCTCAGCGCGGTGGTTTTTGGTTCGCGGGGGTAGACGCGCTCGGCTCCCGTTTGGTCCGTCTCGATCCAGTGCAGGTCTCCACTGGCACCCCGCTCGACCAGATAGGCACGCTCTGGCAGTTGTCGATCCAGACCACGCGCCATCCCCCCCGCCAGATCCGCGCTGTCGATCAGGAACCCCATTTCCGTGTTCAGCCGCGCCGAACGGGGGTCAAAGTTGAACGAGCCCACAAAGATCAGCCTGCCGTCGATTTCAAACGTCTTGGCATGCAGGCTGGTGTTCGATGAACCGACCAGCCCGAATTGCTCCAACAGGTCCGGTTTGACCTGATCTGATTTCAGCTCGTACACCTCGACCCCGCCGTCGATCAAACGGTCGCGATAGGGCACATAGCCCGAATGCACCGGCAGCACATCAGTGGCCTCTTGCGCGTTGGTCAGGGTGCGCACCCGGATCCCATCACTCGCCCAGGTGGTCAGCACCTCGGTAAATCGGTTGCCGGGCACAAAATAGGCCGAGATCACGCTGACTTCGACCTCTGGCCTTGGCAGCAGCTTGATCAGTCGCGTCATCATCAGGTCGTCGTCCTGCGCCGCCCCCTGCCCTTTGACCGGGCTGTCGCTGACCATCTGCATCGGCACCCAGTCAAAGCCGCGCGCATCGTCGAGCAGTTCCTCCATCAGGTGCGAGGCACGGACGCTGTCGGCATAAGCCGCACCGCCGGGCCGCGCTTTGACCTGCGCGACCGAGGCCGCCAGCAGGCCGCCCCCCGCGGGTCTGGGCGTCAATACATCCGAAACCGGAACCGCCGAGGGGCTGGCCCAATACAGATCGAAGTCCGAAGACACATCCGCCGCCGCGTCCCCGATGGCCACCACATCCATGTCGAAATAGTTCACCCCTTCGCTGCGCGAGAAATAGATGTCCCCCACATTGCGCCCGCCCACAACGGTTGCCACCCCATCCACGGTCAGGCTCTTGTTGTGCATCCGACGGTTGATGCGACCGAAATCCAGCACGTATGACACCATGCGCGGGCTGCGCAGCATGAAGGGGTTGAACAGACGCACCTCGATGTTTTCATGCGCGTCCATCTCGGCCAGTTCCGGATCCAGATCGGGCGTCCCGTTGTCATCGAGCAGCAGCCGCACCCGCACGCCGCGCTCTGCCGCGCGCTGCACCGCATCCAGCAGCAGCAGACCAGTGATGTCCTTTTGCCAGATATAATACCGCACATCGAGGCTCTGCTCGGCGGCATCAATCAGCAAGAGCCGCGCGGCAAAGGCTGCCGCGCCATCCTGCAACCCCGCCACGCCCGAAATGCCAGGGTTCTGATCCATCAATGGCAGCACAACCCCACCCAAAGTGGTGTCCGTACTGGCAGGCAAAGCGGTGGAATTCGCGCGATCCGGATCATGGGGCACCGAAAACAACCATTGAAAGCCAAAGCTGGCGACGATGTAAACAAGCGTCGCAAAAATCAGAAATCGCAGGATTTTCAGCATTCAAGACTCCGGGCTGCAAGATGCAATCCGGTTCAAACTAGCCGCGCAATGTGCGTTGGTGCAACAGACCTCAGGCCGCGTCGGCGTCTGCCTGTTGCCGGTTCCACAGCTGCGCATAGCGCCCTTTACGATCAAGCAGCTCGTCATGAGTGCCTTGCTCGGCAATCTCACCCTTGTCCAAAACAACAATGACGTCAGCCTCGGCAATCGTGCTCAGCCGGTGCGCAATGGTGATGACCGAACGCCCCTCGCCCGCCCGGGCCAGTGCCTCCTTGATGTCTTGTTCCGTTTCGGTATCCAGCGCGCTGGTCGCCTCGTCCAAGAGCAGGATCGGCGGGTTCTTGAGCAAGGTGCGCGCGATGCCCACACGCTGTTTCTCCCCACCCGACAGCTTGAGCCCGCGTTCGCCGACCTTGGTGTCATAACCTTCGGGCAGACCTTCGATGAAGTCGTGGATCTGCGCGGCGCGGGCCGCGGCCTCGATCTCATCCTGGGTTGCATTTTCGCGCCCGTAACCGATGTTGTAGCGGATGGTGTCATTGAACAGCACGGTATCCTGCGGCACCACGCCGATGACCTCATGCAGGCTGCGGAGCGTCACGTCGCGCACATCTTGCCCGTCGACTTTCAATGCGCCACCGGTCACATCATAGAACCGAAAAAGCAGCCGCCCGATGGTGGATTTACCGGACCCGGTAGACCCCACGATGGCCACCGTCTTGCCCGCAGGTACGGTCAGCGATACGCCTTTCAGGATCTCGCGCTCGGGATCATAGCCAAAGCGCACATCCTCCAACGTGATCTCGCCCCCATTTACCTGCAACGGCTTGGCACCGGGTTTGTCGGACACTTCCGAGGGTTGTTCCAGCAGGTCGAACATCTCGCCCATATCCACCAGCGATTGCCGGATTTCGCGATAAACAGTGCCCAGGAAATTCAACGGCACGGTGATCTGGATCATATAGGCATTGACCATGACGAAATCGCCCACCGTCAGGCTGCCACCTTGCACCCCAACAGCAGCCAGAACCATGACGCCCACAAGACCGGCGGTGATCAGCAGAGACTGACCAAAATTCAGAAAAGCCAGCGAATAAGACGTCTTGAGCGCGGCGCGCGCATAGGCCCGCATCGACACATCATAGCGCTGCGCTTCGCGCTCTTCGGCGCCAAAATACTTGACCGTTTCGAAATTCAGCAGGCTGTCGATCGCCTTTTGGTTGGCGTCCGTGTCCTGATCGTTCATCTCGCGGCGCAGCTTTACCCGCCATTCGGTGACGGCAAAGGTGAACCAGATATAGAGTGCGATGGTGACGGCCACGATCACCAGATACCAGACGTCAAACAGCCACAGCAAGATTACCGCGATCATCAACAATTCCAGGATCAGCGGCCCGATGGAAAAGAGCATGAACCGCAACAGGAATTCGACACCCTTGACGCCACGCTCGATGATCCGGCTGAGGCCCCCGGTCTTGCGCGTGATGTGATAGCGCATCGAGAGGCGGTGGATGTGGCGGAAAGTTTCCAGCGCAAGCGCCCGCAAAGCCCGTTGACCAACGGGCGCAAAGATCGCATCGCGCAGCTGTTGAAAGCCCACGGTCATCATTCGCGCCACGCCATAAGCTACGGTCAGCCCGACGGCCCCCAGAGCCAGCGGCGGCACCCCTTCCCCGGCAAGGCCGTCCACCGCGCCCTTGTACAGGATCGGCGTGTAAACAGCGATGATCTTGGCACAAACCAGCATCACCAAGGCCAACACGACCCGCCGTTTCACCCAAGCCTCGTCATCAGGCCACAAATAGGGCGCCACCTTGCGCAAGGTGCGCCACCCCGAGCTGCGCTCGGCGTCAGTTACACTGTCGTCAGAATGGGTTGGCGCACTGCGTCGCATGGCCTGCCTTTTTCTTGGTCACATCGGACATGATGGCCCAATGGGGCCTGAATGCAATGCCGTTCGGGGCTATTCGGGGATATTGAACACCTGACCGGGATAAATCAGATCCGGGTTGCGGATCGCATCTCGGTTGGCCTCGAACACCTTGACGTAGAGCACCCCGTCACCATAGCGCTCGCGCGAGATGGCCCAAAGGGTATCGCCCTTTTGCACGGTCACAGCACGGATGGCCACCGTCTCAGGCGCAGCACCGGATGCTGGCTCTTTAGGTGCCAAAACTTCGGGCGCTTCGCGTTTGAACGGGGTTTCCAGACGGCTAAGAACCACGTCACCGGGACCAAGCTCATCCACGCGCAGGGTGTAGATGCCCGGGCTCACGTCATCAAGCTCTCCGCGCCAACGCCCTTCGGTGTCGGTGATCACGTCCGAGACCGCGAGGTTGTCCAGATACACCCGTACCAATGTGCCCTGTGTGGCACGGCCGGTCAATTGCACGTCGCCCGCGTCGGAATACCCGATGGTATCCAATGCGATTTGTGCCGTGGCTGCGGGTTCCGCAGATGTCGGTGCCTGAACGAGTTCGACGCCCGCCTCATCCGATTTCAGGATCGCAACCGCGCGCGGCGCGTCGTCAACCGTTTCGTCGGCCGTTTCGTCGGCCCCTGACGCGGTTTCATAAGTTTCAGGCTCCGCTTCGGCCTCATCCGTAGGTTCACTGGTCGCGACTGGGGTCGTGGTTTCCTGAGCAGCTTCTTCGACCGTTTCCTCAGATGGTTCAGCCGTGTTTTCCGCCTGCTCAACGTCTTGGATCGGCTGAGGTGCGGTATCTTCCACCGCAGGCTCCGCTTCGGTCACTTGCTCGGGCTGCGCTTCTTGCGTGTTGGCAATCTGCGCTTCTTCGGCCTTGGGTTCTGCCTCCACCTCTGCCGAGGTATCCTGTTTTGTGACTTCGGCAACTGCGTCTGGCTGAGGGGTCTCAGACGTGGTCTCTGCACTCTCTTGCTGCGGCTCGGGGTCCGCTTGGATCTCTGCCTCGGCCACCTGGACGGGCCGCGGTTTGGGCAGCGCCGCCAACAGGTAGTCATCCGATTGAGCGGTCTGCCCATCAAGCTCCGCCACCAGGCTCAGGCCGCGCGGTGCGTCGCTGAACGGCAGGGTCAGGAACAGGGCAAAAGCCCCGCTGCGGTCGACTTGGGCGTGTTCGATTTCTTGCCCATCCAAACGCACAGACAGAGTGCTGCCGGGCGCGGCCTTGCCGGCCAGAACGGCGCTGCCGTCCGGTTCGATGCGGATGGTGTCCAGCGCCGGAGCGGCCAAGGCGGGCGCGGCGGGCTCTGGCGCCGCCTGTGGCTCTGGTGCAACGTCCGGCAGGGCTTTGACCGTCTCTTCTGTGGCAGGCGCAGCCTCTTCCTGTGGCTCATTGCTCTCTGCAACCGGCTCGGATTCGGGTTCGGCTGCTTGTGGCTCGGGCTTGACCTCGACCGTCTCGGTCGCCGGTTGTGACGGTTCGGGGTCTGCGACCTGCTCAGCTACGGGCGCTTCGGCCTCAGTCTGGGCCGGTTCAGCGGGTTTGGTCGGCTCAGGCACGGGCTTGGGTTCGGCCACAGCAATCTGCTCGACCTCTGGTTCTGGTGTCAAAACCCCTGAAAAATATAGACCTGCCGCCCCGGCGACGGCCACACCGCCTGCCACTACGACCCATCCAAAGGCGCTCAGCCCGCCAGCTCCGGCACTCGCTGCCATGTTCTTCCTTCCCCATCCGCGGCGTCTGATCTGGGCCCCACCCCAAACCGGTAACCGCGCAGTTGAGCCAGCCATGCAATCCCGCTATCAGGGGGCAAAACATGTGTTTCATTCCACCTGAAAGGCTTGCCCATGACTGTCAAATCCGTCTGTGTGTATTGCGGATCGCGCTTTGGAGCAATGCCTGCGTATGAAGACGCAGCTGAGAGCTTTGGCACGATGCTGGCAGAGGAAGGCTGGCGGTTGGTCTATGGCGCGGGCGACGTGGGGCTGATGGGGGCCGTTGCGCGCGCAGCCCAAGCCGCAGGTGGTGACACGTTTGGCGTCATCCCCACCCATCTTTTGAACCGCGAGGTGAGCAAGACCGACCTCACCAGCTTTGTCGTGACCGAGACGATGCACGAGCGCAAGAAGGTGATGATCATGAACGCCGATGCGGTGGTTGTGCTGCCCGGCGGCCCCGGCTCTCTGGACGAGTTTTTCGAGGCGCTGACCTGGCGCCAGTTGGGTCTGCATGACAAACCCATTCTGGTGATGAATGTCGATGGCTATTGGGACAAGCTGCGTGATCTGATGGATCAAACCATGGATCAGGGCTTTGCAGACGCATCCTTGGGTGACTTCGTGACGTGGGTTGAAACCCCCGAAACCACCATGGCCGCCCTGCGCGCGGCCCTGTCCTGACGCAAGGCCGAGACCGAGAACACTGCAAGTGCCACCCAGATCAGCGGAAATGCGATGGCGTGCCATTGTGAAAACGGCTCGGCAAAGACCACCACAGCGCACATGAATTGCAGCGTCGGGTTGATGTATTGCAGCACGCCCAGAGTCGACAGCGCCACCCGACGCGCGGCATAGCTGAACAGGATCAGCGGAACGGCGGTCAGAGGGCCGGACACCATCAACAATAGGCTGGTGGTCAGGTCCGTGCCAAAGCTTCCCTGCCCCTGCAGGTGAAACCAGCCCATCACCATCAGCCACAGCGGCAGCACCAGCAGAATTTCGGCGGTGACCGAGATCACCGGCCCCAAAGCCAGCCCCTTTTTGATCGCCCCATAGAGCGCAAACGTGGTCGAGATGAACAATGCGATCCAAGGCGCCACACCCAGCCCCCAAGTCAGGATCACCACCGCCAATGTCGCCAAGGCCACCGCCAGCCACTGCCCCATGGCCAGTTGTTCGGCAAACCAGAATCGCGCGATCAGCACCGCCATCAACGGAAAGATGTAGTATCCCAACGAGGCCTCGGTCGTCTTGCCGATCTGGATGGACAGGATGAAGCAGAACCAGTTCGTCGCCACCATGAGCGAGGCGACGAACAAGAGCAGCACCTGTTTGCGACCGCGCAAGGCTTGGCGCAACTCGCCCATCCGGCCCTGCAAGAGCAGCAGCACTGCAAAGAAAACCACGGCCCATAGGGTGCGATGCGACAGCAACTCGGCCGGGGGCACGTGATCAAGCAGCTTGTAATAAATCGGCGACAGCCCCCAAACCACGCAAGAGGTGACCATGGCCAAAACGCCGCTCAATGTCTGGCTCATCCGCAATCCCCTCTTTCATCCGCAGGTGTGACCGGGGACTAGGGTAATGGCAAGAGGGCTCAGGCTTGCCAGTCGTATTTGCGGCGGTCCGGGTCCATAAAGTGTTCGACCATGACCGGTGTGGCCATGTCGTAAGCCTCGCGCAACGGCAGATCGAGATGCTGGCGCAGTGTCTGCTTGCCCTTGCTGACCGTCCCCGGCACACGGGTGGCCAGTGTCGTAGCAAGGTCATGAACGTGCTTAGGCAATTGATCGGCTGCCAGAACCCGGTTGATCAACCCGTTGACCAAGGCCCAATCGGCGTCATAGACGGCGCCGGTCAGGGCCATCTCCATCACCGCCTTGCGCCCGATAGCGCGAGAGACAGCGACCGCAGGCGTGGTGCAGAATCCGCCGTTCTGAACGCCCGGCAGACAGAATGTGGCATCAACCGAGGCATAAGCCAGATCACAGGCCGCCACCATCTGCAGACCGGCCGCCGTGGCAATCCCTTCGACCATGGCAATCGTTGGTTTGGGACTGTGTGTGATGTCGATCATCATTTCAGAGCAGGCCTGAAACAGATCCTCGACGTATTCCCGCCCCTCGTCTGCGTCTGCGCGGTGACGGGCGATCTCTTTCAGGTCGTGGCCGGCACAGAATATCCGCCCCGATCCATGGATCACGATCACCCTGACGTCGTCTGCCTGTCCCGCCTGCACAATGACGCCGTGCAACGCCGCGATCATCTCACGTGACAGTGGATGCGCAGGCGCGCGGCCCAAAGACACTGTCAAAACGCCCTGATCCAGGGCTTGGGTCACCAGCGGCTCGGCAGTCATTTGGTTCATGATTGTCTCCTCTGATCGCAACAATGCCCTGTGCGGTCTCAAGTTGACAGCCCAAAACCTCAGCTCGAGATCTCTACCACGGTGATTTCCGGTACCACACCAAACCGCACCGGCAGGATCGAACAGCCAATACCGCCCGAGACCACTAGATCGCGCCCCTTCTCGTGTACATGGCCATAGGCAAACCGGTTACCGAACCGCGACGGCACGACCGGGGACCAGCCGAACAGGCGCACCTGTCCGCCATGGGTGTGGCCCGATAAGGTCAGTGCCACCTGATCTGGCACGCGGGTAAAGATATCGGGCTCATGCGCCATCAAAACCACGGGAGCATCATCGGTGATCTGGGCCATGGTGCCCGGCAGATCATCCAGCCCGGCCCATCGACCATTGCGCCGGATGGCTATCTGATCCTCGAGACCGGCCAACCAGATGCCCGGCCCTTCGAGCCAAGTGGAATGGTTCGACAGCACGCGAATGCCCTGTGCCTCTAGCGCTTGCGCATAGAGGTTTGGCCCTCCTCCGCGCCGTTGAGCTTCGAGATCGTCCCACCAGTCGTGATTGCCCAACACCGCATAAACCCCGTGGCGCGCGCGGCATTCGGCCAGAATGGGGGCGACGTCTGCAATCTTGACAGGTTCGGTGATAAACTTATGCCCGGCGGCATAGTCCCCCAGCAGCAACACCAGATCAGCGTCCAAAGCATTGACACGTTTGACAATTTGACGAATGCGCTTGAGGCCGACAAAAGGCTCGCCCACGTGGAGATCGGAAAGCACAACGATCTTGAGCGGTCGGGCCGTCCAGTCCGCTCGCCTAATCCGCCACCGTCTGACCCGCAGCCGTAGCGCCGGTTCGATGAAGAACCCGTAGAGGGCAGCAAAAAAGCCTGCCAGCGTCACCGCCAGCAGGCCCCGAAGAAAACCTCTTCGCGTCATTCGCGATTACATTCGCGAGGCAACGTTTTCCCAGTTCACCAGATTGTCGAGGAAGTTCGACAGGTAAACCGGACGCTTGTTGCGGAAGTCGATGTAGTAGGAGTGCTCCCACACGTCACAGCCCAGCAGAGCGGTCTGGTTGAAGCACAGCGGGTTCACGCCGTTTTCGGTCTTGGTCACGGCCAGCGAACCGTCGGCGTTCTTGACCAGCCAGCACCAGCCCGAACCGAACTGACCGGCACCGGCGGCCGCGAACTGCGACTTGAACTCGTCGACCGAGCCAAAGTTCTCGACCAGAGCCTTTTCCAGCTCGCCCGGCATCGCGCTTTCGCCCGGGCCCATCATTTCCCAGAACTGGTTGTGGTTCCACAGCTGGCTGATGTTGTTGAAGATGCCGTTTTGCGCAACAGCGTTGGCGTCATAGGTGCCTACGATGATCTCTTCCAGCGACTTGCCGTCCCACTCGGTGCCCGCAATCGCCGCGTTGCCGTTGGTGACATAGGCGTTGTGGTGCAGGTCGTGGTGATATTCCAGAGTTTCCGCCGACATGCCCTTGGCAGCCAGAGCGTCGTGTGCGTAAGGAAGATCAGGAAGTTCAAAAGCCATGGTGGCCCCCTGTATAATAAATGTTGCGGTTCCCAAGGTTACATGCTTTGACCACGCGCGCAGGTCAAGGGCCGAGAGGCGAAAACAACGACAGGGAGGCAGGGCAATGCTGACAAAGCTGCGCAAAATGGTCTATCGCGCGCGTGGGTATTACGCGGGTAACCTGAACGGCGAACCCTTCCGTCTGGACCCCTATCATTCGAAATTCTGGCGCAAAGCCTCGGCTGGCACCTGGGAGCCCGAGACCTTTAAAATCCTGGATGAGCATCTGTCCATGGACCGCGACTATCTGGACATCGGCGCATGGATCGGCCCCACAGTTCTGTATGGCGCCCGCAAGGCGCGCCGGGTGATGTGTTTCGAGCCCGACCCGGTGGCGTTGCGGCATCTGCTGTGGAACCTGGAACTGAACGACATCCGCAATGTCTCGGCCTTTGGCGTGGCGCTGTCGGACAGTTTTGGCGTGACCCGCATGGCGTCAATGCATGGCGAGGCGGGCGATTCCACTTCATCACTCTTGAATGACGGCACCCACGGCACGGACGCGCTGACCATCAGCTGGGATCAGTTCGCAGGGGCCAATGACCTGTCGAAAGTCTCATTGGTCAAGATGGACATCGAGGGCGCGGAATACGGCGTTCTGCCGTCGCTATTGCCCTGGCTGAAAGAGCACCGCCCTGCCCTGTATCTGTCGACCCATGCGCCATATCTGGATGAAGATACACGGACCGAGCGGACCCGGCAACTCATGTCATCGCTGTCCTTCTATGGCAGTTGCACAGACGAAACCGGTGAACCGGTGACCTCCGAACATTGGGCCACACCCCAAGCGCTTTCCGGCTTCCGCAGCTATATATTCAAAGATTGAAAACCAGGTTTTCCTGAAAGAGCTTCAAGATTTCTTCTGCGGCAATCCTTTGACTTTCTTGCAGGATAGATTGCCGATCACTGTCCCACCATCGACCAATCGGGAGGGAATATGCGAGCGGATCGTTCCGGTCATCGTGGCAGGATCGAACACGACTTTCATATTCCCACCCATTTGGAAGCCTTCAGTGGTCGGGACCTGCATCCGCCACGCCAACGTCACACTTCCATCCTCGGCAAAGGTCTGCTTGGCCTTTGCGATCTTTCCATAGTGATAGTTGAGGGGGTCGACGGCGCGGCCCTTTTTCGCTCCGTCGATGATCTGAAACGCGACATCGTCCGGCCTGAACCCCTTGGAATGGCTCTTTGAAAAGTCCGTATCGCACAAATAAATGTTGGCGGAATCGGCTAAAGTTTGCACGGGTACCAAAAACAGTGTCGATACAACTATTGCAAGCGTGATACGAGGTGAAATCAAGTGGCCACTCCAAACAGAAATATTGTGACAGCGGCGCACTTCTCAATAAAAAACAGCCCACTGTATCCAGTGAGCTGTGTAAGTGACGCCAATTAGATTCGCAACCATAAGGTGTTTTCTTAGAACACCCCAACCTCACTGCCCGGCTGCGCCGCAACGCTCAGCAGCTTGAACACGTAATCCGCGGTCGAACGGAAGCAGATGACGCGGAATGCGCCGTCTTCTTCCATCCAGATCGCACCGGCCACCTGGGCCAGGCGGGTGCGGCGGATTTCGCCGGGTTCGAACGCACCGGGCGACAGGTCGACCGGTGCCAGCTTGGCCATGACTTCGCGTGCGGGGCCGTCCGAGACCTTGAACACAGCGCGCGCGTCCGAGACGTTGACCGCCAGAGCATGCTCGCCCTTGAGCGCCTCGTTCAAAGCAGCCAGCTTGGCCTCGACCTCGGCGTAAGGAACAAGCAGCAACAGCTCATCGGGCGACATCCAGCAGGCGCCGCTGTCGCCATCCACGGCCACGCGGCGGACGTCCGGGACGTCCTGACCGGTGGCGGCTTTTATAGCCTTGCCCAAGGAGGCCGAAGACAGATCACCGCGCAGGGTGATCATGCCTTGCAGACCGGTTTCCTCGACGCGGGCGATGCCCACATACGAGACATGGTTCAGTGCGCTTACGGGATCAGACATTCTGCTTCTTCCCTTCCTTGTCATAGAACACGGGGTCCACGATTTTTGCTTTGTAGATCTTGCCGTCGGTTCCCGGGAACTCGATCACCTCGCCCATGCGGTCGGGGCCGTGCAACACCAGACCCATGGCGATGCCACGATCCAGGTTGGCCGAGTAATAGGTCGAGGTCACCCGCCCGATCACGTTGCGCTGGCCGTTGGCATTGACGCCCTCGCCCGCTGCATAAGCCCCATCCGGCAGGACCGAACCATCGACGGTTTCCAGGCCGACCAACTTCCAGCGGTTGCGGTCGGTCATGTGGCTGCGCTGTTGTGCGCGCTTGCCCAGGAAGTCCTCTTTCTTCTTCGAGATCGCCCAGTTCAGACCCAAGTCCTGCGGGATGATGGTCCCGTCGGTCTCGTCCCCGATCATGATAAAGCCCTTCTCGGCCCGCAGGATGTGCAGCGCTTCGGTGCCGTATGGCATCACGCCGAATTCCTTGCCAGCCTCCAGCAGCGCCTCCCAAAAGGCCAGACCCTGACTTGCCGGAACCGCGATCTCGCAGGACAGTTCACCCGAAAACGAGATACGGAACATGCGGCAGTCAAACCCACCGATCTTGCCATCAGCCCACCCCATGAAGGGGATCGCCGCGTCGCTGACATCCATGCCACCCAGCTTTTCCAGAACCTTGCGGGCGTTGGGGCCGACAACCGCGATCTGAGCGTATTGCTCGGTCACGTTGGCGACATAGACGTTCCAGTCCCACCATTCGGTCTGCAGCCATTCTTCCATGTGACCATGGATCCGCTCGGCCCCGCCGGTGGTGGTGTGGCACAGCCACGTGTCGTCATCGATACGGGCCACAACACCGTCGTCGATGAGGAACCCGTTTTCGGAACACATCAACCCATAGCGGCATTTGCCCGGCTTCAGGTTCGACATCATGTTGGTGTACATCATGTCCAGGAATTTGCCCGCATCCGGGCCCTTGACGATGATCTTGCCCAGGGTCGAGGCATCGAGCAGCCCAAGGTTTTCCCGCGCGTTCTTGACCTCGCGGTTGACCGCATCGTGCACACCTTCGCCCGGACGGACATAGGCATAGGGACGGCGCCAGTGGCCGACGGGTTCCCAGTCTGCGCCGTTGGCGTCGTTCCACTCATGGATCGGCGTCTTGCGGATCGGCTGGAACACCTCGCCCCGCGCCTCGCCACCGATGGCCCCCATCGAGATCGGGGTGTACGGCGGGCGGAACGTGGTGGTGCCGACCTGAGGAATATCCTCACCCAGTGCTTTCGCAAGCGTTGCCAGACCGTTGATATTGCTCAACTTACCTTGATCAGTCGCCATGCCCAAAGTGGTGTAGCGCTTGGTGTGCTCAACGCTTTCATACCCCTCGCGCGCAGCCAACTGCACGTCCGAGACCTTGACGTCGTTCTGGAAGTCCAACCAGGCCTTCATGCGCAGCGGCGTGTCGGCGTTGGCGGGCATCAGCCAAACGGGTTCCAGAGGCAACTCCACCTCGGACTCGCCTTTGGGCGCATCCGCGGTCTTGGGCGTAAAGCCAGCTGCGTTCGCTGCCGCTTCACCCGCTGTCTGCGCATCTGCAAGAACCTCACCCAAGGCAACCGGACCGTTGGCCGCGCCTGCGGGAACCACGAACCCATTGCCGTCCGCACCCAGAGGCGGACGTGCGGGATCGGGGCGGAAATGCGCCTGCGCGTCGTCCCAGATCAGCTTGCCGCCGCAGTGCGACCACAGGTGCACAACAGGCGACCAACCGCCCGACATGGCGACCGCATCGCAGGCCACTTCTTCGCGCGCGCCACCGATACCGTCCTGATTGCAGATCGCAACCTTCTTGACCCGCTTGCCGCCTTTGACCTTGGCGATTGCTTTGCCCGGATCAACACGAATGCCAAGGGCCCGCGCCTCATCCGCCAAAGCTCCGCCGCCCGAGGTGCGCGCGTCGATCACGCGCAGCACGTCAACACCGGCCTTTTTCAGCGAAATCGCGGTGCGATAGGCGTCGTCGTTGTTGGTCGCCACGATCACGCGCTGACCGGGGGTCACGCCCCAGTTCACCACATAATCGCGCATGGCCGAGGCCAGCATGACACCGGGAACATCGTTGCCCGCAAACGACAGCGGACGCTCGATGGCCCCAGTTGCGGTGACGATCTGCTTGGCACGGATGCGCCACAGGCGGTGACGCGGCCCCGGTGCGCCGGGTGTGTGATCGGTCAGGCGCTCATACGCCAGAGCATAGCCGTGGTCATAAACGCCCGAACCCATGGTGCGGCTGCGCAGGGTGACGTTGTCCATCGCCTGCAGCTCGGCCAGGGTCTGTTCGACCCAAGCGTCAGGCGTCAGGCCATCAATGGTGCCGCCATCAACCGGCCCACGACCGCCCCAATGGCTGGTTTGCTCGACCAGCAGAACCTTGGCACCCGATTGCGCCGCTGCCTTGGCTGCCTGCAGACCGGCAACACCGCCGCCCACAACCATAACATCCGCAAAGGCATAGAAATGCTCGTAGGTGTCGGCGTCCTTGGTTTCTTTGTCCGGTGCCTTGCCCAGACCGGCCGAGCGGCGAATGATCGGCTCGTACACGTGCTTCCAGAACGGCTGTGGGTGGATGAACATCTTGTAGTAGAACCCGGCAGGCAGGAACCGCGCCAGGGCGGTGTTCACCGCGCCCACGTCAAACTCCAGGTTCGGCCAGTGGTTCTGCGAGGCCGATGTCAGCCCCTCGAACAGCTCGGTGGTGGTGGCGCGCTGGTTCGGCTCGAACCGTGCCCCCTCACCCAATCCAACCAGAGCGTTGGGTTCTTCGGCGCCGCTGGCGACCACGCCACGCGGGCGGTGGTATTTGAACGACCGACCCATCATCATCTGGTCGTTGGCCATCAGGGCCGAGGCCAGCGTGTCGCCCTCGAACCCACGCATGGTGGTGCCGTTGAACTTGAAAGTGATCTGTTTCGACCGGTCAATCAGACGGCCTTGTTTTGCGAGACGGGTGCTCATTTATCGGACCTTTCGCAATTGGAGGTCAGGACTTGCATAGGGGCGGATCGGCGCATCACGAGAACTCTCTCCACGACCAGCCGGGGCGCTTGGCGGTGATGGCGTCCTTGATGTCCTGCGGCGGCTCATAAACCTGCGCGGAATAGGTGCCAAAAACCTCAAGCGTGGCGGTGCAGCGCGCGGCGTGAAACCACTTGCCGCAGCCCGCAGCGTGACGCCAGCGTTCCAAATGGACGCCTTTGGGGTTTTCGCGTGTGAAAAGGTAGTCGTGAAACTGATCGTCATCCGAGCCGGGGCCATGGCGCTTCAGGTGCGCCTCGCCACCAGCGGCCAGTTCAGTTTCGTCGGCATCTACGCCGCAATAGGGGCAACGCAAGGTCAGCATGTGATCATCCTTACATATTCATTTCGGTGGCAGGCTGGCCGCATTGGCCAGCGACAATTCAGTGAGTGTGGCGCGCAGTGTCGCGTCTTCGAACGCGCCTGCGTCAACCTCGACCATGCCGCCCATGGGGCGACCGGTAAATGACAGTGGCTCGGCCCCTGCCTCCAAAGCCTGGGCTTCGCGGTCCTTGCCGGGGCGGTACATCGCCCCGTCTTTGGTCACACCGCAAACCATATTGCCGTGGAGCAGAAAGCACAGGCCGCCGAACATCTTCTTCTCTGACAGGCCCGGCTCGACCCCAAGGTCGGCACGCATGGTTTCAGCCAAGGCTTCGGAGTAAGCCATCACTCGGCTCCGTTTCCAAAGGCGCGCGCCGGAGTTTTCAAAAAACTCCGGACCAGATTTTTTGAAAAAATCTGGATCAATGCGCCACCCCGGCGGCGACGCTTTCGTCGATGAAGCGGCCCTCTTTGAAGCGGTCGAGCGAGAAGGCTTCGGTCAGCGGCGAATGACCCGTGGCCATCAGCTGTGCCATGCCCCAGCCCGAGCCGGGGATCGCCTTGAAGCCGCCCGTACCCCAGCCGCCATTGATGAAACAGCCACCCAGCGGGGTTTTCGTGATCAGCGGCGAGCGGTCGCCGGTCATGTCCACGATGCCGCCCCACTGACGCAGCATTTTCAGGCGCGAGATCATCGGGAAGGTTTCGACCAGCGCGCGCACGGTTTCCTCGATATGGTGGAACGAGCCGCGTTGGGTGTAGTTGTTGAACCCGTCGGTGCCGCCGCCGATGACCATCTCACCCTTGTCGGATTGCGACATATATCCGTGCACGGTGTTGGCCATCACGACCACGTCCATACAAGGCTTGATCGGCTCGGACACCAGCGCCTGCAGCGCGATGCCTTCCAACGGCAGACGGAAGCCCGCCATCTCGGCCAGCTGACCCGAGTGACCCGCAACCACGATGCCCAGCTTGTCACAGTCGATCGCGCCTTTGGTGGTGTCGACGCCCACAACGTGGCCGTTTTCCGAGCGGACGCCGGTGACTTCACACTGCTGGATGATGTCCATACCCATGGCCGAACACGCGCGGGCATAGCCCCAGGCCACCGCATCGTGACGCGCGGTCCCGCCGCGTTCCTGCCAGAGCGCGCCCAGAACCGGATAGCGCGGACCGTCAAGATTGATGATCGGCACCAGCTCTTTCACGCGCTCGGGCGTGATCCACTCGGTCTTGACCCCTTGCAGGGCGTTGGCGTGGGCGGTGCGCTGATAGCCGCGGATCTCGTGCTGGGTCTGGGCCAGCATCATGACGCCGCGCGGGCTGAACATGACGTTGTAATTCAAGTCCTGGCTGAGACCCTCGTACAGCGAGCGTGCTTTCTCATAGATCGCTGCCGACGGATCCTGCAGGTAGTTCGAACGGATGATGGTGGTGTTGCGCCCGGTGTTGCCACCGCCCAGCCAGCCTTTTTCGATGATGGCAACGTTCTGGATGCCATAGTTCTTGCCCAGGTAATAGGCCGTCGCCAGACCATGGCCACCCGCACCGACGATGATCACGTCATAGCGTTTCTTGGGCTCCGGCGAGCGCCAGGCGCGCTCCCATCCGGTGTGATAGCGCAAGGCCTCTCGCGCCACAGCAAAGGCTGAGTAATGTTTCATGAGCGAATCCATCCGGTTCGTAGGTTGTCGCAGATATGCCGCGCACAGCCATTTTACCCACGCCGCGTTCCGCCGCAATAATGCGCAGTTGCGACATGGTCGCCGACATTGCGACACACAGCGGCCTTTTGCCCCTTTTGCCTTGGGCCTGACAGGGATAGATGAAAGGCAGGTGACATCGGAGACCCCATGACGTTCTGGATCCTCATTGCCGTGATGGCGCTGGCCGTGACCGGCCTTCTGCTATTGGCGTTGCTGCGTGGGCGCAGCGGACAGACCCCGGCGGCGGCTTTTGATTTGCAGGTTTACCGCGATCAGCTCAAGGGCGTGGATCGGGATCTGGCGCGCGGCGTGATTGCCGAAGGCGATGCCGAACGCATCCGGACCGAAATCTCGCGCCGCATCCTGGCTGCGGATGCGCAGATGCAGGCCGAAGTTGAGGGCGGCGGGCAGCCCCGCACCCTGACAACCCTGGTGGCAGGCAGCGTCGCCGCGGTTATCGTCGTTGGCGCCTTTTTCATCTATCGCGACCTGGGGGCGCCGGGCTATGGCGACCTGCCCTTGTCGCTGCGCGTCGAACTGGCGCAAGAGGCGCGTGAAAACCGCCCCGATCAAGCCCGCGCCGAAGAGCGCATGCCCGCGATCCCGAAACCCGAGATTGATCCCGGCTATGCCAAGCTGATCGAGCAGCTGCGCGAAACCGTCAAGAAACGCCCCGACGATCTGCAAGGTCAGATTCTGCTGGCCCAGCACGAGGCCAACAGCGGCAACCACAAGGCCGCCTATGAGGCCAAGGCGCGTGTGATCGAGATCTTGGGCGATCAGGCCAGCGCACAGGACTATGCCGAACAGGCCGAGATGATGATCCTGGCGGCGGGCGGCTATGTCTCTCCGCAGGCCGAGGCGGTGCTGGAAACTGCTCTGGAGCGTGACCCGACCCATGGGCCTGCGCGCTATTACTATGGCCTGAGCCTGTCGCAAACCGGTCGTCCCGACATCGCATTCCGCATCTGGGAAGAGACCCTGCGCGAAAGCCCGAGCGATGCGCCGTGGGTGCCCGCGATCCGGTCGCAGATCGTTGATCTGGCGTTCCGCGCCGGGGTGGATTATCGCCTACCCGAAACCGCCGGTCTGGCTGGCCCAAGTGCCGAGGACATCCAAGCCGCCGGCGACATGAACGCCGAAGAGGTGCAGGACATGGCGCGCGGCATGGTCGAGCGCCTGTCAGAACGACTGGCAAACGAAGGCGGCTCTCCGCCCGAATGGGCGCGGCTGATCCAAGCGCTTGGTGTTTTGGGCGACACGGACCGCGCTCGTGCGATCTATGACGAGGCGCAGCAGGTCTTTGGCAACGACGCCAATGCGGTGGCCCTTTTGCAAGCCGCCGCCCAAGCCGCAGGGATCGACGGATGATTTTTGACGCGTTCGAAGACTTCGCCGCCGCCGTTCCCAAGATGTCCGCCCTGGCCGGGCTGGACCTTGGCGACAAGACCATTGGCGTCGCCGTGTCCGACCGGATGCTGACCGTGGCAACCCCACTGGAGACCATACGGCGCAAGAAATTTGGCGTGGATGCCGAGAAGCTCCTCAAGATCGTCACTGACCGCGAGATTGGCGGAATCCTGTTGGGTCTGCCCCGCAACATGGACGGATCTGAAGGCCCCCGCTGCCAATCCACCCGCGCCTTTGCCCGCAACCTAAGCCGCCTGACCGAGCTGCCGATTGGGTTCTGGGACGAGCGTTTGAGCACAGTTGCGGCAGAAAAAGCACTTCTTGAGGCGGATACGACACGAAAACGTCGCGCAGAGGTGATTGATCACGTCGCAGCCGGGTATATCTTGCAAGGAGCGCTCGATCGGATGCGCTTTCTGGATTAGCCCTTGCCGGAGCCTGACGCAGATATGAACGACATGGTCTGGAAACGCGACGAGATCGAATCGCCCTGCATTCAGATTTGCGTGGTGCACCCCACCGAACGCATCTGTACCGGCTGTTATCGCACCATCGACGAGATCACGCGCTGGTCCAAAATGGACAGCGACGAACGGGCCGAGATCATGCAAGACCTGCCCGAACGCGCACCGCGCCTGACCAAGCGTCGCGGCGGTCGCGCTGCGCGGGTGAAACGGTAAAATTCAAGACGAGCGGGTCCCGGTGGCGCCAATTTCTTTGAAAGAAATTGGGAGCAGAAACTTTGAAAGTTTCTGGCCCCCGGGCTCACCCAAAACCTACTTCAAAAGACCGTTCATCCTGCTGCCAGCCAGGACTTGGCGTTGTCCATGTCTTCTTCCGGAAAATACTGGATGTCGGCCTTGATCAGTTGATTGCCGATCCGCTGTGCCATGTGTTGCCACCCTTTGTTACCGACAATCGCCGCGCGCTCCAGCAGCGGCGCGTGGGTGCGGCCCAGATGGAAATGGGCATCGAGCGCCGACAACCCTTGCCAACCGTCAAACTCGGTCAGGTCGATGAGCAGCCGGAACCCTTGCTTGCCCCGGATCATGGCATCCAGATCGCCAGTGGCCTGCGCATATTCGCCCGGATCCACCTGCCCCAGCAGCCGTACCTGCACGCAGGGTCCACCCAGGTCGATCACATGGATCGCGCCCAACGACTCGCGCAGCCAACGGCGCGCCTCTTCGATGCCTGCCAGTGAGAACACCTGCATCGGGCACGGCATCATCGGCGAGGCCAGCCGGGCGGATGTCTGCACCCAGCCGGTGTCAGTGACGAGCGCGATCCGGTCGAACCCGCGCCAATGGCTGACACCCAGTTTCGTGTCGGCCCAGACGGCGGACATGTCAAAGCCTGAAAACTCCTCGCCCACCAGGATCAACAGCCGGATCTGATCATGATCCGCCAGCGCCGCTTCGATGGCCGGAACCAGGGTTGCTTCATAATCGGAACTGGAAATTGTCCCCGAAGCGGTCACTTCCAGAATTGCGCCATCACTTTGAGTTTCTACGGAAATCATCGAAAAATAACCCTCTCACACAATGATGCGCCAAGGTTATGGGGATTCGATCCATCCCGCCACACCGCTTTGCATGTCCGGGCGGAAGTAGGCAATCATCCGACCATCCGGCCCTGCCGTGGCATCATCCCCCCACGGTGCGACCCCGTGCAGACAATGACGATGCAGCACATATGCCTCGCCCGGCTGCGCATACACTTCAACCCGGGGGCAGGTTTCGAACACTTCGCGGCGGGCGGCCTGATAGGCATCGGTCACGTCCACCTGATGCATCACAGCGGGGTCGTGCCCCGCCAATGCCGCGCGAAAGGCATCCATCATGATCTTGTGGCTGCCCTCCCACACGACCATGGGTGCCGCCGTCGGGCTGGCCTCGGTCAGGGGCAGGCCCAGAATCCAGCTGTGTGGCTCGTCGACATGGCGGCGGCGATCAGGACCCGAGGGTTTCAACCCATCCACATGCGCCGCATCCCGGTTGCGGCGATAACGCAACGCGGCCTCGTTCTCTCCCCGGCGGGCCTTTGGGTAGCCTGGATAGATCACCGAGACCTGGCCACGGTGCAGCGGTTGCATCCCGTATTCCTGCGCGATGAAATCAATGGCCGCGCCCGCCAGCGGGGTCTGCCCATCCACACACCCCGAAGGATCGTTCGGCAAGGCATCCACACCGATGAACCAGGTGCCTTCACAATCTAACCATTGCCCATGAGCCGGATCGGTCACGGATGCCCGCGCCGCCGGAATTGCGCTCTGCACCCAAGCCAGCGTTTTGGGATCGACCGGAAACCGAACCCAGCCCCGTTCGTGAAAACCCATTACCACCCAAGCGCCTTTCGCAGCATATTGAGCGCCACCAGCGTCAGGAACACCGCAAAGACCCGCTTGAGCGGCTTGGGATCCATCGCATGGGCCAGTTTCACGCCCCAGGGCGTCGTGATCAGCGTCATACAGATGACGATACCAAAGGCCACCAGATTGACCGCACCGATGGTGAGCGGCGGACGTTGGCTGGGATCGATCTCAATCAACAGAAAACCCAAAACCCCGGGTACCGCGATGATAACACCAAAGCCTGCAGCGGTGGCCACCGCGCGGTGGATGGGTGTGTTGTAAAGGCTCATGAGCGGCACGCCAAAACTGCCACCGCCGATGCCCATCAACACCGACAGGAACCCGACCATGGGCGAGAGTGCCGCGCGACGCAGACCGCCCGGCATGGCCTGTCCCAAACGCCATTCGGCCTTACCCAGCCCCAGATAGGCGCCGATCACGATCCCCAGCACGCCAAAGAGCGCCTGCAACGCCACCGATTTCAGCGAGGCGGCCACCAACACGCCCAGAACCGCCCCAACGGCGATCCCCGGCCCCCAGCTGCGCAGGATCGACCAATCCACCGCGCCCTTCTTGTTGTGGCTGAGCACCGAGCGCACCGAGGTCACGATGATCGTCGCCAACGAGGTCGCCAAACACATCTGCATCAACTGCGGACCATCATATCCAAGCGTCTGGAATGCATAGAAAAACGCAGGCACCAGAACGATGCCACCGCCCACGCCCAACAGCCCCGCCAAAACCCCGGCAAATCCGCCGATCACCAGCAACATGACCAGCATCTGCACCAGCAGCATCGTATCCGGCATGGACCTCTCCCCCTCGTCGTTACGGTATGCCTAGCCCGATCAGCCCGCCTGCGCCAGAGGGGTCACGCTCGCCAGCGCCTGAAGGAGCACGTCCGTCCCGGCATCCTTGCGCGCGGCCCCCTCAGACAGCGTCCGGCGCCACTGTCGTGCACCGGGGCGGGCTGCAAAGAGGCCCAGCATGTGACGGGTGATCTGGTGCAACCGGCCCCCTTGGGCAAGATGCGCCTCGATGTAGGGCACCATCTTGTGAACCACTTCGACCGGATCGGTCGCAGTACCCGCACCGTATATCTCGGGGTCTGCGGCGCACAGGACGTCCGCAGGTTGATGATAGGCCGCACGCCCGATCATCACGCCGTCCAACCCAGCCTCTAGATGCGCCTTGGCTTCGGCCAACGAGGTGATACCCCCGTTGATCGAGATATGAAGCGCCGGGAACTGATCCTTCATCCGGTGAACCAGATCATAGTCCAACGGAGGAATATCCCGGTTTTCCTTGGGGCTGAGCCCTTGAAGCCAGGCCTTGCGCGCATGAATGGTCACACGTTCGCATCCCGCCTTGGCGATGTGGTTCAGGAAATCGGGTAAAACAACTTCGGGGTCCTGGTCATCGACACCGATGCGGCATTTCACAGTGACATCGACATCCACCGCATCGCGCATCGCGGCGACGCAATCGGCCACCAGTTGCGGATGCTGCATCAACACAGCACCAAAGGTTCCGGACTGCACCCGATCCGAGGGGCAGCCGCAGTTCAAGTTGATCTCGTCATAGCCCGCATCAGCGCCCAGTTTGGCTGCCTTGGCCAGCTCTTCGGGGTCAGATCCCCCAAGTTGCAGGGCCAATGGATGCTCTTGCGAACTGAATTCCAGCAGATGCAGCGCCCCCCCCCGCACCAACGCGGGAGCAGTAACCATCTCGGTGTAAAGCAGCGTTTCCCGGCTCAACAATCGGTGCAGATACCGACAATGCCGATCCGTCCAATCCATCATGGGTGCCACGCTTAAACGCGCTGCTTTTTGTGCGTTATTTTTCAAAGCGTTAACTCCATTCAGCTCCAAACTTCGCGTAGCACGATTTCCCCTGATTTCACCGTATTTCCGGGGATTTTCGGAGGTTCTCGATTCGAGCGTGCTACGGTGTAGCACATCCAAAGCCTACAAACAGCGGCCCAAATGCAGCTGGTTCCTGGCCCGGGCACCCCCTTTCCCATCCTCCCTTCTCCCCCCGGAAATCGGCAATCAAACCCAAGATATTTTTTTGGCGTTCGAACCGACTTCCCCATCACAGAAACCAAGATGGGATGAACTCCATGACCAAGATCGACACCAGCACCCAGAGCGTTCTTGCCGCCATTGCCGCCCAGAACGCCTGGCAAACGTCAACCGTTCTTAAGACACCGGCGACCTACGACGTCACTGCTTCCGCAAACCCCGTTCCTGGCAACGGGGACACACCGAATCAGTCTCTGAAAGTGAAGCATCAGAAAGCCCAAAAGAACCAATCCAGGAAGAAGTTCAAAGAACCCAACATTGCTCGGCTCGTTACGAAAGACGGGGCAGTTTCATTTCGCGTTCAAATTCGTCGAACCGTGGAAGGTGAAAAACACAGCCTGACAAAAACTTTCAAGCACCTTCCAAACGCTAAGAAATGGCGCGACAAGAAGAAGCTGGAAATCGAAGTAAATGGGTTCCCCGTTGAGATCATCACCTCGACTACAATTGCAGACGTCATCCAAAACCGCCTGACTCGAGGTAAGGACCTGGGGCGTTCGGCTCTACAAGTTCTGAACTACATCAAAAACGATGAGTTCGGGAAAACCAGGGTCTCGACGCTGACGCAAGAGGAGCTTTGTGACTATGCAGACCTTTTGTCAGCAGGTGAAAGAACTCCACAAACTGTCGCTGGTTACATGACCCATCTGGCGAGAACCCTGAATTGGGCCAAAGACCGTGGCGCGCTGATCCCGATCGAAGTTGTCGGTGCGGCGATGCGAACGATGTGGGAAGATGAGGTCCTGGCGCGTTCAGAAGAACGGAAGCGTCGACCAGAACTCTGGGAACTCGACAAGATTCTGACCGCAATTTCAAATAATCGGCGCCAGAAAATCCCGGTCGCCATCCTCGTTGTGTTTGCGATCTACTCCGCCCGAAGACTGGATGAAATCTGCCGTTTGCGCTGGGAAGACCTTCAAGAAAGGAGCAGCCAAATACTGGTGCGCGACATGAAGCACCCCAGACAGAAGAAAGGCAATGATGTCTGGTGTACGCTTCCGAGGGAGGCCTTGGCGATCATCAAAGCAATGCCCAGAACCTCGGAGTACATCTTTCCCTACAATTCCCGCTCAATAGGCACAGCTTACCGTCGCCACCGTGATCGGGTCGGCGTCGTAGACCTGCGCTTTCATGATTTCCGGCACGAAGCAATTAGCAGGCACTTCGAAATGGGCATGCGGGCCGCATTCGTATCAAAGATCTCCGGACACAAGAACGGCGGATGTCTTTACCGATACGAGCATGTCGAGGAAGAAGGGGACAAATTCGTCGATTGGCCCTGGCTGCAACGCGCATTGGAAATGTGCAAAGCCTTGCATTGAGTTTTGGGATGGCCGGAGTGCAATGCTTCGGCCATCTTTTTTGCCTCTATCAAACCAGCTTTCCGCCTTTTGAAGCAGAAACGCATTTCCTCTCCACAAGCAAAGGAGACCAAGATGAAAACCATCGACATGCTGCTCGCCCATTTCGGCGGAAATCCGATTATCCCGCTGGAACACGTAGCGCAGTATTTGAAC
This sequence comes from Falsiruegeria litorea R37, assembly GCF_900172225.1. Lineage (NCBI taxonomy): Bacteria > Pseudomonadati > Pseudomonadota > Alphaproteobacteria > Rhodobacterales > Roseobacteraceae > Falsiruegeria > Falsiruegeria litorea. The sequence continues at coordinate 2,556,450 of NZ_FWFO01000001.1, forward strand.
TACAAGCCGGATACGCTGAAGCAAAAAATCGACGGCGGCGACATCCGCTTGCCCTACACTGGAGTTGAGAACAACAGCCAGAAGGCTCAGAAATTCATACAGCTCACAGATCTTGCTCGGCTGATTGACGTTCAGTTCACAGCTGCGCAGGAGAAATTCGCTTCTATCTGGGAAGACGCCGCGTTCGACGCAAGCGCCCGTTGAACCCGACCTGACGGCGCCTTGACGAGTGATTTATGGGCGGGCGGAAGAAGGGGTTTTAGTCGGACGAAGAAGAGCACGAGAGTTGAGCGCAGGCAACGACGCAGGGGATCTCAGTGGCACTGGTGGCACAGCGATATGCAGCCAATGCGAACCCCATTTTCGAATGGTTGAAGGATCCTCACTTTCTCCGTCATGAGATGCGCCGTCCCAGTTTCAGCTTGCCGAGAAAGGGGCGGTGTCCAATCACAGCAAGCCTACTTTATGTCAGTATTATAGTGGAGTGCGACTTTCATTTCACTCTCACGTTGATTGTTGAATAGAGTCCAGCGCTGACTATTGAGGATACTTCCATCGTCACAAACATTCTTTTTTGAGGTTGGCGTGGAATTTGGATGCAATACGATCCAAAGCACACCCAAAGCCGCGTCTCGCTTGCCATACTCAAGACCGTGTGTGTCCAAAATTCTGCTAATTTCGGAAATCAGCGCTCTATCATCCATTGCTCATCTCTTTCCATTAAAAAACACACAAACTATATCACCAGGAAAATTCTGGGGAATGAGATTTGCACCGGCACGCGTAGGCCGGGTTTACAGAGCGCTCACCGCTCGACAGAAGAAACTGATACAGTTGAAGAGGCACCAAACGACCGTGGAGCCTCTCTCTTTGGTTCAACGTGTCGCTCAATGCAACTCGACTGCCAGGGCTTCGGCTTGACGAAGAACGGTCTTCACAGCCTCAGATGCAAGATCAGGTGGGTACCCATGCCGCTGAAGAATTTTCTTCACTGCAATACGCATCCTGGCTCGCACATTATCCCGGCGCCACCAATCCGTACCTGAATTTTTTCGCACCGTATTCACCAGTTCCGCGGCTATTACACGCAACTTATCATTGTCCATGATCTCAACCGCGCTGTCATTTTGCGACAGGGCATCATAAAATGCGCGTTCTTCCGCAGACAAACCGTCGTCAGGTTGATCCCGAAGGTCCTTCGCAATTTCGATCAGTTCCTGAAGGATCTGAAGGGCGTCGACACTTCTATTGTGATATTTAGCAATCGCTTGCTCCAGGCGAGAGGAAAACTCCTCTTTCTGAACGATATTCGTTCTGGTCTTCGCAGAGATCTCACCGTTCAGAAGCTTCTTGAGAGCTTCCACTGCCAGGTTCTTGTACTTCATATTTTGGATTTCGATCATGAAGGCGTCAGACAGAACGCTGATGTCAGGACGATCGAAGCCGCAAGCTTCAAGGATATCAACAACTTCTGTTGAAGCGACTGCACGGTTCACAAGCTGCTGAATTGCGAAATCCGGATTCCTGGATGACCGCCCGACCGGCGCCGCCCCAACCTTTTCCAAGCCTGATCTGACGGCAGAAAAAAAGGCTACTTCTTCCGTGTGCTCCGTAGCCTGAGGACTGCCTGAAGCAAGTTTGAAGGCCTTCACCAGGACGGCAGAGGCATCGCTGAAACGTTTTACAGCACCGCCTTCGCCCAGTCTGTCCTTTTGCAGAATGTGATCGAGTGCACCCGGTAGTACACGAAGCCGCTCAGCAGGTGTCCCCCCCAGGGCCTGAGAATAGTCAAAGCCATGGAACTGGGTGCGCGCCACGTCAAGCGCATCCAGGAAAGCCGCGACGGCTTCGGCTTCACTGATCCCTGTCTGTTGCTGGTCGGACTGGCTGTAGTGGGCAAGCGCACTTTTCAATTCCGCAGCGATACCAATATAGTCAACGACCAGCCCTGCAGGTTTGTCCTGAAATACACGGTTCACCCGAGCGATAGCTTGCATGAGGCCATGCCCTCGCATCGGCTTGTCGACATAAAGTGTATGCATGCAGGGTGCATCAAATCCGGTCAACCACATGTCACGGACGATGACGAGCTTCAATGGATCCGTGGGATCCTTTGTTCGGTTCCTGATCGCTTCCTGGCGGGACTTCGAGCGAATATGGGGCCGAAATTCTGCGGGATCTGTTGCGCTGCCAGTCATGATGACTTTGACCTGACCAGTTTCGTCAGTGTCCCCATGCCATTCAGGCCTCAGTTCCACGATCCTATTGTACACTTCCACGCAGATGCGTCGGCTCATGCACACAATCATCGCCTTGCCGTCCATCGCCTCAAGCCGCGCGTCGAAATGCTCCAGGATGTCTTCGACCACCGTATCCAGGCGCTTGTTGGCTCCAACCAGTGCTTCGACACGCGACCATTTTCGAGCGATCGCCGCCGCCTCGGTATCTTCCATTATTTCGGTGGCTTCGTCGAATTTCTCGTCGAGTTCCCTGGAAAACTCCTCATCCAGCTCGACCTTGGCAACTCGTGCTTCATAGTAGATTGGAACCGTCGCTCCATCCTCGACGGCTTGGGCGATGTCATACACATCAATGTATTCGCCAAATACACCCCTTGTGTTAGCTCCGACCAACTCAACAGGAGTTCCTGTGAAGGCGATGTAAACAGCATTGGGGAGCGCCTGACGAAGTTGGTATGCAAGGCCATGACGGACTTCCCCAGTCTCCTTCTTCATCTTCGCTTCGAACCCGTATTGAGTGCGATGCGCCTCATCGACCATGACGATTACGTTGGACCGGTCCGTCAGTTCCGGGAAAACTTCACCTGTTTCCGGGCGGAATTTCTGAATCGTGGAAAAGACAACGCCACCCACTTCACGATTAAGTAGATCTTTCAGATCACTGATGCTGTCGGCCTGGACTGGATCTTCGCCAAACAGATCCTTGCACCGACCGAAGGTCGCAAAAAGCTGATTATCCAGATCATTGCGGTCAGTCAGAACCACCAGGGTCGGGTTTTCAAGGCCGGGATGCCGCATAACGCGTCCAGCAAGGAAGGTCATCAGCAGAGATTTACCAGACCCCTGTGTGTGCCAGATGACACCTCCTTTGCCATCTCCTCGCTGAGCGGTCAGAATCGTCCGGATGGCCTTCCGTACGGCATGGAATTGATGGTAGCCGGCAATCTTCTTGACCGGTCCTCTACCCTCATCCTCGAACACTACAAACCAGCGCAGCAGGTCCAGAAGCGTCTGTGGATCCAAAAGTCCTTGGGTCAGAGTTTGGAGGGCAAGAGACGTATTTTCTTCGACTATAGTTTCGCCGTCGATGGTACGCCATCGCATGAAACGATCCAATCCGGCCGACAACGAGCCATAGCGGGCGTTCAGCCCATCCGAAATCACGGTAAGGAGCGACGTGCGAAACAGATCAGGGATATCTTCTTTATATGTGTCAATCTGCCGATAGGCGGCGTCGATTCCGGCCCCTTCCGTCCCCTTCAGCTCAACAACGACCAGTGGCAGGCCGTTCAGGAATAGTACCACATCCGGTATCCGAGGATTCTTTCCGACTACATCAACCTGATTGACGGCACGCCAGTCATTCTTCTGGTTTTCCCAATCGACAATCTGAACACGCGCATTGCGTTCTTCACCATCGGCGAAATAGGTCAGAGCCACACCATTGACGAGAAGGTCGTGCAGACGCCGGTTTTCCTGGACAACGTCAGTGGCGTACACGACATCATGTACCCGCGTCGCGGCTTCCTGGAGCGCAGTGACCGGCAGCTCAGGGTTCAGTCGTTTCAGAGCATCGAAAAACACCGGCAGAAGAAAGGTCTCCCGGAAGCTCGTTCGCATCGGATTGCGCATTTCAGGCGAAATTTCAGAACCGTGGTGGACGGAGTACCCCAGCGCCCCAAGGTCCTCCATAAAGACAGCTTCAAGGTCCGCTTCGCTTGCCCAGGCCATCAGACTAAATTCTCCCCAGACTTGAGAGACTGGTTCAGGCGCTTCAGCTGATCTCCCAGGGCGCCGTCAAGCTTGGCAATGTACTGCCCCAGCCATTCTATCATTTCCGGCCAGTTTTCGCGGTTAAATCCATCAAACGGTTTTGCGTACTCTATGCGGCTGGATTTTTTTTCGCCCATCCGTTTCCAATTCAACTCGGCACCAAATTCTTTTTCTATCTCATCCCTTTTCGACTCCAACTCGTCAAACAACCACTTGTTCTCCGCCTTGTCCGCCTTCTGGATACTAAGCTCCACCCGTGCCTCGTCTTTTGAATAGATCAGGTTGTAGACGACACCGGAAACACCAGTTCCTGAACTCAACCAATGATCTTTTGTCGGGCTGATGTTGTTGTAGCGGCTCAGTCCTCGGGCCCGAAGGGCGTCAAGCGCCTGGGTCCAGAATTCAAGGCGCAGCTTGTGGCTACGCCGCTGAACCCCCTGGACAGTCTTAGCCTCGGTCTCTTTCTCTGCCATCCCAATCATGAAATCCGCCGCCTCAGGCGTAGGAATCACCGGCTGGATATCAACAAAGAGTTCTTCTCCAAATACATACGGCACGACCTTGAAGCACCGCGCATCAATGCGATGCTCTCGTAACCAGAGGACGGTCGATGTGACTTCCTTCCTAAAATTGGCAGCGATGAAGATCAGACGCTGGTCATTCCCCGGATTCAGGATGACCTCACCAAGCTCTTCAACATCCAGGAATTCGCAGATCTGCGCCGCAGCATTTCCGCCTCCGCAATACCGGTCCAGGTACTGCTGGTAGATGTCGATGATCTGCGTTTTGGTGAGCCCAGAAACATAGGCGGTGTATTTCAGCGCCTGCCAGGTTACATCCCGACCGCTGTCGTCGAGCTTGTTTTCGATCACCACAAGCTGCCCATCCTTGTCGAGCGCCAGCAGGTCAAGCCGTTCGCGTGTGTCGGCGAAACCGTCGAATTCCTTCTGGATGATCAACAGCTCCTCGCCCAGGGCATCCGGCTGCCCGGCAAGCCATTCCTGGAGGTGCTCCCGCTCACGCAGGTTGAGATCAGAAAATCTTCTTTCTTCAAGCTTTTGAATACGGTTTTTGGACAAATCAACTTGAAACATTATTCCCCTCGAAAATCGGAAAAATCCAAAATAGCCACACCAGCCAATTCTTCCGTTTGAATATACTGAGACATGAATTCGCGGTTTCTGATGTTCTCAAGCACAACTCGCCGCGAAACCGGCATGGAAGCGTTCATCTCGTCCTGAGTGATACCAAGCGCATTTTTCGCATCACACTTTCCGGACATGGTAACCAAGCGATGCCAGGGCTTCATATACTTCTTCAAGTCACTAAGCTTGTTGGTGCCCGCGGCTTTCACCTTTTTAGCACAAGCGATAGAACACCCCCAATAGCTTCGACCGCGATATGGGTGTTCCCCGCCTCCATGCAGAAGCTTGGAATTCACGCCATGATCATGATTGAAGAAAACATACAGCGGGATGTTAGATCCTGCTCTCTTGATCAATTTCCCTGCTTGGGGTGATGACGGGTCCAGCCCGCCATAGTCCTTCGATTTGCCCTTGTAGTATAGGCGTTTAGCCTGCACTCGTAATCCCAACTCACAAAACCTGGTGCGGATGATCCACTCCCAGTCTGCACCGTTGATCCCCTCCTCAGTCTTGTTAAACATGGTCACATTGAGCCCATGCTTCGCGTGATCTCGGGCCATGCGGAGAAGAAGCATCTCAGTGAGTGTTTCCTCCTGGAGTGCCAAGCCGTTATTGAAAGCGTGGCCCTGTTCATTCCAGACCCATGCTGCACGCTTCCGAAGGTAGTCTCTCAAGGAAATCGAGAAAGGCATCAGACGAAGTCCTCCACCTGCTCTTTCGCTTCCCGAACACGCAATTCTCCGGACATCAGGCGCGGCAGAAGCGTGTCGCGGAGGGTGGCGAGGGTTTGGTTTTCTTCGACCTTCAGCCAAACCTGCTCTCTCATGGCGCGCGTTACTCTGCAGAACTCTCGAATGAGCTCGTTACCAGGGTTTAAGATCTCAAAGTCTCGGATATCGTTCTTAGAAAGGCTCGGGAACACTGATCCGGTCGTTTTCTCCAGAAGCCTTTCCAAATGGAAAAGCACAGAGGTTTCGACGAATTCTTGCGTATTATCGAGCCCTCGGACGCCAGCGACACCTCTACCCAGGCAGTATTCCGTGTCCGCGAACGCATGCCTACCTGTGGTCGAACCACGAACACAAACAATGAGATCGCCCCTCTGCGCCAATCGAGTGGGGGCAGTAGTCCATTTGATTTGCCTTAGAAAATACTCTCCATATTCAACGGGACCATTGCAAAGCGGCGTGCCAGCACCTTCGTCATTGTAGGTCGAGCCTTTTGGCGAGAGACCCATCGTGACCTGAGCCAATTCATGCAAGGGGGCATTCTTCCACCCTACCGGCAGGCCATCCTCGCCGAAACTGTCGGGGAAGAGGGCGGCGGTTTGGGTGCCCATGTGGGCCGGGGTACGGCCTGCGGCTTTGGCGTGGACGGGGTCGAAATCGACGAACCACGACCGGTACAGCGCCCGCGCCATCTCTTCCAAGGTCGCCGCAGTCTTGCGGTTTAGTTCGATCTTGTCATCCAGCGCCCCAAGAATACCGGCGATTTCGCGTTGAACATCCAAAGGAGGAATAGGGAGTTCAAATTTCGGAACGTCTCCACACCGCAAGCTACTGAATACGGCGCCCACATTGATATACTTCTCAATCTGCTCCCACCACGCCCGAGACAAACACAGCCAGCGTAGAAAGGGTGGGTGCACCGACTTACCATCCGCTCTTAGCAAAACGAGATTTTGCCCCAACGCAAATGGTGTGTCTGTTCCATCAATTGCTATGACACCAGGGTTGGTTCTGCGTGAAAGAATGACGTCATCCCTCTGAGGTTTCGCCTTTTTCGTCCACTCTACATAGTCCACATGTGAGATCAGGCGAGCGTCCGAAAACTCTACTCTCCCGCTCTTCATTTGAGGGATACCTACATACGGATACCCTTCACTCTGAGCTGCAGGCGTTTTATGAACACAGTCGATCAACTGAACACCAGCATCATGAAAAGTCATAGTGTTCCAAGCGCTCATCCCAACGCCCCCAACCGATCCTCGATCTCCTTCTCCAGACGCCGACCCTCGGCGAACTGGTCACGCAACTCCCCCATCAGGCGGGTGAACTTCTCTTCAAAGGGTTCGTCGTCTTCCTCAGCGGCATCTGCGCCCACATAGCGGCCCGGGGTCAGGACGAAGTTGTGTTTGGCGATCTCGTCCTTGTCCGCGGATTTGCAGAAACCAGGCACGTCTCCGTATTCGCCTGCGTCCGGCTCCCCACGCCAGGCGTGGTAGGCGGTGGCGATGCGGGCGATCTCTTCCTCGGACAGCTCCTTCTGCTTGCGGCTGCCCGGCACCAGCGCGCCCATCTTGCGGGCGTCGATAAACAGCACCTCACCCCGCCGGTCGCGCAGCTTGGCCTCCTTCGCAATGCCGTTGGATTTGTCCTTGGCCATGATCCACAGGCAGGCCGGAATTTGCGTGCCGTAGAACAGCTGCCCCGGCAGCGCCACCATGGCATCCACTGCGTCTCCCTCGACCAGCGCGCGGCGGATGTCGCCCGCGCCCCCGGACATCGACGACATGGAACCGTTGGCCATGACCACCCCGCCAATGCCGGATGTGGACAAGTGGTGATGGATATGCTGGATCCAGGCAAAGTTGGCATTGCCGACCGGCGGCGCACCATATTTCCAGCGCGCATCTTCGCGCAGCAGCTCGCCCGACCAATCGGAGATGTTGAAGGGCGGATTTGCCAGGACATAGTCGAACCGCTCGTCCGCAAAGGCGTCCTTGACCAGGGTACCCTCGGAATTCCAGCGGATGTCGCCAAAGATACCCCGGATCGCCAAGTTCATGCGCGCAAGGCCAAAGGTGGTGTGGTTGCGCTCCTGCCCGTAAATGGCGATGTCATTGCGCTGGCCGGAGTGGGCGTCGATGAATTTCTCGGACTGGACAAAGAAGCCACCAGTGCCGCAGCACGGGTCATAGACGCGGCCCTTGGTGGGCTCGATCATCTCGATCAGCGTGTCGACAACGGATTTCGGGGTGTAAAATTCGCCGCCGCGCTTGCCCTCGGAGCTGGCGAATTCGCCGATACAGTATTCGTAGATGCGACCGATCAGGTCAAAATCGGTGCGGTCGCCATGGAGTTTGAGGTTGGTGAAAAGGTCGATCAGACCGGTGAGCATGGTCCGGTCGATGCTCTCCTTTCCGAAAACCTTGGGCAGTGCGCCTTTAAGGCTTTCATTGTCGGCCTCTATCGCGCGCATGGCATCGTCGATCATGATACCGATTTTGGGGTCCTTGGATTGCTTGGCCAGCGTCGACCAACGCGCCTGTTCCGGCACCCAGAAGACGCTCTCGGCCAGGTATTCATCCGGATCTTCCGGGTCGGAGAATTCTTCATGGGAGAGCTGATCATGCAGGCGCTCAAAAGACATCGAGACATGGCGCAGGAACAGCAGGCCCAGAGCGATGTGCTTGTATTCACCGGCATCCATGGAACCGCGCATCTTGTCGGCGGCGGCAAATAACGTCTTTTCGATGCTCATGATCTGTCCTTGAAAATTCTTCCTGGTCTGCCCTGGAGGCTGAACAACCTTGCGATGAGTTTTGGCCGATTTTTGTCGTTGGTTCAATGATCTGGATCGAAAAGAAAAAAGTTGGAACTTCCTGTCCGCAACTCGTTGAGCAGCATTTTGTCGGCGGCTTGTCGGCGATGCCAATACAAGTTTTTCAATTTAATAGCAGTCACTTATAGATACTGTCGGCTGTCGGCGCCCCCTGGCATTTCCCGGAGTTCGACACTCTATCAAACCCGGTTAGCTGATCTGGGTTCATGACAACACGTCCCGTGCACGCAGAAAAGTAGAAAGGCGTGCAGATGGCACAGAAAACCAAGACCCCAACAAGCCGCAAGACCAAGCCAAGCCTGTTCAATGATCTTCGGGTAAACGATGGTAAGCGCAAACGAGTGCTGACCGAAAAGGAGAAAAGCGACCTTGTCGCCATGCTCGCGGTCAAGGAACGCCCGGAGGCACTGGACATCCTGCCACTCGTGCCTCGTGGCTCCTACATCCAACGCATGCTTAAGCACTTCGACGCCACAGATACCAGCTACGCCCTCCCCCTGTTCCAGTTGATCATGATCGCGTCTTCCTGGCTGACGCAGAATGGTGCCTCATTGATGATCCCAGGAATGAAGCCACATCGTCCGATCCTCTGGACTATCGCTATGGCTTCTTCAGCAAGTTCCAAAACCCTGGCTACAAACCGGGTTAAGGACACTCTGTTTGGCGAGGACCAGACCACCCCAGTTCGGATGTTCCCGAAATATAGCAGCGACGCACAATGGATTATCGACCTGAAAGAGAACAACGGGTCCTATTGGTTCCAGGACGAGGTGGGCCAATTCTTCAAATTGGTTCTAACTCATTCAAATTACGCACGGATCAAACCATGGATTCTCGACGCGTACTCTCATGAGGAAATCGCCAACCGGCTAAAGAGCGAGGAAAACAAGCTCACTGTTACCGATCCGCACTTCACATTTCTGGGCCTCACAGTACGCGAAACGTGGAAGATGAACATTGATCTCCCGAGCATGCTCGACGGCCTGTGCCAGCGCTTCAACTATGTCATAGCTGAAAATCGGACCGACACCGATATGTTCGATCATTTTCTTTTCTTCCAGGGAGAAAAGAACAAGATAGAACAGGAAGGCCTTCGTGAAATGTGGCATGCACTTTGTGCGCAGAAGAACTCCTGCGGCGACTATACGCTGGCCCCAGAGACACTGCCTTTCATTGAAGCGTGGTGGCAGGAGCTTCGCCCGACTTGGGGCAACAGCCTCCTGCCAGGATCCTTCATTCGCCGGATTGGTTTTTCCGTCCTGTCGTATTTGGTGGTCATTCACTTCCTGCTCGGAAGATCGCAGAAGGAAATCGACGTTGAAACGGCACGGATCGCTACGCGCTATGCAGAGTACCACATGGAATGTGCATTGGTGATGATCCGGGAATACGACACCGGTTGGTCAGACCCGGTTCGCATTGTAGCTGAGCGGCGGGAGCGTCACCGCGAAAGAACCGGCAAAGAGCCAACTGCCCGAGAAATCCAGAAAAACCTAAGTTCCAAAGCTCGTCAGATCCTGAATTCGGCCCAGATCAAGGAAATCATGGAGCTGCTTGAAAGCCTCGAAAAACCGAACAACCAACCATTGTTCAATCAGGAGAACGAAACGATTGCAGATCGTTTGCATTCAGAGCACATGGCAACCAAGAAACACGAAGACACCCAGGAATCCTGGAGAAATAAGAAGCGTCTTGCCAGGGTGCTTGAGACCTATCGGTCAGCACGTTTGGTTGCACCATCGGCATCACCCAACGTTCTGGATTTTAGATTGGTGAATGACAACAGAATTGAGGATACGTTGTTTGATGATGTAGGTTGAAGAAGAGGCGACCTTCCCCCGGCCAGTTCACCATGATGGCACCGAGCAATTGCACCTTCAAGGTGCGCCATTTACAACTCAAAGGCGCACCCAAAACTCATTGCACTCCTCGATTGACTCCCCCAAATCACAATTCAATACTCTTACCGCAGCCAATATTTTGCGGAAAATCAATGTCCTATTCAAAAGCAACCGATTTGCTACGTCTTGCCGATTTCGCAGCCGCCAGGCATCGCGGTGTAACCCTTCAGGAAATTGAAAGGGAATTCCAAGTCACAAGACGTACCGCCCAGCGAATGACGAGTGCCCTGGAACAGGTTTTTCCGTTCTCAGTAGAAATTTTAGTCGACCCAGACCGGACGAAAAGATGGACCCTTCGTGAGGCTCCCTTGGCTCGTCTGCGTCTGCACGGCGATGATGAACTCGAAGCACTTGACTATTCGATCGAAAGACTGTCGGAGAACGGTGATTTCAGACAAAGGAATGCGCTTGCCGCGCTTCGTGACCGATTGATGGCGGCTTTGCCTGCCCGTGAGGCACGCCGCCTGGAAGCGGATTCCGAGTGGATGTTGGAAGCTTACGGCGTTGCCGCCAGACCAGGTCCCGCGACACACATATCAAAGGAAATCAGTGAAACTATTTCGGATGCCATCCGTGGACCCTACCTGCTGCGTTTCTCATATAGAGGCACTGCACGTTTTGTCGAACCGCATGGCGTCCTTCTGGGCGCCCGTCGGTACCTTGTGGCCAGAAGTCCGGGTGAACAGAAGTTGAAACATTTCCGGCTCGACTTGATCACTTCGGCCGAAGTGATCAAGGAATTCTGTGAGCGCGACCCTGATTTCGATCTCAACGATCATGCAGCCCATGCTTTCGGATCATATCAGAGCGCCGAGGAATACGGCCCGGTCCATTGGCGGTTTTCACCGGATGCAGCTGAACGTGCTGCAGAGTGGCACTTTCATCCAGCCCAACAAACCGAGCACCAAGAAGATGGCTCACTCGACGTTCGCTTCTTTGCCTCTGGCTGGTTGGAAATGGCGTGGCACCTATACCAGTGGGGGGACAACGTAGAAGTCCTTAAACCACCGCAATTAGCCAAGCTGGTCGAAGGATTTCAACGTGGTGATTTCAACGCGCTCCCTTAAACATGTTCACATTACGTTCCACACCTCAAGAATTTCTTTCATCCCTCCACGACAGAGCATGACAGATATTGACACCCTTGCATGACATGTTGGCATCGACAGCCCCCGCAGGGATTCCATTCGCCATGAAAGGCTTGCACGATGACAGGAATTCGCTTCCTCCACACCTCTGACCTTCACCTTGGCAAACCCTTCGGGCGGTTTGACGACGAGGTTATCGCAGATCTTCGCCAGGCACGCGCCGAGATCATTCCTGTATTGATCGAAGTCGCAGACGAACAGGAGGTTGAGCACATCCTTCTTGCCGGTGACACATTCGACCAAGAAACCCCTTCGCCGCGCCTCATACGTCAGACCATTGCGGCTATGGCGCAGGCGGAACATCTGAACTGGTGGATCATCCCGGGCAACCACGACAGCCTGACTGCCGACCTAATCTGGCAGACTTTCGAAGAGTATGCCCCAGAAAACGTTCACGTGCTGCGCGACGATGCTCCCGTTGCTTTTTCAGAAGATGCCTATCTTTTGCCCGCACCCTGTCCGCGGCGTACGCCAGGTTACGATCTGACCGAGGCCATGGGGCAAAAAATCACGCCCAAAGGCGTTTTTCGCATCGGCCTTGCTCACGGAGGGGTCGTTGATTTCCGACCCGACGAACCAAGTGCAGAAACCATCCCACCAGACCGTGCCGAGCTCGCCAATCTGGATTACCTCGCACTGGGCGACTGGCACGGCAACTTGGAGATCACGCCCCGCACGCATTATTCAGGTGCGCCGGAACGGGATCGTTTCAAGCACACCGGCCAAGGAACCTGCCTTCTGGTTTCGCTGGACACACCGGGCGGGGTGCCGGAGGTTTCGGAACTTCCTCTGGGAAAGTACGATTGGCAGGACCTGGAATTGCCGCTGTCACCCGGGCTCAATGCGGTGTCAAGCCTTATGGCTCTCCTTCCGGCAGACGTCATCAAATGGCGCAACACTCTGGTCAAGCTGCACCTCCGGGGATACGTCCACCTTGATCAACGGATGGCTTTGATGGCGAAAATCCAAGGGATCACCCCGGAATTTTGCCACTTCGAATACCGAGACCACCAACTGCATACCGAGTATCAGCCTGATGATCTGGATCAGATCGCACGCGGTGGGGCACTTCGAATGGCGGCCGAGGCCCTGAAGGACGAGGCAGACGATGCCGACCTGTCCCGCTCGGATCGGGACATTGCCGATGCGGCGCTGACCCGGCTCTACAGCCTGGTGAAGGAGACCGCGCAATGAAGCTCCTGTCGATCCGCATGAATAACGTCCGCCGTTTCACACAGCCTGTGGAAATCTCGGATATTGGCCCTGGCCTGAACGTACTGGCCGCGCCCAACGAACAGGGCAAATCAACCCTGTTCGACGCCCTGCATGCGTTGTTTTTCTTCGAGGCAAAATCCTGGAAACTGAAGGAAGCCGCAACTCTTGCCCCCCATGCCGGTGGCAATCCCGAGGTTTCGGCAGAAATCGAAGTGGAAGGGAAACCCTATCGGGTGACCAAAGTATTCTCGTCGAAGCCCGGCCAACGGCAGGTTAGCGTTCATCGGGATGGTCACCTGTTCAAGCAGGCGGAAGAGGCCGAGGACTGGATCCACGCGCTGATCAAGCCACCCAAGGATGGCGGCCCCGCCGGCCTGCTCTGGGTTCGCCAGGGGGTGACGACACTGCAAACCGGCAAGGAAGACGACACCTTGGCGGCGCGGCGTGATCTGCTGTCCTCCGTCGCCGGTGAAATCGATGACATCACCGGCGGCCGCCAGATGGAGAAGATCCGCGCGGCATTGAAAGGCGATCTTGAGACCTATCTGAATAAAAACGGCAGCCCCAAAAAACACGGCCCCCTCTGGCAGGCGGAGCAGGCCGTTGCCGAGCTGGACAAACAGAAGGAGGAACTGCGGGGCAAGGTCGACCGGCTGCGCGCCATGCTGACGGAACGGCGAGAGCTGAGGGACGAAAGAGCCGCCCTCACCGATCCCGTTGTCATGAGGGAAAGGAATGAAGCACTGGAGACTGCCCAGGCGGCGTTGAGAGCCGCTGAAGCCTATCTTGAGAACCAGGCGAAGGCTGACGAGGCAAGCCAGACGGCGCAGCTTGTGCTGGATACTCACCGCGACCGGATCAAATCGGGTGAAGAACAACTGACAGAATTCCGCAATGCCGAAGCGGCGTTGGAGCAATTCCTGGAGAAAGTCGCCGGCGCCGAGGCCCAACTGGCCGAAGCGGAACAGAACCTGAAAAAGGCCAAGACCGCTGAAGAGAACGCCCGGAAAGACCAAATCTCTGCTGAACAAACCCGCGATGCGGTTCAGGCAGCCGAAGCCGGGCGCAAGGGGGCGGAACGCCGCCAGGAGTTGACCAAGCGCCTGGTAGACGCCCGGCGTCACTCCACCGAAGCGGCAACCGCCCGCAAAACTGTTGATGCCTCACCCAGTGCCCCTCGGATGGAACGGTTGGAAGGCGCTTGGCAGGAATTCGAGCTTCTGAAACGCGCCCGTGAAGCCTCGGCAGCCGCCATCACGCTGGCCGTCGAGCCCGGACAGCAGGATCGGGTCACGCTGGACGGCGCCCCGCTGGAACCGGGGCAACGCAAAGCCCTGCCCGACGGAGGCGACATCGCTATCGTCGGCGTCGGCGCAATCCGTGTGCACCCGGCCGAGCAACATGACGTAGTCGCTCTTGATGAGGCTCAGGCCGAATTCGACATTGCGCTCGAAGCGACAGGCTGCCCATCCCTGCAGGATGCCAGGAAGGCCGAAAAGGCCCGAAAGTCGGCTGAGGGCGCCCTGCGGGACGCGAACGCTAAGTTGAAAATATCGGCGCCCGACGGAATCCAGGCCCTTATGGAGGAAATCTCCACCCTGCCTGAAACCGTGGCGGAGGTTGAAAACCTTCCCTCCCAGACTGATGCCGATGCGATGTTCCGCACGGCCAGAGCCGCGCATGACCGAGCCCGCGCCGACCTGGAAGGAGTCCGTGCCGCTTTTGACGCCAGGCACGGGGAGGCACGCGAATTTCGTGTCCGTCGGGACGAAGCGCAAAACCGGCTTGATCGGGCCTTGGGCGCGGTCGAGGATCCGGCCGAAAAGGGCAACGAGCTGACCAAGCTGCAAGCGCAGACACCTGAGTTTGAGAACGTCCTCACAGACGCCCAAAAACTTGTCCAAACACTCGCGGTCGAAGCACCTGACATTACCCTTAGGCAAGCCGGGGCGCAGAGGGCGCAAAACGTGGCCGACCAGGCTGCCAGTCGTCTGACTGAGATCGGCAACCAACTGGCACGCCTTGAGGCCGTCATCGAAATAGATGCCGACTTGGCCATTGAGGAAAAACAGCTGGAGGTGGAAGGGAAACTGGAAGCCGCCCTGTCTTACGCCGAGCAAGTTCAGGCCGAGGTGAAGGTTCTCCAGCGGCTTGATACAGCGCTTTCCGGAGCCCAGAAGCAGGCTCATGACGCCTATATCGGCCCGATCCGCAACGAGTTGCGCCCCCTCCTGAGCATGGTGCTGCCCGGTGCGGAACTGACACTGGACGCCGACAGCGTGCTGCCCACCGGCCTGTCCCGCCCGGAAGGCGAGGACAGCTATGACCAGCTGTCCGGTGGCACCCAAGAGCAGATCGCATTGCTGGTGCGACTTGCCTTCGCCCGCCTGCTGGCGGAATCCGGAACGCCTGCTCCAATCATCCTGGATGATGCGATTGTCTATACCGATGACGACCGGATTGAGCGCATGTTCAACGCCCTGACCCAACAGGCCGGTGACATGCAGATCATCGTCCTGTCGTGTCGGCAGAAAGTGTTCCGGGGATTGGGGGGGCAGACCTTGTCGATCCGGCAGGCGGCGCAGGAGGTCGGCGTATGAAACGGGAAAACGGCGCCCTTCAGCTCTCGGCATCAGACCTGATGCGGTTCATGGCCTGCCCCCACGCGACGCGCTTGGACCTGTTGCGCCTTGACGGTATGGGGCCAAGTGAGGTCGAGGACAGCGAGGATGCCGCCCTGTTGCAGAAACGCGGCGATGCGCACGAGGCCGCGCATCTGGCTACCCTGAAGGAGCAAGGCAAGTCGGTTGCCTGTATCGACACCGATGGCGTCCCCTTCGCACAATCTGTTGCAGACACTCAGGATGCACTGCTGGCTGGCCCGGAGATCATTTTTCAAGGCGCCCTCGAAGGGGGCATGTGGGGCGGCTATTCCGATTTCCTGGAACGCGTCGAAACTCTGTCGAATCTCGGCGCCTATTCCTACGAAGTGGCCGACACCAAGCTGAAGCGAAAGCCAGCTCCCGGACATGTGCTGCAACTGGTACTCTACTCGGACCTTCTGGAGAAGTTGCAAGATGTTGCGCCCGAACAGGCCCATGTCGTGTTGGGCAGCGGTGAACGCTTTTCGTTTCGGCTCGCTGAATACGCAGCCTACGCGCGGGGTGCGCGGGCGCGGTTGGAAGGTTTCGTAGCTGATCCGCCGGAAACGCGCCCTATCCCCTGCACCACCTGTGACCTGTGCCGGTGGCGCGAGCATTGCGCCGATGTCTGGACCAACGAAGACAGCCTTTTCGAGGTCGCGGGGATCAGCAAGGCCCAGGTGGCCAAGCTTGAAGCCCAGGGGATCACAACCCTCCAAGCTCTTTCAGAATTCGAAGGCACTGTGCCGCGCATGGCATCTGAAACATTCCGCAAGCTGTCTTCACAGGCACGGCTACAACAAGCCCGCAAATTCGGCCCTCCATCCCATGAATTGCGCCCGCGCCAACCGGGCAAAGGTTTTGACCTTCTGCCTCGACCCGTTGAGGGTGATCTGTTCTACGACATTGAAGGAGACCCACACTATGAAGAGGCCGGGTCGGATGGTCTGGAATACCTGCACGGGATCTGGGACGGCAAGGATTTCACGGCTTTCTGGGCTCATGATCGTACCGAGGAAAAACAGGCCCTGATCGACCTGTTCTCCTTTTTCGAAGAGCGTATCAGCCGCCACCCGAATGCCCGTATTTATCATTACGCGCCTTACGAAATCACCGCCCTGCGCCGTCTGACGACACAGCATGGCGTGGGCGAGACCCAATTGGACGGCTGGCTGAGGGAACATCGGTTCGTGGACCTCTACAGCGTTGTGCGAGGGGGAATCTTCGCCTCGGAACGGTCCTATTCGATCAAATACCTCGAGGCCTTCTACGACATCGAACGCGCCGGAGAGGTGACAACCGCCGGTGGTTCCGTCGTCGCCTACGAGAACTGGCGCGAAACCAGAGATCAGGTCATTCTCGACGAGATCGAGGACTACAACCGTATCGACTGTGTTTCGACCGAATTGCTGCGCGACTGGCTCCTATCGATCCGACCTGATGATCTGGGAACCTGGCACAATCTTGTCGAGCCCGACCCCGAGAAAGTCCAGGTCCAGGAAGAGGCTGCGCAGGAGCTGAAAGACAATCTGGAGGCATCGGACCTGCCAGCAGAACGCCGGCAACTGCTCTATGACCTGGGCATTTTTCACTGGCGCGAGGGGAAGCCGGCTGCATGGGCCGTGTTCGACGCCGCCCAGAAGTCTTTCGAGGAGCTTTGTGACGACCTTGATTGCCTGGCAGGACTGCGCGCAACGGGACCGCAGGAAGTCGACAAGCGGTCATGGGCCCGCGAATACACCTATCCTCCGCAGGAAACCAAACTTCGTGCGGGGAAAGGCGCGGTTCTCATGCTGCCCGATGGCCAAACCGTAACCCTGTCAATCAAAAGCATCGACAGGACGCGGCGTCGGGTTACCTTGCGGATCGGCCAGTCGAAGGGGATCGATCTCCCCGATTGGCTGAACCTCCTGCCGGACTTCGCCATCAACGCCCGACCGATCCCTGATGCAATTGCCGCAGTGGCAACCGATCAGTGTGGCGCCAAAGCCAATCGCGCCGCGGACGATCTCCTTTCCCGCAACCCTCCCCGATTTCATAGCGGCTTCACTTTGCCAGACGGGCCGAGTGGAGATCCCGTAGAGAACCTGAAGAATGCGGTGCGCGCCATGGACGAGACCGTGTTGCCGGTTCAGGGCCCTCCCGGAACCGGAAAGACTTATGTGACCGCCCGCGCCATTCTGGCACTGGTCAGGGATGGCAAGCGCGTCGGTGTTGCCTCCAACAGTCACGCCGCGATCCGCAACGTCCTCATGGGCTGCATCGACGCCCTGGAAGAAGGCGATCTGGACATCACCCTGGAAAACTTGGAGATCGCCCATAAGGAAGGCCAGGGCATGGATCCTTTGCCTGATGGATACGAAGCCATCGCGGCCATCAAGGGAAATCAGGACCAGCGCCTGACGGGCTCACACGTTGTCGGTGGCACTGCTTGGCTCTTTTCCCGCCCGGAACTGGCCGACACCTTCGACTACCTGTTCATCGACGAGGCCGGGCAAGTTTCCCTGGCCAATCTTGTCGGCATGTCAAACGCCGCACGGAACTTTGTGTTGATCGGCGACCCTCGCCAACTCCCCCAGGTCGTCCAGGGATCGCATCCCCCTCCCGCTGATCTATCCTGTCTGGATTGGCTACTCGGTGAACACGCGATCATGCCCCCGGATCGTGGAATCTTCCTATCCACAACACGACGCATGCACCCGGATCTATGTGCATACATCTCTGAGCAGTTTTACGAAGGCAAACTCCAATCCCATGAAAGCACCGCAAATCAGAGGGTTGTGGCGGCCGCACTCCCTGAGACTGGTGCATGGATGATTCCAGTCTATCATGAAGGGCGCGCGCAGGAATGCCCCGAGGAAGTTGCAGCAATCGTGGCAACCGTCGAAACGTTGCTGGGTGGCACATGGCGCGACAAAGGCGGTTCCGAGCGACAAATTCGCCCCAACGACATCATTGTCGTGGCCCCCTACAACGCCCAGGTAAACGCCCTGTCTGATGCGCTGCCCGGCATTCGGGTGGGCACCGTTGACCGATTTCAGGGCCAGGAGGCACCAATCGCCCTGATCTCGATGACTGCATCCTCTGCCGAGGAGACTACACGAGGCCTCGAGTTTCTGTTGTCCCGCGAACGTCTGAATGTTGCTGTGTCGCGTGGCAAGGCGCTCAGCCTTGTCTTTGCCTCCCCTCGCCTTTTGTCGACACCTTGCGCGACCGTGGACCAGATGCGCCTCGTCAATACTCTCTGCGCCCTCCCTCTCCCGCCCTTAGGAGGAACAACCCCATGAGGAACATGCCAACCGACCTGACTTTTCAGGAGCTGAAAGACAAGCAGCGCGAAATCCGGGATGGATTCCCCGAGGCCTTCGGCCTTCGGATCCACCGGGCCATCAGCTGGGTCGGACGCGCCGAGAAGGACGCCAGCGATCTGGACGCCGCTTTCCTGTTCTACTGGATTTCTTTCAATGCAGCCTACGCGGACGAACGTGACGCACAGAACGAGCGCGACATGTTCAATTGGCTGTTCACTCACCTGACCGAGCTTGACCCTGAAAATCGCCTCTATGCAGCAGTCTGGAACCGGTTCACCGGGCCGATCCGGCTCTTTATTGAGAACCAGTTCGTGTTCTCGCCCTTCTGGGCCCATCACAACGGACACCCAGGGCACGATGACTGGCAAGAGCGCTTCGACAGGGCTCGCAGTGCCTTTCACAGAGCGCTGGCTGAACAGAGGACTGTCGACATCCTGTCGATGCTGTTCGACAGACTCTACGTACTACGCAATCAGCTGATCCATGGAGGCGCAACTTGGAATTCGAGGGTGAACCGCGACCAGCTTCGGGACGGTGTCGCCATCTTGTCGGTTCTGATGCCTGTCATGATCGACATCATGATGGACAATGCAGACGAGGAATGGGGCAGACCCTTTTACCCGGTGGTAGAGGGCTGAAGTTTTCCTACAGCCAGGATCCGCTGTGAAGCGGTCTTCATTAGGTCTGCAGGAAGCACTCCTATAGCCCACGTACCAAGTTGATTAGACGACGAAATTCAACATCGGGCGACGCCTGTTTCCAGAAATTGATAAAACGGCATACCAGTTGAACATTCTCGAACGAGTAATGGCCGTCACTGTCAATCCGGTCCAAGGAAGGCAGCATGTTTTTGTCGTCATGCCTTCCGAGATACTGAAAAGGAAGCCCAGTAATAGCGCAGCGCCCTTCCTGGATCTCCAACAAATTGCGGATCTGTTTCTCAAGCTCCACTTCTGTCATGTGAAGCTCTTTGTTCTTTACCGTGCGTTCCACAACCTGACCATTTGACATGGACACTGTATCCAAAACGGAATGCTTGATGTCATAAATGGATTTTTCCTGCGCGCCCAAAAGAAATCCATCGGCACCGCTACCCGCTTCCAGTTCACCGGCTTCCAGCTCTTTCAGCAGGGATCCATAAACCCACAGAAATGAGTGGGCGTCTACCAAGCGAACGTTCTCCAGCCCTGCGGCCGCTGCGATCTCAGACCGCAGGGCATCGAGCAACCCATTGAACGCTAAATAGTTTTGCCAAGAACAGCTTCGAAGGGTTCGTAGTTCCACTCCCATTTGACAAAATACGCGATCGAACCCGGTTGGCTGAATCGGCATGTATCGACCCATATCTTTCAGGAAGAACAGATACGCGATTAGTGGATACTTGCGCTGTGTGGCCTCCGCCAGAGCCTCAAAAATCGCGCCTGCTTCCGCTCGTTCATGAAACAAGTCAAACAGCAGTCGCTCCATCTTGTGACGGAGTTTGACATCACCACGGGCTTCAAGGATGGCTTTGTGGTCCCGGTTGGCATGGCCGAAACGGTTCTGCCAAAAAACGAGATTGTTAGTCAGGTTACCGTGCGAGGCTTGGATTTCGATAGAAGCGATGACATGGTTCAAGATGTCACCTGAGCCTATCTGTTCTTCCCTCCAAGTCGATGAAGAAAGGCGCTCCAGAGCCAGTTTTCTCAACTTGGGTTTGTAATTCTCCCAGGCAGCAATCAAACCTTCATCGAAACCCGTGAACGGCGGTGCAGAACGTCGATGGAGCAGTTCT
This sequence comes from Falsiruegeria litorea R37, assembly GCF_900172225.1. NCBI lineage: Bacteria > Pseudomonadati > Pseudomonadota > Alphaproteobacteria > Rhodobacterales > Roseobacteraceae > Falsiruegeria > Falsiruegeria litorea. Next base: position 2,577,163 of record NZ_FWFO01000001.1, read on the forward strand.
TGGAGATGACCAAAGGTGGATCCGAAATTGATTTCCGTCTCTGCTTGATAGGTATCTGTTTCTTCGGAATGTTCATACCAAGTCAAGAAATTCAATAGCCCCTCTTGGGTTTCAATTGCGACCCGGGGTACTCCCCTTCCTTGGTTCAACGCCGAAAGCTCTCCATTCAAATCGTGGTTCATTGCTGGATCAATATTGCTTATACCTCTGATCGCCGGTGCAACGGGAGGCTGATGCCAAATCCGAGCCGATTTCTGTCCTGGACGAATTGCAAGAACTTTCCCCGATTTCGTTCTGAAGCCGATCGCGTAAGCCACTGATTTTGTTGGTTGGCCCAGTGCGTGCTCAAGCAAGTCGATGGTTTCGGATACACTCAAAGTCATTTGAAAACCGCTTTCCTATTCCTCTTTATTTTCAATCCGGCAATACAAAATCTGGCCAGAGCAAAGACCCACCCAGAACAGACATGGGCACATGTGTACCCTCAGGAAAATTGTTGAAATCCGAAAGAACAATCGCTGCAGCATCAGTCTCTGGCCTCAAAATTTCCGGCTTAAGATTTAAGCCATCCAGGGCTACTACGACCGAGGCTCCTCCCCCCTTCAGGCACACCCGAAGTATGTTCTCGCCAAGCTCCTGCGTTTCCAAGTCCGGGCGGCCTAAGAGAACAAGCCCCTCATCTGCTGCGAGACCCTCCTCCTCCTCAGCGGAAACGATTGCGTCGTAAAGCGCGCGGACCTCGCTTTCATCACTTTCAGGGGGCCATAGAACGCTGTCTGCCAGGGATCTTTTGTTCTTCATCAAGTTCTGCAACAGGCAATCAAAAGAACCGCGCTGGAGGCGCGGGTGTATAGCCAAGGGGATATGCACAGTAACCGGGCGGGTCTGTCCAATGCGGTGAGTTCGGTCGTTGCATTGTTCTTCGACCGCGGGATTCCACCAGCGAGTCAAATGGATCACATGGTTTGCCGCTGTCAGGGTCAACCCCGTACCTGCCGCACGCGGCCCCAATACCAGGACATCGAAACCTTCATCATGCTGCATATGGCGTTGAAAATGGTCTGTGATTTCCTTTCGATGCGACACAGGTGTTGATCCATTGATGATTTCGACGCGTGGCAAGCCGAATTCGATTTTGACCAGTTCAGCAAACCAGGCTTGAACATCCCTGTTCTCGACAAACACGAGCGCCTTTTCCCCCTTTGCCTGGATCGCTCGAAGGACATCCATGGCAGCCTCAATACGGGCTGAAGCGTGGACAAAAGTTTCAGGCGCTTCACCTTCCAACAAACCAGGATGCAAGGATGTTCTCCTGATGTGGTGTAAGAGGCCAAACAGCGATTGCCCGGGTTTACGAGCCTCATCATATCTGAGCGCTTGGATCTCAGGCATGATGCGTGGATGCAGCACCCTCACTTTAGGCGGCAGATCCGATGCGGCTTTCTCTTTTGTGCGCCGAATACCCAATGCCGGGTACCCGTTGATCGATGAAAACACGGCACGGTGCAACTCTTGCATGTTACCCTGCTTTGGAAAGTCAAAGGCGATACGAAAATCGTTGAGCGCACCCAGAGCCCCGGGAAACAGCTGATCCATGATAGCCCAAATGTCGCGGGTAGCATTCTCAACGGGAGTTCCAGTCAAACCAATTCGAAAGTCAGCGTTGACAGCCTTCGCGGCATTCGACCGCAACGTTGATGGGTTCTTGAGATTCTGGATCTCATCGAACACTGCAACTTCGAAGGGAGTTTCGGCAAAGGTCACCGCATAATTTGCCAAAGTTTGGTAAGTGGTAATTACGAGTCGCGGCTCGGAGCAATCAATAAGACTGGAGAGGTCAAGTTTCGCGCGACCATCCTGAATGTCCCTTCCCCGTTCACCCTGAACGCGCCACGCCTTGAGTTCGCGGCCATAGAGGCGAACTGGCTCATCGAAAATACCCGGCAGAAGGTGCTTCCTGGTTTCATCTTCCCAATTCCTAAGCAAGGATGTGGGAGCGACAATGAGAAACGGTTTGGTGGGCAACTCACCTTTCGTCATCCTCTCATTCAACCAAGCCAGGAAAGAAAGCGTTTGAACGGTCTTTCCAAGGCCTTGTTCATCAGCATTCAGGATTCCAGGGAGACCGGCCTCCCATGCAGATACTTGCCAATCAAAGGCGTTTCTCTGATGCACGTGCAAAGATGTCTTTAGCGAACTGGGCAACTCTTGCTCCGTTGCTGATGGCCTGTCGTGCAACCTTTCGCGGAATTCGAGTTCCCAGAAATTGTCATGTGTCACCGGCAAAATGGCCGTGACCTCGCCTTCTTCTGTCTGATCCTGGCTGGTTCGATTGAGATACAACTCCAGACGTCGTCTCACTGCCTGGATAACCAACTCCGTGACAGGAAGAACTCCTTGTTCAAGCAGGACCTCCAGATCCCCATTCTCCTGCGCAGCAAGGAGTGTCTTCAAAACCGTATCCAGATCCTCTTCTGGAATGGCACCCAGGATCTCACCAACGACAGCGTCAATGTCATCAGGCAACCACGACGTGCCAGATCCTTCAAGAATTTCGATCTCGGGCTTGGTCCACTTCCTGATCTCGATAACGCGATCAGTCCACTCCCGCGTTTCAGCCCAAGCTTTTTCGAACTCTGTTTCAACCGCATCTACCAGATCGGCAGACGGCATCAGTTCGTTCAGCCGACCCTCATCTATCAGAGCTTGCTCAATCGCTTCCGCAACTAAGCGATCTGCATTTTCGAGGAAATTCCTCTTCTCCTGGTCTGTTCCTCTCGCATGGCGCGAAATCACATCGACAACCGGCACAACAGACTTGTCCAGGATCAGGAACCTGTTCTCTCCTACTCGATATGCTGGTTGAGCGCCTCGGCGGTTGGAATCATCTTTGAATGCAGAAAGCTCATCGCCCTGGAGCGCGGCGGAAACCTCGGACGCCATTTCTCCTTGCCGGATTTGCTGAGATACAAAGGGTAACGGCGCAAATCCCAATGGATCCTCGGGATCGACAGCCAACCCCACCTTGTCACACGCGACAATTTCCACCTTTTCCAGATAACGTTCTGGCCGCGTTAACCCGTCATCTTCAAGGTCACCCAATGCCGCACGAAACTCCGAAAGAGCGCGCCAATGTTCTGGCAGAGGTCTGCCGCTGTCGAAGGCTTCAGACAAGATGATTGCGTCATAGATCTGCGCAGGCAATCGCATAAAAACGCCGCCAGCTTCTACTATCGCACCCGTACGATTGAGCCGAATTTGCCGCTTGTCGCGCTCCCACCACCACTGCAGAGCAAAACTCTCGCTCCCAAGGGATCCTCGCATTTCCGCATGGAACACTACACCTGAGAGTTTTCCGGGTATCCCAAGCACAGAAGCTGACATGTCATCCAGCCGTGACACCATCCAATGATCCAGCCACAAGCAATCAGCCGAAAGCTCATGGTGATCGGAGTCACGATCCAAAGCCCGGATCCTCGAAAGGGCAATTGCAAGTGTTCTTTCAGCGCCTGCAAGTGTCTTGAGGTTTACAGTTTCCCGTTTCCGAAAGCGTGCAAACAATCCTGCTTTTTGGTGTGAAATTCGTACTCGAAGGCCATTTTCTTCAATATCGAACTGAAACTCATGCATCACAAAACCCGCCTTTGCACCCACTCCATCCAATGGCCGGGTGGATCATGCCTTCTGGCATCCTGGTGGCCCACTGGCAGCAAGATATCGTCGAGATCGTAGTTGCTGAGATAAAGCTCAGGAGTTGCTCGAGTTGATGTCGGAAAAACATGCACCCGAAAACTATGCGAGCCTTCGACAACCGTCTTCGATCCGATCTTCATCATGAGCAGACAAGTATCACTTCGAGTGCCTTGGTGGCCAAAGCTCATGTAGGATGGATCACCCGTACGAGCATAAAGTTCCTTTGCATGGGGCACGGCTTTGCTGCCGAGTGCGACCCACGCTTCCTCAATACGGCCCTTGTCATAGACTCCCATCCAGAACCGTTTTCGATTTGCCCATTGGTGCCCCTGTTCCGATCCTCCTTCTGCCCTGGTCACAATATCGAAAATCGCTTCCATGCTCTTGCGAGCCAACCATTTCAGCAGGATCCGTCGATAAGGCTGCCCAACCATGGACCAAAAAGCTGGGCGATCAGTCCGAGGGTCGCCGAACCTATTCACCAGCCTTTCCAGGTTGAATTCGCGGAGCTTCTGAGGGCAGTCGGTGGAAACCCAAGGGGATAGAATTTTTTCGACAGTCTCAGCAGCCCAAGGGTCAAAAAGTTTCGGACGGTTTGGCGGTGTTACCCATCCCAGAAGCTTGTCCACGGCCATCTCAGTCTGTGGCATGGGGGTTTGCCTGAGAAATGCGAGATGGGTTTCTCTCATCAAGCCTTCTTCGTGAGGGGCAGGTAAACCTTCAGACTTGAGCCACTGGTAAGGTGTCGTGGCTTCGACCATTCGTGCAGCCATCTTCTCTGCGCCATCTTCAATATCAAGAAAGTCCGGGTGCTTTGCGAACATTGTCTTCCAACGCGTCGGCAGTACGGAGGCCTTTTCAAGCAATAGGTTTGAAAGAGCACGTGTTTTGGCCGCTCGTTTTGACCAACTCACAAAGTATCCCCGGCACATGGCATCGATCAGGGTCGGATTCGATGTAACCTTCATTTCCTGATCCAGGAAAAGGCGCAATTCCTGTGGGAGTTCGATCTTTTCTCGAAGATGCTCATAAACCGCGACACCAACATCGCCGGACGTCACTCCCTGCCAATGTCCCGCCTTATATGCCCCCTCGACTTTACGAAGAATGATCGGGACATCCTCTGGCGCGCGTTTCTCGAGCCCAGGAAAAGCTTTTGCGATCCGTTCTGCGGCCTTATCCAGGGCTCCACCTTTGACGCGAACACCGAAGTCAGGTTTGAGGACAAGTCGATCGGCCAGGCTCATTTCGCTTGACCTCCAAGAAGGAGATTTCGAATACGATCCAGGTCATCAATGCTGGCCGGGATCGAAGCTTCGTCCAAGGGAGAAAACATGATAAATCGAATATCGATGCGTCGGTTCGCATCCTTTCCCGATGACGTAATGTTGTCAGCAATTGGTCGCCCTTCTCCGTATCCAGCAACAGCCAACACTGGCTGATTGCGGAGATTCAGGAGCTCAAGCAGCTTCGGGTTGGCACGTGCCATTGCTTGGCTGATTTCAGCTCCACGCTTCGCGCTGAGACCCAGGTTATGCGCATCTTCACCATCGCTGTCGGCATGACCTTCAATTTGAAGCGCATCTACGAGAGCGACATGGTCATTGCAGCCCTCACTGATTGATGAGTGCTTGCCAAGTGTGAAACAGCCGACAACATCTTCCAAAATGCTGGAGATACGGAGCATTTTCTCCAAGCCTTGACGTGTTGGAGTTGACGAGTTGGTCCGAAAAAGCCCTTCACCTTTGAACTGCAGAGCATCTCGGTCACGAGAAAGCGCAACGTCTATTCCTGCTGCCAGGATCTTCTCCTCAAACTCTTCCAGGATGCGTTCTCTTAGCAGTGAAACACGAGCATTATAAATTTCGATGCGGTTCACCTCAGGATCCTCTTCAAGCTTACGCTGAAGGCGGTCCCGTTCCTCCTCAAAATCACGCACTCTGGATTCAAGTTGCGCGACTCTTTCTTGCAATCTGGGAACAAGGTTGGGTTCCCCTGAACGATAGCTTTCCAACTCTTCAAGGAGCTGCCTGACCTGAAGATCCCGCTGCTCGATGATGCTTTCTGCTTCATCCAGCATATGTTTCGGAACTGTTTCCCCTGGCGTAATCTGGGTGGCGAAAAAGGCGAGTAAAATCATGACGATGAACAAAAAGCTCACTGTCATGTCCGTCATCGACACGAAGACGGATTCTTCCTCCTCTTCCGACAACCGCTGGCGAAACGCATGCCTCATTCTGCAATCGCCTCAACCGACGGCTTGGGCTGGCTTTCCGGCTCGAACGCCTTCGCGTTTTCAATGACCGCCTGGAGAGTGGACAACGCATCGGCGAACCTCTCCTGTACGCCGTTCCCGTGATCTTCGAGCTTGTCGATCGTCTTACCCACTTCGACCTGGTAGGTTTGAAAGGCTTTCTCAAGCTGGCCATCATAAGAGGCTGCTCGGCTCTCGAAGGCTTCAATCAGGCCTTTGATAGACAGCATCGCCTCCAAAACGACCTGTTTCTCCTCCGAGATCGCAGTCTTGGCGGCGTGAACCATTTCGGTTGCGCCTTCGGCCACCCGCAAGTTTGCCGCATTTCCTTCTTTGACGGTTTCCATGACCGTTGGGGCCAAGTCGCCAACCATTCCGCTTGCGCTTGTCAGTTTTTCGGACACGTCCTCGAGACGCGAGAGTGCGGAAATCAGGGACTTCGTGGAAGAAGAAAGAGCCTCATCAAATTGTTTACCCGCCAGGTTCAGGTCGTCTCCGATTGAAGACAAGGCATTTGCAGCAGATTCCATCCTCTCTGAAACAGAGTCCAACGAACCGCCAATCCCCGAGGTAATGTCTTTTCCCAGTTGATCGACCATGGTGCCTACATTCTGCACCGACTGTTCCACCACCCTGTTCAATGGCTCGCTCAGCTTCGCAACCAAATGTGTATTCAGTTCAGCCTGTTGTACTGTTTGGTCCTCGATTGCCCTCAGCTGCTTCCCTGCGAGATCCTCCAAGCTGATGAACGCCATATTTTTCTCAAGTACAGCGGCAAAGGAATCGGCCCCCTTTTCAACCTTGGTCGACCAGTACCGCAGAAAGAAATTGATTATGATGGAACAGGCCAGCCCACTCAAAGACATAGTGAATTTGGCTGAAGCTTGCCCCAGAAGTTCACGCAACGCACCTACTGTCGCGGCATCGTTGCCATTCAACAAACCTTGGGTCTGTTGAAGCACTGCCACCAAACCAAGGAAGGTCAACAACAGACCAAGGGAAACGAAGACTCCTGGCACCCATCGCAAAGACTTCAAAGAAAATCCAAGATCATCCACGTTCAAGAATGCTGATGGACGTATTGAGTTGTGAACCCGCGCTTCGTCGCCCCTGCCGACGACTGTAAGCGTTTCACAATATTCCGAAAATCCAGTCGACAATGCACGGTCGGCCGCGCCCTTCCGGTGTTTGAGTGCGGCTCTCAGAGCTTCTGCATCCAGGCCATGACCAGAACAGTCGGAAGCGCGTTCTGCATCTTTCAGCGCGGCCGAAAGCGCTTGTCTGCGCGACCACGAAATGAAGGAGACCCAAATGACGAAGAGCATCATAGCTGCAAAAAGAATCGCGCTGATGATTCCAGGCCAGTGCTCGTCCACGATCATGTTGGCTGCCGACAGGATAAAGTCCCGAACCCAGACGCCTACGCTTTCAAAATCCATTTCGTCTCCAAATCTGAGGGCATCGTCTTTCTGGCAACCCTCTTGTTGCACACAATTTTTCCACTTTCATTGATGCAACTCAACCGACGAGTGCGCTAATTGTTCACCAGAATCCCCTAAAGTCACAAAGTCATGTTGCCCAACTGTTTGAGCCAATGCACTTTCAATCCATCTGAGGCCCGAAGAAGTTTTTCGTTTGACGCCAATGCACCCATCTTCCCGACGAGACGTCAGGGAGATCGAAATGTGTTCAGATCAATCAGCAAAGGATCATGCACTGCTAATCAGCACCAAGGATCTTTCTGATTTTCTAAATACTTCGGAAGGGTTTGCTCGAAACCTCATGAAAAAGCTCGACATTCCAAAGCGTGGTAAAGGTTATCCCAGACTACGAATATTCGCAGTATTCGGGTTCGAAAAACCATACCCGATCCATGCTCCGGGCATTTGGAGTACCCTGCTTGATGCTCCAGCAGCAGCGAAGGAGACAGGGGAAAGTGAGAAAACAATCGGGCGCATGTACGAAGGCGCCCACAAAGACAAAAGCTTCACCAACTTCCTGTATTTTGGCCCCCGAAAACGGATGATCTTCCCTTTTGAGGCTGCGGCTTGGCTCTCAGGCACCCAACCCAAATTTGTCCGGAAGAAAGAGCTTATGCATCCCTTCCTTCGCCGAGAGAGGCAAGCAACGCACCATACGGACAACCCCAAGCGTGAGCCTGCTCCCACAGGTATACGCTCGTCAGCCATAACCACTTTTCTCCCTCCGAAAGCGGAAAAATAGATCTCCAAAAAATTTCCGTGAACCGTCATTTGGACCCAATTCCATCCTGTCGTCGAAGGAAACTTTAGCGACGCCAAGCGCCACAATGCTGAACAATAATCCATTCGCAAAATGACACTCCGGCGCGGAATTGGATGTTTATCGGTCAATGACACCGATAGCGGACAAAATGACAAACACCGCCGAATATTCGGTTCCGGAATATCTGCAGGTTTTTGTCATTTTTCGCTTTGGTTTCGGCGATAACGGCCAATTTGTCATTTAGCGGACAAAAAAAGAGGCCCAAATGAGCTTTCATAGACCAATCACCGCACTGAACCTGCAAGACGTCCAAGACCGAGAGGCGGCGGCAGGAAACAAAGACTACGCCAACGCCGTAGGCCGTTACCCGCACCTGACTGATGGCGCAGACCTTAGCCAGGTCCCCGCAGATCTGGCGCTGGTAAAACAGCAACTGCCACTCCATGGGTTCGATCCTTCTCTCAGCAAATCCGAGAAGGCCTACAAGGCGACGAGGCGCAAAATCATTGCGGCCGTAAAAAACGCAACCGGCGAAGCAGAAGCTGCCAGGGAGCGTCGTGCCCGGGTCGACGAGTGGGCGGAACTTCTGACCGCCCTGGAACCTCACGCCGTCACAGAAGGCGAACGGAAACACCATGCCAAACAGATTCTCATCCCTGTCAGGAAGCTGGCTGACGTAGCGCGGGCAAGCGACATCAAACCAAGCCAGGTGTGTCAGGACTGGTTGGACGCCGTTTCGCCAACCCTGGAAACCAACGAGTGGAAAACTCTTCAGCGGGCATTCAAGACGCTGAACAAATATCGCCACGACGACAATGTGTGCCGCTATCTTCCCGTTACTCCCTTTCCTGCCGCTGAACCTCGCCGCCAGGAAAACCTTCATCTCATTCCTCCTCATATCGCTGATGAAATCGATGATTGGGTGCGCGACGCCACGCTGACCGAATTCGATCCTGTTGAGCAGGAACATGTGAATACCGCTTCGGTCTCGAGCGTAAATTTCAAGCTGGCAGCGATGCGGAAATTCGTCAGCACACTTTTTCGCAGTGGTCGGCTACAGCCACATACAAAATTGGGTCTGCAGGACCTCATGACGCCTGAGTATGCGACCGATGTCGTTCGGTATTGGAGCCAACATGAAGACCAAAAGGGCCATATCTCGGCAAGAACAGCGTATGACTACCTCAAATCCAACTATGTCGTCATGGCCAGAAATGACGTCGATCCTTCCCTCATGAAAAGCCATCTCAGAGCCAACCGTTTCCTGAAAAATGGGAAGAAGGCCAGCAACGACATGTCACCCACTTCACGCAAATTCTGTGAACATCTATTGGCATCACCACGGCAGACAATGAAATTCCTGTCGATGCATGTTCATTTGCGCAATCAGGTCAATGAACTGCTCGACCGGCTTACTGGCGTTGAATTCAACCCGAAATCGCAGGAGATTACACGGATCCGGCAGATCGGGACGGTTGCCGCCATCTGCGCCCTCGAAACGCGTGGAGCTCCCATCAGGATCGAAAGTGCTTTGGAACTGGTATTTCGCGGCCCAGGCAGGACCTTTCATCTACCCTCACGAAAAACCAAACATGCAACGATCGACCTCGGGCCTGAGCATACCAAGAACGATGTCGATATCTGGGCCCCGATACAGCCGAACAATTTGAACGGCCTCGAAGTCATTCTCTGGTATCTCGAAAAGATACGCCCTCTCTTTCCCAACCCTGAAGAAAGTGTTCACCTGTTTCCCGGCTTCAAACGTGGGGAAGCGCTGGAATACAGGACCTTCCTCGGTTGGTTCAAACGCCAAACACGAAGCGCCGGATTGCCAATGACACCGCATAAATTCAGGCATGGCCTCGCCTCGCTTCTGTTGCAACACAACCCTGGCAGATGGGACCTCCTCGAGAGATTGCTCGACGACACCCCCGCAACCGTTCGCAAGAATTATGCTTGGGTGAATGAACGCGCCAAACGCACGGAAGTTCAAAAATTCATTCTGGATCTGTCGAGCCTCAGCCGATGAAAACCCCAGACTACCGCTCGAAAACCGACATTCTTAGACTTCAACGCTGGGATCTCCTGATTGGAGATCCCAATTTGGCCGCGGCCACGGTTCAGGAATTGAGGTTGGTCGATGATCTTCTGGCTTATCTCGAAACACGCGGAATTTCGTCGATGGAAGCCCTGTCTGCGCAGGAATTCCTGAAGTTTGATGCCAGGAATGGATCAGAGAGCCGGCTTCGTCGTCTCAAACATGCGATCATGGCGATTTTCCCGAGCCACCCTTCGGTTTTGGCCCTGGAGGAAGCCATCCGATCGCGCGAAGCAAAACGCAGGAAGAAGTCGAAACCCAAGTCGCGCCGACTGTCCAAATCCGTGGAGTTCAGTCAATTGCCCTCGGCCTGGCGCAAAGCTTTCGCAAACATGGATGCAGGGTTCGATCGAAACGGCGAATTGCCACCTGCAAAAGGCATGATGGATACTCACAAAATGAAGATGCGTCAGTTCCTCTTTTCTGCCCGCGCGGCTGGTTTGCCGGATGATCCGTCCCCCGAGGCGGTACGTGCCTATGCGCGCGATCTTCGAAAGCGAGGAGTTGCCCCGGCGACCCTCAGGTCTTCGTTCGCAGCCGTGCAAAAGTTCGCTCGATACATGGCTGCTGATGCAGAAACGCTCGATCTGCTGGCCGATCTCGTTCGAATTTACGAGGCTGAGGCTCGCAAGGCGAAAAGTAAAAAATTCGAACACCTGCAGAAAACCGGGTACTCGCCAGTGGCGCTGATCGAGCAAGCTCGTGAAATCCTGCAGGGTGCAGAAGAACACGGCTGCCCAAGAAGCCGCCATGCGCAACGCAACCGTGCTGCAGCATTGGCATTGTTTTCCGTCATGCCGGTCCGCCTTGCTGACACGCGATTTGTCTTTGGCGAAAACCTGTTCTGGACAGGTAGCCAATACACAATTGAAACCGAACTCTCCAAGAGCGGCTATGCGTGGACGACAGACATTGATCCCCGGCTCAATGTCCTGATCGACGCCCTCATCCTGCGTGGTGCCAATCCAGCTTGGCTCGATCACATGCGCCAGGCCTGCCTCGCAGAGAAACGCTCCCTGTTTATCAACAACGGCGGAACCCCTGTCGCCTATGGATATGTTTCGGATTGCTGGCGGCGAGAAGTGGGAACCGGAGAGCACATCGCTCGTACGGTTTTACACACATTCATGGGAATAGAAATGGGACAAGCCGGAACAGACCTGGCGATGGCATCCTGCGGACAACGTAACCATGCGACAGCTGAGGCATACCAGGGTGAAGCCCTGGCGATGGCCCAACGCATGAAAGGACAGACCGAGCTCCGCGAGATAGCCGATCAAGGAGAACTCGAGATGTTTGAATTCAAATAGGATGAACTGGCGGCGGCAGGTGTTTCTTCGGGATTTCGGCATGAACCCCAAAGAAACAACCCGCCCCACCATAAACCGAGAGAAAAGCAGCCTCTCACACGACAACCGCGCATTCGAAAGGAAATTCAGTCGCCTTGAAGCCACGGCATCATGCTTTGGCGCTGCATAGGAGAACACAATGTTCGACTTTCACCAGGACGCACTGAAAGACCTCCGGGATTTCATGTCGTCTCATAACGAAGCCCTGCAAAATGCCTCCCTCCTTTTAGGTGGCCAGCCCGCCCTTCGCCGGACGCAGGTCCTTCTCGGCGACCTCATGAACGCACGCAGTCTGACACGAAGACTGAGATACAGGATTGCAGCACTCCATGGTCTTCTGAACCTGAGCAATGTGCATGACATCGAGACCCTCGAAGCGGCACACTTCGCCGAAATCGACCCGGCCTCGCCCATCGTAGAGGAGCTCTGCCTACTCACCGAAGGGTTGAAAGAAGCAATCTGTCAGCACCCCGACCCTGATCTGATCGAATTGATCGAAACTGATCTCGTCGCATGACGGCACAGCGTCACCCCCTGTCACTCTGGGGCTGACGACTTGAGAGCCAGCGCAATGCCGGTTCACCACTGACAGATGACCGCTCAAACGGAAGGAGACCACATTGGACATCGAAATCGAACGCGACGTACACAAGCTGACACTCGACGCAATCGTTCTGGGGCGGTTGCTGGCCGAAGAATGGCTCGCAGGCAGCCTGACCCCCAAAGGATCCATCAGATCAACCATCCTGGATAGCCTTCGATCCCTCCGTGGGCGCCAGGGGCTTCAGCAGATCGACCAGGATCTAATCGACCTCATGGGTGAACAGATCCGCAGAACCCTGAATGAAATTCGTGAGGGTAAAGGTGATGCCGCTATATCGCAGGACGTGGATCTGGTCTGGGAACAAGATCAGAAAGTCGTCGAGTATGTGAACCTGGCATATCGCTGGAAGCAATTCAAAAAAGCCAAGATTGCGCTCGACGACAAGCTCTCAGCAATTCGTGAGGCCGACCTCTTTCTGTCCAGGACAGTGTAGAGCTTCTGAGAGATATGAACCGAGTTCCGGACTTTGCTCGAGCCGATCTCGGCTCACTTACCTCACGAGGAAGAATTGGATTTGCGACGCGGATCAGTCACATGTGGCATCAAGGGTTCCTTCGCATATGGCAACTCAGGAGCTGGCGGTTTGTCTCCCCATCGCACATGGGGAGCAACCCAGGTTCTTCCTACTTCGGGATTGCCATCAGGGCCTCGTCCAATCGAACCCTCTCCAATACGCCGCCAAAACCCTTTGACTGAAACCTGCGTCTCCGGTTCCTTTCGTGGAGATCCAGACAAAACCCTTGCTTCAAATCCAACTTCTTCTGGGACAAGGTTCCTGCGCGGATAACGCAGGGCGCGCACGAGCTTGAACATCTTGGGCTTGTAGGCACGAGGTGTTTTCTTCCTTGCTGAAATTCCCGTGTCTTGCGCCTCTTCAACCAGCCGTCGGCCGGCTCCGTCAAAGACATTGTCTTCCACTGCATCGAGCTGAAACTCAAAATACGCTGGCAGCCCCATCTGTAGAAGAGCCCTGATGCCCAGGGGCTTAAAGAGCTCGGCATTTGCCCATGCGCCAACAGAGGCCTGCTCGTCGGTCAAAAGGGGATGCCCACCTGGTTTCGCGCTCCACCCAATTGATGCGTCGATAAGTTTGTCGCTGTCGACCAGTAAGAAGGACGTCTTGACCTGGTCATTCCCCTCAGCATCCTTGGTGAGTGCCGTGAAATGCGCGACCTTGTAGTGTGACCTATTCCCAGGAACTCCCATCATCCCTGCCAGCCGGGTTATCAATGTGTCGGTGGTCTCATCTGCAGGAATGAGAATTTGGAGCAATCTGATCTCGCCCTCACTGGAAATCAGTCGCGTTCCCAGATCAGACAATCTTAAATCGATGAATCCCTCATCATGATTGTCAGCCTCATCACTGTAGAGATGCGCTCGTAGGGTCTTCAGATCAAAACTTTCGATGACATTTCCATCGGTTTCCCCCAGACGAAGATAGTCGAGGAATTTGTGATTTTTTGCTGCGGTAACCCCGATGGGTTGGCTTGCCATCATCTTTCGAAGATCTTCGTAGTCCTCAGCCACATAGAGATGGCGCGTCGCCGGCCAAGGAGTGAGCCCTGGGAGTTTTCCGACAGGATGTGGCCTGAGGAACGGACGCATTGCTTCTATACCAGGAAAGGTTCTTGGAAGTTCAAGTTCCATCAGAGCCAATTCGGCAAGACAGTTGAGCGTGTCGTCAAAAACGGTTTCCGCCTGGTTGGTCAGCAACGCGCTGCTGACCTTTATCCATCGACGAACAATCTGATCAAGGCCTGGGTCAGGGGCATTCGTGAAAATGTCGAAATGCCCAAGCTGGTGGATGCGCAGAAGAAATGGGGGGATATCCTCCTCCGAAGAAGAGTTTCCGGAGCCTGGGAAAGGCAATCGAGAATTTGCCAATGTATTCTTTCTTTGAAACCGTCTTGATTTGGGTCTTTGATATGTTTCCACAGGTTGCCCCCAAACAAAAGGGACATCCCGCGACCAGGATCGGCAAAACGCCAATCAACGACATATGGTTTTGGCTCGGCACCCTCGCTTGTCGAAGAACCAATAATGCGGCATCATCAAAAACGTGAAGCACGGCTTCACCACCAAGTAGGGACGATTGCTACATATGTGCTACGCGTCGAAATCACCCCATAAAACAGCTTATAAAACAACACCTTACCGTCAGTCGCGCAAATCCATCATGGGTGCCACGCTTAAACGCGCTGCTTTTTGTGCGTTATTTTTCAAAGCGTTAACTCCCTTCAGGTCCAAACTTCGCGTAGCACGATTTCCCCTGATTTCACTGTATTTCCGGGGGGGTTTTCGGAGGTTCTCGATTCGAGCGTGCCACGGTGTAGCACATCCAAAGCCTACAAACAGCGGCCCAAATGCAGTTGGTTCCTGGCCCGGGCACCACCGGCTCCATCTTCCCTTCTTCCCTCGGTATTTGGCTATCAAACCCCGGAATCTTTTTTCGTGCGGTCGAACCGAATTCCCTGTCATCGAAATCAAGATGGGACGAATTCCATGACCGCGACCAAGAACAACACCTTGGATGTACTCGCAGCGACTACTGTTCAGTAACTTTTGCACGTTTTCGGATTTCGGCTGCAATCAGCCATAGGCGATCTTGGCCCCAGACGCTGAAATCCTCAAACCCGTCGCCCCCCCTCAGACGGAAACATGGCACACCCCAGAACCCTAACTGACTGTCCAACTCGCCCTGTGCACGGGACACCGCGTTTTGCCAGTTGTCGGATCCCAGGTGCGCTTGCGCCTGTTCCCAGTCCAGCCCCGCATCCTCGACAGCCTTTGCCAAACCCGAGGTGCGATGCAAGCCGACCCCCTCAATGAACGCCAGGCGCAGGGCTGAGGATAGCAGCTCTGTGTCCCGCCCTTGCCCCTTCGCCCAAGGCAAAAGAGAGTAGATCTTGCGTACAGGATCCCCGATCGGGGTCATGACGGGCCCAAAGGACAGACCAAGATCTTCGCCTTCGCGGCGGGCATCGAACATGATGTACATGCCTTTGGCCCGAGTTATCGGCAGACCACGCATGATCATAGGCAACACCGGTTTATGGTGCAATTGGATGCCGCAATCCCGAACCATCGCCAGCGTGCGGTCATAGATGATTGAGGTATAGGGCGAGTTGAGCGAAGGGTAGAAGTCGAGCTCCAGACCCGCAGCGTTCACACCACCAACATCAATCTGTGGGCGGGGTGCAAAAAGGGGCACTGACACATCCCGACAGGCGCCAAGGGCACGTAGACGGCGCTCTAGATGGAACAGACGGTCCAGCCCCCAATACCACTCGCCACCATAATAAAACATCGCGCCCGAGTAATGGCCCAACTTGCGCAGGCGCGCGTTCCCTGTGTTCAGGCAATCCTCTGCTTCGGCATCGGAGCAAAGTTGTGCGCCTTCAGGTGCGTCGCCTCGCCAGATCGCCGTACTGACGACGGGCAACTCTTGCGCCAAACCGGTGCCACTCAAGCCCGTCAACCGACGCGCGGCGATACGCGCGTGGTCCCGATCTGGAACCGTCCGCGCCTGAGACGGGAATGACACGCCAAGGTATGGCGCAACCATTTCGGCATCCCGCCGGGCCCAAAGCGCCAGTTTTTCGCGCTCGGGCTGGGTCTTGCCACCGGTTGCCCGGATGAAGTGCGGAACAAGCTCGACGTCGTAGTTCGATGACAAATGCACAAGAGCTTGAGCCGCGAGGTGTGAATATGGGTCATCCAACTGGTGAAAGTATTCAACCACATGGCGTGCGCCGGATTTTTGGCGCCGGGCTTCTGATTTGGCCCGGCGCGCCGCCAGTTTGTCGGGGTTGACCGCCTTGTTGAACATGCGACGCATGACATGGCGCAGAATTGCCGGTGGATCGACAATCGCCCGCGGGTTTGGATTGACCTTAGGTTCAGGCATTGGCCTCAGCCTTTGAAATTCTCCAGAAAATCCCGCATATTCGCCAAAGCCGCACCTCGAACCGTTTTCTTGTTGTGGCCATAAATACCCGGCATCGCAGCAAGCTTTTCCGCCAGATGCGAGGTGGTTTGACGCAGGCTGTCGCCGGGAACGACTTGATCCAGGAAACCGGCTTCGGTGGCGGTCTTGGGATCCATCTCTTCGGACATCACAGCCGCGCGGGTCATGTATTTTGGCGAAATCCGATGCCCAGCAATTGCTGTCAAAAAGGTACCCAATTCCATGCCGATACGGCTTTCTGGCAAGCTGATCTTATGCGCCCCGTCCGATGCCACGCGGAGATCACATACCAGCAACAAAAACGCGCCCATGCCAATGCCGTGACCATCGCATTCGGCGATCACAGGTCTGTTGAATTCGAACAACCGAAGCAGCAGCTTAAAGCCCCCCATCACTTGTCCATAGGTTGCCTCTGGTCCCTTCTGGAACTCTTTCAGATCAAAACCGGCTGAAAAGCTGCCGGCCCGCCCCGACAGGATGACCGCGCCAGCCTTGTCCGCCTCAGCCTGATCCAGCGCCGCATTGAACGCCTCGATAAAGGGCGGGTTGACGACATTCAGTTTGCCGTCATCCATTCCAATCCGTGCGACCTTGCCCTGCAATTCGTATGAGATCACTTGTCCACTCCAGCCATTGCTTTGTTCCATGCGCGACAGTCCACTGCACCGGCCAGCGAAACGCAACACTGCCCCTTGCGTCACGACATGAGATTGTTTGGATCACAAAGCGAGCCACAACTCCTGCACCGATCGAGGAAACACCCGTCCCCAATGCATTGCCCGGCAGATCAGCTGCGCTCCCATTGGGGGACAAAATCGCCGAGGGTGTCCATGATTTCCGCGTCAGTCGCATTGCCCGAAACATAGGCCACAAGCCCGCGTTTCTTGATGTCCTCGACACGCTCGACACTGGCGTCGATACCAGCTTCGGCAAACTCGGCCTCAAAGATCCGCTTTACCGCGCTCTTTCGCAACGCGGGTTTGAACACCTTGCCAACGGCGGTTTTGGGCAACTCCTCCATGATTTCGATGTATTTCGGAACAGCGCCATGTTCTTGGATGTGTTCAGCGGCATACTCCAGCAACTCGTCGGCTGTGGCGCTAGCCCCTGCCACAAGCTCGACATAGGCTGCCGGGACCTCACCGGCAGTTTTGTCGGGTTGCCCGATCGCACCCACAAAAGACACCTTGTCGTTGCTGGCCAACGCCTCTTCAACCAGCAATGGGTCGATGTTGTGACCGCCCCGCAGGATCAGGTCTTTGGCGCGCCCTGTGATCCACAAGAACCCGTCGTCATCGAAATACCCCAGATCTCCGGTCCGCAGGAACAGCTCGTTCCCCAACTTGGCATATTGGCCGACATTCATGTCGCCCTGCGTATAGGTGTCGCCCGTCGCAACTCCCGGCCCCTTGATACAGATCTCTCCCGCCGATCCCGCCGCGTGTTCCTGGATCACGGTGCCATCCTCTTGACAGCTGAGGATCATGACACGGGTGTAAGGTGTTGGCATTCCAACAGAACCGATCTTGCGGGGCGCATCAAAGGGGTTTCCTGAAATCATGCAGGTCGCTTCGGTCATCCCATACCCCTCAAGGATCGGAACCCCGACCGCCTCTTGAAACCTGTTGAACAGATGCGTCGGGAACGGAGCCGACCCCGAGCAAGCCACCTTGAGCGACGAAATGTCAGCATCAATCGGAACGTTCAGCTTCATCGCCGCAGCGGTAGGAACGGTGACCAGAAAGTTGACATTCCACCGCTCGATGACTTTCCAGATGTTGTCGAACACACCGTCACCGCGATACCCCGCCGGGGTCACTTGAACCATATGTCCACCTGCCATCATCACCGGCATCAAAATCGCATAAACGCCCATGACATGAAACAAAGGCAAAGGGCACAACGCCGTGGCATCTTCGCTGAAAACAAAGGTGGCATTGGTCCATGCGTTGTAGAGAGCTCCGGAGTTGCGATGGCGCACCAGTTTGGGAACCCCGGTCGTTCCGCCAGTGTGAAACAGGCCACACACGCGGTCTTCGGTGCTTTCTTCAAAGGTCAAACGATCCTTGGGCTGCCGGGCTAGTTCTTTGTGAAAATCCAGCACCTGTACCTGCCGCTCGGTCTTCATCTTGGGGCGGATCAGCGGCACGATCAGGCGTTTCAAACCCGTCAGATTGGGCAAGAGGTCGATTTCGACAATTGTGTCGACGTTTGGCGCCATGGCAACCGCTTTGGCAGCCACTTCGGCCAGTTCCACTTTGGGAAACGCTTTTAGGGTGACCAATACTTTGGCATTCCCTTCTCTCAAGATGCCGGCGATGATTTCTGGCTCCAGAAGCGGATTGATCGGCAGCGCTTTGCTTGCTGTCATGGCGCCCAAAACTGTTACGACGGCTTCGTTCAACCCGGGCAACAGATAAGCGACTGAATTGGTCTCGTTCGCCCCAAGCG
Organism: Falsiruegeria litorea R37; assembly: GCF_900172225.1. Classification (NCBI taxonomy): domain Bacteria; kingdom Pseudomonadati; phylum Pseudomonadota; class Alphaproteobacteria; order Rhodobacterales; family Roseobacteraceae; genus Falsiruegeria; species Falsiruegeria litorea. The sequence goes on from NZ_FWFO01000001.1 coordinate 2,595,823, forward strand.
AGCGGAACAAATTCGCAACCTGGGTGACCTGAGCGTGAACATCTGACCAGGTCAGGGTATAGGCTTTGCTGGTCGGATCGGAAAACATCTGAAAGCTGGATCCAGGGCGTCCCCCGTGAACCCGAGCCGTTTCGGTTAGCACCGAATAGGGCGTTTTTCCCGTAAACCGCTCCTCCGGCGTTGCCTCGCTTTCGATGTCGTTGATGTTTTGCCTGTACTCTTCGATTGTCCTTACGATTTCGAACGACTGCATGCCTTCCCTCCCCTGTCCGGACACAACACCATGATGATCTGTGGTCAGTGCTTTTTCAAATGTTTCGCCCCGGTTTCATGGTCCCCGATATTTCATTGCATGTTCGCGCCAAAGATTTTGGGTCCTGCCCTTGGGTTCTGGCCCTAGTAGACGCAGGTGCCAGGCGTTGGGTCAACGCGAGCGTTCAGACCCGGCTCTTACTTCCCCTTGATCTCGACCGAGAATTGTCGCCGCGCGCCCGCTGGCGGTTTCGGGAACGGGGCAGCGGCACGCACCTGCGCCAAGGCGACCTGATCCAACCGGTTTGACCCGGAACTGCGGCTGATCGAGACACCAGCCAACGCGCCGCTGTCCGAGATACGAAAACTCACCCGCGCTGACCCGCGAACATTGACAGACTTGCGGCGCGCCCGATGGATCTTGCGCCTGACCAACCCCGGATAGTTGCTGGCCGCCGCATGGCCCGCAGCACTTGAGGCTGATGCAGACCTGCGCGCATTTGCTGACCCTTTGGGTTTGGTGCCTGCCTCCGTCCCCTTCTTGGCATTCTGGTTGCCATTACCCGCCTTGGCCGCAACTGATGGTTTGGGTTGGCTCTGTTTCGTCTTGGCCTTCTTCTGCACCGGTTTGCGGCGTTCCGGCCGACCCATGGGCCGGATCGCGGCACGTCGCCCATCAACCGAGGAAACATTCTGATCGGGTTTGAGAGTTTCAATATGCTCGGTTGGTTTTGATTGGATCTCTGCCGCGGACGGGTTCGCCGTGGCAATTTCGACCGGCCTCACCGGTTCGTCCTTGCTCAGCGTCTGTGCCGAAAATGGCACCACGGCAGGTTGATCAAGCGGTTTCTGCGCGACCGAGGGTGACGTCTCCACGGGTTTCACCGCTTCAATTGGTTCGGCGACCTCGACTGGTTTGGCCATTTCAACTGGTTTTGCGGATTTGGCCTGCACCAACGGTTCCATCGGCTCAGGTGGCGTATGCTCGATCTCTGCAACTGGAGTCAGTTCTGCCTCACGCGCTATCGAAGGCTCTATTGTACCGGTGGTCATATCAGCAAAGGATGCGCCCAAGGCAGCCTCTTCAGCATCTCCGCCCCCTTCGATCCGCACCACGTCCTGCGAGGCAAAGCCCGTCAACCCGCCTGCATGGGCACCAACGGCCAGAAACCCTGCAACAACGGCTGCAACTCGGGAATGCGGAATCATTGCAAGCGTCCTTCGGTGACGACAAAGACCCGGCTCGCCCCCAAGGCGCGCAGTTCCGCGCCAACCCGAACCAAATCGCGCGCGGGCAAAGCGCGGTCGGGCACGATCCGGACCTCTTCAAGTGGGGTCGCCACGCTGACGCGTTCGACATAGGCCGCCACCGAGGTCAGTGTTGCACCGCGCAACAACAACCTTCCGTCCGCATGGATGACCAACGTATCGGGCGGCTCTCGCCCCTCAAGTTCGCTGGTTGCCACCAAATCCAAAGAAGCATCCAAAGGCGGCGCCAACGTCCCCGCAATCATGAAAAAGACCAGCATCAGAAAGACGATGTTGATCAGAGCAATCGTCGGCTCGCGGCCTGATTTGGGTCTCTTGGCCAGGTTCATGTCAGTTCAGCACCATGGTCTGTGTCTTGGGCAAGGGCCGCAGGACGGCCAGAACGTCGATCAATTGCTGCGAGGAGGTCCGATCCGAAAATGCCAGAACCAACATCTGCTCTGTGTTGGTCGCAAGCCGTTCTGCGATCGCTTCAAACGCAGTGTCCTGGCCATCGACCAGCAACCTGTCGCCGTCCAGTTTGACAAAGCGTGTCACCCGCTCGGCTTGGCTGGGTGCGCTCGGTGCGCCGCCGGTCAATTCGACCTCGCTGTAACGCGAAAAGGTCGAGGTGAGCATGAAAAACAGCAGCAGCAGAAAGATGACGTCGATCAACGACGTCATCGAAAGCCGCTTGCGGCGGCGTTTTGCGGTCTCAAGCGCCATGGGCCACCAGTTGCACAACCTCTTGCCCCGGCGCAAAGACGGTGCGCAGGGCGCGGTTGGCAAAGACACGCTCGCGATGCATGCGGGCCTCGAACCAGGTCAGGATCAACGAAGTCGGCATCGCCACCGCCAACCCCGCAGCTGTGGTCAAGAGCGCCACCCAGATGCCGCCCGCCAACAACGAGGGGTCAACCGAGCTGCCCGCCGTTTGCAGCTTTTGAAACGCCTCGATCATGCCCAGAACGGTGCCGAACAGCCCCAACAGCGGCGCCAGCTGCGCCACCATGTCCAGCGCACTCAGGCCACGCTCCAGTTGGCTGAACCGGTCTTCGGCCTCGGCATCGGTGCGCTCGGACAGCTCGCCCGGCCCACCATCGACGGCCATCTCGATCACCGGAGCCAGATAGCTGCGGCTTCTGGCCAGATGATGCAGGGCCACTGTCTCGTCCCCGCGGTCCCAGGCCTCTAATGCATGCGACAGCTCGATATGGCGACCAACGCCAGCGGCGCGATACTGCCACAGCTTGTAGAGCACCAATGCCGCCGTCACGACCGAAGTCAGAATAAGGACAGCCACCACAGGGCCGCCAAGATCAAGAACGCCCATCAGGGCCTGTTCGATACGGTCCATGGCTCACCCAATCAGTTCGGTCTTGGTGCGCGTGCTCAGATCCAGATGCTGAACACAGGCCTTATCATCCAGCCCCGGCGCCTCGCACCGTTCGGCCCCGTTTATCAACACGCGCGAGATCTGGGCGCAGCTCATGTCCGAGATGTGAAACTGGCGCACGCGCGGACGGTCGGTTGGCAGCTCCTGAAAGTCCAGAAGCGCCATGCGCACCACTTGCCCCTGCGCGCCGAACAGAACCGTTTCATAGACGGCGCTGATGATGTCCGAGGGATGGCGGTTCTGGATCAGGAAACTGACCCGGCATCCCGCCCCCTCGTCCCGGGTTGCACTCAGCTCGATGGCGACGCCGGGCGCAGGTTTGGCCTCTTGTGCCAGGGTGCTGCCTGCCCCCAGGGTCAGGGGCAGCGCCAGCAGGGCAAACAATACATCTTTCAAAGCTTTATGTGCCATCTTTGCCTTTTCTCCTCTTTGATCAAAAGGTCTTTGCCAGGGTCAGCTTGAAGTTGCGGCCCGGCGAGTTGCGGGTGGACAAATGCGGCTGGTAGGCTTTGTTAAAGATGTTCTCGACACCTGCGCGCACTTCGAGCCCGGCCAAAGTCCCCTGCTGCACCACATAGGTGGCCCGCAGGTTGTTGATGCCGTAGCCCGGTGTCACCGCTCCCGACGCATCCGTCACCGATTTCGCCGCAATCAATTCCCAGCTCACATCCCAGGTTTGACCAAACCGCTTGCCGACGGTCAGGCGGGCCGAATCCGCGGGCGTGTTGCGCCAGCGGGTCGCCACGCCAGTGGACGAGATCTCTTCGCCGTCCGTCAGGTTGGCGTTGAAGTCGGCATAGAAGCCCGACGCGTGGGCATAAGACGCCTCCAGCTCGACGCCCTGGGTTGTGATCTCGGACAGGGGAGCCGAGGGGCTTCCTGAAACATAAGAGGTCACGTCCCACAGGTTGGTGTCATAGAGATTGATCTTTGCCCGCACGACATCCCCTTGCGAGAACATATCGGTGCGCGTGTAAGACGTCCCAATCTCATAGGTTCGCGCCTTTTCCGGCTGTGTCATGAACAGCGGCGTGCCCAGATCGTCGATGATCGGCAGACTTTCGGTGTAGGCTGCGCTACCAAAGACCGCGATACCGTTCTGGAACTCGTACCGCGCTGACAGGCCGCCCATCACGGCGTCATTGTCATAGCTGGCGTTGGCCGGCGGGGTGGCCGATGCGTTGCCTTCGATATCCTGCGTCTCATACCGCAGCGCCGGGGTCAGGGTGAATTGATCCGTGATCTGCATCTGATTGACCGCAAACAGCGCAAAGCGGCGATCAGTCCCACCCGGAGCAGACGGCGCATCCAGGCGCTCACGGTTGATCACCTCGGCCCCCACGCGCAGGTCATGCGCCACTTCGCCAGTCTGAAAGTACGAAGTGTTCTTGACCGTCAGCTTGGTGGTTTCATAACGGTGATCGGCATCCGCAAGTGCCCGAATGCTGGGGAAGAAGGACGATCCTTCAAGCGACGACGACCCGGTGACATAGCTGCTGTCGATCTTCTGATCCGAGTAGGACAGGTTTACCTGCAGATCGACCAGATCGTTGCCAACGGGGCGGTAGTCATAGCGCAGCACTGCAACCTTGGTTTCGATGTCCCGGTCCACATTGCCGAACGACCCGCCAGTGGTGGCAAAGGTGTCATAGGGCACGTCGCGCTCTTGCGAGCTCGAATTATTGTACGACAGGGTGATCGAATGATCGTCATTGGTGCCGAACGTGTACTTACCCTTGACCAATACCGAAGGCAGCTTGAACGCGCTGTTGGCGATGACGTTGCCGTTGCCATCCTTTTGATCGTCCTGCTGACGGTGGGTGTAGTTCAGCAAGAACTCCCAATTCTCGGACGGTTGCCACGCCAGGATCGAGGATGAGGTGAACCCGTCACCATTGCTGGCGCCCTCAAAGGTCTGGCGAAACTTGAACCCAACCTCGCCGCCGGTGAAATCCGACGCATCCTTGGTTTCCAGTTGCACGACACCACCGACAACGCCCGAGCCGTATTCGAACGACCCCACGGTGCCACGAATGACCGAGACGCTTTTGTAGAGCTGCGGATCAGTGAACAGCTGGTTGCCGATCCGGTAGAGTTCCTCTGCACCCGTCGTAGCCCCATCCACCAGGATCAGAACCTTCTGGTCCGTTCCAAATGTGCCATTGGCGCCGAACCCCCGAATGTTGATGCCGGATCCCTGCGGGGTCGAGCCGTTCACAAGGTTCACACCGGGAACCGAGTCGATCAGTTCCGCGACCGTGCCGGCCTGACGGTCGTCGATCTCGGTCTGGTCAATATTGGTGACGGCGGTGGCGGTGTCCGTCTGAATCTCGCGCTTGCTTTCGCCCAGTTCGATTGTGCCCAGGAATTCGTCGTCCTCAGCGGTTTCCTGTGCGGCGGCCAGTCCGGCTACCAGGCTGAGGCATGAGGCAGAACCGATCAGAACGGCCCTCAGGTTACGTGCACGCATATCTATCCCTTCGATGCATACGAAGACCGAATAGGGCTGGCACGTGCTGGCGTTTGGGTCTGTTTTTGATCTTTTTTGGAATCGCGTTTTCAGCGATCTTGCGTTCGGTATTAAACTTTACTAATTTAGTCAACATTGATCGTTACGATGTGAACGACCCGCCAGCCGCCTTGCCCATTCCGGGCCGTCATCGGCCGCCAGCTGTCCCCACTGCAAAAAGAGAACTGGATATCCCATGACCGAACAGGCGCCCCTTGCCCCTGCCCTGTCCCCCCTCGAGATCCTGGCCGCGCGCCAGGACAACCTGTCCCTGCGCGACCGTGATCTGGCCGACAAACTGGGCATCACCGAAGCCCAATTGGTCGCCGCCCATGTGGGCATCGACGCGACTCGCATTTCGGCCGATCTGGATGACATCTTTCCCCGGTTGCCCGGGTTGGGAAACGTCATGGCCCTGACCCGCAACCGCTCTTGCGTGATCGAAAAGGTTGGACAGTACGAAAACTATCGCTCTGGCCAACATGCCTCGATGGTGCTGACAGCTGACATTGACCTGCGCATGTTCCCCTCTCACTGGGTTTCGGCCTTTGCCGTCGAGCGCACGACCGACCGCACCATCCGTCGCTCGCTTCAGATTTTTGATGCGGCTGGGGATGCGGTCCACAAGATCTTTTTGCGCGATGGCTCGGACCTGTCCCATTGGAACACGATAGTGCGAGAGCTACGGCATGAGGACCAATCGCAAACACTGCAGGTTTCGCGCCGCAAACCGGTCGAAGCGCCAAAAGCCAACCCCGACAAGGCCGATGTCCTGCGGGCTGAATGGGCCAAGATGACGGACACGCATCAATTCATGCGCCTGACGTCCAAGCTCAAGATGAATCGCCTGGGCGCTTACCGCATCGCCGGTGAGCCTCTGGCGCGCCGGATCGAACCCACGGAAGTCGACACAATGCTGGAAGCGGTGCGTGATCAGGGGATCGAAGTCATGGTCTTTGTTGGCAACCAGGGCTGCATCGAAATTCACGGCGGCCCCATCGAGACTTTGAAATCCATGGGCCCCTGGCAGAATGTGCTGGACCCGCATTTTAATCTGCACCTGCGCAGCGATCACATCGCCGAGGTCTGGGCCGTCGCCAAACCCACCCAACGCGGCCCCGCCGTGTCGGTCGAGGCCTTTGACGCCGAGGGCGGTTTGATCTTTCAGGTCTTTGGTCGCCGGAGCGACACTGCGGATCACCGCCCGGCTTGGGGCAAGATCGTCGATGGTCTGCAATCAGCCAAGCAGTCAGAGGTGGCATGATGCGCAATCTTCTGACCACAGCGGCCTTTGTTCTTGCGGCAACCGGTGTCACCGCCGACGAGCTGCCCAGTCGCATCATTTCTATCGGTGGGGCCGTGACCGAGATCGTCTATGCCCTGGAGCAAGAAGATCGCTTGGCGGGCCGCGACCGCACCTCGACTTATCCAGCAGAGGCCACTGAACTGCCCGACATCGGCTATATGCGCGCGCTTGCCCCCGAAGGTGTGCTGTCGGTCTCGCCCGACCTTATCATCTCGGTCGAGGGGTCCGGCCCGCCAGAAACCATCGACGTGCTGCGCAGCGCCAATGTCGAGATGGTGGAAATCCCAGAGCGTTTCACCCGCGACGGGATCGTCACCAAAATCCGCGCTGTTGGGGCTGCTCTGGACCGGGATGCGGCCGCAAACGCGCTGGCCACGCAGGTCGGTCAGGATATCGACAAGGCGCATGCGGCGGCGATCGAAGCCGCCAACGGCAAGCCGCAGCGGGTGCTCTTTGTCCTGTCGACACAGGGCGGCAAGATCACCGCATCGGGCACCGGCACCAGTGCAGATGGGATCATCCGACTTGCCGGTGGCGTCAACGCCGTGACCGAGTTTGAAAACTGGAAGGAGATGTCACCCGAGGCAGTCAGCATCGCGGCCCCTGATGTCATTTTGATGATGGATCGCGGCGGTGACCATGGCGCCGCGACCGAGGAACTGTTGTCGATGCCCGCCATCGCACTTACCCCTGCCGGACAAAACCGCCGGGTGGTGCGCATGAACGGCTTGCACCTGCTGGGCTTTGGCCCACGCACTGCCAGCGCGATCACCGAGCTGTCGCAAGCCCTGCAACAAGGGGCCGAGTCGTGACAGCCTTGACCGAACAGGCCGCACCGATCGAAGTTGACCGGCGTGCGCTTGCGCAACGGATGACCTGGGTGCTGGCCGCGCTCTTGGGGGTGGTGAGCCTGTCCAGCCTCGCGGTCGGCGCCTCCGAGGCGTCGCTCTGGCGGGCGCTTGGCGATCTGACGCAGGGCAACGCTCTGTCCACGCTGGACCGGGTGGTGCTGGTGGACATTCGTCTGCCCCGTCTGATCATGGGCATCATGGTGGGCGCGGCCCTGGCCCTGTCTGGCGTGATGATGCAGGGGCTGTTTCGCAACCCGCTGGCCGATCCCGGCATCGTCGGCGTCAGTGCCGGAGCAGGTCTTGGTGCCATCCTCTCGATCGTTCTGGGCGGTATGCTGCCCGTGGCCGTGCTGACCTGGGCGGGCAGTTGGCTCACCGCCATCGCGGCGTTTCTGGGCAGCTGGATTTCGACCCTGCTCCTTTATCGCGTCTCAACCCGTCGCGGGCAAACCTCGGTCGCAACCATGTTGCTGGCGGGCATCGCGCTTGGGGCGATGACCGGCGCGCTTGGGGGCATCCTGGTCTATTTGGCCGACGATCAACAGCTGCGTGACCTGACCTTTTGGGGCATGGGGTCACTGGCCGCGGCCACTTGGACCAAAATCGCCACCGCCGCGCCGATCATGGCTTTGGCGGCTGTTGCCTCGATCTTTATCGCCCGTGGCCTCAATGGCCTGTCGATGGGCGAGGCCGTGGCCCATCACATCGGCATCAACGTTCAGCGCACCAAGAACGTCGCGATTCTGTCAGTGGCCGCCGCAACCGGAGCTGCGGTCGCCGTCTCAGGCGGCATAGGGTTCATCGGCATCGTGGTGCCCCACCTGTTGCGCCTGTCCACCGGCCCCGATCACCTCCGGCTGCTGCCAAACGCGGCACTGCTTGGCGCAAGCCTGCTGCTTACAGCCGACATGATCAGCCGCGTGATCGTGGCCCCGGCGGAACTGCCGATCGGGATCGTCACCGCCATCCTGGGCGCGCCGGTTTTCCTGTGGATCTTGCTGCGCCGGTTCGGCCAATTGGGAATGTAAGACATGCAAGCCAAAGACATCCGCGTTTCAATCGGACGCAAGGACATCCTGCACGGGGTGAATTTTCGCGCCCAGCCGGGCAAGGTCACGGCAATCATCGGCCCCAACGGGTCAGGCAAATCTAGCCTGCTCAAGGCAATGACTGGCGAGCACGACTATACCGGCGAGATCACCCTCAACGGTCAGGACATCCGCACCATGAGACCTTGGGAGCTGGCCTCGCTGCGTGGGGTTCTGCCCCAGGCGGCAACCGTGGCTTTTCCCTATACCGTGACCGAAATCGTGCGCATGGGGCAAATGGGCGGTTTGGCCGGTGACGACCCCACCCTGCCCGCCCGCGCCCTTGCTCGGGTCGATCTGGCCGGGTTCGGGCCGCGGTTCTATTCTGACCTTTCAGGCGGCGAACAACAACGCGTGCAGCTTGCGCGCGTACTGGCCCAGGTGTGGGATCCGTCAGTCGACGGGCAACCGCGCTGGCTGTTTCTGGATGAACCCGTTGCAAGCCTCGACATCGCGCATCAGTTCACCGTTCTGGATGTGGCGCGCGACTTTGCACTTGCAGGTGGCGGCGTCGTGGTGGTCATGCATGACCTGAACCTGACGGCCATGTTTGCCGACAATGTCACGGTCATGCACCAGGGACGTATTGCAGCCAGTGGGGCGCCCGCTGACACCATCACCCGCGGTCTGCTGCAGGACGTTTATGGCTGTTCAATCGGCGTCAGCCGGGCGCCCGGCAAGGACGTGCCATATCTGTTGCCACAGATGCGCGATACGGGTGTTGCGTGATCACTCGGTCGGTGGATCCGGTTCCGGATCTGCCGTCTGAACCTCAAGCCGCAGGATCGAGAACTCGGCCGGGCGCTGCGTGGCCACTCCGACCTCGCAGATCAGCCGCCCCTGATCCAGATCGCTCTGGGTCATCGTCTCGGGGCCACAGCGGGTGAAAAACGCCTGTTCAGCGGTCTCGCCCACCACGCCCCCGCTCTGCCAGACCAAGGTCAGAAAGGCCTCGACACTGGTGCGCACCTGCATCCAGGTTTCAGTCGAGTTGGGATGGAAAACGGCCCATTGAATGCCCTTTGTCAAAGAGGCCTCTAGCATGTTCATCAAACGCCGCTCGGGCACATAGCGCATGTCGTGCCCCGCAGGCGCCCGCGTGCGCGCGCCCCACATCATGATACCGCGCGCGTCAAAAGATCGGATGGCATTGACGTTGAGGGTATTAAGCCCCTCTTGGTCGTCATTGCTCAAGCTCTGAGTCAGCCCCACGACCCCATCCATGGGAAAGTTGACCGGAGCCGCCCAAACCCCGCGCTGCTCATCCATGCGCGCATAGATGCCGCAGACATGGCCCGATGGCGGCAAAGCCTCGTCCCGGCCCGGCACCTGCAACCACGGCACATAGAGCGCCGCCTGCCCCGATGGTGCCAACGGCTCGGTCGCAAAGACAGTGGCATTATCTACTTGCTCGGGCCCGTCCAGCACCGCAAACCGCTGCCCATGCTGCTCGCAATGGGCAATCAGCGCGGTATGGCTGGCCACATCGACAAAGCCAGGTGCGGCCAACAGGTTGATTTCTAGCTGATCGTCCAACAAACCGAGATACATCCCGTCGACCTCGGTCACATCCGCGTCGAGCCCCAGCACCCAAAGATCCTTGCCCCCGTTCTGGAAAAACCCCTCGATCGCTCGCTTAAGGCGGCAATCCGGCCAATCCATGTACCGCACCCGCGTCAGGCCATTCTCCAGCACCCGGATCGGTGTCTTGATCGCAAGGCCCACGTCCGGCAAATGCCCGACAAAGGCAGACACCGAGGTTCTGCACGGGGCAATTGGTAGCGAACTGTCGGAGATTTCTTCGACGAATACGCCGGGGCTTGAATACTCGGGCATAAAAAACACTCGGTAAATTGGAAATCTAAATGCATCCTAAGCGGGAATGCCCATAGCGGGCAATCCCGTTGTTTTTTTGTCTATTGCGCCAGTGATGGCAGGTAGAGAACGATTGCCGGGAAGGCCACCAACAGCGCAATGGTGATGGCATCCGCCACAAAAAACGGCATTACACCGCGGAACACGTCCTGCACGCTCAGGTCCGGGCGCACGCCCGCCACGACAAAGCAGTTCAGGCCGATGGGCGGCGTGATCAGGCAGAACTCGGCCATCTTGACCACCAGGATCCCGAACCAGATCGCGCACATCGTGCCAGACATGCCAAAGGCGCTGTCGGCGGCAGCAACGCTTTCACCGCCGTTCAGGGCCATCACCGCCGGATAGACAACGGGCAGCGTCAGCAGCAGCATGCCAATGGCGTCCATGAACATCCCCAGCACCGCATAGGCCAGAAGGATGCAGATCAGGATCAGCATGGGCGACATTTCCAGCGCGGTGATCCAGTCGGAAAAGGCCCCTGGCAGATCAGCAAAGCCAAGGAAACGCACATAGATCAGCACGCCCCAAATGATGGTGAAGATCATCACCGTCAACTTGGCGGTTTCCAAGAGCGCCGATTTGAACTCGGCCCATTTCATGCCTTGAAGCACGGCCATGCAGAACACGACAAAGGCGCCCAAAGCCCCGCCCTCGGTCGGCGTACCCCAAGCGTCGCCGCCAAAGGGGTTGTAGACAAAGCAGATGATGATCACGACGACAAAGACGATGGGCAACGCGCCCGGCAGCGAGGCAAAGCGTTCGCGCCAGGTGAAGCCGGTCACAGGCGGGCCCACGGTCTTGAAAATCACGGCGATGCCCACGATCAGCAGGCCATAGATGATGGCCGAGAACGCGCCAGGAATGAAGCCTGCAAGGAGCAGCTTGCCCACATCCTGTTCCACGATAATGGCATAGATAACCAGAATTGCCGACGGCGGGATCAATGAGGCCAGCGTGCCCCCTGCTGCCACAACACCCGCCGCAAAGCGTTTGTTGTATCCAATCGCCAACATCTCGGGGATGGCGATGCGAGCAAAGACGGCGGAGGTGGCAACCGAGGCCCCCGACACAGCTGCGAACCCTGCGGTCGCAAAGACCGTGGAAACGGCCAACCCACCGGGCAACCAGGCAATCCAGCGTTTGGCGGCCTCGAACAGCGCCTTGGTCAGGCCCGCGTAGTAAGCCAGATAACCGATCAGGATAAAGGTCGGGATCAGGCTCAGCGCCTGGCTCGACACTTTGGAATGGGGCACCTGCCCTGCGATCTTGACCGAGACGGTCAGCGCCTTGCCGAACTTGTCGGGCGCATAGCCGAACTTGGCCCAGAAGATCCAGATCAGCCCCACCAGACCGGCCATACCCGCGGCAAAGGCCACACGCATGCCCAGAACGACCATCAGCAGCAAGCCACCGGTGACCCAAAGACCGATATCAATGCTATCCATTATCGTGCCCCTCAAGCTGCTCGGCCTCGGCAGCAGCTTGGGCCGCCACATCCTGGATCAGGGGCACTGCGACGGGGCTTTCCAACCCCAAGACCAGCGCGCGACCATAGCCCCAGATCTGCAACATCAACCGTAGACACAGCACCGCGAACGCCACCGGGGCCAGCAATTTGGCGGGCCAGATCGGGATGCCAATGTCGATAGAGCTGTCGCGGCTCCACAGTGGCGCGTTGAAGTCGAAGGCGCGCAGGAAATGCTCCCAGCTGCCCCAGACCAGCGCCATCATCAACAGCAGGATCAAAGTCACGGACAACAGTTCAAAAAACCACAGCGCCCGCCCCGAAAGTTTGCTGACCACCAGATCCATACGGATGTGGCCACCGTCACGCTGCACATAAGCGATCCCCATGAAGGCGATCAGGGGCATCGCCTGTTCGATCCAATCCACATAACCCGGCAACGGGGCGTTGAATGCGTTACGTCCCCCTACCGACACCACTGCCAGCACCATCAAGCTGAAAACAGCCAACCCGCTGAGCAATGCCAGAAACCGCTCGATCGTCAAAAGCGACCGATCCAACCTGCTGAGCAGGCTGAGATCCTCTAATACCGAGGCTTGTCCTGCCATGGCAGAACTCCTTTTTGTCGGTGGGGAGTATTTCAGGAAAAAGGCCGGGCGTATCTGCCGCCCGGCCCGAGTGCTTTAGTTGCCGCCGCGCTGCGCTTTCAGCGTGCTCATGACCAGGTCATAGAGATCCTGCGCAGGCAGGCCCTGAGCTGTCATGTCAGCAATCCACTTTTCGCGGATCGGATCAGCCGCCGCCTTGCGGAAAGCATCCAGCTCGCTTTCAGCCAATTCGACCTTGGTCACGTTCTTTTCGGCCAGGACGCTGTCCCACTTTTCAAGCAGGGCGCCATAGTTGGCCAGATAGTGACCGATGGCCTCGTCAATCGAGCTGTCGAGTGCTTCGCGGTGCTCGGGGCTCAGCGCCTCATAGGCGTCGATGTTCACCACCACCGGGCAATTCACGGTGCCGGGGTTCAGGTTTGCAGTCCACCAGTCGGCGCGGTTGATGGTGCCAAAGGCCAGATGCGCATGCTGGGCAAAGGCCACGGTGTCTACAACGCCCGATTCCATTGCGTTATAAGCTTCGGTCGCGGTTACCGAGGTCGGAACACCGCCAACAGCCGAAAACGCCTGACCGATGCCACCGGTTGCCCGGACGCGCATGTCCTTAAACTCGGCCAGTTCATCACGCGGCTCGCCGGTGCCAACCAGATTGTACTGCGGCATGGGCGACGTCATGAGGATACGCGCGTTCCACTGCGCCATCTCTTCCTGCACCGCGGGGTGGTCATAGACTGCGTGGCTGACCGCCACCTCTTCTTCCAGCGTGTTCACGCCCAGGAACGGCAGTTCCAGCACGGTGATCGCGCGGTTCTTGTCGCGGTGATAACCGGCGCAGAACTGCGCCATCTCAAATGCACCAATGGAAATCCCGTCCAGGTTCTCCTTGTTCTTGGATAGGCCACCATAGCTGATGTTCAGCGTGAACTCGCCACCGGTCTTTTCGTCAACCAGTTCGGCCAGTTTCTCTACATGTTCGGTAAAGGCACGGCGCTTGCCCCAGAGCGACACATTCCATTCGGTCGCCATGGCTTCGGACACAAAAGCAAAGCTGGCAGCAGCGGCCACTGCACCCGTCAACATCTTGTTCATAAAAGTCTCTCCCTTTCATGCGCCCCCTCGTCGGAGGGCGCTTGGGGGTAAAGCTAGCGCCAACACGGCGACCTGCCAAGTCCTGAACCCCACGGGCGCCACCCCGAGTCGTTTCAAGATGCACACGCAGCATTTTTGCGCCCAGGCAGGTCTGGCCGAAACAAAATGTCACACCGGAATCGGGGGAAAGTGACCCCACGTCCGATGCCTTGCGACTGGCAGCTGTCGAATTTGGGAAAAACGCGTTGACATGGAAACACTTGAAAAATTGAGATTTTCGCTTCCAGAGGCACTATAACTTTACAAATTCAGCGAAGCTACATGAAACAGATTTACAAGCAAATCGTTACATTACGGTAAGTTATTCCAATATTTTCAACTCTGACTATTATTTACGCAGGGATGGAACCAGATCGACAAAACCTGCACTTCGGGTGAAAACGGTCTTTGAACAGTAAAGTCGAGGGAGGAGCCTCATATGACAACCGCAGCCCAGACCGAATCTCCGGTCTTTCCCCCATCTGCAGATACCGTTGCTCGCGCCCATGTGGACGCCGCGAAATATGATGAGATGTATGCTGCCTCGATCGCCGACCCCGAAGGGTTTTGGGCTGAGCAAGGCAAGCGCGTCGACTGGATCAAGCCGTTTTCCCAGGTCAAGGACGTCAATTACAACTTTGGCGAAGTCTCGATCAACTGGTTTGCGGATGGCGCTTTGAACGTTTCGGCCAACTGTATCGACCGTCATCTGGACACCCGCGGCGATCAGACCGCGATCATCTGGGAACCCGATGAGCCGACCGATCCGGCCAAACACATCACCTATAAAGAGCTGCACCGCGACGTGTGCCGCATGGCCAATGTTCTTGAAGAACTGGGCGTGCGCAAAGGCGACCGGGTTGTCATCTACCTCCCGATGATCCCCGAAGCCGCCTATGCCATGCTGGCCTGTGCCCGTATCGGTGCGATCCATTCCATCGTTTTTGCTGGTTTCTCCCCCGACGCACTGGCCGCGCGTGTCAACGGCTGCGACGCCAAGGTTGTCATCACCGCGGACGAGGCCCCGCGCGGTGGCCGCAAGACGCCGCTGAAATCCAACGCCGACGCCGCCCTGTTGCACTGCAAGGACAGTGTGAAATGCCTGGTGGTCAAGCGCACCGGTGGTCAGACCACCTGGATCGACGGCCGCGATTTCGACTACAACGAGATGGCCTTGGAAGCGTCGGATTACTGCGCCCCGGCCGAGATGAACGCCGAAGATCCGCTGTTCATCCTCTACACCTCTGGTTCGACCGGTCAGCCCAAGGGCGTGGTGCACACCACCGGCGGTTATCTGGTCTATGCCGCGATGACACATGAGGTCACGTTTGATTACCACGATGGCGACATCTACTGGTGCACCGCTGACGTGGGCTGGGTCACGGGCCACAGCTATATCGTCTATGGCCCGCTGGCCAACGGCGCGACCACGCTGATGTTCGAGGGTGTCCCGACATATCCCGACGCCAGCCGCTTTTGGCAGGTGTGTGAAAAGCACAAGGTGAACCAATTTTACACCGCCCCCACCGCCCTGCGCGCGCTGATGGGTCAGGGCAACGAATGGGTCGAGAAATGCGACCTGAGCGATCTGCGGACGCTCGGCACCGTGGGTGAGCCGATCAACCCCGAGGCTTGGAACTGGTACAACGAGGTGGTTGGCGGCGGTCGTTGCCCGATCGTTGACACCTGGTGGCAGACCGAAACCGGCGGTCACTTGATGACCCCGCTGCCCGGCGCCCACGCGATGAAGCCCGGCTCGGCGATGAAGCCCTTCTTTGGCATTGAGCCGGTGGTGCTGGACCCGCAGTCGGGTGTCGAAATCAGCGGCAACGACGTCGAGGGCGTGCTGTGCATCAAGGACAGCTGGCCCGGTCAGATGCGCACCGTCTGGGGCGATCACGAACGGTTCCAGAAGACGTATTTCGCCGATTACAAAGGCTACTACTTCACTGGCGACGGCTGTAAGCGCGACGCCGATGGCGATTACTGGATCACCGGCCGCGTCGATGACGTGATCAACGTTTCGGGTCACCGGATGGGCACTGCCGAGGTCGAAAGCGCACTGGTGGCACATGCCGCCGTGGCCGAGGCCGCCGTTGTAGGCTACCCGCACGACATCAAGGGGCAAGGCATCTATTGCTACGTCACCCTGATGAACGACCGCGAACCGTCGGATGAGCTGCTGAAAGAGCTGCGGACCTGGGTCCGCACCGAGATTGGCCCGATTGCGTCGCCTGACGTGATCCAGTGGGCCCCTGGCCTGCCAAAAACCCGCTCGGGCAAGATCATGCGTCGTATCCTGCGCAAGATCGCAGAGAACGACTTTGGTGCGCTTGGTGATACGTCGACCCTGGCCGATCCGTCGGTCGTGGACGATCTGATCGCCAACCGTGCAGGCGCGTGAGGGTAAGTTGATGACAACCGATACCCTAACGCGAACTGCCAATGTCATCCTTCTCGGCCCCCCCGGGGTCGGCAAGGGCACGCAGGCGCAGATTCTGGTGGAAAAGCTCGGTATGGTGCAGCTGAGCACCGGCGACATGCTGCGCGAGGCCAAGGACAGCGGCTCGGAAATGGGCAAGCGCGTGGCCGAGGTCATGGCGCGCGGTGATCTGGTGACAGACGAAATCGTCATCGGCCTCATTGAAGAAAAGCTGACGGGATCCGATGCCGCCGGTTTCATCTTTGACGGCTTCCCCCGCACACTGGCCCAGGCCGACGCGCTAGAGGCGCTGATGAAGAAAACCGGCCAGAGCCTGGACGCGGTGATCGAACTGCAGGTGGACGATGAAATCCTTGTTGATCGCATCGTGGGCCGCGCCGAACAGGCGCGTGCCGCAGGTCAACCCGTGCGCGCCGATGACAACGCCGAAAGCCTGAAAATCCGGCTGATGGAATACTACAAGAAGACCTCGCCGCTGATCGGATACTACCACGCCAAAGGCGCGTTGCAGTCCGTGAACGGCATGGGCGACATCGACGAGATCGCCCAAGGTTTGAACGAGATTGTTGCGTCAGCGATGACGTAACCGGACCCCAAGGCCCCCCGCTCCCCCCTATCCCTTAAGGGGGCCTTGGGTTTCCAAAACCAGCAAGACCCGATGGACCCGCCCTGGCGGACCAGAGGAGGCATGCCCGCGTTTCAAATTCGAGCGCGGGCAAACAGAGAAGATTTGTCCGCTCCGCAATCGGGCAGATCAGGAGGAAACCAAGGAGGACCGCGCTCATGGCGGATCAAACAACAACCTCCGCACAGACTGCTGAAAGCGACAAGGGCTATTGGCAGGCCAACGTGCGGATCATCCTCGTCAGCCTGGTAATCTGGGCTGTCGTATCGTTCGGGTTCGGCATCCTGCTGCGCCCCATGCTCTCAGGCATCAGCGTCGGTGGCACCGATCTTGGCTTCTGGTTCGCCCAGCAAGGCTCGATCCTGGTGTTCCTGGCCCTGATCTTTTTCTACGCCTGGCGCATGAACAAACTCGACAAAGAATTTGGCGTTGAGGAATAAGGCAGATGGATCAGTTTACCATTAACCTGCTGTTTGTGGGCGCCTCTTTCGCGCTTTACATCGGCATCGCGATCTGGGCCCGCGCCGGGTCCACATCAGAGTTCTACGCCGCCGGTCGCGGCGTTCACCCGGTCACCAACGGTATGGCGACAGCAGCTGACTGGATGTCGGCGGCCTCGTTCATTTCGATGGCGGGCCTGATTGCCTTTACCGGCTACGACAACTCCTCGTTCCTGATGGGTTGGACCGGCGGCTACGTGCTGCTGGCGCTTCTGCTTGCACCGTATCTGCGCAAGTTCGGCAAGTTCACCGTGTCGGAATTCATCGGCGACCGTTTCTACAGCCAGACCGCCCGCATCGTGGCCGTGATCTGTCTGATCGTTGCATCGACCACCTATGTTATCGGTCAGATGACCGGCGTGGGCGTGGCCTTTGGTCGTTTCCTTGAGGTTTCGAACACTGCTGGTCTGCTGATCGGCGCCTGTGTGGTCTTTGCCTACGCCGTGTTCGGCGGCATGAAGGGTGTGACTTACACTCAGGTGGCCCAGTACTGCGTTCTGATCACCGCCTACACCATCCCGGCGATCTTCATCTCGCTGCAGCTGACCGGCAACCCGATCCCGGCCCTGGGCCTGTTCGGCGATCACGCTGCTTCGGGTGAGCCGCTGCTGGCGAAACTGGACGCGGTGGTGACCGAGCTTGGGTTCAAGGAATACACCGCCCACCACGCCGATACGTTCAACATGGTGCTCTTCACCCTGTCGCTGATGATCGGTACTGCGGGTCTGCCCCACGTGATCATGCGCTTCTTTACCGTGCCGCGCGTTGCTGACGCCCGTTGGTCGGCTGGCTGGACCCTGGTGTTCATTGCCCTGCTGTATCTGACCGCGCCTGCGGTGGGTGCCATGGCACGCCTGAACATCACCGACATGATGTGGCCGAATGGGACGAACGCCGAGGCTGTCACCGTCGAGCAGATCGAAAGCGATCCGCGCTATGACTGGATGGCGACCTGGCAGAAAACCGGTCTGCTGGATTGGGAAGACAAGAACGGCGACGGCAAGATTCAGTACTACAACGACAAATCTGAATCGATGCAAGCCAAAGCGGCCGAAAACGGCTGGGAAGGCAACGAGCTGACCAAGTTCAACCGTGACATCCTGGTTCTGGCCAACCCCGAGATTGCAAACCTGCCGGGTTGGGTGATCGGTCTGGTCGCGGCTGGTGGCCTTGCGGCTGCTCTGTCCACCGCTGCGGGCCTGTTGCTGGCGATCTCGTCGGCTGTGTCCCACGACCTGATCAAAGGTGCGATCAACCCGCAGATCAGCGAAAAGAACGAGCTGCTGTCGGCCCGTGTCGCCATGGCCGTGGCCATCGCGGTGGCAACCTATCTGGGTCTGAACCCCCCGGGCTTTGCCGCGCAAACGGTTGCTCTGGCCTTTGGTTTGGCTGCTGCCTCGATCTTCCCGGCGTTGATGATGGGGATCTTCTCGACCCGCGTTAACAACACCGGCGCCGTGGCTGGCATGCTGGCCGGTCTGATCGTCACACTGGTTTACATCTTCCTGCACAAGGGCTGGCTGTTCATTCCCGGCACCAACTCCTTCACCGATGCGGACCCGCTGTTGGGCACCGTCAAGTCGACCTCGTTCGGCGCAATTGGTGCAGCAGTGAACTTTGCGGTCGCCTATGTCGTCTCCGGCATGACCAAAGAGACCCCGCAGGAGATCAAAGACCTGGTCGAAAGCGTCCGCATTCCCCGTGGCGCAGGCGCAGCTCAGGATCACTGATATGTGCCGCAGACCCTGTTCCCTCCCGATTGGGGTCTGCTTCAACTGACCATGGTCCCGCCCGGCGTTTTACCGGGCGGGGCTTTTTTCCTTTTATCGCAGGCTGATGTCCCATGCCCCTGACACATGCGCAGATCACCCGTTTCCTGAAATCCGTGCACCCTTATGATGCGCTGCCAGTGACCGAGCTCGACACCATCGCGCCGCAGTTGGACGTGTGGGAAGTCGAGCGCGACTTTGCCGTTTACGACCACGGGGAGGCCCTGCCTGGCCTCTTCATCGTCTACGAAGGCCAAATCGAGGTGACCGACGAGAACGGCGTCGCGGTTTCGCATTTGGGCCTGCGCAATTCCTTTGGCGAGCGCGGCCTGCTGCGCGATGGCAAGGCCGTCACCAGCGCCCGCGCCGATGCCCATTCCGTGCTGCTCGTGCTGCCGCCTGCGCTCTTTTCCGATCTGATCGCCCGGCATGAGGTGGTCGCAAAATTCTTCAACCGCGCCCGTGCGCCCCGCCCCCAACAAGAGACGCTGGCGACCAGCTCTGTCGACACGCTGATGGCCCATGATCCGACCACCTGCTCGCCGGACGACACCGTCCAGGCCGCCGCACAGCTGATGCGAGAGCGGCGGATTTCCTCGCTCTGCGTCACGCAAGATGGCGCGCTGCGCGGTATCCTGACCACCCGCGATCTGTCGGGCAAAGTGGTGGCACAGGCCCTGCCCGCAACGACGCCGGTGGCCCAGATCATGACCGCTGATCCCCTGACACTCTCGCCCTCGGCCATCGGATCAGATGTGCTGCACGCGATGATGGAGCATCACATCGGCCATATTCCGATCACCCAAGGGGATCGCGTTGTGGGGATCGTCACCCAGACCGACCTGACCCGCTATCAGGCGGTGAGCTCTGCCGAGCTGGTCAGCCAGATCGCCAAGGCAACCACGGCGGAAGAGATGGCCAAGGTCACCGCCGAGATCTCGCAACTGCTGGTGCAGCTGGTGGCAGGTGGCAACCGGCACGAGGTGGTGACGCGGCTGATCACCGACATTGCCGACACCGCCACCCGCCGCCTGCTGGCCTTGGCCGAGGCCAAGCTTGGCCCCGCCCCCGTCCCCTACCTGTGGCTGGCCTGCGGATCGCAGGGGCGGCAGGAGCAGACGGGCGTGAGCGATCAGGACAATTGCCTGATGCTGGACGATGCGGTGACGGACGCCGACATGGCCTATTTCGCAGAGCTGGCGAAGTTCGTCAGCGATGGCCTTGATACCTGCGGCTATTTCTACTGCCCCGGCGACATGATGGCCACGAACCCGCGTTGGTGTCAGCCGGTGCGGGTGTGGCGCGAGTATTTCGAGGGCTGGATCGCCAAACCCAACCCCGAGGCGCAGATGCTGGCGAGTGTGATGTTCGACCTGCGGCCAATCGGGGGCAGCTTTGATCTGTTCGCCGATCTACAGGAAGAGACACTGAAAGCGGCGAGTTCAAACTCGATTTTTGTCGCTCACATGATCTCGAACTCTTTGAAGCACACTCCGCCCCTGGGCCTGCTGCGCGGGTTTGCCACCATCCGCTCGGGCGAGCATCGCAACACATTGGATCTGAAACACAACGGCGTGGTGCCGGTGGTCGATCTGGGGCGTATCTATGCGTTGCAGGGACAGTTGACGGTGGCAGGCACCCGCGCGCGGCTGCACGCGGCGCAAGAAACTGGCGTGCTCAGCCCGTCAGGTGCGCGTGACTTGCTGGACGCCTATGACCTGATCGCCGAGACACGGCTGGAGCATCAGGTGGCGCGGATCAAAGCGGGGCTGGCCCCCGACAACTATCTTGCCCCCACCGATTTGTCGGACTTTGAGCGAAGTCATCTGCGCGACGCCTTTGTCGTGGTAAAGACGATGCAATCGGCGGTGGGGCATGGCAAGGGCATGCTGGGCTGAGAGTGCGGGACGCCTTCGGCGACCGTGTTTTGAACGAGAAGAAGACCAAGGGTTGGAGATAGAGGCATGTTTCTGGAGTTGATCGCAACCGTGTTTGCCGGGCTCGCTGCTGCGGGTGTCATGATGTTGGTCGCACGTTGGGTGCCTGGCCTGCCCCGATGGCTGACGCCGGTGGTTGCAGGGGCCGCAATGATAGCCGTCACGATCGCCAGCGAATATGGCTGGTATGAGCGCACGCGGGCCTCTCTGCCTGCCGAATTCATGGTCATTGAGACGGTTGAAAACCGGGCCATGTATCGCCCCTGGACCTATGTCGTGCCGTTCGTCGACCGCTTTGCCGCTGTCGACACGGCCTCGATCCAGACGCACAGCACGCGGCCCGACCAGCGCTTGGCCGAGCTGTATTTCATGGGCCGGTGGGCACCTGTGTCGAAACTGCCGGTGGCCGTCGATTGCTCCGGATCACGTCGCGCCAATCTGGCCGATGGGGTGGAATTTGACGCCGATGGAAACGTCAACGGCGCGTCCTGGATTTCGGTGTCCCCGGACGACAGTGTTGTTGCGGCGGTCTGCGGGGTGTCGTGATGCTTGCCAATCTGAGCCTGCGCCTGCGGATCTTTCTCTTTTTCTGCCTGATTGCCGTTGGCGGCGTGACGGTTGTGCTTGTCTCGCTCTATCTGGGCCTGCAACGCAGCGTCGACGCCGGAGCGGCTGGCGGGTTCACCTTTGCCGCAATCCTGGCGAGCTTTGGCCTGTTGGCCTTGAGCGCGGGCATCTGGCTGCTATTTGACGAAAACGTCGCCAAGCCCATTGAAAAAGTGGCCGCGCTCATGCGGGTGCGCGCCCATTCGGATGCCGAGACGGACATCGATCCCGAGTTGGCCCGCTATCTTGGCGATCTGGCACCGGCTGCTGCCGGTCTTGCGGATCGTGCTGGCAACGCGGCGCAGGATCTGGCCGCAAACCTTGCTGATCATACGGCGCAACTGGCGGCGGAACGGGATCAGCTGACCGCGCTGCTGACGGACATCCCCGTGGCAATGACCGTGCTGAGCGCCGACCTGAACATCGTGCTTTATGACGGGCAATCGGCGGACCTGTTGGCACGGATCGCACCGCCGCGACTGAATGCGCCCCTGACCGACTATTTTGAACCAGAGGCCCTGGACCAGGCGCGCGCGCAGGTAAACCGTACCGGATTGCCGGTTGGGTGTGTCCTGACCAGCCGCCATGGCGGGTTGAGCTGCCCGGCCCTGATGCGTCCCTTGGACGGTGCGCCGGGGTACCTGCTGTCCTTTGAAGCATCCGAACCCCAACTCTCTACCGAGCAGCCCCGCCCGCTGGTCTATGACTTCAACCTTTTGGAAACCGCAGGCCAGGCCCGGACCGAGGACACGCCCCTGTCGGAACTGACCTTTGCTGTGTTTGACACCGAAACAACCGGGCTGTTGCCGCACAAGGATGACATCGTGCAAATCGGGGCCTTGCGGATGGTGCGCGGCAAGATTGTCGAGGGCGAGACCTTTGACACACTAGTGGACCCCAAACGCCCGATCCCGGCCACCTCGAGCGAGGTGCATGGCATCACGGATGCGATGGTTGCCGGTGCGCCGGATGTGATTAAAGCGGCGCGCGGGTTCCACGGCTTTGCCAGCGGGGCGGTTCTGGTCGCCCACAATGCGCCCTTTGACCTTGCCTTTCTCCGCAGGCAGGCCGAGGCATGTGAGGTGGCATGGGATCACCCGGTACTGGATACGGTGCTCTTGTCAGCCGTGCTCTTTGGCGCCAGCGAGACCCACACGCTGGACGCGATCTGTGATCGGCTGGGCATCGTGATCGAAGATCGCGACCGGCACACGGCCCTAGGGGACGCCCGCGCCACGGCACAGGTGCTGGCCTGCATGATCCCCATGCTCGAGGCGCGCGGGGTCCGCACCTTTGGTGAAGTTGTGACTGAGACCAAAAAACATGGTCGCCTGCTGCAGGACTTGAACTAAAGCGTGTTGGAGAATCTGAGTAGCCTGGATCGGTCAACCTTAGCACGATCATTCCTGCCAGCCGCCACTTAATGCAACGGCGTGAACCCGCGCAGGATTTCGCCACGCGCTGGATACCTGTCCTCAATGCAAAGGTAGTGTATTCGTCCAGCCGTTTCCCAATCAACGACCCTTGTTTCCTGTCCCTCAGTGCAAGCGCGTCGCGCCAAACCAAATTCGGGAAGCCAATGAAATAGTGAAATCCAGCTCTCTGTCATTGCGTATTCCATCAAGGCAGGGTTCGAACGCGGCGCGGCGTAACAATCCAATTGCTCCACGCCTTCAAGCCTTTGGATCATTGCGCATCGGTGCGCTCGATTGGCAAGAAACCCCTTAAGTCGCCTGGGATCAGTGATATCAAGTCCCCAGAACCCGATCACCTCCAAATCCTTGGCGGACACTCCCTCGGACTGATCCTTGGACATCTTCACAACGCGAAGCCTGTTGCTGTCGGCTTCCAATGTGAGCATCACTGACACCACTGGAGCTTTCGCAGCCACTGGCGGCCCTGCTTCGACATCACCGAAAAGAGATGCCTCGCTCTCGGAATGTGCCATTTGCGCCGCCAAGACCGAGGCAGCGACAACCACAATCAGGGGTTTGCTCGCTTTCACTCTGGCGCTCCGAAAAGCCGGGTTTCTTCTTATGACCATGCGCCTCACGCCCCCAGAAGACAAAACAGATCCGTACACGACACCCTAAAGACCGCCATTTAAGGAAGGCAAGAAGCCGAATGTCGCGAATTGGCGCCATTTCGATGATCCGTGCGACAGATGTCTTGCAAAGAACCATCAGAATGACCCTTTCTGTCTTTTGGCACCCCTCTGGGGTAAGCTCATGGGTGATTGCGGTCTGTTTGCGACGCACCATCTGGAGCAGTCGCGTGAACCTGCACAGACAGCACCACATTGCGGGTTTCACCAAGGCAAAGACGTTGTAATTCCGCGCCTGGAACAGCAACACGCGGAAAAACGTGGACAAGACGCCCGCCCCATGGCACGTGGGCCAAGACCATCAGGACAGGCGCGCGATGACCGAAACCCATTTCACCCCCGGCCCCGACACCACCCTTGCCTTTCGCGAGGCGCTTGGCTGTTTCGGCACCGGCGTGACCGTTGTGACCACCATGACGCCGCAAGGGCCGATGGCGATCACGGTCAACTCGTTTGCCTCAGTTTCGCTGGATCCGGCCTTGGTGCTGTGGTGCCCGGCCAAAACCTCGACCCGCTATACCGAGTTCATGGCCGCCGAGCATTACGTCATCCATGTCATGGCCGAGGATCAGCATAGCGTTGCCAAGGGTTTTGCCATGGACGGCACCGATTTCTCGGTCGCTGATTGGACCCCCAGCGGGACAGGCACACCGCTGCTGAGCGGCTGCCTGGCACGGTTCGAATGCGCCCAATCGGCCGTGCATGATGCGGGCGATCATTCGATCATCGTGGGTCAGGTGCATGCAGCGATGCATCGTCCCGGTCGCGGATTG
The DNA here is from genome assembly GCF_900172225.1 of Falsiruegeria litorea R37. Lineage (NCBI taxonomy): Bacteria > Pseudomonadati > Pseudomonadota > Alphaproteobacteria > Rhodobacterales > Roseobacteraceae > Falsiruegeria > Falsiruegeria litorea. The sequence goes on from NZ_FWFO01000001.1 coordinate 2,620,309, forward strand.
ATCTTCAAACGCGGGCAATACGGGGACTTCGCGCCGCGTGGCTAACTAGTTGTCGGTGACATGCACTGCCAACAGGTCCAGTTCGGCCTCTTGCGGTTCGATCACGCGATAGGCCTCACGCACGCCACCCTCAGCCAACTCTCGCGCCACAGTCAGCAATGTGTTGGCGTCATGTTCGTCGCACAGATCCACCATCTGATCGATCTCTTCTTGCGCCACTGACAGGGCCGCCTCAACCGACGGCGCGCCGTAAAGATCCACGAAATGCTGTGCCAGCGCCTGCTCTGCGGCCTCGCGTTCCCCCGGTTCGATCTGGGTCACGGCCACAAATGTCACCCGGCCAAAGGTTTCCAGGCCCAGCCAGCCGTTCGAAAACGCCTGTCTTGATTTTCCTTCCAGATCGTTCTCGGACCAGTTTGAAAATTCAAAGCCCCCGGAGATGCACAGCTCGCCGGTGCGGGCTGGCGAGTGAAACACGTTCCTGTCGCTGTCGTCGAAATGGATGGCGCGGGCCAGTTTCATGTCTCATCCTCCAACAGCGTGCTCAGTGGGATCAGCGTGGTTGCATCACCTTCTCGCACCAGCATTCCGAAATCTTCGTCCACACCCAGGAACGTGCCATCATGCCCGGCGCGCGAAACAGGCTCGCCCACACCCTGCACCAGCCCCATCCATTCGCCATGGAGCGGCGCATTGCCCTCGGCGTCCCAGCGGTTGATCCAGACCAACGTGTGCCGCGCCCAGCTTTCCAGCAAGGCCAGCGGTTCCACCTCGGCGCAGCCCTCATCATAGAGCGCGGTGATATCAGGATTTGCGCCGGGATCCTCCCCGGTTTGCAAAATGGTGATGTCGATCCCGACGACCAGCCAATCCGGCACCTGATCTGGCGCTTGGGTCGAGACCGCAACTCGCAACCGCCCACAGCGCGCACCGTTGACACGGATCACGCCATCCCAGCCCAGATGCACCGCAACCTCGGGCGGGGCAAGCGCGCCAAGGGCGTTCTGGAACCCCACAGCGCAAAGCGGCAGCATCACCATCGCCTGCTCCAATGCCACTTCAGGCGCAAAGACCAGTGCCGCGCGCAGCCGGTCGGCCTGCACCGAATGCACGACGGTACCGCCATCACAGCCCAGCGCCGCAAGCGCTTGGGCCTTGTCAAAAGGGTCCTCTCCGCCACTTGCGGGGTGTCCCTGTATCAGTGGCGGAAAGGAAGGGGTCATCAGGCCTGCCCCTTGGCGATCATGTCACGGGCAATGGCGCGGAACGCCTCGGCCTGTGGGCTGTCGGGTTTGGCGACCACGATGGGCGCGCCGCTGTCAGCCGCCATACGGACATCCAAATGCAACGGGATTTCCCCAATCAGTGGCACACCCAGCTTTTCAGCCTCGGCCGCGACGCCGCCATGACCAAAGATGTGTTCCTCGTGCCCGCAGTTCGAACAGATGTGCGTAGACATGTTTTCGATCATGCCCAATATCGGCGTCTGGGTCTGGCGGAACATGTCGATGCCCTTGCGCGCATCGATCAGGGCAACGTCTTGCGGGGTCGAGACTACAATGGCCCCGTCCAAAGCGAACTTTTGTGTCAGCGTCAGCTGCACGTCACCGGTGCCGGGCGGCAGGTCAACGATCAGCACATCCAAAGCGCCCCACTGCACCTGGTTCATCATCTGCTGCAACGCGCCCATCAGCATCGGGCCGCGCCAGACAACCGCCTGCCCTTCGTTGGTCATCAACCCCATGGACATCATAGTGACGCCATGGTTGCGCAGTGGAAGGATGGTCTTGCCATCGGGGCTGGCGGGACGACCCGAGACGCCCAGCATGCGCGGTTGCGATGGTCCATAGACGTCAGCGTCGAGCAACCCCACCCGGCGGCCTTCGGCAGCCAAAGCGCAGGCCAGGTTGGCCGAGACGGTGGATTTGCCCACGCCGCCCTTGCCGCTGGCAATGGCCACGATGCGATCAACACCCGCAACCGGCGCCGGGCCGGTTTCCGAAGGTTTGGGTTTGGGTTTCAGATCCGGCGGTGCCTTTTCCGAATGCGCGGTCAGCATCGCCGTGACCTTGTTGACGCCATCCACCATCTGCGCCGCCTGCTCGGCGGCAGCGCGCACCGGCTCCATCCGCTCTGCCAGCTTTGGGTCCACCTCGATGACAAAACGCACGGTGTCGCCCTCGACGTTCAGCGCGCGCATGACGCCCGCGCTCACGATGTCCTGCCCACTAACCGGATCAGTGATCTTCTTCAGGTTCGCCAGAACCGCATCGCGCAGGCTCATGCGTCGCCATCCTTGATCTGGCCGGTCACCACATGCTCGACCTCAAGCCCGTCGATGGTCAGCACCACCTTGGCCTCAAAGCTGCCACCATCCGGCGCGCCCGCCTTGCGCAGCCCCTCTTCGATGGCCTGCTGGCTGGTCACGCCAACCTGTTTCAGGAACTTGCGCATGGACATGTTGTAATCGCCGCTCATCGCATGGGTCTCCGTTCATTCATTTCCTGTATTTGACGCATCATACCCGCCCGACTTAGGCTTGCACCATGCGCTTTGCCCTTTTGTGCCTGAGCATTGTCCTGACCGCCAGCCCCTCTTGGAGCCAAGAGGCGCTTGGACTGACTGCGCCGGACAAAGTGGCACGATCTGGTTTGCTGAAACATATCCTTCCGCGCTTCTCTCTCAAGACCGGAGTGCGCGTTCAGGTGGCAGAAACGGACGTAGTGCTGGAAATCACGGACAGCGCACCCGGGGATCCGGTGTTTCAATTCGAAGAGGTCACTTATTACCTGCGTGCGACGGACGACCCCAAACCGCAGCGGTTCCGCGACTGGATGCTGTCGGACATCGGCAAGCGGACCATCGAAAGCTTTCAGATCGACGGGGCCAATCCCTTTACCGCCAATTTCGAAGTTGTCGAGGTTGAAGAGGCCCACGATTTTGATGGCGACGCGGCCCTTGGCGCCGATCTGGCGCTAACCCATTGCGGGCGCTGCCATGTGGTGGGTCCGCGCAACCGGATGAGCGGGCTTGGCTCGACGCCATCCTTTGCAGTGTTGCGCGCCTTCCCGGACTGGTCGGACCGGTTTCAGCAGTTCTATGTCCTCAAACCCCACGGCGCGTTCACCCAAGTGGCGGATGTCACCGAACCCTTCAGCCCCGAGCGCCCGCCGCCCATCGTGCCGGTGGAGATCACGCTTGATGATCTGGACGCAATCCTGGCGTTTGTGGCCGCTGTGCCTGCGGCCGATCTGGGGGCACCGCTGCAATTTCAGTGATCCTTGCGCTTGCTGAAGTAGTCCTCGGTCCGCACGACACGCGGTTTAGGAGCAGCCTGGAACGGATTGTCTTTGCTATGAAACTGCGCCTCGACCCGGCAGTCGTCACACATCTGCATCACCCGCGCCTGATCTGATGTGGCAAACATCGGATTGACGCCCACCAGCTTGTCCATCACCCGCTCGATGGTGGATTTCACCCCAAAGAGCGCACCGCATTCGACGCAAGCAAATGGCTCTTCCTCATTCAGCACCCGCTGGCCGAGGGCACCGTCGCTCAGGTCAAGCTGCGGCACCAATGTGATCGCCTGCTCGGGACAGATCGTCTGACACATGCCGCATTGCAGACAGGCGTCCTCTTGGAAGTTCAGCTGCGGCATATCCGGGTTATCTATCAGAGCACCAGACGGGCACAGCGACACACAGCTCAGGCACAGCGTACAACTGTCGGTGTTCACCTCAATCGCCCCATAAGGCGCACCTTCAGGCAACGGCAGCGTCGACCCGCCCGGGTTCAGCGCCTGCGCCGCGAGCCGCGCAATCTGACGCCGGTTGCCCATGGGCAACACCGGATCAGCCAGCGGATCCGGCACGTCGGCCCCATAGAGCATATCGGACAATGCATCAGGGTCGGTCACATCGATCAGACCCAGCTTGCCCGTACCCCCGATCGCCTCGGCCAGACCCAATTCGCGATCCAGAGCATCGCGTTCGGTGGTTGGGGCCAGCAACACTTGAACCTGCGCAAACCCATGGGCCAGACCGGCCAGCATCTCGGCATGGCCGAACCCGGAAATCACCTGCAATTCCATTGGGATAACATCCGCAGGCAATCCACGTCCAAAGCGCGCAGCCATCCGGATCATTTCGGCCCCATGCGCGTCGTGCACCAAAAGGCGTGGCGCGAAACCTCCGGCCTTGCGATAGCTCCGCGCCAACATCTGCATTCGTGCCAGAACAAAACTGACGGCCGGATCCTGATAGGTGATCGCGGTCGACGGACACAGCGCTGCGCATGCCCCACATCCAGCGCAAACCATCGGGTCAATTGCCACATGATCCCCAGCAGGCGTGATCGCCCCGGTCGGGCATATGTCCAGACAGTTCGAACATCCCACCTGCTCGGCACGGGAATGGGCGCAAAGCGTTTCCTCAACCTGCACATAGAGCGGCTTTTCAAAGGTGCCAGTCATCTGCACCGCCTCAAACGCCAGATCGGCCACCGCCACCGGATCACGCGGATCGGCACGCAAATACCCCTCGCGCTTCTCTGGCGCGGGTACAAAGGGCACCCCACCGGTCAAGTCGATCACAATGTCACAGGCCGAGCGCGCGCCATCCCTTGAGTCGGACCAAAGCTGCGCCCCACGCCCCATAGGTTCCAGCACCCGAAAGCGGTCTATCCGAACCTCGAAGCCGCCCAACGCCCCGCGCACCTGACGAACCTGCCCTCGGATCACATCAAACCCGTGGGATGGCATCACTTCGGCCTCATCCGTTATCAAAGCGGTTACAGCAAGGACAGACCCCAGCTTTGAAGCCAACGGTTCAACAACCTCACCTGGTCCAACAACGAAACACACACCTTCGCTGATCACATCCACGGCCGGTGTTTCCGGGGTCGGCAACAACGCTTCGGCGGCCAGCGCCGCCATCTTGGGTCCAGCGTCCCCCTCGCCCCATCCAGCCCGGTCCCGCAGATCGACAAACCCGGGCAGGTCGACCTCCATGTCCTCGGCCAAGGCTTCAAACGTTGCACGCTCTTGCTGGCAGGCGATCAGCACGTCTCCCTCGCGCAACGCTGCCTCGGCGGCCGACAGTTCAGTGGTGCACAGAGCAGTGTGAACCTTGCTGCAACTCAGCCCGCACCCTGCCTCGATCGCCGACACATCCAGATGTTGCGATCCGGCACAGTCGCATAAAATCAATGACTTGACCATATTCTCCCTTCGGGCTGCCCTGGGCGGCCCGCTTCTCTCCTGACGACAACCTAGGCGCAGGACGGTCGCTGGGTAAACCCCGTGGCAAATCTGTATCACGTTTTTGCGCTTCGCCTTTCCCTGCACGCAACACGCCCTAGATCGTGGCGTTAGGCGATACAGCAATCCGCCATTGCTCCAAAAAATGTAACAACTAAATGAACAGTTTGCCTGCCGCAGGGCTTGGCAGACCGCCTGTTCCGTTTATAGTTCCCCATACGGAAGGAAGGGGAGAGCCTTTCGGGGAGGAGATCGTGGCGCAGGCCGCTATTCACATAGAAATGCCTCTGGGCGTGGTCGTCCGGAAATCACCCGGCGTGACTCGCTGGGCCAAATGGACGTGGAAGGCTGTTGCGGTACTTCCAGGTGCAGGCCCTGCGGATTGGGCCGAGGTGCGCCGCGAGGGGGCGGTCGTGGACTATCACGCCGCCACCCTTCCTCTTGTTCTCTGGGCGGCCGAGGCCGAGGCCTATGTTGCCAATCTGGCTGACAGTCTGCCATCAATCTATTTGGTGCTGCGCGAGGAACGCGATGGTGACCCGCCGCTCGAGGCTGTCCTGGTGACCGCCTCGCCGTTCGAGGGTCAGGATTACGCCGACACCGGCGAGGACATCGTCGAGAAGATCCCCATGACACCGGGGCTGATCGCCTGGGTCCGGGATTTCACACAAGAGCATTTCCAACCTGAACACTTCGTCAAACGCCGCCGCGACAAGTCCCGCGTTGACTTGACCGAAGATGGCAAGGGCGACCCAAGGATCCGGCAGACATCAGATGTCTACAGGGCACCCAGGAGGGTCTTGCAATGACCCAAGCCCGCGATTTCTGGAGCAAGCGCAAAGCGGCCGTTCAGGCCGAAGCAGAGGCGGAAGAGGCCGCCCTGGCCCTGCAACAGGAAGACGCGGAACTGGATACGGACGAGCGCAGCGACGCCGAGATCCTGACCGAATTGAACCTACCCGACCCGGACACCCTGAAAATGGGCGACGATGTCTCGGGCTTCATGGCAAAGGCCGTGCCCGACCGCCTTCGCCGCCGCGCGTTGCGCAGGCTGTGGCGGCTCAACCCGGTGCTGGCCAATGTCGACGGGCTGGTGGACTATGGCGAGGATTACACCGACGCGGCCTGCGTGGTCGAAAATCTGCAGACCGCCTATCAGGTTGGCAAGGGCATGCTGGCCCATGTCGAGGCACTGGCCAAAGCAGACGAAGACCCCGAAGACCAAGACCACACCGCCGAAGACCTCGACAACGACACCGCCCCCAGCCTCCCCGACACAGACGAGCCCACCCCCCTGGCTGCGCTGGAGGAGGATGCGCCAGCATCCGACGCGGGCGATGAGGTGACCCCGACAGGGGTCGGCGAAGAGCCCGCCCTCCCTCTGCCCTCCCCAACACCGCGCCGCATGCGGTTCGAATTCGAAGGATAACCCATGGTCACAGCCCAGCAGCCAGATATCACAGTCACCGAGGAAGACCGGCTGCGCGCCGATTTCTACAACTTCCTCGGGCTGATCCTGGCCGGCCCACCGGACCAGATGCTGCTGGACCAGATCGCAGGGCTGACCGGTGACGACACCGACCTGGGCCAGGCGATCACTGCGCTCTCCCGTGTGGCCCGCGTCACCAAACCCGCCGCCGCGGAACGCGAGTTCAATGCGCTTTTCATTGGTCTGGGGCGCGGTGAGCTGCTGCCTTATGCCAGCTATTATCTCACCGGATTTCTCAATGAGAAGCCTCTGGCGCAGCTCCGCAACGACATGGCCGTTCGCGCGATCACCCGCGCGCCCAACGTCTATGAGCCCGAAGACAACATCGCCTCGCTGATGGAGATGATGGCCGGGCTCATCGTCGGTCGCTTTGGCACACCAGCCTCGCTTGAGGATCAAAAAGCGTTTTACAACACACACATCGGCCCCTGGGCCGGACATTTCTATTCAGATCTCGAAGCCGCCGAACACTCGGTGCTCTATGCTTCGGTCGGCGCTGCCGGCCGGGTGTTCATGGAGATCGAGCGCGACGGCTTTCGGATGACGGCGGATTGATCCGCCACCCAAGGGTGCCAAATAAGGCACCTTAACCGCCAATGGGAAGGAGGATCCCATGAGCAACCCCAAGGAAGAAGGCGCAACCCGCCGCGACTTCCTGAAACTGGCCGGTACCGCAGCCCCTGCTGCTGTTGCCGCAGCCACAGTAAGCGGCAAGGCCGAAGCAGCCGAGCCGCCGGTGAACGAAACACGCATCCAGGATACAGCGCACACCCGCGCCTATCTGGACAGCGCCCGTTTCTGAACGCCCCCGCACAGCGGGCCATAAAATGACGCCGTCCGGGAACCACCGGACGCCTGTCACCCCGGAGAGAGAGGTAGCGAGAGGCCCTTGATCCCCGGTTCTAGGGAGAGAGTACCAAGCCAGCCACAACTCGTGGCCAGCAAGGGAGGAAAGAAATGCTAAGGAAAAAGACCAACGGGGTTGCGAGACGCCCCCAGCGGACAAGTATCCTGTCCCAGGTTGGCGAAAAAACCGTCGACCGCCGCGCATTCCTGCGTGGTTCGGGCCTGGCGATCGGCGGTTTGGCCGCGATCAGTGCCACGGGTGGAACCGTGACACAGGCCAACGCCCAGACAGCGGCGGGCACCGCCGTTGATACAGTGAAATCCGTTTGCACCCATTGTTCCGTCGGCTGCACCGTGGTGGCCGAGGTCTCCAGCGGCGTCTGGATCGGGCAAGAGCCCGGTTGGGACAGCCCCTTCAACCTGGGCGCCCACTGCGCCAAGGGCGCGTCAGTGCGCGAGCACGCGCATGGCGAACGCCGTCTCAAGTACCCGATGAAAAAAGAGGGTGGTGAGTGGAAGCGCATCAGCTGGGATGAGGCGATCAACGAGATCGGCGACGGCATGATGAAGATCCGCGACGAGAGCGGACCTGACAGCGTTTATTGGCTGGGATCGGCCAAACACAACAACGAACAGGCCTATCTGTTCCGCAAGTTCGCCGCCTATTGGGGCACGAACAACGTGGATCACCAGGCCCGGATCTGTCACTCGACCACTGTTGCGGGTGTGGCGAATACATGGGGCTACGGCGCCATGACCAACAGCTACAACGACATCCACAACTCCAAAGCCATCTTCATCATCGGCGGCAACCCGGCCGAGGCGCACCCCGTCTCGTTGTTGCATGTTCTGCGCGCAAAAGAGCAGAACAACGCACCGCTTATCGTCTGCGACCCGCGGTTTACGCGCACTGCAGCCCACGCTGATGAATATGTCCGCTTCCGTCCGGGTACGGACGTTGCCCTGATCTGGGGCATCCTGTGGCACATCTTCGACAACGGCTGGGAGGACAAAGAGTTCATCCGCACCCGTGTCTGGGGCATGGATCAGATCCGCGAAGAAGTTCGCAAGTGGAACCCTGATGAAGTCGAACGCGTCACCGGCACCCCCGGTGAACAGCTGCGCCGTGTTGCGCGTACCATGGCCAACAACCGTCCCGGTACGGTGATCTGGTGCATGGGTGGCACGCAGCACACCAACGGCAACAACAACACGCGTGCCTACTGCATCCTGCAACTGGCCCTTGGCAACATGGGCACGAGCGGAGGCGGTACCAACATCTTCCGCGGCCACGACAACGTGCAAGGCGCAACCGATCTGGGCGTGCTGTCCCACACCCTGCCTGGCTATTATGGCCTGTCCAAGGGTGCGTGGGGTCACTGGGCTCGCGTTTGGGAAGAAGAGCCCGAATGGCTTGCCAGCCAATTCGATTCCATCAAGGACAAGGACGGCAAGGACAAGTCGCTCCAGAATGAGCGGGGTATCCCGGTCAGCCGCTGGATCGACGGGGTTCTTGAGGACGCCGACAACATGGACCAACCCAACAAGGTTCGCGCCATGGTGCTTTGGGGTCACGCGCCGAACTCGCAAACGCGCGGTCCTGAGATGAAGACGGCGATGGAACAGCTGGACATGCTGGTGGTGGTTGACCCCTACCCGACTGTCTCGGCCGTTCTGCATGATCGTACCGACGGGGTCTACCTGCTGCCAGCGTGCACGCAGTTCGAAACCCGAGGCTCGGTCACTGCGTCGAACCGCTCGTTCCAGTGGCGCGACAAGGTTGTCGATCCCCTGTTCGAGAGCTTGCCGGATGAGGTCATCATGGCCAAGTTCGCCAACAAGTTCGGCTGGGCAGATCGCCTGTTCCGCAACATCGAGATGGACGATCCGGAAACGCCAAACGTCGAAAGCATCACGCGAGAGTTCAACCGAGGTCTCTGGACCATCGGGTATACCGGGCAGGACCCGGACCGGCTCAAGCTGCATATGGCGAACCAGCACACCTTTGACCGCACCACGCTGCGCGCAAACGGTGGACCGGCAGATGGCGACTACTATGGCCTGCCATGGCCATGCTGGGGCACCGCCGAGATGGGTCATCCCGGTACGCCGAACCTGTATGACATGTCCAAACCGGTGGCCGAAGGTGGCCTGACATTCCGCGCCCGCTTTGGCGTGGAACGTGATGGCGACAACCTGCTGGCCGAAGGGGTCTATTCTGCGGGCTCGGAAATTCAGGATGGCTATCCTGAGTTCACGATGCAGATGCTGATGGATCTTGGCTGGGATGGTGATCTGACCGACGACGAACGCGCCGCAATCGACGCGGTTGCCGGTCCCAAGACCAACTGGAAGACCGACCTGTCGGGCGGCATCCAGCGGGTTGCGATCGCGCATGGCTGTGCCCCCTTTGGCAACGCCAAGGCCCGTGCCGTGGTCTGGACCTTCCCGGATCCGATCCCACTGCACCGCGAGCCGCTCTATACGCCGCGGCGCGATCTGGTGGCCGACTATCCCACCTACGAGGACCGTCAGAGCTATCGCCTGCCGACCCTCTATGCGTCGATCCAAAAGAACGACTTTTCAAAGGATTACCCGATAATCCTCACGTCAGGTCGTCTGGTGGAATACGAAGGTGGCGGTGACGAGACCCGGTCGAACCCCTGGCTTGCTGAGCTTCAGCAGGACATGTTCGTCGAGATCAATCCGCGCGATGCCAACAACCTTGGCATTCGCGATGGTTCTCAGGTCTGGGTCGAAGGCCCCGAGGGCGGCAAAGTCAAAGTCATGGCGATGCTGACCGAAAGGGTCGGAGCCGGAGTGGCCTTTATGCCATTCCATTTCGGTGGCCATTTCCAAGGGGACGACCTGAGGCACAAATACCCCTCAGGCGCGGATCCTTATGTGCTGGGCGAAAGCTCGAACACGGCACAGACCTATGGCTATGATTCAGTGACCCAGATGCAAGAGACCAAGACCACTCTCTGCAAAATCTGGACAGCGTAAGGAGGACCCAACATGGCAAGAGCAAAGTTTCTTTGTGACTCTGAACGCTGCATCGAATGCAATGCCTGTGTAACGGCCTGTAAGAACGAACATGAAGTGCCCTGGGGCATCAACCGCCGCCGAGTGGTGACCATCAATGATGGCAAACCTGGTGAACGGTCGATTTCCGTGGCCTGCATGCATTGTTCTGACGCGCCCTGCATGGCGGTGTGTCCGGTGGATTGTTTCTACCAGAACGAGGAAGGCGTGGTTCTGCACTCCAAGGACCTGTGCATCGGCTGTGGCTATTGCTTCTACGCGTGCCCCTTTGGCGCGCCGCAATACCCGCAAGCGGGCAACTTCGGCTCACGCGGCAAGATGGACAAATGTACCTTCTGCGCCGGTGGCCCTGAAGAAAACCACTCCACCGCCGAGTTCGCCAAATATGGCCGCAACCGGATCGCCGAGGGCAAACTGCCCCTTTGCGCCGAGATGTGTGCCACCAAGGCCCTGCTCGCTGGCGACGGCGACGTGGTGTCGGCCATCTACCGCGAACGCGTTGTGGCGCGCGGCTTTGGCACCGGCGCCTGGGGCTGGGGAACCGCCTATGAACAGAAAGGCGGCTGATGCCGCTGGGGCCGCCCTGACGCGGCCCTGCTCTGATCCTTGGGATGGCCCGCCTTGGCGGGCCGTTCCCTGACGCATAGACAACAGGACTGCCGACATGTTCCGTTTCATTGCCGCCCTTATCCTTGCCTGTTTCGTGACGGCCCTGCCCGTTGCTGCGCAAGAGGCCGCCCCAGAGGCGCCTCGCGCGGAGACTGGCGGCGCCACAACGCTCGAAGACATCATGGCGCGACAGCGCGGCGAAAAGGTCGATGACGAGTATCGATCCTCTAACACCGGCGCGGGCAACACCGAGGCGTTGATCGGGCAGCTTGGCACGCGCGGCGTGGCCTCGGACAGCGACCTGTATCGCGCGCTGCGCTATGGCTCGGCCGATATCACCGTGTCCTCTCGTGGCCCGGCCTCGGATGTGATCATCCAGGACGGCGGCATGTGGTGGCTGACCTTCCGTACCGGCCCCCTGCGCACCTATGGCACCTACATTCTGGGTGGCATGCTGGGTGTGCTGGTCCTGTTCTTCATCCTGCGCGGCAAGATCCGTATCGAGGGCGAACGCACCGGCCGCCGCATCCTGCGCTTCAACGGCTTCGAGCGTTTTGGCCATTGGCTGTTTGGCGGCTCCTTCCTGATCCTTGGCGCCACCGGGCTGATCACGCTCTATGGCCGCGACTTCCTGATCCCGCTCATTGGCCGCGACGGCTTTGCCATGATCGCGCAGGGGTGCAAATGGCTGCACAACAACATCGCCTGGGCCTTTATGCTGGGGCTGGTGATCATCACCGTGAACTGGGTCGCCCACAACATCCCCAACCGACACGATCTGAAATGGCTGGCCGCTGGCGGTGGCCTGTTTACCAAAGGCTCACACCCTCCTGCCCGCAAATTCAACGCCGGGCAAAAGATCATCTTCTGGGCCTGCGTGGTTCTGGGGATCTCGATCAGCCTGTCGGGCCTGTCGCTGCTCTTTCCCTTTGAGATGCCGATGTTTGCCAAGACCTTTGTGCTTGCGAATGCCACCGGCCTCCCTGAGCTCATGGGCCTGAACCTGCCAGAGCAGATGTCACCCCACGAAGAGATGCAATATGCTCAAGTTTGGCACGTCATGGTCGCCTATGGCTTCCTCGCGATCATCTTTGCCCACATCTATTTGGGCTCGGTCGGCATGGAAGGCGCATTCGACGCCATGAGCACCGGCGAAGTCGAAGAACAATGGGCGCGCGAGCATCACCCCAATTGGCTGGAAGAGGTCAAAGACGCCGAACCCAAAGGCGGCGCGGCCTCCCCCGCCGAATAAATGCGCGCGCTGCTGGCCGCGCTTTTGTTGCTGCCGCCTGCCATGGCGGCGGCGGATTTCTTTACCCTCAAGGGTCACGGCGGCCCGATCATGGGCATCGCCAGCGCCCCTGACGGACGCATCGCCACGGCCAGTTTCGACAACACCGTGGGGCTTTGGACCGATGGCGCCCCCCAATGGCTTGAAGGCCACGAGGCGGCCGTAAACGTCGTGTTGTTCAACGGCACCGGGGTCTATTCCGCGGGTGATGACTTCACCCTGCGGCACTGGCCCGGTGGAGAAATCCTGGGCCGCCACAAAGGCAAGATCGTTGATCTGGCCGCCAGCAAAACCCATGTCGCAAGCGCCAGCTGGGACGGCACCATTGGGATCTGGCCGCTGGATGGCAGCCCGCCGCAGATGTTGCCCCTAGGCAGTGGTGGCATCAATGCCGTCACCTTTTCCCCGGATGGAACGCAGCTCTATTCCGCTGGAACCGACGGCACCCTGCGCCTGTGGGATGTGGCAACGGGCGAAGAACGCCAACAACTGTTGCGTCATGGTTTTGGCCTGAACGAGCTGCTGATCAACGCGGATGACGGCTGGCTGGCCTATGGTGCTGTCGATGGCGGCACTCGTATTCTGGACTTGCAAAGTGGTGAGGCGCTGCACGATTTCACCCTGGACCGTCGGCCTATTCTGGCGCTCGCACTCAGCCCAGATCGACATCACCTCGCAGTCGGGGATGGAGAGGGCTACATCATGGTGATCGACACACAAAGCTGGCGCATCACGCGCGATTTTCGCGCCACCCTGCGCGGTCCCATCTGGGCGCTGGCGTTTTCGGCGGACGGTCAAAACATTCATGCAGGCGGCATTGATGATGCCATGTACAGCTGGCCGCTGGCCTCGCTCAGCGAACATGAACAGATGGCCCAAGACGCGCGCAGCTTTCTGAAAGACCCTGATGAGATGGACAATGGCGAGCGGCAGTTTGCCCGCAAATGTTCGATCTGCCACGCGTTGACGCCAGATGGTAAGCGGCGCGCCGGCCCCACGCTCCACGGAGTTTTTGGCAGGCCAGCGGGCACCGTACCGGGATATCTTTATTCCCAGACATTGACGGGATCGGACATAATCTGGTCAGATGACACGATAAATCAGCTTTTCGATCTGGGCCCGGACCATTACATTCCCGGATCAAAGATGCCGATGCAACGGATCACCGGGGCGCAGGATCGTGCGGATCTGATCGCCTATTTGCGTCGGGCCACAGCACCGGAGGACACGAAATGAAAGCCTTTCTTTCCGCTCTTGCCGCGATGGCCGTGATCACCGTTGCCGCCCCCGTTGCGCTTGATGCCGTGGGGTTCACCGCTGCCGACAGCACCACCAGTTCCTCGGTGCGCCTCGACTAGCCCCACTCCTGCGGCTTCGGGCCTCGCACAGCGTGCCTCGACATTCTGGCGCTGGTGGTATCTGGTGTAAACTCAGCCTGTTATCAAACATAACCAAACTTAGATGTCCGATTACCTGACCACCCGCGAATTGGCCGAACTGTTGCGCCTGGGCGAACGCAAGGTCTATGACCTGGCGTCCTCGGGCGAGATCCCTTGCGTGCGCGCCACCGGTAAGCTGCTGTTTCCCCGCGCCGAGATCGCCGCCTGGCTGGCCGCCTCGCGCACAGGGCCACAGGTGGCCGAACCGCCTCTGCCCGCGATCGTTGCTGGCAGTCACGACCCGTTGCTGGACTGGGCAATCCGCGAAAGTGGCTCGGGGCTCGCGACCTTTTATGACGGTTCGTTTGACGGGTTAGAGCGGCTGGCGGAACGATCTGCCCAGGCCGCAGCACTGCATATCCACGAAGAAGAGGGGTTCAACACTGGTTCCCTGCGTGACCGCCTGGGCGAAGCGCCAGTGGTTTTGATCGAAGTGGCCCGCCGCCAACGCGGGTTACTATTGGCCCCAGGCGTCGCGGATATCGACGGTTTTGGCGATTTGGCAGGACGCCGCGTTGTCCTGCGCCAATCCACGGCGGCGAGCCAACATCTGTTCCTGTCCGAGCTGGCTGCACATGATCTGTCCCCGGAAGATCTGCAAACTCCTGCCCCCTGCGCCCGCACCGAAGAGGACATGGCCATTGCTCTGCAGAGCGGTAAGGGAGAGGTCGGGTTCGGACTGGGCGCAATGGCGCGGCTCTACCGGCTGGGTTTCATCCCCACCCACAGCGAGCGCGTCGATCTGGCCATTTGGCGCCGGGCCGCCTTTGATGCGCCGATGCAGGCGCTCTTGTCGTTCCTGCGCTCGGACCGTTTCTCCGCCCGCGCAGGTGAGATGGGCGGATACGACCTGACCCACGCGGGCCAGGTCCGTCACAACGGTGCCAGCGGCTAACCTGTCCCTTTTCTTCTTGTTCCAAAATACGGTCACCGAAGGCTTTGGCCGCAGGCCAAATCGACAGGACCGGAAGCACTCCCGCCCGTCGTCGATGCCCCTGGCGGGACACCTCCTCCCGTTGGGCCAGGCTCATGCGGGCTCTGCCCGCATGAGCCTGGCCCCCTGCCGTCCGCAGGACGCAAGACCGAAAGGTCGCGCAGAAGCTACCGTGCGTTTGGAAAAAACAGCTGCTCACCGTCAAGCTTGTAGTTGGCAATCGCCGCCTGCCCATCCGGCCCAACCAACCAATCAATAAACCGTTGCCCAGTCTCGGCACGAACATTGGGATGCTTATCAGGATTTACGAGGATTACGCCATATTGGTTGAAAAGCCTCGGATCGCCCTCAACCAAAATCTCTAACCCATGAGCATTTCCAAACGCCAACCATGTCGCCCGGTCGGTCAACGTATACGCCGCCATACCCGCGGCAACATTCAGCGTCGCCCCCATGCCAGACCCCGTCTCGCGATACCAGCTGCCCGACGCTTGTGCGACATCCACTCCGGTCGCCGCCCACTGGCGTAATTCGGCTTTATGCGTGCCGCTGTCATCCCCACGCGATGCGAAGATGGCTTTGGCCTCGGCAATCGCCTTCAACGCGGCAGTTGCGCTAGAACCGCCGCGAATGCCCGCCGGGTCATCCTTGGGGCCAACGATGACAAAGTCATTATACATCACGTCCTGGCGCGACACGCCCCACCCCTGTGTGACAAAGGCCTCTTCGGCGGGTTTCGCATGCACCAGCAGCACATCCCCGTCGCCGTTGCGTGCATTGCGGATCGCTTGCCCTGTGCCCACGGCCACAACCCGCACATCAATCCCCGTTTCGGCCTCAAACCACGGCAGGATCGCGTCAAAAAGACCCGAATTCTGCGTTGAAGTGGTCGATTGCACCACGATAAAGGGGTCTGCCGCCTGCACAGGCCCCGTCACCACAACAAGCGCTGCGATGCCTGCGCGCACCCAATGTTTTATCATGCCTCATATCTCTCTGATTTGTTGTCCGAGGTCACACCATCAGCCCGCCCGACAGGAACCGCCGGGTCATCATGCTCTGCGGTTCGGCAAAAACCTGCGCTGCCGGCCCCTGCTCCACCACACGGCCGCCATGCATCACCACAACATCCCGCGCCAGACGCCGTGCCTGGCCGATATCGTGGGTTACCATGACAACCCGCACACCCTGACGGGAGGCGCGCAATACCATTTGCTCGATCTCTTGAGTGGCCTCAGGGTCCAACGCGCTGGTAGGTTCGTCCAGGAACAGAACAGTCGGCTCACAAGCCAGCGCCCGCAGGATCGCAAGCCGCTGCGCCTCGCCCCCGGACAACGACCGGGCCGATTGCCGCGCCTTGTCTGCCAACCCGCCCTGCACGAGCAATGCCTGACACGCTGCTTTGCGTACACCCCAGGCCAGCCCCCGCCGCCGCAGCACAAAATCCAGATTTCCTGCCACCGAGCGACGCAAGAGAACGGGCCGTTGAAACACCATGGCCTGACTTGAGCGGAGCTGTTCGGACATGAACTCGCCGCCTTGACACACAGTGCCCCGGTCCGGGGCAATCAGCCCATGCAGACACCGCAGAAGCAAGCTCTTGCCTGCCCCGTTGGGACCCAGAATGATCGTCGGCCCCGGACCATCCAGCGTCAGTTGGCCCACATCCAGCAGCATCTTGCCCTCTCGCGCGATGCGCAGGTCCTGGACGCTCAGGGTTGGATGTTCCGCTAGGGGCGCATAGTCACGCATGCCCCACCCCCTGACGTTCACCACGCAGGCTCAGCACACTCACCGCGCCCGTAACACTGATCGCCAGGGCAATCAGGATCGCGCCAAGTGCAAGCGCCAGGGCCAGGTTACCCTTAGAGGTCTCAAGCGCGATCGTCGTGGTCATCACGCGGGTCACATGGTTGATGTTGCCGCCCACAATGATCACCGCGCCCACCTCGGCAATAGCGCGACCAAATCCAGCCAGCAGCGCGGTCATCAGGGACAAGCGACCATCCCAGAGCAGAACCGGCACGGACGCCAGACGCGACACCCCCAGCGACCTCAGCTGTTCGTCATATTCCGCGGCCAACGCCTCGACCACTTGCCGCGTCAACGCGGCAATGATCGGCGTCACCAGAACCACCTGCGCGATAATCATGGCCGTCGGCGTGTAAAGCAGTTGCAACACACCCAAGGGACCAGAACGCGACAGCATGAGATAGACCAACAAACCCACAACAACAGGCGGAAGGCCCATCAGAGCATTGATCAGAACGATCAGAACCCTGCGTCCGGCGAAACGGCCAACCGCCAGAAAAGCCCCCAATGGCATCCCGATCAAGGCGGAAATGACCACCGCCAGCACTGACACCCTGAGCGACAGAAACACGATCGCCCACAGATCGGGATCACCTGTGACGATCAATTCGAGAGCAACCATGAATTCTTGCGCAAAATCCTGCATTATCTTCAGTCATTTGATACATTTGGGATGTTTTGCAATTATCTGCACATACAACCTAACATATCGCGGGCTCATTTCCACATCAGAACCGACCAACTTCCCGCAAAAAACGTTGCTACAGCCAAACTCCATGTTTGCGACGAAAGCACCTGCCGCCCCCACCTTGAAGCGCACAAGGGACGGGATGCGCCCGCGCCCGAGCAGACCTGACTGCGTCAGCCCTGCCAACGGCCTTGGGCCGGGCGTCCTTTCCATCACTGTCAGTAACGTCTGAGCGCCCGCCGCCGCGCGCCAGCGCGGCGGCCCGGCCCAACGGAAGGAGGTTTTTCGCCAGAAAAATTGACGACGGGCGGGAGCGCTCCGAGCCTCAAAAAGACAGCCGCAAAAAGTTCAACCCCAATGCCAACTGTGAATTGACATCGAAACAAAAGAAGCGCCCCCAATTGGGGCGCTTCTGGAGCTAGACATCAACGCTTTAGTTCAGCGCAGCGTCGGTGATATCGTGGGTCCAGGCACCTTCGGGCGCCTTGGTGATCACCGGATCCGAACCGCCGGCCAACAGGGTATTCACCGTCCGGTCAAAATCCGCCGGATCCAGCGCGCCGTTGCTGCCTGCAGTCAGCTTGGCAATCTCACCCATCATACGAACCTGATGCGCCTCGGTCTGAGCGCCGCTGGCGTCATTGTCGAGCACGATGCCCGCCGCCTCACCAGGGTTCTCTTCGGCATATTTCCAACCTTTCATGGACGCGCGCACAAAGCGGGTCATCTTGTCCTTGAACGCCGGATCGCTCAGCTTGTCTTCGAGCACGTAAATGCCGTCCTCTAGCGTCGCCACCCCCATGTCTTCATACTTGAAGGTCACCAGTTCGTCCTCGGACACGCCTGCATCCAGCACCTGACCGTATTCGTTGTAGGTCATGGTCGAAATACAGTCCGCCTGGCGCTGCAGCAGCGGATCGACGTTAAAGCCCTGTTTCAGAACCGTCACGCCATCATCACCGCCATCGGTGGAGATGCCTTCCTGGCTCATCCAGCTGAGGAACGGATATTCATTGCCAAAGAACCAAACGCCGATGGTCTTGCCCTTGAAGTCCTGCGGGCCTGTGATCCCGGTGTCCTTCCAGCAGGTCAGCATCAGACCCGAAGACTTGAACGGCTGTGCGATGTTCACCACCGGCAGGCCTTTTTCCCGTGCCGCCAGCGCCGAGGGCATCCAGTTCAGCATCGCATCGGCGCCACCACCGGCCAGAACCTGCGGGGGAGCGATATCCGGACCGCCCGGCAGGATGGTCACATCCAGGTCTTCTTCTTCATAATACCCCTTGTCGAGCGCCACATAATACCCGGCAAACTGGGCTTGGGTCACCCACTGCAGCTGCAATTTGACCTCATCAGCTGCCAGCGCCGATGTCGCCGCAAACCCGGCAGCCAGTGCGGCACCACTCAGTAGCTTTTTCATTGTCTTCTCTCCTTGTTGGTTTGTTTTTCCGCCCCGTTTGTCAGGGTCTTGAAATTGAAATGCTCCTTGATCCCCATTTACCCTCTCTGCGACGGGTGCCAGAAGGTCACCGTTTTTTCGATCATCGCGACACAGCCATAAAACAGTGAACCGGCCAATGCGGCCACCACAATCTCGGCCCAGACCATGTCCAGCGCAAGTTGTCCCACGCTGGTCGAGATACGGAACCCCATGCCCACGGTGGGCGAGCCGAAAAATTCGGCAACAATCGCCCCGATCAGCGCCAGCGTTGTCGAGATCTTGAGCCCATTGAAGATAAACGGCATCGCCGCGGGCAGGCGCAGCTTGAAAAAGCTCTGCCAATAGCTCGCGGCATAGGTCTCCATCAGGTCGCGCTGCATCGCTGTTGTTTCACGCAGACCGGCCACCGTGTTCACCAGCACCGGGAAGAACACCATGACCACCACAACGGCCGCCTTCGACTGCCAGTCAAAACCGAACCACATCACCAGAATGGGCGCGGTGCCAACGATGGGAAGTGCGGCAACAAAGTTCCCCACCGGCAGCAGCCCCAGACGCAGGAACTCGTACCGATCCACGGCAATCGCCATCAGGAACGCCGCGCCACAGCCGATGACATAGCCACTAAGCGCGCCTTTCAGGAAGGTCTGCGAGAAATCGGCCCACAGGATCGGGATAGACGCCCCGAACCGCTCGGCAATCATCGAGGGCGGCGGCAGGATGACCAAAGGCACCTCCAGCCCGCGTACAACCAGTTCCCAAACGAACAGAATGGTCACGCCAAAAATCACTGGCACTGCCAGTTGCACGACACGCATCCCCGCATATGGCCCCTCCGCCAGTCGCGCATTTAACCACCAACCTCCAACCCAGACCAAAAGAGCCAGCCCCAACAACATCATGTGACTGCCCCCTTCTTCTTGCTGGAAATATCCCGGGGGAGTCGCAAAGCGACGGGGGCAGAGTCCCCTTTCCGATGATCCATCATGACGCGATCCCCATCCGTTTCAGTACCATCCGTTCGATCAACCCCAACAAGGCCACCAGACAAGCGGCAAGAATGGCAGCAGCAAAGAGCGCCGACCAGATCTGCACTGTCTGACCATAGTAGCTCCCCGCCAGCAGACGCGCGCCCAAACCGGCCACGGCCCCTGTCGGCAGTTCACCCACGATGGCCCCCACCAGCGAGGCGGCGATACCGATCTTGAGCGAGGCAAAGAGATAAGGCATCGAGGCCGGCAGACGCAGCTTCCAGAAGCCTTGGGATTGCGAAGCATTATAGGTTCGCAACAGATCCAGCTGCATGTGATCCGGGCTGCGTAGCCCCTTCACCATGCCGACCACGACCGGGAAGAAACTCAGATAGGCCGAGATCACCGCCTTGGGGATGATCCCTTGTACCCCCACGGAATACAGCACCACGATGATCATCGGCGCCAAAGCGATGATCGGAATGGTCTGGCTGACAATGGCCCACGGCATCACCGACATGTCCATCACCTTGGAATGCACGATCCCCACGGCCAGCAGAATGCCCAGCCCCGTACCGATGGCAAAACCCAAAAGCGTGGCGCTCAAAGTCACCCAGCCGTGATAAATCAGCGACCGTTTCGAGGTGATCTTTTTGCCCACCGTGGTGTTCCACAACTCGGTCGCCACCTGATGCGGCGCGGGTAGTCGGGGACGGTCCTGCTCCCAGGTTGCGGGGATGGCAAAGCCGTTGTCGATCACCAGACCCAACTCGCCCATGTCCCGGCGATCCTTGGCGGAGGGCGGCTGCACCTCGGCGCCTGCGCGCTCGACCTCAACCAGAACGCCCTTGATGTTCATCGGTACACAAGCAGCGTACCACAGTACAATAATAGCAGCGACAACGGTGAGAACAGCAAAGATAGATTTCATCTTGTCCCCTCCGTCGCGTCAGGCGCCAAATTCTGATCCAGAATTTGAACCAGAATTTTTGAAAAATTCTGCCACCGCCTGTGGCCAAGCACAGCGCAAACTCTCGCCTGATCAGTCATCGGCATGCCCCGCCCGCAGGCCCTCGCGCACCCGATGCGCCACCTCGATGAACTCGGGCGTGTCACGAATGTCCAGGGGGCGTTCCTTGGGCAGTGGGCTCTCTATCACATCCGTGATCCGACCCGGACGCGGGCTCATCACCACGATCTTGGTCGACAGATAAACCGCCTCGGGGATCGAGTGTGTGACAAAACCGATGGTCTTGTCGGTGCGCGCCCACAGCTGCAGCAATTGCTCGTTGAGGTGATCGCGCACGATCTCATCCAGCGCCCCGAACGGCTCGTCCATCAGCAGGATATCGGCGTCAAAGGCCAGCGCCCGCGCGATAGAGGCACGCTGCTGCATACCCCCTGACAACTGCCAGGGGTACTTGCCACCAAACCCAGCTAAATCAACAAGTTCCAGCACTTCGTTCACGCGCTTATCCTGATCGGACTTGGAATATCCCATGATCTCAAGCGGCAGTTTGATGTTCTTGGCAATCGTGCGCCACGGGTACAGACCCGCCGCCTGGAACACATAGCCATAGGCCCGATTGCGCCGCGCTTCGTCCGGGGTCATGCCGTTGACGCTCAGGCTGCCGCCCGTGGGGGTTTCCAGAGCAGCGATGCACCGCAGGAACGTGGTCTTGCCGCAGCCCGAGGGACCGATGAAACTGACGAAATCGCCCTTGTCGATCTGCAGGTTCACATCCTTGAGCGCATGCACCGGGCCGTCGTTGGTTTGAAACGTCAGATCCAGGTTGTTTGCCTCGATAACGGTCTGGCCGTTGGTCGTCATATCTTTCCTTTCACCGACAGGCCTTGAGCACTGTCGAATAACTCCCGTCCGGAGTCGCAAGCACAAATCCACCCTGCCCGTTCGACCGGAAGTTCCATGTGAATTCATACACTTCTTCATAGCCAACACATCGTCCTGTCAGGCTGGCGACACGGCCATTTTGCTTGCCAACAGAAACAACGTCACAGGCCACTTCGTAAAACATCAACTTGCCCGCATCGAGCAAGGCCATTTGTGTTCCCTCATCCGTCGTGTTGCGCTTCATATGCACGTCACACCCCTGAACGTTGCCAAAGGTGACCAGCCCGTCTTGCGCGGCTGCCGCCCACACGGGCAACCACGCAAGCAGAATTGCCGTGCATCGAAGCAGCCGCACCTTACACCCCGGTCGCCGGAATGCCCGTACGTTCGACCGGACGCGGCGACGTCAATTCTTTCCAGCTGCTGAGCGCGCGGTTCACGGGCGTATTGGCCTCACGCTCGACAAACTTGCCATGGCCCTCTTGGGTGCGGATTTCTCCATCGTACACGGCAACCTGTCCACGGGTCAGAGTAAAGCGCGGCAAGCCCTTGACCTCTTTGCCTTCGAACACGTTGTAGTCGATTGAGCTTTGCTGTGTAGATGCCTGAATTGTCTTTGTTTTGTTCGGATCCCAGACAACCAGATCTGCATCCGCCCCAACCAGAACCGCGCCCTTCTTGGGATAGCAGTTCAGGATCTTGGCAATGTTGGTCGAGGTGACGGCGACAAACTCGTTCGGCGTCAGACGACCGGTCTCGACCCCATGGGTCCACAGCATCGGCATCCGGTCCTCAAGGCCCCCGGTGCCGTTGGGGATCTTTGAAAAGTCACCCACGCCATAGCGTTTTTGTTCGGTGGTAAAGGCGCAGTGATCGGTTGCTACAACCGACAGCGACCCGCCCTGCAGACCGGCCCACAGGCTTTCTTGGTGGCGCGCATCGCGGAACGGCGGGCTCATCACTCGGCGGGCCGCATGGTCCCAATCCTCATGGAAATACTCGCGCTCATCCAAGGTCAGGTGCTGAATCAGCGGCTCACCCCAGACGCGCTTGCCTTGCATCCGTGCCCGGCGGATCGCCTCATGCGCCTCTTCGCACGAGGTGTGCACCACATAAAGCGGCACGCCTGCCATATCGGCAATCATGATGGCGCGGTTGGTGGCCTCGCCCTCAACCTGGCTGGGCCGGGAATAGGCGTGCCCCTCGGGACCGGTGTTGCCCTCGGCCAGCAGCTTGGCGGTCATCTCGGCCACCACATCGCCGTTTTCGGCGTGGACCATGGCGATGCCGCCCAGTTCGGCCAGACGGTTGAAGGACGAGAACAGCTCGTCATCGTTCACCATCAGCGCGCCCTTGTAAGCCAGGAAGTGCTTGAACGTGTTGATGCCGCGCTGTTCGATCACGGTTTTCATGTCGTTGAACACCTGCTCGCCCCACCAGGTCACCGCCATGTGGAAAGAGTAGTCGCAGTTCGCGCGGGTCGATTTGTTGTCCCAGCGTTTGATCGCATCCAGCAGGCTTTCGCCCTGGTTGGGCAGGCAGAAGTCCACCACCATCGTGGTGCCACCGGCAAGCCCAGCCCGCGTACCGCTTTCGAAATCATCGCTGGAGTATGTGCCCATAAACGGCATCTCCAGATGCACATGCGGATCAATTCCGCCCGGCATCACGTAACATCCGGTGGCGTCCAGCTCCTCGTCACCGCTCAGCCCCATGCCGATCTCGATGATTTGGCCGCCCTCAACCAACACATCCGCCTTGTAAGACAGGTCAGCCGTGACGACCGTGCCGTTCTTGATGACTGTACTCATAGCGATAACTCCCTGTTTTTCTTGTCAGACCGAGCTGAAGCAGCCGATCGCACTTCCATGTACGCCGATGTCGAGCGGGCCGAAGCAGCTCTCGACACAAAGCGAAAAATATCCCGCCAGCGGCAGGTAGATGACCCGGTAATCCCCATTGGACCGCGTCACCGCCCAACACGTCTGCATGACGCCGCCGCTGAATTGCACCTCGACCCGGGTTGGCGGACAAGTGGCGCGTTCAAACGCAGCCAGCGTTGCCGCCCCCACGCCCGTCTTACTGGCCGAGCTCACATCGAACTCGGCCATTTCCATCGCAATCAGATCGCTTATCCGATCGGGGATGGAGAGGTCGTGTTGAATCACTTCACGATTTCAGCGGTTTCCACCACCGCGTGGAACAGCACATCCGCGCCCGCAGCCGCCCATTGGGGGCTGATCTCTTCGGCCTCGTTGTGGCTCAGCCCATCGACGCAGGGGCACATGACCATCGCGGTTGGCGCGACCCGGTTGATCCAGCAGGCGTCGTGGCCCGCGCCCGAGATGATATCCAGATGCGTATGTCCCAGCCGCTCGGCCGCGTTCCGCACAGCCGTGACACAGCCCTCGTCAAAGGTCACCGGATCGAACCCGCCCACCTTTTCGAATGCGATGCTCAGGCCCATATCGTCGGCGATCGTCTGACCCTCGACCCTCAGGCGCGCCTCCATGTCCTCGATCACGCTCAACTCGGGCGAGCGGAAATCGACGGTGAACACCACCTTGCCCGGAATCACGTTGCGCGAGTTCGGGTAGACATCGATATGGCCCGCCGCCCCAACCGCATGCGGTGCATGGGACCAGGCGATTTCATCCACCTTTTCCAGCACCCGCGCCATCCCAAGCCCGGCGTTCTTGCGCATCGGCATCGGCGTTGATCCGGTGTGCGAATCCTTGCCCTCGATCGTGACTTGCGTCCAACTCAGGCCCTGACCGTGAGTGACAACACCAATGTCCTTGCCCTCAGCCTCCAGGATCGGGCCCTGTTCGATATGCAGTTCAAAGAAGGCATGCATCTTGCGCGCGCCGACCTCTTCGTCACCGCGCCAGCCAATACGCTTGAGCTCATCGCCAAACTTCTTGCCCTCGGCATCCTCGCGGTCGTACGCCCAATCCTGCGTGTGAATTCCCGCAAAGACGCCGGACGACAGCATCGCCGGGGCATAGCGCGTCCCCTCTTCATTGGTGAAGTTCGTCACCACGATGGGATGTTTGGTCTTGATGCCCAAGTCATTAAGCGTGCGCAGAATTTCCAAACCACCAAGCACCCCCAAAACGCCATCATACTTGCCGCCCGTCGGCTGCGTATCCAGGTGAGAGCCCACGTAGACCGGCAGCGCATCCGGGTCCGTCCCTTCGCGCCGGGCAAACATGTTGCCCATCTGATCCAGGCCCATCGAACAGCCCGCCGCCTCGCACCAGCTTTGGAACAGGGCGCGGCCTTCGCCGTCTTCATCGGTCAGGGTCTGACGATTGTTGCCACCTGCGACGCCCGGGCCGATCTTGGACATCTCCATCAGACTGTCCCACAGGCGTTCGCCGTTGATCTTCATATTCGCGGCAGGCGCTGCCATGTCTCATCCCCTGTTGCTTGCTTGCGATTGGCTCGCTCTTGGTATGTGATTTGACCAAACGGTCAAACTCACGCTATCACGGGTTTGACACCAGTCAAGAAATTGCGGCACATGCCCGCAAAAATGCTGGCAAAAAATGCACTCTGCTCGGCAATCGCGCAGCCAACAAAGGACAATCGCCCCATGCCAAAGGACCGCACCCCGACACGGATCCAGAAAAAGAACCGTGCCGCGATCCTTGAAGCGGCGTTGAACGTGTTTTCGGCCAATGGATTCCGGGGTGCAACGGTCGATCAGATCGCAAGCGAGGCCGGGCTGTCCAAGCCAAATCTGCTCTATTATTTCCCCTCCAAGGTGGACATGCACAACGCGCTTTTGGCGCAGCTGATGGACACCTGGCTGGATCCGTTGCGCGAAATGGACGAAGACGGCGAGCCGCTGACCGAGATCATGGCCTATGTCCGCCGCAAACTGCAGATGAGCCGGGATTTCCCGCGCGAAAGCCGCCTGTTTGCCAACGAAATCGTGCAAGGCGCGCCCCGCATTCACGACGCGCTGAACCACGATCTGAAAACGCTGGTGGACGAGAAAACCAAGCTGCTGGAACGCTGGATGGCAGACGGGAAAATCGCCCGCGTCCACCCGTACCACCTGCTGTTTTCGGTCTGGTCGCTGACACAACACTATGCCGATTTCGACGTGCAGGTTCGCGCGATCCTGGGCGATGAAGACCCCTTCGACGGCGCCGATCCGTTCCTCGAAACGCTCTACCTGCGCCTGCTTACCCCATAAAACAAGGTTGTGCCTGATTGTCGTGTTGGTCAACTCTGAGCCCAAATTACTTCATGCTGCGCTTTGCACCAACGGCCGCTTTGACGTAATACGACAAAGGAATAACGAGGCTTAATGTCCAAAATGCAAACTTCACCACTTGCCCAAACGCTGACACTGCCATGCGGCGCTACGTTAAAGAACCGGATCGCGAAGTCAGCGATGTCGGACTCTCTTGGCGACGGCGCTGGCAACCCAACGAACGATCAAGTCAATCTTTACGAACGGTGGGCTGAGGGCGGTCTGGCGTTGTCCATAATCGGCGAGGTTCAAGGTACACCCAACTTTGCAGAGAAGCCCGGCAACCTCATTTTGAATGACCAATCCGACAGCGGCTTGCTTGAGCGCCTCGCAAAAGCAGGTGCAACCGACAACGCGCAGCTATGGCTCCAACTTGGACACGCGGGTGCGATGGCGGATGCCCCGATCAGCACGCCAAAAGGACCGAGCGCGCTGGACTTGCCCGGCCTGACTTGCGGCGCGTTGTCATTGGACGAGATACATGCGCTGCCAGCCGAATTTGCCCGCTCCGCCAGCCTTGCAAAGGAACTTGGATTTGGTGGCGTGGAGTTACACGCGGCGCATGGATTTCTGCTTAGTCAGTTTTTATCGCCTTTGTTCAACAAACGAGAGGACGCCTATGGTAGTTCTCTGCAAAACCGGATGCGGCTGCTTCTCGAAGTGATCGAAGCTGTTCGAGAAGCTGTAGGCCCCAAATATCCGGTGGGTATCAAATTGAATGCCACCGATCAGCTTGAAGGCGGTTTTGCCGAAGACGAGGCACTTGAGGTGATTTCAGCAGTCGACAAGACAGCAATAGACCTTATCGACATCAGCGGTGGTACATACTTCCCCGGTGCAGCATCCTCGTCTGATCGGGCAGGCTCCGGCCCCTATTTTTTAGAATTCGCAGGTAGCGCTCGCAAAAAGACCGACATACCTTTGATGGTCACTGGCGGATTCAAAACACGCGCTCAAGCCGAAAGCGCCATTCTCGATGGCAAGGCCGATCTTATTGGGTTAGCTCGCGCGCTCGTGGTTGATCCAGAACTGCCGTCCTTTTGGTTAGCCGGACAGAGGACCGAACCGCAATTTCCACGCTTCAAGAACCCGCCTGAAGGCGGTGTGACCGCATGGTACACGATGCAGATCACACGGAATGCAAAAGGTGAGACCGCTCTTGCGCCTGATGAATTGGATGCAGCGGTTGCAGAATACGAAAGTCGAGACGAAGCGAGGCGGCAAATTTGGAAATCAAGGCTTAGCTGACCTTCGCGCATCCGCAGCGAAATGGGGCTTTGTCCCACTTAGCAGACCAATACACTTAGAAGGTACACCCCAAAACAAAGGGCAGCGCTTCATCGCACTGCCCCTGTTTCTTCTCGTTCCAAATACGGTCGCCGAAGGCGTCCCTCACTCGGCTGCTTGCGCCGACGGGTTATTGGGATGCGTGGTCCAGTTGGCGTATTCCGCGCTCACGGTTTCGCCGGTACGCTCGTCCAACTCGCCGGGCTGCAGTTCGACCATCGAGATACAGTTTTCAACCGGGCAGACGTTGACGCACAGGTTGCAGGCCACGCATTCGTCGTCCTTGACGGTGAATGTGCGATCTTCGCTCATGGCGATGGCCTGGTGCGAGGTGTCTTCGCAAGCCGCATAGCAGCGACCGCATTTGATGCAGGCGTCCTGGTCGATCTTGGCCTTCGAGATCGAGTTCAGGTTCAGATACTGCCAGTCGGTGACATTGGGCACGGCCATGCCAATGAAATCCTCGGTCGAAGTGTACCCCTTTTCATCCATCCACTGCGACAGGCCCGAGATCATTTCTTCGACGATCTTGAAGCCATAGGTCATCGCCGCGGTGCAGACCTGCACGTTGCCGGCACCGAGCGCCATGAACTCAGCCGCGTCGCGCCAGGTGGTGATGCCACCAATGGCCGAGATCGGCAGGCCATGGGTCTGCGGACAGCGGGCAATCTCGGCCACCATGTTCATGGCAATCGGCTTGACCGCCGGGCCGCAGTATCCGCCGTGGGTGCCCTTGTCGCCGATAATCGGCTCAGGTGCCATCTGGTCCAGATCCACCGAAACAATCGAATTGATGGTGTTGATCAGGCTCACCGCGTCCGCGCCGCCCGCCTTGGCTGCGCGCGCCGGGAAACGTACGTCGGTGATGTTGGGCGTCAGCTTGACGATCACCGGCTTGTCATAGTTCTCCTTGCACCAGCGGGTGACCATTTCGATGTATTCCGGCACCTGGCCCACGGCCGAGCCCATACCCCGTTCGGCCATCCCGTGCGGGCAGCCGAAGTTGAGCTCGATGCCATCGGCTCCGGTTTCGGCCACCCGCGGGAGGATCGCTTTCCACGCCGCTTCTTCGCACGGCACCATCAGCGAGACGATGATGGCGCGGTCGGGGTAGTCCTTCTTGACCCGCGTGATCTCTTCCAGGTTGACCTCCAACGGTCGGTCGGTGATCAACTCGATGTTGTTGAGCCCCAGCAGCCGACGGTCCGCGCCCCAGATCGCGCCGTAGCGCGGGCCGTTCACGTTCACCACCGGCGGCCCTTCTGCCCCCAGCGTTTTCCAGACCACACCGCCCCATCCGGCCTCGAACGCGCGGCGGACGTTGTATTCCTTGTCGGTGGGCGGCGCTGAGGCCAGCCAGAAGGGGTTGGGGCTTTCGATGCCTAGGAAGTTTGTTTTCAGATCAGCCATTTGCGTCTCCCTGCGCGCTAGTCGCGCTTTTTGAATATCATCTCGACCGGGGCGATATCGCCCGCGCCGACTGCATTTGTCATGTTCGCCACCTTGTCCGCAGCATCCATCCCCATCAACATGGGCAACCCCAAAACCGGGGGGCCAGACGCCTTGATCTTTTCTCGCAAGGCGGCAAAGAACTCTTTGGCGACCTCCCCCCGATCCCGGCGCGCCTCCAACTCGAAACCAGCCTTGTCAGCCGCGTCGAGATAGACGTCAGGCGAGGCCAGGAACGACGCCGCCGGATCACTGGCCCAGGGCAAAGGAAAAGCCGGAGCCGCCCCAAAACGCATCACGTCATAGACGGCAAAGCGCCCCTGTGGTTTCAGGACCCGCCAAACCTCGTCAAAAAGGCGGTCCTTGTCCGGCAGATTCATCCCGACGTGCAACAAGGTGGCGACGTCGAAACTGTTGTCATCAAAGGGGAGGTCCAGGGCGCTTCCGACCTTGAACTGCGTCGGCAGGCTCAGAAGCCCGGTCAGTTGCTTTGCCGTTTCGATGAAATCGGGGGTCAGGTCCAACCCCGTGACATCCGCACCATACCGCGCCGTCATAAGACGGGCAGGCCCGCCGATACCCGCGCCAACATCCAGAACTTTGACCCCGTCTTTCAACCCAAGTTGATCGAGCAAGGAAATCGTCGCCTCTTCGCCGCCGATGTGAAACTCGTCAATCGACTTGAGGTGCTGTTCCGAAATCTCGCCGAGCTTGACGCCACTGGCCTCAAGTGTGTCGACAATCTTGCGAAACAGCTCCGCACCGCCATAGTGCGAAACGATTTTCTCGTCCGGCTTATTGGTTCGATCCGTCATCGGGTGTCTCCTTTTGGTGGCTGCCCGCGTATCTTACCCCATCATTGCCTTGTGGATGTCCATCGCGGCGTCGCGACCCTCGGCCACGGCTGTCACGGTCAGGTCGTCGCCACCAGCGGCACAGTCGCCCCCGGCCCAGACACCGTCGACCGAAGTTCGGCCTGCGTCGGTCACGGCGATCTTGCGACCGTCCAGCGCCAGCACACTCGGTGCGCCCTCAAGCGTCTGACCAATGGCCTTGAACACCTGATCCGCAGCCAGTCGCGTAGTTTCACCCGTTCCGGTCAACTCACCGCCTGCGGACGAAGTATACTCCAACTCGATCTCTGTCGCAGCCCCGTTGCCATGCACGGCGACCGGCTGGACGTTGAACATCAGCTTCACGCCCTTGGATGCCGCCAGATCCTGCTCGAACCGGCTGGCGCCCATGGCCTCGCGGCCCCGGCGGTAGGCAATGGTGACATTTTCAGCGCCGAGCAGTTTGGATTGCACGGCGGCGTCAACGGCCGTCATACCGCCACCGATAACGACCACATTGCGGCCCACTGGCAGCGCGGACAGGGCGTCGGCTTGACGCAGATCGGCAATGAAATCCACGGCGTCGCGCACGCCGTCCTTGTCTTCGCCCTCGGCTCGCAGGGCGTTCACCCCACCCAGACCGATGGACAGGAACACGGCGTCATATGCCTCTTGCAGACCACCCAGCGTCACGCCTTGGCCCAGGGCCG
Source organism: Falsiruegeria litorea R37 (assembly GCF_900172225.1). Taxonomy (NCBI): domain Bacteria; kingdom Pseudomonadati; phylum Pseudomonadota; class Alphaproteobacteria; order Rhodobacterales; family Roseobacteraceae; genus Falsiruegeria; species Falsiruegeria litorea. The sequence continues at coordinate 2,650,529 of NZ_FWFO01000001.1, forward strand.
AGCCGTTCTCGATGGTAATGCCGCCGATTTTCAGCAGCCAGTCGACCTCGGCCTCGGCGTAGTTTTCGGTGCTCTTGTAGGCGGCGATGCCGAATTCGTTCAGGCCGCCGGCCTTCTCGCGTGCCTCGTGGATCACCACGTCATGGCCCAGCATGGCCAGACGGTGCGCGCAGGCCAGGCCCGCAGGCCCTGCCCCCACAACCGCCACGGTCTTGCCAGTGGATGCCGCGCGTTCGAACGGATGCACGCCCGCCGCCATCACGGTGTCGGTGGCGTAACGCTGCAGTCGGCCAATTTCGACCGGCTTGCCCTCGGCAGTTTCACGCACGCAGGCTTCTTCACACAGTGTCTCGGTCGGACAAACCCGTGCACACATGCCGCCCAGAATGTTCTGGTCCAGAATGGTCTTTGCCGCCGCCTGCGCGTGTCCGGTCTGGATCTGGCGGATGAACAGCGGAATGTCGATGTCCGTGGGACAGGCCGTCACGCACGGCGCGTCATAACAGAAATAGCAACGATCTGCGGCAACCGCGGCCTCGTGCGGCGCATAGGCCGGGTGGAGGTCGTCAAAGTTGGCGGCAATGTCTTCGCTGGATAGCCGCCCGGAAACGATACCGGGTGCTGTCTGGCCCTGTGCCATCACTCTCTCCCTGAGATATGTTGTTCTTGCCTCCAGACTGCCACATCTGAATTTTTTATCAATTGGTAAAATTTATCAAAGGGTCAAAAAATTGAAAAAACCGGACCAAAGGCCCGGTTTTGCTGAAAATTTCATCAGATTTGAGAAACGTGAGAGGTCAGATCATCTGGCTCAGGTGGCCGGATTTCACCCAAACCTCGGCGCCATCCGGGCCCGCGGCCGCCTGAAACGCCCCTTTGGGCGGCACGCGCAGCCAATCCCATTTGCCAAAGGTCTCACCGCCTTCAGCGTAGCTGCCGGACAGTACAAAAACCTCCAACCCACCATCGGCATCCACCTGAACCGCCTCACCGGCCGCCCACCGTTCCACGCGCACTTCCTCCACCGCGTCTCGGTGCAGATCGACCCGCCCCTCTCCGGCAATGGGCTGGCGCACTTCGGTCCGATCGTCGGGATCGAACTGGTGCAGCTTGACCAGGATCGTCGCCCCTGGTTCGGTCGCCGGTGTGTGCGAGGACGTCGGCGGATTGCGGACATACATGCCGGTTGGAAAATCACCCAGCTCGTCCTGAAACACACCATCCAGCACCAAATATTCCTCGCCCCCGTCATGGGTGTGCGCGGCAAAGGCGCTGCCCGGTGCAAAGCGCACGATGGTTGTGGCGCGCGCCACCTCTTCGCCGATCCGGTCCAGCATTTTGCGCTCGACCCCAGCGGCGGGGGATTGCACCCACTCGGTTTCATCAAAGTGAACGGCGACGCGCTTGGTGAAGTCGGCATTGATCCGCATGGGGCTCTCCTTAGGCGATATCCGGTGAGGGATGTGGGCCTTTGAGCAGCCCTGACAAACCTATATCACCATGTCGTGAAGGTGCAGTCTTTAGAACAGCAAGGCAACAGGCCTCTATTCGCGACCGGCTTCCACAGGTGAAAGACCAGAAATTTCAGACCACTACCCGTCGGAACGAAAGTACTGAACAAGCACCGACAGACGAAATCTCAGAAATTTTCTTGACTCAGCCATATACTTTAAACCTAAACTTTCAAGCATGAAGCACTTAAGTCCACCACTCACTCACACCGCCCAATTATCGGGCTGAGTTATGCCAGGGGAAACAGGTATCCATGTTTTTGATATCAACATTCGGACAATTCCCTTGTCGCAACGCCCCCGGTTGCCCGACCCTGCTGACATGGCCAGCCCGGCAAAATTGGGAGGATAATGAACCATGGCACGCCTGAGCGCCTTTAATTTCCAGAAATGGATCGACGAGCATAAACATCTGCTGAAACCGCCCGTGGGCAATCAACAGGTCTGGGAGGACGCGGACCTGATGGTGACCGTTGTGGGCGGGCCAAACAAGCGCACCGATTATCACGACGATCCGGTCGAAGAGTTTTTCTATCAACTCAAGGGCGACATGGTGCTCAAGCTCTATGAGGGGGGCGAATTCTATGATGTCCCGATCCGCGAAGGCGAGATTTTCCTATTGCCCGCCCATGTCCGCCATTCCCCTCAGCGGCCGCAAGAGGGCTCGATCGGTTTGGTGATCGAGCCCAAACGCCCCGAGGGCGAGCATGACGCCATCGAATGGTACTGTTTCAACTGTGGTGATCTGGTGCATCGGTCCGAGCTGATCCTGGAAAGCATCGTCCGAGATCTGCCCCCCGTCTATCAGGCGTTCTATGCCGATGAAAAAGCGCGCACCTGCAAAAGCTGCGGAGAGGTTCATCCAGGGAAGGAACCCCCAGAGGGTTGGGTCACACTGTGATCCGCGCTTAAACTCGCAAAAAACAATGATTCTATCAGGGAGAGAGAGAACATGACCATCAGCCTAAAGGGCCTGACCAAAGGCGCCGCCGCAGCGGCCCTTGTGCTGGCCGCGCTGCCCGCCACTGCCAAGGAATTCAAGCTGGGCCTGATCACGCCCCCGCCGCATGTCTGGACCAAAGCCGCCGAAGCCTTTGGCGCCGAACTGGCCGAAAAGTCAGGCGGCGAACACAGCGTCACCGTCTTCCCCGCCCGTCAGCTGGGCAACGAAGCGCAGATGCTGCAGCAGCTGCAAACCGGCGCGCTGGACATGGCGTTCATGACCGTGGCCGAAGTGTCAAACCGGGTGCCGAACATGGGTGCGTTCTATGCCCCTTACCTGGCCAACGACATGACCCACGCCGCCGCCATCCTGCGCTCGGACACGGCCAAGGGCATGCTCGAGGTGCTGCCGCAAGAGGCAGGCGTCGTGGGCGTGGGCTATGGCAGCGCGGGCATGCGCCAGATCCTCAGCCGGGGCGAAGTGAACTCGGCCGCTGATCTGTCCGGTGTCAAACTGCGGATCACGCCGTTCGACCCGATCCTGGATTTCTACAACCTGCTGGGCTCGGCCCCCACGCCGATGCCGCTGCCTGCGGTTTATGACGCGTTGGCCAACGGTCAGGTGGACGCCATCGACATGGACGTCGAGCTGATCAACGTGCTGAAGTACTATGAGCACGCCGATACGCTGCTGATCTCGAACCACATGATGTTCCCGATGGTCGGCCTGATCTCGGCGCGCGTCTATGCTGGCATGAGCGACGAAGACAAGGCGATGGTGTCCGAGCTCATGGCCAAGCACGTGGACACCACTCTGGACGCTTACATCGAAAAGTCGCCCGCCTGGACCGAAAAGCTGAACACCGTGGGCATCACCGTGCACACCGTTGACGCGGAATACTTTGGCGACGTCATGGGCAAATGGGAAGAGATCTGGGCCGCCAAGGCACCGTCCCTGCCCGATCTGCGCAAGACCGCAGACGCGACCAAGTAAGCTCTGACAAACACGCGCGGGCCGGTCATGCACCGGCCCGTTTGCACTCAATACCAAAGGCAGGCACATGCTCTATCGGGCTTCCCACTTCTGGGCACGGGTCGAGATTTTCTTTGCGGCAGCTTTGGCCGCATCGGTCACCGGGCTCATCCTTCTCAACGTCATCACCCGCGCATCCGGCAACGCGATCTATTGGGTCGATGAGGCGGCGATTTACGCCATGGTCTGGATGACCTTCTTGGCGGCCTCTGCTGCGATCCATTTCCGCTCGGCCATCTCGGTCACGATCCTGAACGAAATGCTGCCTGCCTCGGGCCGTCATTGGATCAACCGCTTTGTCGATCTGACCATATTTGTCTTTGCCTGCCTGATGGTCTGGATCTGCCTGCGCTGGTTCATGCCCCTGCAACTGATGGAGGCCGGCTGGGACGTCAAAGCGTTTCAGGGCCAGACGTTCAATTTCATCTATGCCGAACCCACCAACACCATCGGGCTAAAAAAGGTCTGGATCTGGCTGGTGATGCCGCTCTTTACGCTTGGCGCGCTGCTGCATTCGGGCGCCAACTTGGCTCACCCCGGCAAAACATCACAAGTGGAGGCCGTGTAGATGACCCCTCTTCTCTTCCTTGTTCTGCTCTTTGGCTCGGTTCCCATCGCGCTGGTGCTGGCGCTGACCGCGCTTTGGTACATCTACGACAGCGGCAATCTGGTGCTTTATGACAGCTATGCACAGCAGATCTTTTCCGGTGTTGAAAACTATGGCCTGCTGGCGATCCCGCTGTTCATACTGACCGGCGAGTTGATGAACGAAGGCGGCATGACCCAACGCCTGGTCCACGCCGCGCGTGTCTTTGTGGGCGGGTTCCGGGGCGGGTTGGCCTATATCAACCTGCTCGCCAATATGTTCATGGCTGCCATCATCGGCTCAGCCGCCAGCCAGATCGCGGTGATGAGCCGCGCCATGGTGCCTGCCATGACGAAAGAGGGTTATGACCCCGGCTTTTCGGCTGCGACCACGGCCGCCGGGGGCCTGCTGGCGCCCGTGATCCCCCCGTCGATGCTGTTTGTGATCTATGGTGTGCTGGCGCAATTGCCGATTGGCGATCTGTTCATCGCGGGCATCATTCCGGGGCTGATCCTGGCGGGCACATTCTTTGTCGTGGTGGCCCTGATTGGCCTGGCCAAGGATTTCCCGAAAGGTGAATGGATGACCCTGCGCGAAGCCACAGTTGCGCTGCGCAATGCCCTGCCCGCCTTTCTGATCCCGATCGCCATCGTGGGCGGCATCCTGTTTGGCATCGCCACGCCTACGGAATCTGCCGCTGTCGCCTCGCTCATCGCTTTTGCTGTGGGCTGGTTGTTCTACCGAGAGATCACGCCGCGGGATCTGGGTCAGCTGTTTGTGCGCACCGCCACCAACTCGTCGCTGGTGATCTTCATGATCGCCGCTGCAAACGTGTTTGGCTGGGTCGTGGTCTATGAGGAACTGCCGCAGAAACTCGCGGCCTTCATCTCGACGGTGACGTCGGACCCGTTCACTTTTCTGCTGATCGTGAACCTGTGCCTGCTGTTTGTGGGCATGCTGATCGATGGCATCGCGGCGCTGATCCTGATCACGCCGATCCTGCTGCCGATTGCGATGAACACTTACAACATCGACCCGTTTCAGTTCGGGGTCGTGATCAGCCTGAACCTGGTGCTTGGCCTGCTGACCCCACCGGTTGGCGTAGGCCTTTACATCGCATCGGCCATGTCCGGTGTACGCCCGTTCACCATCTTTTCAGCGCTCTGGCCATTCCTGCTGGCGGTTACTGTGGTTCTGGTCTTGCTGAGCTATTTCCCAATCCTTAGCACCGCGTTGATCTAAGCATGGGTGGGGGTCAGAAGTTGAAGACGACCCCCATCAACGGCCCTTGCTGTTCGACGTCATACAGGAAACTGCCGTTGGTACGGTCAACTGACATATAGCGATAGCCCAAAACGCCTGACGTGGTCGGAGTAAACTGATACCCAAGCCCACCAAACAGATCGACCATATGGTCCGACCCGGCCCCAAATCCACCAACATAGGCCCAACCGGACACGTAGGTTCGCTCTCCTATGTCACGGCGCCCGTAAATGCCAATCACAGGGTCTATCCAACTGTCAGACCCATTGGCCGTGCGCGCCGGGGACGTACCTGCCGTCAACGACAGATCGGTTGAAACCGACCAATGCCGAAATCCGCCCGAAACCCACAACTCATGCTCCAGGCCTTGCCCCAGCTGGTAATCTGCATAGAGCGACACAATTGTGTTTCGGATTTTCGCGTTGGCTTGCCCAAATGTCGGCGCCAGAGATCCACTCCCGGCACTCAATTTCACGTATTGGACGTCGCCGGAAAACCCCCACCGCCCATTGCGGGCCTGCAAGACCACCATCCCGGCAAAGTCGAGATTGTCCAAAATGTCGCTGAAACTTGCGTCCACATCTACCGGAGGCACCCCGGGAACCGTCGCCACCGGCCCGGACAGGGACGTGCCCCACAAATAGGGCGCGATTCGCCATTCCCAGCTGTCCTGCGCCTGCGCGAGCACCGGCAACCCGCATAACAAACCGACCGCCAGGCTTCGAATATGCCTTTTCCCCAGGGGGTTGAAGGCGGTCTCTTGAGGTTTTGACATCGGCAATCCTTTCGATTGGCAGCGTGGATTGGGGTCTTGGTCTGTCGGTCTTCCTTTGGTCTTGATTCAATTGTCCCGCGAGAGTGTTCACGGAATCTTAACGGCCTGCCTTTCAAAGCTAGCGCTTTCCGTGGTCAGGTCATCATAGGTCAGTTCAACATCAATTGTCTGGACCGAACCAAGGGCAAAAACCCCATAAGGCAATCCGTCCTGTTCCAGGATCGCATTCGGCGCAGGCTGATCCTCGTGGCAGGTGGGCAACGGCCAGACGTCGGGCGTGGCGCCGTTGATCCCGATCCGGAGCTCGACCAAGCCGCAGCGCCACGACCACAGATGTGTGACATAAAGCAGATCCTGCCCGTCGTATTCGCGCACCCCGATCCAGTTGCCGCGCGTGGCGCCAAGGATCGGTTTGATTTCGACTGCTGTGGTGAACTTGCCCGTTGGCACCTGAGGTTCCGCTTCGTGCTTGTTTTCAGGTGCAAGAAAGGCGGGCGGGGCTTCGGCGGATTGGCTATCGGCCACCCCCTGGCCGGTGCTAGACTGGGCAGCGGCCGCAGCCAGGAACAACAAGATTTCTATCATTTCGACCACCTGGTGTTGAACCAACTTCGTAGAAATCAATAAGCGAAATTCCGGCCTTTTGTGATTGGCCAACGCGCTCTATAGTGCCTGCAAAAGCAGGTGCCACTTTCAAAATTCAATCGCGGCTTTCAGGTAGTATGGCAAAAAAACAGGCGTCGCGCCAATTGTTTAACATCGTGATCGTTGGGCAGAACAACAGGCTTCAATATGAGGCCGTGCTGTTTGCGGCCTCGCTCAGGTATTCTTCACCCGGTTTTCAGGGGCGATTGTTTGTGGCGACCCCGCAGCCGGGCAAGCGCTGGTCAGGCGATCCCAGCATTCGCAACCACGACGTGCTGCGGGCCCTGCACGATCTGGATGCCGAGGTGGTGCCGTTTTCGAACAGGGTCTTTGGCGAATCCTACCCCCACGGCAACAAGATCGAGGCCCTGAGCGCCCTCCCCAAAGGTGAGCCGTTTGTGTTTTTCGACACCGACACGCTGATCACTGGCGACATCAGCACCGTGCCATTCAACTTTGACCGTCCATCGGCCTCGATGCGGCGCGAGGGGACATGGCCCGAACCCACGCTTTATGGTCCGGGATACACCGATATCTGGAAATCACTTTATGATCGGTTCGGACTGAATTTCGAAAGCTCATTGGACAAGAGCCAGCCGGATGAATACTGGGAACGTTACCTCTACTTCAACGCAGGCTATTTTTATTACTCCTGCCCCCACAAATTCGGCCAGCGGTTCCTGGAGTACGCGACAAGCATCGACCGCGATCCCCCGGCCGAGCTGATCTGTCAGAGCCTTGATCCCTGGTTGGATCAGGTGGCTCTACCCTTGGTGATTCATTCGTTCCGGGGCGGGCGCCGGACGCTGCCGCCCGGTATGCTGGATGGCACGGTCAGCTGTCACTACCGAAATTTCCCGCTGCTCTACGCGCGCGAAAGCGACTATGTGATCGACGTGTTGGAAAACGTCGCGGCGCCAAACAAACTCAAGAAAGTGCTCAAGAATTACGAGCCGATGAAAAAGATGATCTACCAGAGCAAGGGCCAAAAGGTGCGCGCGCTCTTTGATCAGAACAACCTGCCCCGCAAGGAACAGGCGATCCGCAACCGGATCAAATCAAACGGCTGGTGGATGCGCTAAAGCTTGCACCCGGAGGCGGCGGCCCTTATGTCGCACCGAACCCGGAGGTAAACTGTCATGATTGGTAGCCAAGAGCTTTCGCTCGCCACCCTTCTGCGTGTCTTTCGATGGAAGATCGGCCTGACCTGGGCCTTGGTGGTGCTGGAAGCGGGGCTGATGACGCTGATCCCGTTGTTCATCGGGTTTGCCATCGACGGGTTGATGCAGCGCGACTTTTCCTCTCTCTACCTGCTGTGTGGGATCCTGATGGCACTGCTATTGGCCGCCACAGGGCGCCGGGTCTATGACACACGCGCCTACGGCACGATCCGCGTGGCGCTTGGGGCCGAGCTGGCCGATCGCAATGCCGCGCTGCCAATTTCCTCGCTGAGCGCCCGCGTACATATGGCGCGCGAGCTGGTGGATTTCCTGGAACAGGAGTTGCCCGACATCATGATGGCGGTGCTGCAACTGGTGATTGCTGTGATTGTCCTGTGGGTGTTCGACTGGGTTCTGGCCGCCACCGCCCTTGGGGCTGGGGCGTTGATGCTGTTGATCTATGGCCTGTTTCACAAACGGTTTTATCGCTTGAATCGGGCGCTGAACACACAGTCCGAGAAAGAGGTCAAACTGCTGGAACGCCGCGACCGGGGGGCGTTTCGCGCCCATCTGATGGCGCTGCGAAAATTCACCGTGAACCTGTCGGACACCGAGGCGCTGGTTTACGGCGTGATCTTCTTTGTCCTGTTGGCCGTGATCATCTTTAACCTAGGGTACGCGGCGTTGGTCATGGCGGCCTCTGCCGGAACAATGTTCTCGATCGTCACCTACAGTTGGGACTTCGTCAACGGCGCGGTCAGCGTGCCCATGGCGCTGCAAAGCTGGTCGCGGCTGAGCGAGATCATCGCCCGGATCAACCGCGCCGCGTGAACGGTTGTGCATTGGGCATCTGTCCTCTAACTCTGGTGCCAAGAATTTGAACCAGGGAGACTTTGACCATGACCGACGGCCCGACCTACGGCTTTGACACGCTGCAGATTCACGCAGGTGCACGTCCCGATCCGGCAACTGGTGCCCGCCAGACACCGATCTATCAGACCACCGCCTATGTGTTCCGCGATGCCGACCACGCCGCCGCGCTGTTTAACTTGCAAGAGGTGGGCTATATCTACTCGCGTCTGACCAACCCGACCGTGGCTGTTCTGCAAGAACGCGTTGCCACGCTCGAGGGCGGTGTCGGCGCGGTCTGCTGCTCGTCCGGTCACGCGGCCCAGATCATGGCGTTGTTCCCACTGATGGAGCCGGGCCGCAATGTCGTCGCCTCGACCCGTCTGTATGGCGGCACTGTCACCCAGTTCAGCCAGACCATCAAACGTTTCGGCTGGTCGGCCAAATTTGTGGACTTCGACGATCCCAAGGCCGTGGCCGATGCCATCGACGAGGACACGCGGGCGGTCTTTGGTGAATCCATCGCCAACCCGGGCGGCTATGTGACCGACATCCGATCAATTGCCGATGTGGCCGACGCTGCAGGCGTTCCGCTGATCATCGACAACACCTCGGCCACGCCCTACCTGTGCCGCCCGATCGAACAGGGTGCCACTCTGGTGGTGCATTCGACCACCAAATACCTGACCGGCAATGGCACCGTCACCGGCGGTTGCGTTGTGGACAGCGGCACATTCGACTGGTCCGCCAGCGACAAGTTCCCCTCGCTCAGCGCGCCCGAGCCTGCCTATCACGGGCTGCGGTTCCATGAGACATTCGGCGGTCTGGCCTATACCTTCCACGGCATTGCCATCGGCCTGCGCGACCTGGGCATGACCATGAACCCGCAAGCCGCACATTACACGCTGATGGGGATCGAGACCCTCTCGCTGCGCATGCAGCGCCACGTCGAGAACGCCGAAAAGGTTGCGGCCTGGCTCGAGAAGGACGACCGCGTCGACTATGTCACCTACGCGGGTCTGCCCTCATCGCCCTACCACGATCGCGCCAAGAAGCATTACCCGCACGGCGCAGGTGGTCTGTTCACCTTTGCGGTCAAAGGCGGCTATGACGCCTGTGTCAAGCTGGTGAACTCGCTTGAGATCTTTAGCCATGTGGCCAACCTGGGCGATGCGCGCTCGCTGATCATCCACTCGGCCTCGACCACGCACCGTCAGCTGACGCCCGAGCAGCAAGAGGCCGCTGGTGCTGGTCCCGGAGTAGTGCGTGTCTCCATCGGCATCGAAGACGCCGATGACCTGATCGCGGATCTGGACAAGGCGCTCGCAGCGGCCTGCGGCTGAGCCAACCTAGGAAGTATCAAGCGCCTCAACAGATCACCTGTTGGGGCGCTTATCTTTTGGCCCGGCCCTCTCCGCCTCGCCCGGAAACTTTGAAAGTTTCCGAACCGATTTCTTTCAAAAAAATCGACACCGCCAAGCTTTGAACTCCTGGCTCACGATCACCGTGATCATTCGCCGATAGCAAAGACCATCGACACACTGGATTGATAGCTGATTTCACCGGCCTCAATTGGCACCGGAGCGGATTCCATAGCTGCAAAGCGAGCGTTGGCCCCGCGTGCATAGGGCTGTACGCTGTTTTCAGAAATAGTCATGACATTGCCCAGCTTGATCCCCGCCGAGTCCGCCAGCTGCGCTGCGCGATCCATGGCATCCTTGACCGCGGCCGTTCGCGCCTGATCAATCAACGGTTTGGGGTCCTGCACGGAAAAGCTCAGCCCCTGGAACTCATTCGCCCCATTGCCCACAACTTCGCCAAGGATCACACCGAGCTTATCCAGATCCACAACCCGAACAGCCAGGATGTTCGAGGCAGAATACCCCGTGACATGATTGCGGTTCTGACCAGTTGCCTTGTCGATCTTTTGCGACCAGATCGGGTGCAACGAGAGCTGCTGGGTCTGGATATCCCGCGCCTCGATGCCCTGCGCCTTGAGCCGTTCGATCACCGCCGCCAGCGCTTGCGAGGTCGCGTCCATCGCCTCAGCCGCAGTGGTGGCCTCATTTGTAACCCCAAGATTGATCAGTGCTTGATCCGGCACGGCTTGCACCTGCGCTTGTCCAGAAACCTGGATCGTGCGGGGCTGCTCTTCGGCTCGCACCAGCGTTGCGGCAGTTAGCATGAGGGCGGTCACGAGAAAAACAAGTGTCTTCAATGAACTTCTCCTGTTGGTTTAGGTTCTAGATCGGGTGCGGCACTCTGCCCAACAAGGGGGAAGATTTGTGTTTTTCTTTCCCTCGGCGGATGTCTGCTTTAAGGTCGTCGCGCGGGTGTTCATGTGCGGATATTTCATCGCATCCTGTCACCGGCGAAGACCGGGTGGCGCGACGCCCGAACGTTAACTGGGATGGTACGGCCGCAATATGAAACCCACATTTGCGCTTTCTTTGTCGTTTGAGGGGATTTCTCTGCTGCATCGCGCAGCCGGAGGTTGGCGTCTGGTTGGGGATGTCGACATCAATGATGAAACCTTCCTGAAGGACCTGGCCGCTCTGCGCGACAAGGCCTTGTTGTTGTCCCCCGAAGGTGTCGATACAAAGCTTATCCTGCCTAACGACCAAATCCGTTACCTGACCGTCAACACTGGCTCATTCGAAGGTGAAACGCGCACCTCGATTATCGAAAGCGCCGTGGCCGAGGCGACGCCCTACGGGCTGGGTGAACTGGTCTATGACACATCACCTGACGGGCATCTGACCCATATTGCCATAGTTGCCCGCGAAACCCTGCAAGAGGCTGAGGATTTTGCCGCAGGCAATGGCTTTGGCCCCGTCAGCTTTGTCGCTGTGCCTGGCGAAAACGATTTCCTGGGCGAGCCTTACTTTGGTCCCACAAAGGCGGCGCACGACCTGACCGGGGCTGATGCAGTTGAACCCGATGGGATCGCCGTTGTGGTCATTGGCCCCGCCGAATTGCCACCGGTGGAACCAGCCCCGGAGCCCACGCCAGCCCAAGAATCGGCCGCGCCCCCTGTTTCAGAGACGTCGCAGATCGAGGCACCAGAACCAAAGACCGAAACGCCGAAACCCAAGCCCGAGGAGGCAGCAGAGGTTCCGCCGGAACCTGCCCCGCAACCGCCCTCTATCGGTTTTGCGAGCAGACGTGGCAAAGCCCCCGCCCCTGCTGCGCCCAAACCGGTCTCAACACCCGAACCTAAACCGGCCCCCGAACCCGAAGTGGTGGCCTTTGCCAGCAAACGCTCGGCTCCGGCCCCCGCAACCGCACCGGCCCCTGCGGTGTCCCCACCGCCCCCCGCCGCGCCCGAGCCAATTGCGCCCGAGCCAATCGTGCATGAGCCCACAGCCATCGCCGTGGCCGAAGTTGAACCTGTGGCGGGCTTTGCGGCACCACGCCTGCCCGGGCAACAGGCAGAAACCGAAAAAGACCGCATGACCATCTTTGGCGCCCGCGATGGGGGCGTTGGCGGCAAGCCCAAGTATCTGGGCCTGATGTTGACGGTCGCGCTGGTTCTTATGCTGGCCGCCGTCGCGACCTGGGCTGGTCTGTTCTCGGGCATTGGCCTGTTTGACGACCGCGACACGCCACGAGAATTGACGCCGGCACCAGTTCCTGCGCCGCTCGACCCGGTTCAGCCTCAATCACCAGGCACCGCGCCTGCACAACCCGACCCGACAATTGCAACACCGCCGCCGACGGCAAATCTGACCAACGATACCCAGCAAGAGGAAGAGCTTGCTTCGCTGCCTTCAGATCAGGACCTGACCGAAACGGACAGCGCCGTCCTGGACGCCTTGCGGGTTGAACCGGAAACAGTGGAAACCGTCACGCCAGAAGACGAAGCAGACGTTGCACCAGAAGACAGCATAGCCGACATTGACCCTATCGAGGGGACCAACCCGGAAACCCGTTATGCAGCGACCGGCATCTGGGATCTCGCACCCGAAGAACCCTTTACCCCGTCGATCATTGATCTCGACGACCTCTATGTTGCGTCGATCGACCGAACGGACCTTTCTCAAGACGCTGTGGCGTTGCCCACTCCGATCTCATATCAGACCGATCTGGGGGTTGATCTGCCGGCCTCGCCCGCTGCGGCAGGAACCGCGTTTGCTCTGAACGACCAGGGGCTTGTGACCCCCACGCCCGAAGGCACCCTTAATCCCGATGGCATCATGGTGTTCCAGGGCCGCCCGTCCAGAGTGCCACCCGCCGTACCTGTTCGGTTCGAAACCGCCCCCGAAACGGATGAGGCACAAGAGAGATTGGCAGGTTTGCGTCCGCGTCTTCGTCCCGGAAACCTGATAGAACAGGCCGAGCGTGGACAACTCGGCGGTCGCAGCCTGGAGGAGCTGGCAGGCATACGTCCCAAGCTGCGCCCGTTCACTGAAAAACAGGAAGCCGAAGAAGATCAAACACCTACAGCGCTGGCAATTGTTCGTGGACCTCGTCCCAAGTTGCGGCCTCAGGATCTGGCGGCAAAGGCAACCCGTCGCACCGCGAGCCTTGGCTCAACCGCCGGTTTGGGCCGGGATTCCGGGGATGTGGGGACGGTTGCCCCCCGCACTGTAAAGCCCAAAGCCCCCTCACCTGCTTCTGTGGCGCGTCAAGCCACGCTGGACAACGCAATCAACCTCCGGCGGGTGAACCTGATCGGGGTCTATGGAACCCCGGCCAACCGTCGCGCCCTGGTGCGTTTGCCAAGCGGACGGTACAAGAAGGTCAAAGTGGGTGATCGGGTCGACGGTGGCCGTGTCGTTGCCATCGGCGACAGCGAGCTGCGGTACCAAAAAGGCGGCCGCAACATGACGCTCAAGATCCCCAGCGGCTGATCTCGCACCTTTGGCAACCGTTCACACCTTGCGCACCGGGTGCGCTCCCGCGCCCGAACGGTCCTGACTTCGTCAGCACCGCTAACGGCCTTGGGCCGGGCGCCTCGCCTTTGGCTCGGCGCGGTTCTGTCTGTGGCCACCGTCGTGGCAAATTCGCGCAGCCGGTTCGCTTTGCAGGCATCAGCCTCGACCCCGCGCCAACTGCCGAGCGTAGCGAGGCCAGGCCCAACGGAAGGAGGCGTCCCGCAAGGGGCGTCGACGACGGGCGGGAGCTCCCCCAGCTATGTGCCTCTGCCCGTGCGCAAAAAAATACCGCCACCTGCTGCGAGACAGATGGCGGCCAGTTTGAAACGGCCGGATCGCCCCAGCCACATCCGATCTAGTTATTCTGCGGCGGCAATTTCGCCGTTTTCGATCTGCTCGCGCTCGATCGATTCAAACAGGGCCTTGAAGTTGCCCTCGCCGAACCCGTCATCCCCTTTGCGTTGGATAAACTCGAAAAAGATCGGGCCAATCACGGTTTTCGAAAAGATCTGCAACAGGATCTTGGTCTCGCCCCCGTCCACGACACCTTCGCCGTCGATCAGGATGCCGTGTTTCATCATCCTGTCCTTGGGCTCGTTATGGCCCACAACACGATCATAGGACATGTCATAATAAGACGCGTTCGGGCCAGGCATGAACTTGAGCCCCTTGTCGGAAATCGCGTCGGTGCTGGCATAGATGTCGTCCGAGCCAACAGCGATGTGCTGAATGCCCTCGCCCTTGTATTTCTTCAGATAGGCCACGATTTGCCCCGTCTCGCCGCGGTCCTCATTGATCGGGATGCGAATGCGGCCACAGGGCGAGGTCAGCGCGCGGCTGAAGAGACCGGTGAACTTGCCCTGGATGTCAAAAAAGCGGATTTCCTTGAAATTGAACAGTTCGCCATAGAACCGGAACCACTTGTCCATGTTCCCCTTGAACACGTTGTGGGTCAGGTGGTCGAGGTAATAGAACCCGTCACCGCGCGGTTTGGATTGGGTCAGCCAGTCGAATTCCTCGTTGTACGGCGATGTGTCATAGTACTGGTCGATGAAATAGATCAGCGAGCCGCCGATGCCTTTGATCGCGGGCACGTCCATGGTCTTGTCATCTGCGTCATAGGGTTCGGCACCCTTCGCCACCGCATGCTCATATGCTTTCTGGGCATCCACAACGCGCCAGCCCATAGCTGGGGCGCAGGGGCCGTGCTCTTCGACAAAACGCGCGGCAAAGCTATTTGGTTCGGCATTCAGGATGTACGTGACATCGCCCTGCTGCCACAGCTCGACATTCTTGGTCTTGTGGCGGCCGGTCAGGGCATAGCCCATCCGTGCAAAGAGATCGCGCAGCTCTTGGGGTTCGGGGTGCGCGAACTCGACGAACTCGAAACCGTCGGTGCCAGCGGGGTTCTCTTCGCTGATGACAGATTTTGGGGCATTGTGCGGGAAGGGACCCATGGCGCATCTCCTGACAAATATGAGGTTTGGATGCAAAAATAACCCATGCACGATACGGCGTTTGCGCGTATTCTACCCTTATGGATCAGATTCATGCGCTCTTTTCGCATGAGGAACAGAAAACACAAGGAAATCCCGCACGTGCTGGACGACACAGACAATCGATTGCTGGCCGCCCTGCAAAAGGACGCACATCTGACGGCGCAACAGTTGGGCGAGATGTTGAACCTCTCCCCCAGTCAGGCGGGGCGCCGCCGACAACGGCTCGAGGCCGAGGGGTTCATCACCAACTACGCCGCCAAGCTGGACCCCGCCCGTCTGGGCCTGCACGTCCAGGGGTTTGTTCAGGTCCACCTTGGCACACATGGCCCGGATCAATCCCAGGCCTTTGCGCGCATGGTCAACACCCGCCCCGAGATCACGAGTGCCTGGACCATGACCGGAGACGCCGATTACCTGCTGCACGTCTATTGTGCGGATTTGCCTGCGCTCAACAGCTTGATTCATCAGGTGATCTTGCCGCATCCTGCAGTGGCACGGGTTCAAAGCCAGATTGTCATGGACCAATTGAAACGCGACGCACCGCTGCCCACGTGAAACGGACCCTTTGTCCGACGCCAGCCTAATTCAGGATTGTCCCAGATATGGAAAATTTCCTCTACCAAGCCTCGATCTACCTCGCTGCGGCGGTGATTGCGGTGCCCTTATCGGCCCGGCTCGGGTTGGGGTCGGTGTTGGGGTATCTGGCGGCCGGGATCATCATTGGTCCGGTGCTGGGTCTGGTGGGTGCTGAAACCGAGGACCTGCAGCATGTGGCTGAGTTCGGCGTTGTCATGATGCTGTTCCTGATCGGTCTGGAGCTGGAGCCCCGTGCGTTGTGGGATATGCGCGACAAGCTGCTTGGCTTGGGTGGGTTGCAGGTGGGCGTGTCGACACTGGCGCTGATGGTGGCGGCCATGCTGGCGGGCCATCCCTGGTCGGTGTCGCTGGCCGTTGGGTTGACGCTCTCGCTGTCCTCGACCGCCATCGTGCTGCAGACATTGTCCGAAAAGGGGCTGATACAGACCAACGGAGGCAGGGCCACATTCTCGGTCCTGCTGACGCAGGACATCGCCGTGATCCCGATACTGGCCTTCCTGCCGCTGCTGGCGATGCAGACCGGGGCGCACATCGAATCCGATGGCTCGATCGATCGAGGCAGCGGGCACGGGGCAGAGGCTGCGCATCATTCGCTATCGCTGGTCGAAGGGCTGCCGGGGTGGGCGGTGACGCTTGTCACCATTGGCGCCGTTGCCTTTGTGATCCTGGCGGGTGTCTATCTGACCCGCCCCTTGTTCCGCTTTATCCACGCCACCCGCCTGCGCGAGATGTACACCGCGCTTGCCTTGATGATCGTTGTGGGCATTTCATTCCTGATGACCCTGGTGGGTCTGTCACCCGCTCTGGGTGCCTTTCTGGCCGGCGTGGTTCTGGCCAGCTCGGAATTCCGGCACGAGCTGGAAAGCGACCTTGAACCCTTCAAGGGGCTGCTTTTGGGGCTGTTCTTCATCACCGTTGGTGCGGGCATCAACTTTGGCTTTTTCTTTCAGGAGCCGCTGGACCTGATCGGGCTGGCGCTTTTGGTGATCGTGGCCAAGGGGGCGATCCTTTATGTGATCGGGCGCGCCTTCAAGCTCAGCCGACGCGATCATTGGCTGTTCACGCTTGGGCTGGCGCAGGCTGGTGAGTTCGGTTTTGTGCTGCTGGCCTTTTCGGTCCAGCAGAACGTGATCCCGACGGATCTGTCGCAGAAGCTGTTGCTGATCATTGCTCTGACCATGCTGATCACACCGCTGCTCTTCATTCTCTACGACATCCTGAGCCGCAACATGAAGGACAGCGCGCCAGAACAGGTCGCGGATGAGATCGACGAAAAGGGGCCGGTGATCATTGCGGGCATTGGCCGCTTTGGCCAAATCGTCAACCGACTGGTGCGCGCCACCGGGTTCAAGACCATCGTTCTGGATCATGACATCGACACGATCCAGCTGATGCGCCGGTTCGGGGTCAAGGGTTTCCTGGGCGATCCGACCCGCCCCGAGCTGCTCAAGGCCGCAGGAGTGGACAAGGCGCAGGTGCTGGTGGCCGCCATGGATCAACGGGACGAGGTGACGAAACTGGTGGCCTATGCGCGCCGGATCCGGCCTGACCTGCACATCATCGCGCGTGCCGCCGACCGAAACCATGTCTATGAACTGTATCAGGCGGGCGCCAGCGACATCGTGCGCGAGACGTTCGACAGCTCGCTTCGGGCCGGACGCTATGTGCTCGAAAACATTGGGCTTAGCGAATACGAGGCCGCAGCAGCGGAAAAGACGTTCTACCATCACGACCGCGACACAGTTCGGGAATTGGCAGAGCTCTGGATTCCCGGCGTGCCCACGTCCGAGAACAAGGCCTATATCGAGCGCGGCAAGGAGTTGGAGAAAGATCTGGAAACCGCGCTCCTCCAACTGGCAGAGGAGCACGCCAAGAAGTCGGCTTAGGTGGCTTAACCGTCGGACACGCCCGCTTCGGCAAATGTCGCCATGCCGGAATGGCAGGCCACGGCGCTTTTGACGATGTTGATCGCCAGCGCGCCACCCGAGCCCTCGCCCAGGCGAAGGCCCAGTGACAAGAGCGGTTCTTTGCCCAGATGCCCCAGCAGCGCCCCATGCGCGCCTTCGGCGCTTTGGTGGCCTGCGACGGTGTGATCCAGCGTGCCACCTGCGATCTTGGCCAGACAGGCCGCTGCTGCGCAGCAGATGAACCCGTCCAGAACCACCGGAATGCGCAATACGCGTGCCGCGGCAATCGCGCCGGCCATGGCGGCAATCTCGCGCCCGCCCAAACGTTGCAAGACCTCCAGCCCGTCATCCGAGCCATGTTTGGCCACACCTTCGGCAACCACGCGGGTCTTGTTGGCAAGACCTGCATCGTCGACGCCTGTGCCGCGCCCGGTCCACTCACCTGCCTCGCCGCCAAAAAGCGCGCAACCGATGGCCGCAGCCGGGGTGGTGTTGCCGATCCCCATCTCACCCACCACCAGCAGGTCCGAAGATGGGTCAACCGCGTTCCAACCTGTTTGCAGGGCGGCCAGCAGCTCGTCCTCGGTCATCGCAGGCGCTTGGGTAAAGTCCGCCGTTGGATTTTCCAGGTCGAGCGCATGCACGTCCATCTTGGCGCCTGCGGCCTTGGCCAGCTGATTGATCGCCGCCCCACCGTGTTGAAAGTTCGCAACCATCTGCACGGTCACCTCGGGGGGAAAGGCCGAAACGCCCTGTGCTGTCACCCCGTGGTTACCGGCAAACACGATGACCTGGGGCGCCTCGATGCTGGGTCGCGCATCCCCGCGCCAGCCGGCATACCAGATCGCCAGATCCTCAAGCCGCCCCAAAGCGCCCGGCGGTTTGGTCAATTGGCCATTGCGCTCCTCAGCGCCTTGGGTCGCAGCCGTATCCGGGCCAGGAGCCGCCGCCAATTGCGCGCGAAAGGTCGAGAGATCGGTAAGTTCGGGCAGCATGTAAAGCCTCGTTGCATCTGAGTGGTCACATGTGTTTAACCAATGCACCCCATGTCACAAGACCCCGAAAGGACAGGACGTGCACAAAAACGACACTTCTGCCTCTTGGGTCTGGGATATTCCACTGGCTCTGGTGCTGCTGACGCGCCTTCCACTGCCGCGCCTGCCCGACCACGTCTTTGCCCGTCAGGCCGCAGGTGTCTGGGCCTTTCCGGTGGTTGGTCTTGTTGTTGGCGGGCTGGCCTGCGGCATTGGTGCGGTTTTGTTGTCCCTTGGCCTGCCACCTGCCGCCGTGGCTGGTGTCATGCTGGCGGTTCTGATCATGACCACAGGCGCAATGCATGAAGACGGTCTGGCCGACACTGCGGACGGGCTTTGGGGCGGGTTCACGCGCGAGCGGCGGCTGGAGATCATGAAGGACAGCCATATCGGCACCTACGGCGTGCTGACACTGTTCGTTGTACAGCTGCTGCGGTTCACTGGGATAGCCGGGTTGATCGCCACCGGCGGGCTCTGGTCCGTGCTGCTGGCCCCAGTGTATTCGCGCGCGCTGATGCCGGTACTGATGTGCGCGATGCCCAACGCGCGGGGTTCTGGCCTGAGCCAGAGTGTCGGCGCCCCAAGGGTTTTGACCTGCGGCATTGGGCTGGCTCTGAGCATCGGATTTGCGGTGGTTTGGCTTGGGACGCTAGCGCTCTGGCCCTTGCTGATCTCGTCTTTGGTGGTTGTGGGGCTGGCACTGACGGCACGGGCAAAAATTGGTGGGCAGACCGGCGACATTCTTGGGGCCAGTCAGCAATTGGCCGAGGTCTCGCTGCTTTTAACCCTGCTTGCGCTGATCTGACCGGGTTTTTCCACCCTCGAAGCACTCCCGCCCGTCGTTGATTTTCTGACGAAAACCGCCTCCCGTTGGGCCGGGCGCCGCGCTGACGCACGGCGCGGGTGCATCCAGGATCACAGTTCCGCTCTAATCGCGGCCCAGACCCTCGGTTTGATTGCACCCCGTGGCCACAAAGGCCAACCGCCGAGCGAAGCGAGGCGCCCGGCCCAACGGGAGGAGGGCATCTTTGATGCACGAACGACGGACGGGAGCCCCCCCGAATTCTAGCTCACACCGCCTGTTTCGATGTTCAGCAACCCACCGCAATGCTTACAATGCACGGCATCCGGATCATGACGATACAACCCGCATTCTCCGCATTTGTGGCGCACCTTCTGGGGCATGAAAATCGCCTGTGCCAGCCGGACAAACAGCGCCACGCCAACCACCATGATGAACACCGAAAAGAGCTTGCCCCCCGGCGTCTGAAAGGTGATGTCGCCAAAACCGGTCGTCGTCAGTGTCGCCATGGTGAAATAGAGCGCGTCGATATACGGCGTCTGGCTCGTGTCGTGGTCAATGTAGAACACGAACACGGCCGTCGATGTCGCAAAGACAAACACCAGCAGATTGATCGCCGCGATCACCGCGTCCTCATGCGTGCGGAAAAATTGACTGTCGCGGCGCAGATCCCGCAGCAGGTGATACGAGTGGATCAGACGCAGCCCCCGCAGAATACGCAGGAATGCCAAGCTCTCGGTCAAGATCGGGTCCAAGATGAGTGACAGGATCACCACAATATCTGCCAGCGTATAGATCTGCCGCAGGAATTTCTTCCGATCTCTCGAAATCCACAGCCGTGCGCTGAAATCCAACAAGATGATCAAACCCACGACCTGGCTGATCGTCGTCAGCATCGGTCCATGGGTCTTATGGGCCGTTCCGACAAAAAAGATGATCGTGAACAGGTCGAACACGATGAGGAAGTACCGAAACCAGCGCGGCACCGTGCCAGAGCCCAGGTACAACCCGCGAACCTGCTTTTTCAATGCCCTCATGCGTCCCTCTCCCCTGGGAATTATCTAAGCGCAAAGGGGGCTTGGGGCGCAAGATGCGCCCCAGATTTTGTTAGCAGCAGGTGTCGCATCCACCCTGAGGCGCCTGACACTTGCCTGTGCCCAAATATGTCTGGTCCGACAAGTAGAAATCGGTGAAGGCCTGCTCGAAATCCTCGGCCACGGATTTCGCAGGCAAGCCTGTCTGATCCAGCGTTTGCTGCCAGGCTTTGACCTTGGGAAAGCCGCCCAGGAAATCATGTCCCGTATGTTTGGTGATGATCCGCGCCCGATCCAGAAGCGGCAGCCAGGCCAGATCCACGTTCCCAAGGGTCTCACCGTTGAAGAACGGGCCCTCTCCCAGTTCCCCTTCGACGCGGGCAAAGGCTTTGGACAGGTTGGCGCTGCGCTCAGCCAGCGTGTCCTTGTCCGCACTGCGCATGGTGGAACATTGCACCAGGTAGTGTTTCGACGCCTGATAGCTCCACGCCCGGTTTCTGGCACGTGTCACCGGGGTCAGGTCGGCCTCCAGCGGTGGCGCAATCTCGTCGATGTATTCCGAGATGGCGTCGGATTCAAAAATCGGCTCGCCCGCTTCGGTGATCAGGACCGGCACCTGACCTGTGGGCGATATGTCCAGAAACCACTGCGGCTTGTCGCTGAGCGAGATGTAGTCGACCTGATAGGGGATGTTGCGCGCCTCAAGCATGGCGGTCACGCGTTGCACAAAGGGGCAGATCTTGAAGCTGACGATCTTGATTAGGGGCTTGATCATTGGAGGTGTCCTTTTTCTTTCCAACTGCTTTCATCTCTGAAGACGAAGCAGATCGAAAAAAGACGAGGCCTAGATCAACATTTCTTACAACCGTCTGATTTTCTTTCGTAATCAGATACACCGCCACGGGTGTCAAAACTGAACCTGCAGCAGTTCTCGAACAGCGACCGCAGCTGCTTGCGCCCCGATTGCACCTGCGACTTGAGCGTCGAATAGGGCACCCCACGGGCGGCGGCATACTCCTTTTGCGCCTGCCCCTCCAGATCCACGGCGGTCAGAACCTCGGCATATTCTGGCGGCAGCGCGCGCACCATCGGGGCTATGCAATCGGCCAACTCATCCCGCGCAGTGGCTGGGTCAGGCTCTTGATACCACAAGTCATCCGCTTGCAGGTCCCTGCCACGACCTGACGCGCGGTAGTGATCGATGACCACGTTGCGGGCGATCTGATAAATCCAGGCGCGCAGTTTTATATCCTGGCGCAATTCCGGCAGGTTGCGATGGGTGCGGATCATGATCTCTTGCAGCAGATCCTCGACATCATCTGGGTTGCTGACGCGGGCCCGCAGAAAGCCGCGCAGCGCTTGTCCGTAGTCGGACCAGATCTGATCCAGGTCAGCCATCCCCTACCCCCAAAGCACTTCCAGTAAACATTGCATCCTTTGTTCGCTGCCTCTCGCTACGCTCGAACGCGAAAAACGATCAGAGATATTTCAACGAAAACTGGAAGTTCTGTAAATGAAAAGAGCCGCCCCATGAGATGGGACGGCCCGAACCACTTGTCAATTCCGGTTCACGCGGCAGCGGCGCGCGACATCAGAACATCGTCGACCTGCTTGGCGGCCTGAATTTCGTCACCACCGGCCACGGCGGCCACTTCGCGCGTCAGACGCTCGAGCGCGGCTTCATAGAGCTGACGTTCGGAATAGCTTTGCTCGCGTTGATCATCCGTGCGGTGCAGATCGCGCACCACCTCGGCGATCGCGATCAGATCGCCCGAGTTGATTTTCTGTTCGTATTCCTGCGCGCGGCGCGACCACATTGCGCGTTTGACCTTGGCCTTGCCTTTGAGCGTTTTCATCGCCTGATTGATCACATCCGGCGAGCTGAGCCCCCGCATGCCGATCTCGGTGGCTTTGTTGGTGGGAACCCGCAGGGTCATCTTGTCCTTTTCAAAGGAGACTACAAACAGCTCAAGCGCGTAGCCTGCAACTTCCTGCTCTTCGATTGAGATGATCTGGCCGACACCATGCGCCGGATAGACCACATAGTCGTTGGGGCGGAAATCGAGCTTTTTCGACTTGGTCATACAGGTCTTTCCTTGCTGCGACCGGGTTCTGGGCGACAAAAAACCACGAGCGGGGAATGCGTTTCCCCGACAGGCGGTTCAATGTGTGTAATCCTTAAAGCTCCAACACGAGCATCTGAGTGGAGCACATCCCGGTCGTTGACATCATTTGAACAGAGAACGTAACACAAAAAACAGGAAACTGGAAGCCGACGCAGGGTCAACTTCCGCTTTATTTCTTGTTTTCAGCGCCTTACCGGCATTCATTCGACATACAGAATGTCAAAAAGGTGCGAATCGCTTACCCACCTTCACCGGGTGCTTCAGAGAAGTACTTCTCCATCTTGCCGGTTTCGCCGTCGCGCTCTTCGGCTTCGGGCAGTTGGTCTTTCTTGGTGACGATGACGGGCCACAGTTCCGCGTATTTGCGGTTCATCTCGACCCATTTGTCCATGTCCGGCTCGGTGTCCGGGCGAATGGCGTCGGCGGGGCATTCGGGTTCACACACACCACAGTCGATGCATTCATCGGGGTGGATGACCAGCATGTTCTCACCCTCGTAGAAACAATCCACGGGGCAGACCTCGACGCAGTCGGTGTATTTGCAGGCGATGCAATTGTCGGTGACGATGTAGGTCATGTGCAGCTTTCCGGTTTCGTCTGTTGCCGGACTAGCTAAATCAGAGTGCGGCCATCTTCAAGGGATCATTCGGGGTCGAACGGGTTGGAAAGATCAAGCGCCCTGCGATCCCGCTTGGATGGGCGACCTTTTCCCTCGTATTTGGGATTGGCAGGAGGTTTTTCCTGTTTCGGGGTCAAATCCGCATACAACGTCTGCGCCTCGGGTGCCGGACCACGGCGTTCGCCAAGCGCCTCGATGCGCACGACTCGCACGACTTTGGCTTGGGGAAAGGTCAGAACGTCGCCGGGGCTCACACCGTAAGAGGGTTTGAGCACCCGGTTTCCGTTCACACGCACATGCCCACCGCTGACCTGTTTGGCCGATAGCGAGCGGGTCTTGAAGAACCGCGCCTGCCACAGCCATTTGTCGATCCGCAGTTTTGCGGCGGGCGTGTCGTTCAAGGCTTACTTGCCTTCTTTCAGCCCCATCAGCGCAGCGGCGAAGGGGTTGTCGGGGTCGATCTTCTTTTCTGGGCGCGGGGGACGCGACGAGAAGGTTTTGGCGCCTTGCGGTTTGCCGCCCTTCTTGCCCGGTTTGCCACGGTCGCCCTGCGGTTTGCCGCCGCGCGGCTTACCTTTACCCTGACCGCGACCGTCGCCGCGCCCTTGGGCGTTCTGACCATCGCGACGCGGACCACGCCCGCCCTGACGGGTTGCACGACCACCCCAAGTGAAGGTGTAGAACACTTCGACTTCAGGCTCCGCAGGTGCTTCAGCGGCGGGGGCCTCGGCTGCCGCCTCGGCGCTGTCGGTGGCCTCGGCTGGCGCCTCGGCGGTTGCAACTTCTTCTGCGGCCTCGGGGGCAGCTTCCGTGGGCGTCTCCGCCTCTGTCGGTGCTTCACCGCCCTGATCCGCAGCCGGAGCAGGCTCCGCAGGGGCTTTGACCTTGGGCCGTTCGCCTTTTTCGGCCTTGTAGCCCAGACCACCCATCAGGTCGGCGAACTGATCCAGCGTCATGCCGGTGATCGAGAGCATGTCGGCCTTGGCCTCGAACCCGCCCCGGCTATCCTCGGAGCGCAGCATGTCTGCCAGTCGCTCCAGCATGTCGATGCGGATCGCGCGTTCGCCTGCGTTGCGGTAGCCACACATGGTGTCATAGCCCTGCGGCGCATCCGCGACCGTGGGCACAGTGACCAGACCCGGCGGGGGCGACTCAGGGAATTCCTGCAGCCCTTGGGTCAGCGACCAGAGCACCAGACGCAGGCGCGTCGGTGCCGGCTTGAGTAGCAACGGCATGAAGATGGTGAACTGGCCAAAGCGAATGCCGTGCTTGCGCAATGCGCCACGGGCGTCCTGATCCAGATCTTTGACATCCTGGGCCACTTCGGCACGCGGCAGAACGCCAAGTGCCTCGACCATGCGGAAGGCAAAGCCACGCGCCAGACCCGACAGCTCTTCGTCGCGCGACAGGTTCAACAGCGGCTCGAACAGAGCGGCCACCTTGCGGTCGATGAAATGCTGCAGACGGCGCTGCACCTTTTGTTCGACGTCCGGGCCAGCAGCCTCGTCCACGAAAACCTCGACCATCGGTTTCAGCGGCTCTGCGCCAGCAACCAGTTTGCCGACAGCGTGCTCGCCCCACATGAGGCCACCCTGCTCGGTAAAATCAATCTCGGTATCGGGCGCATTGTAAAAGCGATCCGCCCGCAGATGGAATTGCGGGGCAAGCGCCTGCAGCGAGGCCGATTTCAACGCCTTCGCCTCAGCCCCTTGCGCGCTTTTGTCCGGGGAAAACCGGAACCCTTCCAACCGTCCGACGAATTCGCCTTCGACGGTCACTTCACCCTTGTCATTCACTTCGGCCAAAAGGGCCTCCTTCTGTTTGAGCCGGCGCAGCAACACGGACGTGCGCCGGTCCACAAATCTCTGGGTCAGACGCTCGTGCAGAGCGTCAGATACACGGTCTTCTACAGCGCGCGTTTCGTCTCGCCAATGGCTTTCGTCACGAACCCAGCCGTTCCGTTGCGCGACATATGTCCACGTGCGAATATACGCCAGTCGTTTCGAGAGCGTATCAATATCGCCATGTGTCTTGTCGATTCGGCGGATTTGCCGCGCCATGAAGTCGTCCGGAATGTGCCCGCGCTCGTGCAAATGGCCGAAAATCACCTCCAAAAGGCTGGCGTGTTCCGCGTGGCTGATGCCGCGGAAGTCGGGGATTCGACATACGTCCCACAAGAGCCGCACGCTGTCACCATTGCTGGCACGCGCTGTCACCTCGGCCACCTGGCTCAGCGATTTGAGCGCCTGCAGGTCATCCGCCTCGCGCGCCTTGAGCAGATGTTCGCCCTTGGGGCTTTCCTCAAGCGAAGCGATAAGCGCCTCGATCGAGCCAAAGCGCAGCGCGGCGTTGCGCCAGTTGAGTTTCTTGAGCGGCGTAAAACGATGATCCATGATCGCCTGCGCCATGCCATCGTCCAAGGGACGCGCCTCGCCGGTGACGCCAAAGGTGCCATCGGACATGCCCCGCCCCGCCCGGCCTGCGATCTGGGCCAGCTCGTTTGGGGCCAAGGGGCGCATGCGGCGGCCGTCAAACTTGGACAGGGCCGAAAAGGCCACGTGATCGACGTCCAGATTGAGCCCCATGCCGATCGCATCAGTCGCAACCAGATAGTCGACCTCGCCATTCTGATAGAGGTCGACCTGCGCATTCCGCGTGCGCGGGCTGAGCGCGCCCATGACCACGGCCGCCCCGCCCTTTTGCCGCCGCAGCAGTTCGGCGATGGCGTAAACACTGTCGACCGAAAAACCGACAATGGCGCTGCGCGGGGGCATGCGGCTGATCTTTTTTGACCCACTGTAAACCAGCTGTGACATCCGCTCACGTTGAACGAACTGCGCCTCGGGCACCAACTCGCGGATCGGCCCGCGCATGGTGTCCGAGCCCATGAACAGCGTCTCGTTTGTACCGCGTGAACGCAGCAGGCGGTCGGTGAACACGTGCCCCCGCTCGGGATCTGCGCAGAGCTGGATTTCGTCGACGGCCAGAAAATCGGTTCCCATCCCCTCGGGCATCGCCTCGACCGTGCAGACCCAATACTGGGTCCGGGGCGGAACGATTCGCTCTTCGCCGGTGACAAGGGCCACAACGGACGGTCCGCGAATAGCGACGATCTTGTCATAGACCTCGCGCGCCAGCAGGCGCAGCGGCAGACCGATGATGCCGGTGCGATAACCCAGCATGCGTTCGATCGCATAGTGTGTTTTGCCAGTGTTGGTCGGGCCCAAGACAGCCACGATCCGGGATGACCCGCTCACCATTTGCCCCCTGCCCGATTGATCCGGGCTTTAATTCGTCGTCTCAGATGGACTTGCCCTGAACTTGGGGCGCCAGCCGTGAGACGGCTTTGGATACGTCTTCGTGATGCGGATGTATAGACTGCGCCCGAACATAGGCGTCATAGGCCAGTTCCGGCTGATTGATATGCTCCAGAATATGCCCCAGCCCAAGCATCGCGGTGTAGTTGTTGGGGTTCAGCGTCAGAGCGCGTTCCAGATCAGCTATTGCGGGGCCAAAGAGCTGGGCATTGTAAAACGCCGAGGCGCGCATGTGCCAACCTTCGGCAAACTCGGGCGCGTGATCGGTAAGCGCGGTGAAATGTTCGATTGCGACGCCATAATCCTCGGCCTCCATCGCGTCGCGCCCGCGCTTCAAAAGCAAGTCGGCCGACGCTGAACCGGATTTCGACCACAACGCCTGCAACTGCCGTTCAAGGCGCTTGGCCTCAGCGGGATCCGCCATCACCAATGCCTCGAGCAGTTCGGATTCGTCGTTCAAATCCGCCTCTTGCGCCTGTGCCGCCACGGAAATCATCACGAATGCGATGCTTGCCGCAACGATAGCTTTGAGATTGATGCTTGCAATGCCCATAACAATCCTCAGTGTAGCGTGGCGTGCGTGGATGTCCATTCACAGCGCCGTTGTCACAACGATGTTAGATGGAGGAAAACCATGAGCGAACTTCTTGACCAGGCTCTGGCTGGATTGAACGAAAAACTGGGCGGTGCTGGCTTTGACGGCTCGGCCAAATTTGCCATCGCAGACGTGGGCGCAATTGTCCTGGACAGCGACGGCGCGCGCATCAGCGATGATGAGGCGGACGTGACCATGACCGCCGATGCCGACACATTCACCCAGATCTTTACCGGCGAGTTGAACCCCACGGGCGCGTTCATGTCGGGCAAGCTGACCATCGACGGTGACATGGGCATCGCGATGAAACTGGCCTCGGTGCTGGCCTGATGAGCATTTCGCCGGCCCCGTTCTTTGATGATGTGGCCGGCGGTCCCGCCGGGGGAGCAGCCTGGTGGGTGCAGACCTCGGATGACGTGCGCATTCGTGTCGGGGCGTGGCGGGCCGAGGGGGCGGTCAAGGGCACCGTCCTGATGTTCCCCGGTCGCACTGAATACATCGAAAAATACGGTGAAACAGCGATGCAGCTGGTCTCGCGCGGGTACACCGTTCTGTCGGTGGACTGGCGTGGGCAGGGTCTGGCCGACCGCCTGCTGGATGACCCGCGCGTGGGTCACGTGGGCCATTTCACCGACTACCAGAAAGACATCGCCGCTGTTTTGCGGGTGGCGCGCGAGCAAGAGCTGCCCAAGCCTTGGCACGTCATCGGCCACTCCATGGGCGGCGCCATCACGTTGCGCGCGGTGATGGAGGGGATGCCGGTTCAGACCTGCGCCTTTACCGGGCCGATGTGGGGGATCTATTTCTCACCGCTGATGAAACCACTCAGCCGGATGACCATGGCGCTGGCACCCTTGTTTGGGGCGGCGCATAAAAACCCACCGAGCACATCGCTGGACAGCTATGTCCTGGAACAGGAATTTGACGGCAACACC
The DNA here is from genome assembly GCF_900172225.1 of Falsiruegeria litorea R37. NCBI lineage: Bacteria > Pseudomonadati > Pseudomonadota > Alphaproteobacteria > Rhodobacterales > Roseobacteraceae > Falsiruegeria > Falsiruegeria litorea. The sequence continues at coordinate 2,678,635 of NZ_FWFO01000001.1, forward strand.
CTGACCCGCGACCCGGCCATGTATCAGATGATGCGCGATCAGTTGAACGCCCACCCCGAGCTGTCATTGGGCGCACCCTCGATCCATTGGCTCAAGGAATCGGTCACCGAATGCACCCATCTGGCCGAGCGCGCATCGCCCGATTTGCCCTGCCTGACCTATTTGGGCACGCACGAGCAGATAGTTGACCGCGACGCCATCCGCGCCCGCATGCCGAACTGGCCGCGCGGCCATCTGGTCGAGGTGCCGGGCGGCGAGCATGAGGTGCTGATGGAAGCGCCCGACGTGCGTGGCCCGGTGTTTGACCAGCTCGATCACCTCTTTACCACGGGCGATGCCCACGCGGCGGCCAAAGCGTAACTTGTGGTCGCCCCACCCCCGCCTTAGATACGGGGGTAAGATAGATTTTCATGAGGTCCCATATGCTCCACCTTCCCTTTCCCGTGCGCGATGCCAATGCTGGCGGCGGATCCGATCCCCTGGGCAACTTGCCCGAATGGGACCTGAGCGATCTTTACACCGGTGATGACGCGCCCGAGCTGAAGCGGGATCTGGAGTGGCTTGAAAAGGCCTGCGCAGAATTTGCGGCCGATTATGACGGCAAGCTGGCCGATCTGGACGCCGCCGGTCTTTTGGACTGTGTGCTGCGCAACGAAAAGATCAACGCCATCGCCGGGCGCATCATGTCCTATGCGGGCCTGCGCTATTATCAGCTGACCACCGATTCTGAGCGCGCCAAGTTCATGTCGGACGCACAGGAAGCGATCACCAATTACACCACACCGCTGGTCTTTTTCACGCTGGAGCTGAACCGCATCGACGATGATGTTCTGGCGGCGCACTTTGCGTCAAACCCCGACTTGGCGCGGTATGAGCCGGTATTCCGCCGCATTCGCGCAATGAAACCCTATCAACTGAGCGATGAACTGGAACGGTTCATGCATGATCTGGGGATGGTCGGCGACGCCTGGGAGCGGCTGTTTGACGAGACAATCGCGGGCCTCACCTTTGACGTCGACGGCCAAGAGCTGAACATCGAAGGCACGCTGAACCTGTTGACCGAGCAGGACCGTTCGAAACGCGAGGCTGCTTCCCGCGAGTTGGCCCGCGTCTTTGCCGACAACATCAAGACCTTTGCCCGTGTCCACAACACGCAAGCCAAGGAAAAGGAAATCATCGACCGCTGGCGCGGCATGCCCAGCCCGCAGACCGGCCGCCACCTGTCCAATGACGTGGAACCCGAGGTGGTCGAGGCGCTGCGCGAAGCTGTAGTCGCCGCCTACCCCAAGCTGTCGCACCGCTATTATGAGCTGAAGCGCAAGTGGCTGGGGCTGGACGTGATGCAAGTCTGGGACCGCAACGCGCCTTTGCCGATGGAAGACACGCGCACCGTCGCCTGGCCCGAGGCCGAGAAGATGGTGATGGACGCATACAGCGCCTTTGATCCCCGCATGGGCGATCTGGCCGCGCCGTTTTTCTCAAAGGGCTGGATCGACGCCGAAGTAAAACCGGGCAAAGCGCCGGGCGCCTTTGCCCACCCCACCGTCACAGACGTGCACCCCTATGTGATGCTCAACTATCTGGGCAAACCGCGCGATGTGATGACCCTGGCGCACGAACTGGGCCACGGCGTGCACCAAGTGCTGGCCGCCGAACAGGGCGAGATGCTGTCATCGACCCCGCTGACGCTGGCCGAAACTGCATCCGTCTTTGGCGAAATGCTGACGTTCCGCAAGATGCTGGACAAGGCCGAGACCAAGGAACAGCGCAAGGTGCTGCTGGCCGGCAAGGTCGAGGACATGATCAACACGGTCGTCCGCCAGATCGCGTTTTACGATTTCGAATGCAAACTGCATGCGGCACGCGCCGAGGGTGAGCTGACCCCCGACGACATCAACGCCCTGTGGATGAGCGTGCAAGCCGAGAGCCTTGGCCCGGCATTTGAGTTCATGGAAGGGTATGAAACCTTCTGGGCCTACATCCCGCACTTCGTCCACTCGCCGTTTTATGTCTACGCCTATGCCTTTGGCGACGGCCTCGTGAACGCGCTCTATTCGGTTTACGCCGACGGCAAAGAAGGGTTCGAAGACCTCTATTTCGACATGCTTCGCGCCGGTGGATCCAAACACCACAAAGAGCTGCTCGCGCCCTTTGGCCTCGATGCCAGCGATCCCACCTTCTGGGACAAGGGCCTGTCGATGATCTCGGGCTTCATTGACGAGTTGGAGGCGATGGAGGACTAACCTCCTACGCCGCTAGGTTCGCGCCCGCCCCCTAGGATGGGCGCGGCAAGTCTTGATACACCGTTGCTGTAAGTCACAGGTTTTCAGTACCAATCTGAGGCGTAAGAACAATTCGCGCCCGCCCTGAGGGCGAGGTCGGGCGCGAACCGGATCGCAGGCGATCCGGGGCCAAATTGACTGGCGTTTCTTAGGTTTCTGTCTGAGAGTGTACAAATATCTTTAACCGTCCATTTTACCATGCCCAACTCTGCCCTCACGCTCAGTCCGATCACCGAAACAAACCGCGGGCAATTCCTGTCCGTCTCGGTCACGCCGGATCAGATCAAATTTTCGGGCACGGTGGCCGAAGCCTATGGATCGGCCGAAGAGGGCATCGATTTTCACGGTATCTGGCTGGGCGATCAGCCTGTTGGCTTCTTCAAGATCGACCGACTTTACCACACTCGCTATCCCTTTGCGGGCGAACATGGCCTGGGTCTGCGCGCTTTCATGATCGATGCAGGCCAACAGGGTCAGGGGCTGGCCACACAGGCGGTCGAGGCGCTCAAGACCTACATCCCGCAGCATTACTCGGACGCACTGGTCGTGGTTCTGACCGTTAACATGTCAAACCCGGCCGCCATCCGCTGCTACCTGAAAGGCGGGTTCGAGGATACCGGCGAGACCTGGCCACATGGAGAGGCTGGTCCACAGCACATCATGCGAATGGAGCTGGCCACCGAGCCTGCCAAACCCACATTGCGGGAGAGGTTCAAACCCTTCTTTGCCTGGGTTCGTCGCAACGTCCCAAGGGGCATGCGCCTGTTTTTGGGCATACTGTTGATCATCGGCGGCATCTTTGGGTTTCTGCCCATATTGGGGTTCTGGATGATCCCGCTGGGTGTGATGGTGGCCGCCATGGACGTTCGCCTGTACCGCCGCTGGCGCAGTCGTCGCAACAGCCGGAAATAGCGCCAATGCATCGCATGAAACCCGGCGTCAAAAAGGATCCCGAACGCCGGTGGGCACTGCCGGATCGGGTGTTCTTTGGCAACGGGGCTTGTCACATTCTGGCCGGTGTCTATCTGCAAGACCCGCCCCTGCCCGGTTTTTATGCCGAGCGCATTATTCCCGGAGACGGTTTTGCCGGAAACCACATCTATGTCACAGACGGCACCGTGGCTTTCGATTATCACGGCTATACCATCCGCGCCCATCTGCTGCGCTATTACACCAACAACTGGGCCGGTGAGTATGCACAGGGCTGGCATTGCAGGCTGGAGCGGGTCGATTTTGACCTGTTGAGCACAATAGCCCTCAACGCTCGCAAGATGCTGGGCCCGGACCAATATCTGCACGACCCGATCAAACGGGCGCGGCGATACTTACAGCAGATCGACCATCAGACAGCCTATAACAAAGCCCTGCAACGGCGCGATGGGATTTTTCTTATGAAACCTAAATCCGCCTCTTGAACCTACAGCCGCTAGAGCAATTACCTTGCCTGTCGACCCAAGAAGCAAAGGAGTCGGCATATGGCCGGATGCTGCAACCACGACACCAAATTCGACGGGCTGTCGTCAGATTACAAACGCAGGCTTTGGCTGGTGATCGCCATCAATGCCACCATGTTCATCGTGGAAATGGGCGCGGGCCAAATGGCGCGGTCGCAGGCCCTGCAGGCGGATGCGCTGGATTTTCTGGGCGATGCGCTGACTTATGGCATCTCGCTGGCGGTTATCGGCGCATCGGTCCGTGTGCGGACCAACGCTGCCCTGTTCAAGGCGGTTAGCTTGCTCGTGATGGGTCTTTGGGTGATGGGTTCGACCGTCTATCGCGTCTTCTACGTTGGCGTGCCCGAGGCGCAAATCATGGGGGTGATCGGCTTCATGGCTCTGGTTGCAAACCTTGCCAGCGTGGCACTCTTGGTGCGCTACAAGGACGGGGACGCAAACGTGCGGTCGGTCTGGCTGTGCTCGCGCAACGACGCCATCGGCAATGTCGCCGTCATGCTGGCCGCAGCGGGTGTCTGGGGCACCACATCAGGCTGGCCTGATCTGATCGTCGCGGGCATCATGGGCGGGTTGTTCCTGACCTCGGCCACCCAGATCGTTCGCCAGGCGGTCGATGAACGCCGCGCACTGGCCCCTGCTTGATGCAGAACCGGCGCGGTCTATTTGAGCTGACTGTCCTTTGACCCGCGCCGGTTGATCCCACCACGCGCCTGAAACGAACCGTCGCGCTCCTGCTGGCAGTCGATGCAAAGCTTGACCCCAGGCAAAGCCAGGCGGCGCTTCTCCGGGATAGGCTCTTCGCACTCGGCACAATGGGTCAGGCTCTCGCCCTGAGGTTCCCGGCGCTGCTTCATCCGCGCCAGCTCATCCGAGATCGACGCCTCGATCTGTTCGCTCACGGCCCCGTCTCGGGCCCATCCTCCGGCCATGTGACGCCCTCCTTCTCGGTTCGGGGGTTGAGTATTCCACACGAACGCAAGAGACGTAAAGTCAGCCTTTGCGCCGTTACAAACCCACCCTAACCTGACGCCAGATCGCATCGCACCGGGAGAAAGCACATGCGCAGAGTGTTGAAATGGCTGGGTGGACTTGTGGCCCTGGCTGTTGTCATCGGGGCCATCATCTTTTTTGGCGTCCTGCCCGCCTATGTCGAAGACACCAGCAACAACGTGATCGACCACGACGGCTATCCCATCACCGAGGCGGCCGCTGCGCTACACAAGACGCTGATCGTCGGCGATCTGCATGCCGACCCGCTGCTGTGGAGCCGCGACCTGACCGAACGCGGTACACGCGGCCAGGTGGACGTGCCCCGGCTGATCGACGGCAACGTCGCCTTGCAGGTTTTCACAGCTGTCACCAAATCCCCTGCTGGTCAAAACTATGACAACAACTCGTCCGAGGCCTTTGACAACATTACCCTTTTGGCCATCGGCCAACTCTGGCCTCTGCGCACCTGGGGGAGCTTGTTTGAGCGTGCAATCTATCAAGCCGAGAAACTGCACGAGTTCGAGGCCAAATCCGATGGCCGCCTGAAGATCATCAAGACCCAAGCCGATCTTGAGGCAGTGCTGGCCGCCAAGGCAGACGGTCAGGACATTGTTGGCGGTATCTTGGGCATCGAGGGCGCACACCCGCTCGAAGGGGACTTATCAAAGATCGGCCCGATCTTTGACGCAGGTCATCGGGTATTTGGCCTTCACCATTTCTTTGACAACGAATTGGGCGGCTCGCTGCATGGGCAAGGCAACCAGGGTCTCAGCGACTTTGGCCGCGCTGTGGTCAAGGAACTGGAAACCCGCCCGGTGGTTGTCGACCTCGCCCATTCCAGCCCGCAGGTCGCGCGCGAGGTGATCGAGATGACCGATATGCCGCTGATCGTGAGCCACACGGGGCTGCATGGCTTTTGCCCGGTCAAGCGCAACTATCCCGACGATCTGATGAAGGCGATTGCCGAAACTGGCGGTGTGATCGGCATGGGCTATTGGGCCGATGTGACCTGCGGAGATATCACTCCGCGCGGCATCGCCAAGATGATCAAGGCCGCAGTCGATGCCGTGGGCGAAGATCACGTGTCGCTCGGCTCGGACTATGACGGGTCAGTCGAGACGGCATTTGACACGTCCGAATTGGCTGCTCTCACCTCTGGTCTGATGGCCGAAGGGCTGACCAGGGCACAGATCCGCAAGGTCATGGGCGAAAACATGGTTCGCGTGTTCCGGCAACGGCTGCAATAAAGGGTCGAACTCATGGGGCCTTGCGGGTAGAGAGGCGCCATGAACATGCACGCCAAATTCGAAATCTTTGCAGCTGTGGCCCCGGGACTGGAGCTTGCCCTGCGCGATGAGGCCCTGGAGCGGGGGTTTCGCAAAGCAAAGGCCGCGCCCGGCGGGGTACGGTTTCGCGGCACTTGGGCGGATGTCTGGCGGGCCAATCTGGAGCTTCGCGGAGCCTCTAAGGTGCTGGCCCGCATCGGTCAGTTTCGGGTGACCCATCTGGCGCAGCTGGACAAACTGGCGCGCGATTTCGATTGGACCCGCGTCATGCGCCCCGATGTGCCCGTACGGGTCGAGGTGACGTGTAAACGCTCAAAGATCTACCACGAAGGCGCAGCAGCCGAACGCATTGAACGAGCACTCGCCGAGGAATTGGGCGCACCGATTGATCCAGACGCGCAGGTCGTTGTGAAAGCCCGGATAGAGGATGACACCTGCACACTCAGCGTGGATACCTCAGGCGAGCTGCTGCATAAACGCGGCCACAAAGTGGCGGTCGGCAAAGCCCCCATGCGCGAGAACATGGCCGCGCTGTTTCTGCGCCAGTGCGGCTTTGACGGGCAAGAACCGGTGTTGGACCCGATGTGTGGTTCCGGCACATTTGTGATCGAGGCCGCCGAGATGGCCATGGGTCTGCAGGCTGGCCGGTCGCGCGGCTTTGCTTTTGAGCAACTGGCGACATTTGATTCAAATGCGTTTGACGCGTTGAAGTCCCCCGCAGAACCCGCTGACCTGGCATGGAATTTCTATGGCTCGGACAGGAACGCCGGAGCGATTGAGATGAGCGCAGCCAACGCAGACCGGGCAAGCGTCGGCGCAGTGACCCATTTCCGCCACTGCGGCACAAGCGAGGCCGAGCGCCCCCAAGGCCCTTCCGGATTGGTGATCGTGAACCCGCCCTATGGTGGGCGCATTGGGGACAAGAAAGCCCTCTACGCGCTCTATGACGCGCTTGGAAGAACTTTGAAACAACGATTCAAGGGCTGGCGCGTTGGCATCATCACCAACGAGGCGAGCTTGGCCAAGGCAACCGGGCTGCGCTTCAAACCGACGTCGGCACCGGTGGCGCATGGCGGCATAAAGGTCACGCTTTACCAAACGGACGCAATTACATAGTCGGTCCGCAACTGGGCGCCCGCCGCCGCGCGCAGCGCGGCGGCCCGGCCCAACCAGAGGCGGTTTTTCGTCAGAAAAATCAACGACGGGCGGGAGTGTTTCCCCTTGCAAAATGCAACAAGCCCCAATCTTTCGATCGGGGCTTGCGCACGAGGGGCGTCTAGAAAGGTCAGCTGGAGCCCAGCATCCCCTTTTCACGCGCCAGTTCGCGCATCTTCTTTTGCAGCTTTTCGAACGCACGCACCTCAATCTGACGAATGCGTTCACGGCTGACATTGTACTGCGTGCTCAAATCCTCAAGCGTCACGGTCTGCTCCGCCAGACGGCGTTGGGTCAGAATGTCCTTTTCGCGATCATTCAGCACGTCCAAGGCCTGCGCCAGCAGCTCGCGGCGTGCTTCCATCTCGTCGCGCGCTTCATAATCGCCAGCCTGATCGGCGTCTTCATCCTCAAGCCAGTCCTGCCATTGCATGGTCCCCTCGCCCTCGGAGCCGACGGTCGCGTTCAACGACGCGTCCCCGCCCGACATGCGGCGGTTCATGCTGATGACCTCTTCCTCGGTCACACCCAGATCGGTCGCAATCCGCTTGACGTTTTCGGGGCGCAGATCGCCCTCTTCCAACGCGCCGATGCGGGCCTTGGCCTTGCGCAGGTTGAAAAACAGCTTCTTCTGCGCCGAGGTCGTGCCCAGCTTGACCATCGACCACGAGCGCAGGACATATTCCTGGATCGAGGCGCGAATCCACCACATCGCATAGGTCGCAAGACGAAAACCCTTTTCGGGATCGAACTTCTTGACCGCCTGCATCAGACCCACGTTGGCCTCGGAAATCACCTCGGCCTGCGGCAGACCGTAGCCACGATAGCCCATGGCGATCTTGGCCGCCAATCGCAGGTGCGACGTGACCATTTTGTGGGCTGCATCCGTGTCCTGCTTCTCAACCCACCGTTTGGCGAGCATGTATTCTTCTTCCGGTTCCAGCAGCGGAAACTTGCGGATTTCCTGCATATAGCGGTTCAGACCGCCCTCAGGCGTCGGTGCGGGGAGATTTGCGTAATTTGCCATCTTTTATGTCCCTCCCTTAAATGTTTAAGGACTTAACATAGGATATGGGTCACCTATGTTGCCCTTACAAGTGCTGGGGCTACAATATTCTGATTAAGCTTTGATTAAGAAAAGGTGAGAGTATACGCCTCACGCCTTTGTGCTGTTCATGTCAGGGGCAACCTGAGCGCCGTGATCAAACTTTCCATATCTTGTGGCAAAGGCGCCTCGAACCGCAAATCTTCGCCGGTGACGGGGTGGACGAACCCCAAGACGGCCGCGTGCAGCGCTTGCCGTGGAAAGGCGCGAACTGCGTCTTGTGCATTCGGGTTCAAAGCTTTGGCGGACAGTTTGCGCTTGCCACCATAGGTGGGATCCCCAATCAGCCCGTGCCCCGCGTGGGCCATATGAACGCGGATCTGATGTGTCCGCCCGGTTTCCAACCAACATTCCACCAAGGCCGCCACATGCGGCCTGCCAAATGGTTCGACAATGCGGACCCGCGTCACCGCGTGGCGCCCGCCCTGAAACAGCACGGCCTGACGCTGACGATCGGTCTTGTGACGCGCCAGGTTGGTGCTGAGCTTCATGATGTTGCCCGGCTCAAAGCTCACGCCCTTGACCCCGCGCAGCCGCGGATCATTGGCGTCGGGCACGCCATAACACAGCGCGCGATAGTAGCGTTCAACCGTGTGCTTTTCGAACTGCGCGGCAAGCCCCTGATGCGCAGCATCCGATTTAGCAACGACCAGCAAACCACTGGTTTCTTTGTCAATTCGATGCACAATACCGGGACGTTTCACGCCCCCCACACCAGACAGGTTATCTCCGCAATGATGCAGCAGTGCGTTGACCAGCGTGCCGGACGGAGACCCCGGTGCCGGATGCACCACCATACCCGCTGGCTTGTTGATCACGATCAGATCGTCATCTTCGAACACCACGTCCAACGGGATATCTTCGGGGCCGATATGACTGTCTTCGGCCTCTTCCACAGTGATGACAACAACTGCCTCAGCCCCCACCTTGGCCTTGGCATCCTTGACCACCACGCCATCGACCGTGACCTGCCCGGCCTCGATCAGCCGTGCCAGGCGGGTGCGGGACAGGGTGGCTTCGGCTGGCACATCCCGCGAAAGCGCCTTATCAAGGCGGGGCGGCGGTGCGTCCGCGATGACGAATTCAATCTGGCGGGTGCCCATGACAATCCCTTCTGATGAGCCTGTGGAACCGCAGGAAACCCCGCAACTGAAATGGTTGCGACGGATGGTCATGGCGCTGACCGCGGTGATGATTGGCGGCGTTGTATTGACATTTGCCCTGATTGTCATCCGCTTGTCTGACCGCACCCCCACTTTGCCTCAAGACGTGGAATTGCCTGACGGGGCATCCGCCCAGGCCGTGACAATCGGGCCCAACTGGTATGCCGTTGTGACCGACGACAACCGCATCCTGATCTTCGACAAAACCACCGGCGCACTGAAGCAGACCGTGGCCGTCGACTGAAGTCGGCCGGTTAGCCGACTATCCTTTGGTATAGATCCAATACACCTCTGGACGCGCTGCGACCACGGACCCGTCGGCTAGAGTGTGGGCAAGAGGCATCAGTCATCACTCACAAGCCTCTCGTGGGTTCGTCAGTACACCCCCCTGTTCTGACGGCCCACGGTCCCTTCGCTCTCTTGCCGTGTGGAAAATAGTCATGGATCGCCGCCTGGATCTGCCACTGATCGGGATGAACAGCCGCCCAGTTTGGGTTTGGGTTCTGGGTGCCATGTTGATTTCCGGAACGGTGACTTTTGCGGGGATGACAATGGTAACGCCGCCGCATGACCCTACGCGAAGTTCATGCGCCATGCCTTTGTAATCGAAGCAGGATTACAAATGAATATCGAGCTAAACGGCCAATTATTCAGGGATGTGTGGGATGGTACCACCTCCCCGGCTCGAACGGGGGACCTCCTGATCCACAATCAGGCGCTCTAACCTACTGAGCTAAGGCGGCACTGGGGGCGATTTATATAACCCGTCCGGAGATTGCAAGAGGTTAAAGATCAATCCGCCAGCTTTGTTCGACCAAATCTACCCCAAAAGATCGAACCGGTTTGCTGTCCACCAATTGCCACCCGAACTTGGCGTACAAAGCACAAGCTGCGCGGTGACTTTCATGGGTCCACAGCACCATTTCAGTATAGCCGGAATCGCGCGCAAAATCCATGCAGGTTTGCAGCAGTCGTTTGCCCAGCCCCTTGCCGCGCGCCTGCGGCGTCAGCAGAAACAGCCGCAGTTTTGCCGTCTTGGGCCCAACAGAAACACAAAAGATGCTGCCAAGCCTTTGGGCCCCCTCTTCGGCGATCCAGCCCCGTTCGCGGTCTGGATCATGCTCGTTGACAAAATCCGCAAGGATTTGGGCAACCAGTTCACCAAAGCTGTCGTCGAACCCTTCGGCCTGGGCATAAAGCGTGCCGTGCTGTTCAACCAGCCAATCGACATCGTCCGCTTCGAATCTACGTAAAATCACCTGAGACATACCCCCAACAGACCCCGGACCCGGCTTGATTTTCAAGCCCCTGCGCGATAGCACAAGGCCTTACCGGAAAAAGAGGCACCCATGGGTATCAACACCGAACGCGACATCGAAGCCAACATGCAAATCGGCCCCACCGACGCGGGGATGGTGCGCATTTTCATCGAATCGCAGGGTATCGAAGTGCCAATGGATTTCGATCCGGAAGAGGCCGAAGAGATCGCAGAAGAGATCCGCGCCGCCGCACAGGCCGCGCGCGCCGTTTCTGAGTAACGTCTCAGGGTAACATCTCGGGCGGAATGCCGGGATCACGCAGCGCCTGCAATCTGCGGGCCGCGTGAGTCGCGAACTTTTGCACCATCACCTTGCGCCGCGCGGGCGCAAGTTTCTGTTCGTCGGGCATGCGGATAATTTCGGCCCCGTAGGAATCAGCAATGATCAAACCCGATTCTGCGGGCAAAAGCTCTGTCGGGAAATCGATATCGACCGCCCAAAAGTAGCGATCACACCATTCCAGATAACCTTGCCACTTGTTGTCGGACTGAAAATCCGCGCGACTGGATTTGCACTCGATCACCCAAAGTTCACCCTTGGGACCCAGGCCCAGAACATCGACCCGCAGGCCGCGGGTTGGCACAAATTCTTCAACAGAAACAAAGTTATGACTGCGCAGGTGCCGGGCGACACCGCGTGCAAGTTTCTGTCCGGGTTGCAGGTCCAAATTCATGATCGCAATGGTGAACAATTCGTGAACAAATTTCAAGGCCGATTTACCAAGCTTGACATGACACCAAAAGGTATCTCATAAATAGAACCAATTGGTATCCCTTTCTCGGTGACACGACATGACCCAAAACCCACACCTCGCCTTTCGCGCCCTGGCCGACCCGACCCGCCGAGAAATCATGCGCCTGCTGACCGAGCAGGACATGACGATTGCCCAGGTTTCAGACCAGTTCGACATGACCCGTGCGGCCGTCAAAAAGCACCTGACCATGCTGTCGGACGGCGGCCTGATCACCACCGAAGTGCGGGGACGCGAGCGCCTCAACCGTCTGAACCTTGCGGGGCTGGCGCCCGTGTTCGACTGGCTCAGCTTTTTTGACCGGTTCTGGGATGCCCGACTGAACGATTTGAAAACTGCCATTGAAGGAGGAAATGATGACTGATGCCGATCTGAGAAAATCCATCTATCTGAACGCAAAGCGAGAAACTGTCTGGGAATACCTGACACAGCCCGATCGCCTGGCCGAATGGTTTCATCGCCCCGAGCGTCCGCTGGAACAGGGATCAAAGCTTGAGATGTTTGGGACAGAAAGCGGCGACCTCTTGATCTGGGGAGAAGTCACGGTGGCGCGCGCGCCCGAATATCTGGAATATTCCTTTACCGTCAAACCTATGGGCGACGCAGTGAGCACGGTCAAATGGACGCTCACACAGGTCGCGGGCGGCACTCAACTGTCGTTGGAGCATGAAGGGTTGCCTCAGGGCGCCGAGGCGTTCGGGCTTATTCTGGCGCTCGACAAAGGTTGGGACGATCACATTGCCCGGATGCGCGACGCGATCCACGAACTTGTTGTTGCCTGAGCCCTTGTAACGGCCCGCCATGCAGCCTAGTTAGGAGCGTGGCGGGTTCTGCCCTTCTCGTGATATGCAGCATTCCGGTGGCCTTAAGCAATTCCGAGGGAGCTGGCTCTGTCCGGACCGTGGTCCGGTTACCTGGCGCCCACCTGTATATACAGGTCCTCGGGAATCAAAGCACCACGGTTGACTGGTGGTCCCGCCACATTCCCCAAAATCTCAATGATTTAGCGACGCGATTTGGCCTTTGCGACAACCCTTGCAGGCGTGAATTCAGCCGCGATCGGGGTACCTCCACGGTGATTGTCGTCCTTTTCGGCCAGGTTCATGACGGCAAGGGCGAATTGCACCCCGGCAAAAACGATCCCGTTCATGAACCACAGCATGAAGACCGCCAGCACTGCGACATCCGATCCGCTGATCAACCCCCAAAGGTTGGCAATGTTGAACCACAACAAAGCGCCAACAAAGATGGCAGACAGGCCAAAACCAGTACACACATTCGTGATATAGAGGCGGATCAGCTTGGGCATGAGGCATTTTCCTTTTCTCTGACCTAAATTTAGCGCAGATTTGATCGAAACACACTGCGGCCAGTTGTGCACTCACTACCGCAGCCCAATTGACCGGAGACCGAATGAAGCCCATCAGCGAATTTGCTCTTGAGTTGTTGGATCAGCTTTCACAGCTGTTTTCTGATCAGGATCGATGGGATTTTGTTGTCTCAAGTCTGAAAAATATGGGCTTCAATGCGTTGAACATGGGGTGTTTTTCGCCGACGACAGGCGTTTTGAAATGGTCGCGCAGTTCAATGTCGGCCGAATGGCTCGAGGAATATTCTTCTGGAAACTACTCCGACGAAGACCCCCTTTTTGCTCAGGTAACCAATGGAATAGAATCGCTCTACGTCAAAAGCGAAGAGCGAGCACTCACCGCCAACAGTCCGAAATCTTCGGGCCTTTACAACGGCCTGAAGGCGTCTGGTTACATGCACCTGTTCAGTCTGGTGGTTCCCTGCCCCGGCGATGAGGCAAAGATCGTCGTGCTCAGCTCGGATCGACCGGATGCCGAGCAGACCATGACAGATCATGCGCGCGAGATGCGGATACTGGCCACCGTCATCGCCACCAACCTGGGCCCTGAAACAAGCGAAGACGAAAGCAGCGTTGTGGATCTGGGGCCGATTCTGGCAAGCTCGCGACCGCTTAGCAAACGCGAGCAACAGGTGCTGGCCTTGCTCAGCGAAGGCTTGCGAAACGATCAGATCAGCGACCTTTTGGGGATCAAGGAAATCACAGTCCGCACCCATATCAAATCCGCGCGCGACAAGCTGGGGGCCGCAACGCGCGAAGCCGCATTGGTCCGCGCGGTGCAAATGGGGCTCATCGCGCCCGAGTACTATCGGAAACGATAGGTTTTTCCCACAGTCTCATAAGGATACTGTTGGTATGCACCTGAGAATCCTATGAGTGAGTGGTGGAAGCTTAGGAGCTGTATTGAGTGGACTATTTTTTATTTTTTCTGATGCAGGCGTTTTATTTCCCAAGCGCCTGCATCAATTTTTTTGGCCTCAGATCAACGTGATAGCGGCTCAAAATGATTCCGGCTTGGCTTCACGCGCCATGTGATCCAACACAGCATTGACGAAGTTCGCTTCTCGCCCCTCGGGGAAGAATGCGCGCGCAATGTCGACGAACTCGACAATCACCACTTTGGGCGGCGTGTCACCTTGTGTCAGCTCGGCCCCGGCGGCCCGAAACAGCCCCCGCAACGTTGGATCGATGCGCGCAATCGGCCATTTCGCCACCAGTGCCCGATCAGTCATCTGGTCAATCAATGCCTGGTTGTTCACCGCATCATGCACCAGCTTGCGAAAGAGTGTGCTGTCGCCCTCTTGCATCTCGATGTCTTCGTAGACGGCCCCGAAACGGTGATCCAGAAACTCGACCACGATCTGCTCGGTCGTCTGGCCGGATTGCTCCATCTGATAGAGCGCCTGCACGGCATAGAGCCGGGCGGCGGACTTCATCTTGCGTTTCTGGTTGCCCGAAAGGGGCGCGCCTGCGTTTGTCATGCGGTCGTGGATCCGTTGCTATCGCCAGCCAAAAGGATGGACTCAGAGGGCGGCTTGAATCCGACACCCTCCTTTGAGGCGCCCCACTTACGGCGCAGCGCGATAAGATGCAAGGCCGCAGCGGCCGCTCCACCGCCTTTGTTCTGATCTGCCGGATCGGCTCGCACCTCGGCCTGCGGGCGGTTCTCAACCGTCAGGATGCCGTTGCCGATGCACAGCCCCTGCAAGCCCAAGAGCTGAATCGCCCGGCTCGAGTCGTTGCAGACGGTGTCATAATGCGTGGTCTCTCCCCGGATGACACATCCAAGCGCGACGTAGCCATCAAAATTGGTCTGACGGTCCGCAATCCCGATAGCAGTGGGGATCTCCAGCGCCCCGGGCACCTGAACGACCTCATGGGTGCCGCCAGCGGCCTCGATCTCGGCCACGGCACCGGCAACCATGTTGTCGGCGATGTCCTTGTAATAGGGCGAGACGACGATCAGGATCTTGACCGGTTTGTCGAATTCGGCGCGGGGCATGACATAGTGCTGCTCGTGACCAGCCATTGGCGGTTACTCCTTGTCCAACCGGCTGGTGCCGGTGATTTCCAAACCATAAGCATCCAGCCCCACAACGTTCGGCGCGGGTGAATTGGTCATCAACTCCAGCTTGCTCAGGCCCAGCGAAGACAGGATTTGTGCCCCCAAGCCATACTGGCGCAGCACTTTGGTTGACACCTCTTGCCCGACGCCGCCTTCGGTTTTCACAGCGTGATCCACATCTCGCAGCAAAACCACGACGCCGCGCCCCTCTTCGGCGATACGGTTCATCGCAGTGCCCAACTTGCCAGCACGTTTGGCGCCACCAATGGCCAGAACATCGCGCATCGCGTTGAGCACATGCATCCGAACCAACACCGGTTTGTCACCAGAGATATCACCCTTGATCATGGCAATATGTTCGTCGCCATGGGTTTCGTCCCGGTAAATGCGCATGGTCCAGTCGCCGCCAAATTCGCTGTTCACGACCTCTTCGTCCATGATGCGAACCAGGTTGTCGTTGCGGCGGCGATAAGCGATCAGGTCGCTGATGGTGCCGATCTTGAGCCCGTGTTTTTGAGCAAAGGCAACCAGCTCGGGCAAACGCGACATGGTGCCGTCTTCGTTCATGATCTCGCAGATCACCCCCGACGGGTTCAGACCAGCCAGGCGGCTTACATCCACGGCCGCCTCGGTATGCCCGGCGCGCACCAATACGCCACCGTCGCGCGCACGCAGCGGAAAGACGTGGCCCGGCGTGGCAATATCCGAACCGGTCTTACCCGCGTCGATGGCCACAGCCACTGTGCGCGCCCGGTCATGGGCCGAAATGCCGGTGCTCACACCCTCGCGCGCCTCAATCGAGATGGTAAAGGCGGTTTCGTGACGCGACGAGTTGTTGGTCGACATCAGTTCCAGTCCAAGCGCGTCTACGCGCTCTTCGGTCAGGGTCAAACAAATCAGTCCGCGCCCGTGTTTGGCCATGAAGTTGATCGCCTCGGGCGTTGCCATCTGTGCGGGAATAACCAGATCGCCTTCGTTTTCGCGGTCTTCGTGGTCGATCAGGATGAACATCCGGCCGTTGCGGGCTTCGTTGATGATCTCGTCGATTGGCGAGATCGCATCGCTCCAGGTGGTTTCGACGGGTCCGGGTGTTTCAAAGCTCATTGCACGGCCTTTCGAGGAGAAGAGTTTGACTGGCGAAATACCCCACTCACACGGCAATTGCGAGTCATTAGCCGCCCTTCTAGAGTGAACGTAACGCACCGTCGGTGTGTTAGCGTACCAACAAAACAGCAAAGAGGTGCGGAATGCAGGTCACTCGCATGATCACGGCCGTTGAGGCGCACGCCGAGGGCGAACCGGGCCGCGTCATAACCGGTGGTATGCCACATATGCCGGGCAACACCGTGTTTGAGAAAATGCAGTGGATGCAGGACCATGCGGATGACATCCGCCTGATGATGCTGCGCGAGCCGCGCGGGCATCCGGCGCTCTGCTGCAACGTGCTGGTGCCACCGTGTGACCCGCGTGCGGACGCCGGGTTCATCATCATGGAGCAGACAGAATACCCGCCCATGTCCGGCTCGAATACAATCTGTGTGGTCACCGTACTGCTTGAGACCGGCATCCTGCCGATGGTCGAGCCTGTGACCAAGCTGACGTTGGAATCGCCTGCGGGCCTGCTGCAAGTCACGGCCACATGTCAGGACGGCAAGGTCACACGGGTCGAGTTCCGCAATGTCCCAGCATTTGCCGTCCACCTGGATGCCGTGATCGAAGTGCCGGGTCTGGGTCGGGCCGTGGTTGATGTCGCCTGGGGTGGGATGTTCTTTGTTCTAGCTCAGGCGGACCAGTTCGGACTGGAAGTGGCACCCGAAAATGGCGCCCGCATCGTGCAATTGTCCGAGGCCTTGCGCGCCGCCTGCGCCGAACAATTGCCCGTGGTGCATCCCGAGAACCCTGCGATCACCGGCCCCACGATCACCAACCTCTACGCCGACCCAATTGCGCCGGGTACGGATGGACTGGGTGCCATCACCGTTTCGACCGGAGATTACGATCCCGAACGGCCCGAGGCTTTGACCGGCATTCTTGATCGCTCTCCCTGTGGCACTGGCACTTGCGCAAAAATGGCGTTGCTGCACGCGAAGGGCCTGCTGGAGTTGGGGCAGGATTACGTGAATGCCGGCCCGATGGGCACGACATTCACAGGCCGGATTGTCGAGACCGCGCAAGTTGGCCCATACCCGGCAATCGTTCCGACCCTCTCGGGACAGGGGTGGATCTATGGCACCGCCAACTGGACCCGCGATCCATCGGATCCCTTTCCCAACGGCTACACCATCGGGGATATCTGGGGCTGAGGATCAATGGACAGGGGGCTCCCGCGCCCGCGCAAACCTGACTGCGTCAGCTCTGCGAACGGCCTTGGGCCGGGCGCCTCGCCTATCGGCTCGGCGCGGTTACACCTGTGGCCGGCGTCACGCTTCAAACGCCCACGTTAGGTTGCTTTGAACACAATGGGTATCGATCTGGCGCCCGCCGCCGCGCGCAGCGCGGCGGCCCGGCCCAACGGGAGGCTAGGCCCCGCAAGGGGCTTGGCCGACGGGCGGGAGCCTCTCGCCCCTCGAACGCTCGATTACGACATGTCCTTCAACCGCGCCACATAGCGCGCCAGAGTGTCAATCTCTAGGTTGATGCGGTCTCCCACAGCAACGTCGCCCCAAGTCGTCACCTCTTTGGTGTGCGGGATGAAGTTAATACCGAAATCGCAGCCTTCAACCTCGTTCACAGTAAGGGACGTTCCGTTCAAAGCCACCGACCCCTTGGGCGCAATGAACCGTGCCAACTCTTCGGGGGCTCGGAGCGTCACACGGGTGCTGTCGCCCTCGTCCACCATCGCCACCACCTCGGCCACACCATCCACGTGGCCTGACACGATATGGCCGCCCAACTCGTCGCCGACCTTCAGCGCGCGTTCCAGGTTCACTCGGCGCCCGACAGCCCAAGCATCCAGGTTGGTCTTACCCACCGTTTCGGCACTGACCTGCACATCGTACCAATCATCACCTAGGGCGATCACGGTCAGACACACGCCGTCGCTTGCGATCGAAGCGCCAATGTCGATGCCCGAAGTGTTGTATCCCGTGCGAATACGCGCCCGCAGATCGCCCTGCTGTTCCAGTTCAGCCACGGTTCCGACGTCGGTGATGATCCCGGTAAACATTTCATTTGCCTCTGCATGCCTAAATCAGCACCTGACGTAACGGTCTGTTTCGCCCCCGGCAAGCCCCCGCCGCTTGCCCTGACGCAACGCCAGAGCCATAGTTTTGCCTGAAATGTCGGGTAGAAGGTTAACAGTGGCCATCCCGGCCCAAAGGATCAAGGATGCCAGAAGCGGCAAAATCTCAGCGCGTGTTCCTGTTTCTACAGGGTCCCCATGGGCCGTTTTTCAACGCGCTTGGCCGGATGCTGCGCGCCGCCGGGGCCGAAGTCTGGCGAGTGGGCTTCAACGCGGGCGATCGCGCTTTCTGGTTTCATCCCGCCAGCTATATCCCCTTTCGCGGCACACCCGACGCCTGGCCTGAAACCTTCGCCGGGCTTTTGGACACACGCGGCGTGACCGACATCGTTCTTTATGGTGACACACGCCCCATCCACGCCAAAGCGATCGAGATCGCCAAAGCACGCGGGTTGACGGTGCACGTTTTCGAAGAAGGTTACATGCGCCCCTATTGGGTGACTTACGAGCGCGGCGGATCAAACGGCAACTCTCGCCTGATGGACATGTCCCTGACCGAGATGCAGACCGCGCTGGAGCTGTCAGATATGGAGGCCCCCTTGCCCCCGTCGCATTGGGGTGACACCCGGCACCACGTATTCTACGGCGCGCTCTATCATTGGTTCGTGATGTTTCGAAACGGCGACTATCGCAATTTCAAGCCGCACCGTGATCTGACCGTAACGAAAGAGTTTCGGCTCTATCTCAAACGCCTGCTCTTGATGCCCGCCCATTGGCTGGAGCGAGGGCTGGCAACTTGGCGCGTGCGCAATGGTGGCTTTCCCTTTCACCTTGCTCTTTTGCAACTGGAACACGACAGCTCGTTCCAGATGCATTCGCCGTTCACCACCATGACCGAGTTTCTGGCCGAGATGTTCGAAGGCTTTGCTGCGGGTGCACCGCAGCATCATCATCTGGTCGTCAAGGCACACCCGCTTGAGGACGGCCGTGTTCCGATCAAGCGTGAGGTCAAACGCTTGGCGAAACAGCACGGGCTGGTCGGCCGTGTCCACTATGTGCGGGGGGGCAAACTTGCCCGCCTGCTCAACGACGCGCGCACTGCGGTCACGGTGAATTCAACCGCCGGTCAGCAGGTGCTCTGGCGCGGTATTCCACTCAAGGTGTTTGGCCGCGCGGTTTATGCCAAGCCCGAGTTTGTCTCGGACCAGCCCCTGCGTGATTTCTTTGCCGGCGCCAGCCGACCGGACAGCCGCGCCTACAAGGATTATCGCCGCTATCTGCTGGAAACCAGCCAGGTGCCGGGGGGGTTCTATTCACTAAAAGGGCGCCGACAGCTGCTTCGCCAGGTCGTCGACATGATGCTGTCAGGGGATGACCCTTACGATGCGCTCAAATCCGGAACAGCGGCACCAAGGCAACAGTTGCGTTTGGTGAACTGAAAGACACAAGACCTGGGACTGGATTTTTGGTCCGGATTCCGATAGGTTGTTAAAAAAAATTCAGGCAGAATAACAATAGGTCGAGGAGACCGAGCAGTGAAATCCATGTCCGTCCGTTGGGCGAAGCCCGTTGCCGTGCTGGCTGCGATTGGAATCGTGGCCTCGTGTTCGTTGCCCAAAGTGGGCCCGAACAAACGTGAAATCTTTGCCGGGTCCGTGCAGAAAGAAGGCGACGCGTTCATCGTCTCAGTCAATGACCGGGTTACGCGTGCCACAGCTGTTGTCCCTGCGCTTGGTTTCACCAGCGGGTTTCAAAACGCGTCACAGCTGACATCTGACACCATCCGCCCCGGCGATGTGCTGGGTCTGACGGTCTGGGAAAACGTAGATGATGGTTTGTTGGCCGGCGAGGCCGCAAACTCGACGGTGCTGGAAGAGGTTCAGGTTGACAGCGCCGGTTTCATCTTCGTGCCCTATGCCGGGCGAATTCGTGCGTCGGGCAACACACCCGATCAACTGCGCGAGATGATCACCGCAAAACTCGAAGATCAGACCCCCGATCCGCAAGTCCAGGTGCGGCGCCTCGCCGGCGATGGCTCGACCGTTTCTCTCGTGGGTGCCGTTGGTGCTCAGGGCATCTACCCGATCGAACGTCCGACCCGCACATTGGGCACAATGCTGGCGCAAGCCGGTGGCGTCACGATCCAGCCTGACATTGCACAGGTCACAGTGATCCGTGGCAACCAGCAGGGCAAGATCTGGTTCCAGGATCTGTTCGACAACCCTCAACTCGACATCGCATTGCGTGGCGGCGACCGTATCTTGGTCGAGGAAGACACGAGGTCTTTCACGGCTCTTGGTGCCACCAACGCGCAGGCACGTGTTCCGTTTGAAACACAGGATCTGTCCGCACTTGAGGCGATTGCCCAGGTTGGCGGCCTGATCTCTATCGCATCTGATCCAACTGGTGTTTTTGTCTTCCGCAATGAACCCGCCGAGGTCGCAGGACAGGTCCTGGGCCGTGACGACCTGCAAGGGGCACAGCGTATGGTTTACGTGCTGAACCTGACCCAACCCAACGGCTTGTTCATTGCGCGTGATTTCGTCATTCGCGACGAAGATACACTCTATGTCACCGAGGCGCCTTATGCGCAGTGGACCAAGACAATCTCGCTCATCTCTGGCGGCCTGACACCGCTGGCCAACCTGCAGACCATCGCCGGCGGCTAACGGGATGATCCCAGATCACACAGACACAGCCGAGAGCCCCCGCTCTCGGCTGTTTGTGTATAACGGGGGCTTTCTGTGGCAAAAGCGGTTGCGGCGCATTCTGTCGCTGGCTGGCTATGACCTGCGGCTCGGCATTCCCGGCGATGATGATCTGGTTGGCATTTGGGGCGACAGCCCGACGGCGCACCGGGGCCGCGCCATGGCGGCAAAGCACGACGCGCCCCTTTTGCGGGTCGAGGATGCCTTCCTGCGCTCGCTTCACCCCGGCAGAGGCGGAGAGCCACCACTTGGGCTGATGCTGGACCGATCCGGAGTGCATTTCGACCCGACTGTGCCATCTGATCTGGAACAGCTCCTTACCACGCACCCGCTGGATGACACCGCCCTGCTGAACCGTGCCCGCAATGCGATGGCGCGAATGAAGGAAAGCCATCTGAGCAAATATTCCGGCTTTGATCCTGCCGCGCCGGTGCCCGATCCCGGCTATGTTCTGGTTGTGGACCAAACCCGCGATGATGCCTCGGTCCGCGCCAGCAACGGCAATGACGCGCTTTTCCGCGAGATGTTGGTTTTTGCGCAGGAAGAACACCCGGGCGCGCCGGTGGTGATCAAAACCCACCCCGAGACGGCGGCTGGGTATCGCGGCGGGTACTACTCGGATCAGGACACGTCCGACCGCGTTCACCTGCTGAGCGATCCGGTCAGCCCCTGGGCGCTGCTCGAAGGCGCCGTCGGCGTCTATACGGTGTCCTCACAACTGGGATTCGAGGCGATCCTTGCTGGACACAAGCCCCGCGTTTTTGGTCAGCCGTTCTACGCGGGATGGGGGCTGACAAAGGACGAGTTCCCGGTGCCACGCCGTCAGCGCAAGTTGACCAAGGCCCAACTGTTTGCTGCCACCATGATCCTGGCCCCCACCTGGTACGACCCTTATCGGGACAGCCTGTGCGCGCTTGAGGACGTGATAACCACGCTCGAGGCGCAGGCCCGCGCCTGGCGGCAGGATCATCAGGGATGGGTCGCCAGCGGCATGCGCCTGTGGAAACGCAAGCCCCTACAAGCTTTCTTTGGGCGGCAGAAAAAGCTGATATTTGATGAGGCACCAAGCGATCTGCAGGGACGCGCGCATATGGTCTGGGCTGGGCGTGCAGACGATCAAAGCGACGCCGTGCGGGTCGAAGACGGGTTCCTGCGCTCTCGTGGGTTGGGCGCCGAACTGGTGCCTCCCCTGTCGCTGGTGACCGACGATCTGGGGATCTATTATGACCCGACCCGGCCCAGTCGACTTGAGACGTTAATCACCAACCGCGCCACCCTGCGTCCCGACCAGAATCTGCGCGCCGAACGCCTGATCGCCAGTCTTACGCAAAAACGGCTGAGCAAGTACAATCTGGGAGGTGCCGTACCCATCTTGCCCGACGGACATCGCATTCTGGTGCCCGGTCAGGTCGAAGACGACGCCTCGATCCGAAAAGGTGCGGGACAGATCAACACCAACCTTGCCCTGTTGCAAGAGGCGCGGGCCGAAAACCCAGACGCCGTGATCATCTACAAGCCGCACCCGGACGTCGAAGCCGGTTTGCGCACAGGCGACGTTGACGCCCGCGATCTGGCCGATGTCGTTGCGACGGATGCCGATCCGACCGCCCTGCTGGATCAGGTGAACGAGGTCTGGACCATGACCTCGCTTCTGGGGTTCGAGGCGCTGTTGCGTGAGGTTCCGGTAACAACGCTCGGCGCACCGTTTTATGCAGGCTGGGGTTTGACGCGCGATTTGGGCTCGGTCCCGGCCCGACGCGCGGCAGAGCCCACCCTATACGGTTTGGTTCACGCCGCTCTGATCGACTATCCGCGCTACTTTGATCCCATCACCGGTCAGCCCTGCCCGGTTGAGGTGGTGGTGGATCGGCTGGCAACGGGTACAGTTCCGCACCCTGGGCTGGCCAACCGGCTGTTGTCGAAACTGCAAGGGGCCTTTGCCACCTACGCCCATCTGTGGCGCTGAGCTATCCGCTCAAATCACTCGCACAAATTTCTGTATAAGGTGACAGCGTTACAAACGTGTTGCCCGACGGCTGTTGCCCCTTAGCGCAAGGCACGAGTCCAGCGGTGCAGGATGTCGGGCCCTACCGGACGCGCCTCGGCCAATTGGAACCGCGGCGCTTGCGCCAGGCGATCCAATCCCATGGCCCCCAAGGATGGCAGCCCCTCGGCTCCGATGGCAAGGCCAGCGGTGAAGCCGATCAGATCGTCCACCAGATCATCCGCCAAAAGGGACGCGGCGAGCGCTGAGCCACCTTCGCAGAACACCCGCGTCAGGCCCGACGCCCCCAGTTGCTGTAGCAGATCGTTGGCATCAATTTGCACCCCGTGGAGGGCGCAGGGGATCAGCTTGGCGCCCAACCCCTCCCACGCCTTGATGCGTTCGATGTCAGCTCCGGGTCCGTGACACAGCCAGACAGGTACATCCTTGGCGGTGCGGGCCAGCTGGCTCATCAGGGGCAGATCCAGATGGCGCGAAACCACGACGCGCACCGGCTGGCGCTCGACGCCCATGTCCCGCACGGTCAACGAGGGATCATCGGCCCGTGCCGTGCCAGCCCCCACCAGAACCGCGTCGTGGCAGGCACGCATGGCGTGCACTGCGCGCCGGGCATGCGGCCCAGTGATCCATTTGCTCTCGCCAGTTGCCGTGGCGATGCGACCATCAAAGCTGCTGGCAAGTTTCAACGTCACCAGCGGACGCCCCTGTTCGACTTTCAGGAAAAAGCCCGCCAGATCCTGCGCGGCCTCGTCAGCCATGACACCGACTGTCACCTCGATCCCCGCCGCGCGCAGCATGTCAAACCCCTGTCCCGACACACGCGGATCGCTGTCCTGCAAGGCGCAAACCACGCGGGCCACGCCGGCGTCAATCAACGCTTGGGAACAGGGCGGCGTCTTGCCGTGATGCGAACAGGGTTCAAGCGTGACATAGGCCGTAGCACCGCGCGCCGCCTCACCCGCCTGCGCCAAAGCGACGGGTTCGGCATGTGGCCGTCCGCCGGGCTGTGTCCAGCCCCGACCAACGATGCGCCCGTTTTGAACGATGACGCAACCGACAGCCGGATTTGGCCAGCACGAACCCTGACCGCGCCGCCCCAACGAAAGGGCGAGCGCCATGTACCTATTGTCCAATGTCGTTACTCTTCGCTAGGGGGAACCGGAGGACGCAGTTCATGAACAAACTCCTCAAAATCATCCGCCGCCTGGAAGTTTTTGTATACACTTGCAAATCGCACATACGCGACCGTGTCGATGCGGGCCAGAGCTTCCATGACAATCTCACCGATCTGTTTCGATGGGATGTCAGTTTCCCCCATGCTCTCGAGCCGCCTCACGATACCGGAAATCATCTGGTCGATGCGTTCAGGCTCGATCGGCCGTTTCTGCATCGAAATGCGGATGGACCGCTCCAGCTTGTCCCGGTCAAAGTCTTCGCGCTTGCCGTTGGTCTTGATCACCACCAGATCGCGCAATTGTACCCGCTCGTAGGTTGTGAACCGTCCCCCACAGGCCGGGCAAAACCGGCGCCTGCGGATCGAAACGTGATCCTCTGCGGGTCGTGAATCTTTAACCTGAGTGTCTATATTTCCGCAAAACGGGCAGCGCATCCGCCTTCCCCCTCATAAAATTCCGCCTCTTATGTGGACACTTCGGCCCACTTATCCACAACTATAGGGCAGCCTCTACAGTTTGGGTAGAGGGGAAATTTCACCGCTACATCATGGGGCGAATTCAGTTCAGATGGGCGGCAACCTTGCGGATGTGCGACGCGTTGCGGTGCTCGAACAGGTAGATCCCCTGCCAGGTGCCCAAAACCGGCACCCCTTTCGATACTGGGATTGACACAGACACCGGCATCATCGCCGCCTTGATATGGGCGGGCATGTCGTCGGGGCCTTCGTAGGTGTGCGTCAGATAGGACATCGAGGGGTCGGTTGTCGGCGGCACAAGGCGGTGAAAGAAAGCCGCTAGATCGGTCTGTACCTCGGGATCTGCATTTTCCTGGATCAGGAGAGAGCACGAGGTGTGGCGGACAAAAAGCGTCAACAACCCGTCGCGCTGACCGTTGCGAACCCAAGCCGTGACTTGTGAGGTGAATTCATAAAGGCCTTGGCCGCGCGTCGGGATTTCAAATTGGGTCTGCATGGGGCGAGAGTGCCGAAGGCCATCCGCCCCTACAAGAGGTCACGTGCAGGATCAGAACCGGATCGGCACCGGCTCACACAGCCCATCGGCCTGTGAAACAGACATGCTGTCCCCCACGGTGAAGCCCGTTTTGAAGAGGCCCCCTTCGATGGGCGAAATCCCTGCGGCTTGCGGATCAATGGTGAACTGCACAGATGAACGGCGCCCGGTCGTAACGCTCACATCACGCCCCCGAGCCACATAAACGCGGGTCTTCCACCCTGCCCCCAGCTGGCGTCGGGCGTACTCCGAGGCTGCGCACCAGATGTCGCTGGTGCGACCTGAGCCGCGCGGAACCACTTCGAAGATGGCCGCGTTTACCGGATTAACCCGCGCGCCATTGCGCGCCGAAAACGCATCCGCCGGATTGGGAAGTGCCG
Source organism: Falsiruegeria litorea R37 (assembly GCF_900172225.1). NCBI lineage: Bacteria > Pseudomonadati > Pseudomonadota > Alphaproteobacteria > Rhodobacterales > Roseobacteraceae > Falsiruegeria > Falsiruegeria litorea. Next base: position 2,704,034 of record NZ_FWFO01000001.1, read on the forward strand.
TGGCAAGCGCCGCAGCAACGGTGCAGGCAGTGACGATGTGTTTCATGAATCGATACCCAAATGATTACTATCTTGAGCACAGTGTAGAACGTCCACCCAAGACCGGACAGAGCGTTTCACGTTGATGTCAGTGGATGTGCATACGTTGGCGGCATTGCGCCTAGAGATTTACGGCACTCCAATCAAAGGTTATCACCCGTGCCTGCTCGGCCCTCAGGTTCTGCCAACCCTCATATTTATCAATAGCTTTTGGAGAGGGCCTCATTTCGCCACGCTTCAAGCTCTCCTTGTCGATCACAACAGTTGCGATGTCAGGTACACCCATTTCACAGCAGCGATCGCGGACCAAATCCAAAGCCCCTCCCAGCAGGCGATGCTCGCCCTTTCGGCCGATGAGATCGGCCAATTCGCCATAGGTTATGAAGATTTGTTCAGTGGTGCGACGTAGCTCAACATAGGCTGCGATAATTTTCCTCGCCCAGAATTCATTTCCGGCCATAATCAACTCTCAAATAACTCAAAAGAAAAAGGCGCTCCCAACTCGGGAGCGCCTTGGTTTTTACTGATCCAGGAACGACCGCAGCTTGCGCGAGCGGCTGGGGTGTTTCAGCTTACGCAGCGCTTTCGCCTCGATCTGGCGAATACGCTCACGGGTCACGCTGAACTGCTGGCCGACCTCTTCCAGCGTGTGGTCGGTGTTCATGCCGATGCCGAACCGCATCCGCAGAACACGTTCCTCGCGCGGGGTGAGCGAGGCCAGAACGCGGGTCGTGGTTTCCTTGAGGTTTTCCTGAATGGCGCTGTCCAAAGGCAGCACGGCATTCTTGTCCTCGATGAAATCGCCCAGTTGGCTGTCTTCTTCGTCCCCGATAGGTGTCTCAAGCGAGATCGGCTCCTTGGCGATCTTCATCACCTTGCGAACCTTCTCAAGCGGCATCTGCAGCTTCTCGGCCAGCTCTTCCGGCGTCGGCTCGCGTCCGATTTCGTGCAGCATCTGGCGACCTGTCCGGACCAGTTTGTTGATCGTCTCGATCATGTGGACAGGGATACGGATCGTGCGGGCCTGATCCGCAATCGAGCGGGTGATCGCCTGACGGATCCACCAGGTCGCATAGGTCGAGAACTTATACCCGCGGCGATATTCGAACTTGTCCACCGCCTTCATCAGGCCGATGTTGCCCTCCTGAATGAGATCCAGGAATTGCAGGCCACGGTTGGTGTATTTCTTGGCGATCGAGATCACGAGACGCAGGTTGGCCTCGACCATTTCCTTCTTGGCCTGACGGGCTTCTTTCTCGCCCTTTTGAACCTGCTGCACGATGCGGCGGAATTCGCTGATGTCCAGACCGACATACTGACCGACCTGCGCCATGTCGCTGCGCAGCTCTTCGACCTTGTCGGTCGAGCGTTCGATGAACATCTGCCAGCCCCGGCCCGGCTTTTCGCCCATATCCGACAACCAGTTCGGGTCCAGTTCGCGGCCGCGATAGGCCTCGATGAACTCGCGGCGGTTGATGCGGGCCTGGTCGGCCAGCTTTACCATCGAGCTGTCCAGCGACATGATCCGGCGGTTGATGCCATACAACTGGTCGATCAATGCTTCGATACGGTTGTTGTGCAGGTGCAGACCATTCACCAGCTCCACGATCTCGGATCGCAGCGCCTGATAGACGTCTTCGTCCTTGGAGCTGAACGAACCATCCTCGTTCAACGTTGCCGAAATCCGGCTGTCTTGCATTTCAGACAGTTGTGCGTAATCCGACGAAATGCGCTCGAGCGTGGTCAGCACCTGATCCTTGAGCGCCGCCTCCATCGCGGCAAGCGACATGTTGGCCTGCTCGTCCTCGTCGTCGTCGTCGTCCTTGGCAATCGGGTTGCCATCAGCGTCCAACTCAGGCCCTTCGTCCTTGGCCGGTTTCGCCGCCTGCACGGCCGAGGTGTCAACAACGGGCTCTTCTTCCTCGTCGTCCATCTGACCCGAGAATGTGGTTTCCAGGTCAATGACGTCGCGCAGAAGAATGTCTTCGGACAGAAGTTCGTCGTGCCAGATCGTGATCGCCTGGAAGGTCAGAGGGCTTTCGCACAGCCCTGCGATCATCGTGTTGCGACCCGCCTCGATTCGCTTGGCGATGGCGATCTCGCCCTCACGGCTCAGCAGCTCGACACTGCCCATCTCGCGCAGGTACATGCGGACCGGGTCGTCGGTACGATCCAACTTTTCGGTCGTGCCGCTGGACAGGGCAACCTCGCGGTTGTTGTCCGTTGTCACCAGCTCGGTCGCGCCCTTTTGCTCTTCTTCCTCGGCCTCTTCATCCTCGATGATGTTGATGCCCATTTCCGAGAGCATCGACATCACGTCCTCGATCTGCTCCGAGCTCACCTGGTCGGGCGGCAGAACCTGATTGAGCTGATCGTAGGTGATGTAGCCTTTCTCGCGGGCTTCGGCGATCATCTTCTTGACCGCGGCCTGACTCATGTCGAGCGAGATTTCCTGTTCCTGGTCCTCGGGCTTGCGGTCGTCGTTGGTATCTTTGGCGGCCATTCAGTGCTCCTGCAGGGCTGGGTGATTCGGTTAGCCCGAATCATTAGCGCGATGAAATGATTCGGCCACCCGTTTACCCGGTTTTTTCTACCTATTCTTTACCAAAACGCACTACCTGCGCTTCTTCTCGAAGTTGATTCCCGCCGTGATTGCGGCAAAGGCGTCACGCTCTTCCCGATTGATTCGCGCTCCGTTGTCCCCAACGTCATAGATCGCCTTGTCCTCATTTTCACTTCGGGTTGCCTTGTTGCGGGCTTCGGCGGCCTGACCCAAACGCCAGGTGATCGCCTCGTCCGTTTGCCCGGCCATCTCTTCCTCGGCCTCGGCAATCTCGGCGCTCAGCCCCCTGTGCGCGGTCAGTTTTGCGAGTTCTTCATTGAGCGTAAGCTCAGCCAGTTCGACATCGCCGGGATTGCGGATACAGGGGCTGATAGCCACATGGCGAAGCGACCGCAGGTTTTCAAGGGCATCCGGCCCCAAAGCATCGTAAATCCGGTCCGTCAGTTGATCGGGCGCGTCGATGGCATAGCGCAAGATCACGTCACGCAGGATCGCATAGTCGGGATCGCGGCATTCCATATCCTCGATCTGGACCTCGAATTGCACGACCACCTCGGGCGTTGCGATGGCCGTGGCCAGAATGACCGCCTCGCGCATCTGTACCTGCGCATTGTCCCCGCCCGAAGCCAACAGCGATTGGCGCGTGCCTGGCAGCGCCGACAGACGCTCTGCTTTCCATTTGCCACGTGGTTGCCAGCTGCTTTTGCCGCCCGATTTGCGGTTGGGGCGGAACAGCTCCCACCGCAGGTCCTTGATCTCTTGGCCATAATGCGAGCGGATCGAGGGGTCGCGGATCTGCTTGATCTTTTCGCGCAGGGTCTTGTCCAGCGCCGCCTTGCGCTCGGGGCTGTCAAAGACTTTGCCCTCGGTCTCGCGTTGCCACAGCAGCCGCACCATGGGGATCGCTGCATCCAGCACGCTCTGCACGGCGGCAGGGCCTTCGGCCTTGATCAGGTCATCGGGGTCTTTGCCCTCGGGCATCAGCGCAAAGCGCACCGATTTCCCGGCCTCCAGCAGCGGCAAGGCCAGGTCGATCACCCGCATCGCAGCGCGGATACCCGCCTTGTCGCCGTCCAGGGCGATGATCGGCTCGTCCGAGATACGCCACAACAGTTGTAGCTGGTTTTCCGTGATCGCCGTACCCAAAGGCGCGACCGAGGCGCCAAAACCGCCCTCGGCCAGGGCGATCACATCCATATACCCTTCGGCGACGATCAGCGGCTGCCCCTGCCCTGCCGCCTGCCGCGCAGGTCCGTGGTTGTACAGGTTGCGGCCCTTGTCAAACAGCTCGGTCTCGGGCGAATTCAGATATTTGGCGTTGTCATTTGGGTCCATCGCGCGGCCACCAAAGGCCACGCAACGCCCGCGCGCGTCCCGGATCGGGAACATGATCCGATTGCGGAAAGTGTCATAGGGTTTCTTGCCCTTGGTCGAGGCTTTGGCCAGCCCGGCACCCAAAATCAGATCCTCGGGCACGTTCTTGCCGCGCAGGTGATCCCATAGACCTTGCCAGCCATCAGGAGCAAAGCCGATCTCCCACCGCTCCAGCGCTTGGCCATTCAGCCCGCGCCGGGTGACATAGTCGCGCGCCGCTGCGCCGCCGCCGGTGTTGAGTTGCAGGCGAAAGAACTGCACCGCCTGTTCCATCACGTCCGCCAACTGGGTTCGACGATCCTGCTTTTCCTGCGCCTTGGGATCACGCGCGGGCATCGTCATGCCGACCTCGCGCGCCAGGATTTCAACCGCCTCCATAAAGGCGACATTTTCGGTTTCCTGTACGAACTTGATCGCATCGCCTTTGGCGTGGCAACCAAAGCAGTAATAGAACCCCTTGCGGTCATCCACATGAAAAGAAGCGGTTTTTTCGTGATGGAAGGGGCACGGGGACCACATATCACCCTTGCCCTGGTTGGACTTGCGCATGTCCCACGTCACTTTGCGCCCAACCACTTGGGTCAGGCTGACGCGGCTGCGCAGCTCATCCATGAATCCGGGAGTCAGTGACATGTGCGTACTGTGTCAGAGATAGCCGTCGCCGCCAAGTGCGGCTCAACCATCGTTTATCGGGTTACTGCTTCAGACAGAGTTCCAGCCACGCCTCGCCCAGGTTTTCCTTGCGCACGGTCGACATTTTTTGCTGGTAGACCCACGGCGCAATAATCGGAATCGCGTTGTTGTAATTGTCAGGCCAGGTCGGGTTGGTTGCGGCAACGGCCTCGGCCACGTCGCGTTCCTTGACCCGATCCAACCGGGCGTTTTGAACCGCCGCGACCACTTGCGCCTGATAGGTACAGCTCTGTTGTTTGGTGTCAGCGGCGGCAACGGGGGTCGCCAACAGGGCAGCGGCCAAAGAAGCTGCAGTTGCAAGGCGGATCATCAACGGTCTCTCCCGGAATCAGTTCAGGTTCCGCGCAGGTTACCCCCGCGCGGCCACAGCTTCCATGGCCGTTTTAAGATCGTGAACCAGAGTGTGCGCCATCGAGCGGAACCCCATGATCTGGAACGTGCCCTCGTCCACACGCGCCAGCGAGACCGACAGATGCTGCAATTGGGTGCGCACGGCCATGCCAACCGGGAAATGCGCCAGCCGCACATCCACCGGCACCAGACGCGCCAGAACATCCTCGGCCGTCTCGCCGGACAGGGTGACAACCGCCCAGGCGTCGGATTGATCGGTCAAGGCCGCGTGTTTGGCCAAACCCGCATCTGTCACAGGCCCCACCAACATCGCCTGCGCATGTCCGAACCAGATGGCCTGCGTATCGCTGCCCTGTGTCAGCCCATTGGCCTGAGGATACGCCACCCCATGCGCGGCCTTCATCGCCTTGGACAGCTTATCCTGTTGTCCATTGTAGGGCGCAACAGAGGTCATCTGCCCCGGCTCAACCTCGACCACCTTTGTGGCGCCAATGGTCAGCGGCAGCAGACCCGCACAGGGTGAAAGAGCTGTAAGTTTATCCACGGACCCGTTCCCCCTGTTGGTCAAAAAACACCGGATCGACCACTTCGCACAGGGTTTCCACCCCGCGCAGCCCGTCGACCATTTTCACGATTTCGCCATGACGCTCGCGCCCATCGGCCATGAACCCAAGCGCCAGCATGCAGCCCAGAGTGGGCGAATGACACACGGACGTCAGATAACCTTGATCATTGGTCCTGATGGGCTCATCTCCCTTCTTGTAGAGATGCGCGCCCGCCAAGACCTGGCCGTCTTTCTCGACCGGTTTCAGACCAACCAGAACCTCGCGCCCCGGCTCTTCGAGCCCCGGTCGTTGAGTCATCGTCTTGCCGATGCAGTCCTTCTTGGCCGACACCATCCGCCCCATGCCGATGTCATACGCCGTTGTCCGCCCGTGGATTTCCGAGTGGGTGATGAACCCTTTCTCGATCCTGAGCACATTCAGCGCCTCCATCCCATAGACGCCGCCGCCCATTTCCTCGGCCTTTTTGGCCAGCAGACGGAACAGGCTGTCGCCATAGCGCGCGGGCACGGCAACCTCATAAGCATGCTCGCCCGAGAAAGAGATGCGAAAGAGGCGCGCGTCGATGCCCAGAACCTTGACCGGACCACAGGCCATGAACGGCCAGTCTTCATCGGTCAGCGGTTTGTCGAGCAGCGTATCCAGCACCGCGCGCGACTTTGGTCCCGCGACCGCAAACTGCGCCCATTGTTCGGTGACAGAGGTGAACTGCACATCCAGATCACGGCACAGCGCCTGATTGACGAATTCCAGATGTTTCATCACGTCGCCCGCACCGGCGGTCGTGGTGGTCATCACATAGTGGTTTTCACCCAATCGCGCGGTGGTGCCGTCATCCATTACGAACCCATCCTCACGCAGCATCAGACCATAGCGCGTGCGCCCCACCTTCAGCGTGGAGAACATGTTGGTATAGACAAGGTCCAGGAATTGCCCGGCATCTTTGCCCTGAATGTCGATCTTGCCCAGGGTCGAGACATCCGCCACGCCAACCGCGTTGCGGACATAGCCGACCTCTCGGTTACAGCTTTCAAGCCACGTGGGTTCGCCCGCCTTGGGGAAATAGCTCGGGCGATACCACAGCCCCGCCTCGATCAGCGGTGCGCCCCGTTCGACAGTCGCCTTGTGCGAGGTGGTGAAGCGTTCGGCGGCAAAGCTCTTGCCCGTGCCCCCTGCCCCAAAGGCCGCAATGGCCACCGGCGAATATGGCGGGCGGAACGTGGTCGTTCCGGTTTCAGGGATCCCGCGCCCGGTGGCATCGGCCAAAATGGCCAGCGCCGCCACGTTCGAGTTCTTGCCCTGATCCGTCGCCATGCCTTGCGTGGTGTAGCGCTTCATATGCTCGACCGAGCGGAAGTTTTCGACCGCCGCCTGTTTCACATCCTTGACCGTGACGTCGTTCTGGAAGTCGAGCCAAGCACGGCCCTTGCCCGGAACCGCCCACAAGGGCGCAATTTCGTAAGCGTCATCCTCGGCCTGCGGCTGTGCCACCTCCGGCGCTTTGTGTCCCAGATCAGCCAACGCACGGGTGGCAACCTCGGCCCCTTCGCGCAAACACGCCGCGGTGGAAAAGACCCCGTTACAAGCGCCCGCCGCTTCCAGCCCCGGGATCGCGCCTGGCGTCGGCACAAAGCTCTCGATCTCGCGCTTCCAGGTCGGGCGCCCGTTCATGTGACAGGTCAGATGCACAGTCGGGTTCCACCCGCCGCTCATCGCCAGACAATCGGCCTGCAGGTTCTGCTCGCCGCTGGCACTGCGGATGGTGATCGATTCCAGCGCCTTTCGCCCAGCGCTGTTTGAAACCTGCGCACCGCGATAAACGGGGTAGTCATCGGACGTCGGCCCATCATGACGGCTGTCGATGACACCGGCCACATGCACGCCTGCGTCCAGCAGATCGCGGGCTGTGCGGTGGATGTCGTTTGTGTTGCCAAAGACCGCCACGCGCTGCCCCGGCGCCACGCCCCAACGGTTCAGATAGGCCCGCACCGCACCCGCCGTCATGATGCCCGGACGGTCGTTGTTGCGGAAAGCCACGGGACGCTCCAGAGCGCCCGCCGCCAGCACCGCACGTTTCGACGCGATCCGCCAGAACGTCTCGATCGGCGCACCCGCAGGACGGCTGCCCAAGTGATGACGCACACGTTCAAGCGCGCCAAATGTGCCACCATCATACGCACCGGTTATTGTGGTGCGCGTCATCAGACGCACATTGTCCATCAACCGCAACTCGGCCAGAACCTCATCGGCCCAGACATGGCCGGGTTTGCCGTCGATTTCATGCGTCTCGGCCAACAAGCGACCGCCCATGCGGCTGTCTTCTTCTGCCAGGATCACATCCGCGCCTGCCCGACCAGCAACCAGCGCGGCCATCAACCCCGCAGGACCGGACCCAATCACCAGCAGGTCGCAAAAGGCATAGGCCTTGTCATAGACATCGGCGTTGTTTTCGCCCGACAGCGCGCCCAGGCCGGCGGCACGACGGATGATGGGCTCGTACAGCTTTTCCCAGAACGCCCGCGGCCACATGAAGGTCTTGTAATAGAACCCCGCCCCCAGAAATGGCGCCGCCAGATCGGTGATCGCCATCGGATCGAACTGCAGCGACAACCCACGGTTCTGACTGCGCGCCGACAACCCCTCGTACAATTCTTGCATCGTGGCGCGCACGTTGGGGTCCTGCCGCGCGCCCTCACCAATGGTCACCAGCGCGTTGGGCTCTTCGCTCCCTGCGGTCAGAATGCCGCGCGGGCGGTGATATTTGAACGAGCGGCCCACCAGGCGCACTTCGTTGGCCAGCAGGGCGGACGCCAGCGTGTCGCCTTCCAACCCTGTGTAGTTCACCCCGTCAAACGAGAAGGTGACCGGTTTGCTCTGATCCAGCAGGCCCTTGCTTGCGATCCTCATGCCGTTTCCTCCGACACCAGCCGCGTCGAGACGACCTCGTGCGTCACCGTATTACGCGTCACTTCGATCCAGGCGCCGCAGCCGCCCTCGTGGTACCAAAGGTCGCGCGTCACCCCGGCCGGGTTTTCGCGCAGATAGACATAGTTGTCCCAAGCCTCTTCGCCCGCGTCCGGCGCAGGCCGGTCCAGCGACACGGCGTGGCCCTTGTAGTAGAACTCGCGACGATCCCGTTCGCCGCAGATCGGACAGGTGATCCTCATACCCCAACCCCCTGCTTCTTCTCGTTACAAATACGGAAATCCGACATCTGCCTCATCCCTCAATGCAGGTTGTGTTGAGAGCCCTTGCTCTCTTCGTCGATGATGCCCCGCCCGGTGCGGAAGCGGTCCAGCTGATAGCGCGTGGCGTTCTCATGGTAACGATCCGTCGCGATCAGATGGGCAAAGACGTTGCCTGACCCCGGCACCGCCTTGAACCCGCCGTAGTTCCAGCCGCAGTTCAGATAGAGCCCGTCGATATGGGTCCGGTCGATGATGGGCGATCCGTCAGGCGACATGTCCATGATCCCACCCCAGCTGCGCAGCATCTTGGCCTTGCCGATCATCGGCATCAGCGCCATCCCAGCCTCCATCACATGTTCGGCTGTCGGCAGGTTGCCACGCGCCGCGTAAGAGGCATAGAAATCCAGATCGCCGCCAAAGACCAAGCCGCCCTTGTCCGACTGGCTGATATAGAAATGGCCCATGCCAAAGGTGACGACATTGTCGATCACTGGCTTGAGACCCTCGGTGACAAAAGCCTGCAGGATGTGGCTTTCGATTGGGAGCGTCATGCCCGCCATCGCCGCCACCTGGCTGGAGCGGCCCGCAACCACCATCGCCACCTTCTTGGCCCGGATCGGTCCGCGCGAGGTCTGCACGCCCTTGACCTTGCCATTCTCGATATCGATGCCAGTCACTTCGCAGTTCTGCAGCAGGTCCACGCCGCGCTGGTCGGCCCCACGGGCAAAGCCCCAGGCCACGGCGTCATGGCGCGCCGTGCCGCCGCGCGGGTGATACAGCCCGCCGTAGATCGGGAAGCGCGCGTTGTCGAAATCCAGATAAGGCAGCATGCCGCGCAGCTCGTCCCGCCCCAGCAGGATCGCGTCATCCCCCTGGCTGAGCATCATGTTGCCCTGCCGCGCCCGCGCGTCCCGCTGGCCGTCGGAATGGAACAGGTTGATGATGCCCCGCTGCGAATGCATGACGTTGTAGTTCAGGTCCTCTTCCAACCCTTCCCACAGCTTCAGAGAGTGCGAGTAGAACTCGGAATTGCCTTGCAAAAAGTAGTTGGCCCGCACGATGGTGGTGTTCCGGCCCACGTTGCCGCCACCGATATAGCCCTTTTCCAGCACCGCGACATTGGTCAGCCCGTGCTCCTTGGCCAGGTAATAGGCCGTCGCCAAACCGTGACCACCGCCACCGATGACCAGAATATCGTATTCCGCCTTGGGTTCGGGATCGCGCCAATGGGGTTTCCAGCCCTTGTTGCCGGTCAACCCTTCCTTGAGAACGCGAAGGCCTGAAAAACGCATGATCTGCTTCCTCCTGTCGGGCTGGAATGTGCCCGTCGGAACAGATGTATCAATCCGCCCCCGGATCACCATATCGCTTTTCGACAAAAACATGTCAGACTGCGACCAGATCTGTCGCAAAGACGTCTTGGCGTTTCAGCCTTCAGAACCGGATACGGGCAGCAAACCCCACGATCGGAGCTGTATCGTAGTCTTGACGGCTGATCTGCGCACCATTGGCCGCGTCCAGCGTCAAACGCCCATCAAGCTCGGCCCCGACGAAAGCACTGACCTGCACTGCCGGGTTGGGCTGGTAATCCACCGACAAGACTACAGGGACACTGCGGTCTTCGCCCACACCGCCTGGTGCAAGCCCTGTGTTGTCCAACCGAAAGCGCACCCGTTCCGACCGCGCACCGAGAGAGAAACTCAGGGCGTCAGTGTGCTGATAACTTAGGATCACGCCCGGTCCCTGAGTGGCCCCCAACCCCGTTCCGGTGCTCAAGTTCCAACGCGGCGCAATATCCCAGTCCACCAAAAGCGCTGGAAAGACTTCCGTGCCATCCGCCCCCAACTCCGAGAACGCGCCAAAAGCGGGCCCGATCCGCAGCTTCGGGTTCACCTGCCAGGTAATGCCCGCAAAGACACCATACGTGTAGCCATCCGATGAGGACGCCCCATCTTCATAGTCCCACCGAATTTGGGGCGAGACAAAAACCGTTGCGCTGTTTCCAACCGAAAACCGCACCGGCGCAGAAATGCGTACATCGCGGATGCGATCCCAAGGCTGGTTGCCCGCAAAGCTGAAGTCATAGGAAAACTGGCCATAGCTCAGAAACAGGCCAGCCGAAGCGCCGCTGTCAAAACGGTAAAACGCGCCGCCGCGCACGAACGCCCGTTCCGCACTGAACTGGCCGCCACCACTGAGCCCTGCGTTGCCTTGGTAGACCGCCAGTCCATCAAACTGCGTCGCCCATCCAAATTGTTGCTGAGCGTCAGCCCCGGTCGCACTTAGGAAAAATGCGCCGCCATAAACGGCAAGAAAACGCGTCACTGAAGTCATCGGCTGCTCCTTGGGATGTCTCGCTTGGAAACAATAGAGCGTTGCGATCTGCCTCCCACCTCGAGACGTCCAATTCTCTGAAAAATGATGTATTCCAAGCCAAAGCGCACAAAAAAGCGGCGCGCATTTCTGCGCGCCGCCTTGGTCATTCTGATTTGGCGATTACAGACCCTTGGCGCGATAGCTGGCTGCAACCTTGTTGATCGACACCAGATAGGCCGCTGTGCGCAGATCTTCGACATCGACGCGGTCATGCCAGATCTCACGCATCGACTGATACGCAATCCTCATCGTGTCATCCAACCCCGAGCGCACCAGCTCCAACTCATCGGCGCCGCGCAGGTACTTTTGCTTGAATTCGGGCGTCATTGACCAGGCATCACCGAGATAGCGATCCAAGCGTTCCAGCTCGTCGATGACCAGTTGGTGGCGCGCCTCTTCCTGGCGGCGCTGCATCCGGCCGAACCTGATGTGGCTGAGGTTCTTGACCCATTCGAAATAGGACACGGTCACACCGCCTGCGTTTGCGTACATGTCGGGGATGATTACCGTGCCTTTCTTGCGCAGGATCTCATCCGCGCCGGCCGTCACGGGGCCGTTCGCAGCCTCGATGATCAGAGGCGCTTTGATGTTGGCCGCGTTGCCAAGGTTGATCACACCCTCAAGCGCCGCCGGGATCAGGATATCGCAGTCCTCTTCCAGCACGGCACCGCCCTCGGCGGTGTGGGTCGCATCCGGATATCCGGTCACGCCGCCATGCTTGACGATCCAGTTGCGCACGCCTTCGACGTCCAAGCCGTCAGGATTGTACAGCGCCCCGTCACGTTCGATGATGCCAACGATTTTCGAGCCGTCCTCTTCCTGCAGGAACTTGGCCGCGTGATAACCCACGTTGCCCAGGCCCTGCACGATCACACGTTTGCCATCGAGCGAGCCGCTGAGACCTGCCTTGGCCACGTCGCGTGGATCACGGAAGAACTCGCGCAGCGCATATTGCACCCCGCGTCCCGTCGCCTCAACCCGACCTGAAATGCCGCCCGCATTCAGCGGTTTACCCGTGACACAAGCACGTGCGTTGATGTCCGTGGTGTTCATGCGGGCATATTGGTCCGCAATCCAGGCCATCTCGCGCTCGCCGGTGCCCATGTCAGGGGCGGGAACGTTCTGAGACGGGTGGATCAGGTCGCGCTTGGCCAGTTCATAGGCAAAGCGGCGGGTGATCTGCTCCAGCTCATGTTCGTCGTATTGACGCGGATCAATACACAGACCGCCCTTGGAACCACCAAACGGCGCCTCGACCAGCGCGCACTTATAGGTCATCAGAGCTGCGAGCGCTTCAACCTCGTCCTGGTTCACCGACGGGGCAAAGCGAATACCGCCCTTGACCGGCTCCATGTGCTCTGAGTGCACCGAACGATAGCCTACAAAGGTCTGAATCTGTCCGCGCAATCGTACACCGAACCGAACCGTATAGGTCGCATTACAGACCCGGATTTTCTCTTCCAATCCTGGCGGCAGATCCATCAGGGCCACCGCCCTGTTGAACATCAGATCAACGCTTTCACGAAAACTGGGCTCATTTGTACGGGTCATACTCACAATACTTCCTCCATGACCTTACGCGACTCGCTCAAGAATGAGTTGTCGCAGCGACAGTATGACCGTTCGATTAACAAGTGCGACATTTTTAATCACTTGCAAATCGATCGTAGTTCGATAAAGGCCGAATCACTCATTTAACCCCCTCGCCTGATGATTGTTTCGACCAAGGAAACAACACCTCGAAACTTGGGAAAAATGTGTCAAACAAAGTGTTAATATCCTTTGTTTGGAACATATTGCGCCCCAATTTAGCCATCATCTCAAAGCAAAAACGTTCAGTGGAAGTTTGTCTTCAGGCTGCTTGTCAGGTGCTGAAGAGAGAGGTGAGTCATGTTTACTGACGCTGGAAAAAAGGCGGGGCCGCTGAGTGTCGCAAGTCGCACTTTGTCGCATCGCGCACAGCGTTTTGCTGCCGACGAAAGCGGTGTCATCGCGATCTTTGTGCTGTTTTTATTCGTAATCATGTTGGCCGTGGGTGGCATCGGGATCGATGTCATGCGCTACGAGCGTGACCGGGCAAAACTGCAATACACGATGGATCGCGCCGTTCTGGCCGCAGCTGACCTTGACCAATCTCTCGAACCCGAAGCGGTGGTCCGCGAGTACCTGGAGAAAGCCGATCTTCTGCAATTTCTGACCAGTGTGACCGTGTCCGAAGGTCTGGGTTTCCGGAACGTGAAGGCGACGGCGGAATCCGAATTCCCGACACAGTTCATGCATATGACAGGTGTCGACACGCTGAGCGCACCGGCAGCCAGCACCGCCGAAGAAAGCATCGGCGGCGTCGAGATTTCAATGGTGCTTGACGTCTCGGGATCGATGAACTCGAACAATCGACTGCCGAATCTGAAAGTGGCAGCGCGCGATTTCGTCGACCAGATGGTCGACAATACCGAAGACGGGAAACTGTCGATTTCGATCATTCCCTATGCGACCCAGGTTTCCATCCCTGACAATCTGATGGCCGAGTTTAATGCGACAGGTGAGAATGCCCATTCGAACTGCCTCAATTTCCGGTCGAGTGATTTTTCGACAACAACTTTGAACGAAAACGCTGCCCACCCACGCACCATGCATTTCGATACGTTTACCAGTTCGGGGTCCAGCCGCAGCGACGGCCGTCCTTACGGTGACTTGGTCAAGTTCCCCGTGTGCGAGGCAGACAGCCGTCGCGAGATCATGTTGCTGCAGAAAGACCGCGACACGCTAAAGAACTTCATCACGGCACTGACCGCGCGTGGCAATACCTCGATCGACGTCGGGATGAAGTGGGGCACCGCATTTCTGGACCACAGCATGAATGACGTCGTGACCAACCTGATCGCGAACGGTGATATCCCGAACGATTTTTCTGCCCGCCCCCATCAGTATTCGGACGGCGAAACGCTAAAAGTCATCGTTCTGATGACGGACGGTCAAAACACCAGCCAATATTACCTGCGTGACCAGTATCGGCAGGGGGATTCGAACATCTGGTGGAATGCCGAAGAAGAGAAGTATTCAGTCTATCGACCGGCAACCAACCGCTATTACTGGCCGCATAACCGCGAATGGGAAGATCACCCCTATGGTAACGGCACATACACGGAAACCCGCTGCACAGGCACGCTTTACTATGGCAATTGCTACTATGGCAGCTGGGTAACCGAAACCATCACAGAACCCGGCAGCGCCGAGCGTCTGACATACCCACAGCTTTGGGAACAGACGTCGCTACAGTATAACCTCAGCAAGCACTACTATCCCTGGATGAACGACAGCCAGGCGCGTGACGAATGGTATTATGGCGTCCGCAGTTACGTCGGCTCCAGCACCAAAAACACCCGAACACAGGCTATCTGTGACGCGGCCAAAGCCCAGAATGTGATCGTTTACACCATCGGTTTCGAAGCCCCCAGTGGCGGCCTTTCGGTTCTCAAGAACTGTGCCAGTTCGGACAGCCACTTCTATGATGTGGACGGGCTAGAGATCTCGGACGCATTCGCCTCGATCGCATCATCGATCCGCAAGCTGAGGCTAACCCAATGATCACGCGCATGTTTAAACGGTTCCGCCGGTTTTCGGATGACGAGCAGGGCAACGCCACGGTTGAATTCGCCCTTTTGTTTCCCTTGCTGATGGTGGCCTTGTTGTCGGGGGTTGAACTGGCCTTTGTTACGCTCAAGCACGCCATGCTGGAGCGCGCAGTGGACATGACAGTGCGTGACATTCGCCTGGGCACCGGGGTCAATTTTCAGCACGACGATCTGAAAACCACAATCTGCGAACGCGCCACTTTCATCAAAAGCTGCGATGCAAACATGCGACTGGAAATGATCCAGGTGGATCCACGCAACGCTTTGAATATCGATGCTGATCCGGACTGCACCGACCGCACCGAAGAAGTCAAACCCGTCCGTAGCTTTGTTAACGGCGCCAGCAACGAACTGATGATCTTGCGTGCCTGTGCCAAAATCGACCCCCTGTTCCCAACCTCGGGTTTGGGAAAGCAGTTGGCGGACAACGCCGAAGGTCAATACGCGCTGGTCGCAACAACCGTATTCGTGCAGGAGCCGCAGTAAGCCATGTCCCTTTCAATGTTCAAAAAATTCTTGGGCCGGTTCGCCCGCGACGAAAAGGGATCGGTTTCGGTAGAATTTGTCCTGATGTTCCCGGTGCTTTTTTGGGTCATCATGGCATGTTACACCTACTTTGACGGCTATCGTCAGAGCGCCGCAAACCTCAAGGCGGCCTTTACCATCAGTGACCTGATTTCGCGCGAAACGGCCGGCATCAACGAAACCTACATCGATTCAATGCAACGCTTGCTGAACCTGATGACCCGCAGCCAGTCGGCCACCAAGGTACGCATTTCAGTCATTCGCTGGGATGAAGAAGACGATCGCTACTACGTCGATTGGTCGCGTGTCCGCGGCTTTCAGGACGAATTGACCAACGCAACAATCGGAGACATGGCCGAACGTCTGCCCACGATGCCGGACGAAGAGCGTGTGATCCTCGTTGAGACAAGCAACACGTACGTGCCACCGTTCAAGGTCGGGATCAACGAGATGGAGATGGACAACTTTGTCTTCACCCGCCCCCGCTTTACCAATCAGGTGGCTTGGGCCTCCTGATTTCGGTTTTTCCCCTCCTGCTGGGGTGCTGCGCTTCGACACAGCGCCAACCGCCTCGCCAAAGGCGAGGCCCGGCCCAACGGGAGGAGTTGCATCTTTGATGCATCGACGACGGGCGGGAGCCCCCCGGCTTTTGGTGCCGCACCGATCAAATCAAGTCGCACTGACGAATTGAGCACCTAGCCCCGTTGCGCAATCATCGCCGAGATCATCTCGGCCATGAACTTGCTTTGCGATCCTGGTGTCACGCCGCCGATCCCGATACGACGCCCCATGCGCCACCACAGCCCCGGTTGCCAGACCCGGGATGCGGGTTGGCTGGTGCGCAGCAAGAATCCATTCGAGGGCTTGAACGCAAATACGCCCCGATCCAGGCTTTCGATATCCTCGACCCGCGCGATCACCTGACCATCCGATGATCGGAGTTCTGTTTCGGTCAACTCAACCCGTCCCGCAGTGGCCCGCCACATTCTCATGGCCAACCACATCGCAGCGCCGCCCACCACGATCAGAAAGGCTTGCCACAGCGGTTCAGGACCACCCAGCAAAGCGACATAGAACGACATCAGCGAAACAACGGCGAGCATGATCACGCCCATCCACCTGCGCGGGGCCGAGGCCTCGACCACGGCCAATACGTCTTCGTTCATCTGCCCCTCCGTTGACTTGCGGCTCCCGGCATAGCGCATCCTGCGTTCGGGCAACAGGCCCATTGCCCTACCCACTAACCGCAGATAGCGTCCGGAACATGAGCTATCCATCAAACCGCGACACCCCGCAGAAAGCCAATGATGCCGCCGCAGGCATAGACGTGACCGACGACTTTGAGCGGTTCACGCAGCGCAACGACGTCTTCACCCGTGCCATGTGGGATGATCGGGTCAAATCCAAGCACACGGCCAAGTTCTTTGCCTCCTACCGAATGGAGGCCACACCCCGGCGCGGCGACGGGTTCACGCAAAAGGACTTTGCCCTGCGCAATGCCGCCTGGCTGATCTCGGACGTGATGACCAACCGCCATGCCGATCAGGGTCGACGCGAGGGGTTCCAGGCCCCGATCAGCAACGATACACCCGTCGCTCCGATGCAAGTCGAGGTTGACGACCCCGCCAAGATGAGCGCCGAGATCAAACGCATCGCCACCTTCTTTGGTGCGGATCTGTGCGGGGTAACCGATCTGGATGAGCGCTGGCTTTACACATCACGTGTGGACACCCGCGATCTGACCGAGGCCCCGCTCGACCTGCCCGAGGGGCTGAACTCGGTCATCGTGCTGGGCCATGAGATGGACAAGGAGTTGGTGGCCACCTACCCTTCGGCGCTGGCGGGGGCCGCCACGGGCCGGGAATACAGCCACGAGGCATCCGTTGTGATGCAGCTGGCAGCTTACATCCGTAACCTGGGCTATGAGGCCGTGCCGTCGATGAACGACACCGGATTGGTCATCCCCTATGCGGTCAAGGCTGGGCTTGGCGAATACGCTCGCAACCAGATGGTCATTACGCCCGAGTTCGGGCCACGCCTGCGGTTTTCCAAGATTTTCACCAACCTGCCGCTGAGCCATGACACACCTGAACCCAAAGGCGTGAAAGCGTTCTGTGACATCTGCACCAAATGCGCCGACGCCTGCCCGGTTAAGGCCTTGCCCTATGGCCCGCCATCGACTGACACGGCCAATGTGTCGGCCATCAAGGGCGTGCGCAAATGGACATCGGATGCAGAGAAGTGTTTCTCGTTCTGGGCCAAACTCGCCTCTGACTGCGCGATCTGCATGCGCGTCTGCCCGTTCAATCGCGACTATTCCAAACGTCGGCATCGCCTGTGGTTGAAACTGGCGCTGTCGCCCCTGCGCAAGCTGGCACTGCGCCTGGCCAAGGACCATGGTCAGCGGTCGAAACCGGCGGATTGGTGGGGCAAGCCCGAGAGTTGAACATTCGGACAGGGACCGGGAGCGCTCCCGCCCTCGCTGCATGCCCTTACGGGCCCTTGCTCAGTTGGGCCGGGCGCCTCGCCTTTGGCTCGGCGCGGCTCCGCAAACCGCAGACGCGGCGTGGTGAAACCAGCCCCAGTGGCTCTAAGCGCTGACCGCATGCACGTCCTGCGCTGTTGCCAGTCCTTTCAACGTCTGTCGCCCCAAGGAACGCCCCTTGGCCCCCGAGAGCTCGACAAAAGCCTCGGACACCAGAAGTGGTTCGCCCAGCGACCCACAGAGCCCCGCCACGCGGGCCGCAACATTCACGTCGCGCCCGATCACCGTGTAATCCAACCGCATGCCCGAACCGACGTTGCCGTATGCGACCTCTCCGAAATGCAGTGCGATGCCCACCTCGAAGGCGGGCACCGTTTCGGCCTGTCCAACCCGCGCCAACCCTTCTCGTGCCGCCATTAGCGCCGCAGCACAGGCCGCCGATCCATCCTCTTGGGCGCGGAAAATCGCCAAGATACCATCGCCCATGAACTTGAGCACCTCCCCACCAGCGTCTTCCACTGGGGGCACCAGGCAATCGTAGTAGGTGTTCAAGAGCCCTGTCGCCGCCTCTGCAGACATGTCAGCAGTCAGTTCTGTGAACCGGCGCATGTCCGCAAACAAAATGGCCGAACGGATGTGCATGACCTCTCCCCGGTGCACGTCACCCGACAAAATGCGGCGGTGCGGCTCGTCGCCGACGTACATCCGCATCACCTCGTGCATGGCGCGGTTGGTGGTCAGGATCTCTTGGCAGGCCGCCAGCGCCGGGAAGACAGCGCGCAGAAAGGCAAAATCCCGTGCCGAGAACCCGGCCGGATCACATGTCGCAAAGCTGAAGGTGCTGGACATGCCACTGCGCATGAACACCGGCGCCATGATGTAATGGGTGTGCCCGGCCTCTTTCAGTTCCGGCACAATGTCGTACCGGTCATCCGGCGTGTCCGGAAGCCACATCACCACCCATTCGCCGCTGTTGTGCGCGTCTGCTGCGGGAGAGTTCGAATACCCCTCGCCGCTTTCCGCCGAATAGGGAAACAGATAGCTGCGCGCACCCACGCCGCGTTCCCAGAAGCGCGCGCTGGCCACGGCCTCGGCATGCAACAGCGGCACGATAGAGCTGGCGCGATCCAGCGGCACGCCAGCGCGCCGGATGCGGTCGCACATCTTGGTCAGTACGTCATCAGCATCGGTTGCTTTCAACGCATCGCCCAGCATGTAGCTCATAAGGTCAAGCGCGGCGATCATCATCCCCTGGGGCAGAGTCGCCAGTTCGTCTGAAGAGCGGGTCATACCCGATCCTACGCGCTCGGCCTGATATGCGGCAAGGGTTGCGCTTTCGTTCACAAATGCACAGCTCCCGTGCCCAGTGCCCGGATTGAGTGCGCGGTCACACCGCCCTACATCTTGGGAAACACTGCTTTCGGAGGGCCACAGATGTCTATCAGACCGATCCTTGAAACCCGCGCTGCCACCCCCACGATGGAGGGTGCAGGCGTCAAATTGCATAGGGCTTTCGGGTTTCAGGACCCGTCCGAGCTGGATCCGTTTCTGCTGTTTGACGATTTCCGCAACGAGCACCCGCAGGACTACATGCGCGGTTTTCCCTGGCATCCCCATCGCGGGATCGAGACCATCACCTATGTGCTGTCGGGCACGGTCGAGCATGCGGATTCGCTTGGCAACACCGGCACACTTGGGGCCGGTGACGTGCAATGGATGACCGCCGGATCGGGCATCCTGCATCAAGAGATGCCCGAGGGGAACACGACCGGCCAGATGCATGGGTTCCAGCTGTGGGGCAACCTGCCCGCAAGCCAGAAGATGACCGCGCCGCGCTATCAGGATGTCGAGAGCCGTGAGATCCCAGAGGTCATCGACGATGACGGCACCCGCGTGCGGGTGATCGTGGGGGAATTCTGGGGCAAGACCGGCCCGGTGGATGGCATTGCCGCTGATCCGCAATACCTGGACATCTCTGTCCCTGCCGGGGTCAAGAAAACCTTCAAGATCGACACCTATCGCCGGGCCTTTGCCTATGTATTCGAAGGGGCCGCCGCCTTTGCCGATGCCTCGCAACCCACTGGCGTGCTGCTTGAAAAAGAGGTGGCGGGCCAAGAGCTTAACATCCGCGACATGTCGGGTGACCGCACCTTGATCCGGTTCGGAACAGGCGACGAGGTGACCGTCCAGGCCGGGCCCGAGGGCGTGCGCTTTCTGCTGATCTCAGGCGCACCCATTGAGGAGCCCGTCGCGTGGCACGGCCCCATCGTGATGAACACTCAGGCCGAGTTGCAGCAGGCCATGCGTGATCTAAGCAATGGCACGTTCATCAAGGCAGCTCACTGACACTTATCGTTGCTGCGGGGCCAAAGCTCACGCGGCAACGGACTTGCGGACCATGTCCCAGTAGATCTCTTCGACTTGCGGCAGCGACAGGCGTCCGCCCGAGCGATACCAGGTGTTGACTCCGGTCAGCATGGCGATCACGGCCAGCGTGGCAATTTTGGGGTCGGGCACGTCGAACACGCCTTCTTCGACCCCTTGTCGCAGGATTTCTTCGAGCATGTTTTCGTATTGCCCCCGCAACCCTTCGATGGTGGCAAAATTCTCGGGGCTCAGGTTGCGCAGCTCCATATAGGCGATGAAAACCGCGTCAGGGCGTTCCGAATGGAACCGGATGTGGAAGCGGGTGAACGCCTCAAGCCGGTCCATAACCCCATCTGGTGCGGGTTCCGCCGCTACAGCCTCCAGCAACTCCTCCAGATGGGTGCGCATCAGTCCCAGAAGCAGCGTCTGCTTGTCCGGCGTGTAGTTATAAAGCGCCCCGGCCTGTACGCCGACGGCGCCCGCGATCTGGCGCATCGACACCGCCGCATAGCCGTGCTGCGCAAAAAGCCGCTGCGCCGCGTCCAGAATGCGCGGGCCGGTGATGTCGGAATGAGAACCTTGGGTGCGTGCCATGGGATTACGCTATCTGAACAAACGTTCAGAAAAAACCCCTGCTTGCGCCTTTTCCACCAAACGGGCATCAAAGGGGCACGCTCTGGGGAAACTTCACTCATGAAACTGCGCCTTGTCATCTGCCTTTTGCCTGCCTTTGCTGCGTGCACGCAAGTGCCCGAGTTGAACGACAAGGTTTCGTCGCAGTTGAAAAACGCCAATTACCCACAATTGGTCCCGTTGGATCAAGCCCTGGGCCCGTCAATTGCGCCAGAGGAACAGGCTCAGAAGGTTACCCAACAACTTGAAGCGCGCCGCGACAGCCTGAAACAGAGGGCTGCAGCGCTACAAAAACCGGTTGTGGATGCCGCCGACCGCGACCGATTGGACGAAACTGTTCCCCGCCCCGCATCTGACTGATTGCACCCATGCGCTGAACCCGCTAAGGCACGATCCGACCTTGGGCCGAATTTGCGGCGGGTTTCATAGCATGGAAGGACCCTCACGATGACACGAACGCTGCGGCTTGGAATTGCAGGTTTGGGAACCGTGGGCGTGGGGGTCGTCAAGATCATCCGCCGTCAGGCCGCATTGCTTGAAGCGCGCACCGGCGCACGGATCGAAATCTCAGCCGTCTCTGCGCGCGACGCCAACAAGGATCGCGGCGTGAACCTGTCGGGCTATGCCTGGGAGACCGACCCGGTGGCACTAGCCACGCGTGACGATGTGGACGTCTTTGTTGAGCTGATGGGCGGTTCCGAAGGCGCGGCCAAGGACGCGACCGAGGCGGCACTGGCCGCAGGCAAGGATGTGGTCACCGCAAACAAGGCGCTGCTGGCGATCCACGGTCAGGCGCTCGCCGATCAAGCAGAAGCAGCAGACCGCGTGATCCGGTACGAGGCCGCCGTCGCAGGCGGTATCCCGGTGATCAAATCCCTGACCGAGGGGCTGGCTGGCAACGAGATCACCCGCGTCATGGGCGTGATGAACGGCACCTGCAACTACATCCTGACCAACATGGAGGCCAAGGGCCTGGGCTATAATGCGCTGTTCGATGAATGCGCCGAGCTTGGCTATCTTGAGGCTGACCCGAACCTGGACGTGGGCGGCATCGACGCGGCACACAAGCTGGCGATCCTCAGCTCGATTGCCTTTGGCACCAAGCCGAACTTTGACGGGATCGAAATCGAAGGCATCCAGCGCATCACCCTGGAAGACATCCATCAGGCCGCCGACATGGGCTATCGCATCAAGCTGCTTGGCGTGGCACAGCGTACTGCGCGCGGGCTGGAACAGCGGATGCAGCCTTGTTTGGTGCCCGCGACTTCTCCGCTCGGCCAGCTGGAAGGCGGCACCAACATGGTGGTGATCGAAGGCGACGCGGTGGACCAGATCGTTCTGCGCGGCCCTGGCGCGGGTGAAGGCCCCACCGCAAGCGCAGTGCTTGGCGATATCTGTGATCTGGCACGCGGGCTTCGCATTCCGACCTTTGGTCAGCCGGCAGCGATGCTGGAAGAGGCAAAGCCCGCACAAACCGGACTGCCCGCCCCCTATTACCTGCGCACGGCGCTGCTCGACAAACCGGGCGCTTTGGCCAAGGTGGCGGCGATCCTGGGCGACGCTGGTGTGTCCATCGACCGGATGCGCCAGTACGGGCACACCGACACCACCGCTCCGATCCTGATCGTGACCCATAAAACCACCCGCGCCGCATTGGACGAGGCACTTTCCGCGCTCAACGCGACCGACGTGGTGGCCATGGAGCCCGTTGCCTTGCGGATCGAGGCGCTTTGAGGCCCCCTTGCGGAAATGAACATCACCGGGGTATTCCGGTAAAAAACAGTCTGTAGTGACCAAAGGATAGTGAACATGAGCGCTTCGGCATCCCAAATCGATTTTGACGACCGTATGCTGTCGCTGGGTCTGGCCCGCGTCGCGGAACAGGCCGCGCTGGCTTCGGCCTCGCTGGTGGGTCGCGGTGACGAAAAGGCCGCCGACCAAGCCGCCGTCAACGCCATGCGCGAGCAGCTCAACAAGCTGGATATCGCGGGCGTCGTCGTGATCGGCGAAGGCGAGCGGGATGAGGCGCCCATGCTCTACATCGGCGAAGAAGTGGGCACCGGCAATGGCCCCGGCGTCGACATTGCGCTGGACCCGCTCGAGGGCACCACGCTGACCGCCAAGGACATGCCAAACGCCCTGACCGTGATCGCCATGGGCCCGCGCGGCTCGATGCTGCACGCGCCTGATACGTATATGGACAAGCTGGCCATCGGTCCGGGTTTTGAACCCGGCGTAGTCTCGCTGGATATGAGCCCACGTGAGCGCGTTGAGGCACTGGCCAAGGCCAAGGGCTGCGCGCCCTCCGACATCACCGTCTGCATTCTGGAGCGTCCCCGTCACGAGGCGATGATTGCCGAAGTCCGCGAAACCGGTGCCGCCATCCGCCTGATCACCGATGGGGACGTCGCAGGCGTCATGCACTGCGCCGAAAGCGAAATCACTGGCATCGACATGTACATGGGTTCGGGCGGCGCGCCCGAGGGTGTGCTGGCGGCAGCTGCGCTGAAATGCATGGGCGGTCAGATCTTTGGCCGCCTGCTGTTCCGCAACGATGACGAACGCGGCCGTGCGGCAAAGGCCGGTATCACCGATTTCGACCGCGTCTATTCGCGCGACGAGATGGTGACAGCCGACGTGATCTTTGCCGCAACCGGCGTGACCGGCGGCTCGCTCCTGCCCGCGATCAAGCGCCAGCCGGGCTGGGTTGAGACCACCACGTTGCTGATGCGCTCGAAAACCGGTTCCGTGCGTCGCATGAGCTATCGCACGCCGCTGTCCTCGCACGAGGCATAAGCGGCTTGCGCCGCTGCCTGCGGCACGAGTATTTATAAAAAGATGAAGGGCCGGGTCCGTATTGGGTCCGGCCTTGTCACTTGAGGGGGTCGGATGAGCTATCTGGGTGTATCCACGTCACTGACGGGTCGGCAATGGGTCGGCCCCTCGATTGAGGTTGAACGCGCAGCCGAGATGATGGCGCAATCGAGCGATCTGCCCGCCTCGGTCTGTCAGGTGCTGGCCCGCCGCGGCGTTCCCGCGATGGAGGCCAAAGGGTTTCTGGCCCCCACCCTGAAAGAGCTGCTGCCCGACCCCCGTTCGATGAAAGACATGGAAGTCGCGGCCGCGCGATTCTTGCAAGCGGTCCGCGACCGCGAACGGATCGCGGTTTTTGCCGACTACGACGTCGATGGCGGCAGTTCCGCCGCGCTTTTGATCGTTTGGCTGCGAGAAATAGGCTTGCAGGCAACGCTTTATGTGCCCGACCGCATCGACGAGGGCTATGGCCCAAATGTGCCCGCAATGCAGGCTTTGGCGCGCGATCATGACCTGATCATCTGCGTTGACTGCGGCACGCTCAGCCACGAACCGATTGCAGCGGCCAAGGGGGCTGATGTGATCGTTCTGGACCACCACCTGGGCGGGGAAACGCTGCCGGATTGCGTCGCCGTGGTGAACCCCAACCGCCAGGATGAAAGCGGCGATCTTGGCTATTTCTGTGCTGCTGGCGTGGTGTTCCTGATGTTGGTCGAAGCGGGCCGTCAGATGCGCGATGCCGGAGCCACGGGGCCGAACCTGATGGCAATGCTGGATCTGGTCGCTTTGGCCACGGTGGCCGACGTGGCGCCGCTGATCGAGGCGAACCGGGCGTTGGTGCGTCAGGGATTGAAGGTCATGGCACAGCGTCAACGCCCCGGTTTGGTGGCGCTTGCGGATGTCTCGCGCATGGATGCGCAGCCTTCGACCTATCACTTGGGGTTCCTGCTGGGGCCCCGCGTCAACGCAGGCGGACGTATCGGCAAAGCTGATCTGGGGGCGCGGCTCCTCAGCACGGATTCGATGGTCGAGGCCGAAGCCATGGCCGAGCGGCTGGACGAGTTGAACCGCGAGCGCCGCGACATCGAAAACGCCGTGCGCGCCGCTGCGATGGAGCAGGCCGAAGAGCGTGGACTTGAGGCGCCACTGGTCTGGGCCGCAGGTGAAGGCTGGCACCCCGGCGTCGTGGGCATCGTCAGCTCGCGCCTGAAGGAAGCCGCGAACAGGCCGGCTGTCGTCATCGGCTTTGACGGGGATGAGGGCAAAGGTTCGGGGCGGTCCGTGTCCGGTGTTGATCTGGGCGCCTCGATCCAGCGATTGGCGGCCGAGGGTCTGCTGGTCAAGGGCGGCGGTCACAAGATGGCGGCTGGCCTGACCGTGATGCGCGATCAATTGGAACCGGCCATGGAACGGCTGAGCGAGCTGCTTGCAAAACAGGGCGCGGGCCAAGGAGGGCCTGCGGACCTGAAGCTGGACGGGATGTTGATGCCCGGCGCGGCCACCGTTGATCTGATCGAACAAATCGAACAGGCTGGCCCCTTTGGCGCAGGTGCCCCTGCCCCGCGCTATGCCCTGCCGGACCTAAGTATCCGTTTCGCCAAACGCGTGGGTGAGTCGCATCTCAAGCTGTCGCTGTCAGACGGGTTGTCGGGTGGCATCGACGCCATTGCCTTTGGCGCATTTGACACTGCCATGGGTGACCGTCTGCTCAACCACGGCGGCGCGCGCTTTCACTTTGCCGGGCGGCTCGAGATCAACACCTGGGGAGGGAGACAGTCGGCACAATTGCGCCTGGACGATGCAGCCGAAGCATAAGCTTATGTTCTGTATAGGCTTTTTCCAACCTCCCAAAAAAGTGCGCCGAATCCAATTTTCCGCTTGCGGGGCGCGCGGCTAATCCTTAAAAGCGCCCCACAAGCCAAAGTGGCCCGTTCGTCTATCGGTTAGGACGCCAGGTTTTCAACCTGGAAAGAGGGGTTCGATTCCCCTACGGGCTGCCATTTGCGCTTGTTTGGACCATGTGGCCCGTTCGTCTATCGGTTAGGACGCCAGGTTTTCAACCTGGAAAGAGGGGTTCGATTCCCCTACGGGCTGCCACCATCCTCTTAAATCAGAATGAAGATCGTCCACGCGAGCAAGAGCCGCGCCGCGCATGTGCGCTCTCAATTCTCTCGCCCCGGTCGGGTGGACAAGTCCTCGCAACTGGTGGCTTCTCAAGTCACGGCCCCCGATGTTGAATTGAGTTAAACCGCATCGAACCAGGGTGCGTTACTGTCACTTGCTCGACCATCTCGGTTTTGACGTCTAGGGTCATCGATTTACAGCCAGAACAAGGCCGTAGCTGCGAGTGCGATGGCCGAGAGGACGACCTTTGTACATCGATCATGGCGCGCGGTGACACGGCATCAGTCCTTCAGTCGCCTGAACTTGATCTCAATCCTGTTTCACCCTGTGCAGCGTCCCCTGGACGGGGCCCGACATCTTGGATCTGCGGTCAACCGCGGCTTGGGAAACTGGCGAATTTTCGCCAAAGCGTCCGCAAATCTCTTTTCAAAGCGGGCCGCTTCACCTTAAAACCCCGTGAGCGTTCAAACCGGTAGAGATACTTCTTGCAAACCAAAAGCGACAAAACAGACGTAATTGGGAGGCTATCCCGCAGAACCCGAGCGGTGGCTGCAGTCGGGCTTTTCAGCCTTGTTTCTGCCTGCTCGCAAGGTCCCACCTATCTGACACTTGACCCGGAACGTCAGTCGATGGCCCTGCTTGAGGTCGAGCAAAAGCATGCCAAGGGGCAAAGGGTGTGGTGCGTACCTTACGCTCGAACCCTCAGCGGGATTGAAATTCGCGGCAATGCAAAAACCTGGTGGGCGAAGGCGCGCAACACCTATGAACGTGGGTCGGAACCCCATGTTGGTTCGGTGATGTCGTTTCGCGGAACCCGCGGGATGCCCTTGGGCCATGTGGCTGTCGTATCCGAAATTGTCTCGGACCGAGAGATTATCGTGAACCATGCCAACTGGAATCGCAACCGAGTGTCGTTGAAAATGGGCGTCAAAGACGTGTCCAAGCATAATGACTGGACATTGGTGCGAGTCGAAAGCCAACCGGGTCGGTACGGCAGGTTCTACCCGGTGAACGGTTTTATCTATCCAAACGTTGATGGCTAAACTGTCCTGATCGCAGGCTGCATTTGCGTCGAACCAACGCAAAGCACCACAGGTAACGTTGGTGCCGTCAGATGCGGGTCCTCTGCTGTAGACCAAGACAGCAGGCCAATGGCGGTCAGCTATGGTGATACGCCATCCCCAACTGCACACGGAATTGTCCGAATGTGTTCTTTGGACAACGCGGCGAAACAGGATCTAAACCGTTGATTCAATAACAGAAAATCAAGACCCTTCAAGACCTTTCCATCCTCGCGCAACCCTGTGCAGCTGCGCGCGCCACGCTTGGACATATTCGAGGCGCGAACCTCTTTCCATCACCGGTTGCTTGAACCCGTGAAGGCCGAATTCCAGGAACATGCCATTCCTGAACAATGGAAAGCGTACCCTGCGCCATCAAAAACCCGGCCTCCGTTTTCTGTCGCAATTGCCTTGCCGGAACCATGGGGCAAACCCGAGCCTAAATCGTTCGTGGTTCTTGCTGCCGAAGCAGAGCACCATCAGAATTACCGGGTCCACCTCGGCCAAAGGAAACACTTAGCGCTTCCATCACGAAACTTGTTTCATCTCTTGTCCCAGGTGGAAAATGGATCGACCCAAAAGGGACATATCGAAAGAATACAGATCATGGCCGATTTCGAACTCATGCATTTTCAAGAAGGCCACCTGCTTTCCGCTACAGCTCTTTCGGAAGCCATTGGATGGCCCCACAGGCAATCCGACTGGAAAATGCTGCTGGCCTTTTCAACCGGGGTTGTCGCCAAACGGAATGGTCAGGTTGCCGGGACGGCGTTGCGTTCTGATTTCGGCCCTGACCTGGCCAGCATCCATATGGTGATCGCATCCCCGGACGCCCGAGGTCGGGGATTGGGGCGCGCCTTGATGACCTCACTTCTGGGAGCAACAGATCGCAACATCAGGCTGGTCTCGACCCGTTCGGGCCGACCTTTGTATGAAAAGCTTGGGTTTCAGGACGTAGCGCGACTGGTCCAACATCAAGGAACCCTTACAGCTGCGCCAGAGGCCATCGGCGCCCAGGACGCGCAACCCAGGGATCTGGACAGCATTCGCCGATTGGAAAGCCAAAGCTATGGCGGCGACAGGTCGGCATTGATTGAATGGCTTGCCGAGAATGGTGAACTGGCCGTGATGCGAAGCAGGAGCGACGTTACCGGCTTTGCCGGGTGTCGTCGCTTTGGCCGGGGGTATGTGATCGGGCCAGTGGTGGCACAAGACGTACAAGACACTAAAACCTTGATCGCGCACCACCTGAAGGGGTTGGTCGGGCAATTTGTGCGCCTCGACATCGTTCGCAACGTCGACCTTACCCCTTGGCTGGCGGATGCGGGCCTGTTCATGACGAACCAATCCCCCGTGATGGAGCGCGGAACAATCCCGGCCGCCCCTGACAGAATGGCCGTGTTCAGCCAAGGTCTGGGGTAGCGGTCCATGCCTGCTCCGCAGGAGATGCGCAGCCGATGGGCCCTGGATCGCCCCACACCGATGGAACGGCACCGCATTCTGGACCCGAAACCCAATGCCTCCATTGTAAAAACCACCCTAGAGCGCAGTCAAACCCTGCTGCCCGCTTTGCAAGGTGCCAAAGTCCTGACCAGTTGGGCCGGGTTCATCGACAGCACCCCAGATGGCGTATCCGTGATTGACCTGTCAGACACCCTACCCGGTTTCCTGTTGGCAGCGGGCTTTAGCGGTCATGGGTTTGGCATTGGTCCCGCAGCAGACCATCTGGTTGCTGATTTGCTTACCGGCGCCACGCCGATTGTTGATCCCACGCAGTTCCGCTTGTCGCGCTTGCGTGCGTCTTCCTGGGGCAAGGTCGCCGAGTTTTAACCTTCGGTTGAACCCACTCGCGACTTGGCCCTTTCGCATGGGTATTTAGTGACGCATCTGCTTCGGTTCGAGCGCTTCGGCGTTCGATGAAAAGGGAACGCAGTGCGACCCGTTCGGTCAAACCTGCGGCTGCCCCCCGCAACAGTAAGCGATGAACTAAGCCGGATTTGCCACTGGAGTGATCAAAGCACTGGGAAGGCCCGGCCCAGCCTAGATCTGCGAGCCAGGAGGCCTGCCGAGGTGTTCATCCTGTTCGGGTGCGGGGCGCGCTCAGGGCAACGGTCAATCCGTAGAGGTGACATTTTCAACGTCTGCAGAGAGCACCTTCCTTTGAATACACCCAACAGAACGGCTGGACTCGCCGGGGGGATACAGGATGAAATTTAGATTTAAAATTAGGTGGTTACACCGATTTTAAAGCCGCTTTGCAAGAATGTCTCACACGGCTTATTGTTATGCAATAACATATCATTTTAATTCCTCGTCGCGGTGAGTCCCAGCACAAGAAAGCGGAATTGCTTGCCATTCAGAAGGAATTTCAACATGTCCCTAGCCTCTCGTTTCGCGCTTGCAGCCCTCGTGGCACTTGCGCCCGCACTACCCAGCTCAGCGCAACAAGGAAGCTTGCCAATTTCAACCGGATTTGGCCCAAATGCCGAAGTTCCCGACCCGCGCGCAGGCTACAATGGCTGGATGTCGAACCAGACCGGCGTGACCGAGACGTTGATGGGCATCGACTATGATCTGAACCTGTACCCCCGCCTCGCGGCCGGGATCGAACAAGCCTCGCCCACCACCTGGCGCGTGACCCTGCGCGACGGGGTGACCTTCCACGATGGCGCGCCCGTGACGGCCCAGGCGGTGATCGACGCGATTTCCGCGATCTCGCAAGAGGGTCACACAGGACACAACAAACGCGTGGACAAACTGCTGGATCTGGCAGGCATGTCGGCAGATGGCGACGCTGTGGTGGTGTTTGAGACCAACAGCCCCAACGCCGCCTTCCCCTGGACCCTGTCAGAACCCGCAATCGCCATCATCGGCGCGGCCTCTGACGCCTATCCGATCAACGCAACCGGTCCGTTTGTGTTCCGCGAAGCGATCCCCGAGCAGCTTTACCGTGCCGAAGCCAACGCCGTCTATCGTCTGGGCACCCCCCGCCTGGAAGAGGTTCGCGTCGTTGTCGCGGGGGATCCGGCCTCTGCCGCATTGGCTTTTGAGGCTGGTGAAGTGGACATGGTGATCAACTATCCCGAAACCGACTTCGACCGGATCAAGGAAACCGGTGCGCTTGGCTTTTCCGCCCCGACCGCGCGTCTGTATTTCTACACCGTGAATGCGGCCAGCGGCCCGATGGCAAACCCGCTTGTCCGCCAGGCCGTGTCGGTTGCGATTGACCTTCAGGGTATTGTCGACGCGGTGCTGTCCGGTGTTGGTGGCGTTCCCGCAGGCACCATGTTCCCCCCGGGCAAAGGCTGGGCCGCTGACATTCCCGCGCCCTATGACATGGCCAAGGCCGAGGCCCTGCTGGCCGAGGCTGGCGCCGTCAAAGAAGGAGGCCAATGGATGCTGGATGGCGAGCCGCTTGAGATTGACATCGTCACCTACTCCTCGCGCGCGGCCCTGCCCCCCACGGCCGAGCTGACGCAAGCGTTTCTGCAGGCCATCGGCGTCAAAGCCAATGTTCGGGTCGGTGAATATGGCGCCAGCAACGATGCCATTGCCAACGGGGATGCGGACATGTTCTTGCAGGCCTGGGTTATGACCC
This sequence comes from Falsiruegeria litorea R37, assembly GCF_900172225.1. Classification (NCBI taxonomy): domain Bacteria; kingdom Pseudomonadati; phylum Pseudomonadota; class Alphaproteobacteria; order Rhodobacterales; family Roseobacteraceae; genus Falsiruegeria; species Falsiruegeria litorea. The sequence goes on from NZ_FWFO01000001.1 coordinate 2,734,423, forward strand.
CGCAGGGCGATCCCGGCGCAGTACTGGAAACGCTGTTGAAATCTGACGGTGGATCGAACGCTGGTCGCTATGCGAATTCTGATCTCGACAAGCTCTTGGCCGATGGTCGCCTGACCTTCGAACAGGACAAACGCGAGGCGATTTATGACAAAGCCCAAGAAATCATCGCGTCCGAGGCGGCCCTGATCCCCGTGTTCCACGTCAGCCAGGTCAACGTCGCACGCCCCGGTCTGCCCGGCTATGCCGTGCATGGGAACCATCACCTGGTCTGGCGCTTCAGTGCGCTCCTGTCATCCTGCCTTGGTCATGCAGGAGCCCCGATCTGCGTTCAACCCGGTGTTGCCACTGCATCAATCGGATATGGAGCCGGTCAATGCGCGGAAAGTTAAACTGCCTCCGAACCGTCTGGACCGGTTGTGCGATGGCCTTGAACTGTCCAAGGATCTGTTGAACAGAAAACCCACCGAGGTCTCAATCGGTCAGGCACAACGCGTCGGCATTCTGCGCGCTGATCGCCGCGCCGCCGCTGATCCTGTTTGACGAACCGCTGTCGGCCCTTGATGCGGTCACACAAAAACACACGGCACGCCTGATTGCCGATCTACAGACCGAAGAAGGCTTCGCCGCACTGATCATCACCCATGATCTGGGGTATGCTTGTGCTTTTTCGGATGAGATTGCGGTTCTTATGTCCGGTCGGATCAAAGAGGTCAGCGCCCCGCTGGCATTCATCACGCAACCGCGAACCCAATATGGCGAGATCTTGCGTGACGCCGCCTTTGCACTAGGCGCCTTGGAGCACGCGGCATGATCCTTGGCATCCTGAGCTTGGGGTTGCGTGCCATCGTCGTGATCAGCAGTGCGGCCATTGCCACGCTCGTCCTGTTATGGAACGCCCCTGGCGACCCGGCAGCCTGCTGGATCGATTTGCCGTTGCGCTGGCCTCGCTTGGAGCTGCGATCCCAGCCTATTGGCTGGGCCTGTTTCTGATCCTGCTCTTTGCCGTGCATCTGGCTTGGCTTCCCGCGATGGGGGCCCGCACCAGCGCACATCTCGTGCTGCCTGCTCTGACCCTTGGGCTTGGTGTCGCCGCCTCTCTGACCCGGATTATACGTTCAGGCCTTCTTGAGGCACGCGGCCAACCGTTCCTGCCTGCGATCCGGTGCCGTGGTGTTTCGAAACGGCACATCGAACAAAACCACGTAGCCCTTCACGCCATCATCCCCGTGATCACCGTTTTTGGACTTGAGCTGGCGTTTCTTCTCGAAGGCGCGGTCATGGTCGAGGTCATCTTTGGCCGCCCCGGATTGGGTGGCTTTCTGGTTCACGCGATCGAGGCACGTGATTTTCCCAAGGTGCAGGCCGTTGTTCTGCTGACCGCAGTGCTGTTTGTGACCGTCAATCTGATAACCGATTTGATCTATCAGTTGGTTGATCCAAGGATGGGAGTGCGTGATGCGTAGCGTTTTTGTCCTGGCCGGTGCTCTTGTTCTGCTGGCCCTCATCGGGCCAAGCCTGGCACCACAGGACCCAACGGCCATCGACATCCCCAATCGGCTTAGCGCGCCGTCAGCTGAATGGCCATTGGGCACGGGCGCCCTTGGCCGGGATGTTCTGTCCCGTCTCCTCTATGGTGCGCAATGGTCCTTGGGGTTGGCCTTTTTGGTATCCGTCATCGGCCTGACCATCGGTACAATTGCAGGACTGACAGCGGCAAACGGCGGCAAAGCGCTGGACTGGGGTATCATGCGGACGACGGACGCATTTCTTGCCCTTCCCGAATTGGTCGCCGCCGTTGTCATCGCGGGCCTCTTGGGCGCGGGCACGGGCAGCCTGATCTTCGCGCTCAGCGTCATGGGATGGATGCGCTATGCGCGCGTGGCTCGTGGCATCGCATTGTCCGTCAAGACGCGCGGTTACGTCATTCAAGCCCAACTGGCAGGGATGTCACCGGTTGCGATCGCACGTTGGCATTCTCTGCCCTCGTTGATGCCGTCGCTGATCGTGGTGTGGACAGGCATGTTCGCTCGCGCGATCCTTGGGATCTCGGCACTGGGGTTTCTTGGCTTTGGCGTACAGCCACCGACACCTGAATGGGGCACAATGTTGCTGGACGCTCGCGTGCATATGAGATCAATGCCCCTACTGATGATCTGGCCCGGACTTGCGGTTGTGCTCAGTGCGCTTTTGATCAATTTGTGCGGTGACGTTTTGCGTGACGAACTGGCCAAACGACAATGCTGACACGGCGCAAATCACCTGAACCTGCAGGACGAGGCACGTACAGATATCATGCGCTGCGCGGGCCTCTCAAAGCCGCTCTGAGGCAAGACTGAACTGTTGCCGGAACTGAATGCTATTCAGCTGTGCTTGCGCCAATGCGATGGCAGCCATTGGGACCTGGGTTCTGCGCATCATACTTCCCAAAATCGATTGACTATTTTGGACGCAATCATACAAAATTGGCCATGACACAGCCAATCGACCGCAAACTAGACATCATCATTTTGGTCAGCCCACATTTCAATGTATCGGCAACGACATCCTTTGTGGACCCATTCAGGGTTGCGAACTACCTGATAGGGTCTTCTATTTTTTCTTGGACTTATGTTTCTGAAACTGGGGGCCCAGTTGAATCCAGCAGCGGTCTTGTGGTTGAGACGGCCCCTTTGGCCGACGTTGTCGCGCTTACCCCCTGGCTGGTAGTCGTAAGCACAAGTTGGACACCTGAACGCCACGGCACCACCCAGTTCAAGATGGCCCTTCAGAAATGGGCGGCCGGCGGTGTTATTGTTGGGGGGCTGGACACCGGTGCGATCGTTCTTGCAAGTGCTGGACTGCTCAGAGGCAAGACTGCAACGGTGCATTACGAACATATTGATGCTCTCTCGGAAATCGCCCATGACACCATCGTTTCAGAGAACATGATTGTCTTTGACGGCAAATTCTTCACCTGTTGCGGTGGATCAGCCGCAACTGATCTAGGGTTGCGTTTTGTGCATTCCGTCGCGGGCGAAAGCATCGCCAACGCGTCTGCGCGATACCTGTTTCATCACGATGTGCGCGGCGAAGACCAATCCCAGAACCCCAAAGGCGCCGAACCGTTGGGGTATGTCACCTCTGGGGTGGTAAGAGAGGCGATCGACATGATGGAAGCACATTTGGAAACCACTTTGTCGATCCCGGAAATCTCAGCGCGACTTGATGTTTCGCAGCGACACCTAAACAGGTTGTTTCGGCAGTATGTCCGCAAATCGCCGGTCGAATACTACCGTGATATTCGCCTTGATCGCGCGCGCGGACTGGTGACCCAAACCGAGCTGAAATTCAGCGAGATTGCACAGGCTTCGGGGTTTGGCGGGCAGGTCCATTTCAGTCGGGCCTACCGCAAACGATTTGGCCTGGCCCCAAGCGCCGATCGCATCGAAGGGCGCACACCATTCGAGTTTCGCGCCTGGCCAATGTTCAAACCGGACATCAAGTCCGAAGGTGTTGAATAGCTTTTTGCATCGCGGTCAACATCTTGTCGCGTTGCATTGACAGCTCTTCGACACTTTGCCCCTGCGCATGTTCCGCAACGCCATCCACAAGTTTCCGGATCACCTCTTCATCCAGACGAGGGTCACCCAAATCATCCCACCAACCGTTGAATGTGTCCTTGAAATGGTCGCAGAACGCCTGCAGGCCACCATCCCCCGCACCTAGGTGGAAAAGGGTCGTTGGTCCCATAGCAGCCCACCGCAGCCCAGGGCCCGCCCACATCGCTTTGTCTATGTCTTCGACGCTGGCTACACCTTCGACCGCCATATGCACGGCCTCGCGCCAAACTGCCGCTTGCAGTCTGTTTGCGACATGCCCGGGCATGCCCTTGTTGATGCGGATCGTGACTTTGCCTATGTCTTTGTAGAACCTCTCTGTGCGGTTCAAAACATCCGATCCGGTTGCGCCGTTCGCTGTCAATTCGACGAGCGGTATGAGGTGGGGCGGGTTGAATGGGTGACCTAGGATCAGGTTGCTCGGATCGCGCCATCCCGCTTGCAAAGCTTCAAGTGTCAGGCCCGAAGTCGAGCTCGAGACAATAGCGTCGGCATTCAACGCGGGCTCGATTTGGGCATAGATCGAATGTTTAACAGGCAACCTCTCGGGCACATTTTCCTGAATGAATTGAGCCCCTTGAACAGCCACCTCGGCCGTTGAAACGAAAGATATGGCGTCAGGTGTGGCCCTGTCTGTAAGATTTAGCTCATCCAAGGTCGGCCAGGCTTTTTCTATGTATGCCCGCACGGATGCTTCCGTATTCGGATCTGGGTCAAAGACGGTCACGCTTCGCCCCGAGGCGAGAAACAGGGCAGCCCAGCTTGATCCGATGACACCAGCACCAAGGATGGCGGTTCTTTCGATTTCTGACATCAAAACAATCCCGGATTAAGGGGGGAGGCAGCTGTCATCCCTCCGTCTACAGTGAACAACTGACCGCTGGCAAAAGAAGAGTCGTCAGACGCCAACCAAAGGCACATCGCAGCAATATCTGCAGGTGTGCCAAAACGCTTGACTGAATGTCGGTTCACTGCATCTGCCCTGGCCCTGACCGGATCGCGGGCAAGTGCGAACCCCGCCTCCAGCATGCCTGTCTCGATCCAACCCGGGCAAACCGCATTGCAACGTACCGCGGGCCCATGGTCTACCGCGATAGAGCGCGTGAGCCCATGCACAAAAGCCTTTGACGCATTATAGAGCGCCATCGATGGATCTGCGACCTTGCCCGAGATCGACCCGATATTGATGATCGAGCCACCCTGGGACATTTCGGGAATGAAAGCGCGGCAACAGTTGAAAACGCCTCGGGCATTTACGCCCATCACCAAGTCCCAATCGGCGTCGGAACTTTCGGTGACGGTTTTTTCGACCTGAACACCGGCGTTATTGACCAGAATGTCTAAACCCCCAATCGTCAAGGCGACCCGAGCCACCGCTTCGGGATCTGAGACATCCAACGTGTACCAAGTCACGCTTTCCGGCAATTCGTCTGGCCGAGGGCTGCGCCCACAGGTGATGACTGTCGCGCCTTCTGCTACAAACGCCTCAACGATGCCACGCCCAATACCCTGCTTGCCGCCTGTTACAAAGGCGCGTTTGCCGACCAACCGCATTAGTGTACCTCCATGATACGGAGGTTCACGGCGCAGGTGTCCGACCTATTGGTTGAAACATCCCGGCCAGCCCCCCTCTTTACCGTGCATGTCCCGTCGCAGGCCGTGACGGATGTGACTTCAAACGCCTCGAACAAGCTGCGCAATGCAGATCCGACCTGTGTCTCGATGGCACCTTTCCCTGCGCCGATCTCCTCGGTTGGCGCGGGGGGCACAGCGTAATATGTCTCGCCCGAAACAATGAGTTTATTGCCGTTGGTCAACAGCGTTGTCTGCATGAACCTCTCCCTAGAAACCAACCTGATCGCCGCCTTTAAGTGCAAGCCGCGCGCGCGCCTCAGCTGGGGTCGCGATCGTCAGGCCAAGGTTTTCCACAATTGTCCGGATGCGTGTGACTTGTTCCGCGTTGGATTTTGCCAATTCACCTTTCCCGATGAACAGGCTGTCTTCCAAACCGACCCGTAGGTTCCCCCCCCGCATGGCGCTTTGGGTGGCAAATGGCATTTGGTGGCGACCTGCGGCCAGAACAGACCATTCGTAGTTTTCAGCTCCGAACAGTTTGTCGGCTGTGTTGTGCATGTGCGTCAGATGGTCTGCATCTGCGCCAACGCCGCCCAGGATGCCAAACACCATCTGAATGAAAAACGGCGGTTTGATCAGGCCCTGATCGACGAACCATTTGACGTTGTAAAGATGGCCAAGATCATAGCATTCGAACTCGAACTTGGTTCCGTGATCGCCGCCAAGTTTCTCGATCGCGTAGCGAATGGTTTTGAAGGTATTGGGAAAGATGAAGTCTTCCGTCATCTCCAGAAACGGCTGTTCCCAATCATACTGAAACTGGGTGTATTTCTGCAGCATGGGAAAAATCCCGAAATTCATGGACCCCATGTTCAGAGATGCCATTTCCGGGCTGGTCGAGGTCGCCGCCAACAGCCTCTCGTCCATGGACATCCCCAAGCCGCCACCGGTTGAGACATTCATGACAGCATCTGTGGACTGTTTGATCACAGGCAGGAATTGCTTGAACAACTCTGGTCGCGGATCCGGTCTGCCAGTCTCGGGATGGCGCGCGTGCAAATGGATGATCGACGCGCCCGCTTGGGCCGCCTCGATACTGGCTGTCGCGATTTCGACAGGCGTGATCGGCAGATGCGGTGACATCGACGGCGTATGGATGCCCCCCGTAGGCGCGCAGGTGATGATGACGGATCTGGGCATCAGAGCTTCATCTGCTGCACTTGTGCAGACAGCCCCCCATCCAGAACCCACAACTGGCCAGAGGCATACCGCGCTTCGTCCGAGGCAAGCCAGTTGACGAGGTTGGCAATATCCTCTGGCGTGCCATAGGTGCGCATCGGATGAACATCGCGCACGGCCTTTTGCAGCGTTTCTATGTTGCCTCCGCCCCCACCGGACCCATCGCCGTTGAAAAAGCTTTGCAGCATAGGGGTGTCGATATAGCCGGGGCAGATCGCATTCACCCGGATACCTTCCGGGCCATGATCGCAAGCCATTGCACGGGTCAAAGCGTGAACTGCCCCCTTGGTTGCGCAGTAAGCAGCAAGCCCTGGATCAGCGATGAATCCGTCGTAAGATCCGAAGTTGATGAGGCTGGCACTATTGCCGGATTTCGCCGCTTCGCGCATCAATGGCAGCGCGTATTTCGAGGTCAGGAACGTGCCTGTCGAGTTTACCGCAAAACTTTGGTTCCATTCCTCAAGCGTGGTTTCTTCGACTGTTTTTTCGATCTCGATGCCCGCCGCATTCACAAGGACATCCAGTTTTCCATAGGTGGCGCGGACCTGATCCATGGCCGCGATGGCATCGGCTTCTTGGGTGACATCCAACTTGATAAAATGGCTACCATCGTCGTTGTGCCGGTCCAGCGACCCCTCTGGTGTAAGATCAGCGGCAAATACAGTTGCACCTTCCTTAAGGAAGCGAGCGACGATAGCGCGACCGATACCACCGCGCGCACCCGTCACAAGGGCAATTTTTCCATTCAACATCATTGGCATCAGTCCTTTATAGGCGGATAGCGATAGCGGCTTGCGGCCACGGTCCAATCCATAGTGTTGCGTACATACTGCCGACTTGCGTCAGACGGCGGGTTGTAATCCCACGGCTCGCTTGCCCCCGCCTCCATCGCGGCATGCAACGCGCGGCGGGACTTTTGCGTGGCAATTATCTTGTGTCGCAAACTGTTGCCGTCCCATCGCGCGGCAACTTCGGCGGCAAATCCAGCTGCCGCGCCCGAGTATTCAGGTTCTGCAGCGACGTTTTTTGTTTCCAACGGGTCTGCGCTCAGGTCGTAGAGCTGCGGTGGATCGCTATCGCAATGAATGTATTTCAAAGGTCCACGCCGGATCATGATCACAGGATAGCCCGTCATTTCCGCACAATATTCACCGATCGCCTCATCAACCGGGTCTTCTTCGCCTCGGGCCAGGGGCATCAGGCTGCGACCGTCGATTGGCTCTCCGATCATCGTCTCATCACCACCGCCAATGTCGATAAATGTTGGCAGCAGATCGACGAGCGATACCGCATTCTGTGCGGTCCCTGCTGAAACGCCCGGCCCGGCCATGACCAGTGGAACGCGCGCCGAGTGTTCGAAGAAGTTCATTTTGTACCACAGCCCGCGTTCACCCAGCATGTCGCCGTGGTCGGCGGTGACAATCACGATGGTGTTGTCAAACGCGCCCGTCTCTTCGAGGGTTTGAACCAGCTCTCCGATCTTGCTGTCGAAGTAGCTGACGTTAGCCAGATACGCGCGACGCGCGCGCCGTATTTCTGCCTCGCTGAGCGGCACATAGGATGCCTCGATCCCATCCATCAACCGGCGCGAGAACGGATCTTGATCCTCCAGCGCCGGCGTAAAGGCAGGCAGTTCGATCTCGTCGTCCGCGTACAAGTTCCACCATTCGGGCCGCGCCACGTAAGGGTCATGCGGGTGAATGAAGCTTGCCACCATTGCAAAAGGCGCGTCGTTCCCGCGCGCTTTGTCACGGGCCGCGTCAAACAGCCAGCGTTTGGCCGCAAACCCAACTTCGTCGTCATAATCGATCTGGAATGTCGCGTGGGCAACGCCACTTTCCTTGACGGTTTGCATGTTGTGATACCACTTATCGATCCGCTCGTCGGGTGCCTCCCAATCCGGGGTCCACGCGAAGTCTGCAGGGTAGATATCGGTCGTCACCCTGTCTTCGAACCCATGCATCTGATCCGGGCCTACAAAATGCATCTTGCCTGAAAGGCAGGTCCGGTAGCCCAGCGATTTGAGGTAATGCGCAAATGTCGGCACCGAGGCCCTGAACTCGGATGCATTGTCGTAGGCCGCGATGCGGCTGATGTGCTGGCCCGACATGAAGGCAAATCGCGACGGAGCGCAAAGCGGGGAATTGCAGTAAGCCGCATCAAAGCGCATGCCACGTGCGGCCAGCGCATCAAGGTGTGGCGTCTTGGCGACCTTGTGACCGTAAGCCCCCGTGAAATGCGGAGCCAATTGATCCGCCATGATCACAAGGATATTTGGCTGCGTCACGCCGCACCTTTTGCGTAAGCGTCCAGGACCAAACCGTGGAAATGATGCACCGCGTGCTCGGACTTTCCTGATCCATCCGGATCATTGACGATCCGGCCTTGCGTAAAGGCTGGCGTGTTCATCCCACGCTGCACACTCTCGACAAGGCCGATGTCTTCGACCTGAAGCACTTCGTCCAGATAGCGAATTGCATCCAACTCCATCGCGTCTGGTTCCGGGGTTTCAAGGAAAAAGTCATAGGTTTCAAGCGTTCGATCAGGTCCAACCGGGATGATATTCAAAACAATCATGCTGGACCGCCCCGGATACCGCATCAGGCAGGTTGTGGGGTAAAGCCACCACACCGCATGGGTTTTCACCGTGGCATTGGACACGTCATAGGCAGTGTTTGGGCTGTTGCCCGCATCCGCCATATGGCTGGAATAGATGCCATAAGTTGTGACCTTATAGGTATCCATATCCACGAGGTCACAAAAATCCTTGTGAGCGGTCGGGCAGTGATAACACTCCAGAAAGTTGTCTACGACGTTCTTCCAGTTCGACTTGATGTCATAGGTCAGACGATGACCAAAGGTGAGCTGATCCACATCCGGTGCCCAATGCCGCACCTCGGTTTCCAGGTTTCCCGATTGCTCTGACAGGGAAGTGGCGCTTGGATCCAAATTGACAAAAACAAATCCACAAAACTCTTCGACCTGCACTTCGTCGAGGCAAATGTCGTCCTTGTTGAAGTCCTCGAGGTTTTCGGTGTGCGGTGCACGGGCCAGTTGCCCGTCAAGCTTGTAGACCCAGGCATGATATGGACACATGATCCGGGTTGTTTGCCCCTCTCCCGAAAGCAATTCATGTGCGCGGTGTTTGCAGACGTTGTAAAAGGCGCGGAGCTTACCCTCTTTGTCACGCACAACCGCAATCGGCTGGCCTGCAATATCCACCGTCACATAAGATCCCGGCTCGCGTGTCTTTTCTACATGACACACCCATTGCCAAGTTCTGGAGAGGATGGACTTGAGGTCTGCGTCAAACCACTTTCTCTCGGTATATGCGGCAGCCTGCAACGAATGAGACCGCGATGGATCTGTGTGATATCCGAATGAAATAGTGTCTTTGTCGGTCATGCTGCCCCTCCCAAGGTAGGACGAGCGTATTGCAAGATTAACCACAAACTATGCCAAATTAGCCGGATACTTGATAAATTCCGCCAAAGACTCTGCCTAACTGGCGGCAACGGCAGCCGTCAGGACCCAAAAACACCGCGGAGTCTTCTGGATGCGCTCGGCTTGCTTCTACAACTGCGCTGTGCGCCATTACGTGCGGGACATTCATACAGGTAGGCAAAATTAGACTTCGGCAATGAAGCCTACCAAATGGCCTTAGAAAACAGGCTCGATATCTACAGGAAAAACAGGCAACGATTATGGAAATCTTCCAAGTTTTGGAGGCATTTCCGAAGAGGTGAGAACCTGTTGAATGAGTGGCGGGGAGACAGGGATTCGAACCCTGGGGACGCTCTCACGCCCAACGGTTTTCAAGACCGCCGCATTCGACCACTCTGCCACCTCCCCGCGTGCGACGTGATTTAGGGCCTCGCACTAGGTGACGCAAGTCGAAAAAGGGGGAAAACTTGCCGACTGATGCGCTGCGGACTTTCATTGAAAGGCCTCTCGCGCTATGATCACGTAAAACAAGCTGATAGCTTGAGACGCGGGCAAACGACCGGACAACCGGCAAAGGGGGCGCAAAAGACGCCCGAAACAGGCAAGGAACATAAAATGACCCAAGGGACTGAACCACGCAAGTTGCCGAAACGACTTGTTTTGTTTGCGGCGACACTGGGTATTTTGGCAGGCTGCGAAGAAGGACCGAAACTTGGCTTCCTGCAACCAAAGGACGACGACAAAACAACCGAAGCAAGCGGGCAAAGCACCCAGCTGATCGAACGCGATGTCGAAGCGCCCGAGGTGTTTGAGGTGACCGAAGCCGGTCTTTGGGACGGCCGTCCGTCACTTGGTGGTGTCTGGGTCGCACATTCTGACGTGACCGAGCCCGAGCGTGTCATCATTCGCAACAACTCGAACGGCAAGTTTGTAATCGGCGCTTTATTCCGTCGCGAGCGTGAAATTCCCGGCCCGCGCATTCAAGCCTCGTCCGACGCGGCTGCAGCGCTTGGCATGTTAGCGGGGGCACCGGTTGAATTGCATGTGACCGCGCTGCGCCGCGAAGCTGTCGAAGAAGCACCCGAGGTCGAGGCAACCGAAGTTGCCGCCGTCGAACCCGGAGCAGAGATTTCCGAAGCCACGCTGGATCCAATCGCAGGTGCAGCTGCCGCCATCGACGCCACTGCCCCAGCATCCGCAGAAGCCCCTGTCGTCACCGCAGCAGCCTCTGCAGCAGATGCTGCCCCGGCTCCTGCCCCGAAACCAAAATCCTCGTCGCTGAGCAAGCCGTACATCCAGATCGGCATCTTCAGCGTCGAAGCCAATGCCAAACGCACTGCCGATCAGATGCGCAATGCGGGCATGGTTCCCACCGTTCTGGCGCAGAAATCCAATGGCAAGCCCTTCTGGAGGGTTGTCGTGGGCCCTGCGCAAACCAAATCAGAGCGGACTGCCCTGCTCAAGCAGGTCAAGGAAACCGGATTCTCTGACGCCTACGCCGTCACCAACTAAGGAGAGCTGAACCCGTGCTGTCGTCGCTCCGCACAACTGCTGCTGCATTTGCTCTGGCACTTGCGGCCCTACCGGCCCATGCCTTCGACACCAAGGCAACGGCGGCTTACGTCCTGGACCAAAGTACAGGCACGGTCCTGCTGGCCAAGAACGCCGAAGAGCCCCTGCCGCCTGCATCGATGTCAAAGCTGATGACGCTTTACGTGGCCTTCGAAGCGCTGAGCGACGGTCGTTTGACGCTGGACGAACGCCTGCCGGTTTCGCAGCACGCGATGAACTATGGCGGCTCGACCATGTTCCTGAACACCCAAGACCGGGTTCGGGTCGAGGATCTGATCCGTGGCATCATTGTGCTCAGCGGAAATGACGCCTGCGCGGTGATCGCCGAAGCGCTCAGCCCCGATGGATCCGAAGCCGGGTTTGCCCGCTACATGACGCAACGGGCCAAGCAGTTGGGCATGATGAACTCGACCTTTGCCAATTCCAACGGCTGGCCCGCGGCAGGCCACCGGATGTCGGTGCAGGACCTGGCTGTTCTGGCCAATCGTCTGATCTCGGATTTCCCGCAGTATTACCCGCTCTTTGCCGAAACCGAATTTGAATTCGATGGCCGCGCACCGTCGAACACCCGCAATCGCAACCCCCTGTTGCGTCTGGGGATCGGGGCGGATGGCTTGAAGACAGGACATACGCAAGAGGCGGGTTATGGTCTTGTGGGTTCGGCCAAACAAGCAGACCGCCGCGTGATCTTTGTCATCTCTGGCCTCGACAGCACCGCGCAGCGCGCAGAGGAGGCGGAAGCCATCGTTAACTGGTCGTTTCGCCACTTTACCCAAAAGACCATCGCCAAAGCCGATACCCCCGTCGCCCAAGTCCAAGTCTGGATGGGAAGCCAACAATCGGTAGGCTTGGTGCCAGCCGAGGATCTGAGCCTGCTGTTGCCGGTTCTGGGCGGCAAAGAGGTTCAGGCGGATGTGGTCTATGATGGTCCTGTCAATGCTCCGATTGCCAAGGGTCAACAGTTGGCCGAATTGGTGATCAAACCCGAGGGTCTACCCGAAATGCGCCGCCCGCTCGTGGCCGTGCAGGACGTGCCCCTTGGCGGTTTCGTGGTGCGAATGAAAACGGCGGCGAGCCTGCTGCTCAAACAATTCACCGACGGTCCTGCGGGGGCGATGTGACAACACCCAAAGGTCTGTTCCTGACGTTCGAGGGCATCGACGGATCGGGAAAATCCACCCAAGCGCGGCGTTTGGCCGACCACCTGCAGGCTCAGGGGCGTGACGTTGTGCTGACCCGCGAACCCGGCGGTTCGCCTGGGGCCGAGGAAATCCGCCGTCTGGTTCTGGAAGGCGATCCCGATCGCTGGTCCGCCGAGACCGAGATCCTCCTCTTCACCGCCGCACGCCGCGACCATCTGGAGCGTACAATCCTGCCTGCGCTGGAAGCGGGTAAAGTCGTGATTTGCGACCGATTTGCTGACAGCACCCGCATGTATCAGGGCCTGTCACGTGGCGACCTGCGCGCGTTGGTCGATCAGCTACACGGGCTGATGATCGGACGCGAGCCGGACCTGACGATCCTGGTGGACATGGACCCCGAAACCGGCCTCAGCCGCGCCAAGGGCCGCCAGGGCACCGAAGAACGCTTCGAAGACTTCGGGCCCGAGCTGCAGCGCAAGATGCGCGCCGGTTTTCTGGCGCTGGCGGATGAATTCACGGACCGCTTTCACGTAATCGACGGCAACCGGGACATGGACACCGTGGCGCGCGATATTGCGGGCGTTGTGGAACAGGCTCTGGTATAGAGCAGGCATGAGCGACGACCTCCCCTCTCCGGATCAGGCACCCGGTGCGCCCCACCCGCGTGAAACCGCCCAGCTGTTTGGCCAGGACGCGGCGCAGGTGGCATTTCTGGATGCTTTCAACTCGGACCGTCTGCACCACGGCTGGCTGCTGACCGGCCCGCAAGGTGTCGGCAAGGCAACCCTCGCCTGGCGCATCGCGCGGTTCCTGCTGGCGACGCCCCCTGCCGATGACGGTGGACTGTTTGGCGCCCCTCCCCCGCCCACCTCGCTGGACATTGACCCGGATCACCCGGTGGCACATCGTATTCTGGCTGGCGCGGAACCGGGGCTGGCCTCGATTACCCGCTCGGCCAATGATCGCGGCACCATGCGGGCCGAAATCGTGGTGGACGACGTCCGCAAGCTGGGCCGCTTCTTTGGCTTGTCCGCTACTGACGGCGGGCGTCGTGTGGTCATCGTCGACAGTGCCGACGAGATGAATACCAGTGCGGCCAACGCCTTGCTCAAAATGCTCGAAGAGCCGCCCGCACGCACCACATTGTTACTGATCTCGCACCAGCCCTCGCGCCTCTTGCCCACAATCCGCTCGCGCTGCCGCACCCTGCGACTGTCGCCGCTGGATGCGGGCGACATGCAGGCCGCCCTTGCGCAAACCGGGACCGAGCCGCCCGCCAACCCCGATCATTTGGCCGCATTGGCCGCGGGATCTGTTGGCGCAGCACTCAGGCTGATCAATTTGGGTGGGTTGCAGATCTATTCCGAACTGATCGGCATTCTGGGCACCATGCCCCGTTTGGATCGCTCCCGCGCCCTGAAACTGGCCGAGGCTGCGGCACAACGTGGGGCGGCCGAGAAGTTCGAGTTGTTGCTCAACCTCATCGACATCTCATTGGCCCGTTTGGCGCACACTGGGGCCACCGGCCAAGCGCCAGAACCGCAAGCCGCACCGGGAGAGGCAGAGGTGCTCCTGAAACTCGCCTCGGACCCGCATCGGGGCCGCAAATGGGCGGAAATTGCCGCAACGATCACGGCCCGCGCGCGACATGGTCAGGCGGTGAACCTTGACCCCGCTGCACTTGTCCTAGATACGGTTTTCAAGATGCAGGAAACCGCCAGTTGGGGCTCATGAGCGACCACCAGATCACACCGGAAATCACCGATAGCCACTGCCACCTCGACTTTCCCGATTTCGAGGGGCAACTGGATACGATCATCGCAAACGCGGCTGCGGCTGGCGTCACCCGCATGGTGACCATCTGTACCCGCCTGCGCAACGAGCCATCGGTACGTGCCATTGCCGAAGCACACGCGCCGGTGTTCTATGCCGCCGGCACCCACCCGATGAGCGCCGCCGAAGAGCCCATGGCCACCGTGGACGAGCTGGTGGCCCTGTCGGCACATCCGAAATTCGTGGGCATCGGCGAAACCGGTCTCGACTATCACTACACGGCTGAAAGCGCCGAGGTACAGAAACAGAGCCTGCGCATTCATATCGAGGCCGCGCAGCGCACCGGCCTGCCGCTGATCATCCACGCCCGCGCCGCCGATGACGACATGGCCCGCATTCTGGCCGAAGAACACCGCAACGCGCCCTACGCTTGTGTGATGCACTGTTTCTCGTCCTCGCCCGAATTGGCGCGTGCTGCACTGGATCTGGGCTTCTACCTTTCGATGTCCGGCATCGCCACCTTCCCTAAAAGCCAGGAGGTACGCGACATCTTTGCTGCCGCCCCGGTGGACCGCGTATTGGTGGAAACCGACGCGCCCTATCTGGCCCCCCCACCCCATCGCGGCAAACGCAATGAGCCAGCCTATACCGCCCATACGGCGCGCAAAGGAGCCGAGGTGTTTGGCATGGACTATCCCGATTTCGCGGCGCAGACGCAGGCCAATTTCGACCGGTTGTTTGTCAAAGCCGCAAGCCACAGGGCCGCCGCATGACAAACGAGCTGCGCTTCACCATCCTGGGCTGCGGCTCGTCCGGCGGCGTGCCGCGTCTTGGCGGCCATTGGGGCGATTGTGACCCCACCAACCCGCGCAACGTGCGCCGCCGCTGCTCGATGCTGGTGGAACGCGAAGGGCCTGAGGGCACGACAACCGTGCTGATCGACACCACACCAGACATGCGCGGCCAGCTTCTGGATGCGGGCACCGGGCGCCTGGATGGCGTGGTATACACCCATTCGCATGCCGATCACGTGCATGGCATCGACGATCTGCGCATGATCGTCTACAACATGCGCGCCCGCGTTCCGGTCTGGGCCGATGGAGACACACAGAACGCACTGCTGTCGCGTTTTGGCTATGCCTTTATCCAACCCGAAGGTTCGCCCTATCCGCCCATCCTGGATCTGAAAACCATCGACGGTGCGTTTGAAATCGACGGCCCCGGCGGCCCGATCACCTTCCGCCCGTTCAAGGTGGGTCATGGCTCGATCGACAGTCTGGGGTTTCGCATTGGTGGCCTGGCTTATCTGCCGGATGTGGCCGAGATCTATGATGATGCCTGGGCCGAGCTGGAGGGCTTGGACTGCTGGATCCTCGACGCCCTGCGCCGCACACCGCATCCGACCCATGTGCATCTGGAACGTGCACTGGAATGGATCGAAAAGATGGCACCGAAACGCGGCGTGCTGACCAACATGCATATCGACCTGGACTATGCAGAAGTCGAGGCCGAGACACCCGACCACATCACCCCGGCCTATGACGGGATGGTGATCCGCTACCCGCTGTAACCCCATGAACAAAAGACGTCGCCCATGTTCCAAAGCCTGATCGACGTCATCCTGCCGGTATTCCTGGTTATCGGGGCGGGTTACACGGTCACCCGTGCCGGGTTCTTCAACCAAAGCCACATCGACGGGCTGATGCGGTTCACGCAAAGCTTTGCGATCCCGTGCCTATTGTTTCGCGCCATCGCCTCGCTAGACCTGCAGGCCAGCTTTGATCCGCGCCTGCTGGCCAGTTTCTACACCGGGGCCGCGCTCTGTTTCATTGCGGGCATGGCCGGGGCGCGTCTGATCTTCAAACGCGACTGGGAAGATGCGGTCGTCATCGGCTTTTGCTGCCTGTTTTCAAACTCGGTCCTGCTGGGTCTGCCGATCACAGAGCGCGCCTATGGTGCCGACAACCTGACTGGCAACTATGCCATCATCGCCTTTCATTCGCCCTTTTGCTACGGCGTCGGCATTACAGTGATGGAGGTGATCCGCAATCGCGGCAACGGCGGGACCAAGATGGTGGGATCGGTCCTGTCGGCCATGTTCAAGAACGTGCTGATCCTTGGCATCGCCTTGGGGTTCATCGCCAACCTGACAGGGCTGGTAATGCCGCAAGTGGTGGATGACGCGCTGGATCTGGTGATCCGCGCCGCCCTGCCCGGCGCGCTCTTTGCGCTTGGCGGCGTGCTGGTGCAATACCGGCCCGAAGGCGACATGCGCACCATCCTTTTTGTTTGCTGCATTTCGCTGATGGTCCATCCAACGCTGGTCTGGCTCTTTGGCAAGACGCTGGCTCTACCGCAGGATCTGTTCCGCTCTGCGGTGCTCAATGCGTCGATGGCGCCGGGGTTCAACGCCTATATCTTTGCCAACATGTACGGGCGTGCAAAGCGGGTCGCAGCGTCGTCGGTGCTGATGGCGACCGGAGCATCCGTGCTGACAGTTTGGCTATGGCTGACCGTACTCAGCTAGCGCTCGTTGGTAGGTTACTGGATTCGCAGAGCGCCCGGCCCAACGGGAGGAGGTGTTTCGTCAGAAACATCGACGACGGGCGGGAGCACGCCCCTTCACCAAGAGCTTCATTGGACAGCGGGACCGCCAGCTCAGAACCCAGCCACCCGCTCGGCCAACCAAAAGGTGGCCACGCCGCCAATGGCGTAGCCCATCACCAGCGTTCCGTGCGAAGCAGGGTCCCGCAAAACCACAGCAGTCCTTGGCGCCAGCCAACGCAGCGCAGCAAACGCCAGCAGGATGACCGCGACAAAAGCAAGTTGTCCCGCCTCAACCCCAATGTTGAAGGCCAACAGCGCCAGCGGAATTTCCCCCTGCGGCAAGCCAATCTCGGACAGCGCCCCTGCAAACCCCAACCCGTGCAACAAGCCGAACCCAAAGGACAAGAGCCAAGGATACCGTTCCGTCAATTGATCCCCGCCCTGTCTACGTCGCAAAATTTCGACCGCCAACAACACGATGGACAGTGCGATCACCGCCTCAACCGGCGGAGAAGGCACCCGGATCACATCCAGGGTTGCCAATGCCAGCGTAATCGAGTGGGCCACGGTAAAGGCCGTGACAGCCCCAACCAGCCGCCAAGGATCGCGGATCAAGACAAGCAACGCAAAAACAAAAAGCAGGTGATCAAACCCTTCCAGAATATGGTCAAACCCCAAGGCAACATAGCTGGCAAAAACATCCCACCCCGTCATCTCGGCAGGCACGGTAAATCCCGTCTCATCTGCTGTAAGCCGTTTGGACAGAACCTGCCCATCCGGCCCAGTTAGACGAACCAGCACATCCGTCTGCGTCGCTTCAAGCCCTTCAATCACGATCGGATGTCCGGCCAGTCCCGCAGGGCAAAGCGTCAGCCATTGAGACACCCAGGCGGCGCCGTCAAACTGTGGGTCCCGTTCTGATCGCCTTGGCGAACAATTGGACGGCAGCACCGCATCAATCTCCATTGGCTTTCCCTGAACGGTCGGCTTGCGCCAAAATACCTGCCAAGCCTCGCCCTCTAGATGTTGCATTTGCAGATAGCCTGGATCCAACGCATGAGCCTGAACCATACCGACCCATCCCCATACAACCATGACAGCAGCCAACAGCGGTTTCATTGCACCACCAGCGCGTTCAGTTCGTCACCGGACGGGATCTGGATTTCATATGCCGTCAGCAGTGCGTTGAACTGCGCTTCGGACAAGGCATTGGCCTGTTCCCGGCGCCAATCAAACAGGACTTTGCCCTCGACTTCGGCCAAATCAGGCAAACGCGACGCCTCTTTTTCGGTCAACCGGATCAAGTGAAGGCCAAAGCCCGACCGCACCGGTCCGCTCCACTCTCCTATCGGAAACTCAGCCAGCGCCGAAGAAAACCCGCGCCCGAAACCGCCGTCGATCTGGACCGGAGCCGAAGCTTGAACCTGAGAGGGCAGCATGGACGCAACCCCTCGCGTCAAAGGGTCTGCTCCCGACCTCAAGTCGTTCAAGGTGGCCTTGACCTCATCTTCGGTTGGGTTTGATCCAAGCAACACCTGTTCAAATGCCAGCGTCCCAGCTTGCTCAAACCGCTCGGCGTTGGCTTCGAGATGGGCTTGCAAAACAGGTGCCTCGGGGGTCAAAGCCTGGGCCGCACTGTCCGTCAAAAATTGCATCTTCTGACGCAGACGGTTGCGGATCACCCCATCCCCGGTGTCCAATCCCAGTGCCAGCGCTTCACGCACCAGTACTTCTTCGCGAATACGAGCCTGGATCAGGCCATCCAATTCTTCCCGCGTTGGCGGTCTACTCCAAGCCTGACTATGCTGATTGGCCAGCAGCGCAGCATCAGCGGCAGAAATTTCGATAATCCCATCATCGCTCCCTTCGGGTTCAGGTGCGGCGGTCAATTGAAAATAGACAAACAAGCCAACTGCCAAAAGTCCAAAATGTACAATAGGTTCTCGTAGAATCTTGGGCATGAACTCCCTCTCCCCAGAGTTGCTCGTACGTTCAGTTTTGCCTCTGGGCCGGGAACAGGCAACAGCGGCGTGACCGGCAACATTGACAAGGTCGCAGCGCAAGACATTTATGGCACATCGCCAATTGGAGCAGCCCAACATGTCCCTAGTGCCACGCCAGGCCTTGATCGTCTCACATGGGCAGCCGTCCGACCCTGTCCCGGCTGAAGACACTTTGAAAGCGCTGGCCCTCAAGGTGGCCGCGCAGCTTCCCGATTGGAACATCCAGTCAGCAACCTTGGCCGCCGAGGGTCGGTTGGAGGCCGCTTTGTCGACCTTGTCCCCCGGCGCACTGATCTATCCGATGTTCATGGCAAACGGGTGGTTCGTCACCTCTGCCCTGCCCAAGCGTCTCGGGAAGACTGAGGCAACAGTGATCGACCCACTGGGACTTGATCCCTCCCTACCCGATCTGGCAGCGCAGGCGCTGAAGGAAACTGCACAACACGCTGGCTGGTCCCTTTTGCAAACGACGATCCTGTTGGCGGCCCATGGATCGGGCCGCAGTCGGAAACCCGCGAAGATGGCAAATGATTTTGCCGATGCAATTGCAGCCCGTATCTCGGTTGCTGACATTCGCGTCGGTTTCGTTGAAGAGGTCCCATTTATCGAACAAGCGGCAAAGGGATGCGGCCCTTTGTCAATCTGCCTGCCGCTTTTTGCATGCCCTGGGTTCCACACCACACAGGATGTGCCAGACGCCCTAAGACAGGCAGAATTCCCCGGAGTTCTTTTGCCAGTGCTGGGAGAGGCGCAGGGCGTGCCGCAGCTTATCGCAAACAGGCTACAACAGTCCCGCCGCAGCCTGCCTGCGTAACCCTCTGCCCCAACGCCGCGATCTAGTTACCCGAAGGCACCGACGGAAACGCGGGGAGTGCAGCCGTGCCCGTCTGAGCCGGGACACCGGTCAATGCAGCCGATAAAACAGCAATACGATCAGGTGTCTGTCCAAGAACCGTTGCCCCACTTTGGGCCGCGTTGATTGCCATCCGCATCCAATCGCCCGCGACAGCGCCTTGGCCCTGGGCTGCACCAAATCCTTCGCGCAGATGATGGCTGACGATTTCGCTGTAGCCAAGCTGACCCGCCGACGCCAAAAGCACACCGGACGCCATTGCCATCTCGGCGTCATCCGTTCGATAGCCAACTCCCAGACAAACTTTGCCACCCGAGACCAGTTGATCCATCGGTTTGCCCGAGTTGCGCAAGAACGACGAGCCATCGGCAATAATCTGGCTGGGGGATTTGCTGTCGACCCCGGCCATTGGCGGCGCCATTGCCTGCGTCAATCCTTGGCACTGTGCTTCAATTTGCGGGGCCGAAAGGTTGGGAATGGTCGCTTCGATCCGCGAACTTTCGGCTATCGCCTGCGTGCGAGCCAAGCAGAATTGTTCATTCAGCGCAAACTCGGCATCCGTGACGTTGCCGCCGGTGGTCAGCCCGCCATTGGCGGCGGTTAGAACGTTGATCTCGTTGCAATGCTCATTTGCAGACCTGGCCTGTTCACCAAACGTGAAATCAGGCAAGGCGCCTGTGTTGGCGCGCGCCGGAACGGTATTTTGCGTCGGTGCAGGCGCGGTTGCCTGCTGAACCTGTGGCGTCGGAATACCCAGTTGCTCGTTGCGATATGTGCGCAACAGGCCCTGTTGTCCTTGGCTGGCCAGAATCTGATTGTACGGTGCCACATGCGCGCTCGCCTGGGCGCGCTGATGGCTGTTCAGCAAAAAGCTGCGTTCTGCATCGTCAAGCCGCCCATCGATCGAATACCCCATATCGGATTGATAATTCGAAATACCTGCCCGCGTCTTGCGTCCGATCGAACCATCCACGGCGCCAACGTTGTACCCAAAATAGTTCAACGCAGATTGCACGTTGCGGTTCTGTTCGCGCTGTGCGGCCGAAATCCCGGATGAACGGGTGGTTGTCCGCGCCCGTGTTTGCTGTTGTTGCTGCTGCTGTCGTTGACGCGCCTTGTTCTTGTTGACTTCGTTGATGATGAGACCGCCCAGGATGGCGCCTCCGATCAAGGCTGCAGCTTCATCGGCCCGCGCTTCTTTGGCAGGAACCAAGACCAGACTGGTGGCCACAAGGGTGGCACAAACGCTTTTGGTAAACATAACAATAACCTCGTCGATCCCGACATCGGGCACACGATGGCCGAGCCCATTGGGATCTTTGCTAATGGAATTTGAGCCTTTGCCTCAACAAGCCGAACAAACACCCCTCTCGTTGTCAAGGTTGAGAGAGACCCAAACCCGGATTTCACTGCAAATGTGAACATATCGGGGAATGGGGTACAAGGTTTTGAGGAACGACATCGGCCAGTTCCTGCATCCCGATCAGCAAAAGCACGCCGATCCAGTCATCCACATCCAAGCTGCGCGGCCTATCGGCCTTGCGTCCTGCGGACGGCCGGGGGGGCCAGGCTCATGCGGGCAAAGCCCGCATGAGCCTGGCCCCCCCGGGAGGAGATGTCCCGCAAGGGGCGTCGACGACGGGCGGGAGCGCTTCGTTCGCAGATCAGTGCTGGGGGCCCTCCAAGGTCTGCCTAAGCAGATCCGCGGTCTGCATATCGGGTTGTTTTTCATAAGCTTCCACCGTGGTCACAAATCGATCCAGATCCCGCTTTAGCCCAGTTTGCCCCGACAGTTTCAGCTCTTCCCTCAGAACGTCCAATGCAGTGTTGCGGGTTTCTGTCCCAATGTCGGAAACCAGAGTGTCCAGCGCAGTTCGGTACGACAACAGGTAGACCTGCTGGAGATGCCGCATCTCAGCAATCTCGCTGACGTGTTTTTGCACCTGCCGGTCAAAGACCTCGCTCTTGCGGCCCGCCCTTTGCAGGGTCACCAGCATGCGAATATTTGCGGCCTTATTGTCAATGCCACGGGCGTTCTCGATCAAAGCTTCGGCAAACACCGTACCTGCCAGCAAAGTGGACCGCGCCGATTGTTGTAATGCCGTTTGCACCTGATCCCGGTTGCGACGCAGTTCCAGTTGCAGATCCGCCAGAGCCCCACGCCTGTGCGGATCAGGCTCGGCTTCGATCAAGCCAGAAAGCATCGCTGAAGCATCGACCTCCTCCCCCTCTCGCGCCCCCTCGGCGCGCGTGATCCACCGGTCACGGATATCGGACAGTCGCGCCTCGGATGTGGCGACGTAGGTCGAAATCACAAAGCGCGCACCAAAGCTGTCACCGCGCAGGGGCCGCCCCGTACGTACATCGAATGGCGGGTACTCGGTGCGTTGCGCAGAATAGATCTGGTCCTCATCCGACAGCACCGATCCGCCGCGCGTGACAACCCCACCGACCTGCCCATGCGCCCGCCCCAGAGCGTTGAGGCGGAACGCCTCGAGCATCAGTTCTTCGGCGTTGCCATAGACGTCATAAAGCCCCAGGGGATTGGGCAGCCGCAGACCCACGGGGTTCAATCTTCCGCGCCCCGCGCCTGCGCCCTGGTGGATCGCGTAATCGCGCATTTCGCCGTCTTCAAAGAACG
The DNA here is from genome assembly GCF_900172225.1 of Falsiruegeria litorea R37. Classification (NCBI taxonomy): domain Bacteria; kingdom Pseudomonadati; phylum Pseudomonadota; class Alphaproteobacteria; order Rhodobacterales; family Roseobacteraceae; genus Falsiruegeria; species Falsiruegeria litorea. The sequence continues at coordinate 2,756,808 of NZ_FWFO01000001.1, forward strand.
TCAGATCCGAAAATCGATTGGCATCGATCACAGCCCCTCCCCGAGTGGCGTATTCCCACTCTGTTTCCGTGGGCAGGCGAAGATAGCCCTTGGCACCGTCCACCGTGGGCAGCGCGCCCGCAGCATTGGCATAAAGCCAGGCGGTGTAGTTTTGCGCCAAGGTCACGGCGTCGAACCAACTTAGGCCACCCCGTGCGATCCGATCCTGCCGCGCAAGCGGTGTGCAATCCCCCTGAAGCGCCCGGAACTGGCCTTGGGTCACTTCGTACCGGCCAATGTAATAGAACGTGGTTCCCGCTTGCTCGTCCACAAACGGCCCTCGCAGGAAATCATCCCGCAGATATTCGGCATAACCTGTCCGGTCCAGGGATTGCCCCAACCGCACCCGGCGGTCCGCCAATGGATCCGATGCATCCAGCGGCACAACCACCTTTTGAAACGCCATCTGACCGCCGCAGGGCATCGGCAACAGCAGATCTGCCGGGGCCTGCTTGGCCGGATCATAGTGTTCAACAGGCCACGCCTCGGGTGTCTCGGCCGCGGCCACCACAGGCAGTATCAGCAAGGCAAGAAGCAGAGCCCGCATCACGTCACCTCTCGCAACACGGTCGCCGGGTCGATGCGCTGCACCGACCAGCCCGCGATGGCCGACACACCCAGCAAGAGCGCCATGACCGATGCCCCAATGCCCATGGCCTGTCCCGGCGTGATAAGTGTCAAAGCTGCGCCGTCGGGCAGGCCGCCGCCAAACAGGTTTTGTGCAATCCGACCCGCCAGTTGATAGCCCATCCACGAAAGGACCAAACCCAAGAGGCCCGTAATCGCCGCCTGCACCATGGGAAAGAGCATCAGGCGTCGCCCCGGTACGCCAACCAAGGCAATCGACGCCAACACGCCCTTTTTGCGCGCCACGTCGCTCCAAAAGGCAAACCCCAACGCCGCCCCCAGCCCGACCGAGGCCAAGGCCGCCGTCAGCCCAAGCGCCAGTGTAAGATTGCGGCCCAAGCCCAACAACCCTTCGACCTCGCGGGTGCGGGCCAGGGTTGCGACGCCCAGGTGTTCCTCCAGCCGGGCCTGCACCCCCGCCAGCTGTTCCAGATGCTCGGCATAGACCCGCACGCCACCATATCTTGGCACCCGCTGATCCAGCGGTTTTGCCCCCTCGATGCCATGGTCCGGCAGGGAATAGGCGTCATAAAAGGCCTCGATCAAATCGAGCACCTCAAACGGGGCCAGAACCGCCCGCCCAGAAAGGGCCTGTTCAGGCAGCACATGCGCCACCTCTGCCTCCAGCACCAATTGTCGGGGCCGATCCTCGGCTTGGGTGATAAGCTGCAACGGTGCCCCTTCAGACAGGTTCAACTGCCGCGCCAAACCGGCACTGACCACCAAGCGGTCCAAGGCCAAAGTGGCCCCCGCAGGCAGGGTCGGATCCCCCGCGCCCGAGGGGATCACCAGCGCCGCCGCCAAACGCCGACCTTCGGTCGCGCGAACATTGACATAGTCGAACTGGCTGCGGACCTTGGGGGTGACAAAGGCAACGCCGGGCCAATCCCGGATCGGAGCCACCTCTGCCTCGGTAAAGGTCGTGTTGCCTGCCGTGTCGATCTGAAGGCTGGCCGGATCGGCCAACATTTCATCCAGCAGTGCCGCATAGACACCGTTCTTGACCCCAAAGAGAAGCAGCAACGGCACCAGCACCCCCACGAGGATCGCAGTATTGCAGATCAGGAAAAACCTGTCCCGAAACAGATCTCGAATGGCGAGCGAGGCGATCAGCATGATCCCCCCTCCAACCGGCTTGTCACGGGGGGCCCAGCCTCGAGCTTCAAACTGCGCCGCGCAATGCCGTGTCGATCCATCCGGTCCAGATCATGCGACGACAGGATCACGCCCGCCCCCTGCTCGGCAGCGGTTTCCAAAAGCAGCACCAGCACCTGATCGGCGCTGGATGGGTCGAGGGCTGAAGTCGGCTCATCCGCGATCACGATCCGGGGCCGATGGGACAAGGCGCGCGCAATGGCCGTCCGCTGACGTTGGCCGATGGACAGAGAGGCCGGGTATTGCCCTGCTTGATCGCCAAGGCCCAAACGGTCGATCAGCGACGCGCACCAATCCGGATCCGGCTGTCCACACACGCGTTGCGGCAGGGCGATGTTGTCGCGCACGGTCAGAAACGGCAGCAAGCCGCCCGATTGGGGGACAAAGCCAAAAAGACGCCCGCGCATTTCGGCCAGTTCAGGGTTGCGTGGCCCGCGCTGCCAAAGCGCGGCCAAGTCCGCATTCCCGACACGATAGGTGGTTCCACCCTGTGGCGCACGCAGCAGGCCGAGCATTTCCAAAACCAGCGTCTTGCCCGATCCACTGGCCCCGGTTAGCGCCAGGGCTTGCCCCGGATCAAGCTGCAACTCTGGCACGTGAACCTCAAACCTTCGGTCCCCATCCGACAGGCTGATCCGCCCATCCACCATGTGCAGCCCGGTGCTCATCAGCTTAGGGCAGCACGTCGAACGGCATGGCAAAGACATACTCGCCATCCGGCGCGCCCTCGTACAGCGCGGTCCAAACCGTGGGATCAAGCAACCATTTGCGGTATTGCACCAGCTTTTGCCGCATCCCGTCCAAGATGCTGCGACGGTTCATGGCGCTTTGTTGCCAACGCTGTTCCGTGGTCAACATCAGCTGGCTTTCGTACGGCAGATCTTCGAGGAACTCGAGCGCCCCGCCAAGCGTATCGGCATCCGTGCTGATCAGCCGGTCAGGATTCTTGGCCATCCGTGCCACCACATCGCGGACTTGGGAAAAGAAGGTGGCGGCATCTTCGGGATTGCGGCTCTGCTCGCCCAGATCCAACAACTGCGACAGCAGATCGGCCATGGTCGCCATTTCGTTCTTGGTCACCAGCAGGCGTGGCTCGATGGCCAGACGCGTCGGATCTTCGACCGCTTTTTCCGACACCCAGCCGCGGATCACATCCGGCGCCTGCGTGTCCTTGAGCCGCCCCAGATAGGCCAACTGCATCGCCAAACCAAGGTTCACCACTTTGCCCGCCTCGGCTGGGTCGAGCACCGGCTGCTCGTCACGCGCCACCCGGATCACATCCGTCAGCGCCGTGACCAGCCGGGTCACCGTGGCCTGAAACGCCTGCGGCGATCCGTTGTCGATGCCGTAGTAATAGGTCTCATCATTGAATCGCGACAGCGCCTTGTACTGTTGCGCCGCCCAAGCGTGTTGTCCCTGCCCGCCTGCGGGTGTCTGCAGATGCAGGGTCATCACCGCGATGCCTTTGTCCTGTGCGGCGCGCTGCAACTCGGCCGGGCCGATGTCCGAGCGTGCATTGGGGTCGCGCGGGTCCTTGGGGCCTGCGTCGGTGATCAGGATCACGATGCGCGCATCAAAGGGGTCATTTCCGGTGGGCGACCAGTCGGTCAGCTCGACGGCATCCTCGACCCCGGCCAGGCTGTCCTCGTTAAAGCCCGGAGAGTTCACCTTGGCCACATCCGTCGCCGCCCGGATCGTGGCGACCACTTGCGACTGGTCGCGGCGGCGTTCCAACGGCAGCAGCGTCTTGGTCCGATAGCCCAAACCCGGCGCGGCCTTGACGTTGTCGCGAAAGCCCACAACGCCGAATTGCACCCGCGTGCCGACTTCGGTCCCGCGAATACCGTCAATGATCTGTTCTACTGCCTCTTGCGTGCGTTCGATGTAGGGATCCATCGACTGTGTGGTGTCAAAGACAAAGACGATGCCCGCATCAAAGTTGTCGGCAATCGCACCGGCCTGCACGCCCCCCTCTTGCAGCGGGACCGAGGCCACCTGCATCAGCAGATTGTCCTCATAGTTCAGCGGGTGCAGATCTTGGGCAAACTCCAGGATCGGCATCAGGTAGAGGCGTTCGACGATGTTGACGTATTCCTCGGGCTCGACGGCCACAACACCGCTGTCCTCGGGCAGGCTGTCACCTGCGGCCTGCTCCAGCAGCTTGGCTTGTTGGGCGCGCAGGGCTTCGTGTTCCATCAGGGCGCGCAGCTGATCCTCGGTCTCGAACAGGATCTGCCGTTCGCGACCTGCGGCGTTGGTGAACGCGGCCACGATGTTCTGTTTCCAGACCACCACCTGATCGGATTTCACCCAACCCTGCGGACCTGCCGACAGGGACGGGCCGACCTGCTGCCAATCGCCTTGGTAGGCAAAGACATAGAGCGGCTGAAACGCCGGGTACTGGCGCAGGACATCCCCATCAGGGGCCGAAAACATCAATGCACCGGGTCGGGTCAGCACCCGTTGATAGACCGTCTGCCGCCCTTCGACCAACAAGGGGCGTTCATCGGCCGCCATGACCGGAGCAGCAGTAAGCGGCAACAGGGCCAGTGCGATAGCGGACAGGATCGTCCTAACGGCAGAAATCATCATAAGCCCCCTTTTCCAACGTCTGCGACGAACCCTTGAGCCGGTCGCAGGTGGCCGTGACGAGTGACTTGGCCTGCGTATCCCCAGCTTCAACCGCGCGGGCATAATATTCGACCGCACGCGCCGGATCATCAGCAAAGCTGAGACCGATCAGGTTTTCGATGCGCGGGTCCAACTGATCGCCGTCATAGAGCGTGCCGAACACCCGGAGTGCCAGCGGATCCTCTGTCTCGGCGGCATCCTCGATCAGCTTTAGTGCGGTGTCCGGGCTGACATCGCGGCCACAACTGCGCAGCGCCTCTAGCTGGGTGGCAAAACCGGGCAGCGCGCTGAGTGCCGACAGGCTGCAGCTTTCGTTGTTCGATACGGGCGTGGTGTTGATCGGCAGGCTGATGCTTTCTTCGCGGGTCCAGAACCACGCGGCGGCTCCAGCCGCAACAAGCAAAAGCAGAACGATCCACAGCCATAGCAGGCTGCGTTTTTGGGGTTCGGTTTCGATGTCTGGCTCCAACACCTCAACAGGGGTTGGGTCCGGCGGCCGCTTCACCTCGGGCTCTGGTGCCGGGGCTGGTTTGGGTTGCACGGTTTGCAATCCACCCAAACCCGCCAGCCCAGCGCGTGGCGGAATCGTATCGGGCCAAGTCACGTTGAAGGCACGACCATCCACCTCTATCATCAGGGGGGTGTATTCCTCGAGCTTGTTGACGATCTCGGGCCCGATCCGCACCCAATCCGCCCCGTCGTGGCGCAGCACCTCATAGGGGCCAAAGCTGGACTTCTGCGGCTGCCAATTGGGATTGCCGATCTCGACGCGCGCCTCTTCAACCGGGGTCAGCCAGCGTTCGGAGTAAGCATCCTGCACCGCAAGTGTGACCACGTCCGGCAGGCTGCTGCCGGGCAGCTCCAGAAACCCGTAACCGCCTGTGGGCTGTTGCGGATCAGGGTGCAGCACAAGGCTCATGAAGTCGCCTGCCCCGCCAGATCAGCCAGGATGCGACCCAGACGCAGGTTCTGATCGACGTTGATCTGTCCGCCCAGCCCGTCTTTGGCATTGGCCACAAACATCGCCTCGATCGCAAAGACCCAATCGGTCCAGATCTCTTCGGCCATGGCGCGGGGCTGCTGGGGCAGATCATCCACCGTGTCCGAAGGCGCTTGCGGTGCAAAAATTGCGCGGCTTTTCCCGTCTGCCGTCTGCACCTTTGGGCGTTGGCTTTCCGGCAGTTCGGTCATACCCAACGTGGAAATAAATCGGTTGATCGCTTCCGCCCCGAGGATGGACGCCGGTTGCGCCTGTTTCTCGACCGTCAGCCCAAAATTGACCTCTTCCAACTGTGCCGCCGTCCGTGCGCTCAACCCCGTGCGGCGGGCGGCGTGGATCAGTTCGGCAACAAGGTTGCCAGAGGTATCAAGACCCAAGCCATAAGCCTCGCGCCGGGTGACATCATCTCGGAACGCCTTCATCGCGTCGATCCAGATTTCCAGAGCCGTGTCAGCCTGAAACTGCTCCAATGTCATGGTGCGCACGTCCGTCTGCGCGCCGTCTGTCGCAGGACGTCCCGGACGTTGCCTGCCGGGGCGTTGCCGGGTCGGGGTTGGCGCCTCTGCCGCCGCCGAGCTGACAGCGCTGGTGATGCGCACCGAGCTGGGGACGCGGGAAATCCGGCCCTCGATTTCCTCTTGATCGACCATCAGCGCCGCCATCAGCGCGCCAAAGCGGTGCCGGTTGAGCGCCTGTTCCAGATCGTCGATGACCAGATTGGCGGCCTCCTGCTTTTCGGTCACGCGTTGTTCCACATCGTCCGACACATGAAACGGTGCCATCGCCCGCGCCAGATCACCCCGCAAGGTGCTGAGCTGCGCCGTGATCTGGCGCAGCTTGCTGTCCGGCTTGCATACCGCTTGCAGCGCCTGCGTCAGATAGCTGACGCCACCGTCATTGAGCGACAGCGCCGCATCCCAGGCCTGTTCAGGATTGCGGAAATGCCGCTGCACCGACGGCGCCTGCAAGCATCCTGCGCGCAGTTCAGCCACGCGGCCCGCCTTTTGCGGACGGATCTGCAGCTCCTGCTTGGCGTCGCCATAGTCAATCAGCCCATCGACATAATAATTCGGGTTGCGCAGCCAATAGCAGTTGTCAAAGGGCCGCTCCGGCTGCCACTCGGCCACCCAAGGGTCGCTGCCCTTGCCGAATTTTTCCAGCAGCGACGCCTGCATCCGCCGCTCAAACCGCGTCTCATCCCCGCCCTCGGCCGCGCTGTCACCCAGATGTTTGTCGAACTTGGTCAGCACCATGAACAGGACGCATTCGCCCCCGTCGCGCTGCTCGGCAGAGGCCCCGTGGGTGGCCGCGATCCAGTTTTGAACCAGCCCCGGCAGATCAACCGTTTCCATGTTGCTGTCGGGAATGCACAGCAGCATCGAGGTGATTTCCTGGTTCTGCACATAGCGATCAAAGAGATAGGCCACCTTGCCGCGTAACAGCAGCTCGGGCAGGATTTTCTCAGGCTCTGCAAACGCTTGGCTCAGATCCTGTTCGAACCGGTTGCGCGCGCCGGGGAAATCCAACAGATCGGTTTCGGCAAACATCTGCGAGGGCAGATCGCGCATCGGCAGTACCAATTCGGCCGCCAACCCGCAGACCACCGACCGGGGCAGTGTAACCTGCCGCCCATTGGCCGTCAGGCTCAGCGGCGCGCCGTCCGAAACACCCGACAGCGTCTTGACGTCAATGATCGAGGTTTCGCGCGGCACCAGCGCGTCGAGGCCTGCGAACGCCTCATCCGCGTGGCCCAGTTGCCCCAAAGCGCCAGCAAGGCGGATGTAGAGGTCGGAAAACGGCTGATGCCCGCCCCAGATCAACGCAAAGAACGCTGCCCGATCCGGCAAGGACAGGCCCGGAGCAATCACTGCCGCCTCTTCCCACAGCGGTTTCAGAGCAGCGGCGTAAGCTTCGCGCCCAAAGGCAGCCTCGATATATTCGCCGATCTCATGGACCTCATCATAGCTCAGCCCCGGTTGCTCAGACCCGGAACGTGCCTTGAAGGCATCCAGATGCGCGGCGATCTCGGCTGGCTCCGGCACCGGCTCGGACCGGTCGCCATCCATGAAGAACGAATTGGCGATTGTGCGGATGATGTCGGCCTCGGACAAGAGCGTCAGCTTGACCGGCGCGCCATTGGGCGTGTCGGCCTTTTCCATCGTGAAGCGGGTGACCAGACCGGTGCTCTCGCCCTCCCCTTCGGGGTTGATTTCACGGATGTAGTCGAGTTGTCCGTCCGCCCCTTGGAAATCGGCCACCAAAGGCCCCGTATCGGGCCGCGCCAGCACCGACACCAGAAAGCTTTTACCGGCCTGGCTTGGCCCAAAAACGCTGACCGACATGCGGGTCTGGGCTGCCCGGCTGAGTTTGCGTGCCCGGCGGGCAGATTTGCGCATCATCTGCACCAGCGAACGCGCCTCGGCCCCCACCAGATCGGCATTTTCGGGGTCTTCAACCCACGCCAGCGCCTCGCCGGTCAGCTGCGCAACCTGCGCGCAGGCAATCGCCAGTTGGTCTTGTTCTTGACTACTCATGCCCAACCTCACAACCGAAACAGCCCGGTGTCGATCCAATATTCATCCTCAAACCCCAACGTATGCAACCGCAGTTGCACCTCAGCCGGTTTCATTGCGTCGCCTTCGGCGTCCTCAACCTCGGTCACGGAAAACGCCTCGCGCATGGCTTCGCGCCTCAGCACGGTTTCCGAGGTTTCGACCTCGGGGTCTTCATCAAACTCGGTCCGCTCGAATGTCACCCTGAGCGGCGCACGCGATTGCGCCGATTGTGACGCAAAATCAAGCCGGTAGAGCGGCGTTGTTGTCCAACGCTCCAGCGGCAGCTGCCGCGCGCCCAGATAAACGGGCGTGTACATGGTGATCTCGGCCTCAAGATCTTGCGCTGATTTGCGCGCGTCCAGATCGACATTCGAAAACAGGATACGATCCGACATGATCTGGCCCGAGCTGTCCATCTCGCCAATGTATCGCGCGGTCGACTGCATGCGAAACGCCTGCGTCGTGACCTTGAAATTCGGGATGCGCGCCTCGCTGAGTGCGATCAGCATGCCCCCCACGGCCACGGTCGATTTCGGATCGCCAATCCGCTGCGTCACCGGATCGCGGAACGGATACCAGCGCCCGGTCTTGTAGCTGTGCATGGGGATCAGGCGATGGGGCGGCACCACCATCATTTCCTGCAGGATCGCCCGCACCGCAGGCAGGCGCGAGGGGCGACCGGTCAACAGCACCACGTCCACGCCCAGATGCGCGATCACTTCTGCCAGGTTGCTGAGCACCTTTTGGAACACCTCGCGCGCGATGGCATCCACGTCTTCGCGACTGAAGGACAGAGTGACGTCGGTCAGTCGGAAATCCTCTGCGCCCAGACCAACGGCGGCCTCTTCCAGATAGGCGGTCAGCGCTTCGGGCACCGCGTGATCGGCAAAGGGCAGCACGTCTGCGATCGCAATCGACAACCCCTCGAACTCATCCGCCGTCTCACAGGCCTCAAGGATCGCGACAGCGACCGGCATCAGCACACGCAGAGCAAACTGCCGCCGCTTTTGGATGCTCTGCTGATCAAGGCCCCCAGTGTCGCCGGTGAAGAGCTCTCGGATCTTTTCCTCGGCATAGCGGCCGCCCGCGTTTTCGATCGCATGGCGCAGGCCCGGCAGGATGATGGCGGCGATAACCCGCTGAAGCAGCTCGTCCCCCGCCACCCGGAACCCTTCGCGGAAGGTCTGTTGCGGATGCAGAACGCGCCCCGCTTCGCCCCAATAGGTCGTAACCATCAGGTCCGTCGTACCGCCACCAATATCGATACACCCCAGCCGTAGGGACGGCTCTGGCGCGGCTCCCGGTGTTTGCGGACGAGCTGTGCCCTTGAGGGTCAGAAAGCGGTCGATGCGCCCGTCGAACTTTTGCGTCAGTTCCGAATACAGATAAACCAACTGCGTGCAGCTCGCCTCGTCCCAGTCCACGATCAGCTCGGGCGGGCGCGAAATGGCGCTTTCGCCTGCGTTCAGCCCCATCAGCGACCAAACCAGATCCAGCGCGCCTTTGGCCTTGGACCGAATGATCGCCTGTTCCTGCGCGGTGGTGGCCGTGGGGAGCGTCAGGATGATCCGATCCAACCGGCGCGGCAGCTCGGATTGCGGTCGCCGGGCCCGCGAGGCTGGCGCGTTCACCTGTGCAAGCGCATGGGCAATGATCTCGGCCAGCATGAAACCAAAGAGCGACGCGCGAGAGAACCGCGGACGGATGGCCTGCGCGGTGCTGGTCTTGCCGCGGGGACGCAGCTTGGCGCGTTCATCGGCGGCCACCTGTGTCAGTACATCACCGGATTCATTGAGGAACCGCATCCCCGCACGCAGGGATTTAGGCAGATTGTTGGGGTCGGAGTGGTGATGGAAGCGCCAGTCCTGTTGCAGCGGGCTATCATCCCAGAGGTAGCGTTTCGGGCTGCTGAGACCCGACGCCGTCTCGGTCCCCTCTTCGCCCGCCACCAGTCGTAGCGCCTCGGGCCCGGTGCGCACAAAGCTGGGCCAGATGAAAGCGTTGCGCCGTCCTGATCGGCTGGCAAAGCGATCATTGCCCATGCGGAATTCGGAAAACTCCACGCGACTATCGAACAGGCCCGAATACATCCTTTCTGGCTGGCTGAGGTCGCGGATCTCCAGCGGGAAGGACCGCGCCAGATCCAGCCGCGTTTCGCCTGGAAACCGCTCGATCAGGATACCGCAGGTGCGCGAGTTTCCGACATCCAGCACCAGCTCGACCTCGACCGGTGTCAGCCCCTCGCGTTTGGACACGGTGTTGGTCAGGCGCAGGCGCGGGATTGAAATCGCGGCATCCACCAACCGTAGGAAAGCAAGATACCGCGCCCAATGTTCGAACTTGTGCGGCAGAGTTTCGTGCGTGATCCGACGGCCAGGACGCTCTGCACGTTTGTAGGACATGAAGAGGTCATCCAGCCAGTCGGACACCCATTTTTGCAAATCAAGCAGAGTACCCTCTGCGTCAGGCTCCAGCCGCCGCAGGAACCAATCCATCCGCGCGGGATCAGATACGAACTTGAAATCTCGTGATTTTTCCGCATCAACCCGCTCGGGCGCCAGATATTGCATTCCCTGCTCTGCATCTGCGAGTGTGGTGTCCAACGCAAGCTGCACCCGATGTGTATGACCTGTGTCGCGATCCGGCTCATCTAGTTCAACCAGCCGCATCCGCGCCCAGGTTGACGGGCCGGGATCAAAGCGTTCTTCCCCCCCTGCGCCCCGATCCGATTTGATCCGCAGAACCGGCACCGGCACCCATTTCGACAAGAACGGCTCCAAAGCCGCGACAGACCGCACCGAATAGGCATCATCATCGGCCCGTTCTTCACCCATCAGCGCCAGATCGCGCTCTTCATCCCCGCTCAGCGGCAAGAGCGCCCATTCCTCTTGCGCGTCATCGCCGCCCACAACCCGTTCAACAAACCGCGCGCTTTTGAGTTCCAGCGTGTCGAGCTGAAAACCAAAGTCCAGGATCTGCACCCCGGAATAGGGCACCAGGGTGATCTCATCCCGCCAATCCACCAGCCGGGCCAGATGTTCAGAGCTTTGCATACGTATCCCTTAATTCGCTGATGAGAATGGGTTTAACCGAGTGTAGAGCGCCTGAGCCCGTCCTGCCAAGCGCCGGAGAGTCTCATCCGGCGATGGCGGCAAAGCGCCCTTCTGTTCGGGTTTGGGTTCAGGCTGCGTGTCGGGTTTGGCTTCGGGCGCGGGCGTTGCCGGTAGAACCGGGATTTCAGCCCGGCACGCCCGGTCGGTCAAGGCAATCTCATGTTCCAGCCGCGCGATCCGCTCTTGCGCCACCTGCTGCTCGGAATAGGCCGCTGACAAGGCTGAAGCTTCGCCTTGGCACCGATCCGGCCCCCAAGGCGCCAACGCGCAAGGCGCCAGCATCAGCCACAGGATCAGGGCAAGCATGACAGCCAAAAGCAGCCATCCCAACAGGATCAGCCACCACCAAAGCACCCTGAAACGCCCTGGCGTATCCGCCGTTTGGGGTGTCAAAGGTTCTGTACGCGGAACCATCGCTGTCAGGATGCCACGCACCGCATGCTGTTCGTCCCGGATCCAGGCCCAATGCACAAGAACCGGTTGCAAGCCGCCCTCGCCCTCGACCACATGGATCATGCTGTCGGCGGGGATCTCGACGGCGTTGGCCCAGGCCTCTCCCAGCCTTTGGTCATCGGGCGCATCGCTGTTGCGCAGCGCCTCAGCCCCCGCAACGATATCGCCAATCAGACGTCCCAACGTGGCGCGCACGACCTTTTGTTCGGGTGGTGGCAGGTCTGCAAGGCGTTGCGGCGTGCCGTGGGTTTGCGCGTACCAATCGATCTGATCGCCATGATCCGTCACCACCGGCTCGGCAAAGAGCCCCGCATGTTCATCCCCAAGCCGTTGCCGCACCGTAGTCGCCACCAGCTCGAACGAGCGCTGCGCGGCCGAACCCAGGGGCTGCAAGCCCTGCGTCGAAGTGGTGACAAGAAGCGCGCCGGTCATCTGCGGATCACTCCTTGTCCGGATCTGCTGGGGCCGGGTCTTTCGGGGCAGCTGCTGCCGTGAAGGGGCGCACAGTGGGTTGGCACGGGCTGTCGACGACCTGCGGAGCTGCGTCGGTACCTTGCAGGAAAGCCAGCAGATCGCCCACGGCCAAAGCATAGCCGCGGTTCTGCAACGGCCCCTTGCGCACGAAACTGTTGACCCCAACCACGCGCCCGCACATGTCCACCAGCGGCCCACCGGAATTGCCACTGCTGAGCGCGGCTGAATGCATCAAAACGTTGGTTTCCGGGCCAATTTTCTGTTCGGTGTTCACGATGCCGTCCGTTACGGTCAAGCCGGGGATCGCCCCGGCCTCACCAGCTTGAAGGGCCGCGAAATCGCCATCAATCTCAAGCACATCGCCCGGATACCCAGCTGCGATGACATTGTTGAGCTTCAACGACCCATCGCCCTGAAACAGGGAAAAGGCAGGCGCGTTCAACCCCTCTACCCGAAGCAGGGCAAAATCCTGCCCTGTGTCAGCCAACGGGCCTGTCGCCTTGAGCGGCGTGGCCGCCATCGGAGCGCCAACCGCCTGCCCCGCCACGGCCAATTGGCCGGGGGCTGCACCTTCGATCACATGCTGGTTGGTGACAACCAGGCCGGGTCCGACAACAAAGCCCGACCCTGCGGTCAACCCATTTGCAGTGCCTGCCAGCACCAGAACCGTGCGCCCCTCGATCGTTTGCAACAGGGTTTGGGGCGTCTCGGGGTTGGCCGGGTCCTGCACCACGATCCGGTCGGTGGTATTGGGCAAGAGGGCATCAGGTGCCGCGTCTGCTGTTTGCGGGAACGCCTCGCCCTGTTTCGGCGGCAACAGCCCCTCAGGCGTTTGCCCGTTTGGCAAGATCAGCACCCCGTCGGCGCGACACACAGCCCCGTCCAGGGCCGCCTGCAACACGTCAGCGCGCGCGCGCAGCTCGTCATTCAGGGCACGCTGCGCGTCCAATGTGGCCTGTTCGGTGATCACCGGCTCCTGCTTGGGAAACAGACGCGTGCCCGGTTGCAGCAACCAGAACAACACCCCGCCCGAGAGGAGGAGCAACACCAGTAGAGGAGCCCAAGCCAGAGGCGTGATCCGCCGCGGCGGCGCGGGAGGGTGCTCAGGTTCGGCAGGCTGCGGAGTGAAGGCCGGTGCAGGTGTGGTCGAGGGCTCGACCGGCGGTCGGGTCGGCGCGGTCAGGTAGCGTCCCAACGTGGCCTCGAAATGGGCCATCCGGGTCGAAACACTACTGCCACCACCACCCGGCAGCAGCCCCCAGTTCACGATCACAGGGCGGCCGTCCGCCACCATCACGTCATCGGCACCATAGGTCGACAAGGCCCCCCAAACCAGATCGGCATGGGCGGGTTCTTCGGCCAAGGCCCGCAAGGGGCGCAGGTGATCAGACAGATAGGCCGTGACCTGCGCCTGTTCACCGGGCGAGACCTGTGACAGGAGCACGGGGTCAGATTTGGTGTTCGCGTACCAGGACACGCTGGGGGTGGCCGTGTCATTGCCCCGGCTCAGCAGCGGCTCGGCAAACAGGTTTGCCACCTCGGGGCCGGCACGGTCGGTAAGCAGCGCACGCAACTCGTCGAACCGCTCAAGCACCGGACGGTCACCGGATGTCACCAGATCGCCCGCAGTGACCTTGGTCTTGGACAGGAACTGATCGGCCATGGTGTTACCTCCTTGCCCGGCGCAGCGTGGCATTGCTGCGTCCGTTGGTTTCGGGCTGGTATGTGCTGCAATTCGCGTTGCCTCGGTTGTCGAGGCGGCAGGTGATGTCGCGGCGGAAAATGGACGAGTTGTTGTCACATTGCAGGTTGCCCGGCTCGCGCATCGTCAGCCGTCCGTTGCCCGGCATGCGCCCCGTCAGCCTGCCCTGACATCGCACCCCGTTGGTCGAGCGCATGATCTCGGTCCCGTTGCCGTTTTTGTCGAAACAGATACGCCAATAGCGGAACCGGGTGATGGCGCCGGTGTTGATCTCGCGCACGGCATAGTCCGAGGACAGCTGCCAGCACCCTTCCATGACCGAAATATCATTGTCATCAAATGCCCCTGGCGCCAGCCCACTTGGTGTTTTCGGCTTCGGCGGCGGCGGTGGGGGTGGCGGCGGAGGGGGCGGCGGCGGATCAGCCTTGCATTGCAAAAGCGCCAGCTTCCGCTCCAACCCCAGCACATCAGCGCTCAGGTCTGCGGTCTGCTGGTCGGCCTCTTTCAGGGCGGTACGGGTCGCCAGCACTTCGTCGGACGTGCAGAAGGTGACCACCCGATCGCTGAACGGAAGGCGCAGACCGCAGGACTGCAACAGAAGATAGGCCGACGCCCCCGTCACCCCGATGAGAAGAACCGCCATGACGGCAACAAGAAAACGCATTCACATCCCGACGTGGCCCGGACTTGGCGCGATCATGCGGCGAAAGTCGGACAGTCAGCCCCAGCTTGTACTTGCCCCAAGCTTAGGCGGTGCAAGCGGAATGCTGCAAGTGACTTGTTTCGCAAGTCTTTTCAGGACGCGGGATTTCGCCGTTTGCGGCAACACTGGTCGCTGGATCTACCAGATCAGAGCCACGCAGCACAGAACGGTACGCGCAGCATATGTCGCAAAGTTCGACGGCCGTGTTTAGGCCAGGTCCTTCTGCTCAGGATTGCCTCCGGACGATGCAGAGTTTCCCATCAAGTCCGCCATCGCAGATTCATAAAAATGGTGACACGCCCGCCCTGCCCGTTTTGCGGAATAAAGCGCCAGGTCGGCAGCATGGAGCATGCCGGCGGGATCGGGGCTGGCGAATTGCGAGGACTGAACCGTACCAATGCTGGCTGAAATCCGGCAGATGTCGGATTGAAACGGAATGGGTTCTTCCAGACGAGTGATCAATCGGCGCGCGATACTGTCCAGGCGCGTTTTGTCTTGAAGGCCGTTGAAAATAAGAACAAACTCGTCCCCGCCCACGCGCGCGACCGTGTCGTCGCCACGGGTCTCTTCGACCATGACGCGGGCAACCTGCTGCAGGACATGGTCGCCTGCGGCATGGCCAAGCGTATCATTGACCGCCTTGAAAAAATCCAAATCCAAATGCATCAGCGCAAAGCGCGCTGAGGAGACCGTCAACCGCTCCAGGATATGATCCATCGCACGTCGGTTCTTGAGCCCGGTCAACGTGTCGGTAAAAGCCTGTTCTTCGGCGGCGATCATGGCGCCTTGCAGACGCAGGTTAAGCGTGCGCGATGCTTCCATCGCGGCGGATTTCGCCTCGACCAGATAGAGCAGTTCGATCGCCAGATCCGTGCCCGAGAAATCGGCACTGGTCAGCGCATAATCCCGCACCGCGTCCAGAATCGAGATCCCGAACGACAGATTGACCACCGCACCGCCATCATTGGGCAAAGGCACGATCACCCCTTTGAGCGCCGTGCGCGGTTCGTCTCTGAACTGCAGATGCAGCTTGGCACCGGACACCGACAGTAAGCCCGGCATCGTCGAAATGGACCTTGGTCGCATCAGTTCGAACAATTCAAGAAACCGCTGCCCCAGCATCGGTTGGTCGGGACGCAGTTTTTGCAGGGTTGGCCCCACCTTTTGTACATGCCCACTCTGATCAAGCAGAACAAACATCGGACACAGCCGCTCGAGCAAGGCGGCAAGGTCATCGCGGGAAATCATCTGGTTGTCGCCCCCAAATCAAAGCTACGCCCCTCGGCAAAAGAGGTCTCGATCAATGTGATCGAAATCACCTTGCTTTCACCTCTGCAGCCGCTGTGTTCCAGCATCGCCAACGCGCCATAGTCGTCAGCCATAGCGCGCAGAACTCCGATCATGACACTTTCAAACCCCGGCAGACAGGGATGGCAGGTCAAAGAGAATTCATTCTGCGCGTGTTCGTCCAACTCAAGCGGCGGCAGAGACAAATCCGACACTGCCAGACGCGCGCGATCTGGCAGATCATCCAGGGAATGCAGGAACTCCACATAGGTCACACCACCAAAACGCAGAAGACGCCGCAGCGCTTCGGTGTTCGGGTTCGACACCAGGTAAGTTCCCAGATCTTCCAGAACTTCCGGCAAAGGACGCCCCAACTCTGCGCTCATCGCGTCAAGGACTTGGGCGGTTAGGCTGTCATCATACATCAGCATGGCTTCGAACTCGACAAACCCCAAGTTCGCCGCCTCGGTCATCCGAATCCAGCGTGATTGCCCGTAAGTGTTACAGACAAAGGATTGTATAGCCCTATTGATCAGCCCATGCATGCAAGGGTCCCCAAGTTCATTGCCAGGTCAGTTTCACCCGGTAAAACTTAAGAAAGCGCCAACAGAAGCAGGCTTGTAGGGATTATTGTTCCGCACAAGTTTAAATGCTGGCAAATCACGGGATAAGCCAGCATTCCAAATCAAAAGTCGGTGGGCGCGCCACCTTCGGCCTTACGGCGAGCCACAAAATCGGCCAGTTCGTCGCGGATTGCGACGTCCATAGGCGGCTCTTCAAAGTTGGCGACGATCTCTTTGAACATGTGATGGGCCCGCTCAGGCGTCCAGATGCCGCCTGCCGCCTCCCAGCCTTCGTAGTTCTTCCAATCGCTCAGGAAGGGTTGGTAAAAGGCCGTGGTATAGCGGTCTTGCGTGTGTTGGATGCCAAAGAAATGCCCGTCGTTGCCCACGGCTTTGATCGCATCGAGCGCAATGTCATCGGGCGTTGTGGCAAAGGTTTCGGGTTCAAAATAGCGCTGGATCTGCTGCAGAATCTCGCAGTCCATGATGAACTTTTCCGGGCTCGCGATCAGCCCGCCCTCAAGCCACCCGGCTGCGTGATAGACCATGTTCGTGCCCGACTGGACCGAGGCCCACAGGGAATTCGACGTCTCCCACATCGCCTGCCCGTCGGGCACATTGGCGGCGCAAACGCCGGATGACCGCATCGGCAGGCCATAGAACCGCGCCATCTGGCCCGTCATCTGCGTTGCACGCATGTATTCCGGCGTCCCAAAGGCAGGCGCACCCGATTTCATGTCCACGTTCGAGGTGAAGGTGCCAATCACGCAAGGGATGCCCGGGCGCACGTATTGGAACAGGGCGATCGCGCACAGCGCTTCGGCCAGTGATTGCGCCACCGCACCCGCCATGGTCACCGGCGCCATGGCCCCGGCCAGAGTGAACGGAGTTACGACAATCGCCTGCCCGCGCCGGGCCAAACGCAAACAGCCGTCGATCATTGGGTGGTCGTGTTTCAGGGGCGAGGTCGAGTTGATGTTGGTATACATCCGCGGCTTGGCCTGGAATTCTTCCTCGGTCAGGCCGCCCGCAATGCGCACCATCTCCATCACGTCCTCGACCCGCTCTTTGCCCAAGGAATAAGCGTGCATTGCCTTGTCGGTCAGGGTCAGCTTGTCATAGAGCACATCCAGATGGCGCACGCTGGCGTGGATATCGACAGGTTCGACCGGATAGCCGCCGGCAAAGTGGATACAGTTGAAATACTGCGTCAGCTTGAGCAGGTTCCGACACATCTCGCGATTGCCGGGGACCTTCTTGCCGATCTCCATGTCCCAATAGTTGGGCGGGGATGAGACGTTGCCAAAGAGCATGACATTGCCGCCAACGGTCAACTCGCGCTCGAGGTTGCGCGGGGTGATGGTGAAGGTGCTGGGAGCCTTGCCGATCATCTCCATGATCCAGTGACGGTCGAACCGGACGATTTCGCCGTCAATCTTGCACCCGGCTTCGCGCAGGATGCCAAGTGCCTCTTCGTTGAGGAAAGCGACGCCGATTTCTTCAAGAATGCGCATTGCGCCTTCGTGGATGGCTTCGACGCCTTCGGGCGGCAAGGGTTCGGTTGGACGGTCCACGTTGACGGGCAAACGCCAAGGCATCTGGTCGATCACTGCACCTCCGCGTCGGGCGGCGGCCCCTGCGCGGCCACCGCCACGCCGTTTACGTCCGGATGTCTCAGCCATTTGGACCTCTCCTCTGTTTCTTGACAGACAGAAGGCCCCAGGCAGGCACGGACGCGCCGCTCTATCTGCGACAATTCCTGTCGCGTTTGAAGCAAGCCTGTGCGCTTTTGCGCCTCCGCGCTGTTGACAAAGCCCCATCTCAAGACCTCGGAGGGCTCCCGCGCCCGGGCAGACCTGACTGCGTCAGTCCCGCCAACGGCCTTGGGCCGGGCGCCGGGCGATGCCCGGCGCGGTTCCGTAAAGACGTACCGTTCGGGCAAGATCGCCAAAACGGAACAGGACGCGACCAGGCGATCCCTGCCGAGCGCAGCGAGGCCCGGCCCAACGGAAGGCTACGCCCCGACAGGGGCTTGGCCGACGGGCGGGAGCTCCCCCGCCAACCTTGCCCGTACCGAGGGTTATTGTTCGAAAACTATGCCAATTGCCGATGAAGGGTGGCAGGTTAGCGTGCAAGCCACTCTGCAATGTGGCCGATGTTGGGCAGAACGACATCGGCATGCGGCGACAGATCGTCCGCCGTGGCCATGCCCGTTAAAACGCCAATCGTCGTCATCCCGGCCGCGCGGCCTGCAAGCAGGTCATGGGTGCTGTCCCCGACCATGGCAACGCACCCAGGCGCGACCCCGACATGGGCGGCAAAGGCCAACAGCTGACCTGGCCCGGGCTTTGCACCATGGCCACTGTCAAAACCTGCGATGAAATCGAACTTATCCTGCACGCCGGCAGATGACAGATGCGCACGCGCGGGACGTTCGGCATCATTGGTGGCCACGCCCAGCTTGAGCCCCTTGGCACGCATATCGTCCAGAAACGCGCCAAGCGGCACCGCTTCGGCTTGCGGGGCGCGGGCGGCCTCGTCGTTGATCATGTCGATCAGCTCGACAAGGGTCATGTCCGGGAAAAAATCCGTCAGCACCTCGGCCACCTCGCCGGGTGTACCCGCAATCACGATGCTGTCGGGGGAATAGCTGTTGGTCGCCATATCGAATCCGATGGCCTGCCCCACTTCGGTCGCGCGGGCCAGATCATCCCCGGTCACCCGCAGCAGAAACGCGCGGGCAAAGGCCTCCCATGTGGCAGCAAAATCGAACAGGGTGCCGTCCTTGTCGAACAACAGTGCATCAATCGGCATGAAATCTCTCCGGCCTTGAGGGGGACTTGGGTCAGGCTGACCGTTTCGTCAGGTCCAATGCATATCCGCAGGCCCGGCCAAAACGGCGCGTGCCTGCATCGGGTGATCATAGGAAATATCGTTCGCGTCGCAGAATGCAACGATCCAGGCGTCATCCATCATCAGAAAGTCCAGCACCGAGCCCAGGAATTCCGGATTCGCCATCTGCGCCTTGACGTCCGCCTCAGACGCACCGGTCGAGCTCAAAAACACCGGCAGCAACTCGTCGTTTGCAACCAGCCAACCCAAGGCATTCAGGGCCAGAGTTTCGGCTGCATCGGCGGAAAATGGCATGTCTGCTCCGTCAATTTCCGGGCGGAAAGGGTTTGTTAACCAGTCTCATAAACACTTTAGCAAGAATTGGAAGCAACTGTCGAAAGGCGGAGGCCGTGCAAGGAACGATTTTGATACTCGATGGGGTGGCTACAAACCGCATCATGCTCAAGGTGCAGCTGTCTGCGGCCTGGTATCACGTTGTGCAAGGCGACAGGCTCTTGGGGCTCGAGGCGCTGGTGCGGCGGGTGCAGCCTGACCTGATTCTCTGTGCCATGACCCTCCCTGATGGCAGCGCTTTGGATGTGCGAGATCTGCTGCAACAGGATGATGCGACCGCAGGCATCCCGATCATCGCAATCACGGCCGAAAACGATCGCACCTCTCGGTTGGCAGCCCTTGGGGCGGGGATCGACGATGTCCTCAGCCAACCCTATGACGACGTGATCCTGCTGGCGCGCATTCGCAGCCTGATCCGCGCGCACACCGGGTCGGAAGAGCTGCGCATGCAGGGTGGATCACAGGCCTTGGGTCTGGCCGAAGCCGCGCCGCCATTTCACGGCCCCCTGCCCGCCAGCAACATCGCCCTGATCACGCAAAGCCCCGGAACGGGCGCGGTTTGGCGCGCACGCCTAAAAGGGTGCACGCGCCATCACCTGGATCTGCACAAGATCGACGACATGCAGCATCTGTTGACCGACCGGGTACCGGATGCCATCGTGGTCGAGCTGTGCGACAGCATCACCGGGCTGAGACTGCTGGCGGATTTGCGGGCCCGCAGCGTTACGCGCAATGCGGCCGTCATCGCCGTCCCGAACCCGGCCAATGCCCATCTGGCCGCCGATGCCCTGGACCGGGGCGCTGACGACGTGATGCCCGCAGGCTTCTGTGTCGAAGAACTTTCACTGCGACTGGAAACCCAATTGCGGCGCAAGGCCCGTGCGGACCGTTTCCGCGACTGCGTGCGTGATGGGCTTCGCGCAGCGTTGATCGATCCGATGACCGGCCTTCATAACCGCCGCTTTGCGCTGCCGGAACTTGCCCGCATTGCGCGCGAAGCCTCGCTGACGGGGCAAGGCTTTGCCGTCATGATGGCGGATCTGGACCACTTCAAGCAGGTCAATGATCGTTTTGGCCACCCCGCAGGCGATGCCGTCTTGATGGAAACTGCGCGCAGGCTTCGGTCGCAACTGTGCGGCGACGATGTGCTGGCGCGAGTGGGCGGCGAAGAATTCATGATGGTTCTGCCCAACAGGTCACGCGCGCAAGCGCTCGAGGTTGCGGATCGTCTGTGCCAGCGGATCAATTGCGAGCTGTTCCGCGTTCCCGGCCAGAAAACCCCGATCCCGATCACGACGAGCATTGGCCTCTTTGCTATTGATGGTCAGTTCCTGACCACCCGGTTCCATCCCCAGGATGTGCCGGGTCTGTTGGCGCAGGCCGATCGCGCCCTTTATGAAGCCAAAGGCGCCGGCCGCAACCAGGTGTCTCTGATCGCGGCCGCCGCTTGATCCCTATCGTTTGTGTTTCTTGCGCTTCGAGATCTCCTCGAGGCGATCCGCATAAGCCGCGCGCTCGGCGTCGCTCATCTCCTTGATCCGTTCAAACCACTTGTCCTGAACCGAGCGGTGGAAAGCTTCGCGATGCTCCAATTGCTGATCCAGGACGGTTTTCAACCCATCCGCATCAAAGGGCGTGGCGCGCAGCGCGGCAACGACCGTGCCAACTTCGCGAAAGCCCCCCTTGCGTCGCGCATCATGGCCTGATCGGCTGTGATGGCGCATCTCCTGGCGCACGTCGTCGGGCAGCGCCCTGTAAAGCGCTGAGCCCAGGCTGCGCGGCGGCGGACGCATGCTTTCGGGACCTCCAAAGCGCAGGGCCGCGCCCACGACCAGGCCGACAAACAGCAGGTTCAACGCCAGCGAGGCAACAAGCAGGATCCGCATCCAGGGCCATTTGGGTGTCTTGGTCTCAGCCATTATCCGTCCTCCGTCAGGATCCCCGTCTCATCGACGCCAAAGATCAGGTCCACTTCCAATTCTTGCTGATAGACGAGCCCCACCGGATCAGGAAGGAAATCTGGCGGTGCCAACCCGATCCAGACCCCAGCAGCACATGCTGTCGCCAGGCCGCTCATCCCGGTCCAGCCGCCAAGCCCCGCGCGCAGCTGCGCCCAAACCCCCGGGCGCGTGGCAACAGGTGTTTTTGCCCCATTTGTCCGACCATCGGTTTGAACTTGGGCAGCATCTGCCAACATGCGCGCCGCAAGCGCGTCGGGCAGCGTGTCCCGTCGGGCGCGGGCCGCCGCAAACATCTGTTCCAGATCCAATTCGTCAGTCATCGCCGTACCCCAGTTCTGCGCGCCGCCCCGACAAGGCCGAAGTCAGCGCGCGTTTGCCCCGGGCGGTCAGGCTTTCGACCGCCTCGACGCTGATGTCCATGATCCCCGCAATCTCGGGGTTGCTCAATTCCTCGATGTGGCGCAGCACCACCGCCTGTCTTTGCCGTTCGGACAGCTGCATCAGCGCCTCTTGCAGCGCATCCATGCGGCTCCTGTTCTGGAGTTGCTCGGCAACGCTCGGCCCGCCGTCTTCAGGCTCTGGCACCGTGTCCAGATCCACCGACCGCTGTCGGCGCTTGAAGTCGAGGCACAGGTTCAACGTCACCCGGTAGAGCCAGGTCGACACCTTGGCCCGCCCCTGCTCCCATCTGGGCGCCACCCGCCAAAGGCGCATCATCGCCTCTTGCGCCACATCCTCGGCCTCGACCCGGTTGCCCAAAACACGCAAGGCAACCGAAAAGGTACGTGGACCAAGGCGCGCCGTCAGCTCGCGCGCAGCCTGCCCATCACCATTGGCAAAGAGCACCAACAACGCATCGTCGCTGAGTTGGATCATGGCGACATCCCCGCCATGACCCGAAAACGGTATGGAGGCAAAATCCTCCACTCCGGATCAGTCTTGATCCTGATGACCACGTTTCTTGCGATGCTCCTTCATACGCTCGCGCGCCTCAGCAAATTCCGCCTCCGAAATGCCGCCGCTGCCGTCCTTATCCATACGGTCAAAGAACTTGCCCGCCCGGCGCGGTTTCGGCAACTCCTCGGCGTCCAGAAAACCGTCTTTGTTGGCATCGTGACGCTCAAACATCTTGGCCGCACGCTTGGCGGCACGCTCCTGCCCTTTGGCCTTGGCTTCTTCGAGGCTCAGCTTGCCGTCGCCGTCAGTGTCGGCCTTGGCAAAGCGGGCTGTACGATGAGCCTCCATTTCGGCTTGGGTGATTTCGCCATTGCCGTCTGCGTCCAACTCTTGAAACGTCGCATGTGGCCCTTTGGCCAGAACCGCTGTACCCGCAACACCTGCTGCCGCAATCACAACGGCGGCAATAAAACCTGCTTGTTTCATTTTGCATTTTCCTTTGCTCGGACGGCGACCCCGTGTCGCCGATCATGCCATTCAAACGTCGCGCCCCGCGGTTTCCGTCGCCCGTCGCGAAACTTTTTTCAGCGGCCTTTGCGAAAGGAACCTTGTGTCTTGTCAGCGTGCTCCCGCGCGACATCCCGACGCAAAGCGGATGCACGCTCTTTCCTGCTGACTGAAAGAGGCGCAGAACAAGTGGTAGTTTTCAAGTGAGACAGAATGAGTGGCGATCACATGACGGATCAGACGGCACCCCCTGCAACAGACCGCCCCACCTGGCCCGCTGTGTTCAAAGGCTATCGGCGCTGCTGCCCCAATTGCGGGAAGGGCAAGTTGCTGCACAGCTATCTCAAGGTGAACGACGCATGTTCCGTATGCGGTCAAGAGTTGTTCCACCACCGCGCCGACGATGGCCCGGCCTACCTGACCATTCTGATCGTCGGCCACCTGATGGCACCCGCGCTGCATGTGGCCTATGCTCAGTACCGGCCCGAGCCACTGACGCTTTTTGCAATCTTTGCCCTTGGTTGTCTGTCCTTGTCGCTCTACCTTCTTCCCAGATTGAAGGGTGTGATCGTGGCCTACCAATGGGCGCGCAGGATGCACGGGTTCGGGAAATCCGGCTGACCCTTCGAATGCGTGAGGGGACATGAGCACAGATAAAACAGCTATTCGCAATGCGGCCACCGTTATCGTTTTACGCGACCGTATGAACGATCCGGCCATTCTGATGGGGCAACGCGGCGCCAAGGCCGCATTCATGCCGAACAAGTTCGTCTTTCCGGGTGGGGCTGTGGACGCCGAGGATGCCTCGGTTCCGCTGGCCACGCCCCTGCCCGAGGTATGCGAAA
Organism: Falsiruegeria litorea R37; assembly: GCF_900172225.1. Lineage (NCBI taxonomy): Bacteria > Pseudomonadati > Pseudomonadota > Alphaproteobacteria > Rhodobacterales > Roseobacteraceae > Falsiruegeria > Falsiruegeria litorea. The sequence continues at coordinate 2,780,506 of NZ_FWFO01000001.1, forward strand.
ACCGCCTGTGCGATGACGCGCCCGAGGGGCTCTCTCACCCTTTGGCCGTGGCCGCAATCCGCGAGTTGTGGGAAGAAACCGGACTGGTCCTGGGCACGCCCGGCGCCTGGCAGGGTGACGTTCCGTCCGATTGGGCGACTTTTGCGGCCACCGGCCACCTGCCGTCGGCGCAAAGCTTGCAATTCGTGTTCCGCGCCCTGACCCCGCCGGGCCGCCCGCGTCGGTTCGACGCGCGGTTTTTTCTGGTCGATGCCGATGACATCCAGGGGGATCTGGATGATTTTACCCACGCGTCGGACGAGCTGTCGCATCTGCAATGGATCAAATTGAGCGAAGCCCGCCAATTCGACCTGCCCTTCATTACCGAGGTGGTCCTGGCCGAAGTCGCCGCCCGCGTCCAGGACCATAAACCGCCGGAATCGGTACCCTATTTCCACAACAACGACGAGGCCAGTCTGTTTTTACGCTTGCGCGGGTATCCAATGCCAGACCATCCCTGACCGGACCCGCCCCCGAGTTCCGGCAATCCGTGTACACAGGTAATCGGGGGCGCTCCCGCCCGTCGTCGATTTTTCTGACGAAAAACCTCCTCCCGTTGGGCCGGGCCTCGCTTCGCTCGGCGGGTGGCGCTTTGGTGGTACACTTAGCGCCTCATCAGCAGGGAACGCGCCCGTGCCGGGCCGCGCCCGGCGCTACGCCCAAGTCCGCTAGCAGAGCTGACGCAGTCAGGCTTGCTTGGACGCGGGAGTGCCCCCTCTCCTCAGATCGCCATCACCAGCGCCAGGATCGACACTCCGAGCAAGGCGATGCCCGCAATCTCACGCCCGGTGATCTTTTCCCGAAAGAACAGAACCGAAGCCATCAGGCTGAAGATCAACTCGATCTGCCCAAGCGCTTTGACGTAGGCCGCGTTCTGCAAGGTGAAGGCCAGAAACCAGCAAAACGACCCGCCCATGCTGGTCAGCCCCACAAACAGGCCCGTGTTCCGCGTCTCCCACACTGCGCGCAATTCTGCCCGATCACGCCAGGCAAGCCAGGACGCCATCGCAATCATCTGAAAACTGGTCACTGCTGCCAATGTGATCCCGGCCCGAAACGCAGGCTCCAGATCACCCAGTTGCAGCGAGGCACCGCGATAGCTGACAGCGGAAAAGGCAAAGAGCACCCCGGACCCCAATCCCAGCAGCGAGGCGCGGTTGGTCAGATGCGCCCACCATTTGCCATCTCCGCCGGGTGTCTTGGACAGCAGCAAAACCGCCATCAACCCGATCAGGATGGCCACAAAGCCCCAAAGCGACACGCCTTCGCCTAATATGATCAGCCCCACCAGAGCGGTCTGGATCACCTCGGTTTTCTTGAAGGTTATCCCGACAGCAAAATTGCGCTGCTTGAACAATGCCACCACGCAGATGGTGGCCAGGATCTGCGCCGTCCCCCCAACGACAACAAAACTCCAGAACGTCAGATCAAGCTTTGGCAGGCTGCGCCCGCTGATCAGCAGATACAGCAGCAGCCCGGCCACGACCAAAGGCGCGGAATAGGCAAAGCGCGCAAACGTCGCGCCTGCTGCCGAAAGCTTCACGGTGCTCAGCGACTTTTGCAGCATGAACCGCACGGTCTGAAAGGCAGCGGCGGCAAGCGTAACAGGGATCCAGATACTCATGTCCCCCGTATGACCCGCTTTTATACGTCAGGCCAGAGCGGATGCGGTACCGGATCCTTGGCTTTCAGAAAATACCGCCGAAAAACCTCTGCGTATGATCTGTAAACATAGCCCTCGTTGCAGCCGAGGTAACGGTCCTTGTCGGCCCGATAAAGCGCAGGCAACCGATACCAGGGCGCTTGTGGGTTCATATGGTGCACAACATGCAGGTTATTGTTGAGAAAGAGAAAGGCCAGCAATCCGCGATCCTCGATCACGACTGTGCGGGCTCGGGATTTCTCATGCGCGCGGTGTTCCAGAAAGGTGCGGATCTTGACCAGCCCCAGCCCGATATAAGCCGCGATGCCCCAGGCCCATATCGGCATCGGCGATTGCGCCACAATACAGATGACGACGGCGACGCCGGGCAGATGCAACGCCCAGGCCAGCCAAATCGCCCCATCCCCGCGCGCCGCGCCGCGCAGTTCCTCAAGCGTAAAGCAAATCTGCCCGATCAAGGGCCCAAGAACGATGCGTCCCAGCATGGTGTTGTTGATGGAATAAAGCACCCGCCTCCATGTCCGCATAGCAGCCCAGACGGCCGGGTCCTGAAAATTCGATTCCGGATCGTCATAGGGATCGGTCAGGTTCGAATCCAGGTGATGCGCCAGATGCTGATCCCGAAACCGATTGTAAGGGATAAACAGCGTAAGCGGCAGCGCCATCAACGCCTCGTTCAGCCACTTTGTGCGAAACGGGTGCCCGTGCAGGGCCTCATGCGTCAGCGAGGAATGCATCGCAGCGACAAGTCCGCCCAGCAGGATGGCAGCCAGAATAGACCATTGCGCCAGGCCAAAGATCACCAGGCCCCAAGCGGCGTAGCAGGCGACGATCAGGGCAAACGTACCCCATTCCGGCGATGTCGCGGGACTGCGCAGATGCTCAGACATTGCGGCCCCAACGGATACCCGCCCAAACGCGTTCATAGATCACATAAAGCGTCAGTCCGATGGCCGTGTTGACGATGGCCAAGGTGCCGCCGACAGCGGCCGAGCCGGTGGCGATCAGCCCAACCAGGGTCATCATGCCCAAGCCCATCAAGTTCCAGATCACCGCCTTGACCAGGGATCGTTGCCGCGTTTCCATTCTGCCTCCGTGCGTGTCGTCTTTTTGGTGTTCACGGATTTGTTACGCCTGCATCGGACAGTTGAGAATTCTGAATATGATTAACAAAACTCAGCAACTGTGATATTTATCACCTTATGGTGGAAAAAATAGACAAACGTATCCGCGCCGCCCAATTTCGCCTGCGCATGGCCAAGGCGATGGAGCACAGCAAGATCAGCCAAAGCGCCCTGGCACGTCAGGTCGGCGTAGACCGCTCGACCATCTCGCAGCTCCTAACCGACGACGGCGCCCGTCTCCCCAACGCCCATGTGGTGGGCGCCTGCGCCAGTGCTTTGGGAGTATCTGCGGACTGGCTCCTCAGCCTTTCGGACCGTCCCGAAAGCGCCGCCGAACTGCTGGCTGGGTCGCTCAGCCTGACCGAAGCGCCGCGCGCGTTGGTGGATGAACGAATTTTTGACTGGCACCAAGAGGCGGCAGGCTACAAGATCCGTTATGTTCCGGCGACCCTGCCCGACATGCTCAAGACCCGTACGCTTTTGGAATGGGAATACGCCCCGCATCTGGGACGCACGGCAGATCAGGCCATCGGCGCGTCCGAGGATCGCCTGACCTGGATGCGCAGCGCGCAGTCGGACTACGAGATCGCCATGCCGCTTTATGAAATCCACAGCTTTGCCCACGCAACAGGATATTACCACGGCCTGTCACTAGAGGTACGATTGGAACAGATCGACCACTTTCTGGCGCTCACCGAACAGCTCTACCCCCGCCTGCGTATCTATCTCTTTGATGCCAAACGGCTCTATTCGGCGCCCGTCACGATCTTTGGCCCGTTGATGTGCGTTTTCTACGCCGGAGGTCATTACATGGCGTTCCGCGACAAGGACCGGATCGAGACGTTCACGCGCCATTTCGACACGCTCGTGCGCGAGGCTGATCTGACCGCCCGACACTTCCCCACCCATCTCAGGCAATTGCGCGCGGCCATTGGCGGCACATGACCCACGGCCCGCCGGGCCGTTCAGGCTCAGCGAAGCTGAGCTACGAGAATCCCGCGCCCGGCTTTGCCGGGCGCGCCCTCATACCTTGGGATCGGGGTTCACCGTGTGCCCGTCGACGGCAATCACCTGCCCCGACACCAACCGTGCCCCATCCGAGGCCAGGAATACCGCCATCGCGCCGATATCGCGCCCTTCGATGAAGGACCCCATCGAGGTGCCCGAGGCATAGCCTGCATAGACCTGATCGCGGGTCATACCTTTGGCGGCGGCCTCACGCTCCATCACGCCCTCAATCCGCGGGCCTTCGACGGACCCGGGGCAAATCACGTTGCATCGCACACCATGGGAGCCCAACTCCATCGCCAATGTCTTGCCCAAGCCAACCATCCCCCATTTTGCCGCCGCATAAGGCGCGCGGTTGGGATAGCCATATTGCCCGGCCGTAGACGAGGTGATCAGAACGCAACCAGAGCCCTGCCGTTTCAGCAATGGAGCCGCGTATTTCGAACACAGGAACGCCCCTTCAAGATTGACGGCCAAACAGGCCCGCCAAGCGTTCAGCTCCACATCCTCGATCAATGCTGTTGGTCCCGCGATGCCAGCGTTGGCACACAGCACATCCAATCCACCCCAGGCGGCTTCGACCTCGGCAAACCACACCGCAACCGAGGCTTCGTCGGCGACGTTCACCTCACTGCGCCGCCAACTCTCGGGACACGCCGCCAAAGCAGCTGGGTCCACATCCGCCACCCAGACCCGTGCGCCTGCTTGGGCAAAGGCCTCGGCCATGGCGCGCCCAACTCCGGACGCGCCAGCCGTGATCAGGACCTTCTGGCTCATGCAGGTTTGCGGATCGCGTTGCCCGCCCCGTCAGGGTATGGCAAGCCTGACTGCCCTTCGGCCACTCGCGCAAGCGCCGCCTCAATCTCGGCCGAGGGCGCGCTAGGCCGCCGGGTCTCCAAGCTCACGTGCAACAGAAAGCTCTCACCCGTCGCCAGAAGTTTTTCGCCCTCATACATGGAATGGAACAGATGCAGTTTCTTGCCCGCCCCCAACAGCATCTGAGTCCGCACCTCGATCTTGGCGCCAGCGTGGGTTTCGTCGATGTGACGGATGTGCGTCTCGGCCGTGAAATAGCTGCCTCCGGATGCGATGTAATCCGCATCACAGCCGATGATTTCCATGAACCGATCGGTGGAATTGGCAAATGCCTCCAGGTATTTGGACTCGGTCATATGTCCGTTGTAATCGGTCCAATCCAGCGGCACAGCACGGGCCAGCGTCAGGATCGGCTGGCTCAGGTCCGCCTGATCCAGCGTTGGCAACGCGCCCGGTTTCAACGCCGCATCATGGGCGTTCAGCACCGCCCCCGCGCCCCAATTCTGCGCCTTGAGCGCACGCATCATACCCACCAGGTTGTTGTCGCGGATACGCTCCAACTCGCGGATCGAATGCATGCCTGACTGCGCGTCCGACTGTCCGGCGATCAGGTCGACCAGTTCATCAGTGAATTCAGGCACATCCATCAGCTTGGTCCAGGGCCATTCCAGCGCCGGACCAAACTGCGCCATGAAATGCTTCATACCAGCCTCGCCACCCGCCACGCGATAGGTCTCGAACAGGCCCATCTGCGCCCAACGAATGCCGAACCCCATGCGGATGGCTTCGTCAATCTCCTCAGTCGTGGCGATGCCGTCCTTGACCAGCCACAGCGCCTCGCGCCAGACGGCCTCAAGGAAACGATCGGCGATATGCGCGTCGATTTCCTTTTTGACGTGCAGCGGAAAGAACCCAACCGATTTCAGCAGGTCCTGCGCATGGGACACAAACTCGGCGCTGTTGGCTTCGGTCGGCACGACCTCGATCAGCGGCAGCAGATAGACCGGGTTGAACGGGTGCGTCACTACGATCTGCTCGGGCCGCAATGCGCCCTCTTGCAGCTCAGATGGTTTGAACCCGCTGGTCGACGACCCAATCACCGCGCCCGGATCACAGGCCTCTTGCAGCCCCTTGTAGACCTTCAGCTTCAGATCCAGCCGTTCCGGCACGCTTTCCTGAATCCAATCCGCGCCCTGAACGGCATCGGCCATTTCAACGTGAAAGGTCAAAGCCCCTTCCGCGGGCAGCGGCACATCGCTCAGCCCCGGCAACGAACGACGCGCGTTGTCCAGAACCTCGCCAATCTTGCGCTCGGCCTCGGGGTCCGGATCGAACACCCGCACGTTCCAACCATTGAGCAGGAACCGCGCGGCCCATCCGCCACCGATTACGCCACCACCGATGATTGCTGCTGTTTTCATCTGTCAGCTCCAATGAATACCTGCCGCGCAGCGGCAAAAAAGGGGTGGGTGGGCGGGCCCACCACCCCGATAAGCCCCAAACACCAAGGCTGGTTTATTTCGCCACCGGCGCCCGTTTCACCAGACCCAGCTTCTCGCGCACTTCCTGCGGTCCAATGACCCGCGCGCCCATATTCTCGATGATCGACCCTGCGCGTTCCACCAGCTGCCAGTTCTCGGCTAGCACGCCCTTTTCCAACCACAGGTTGTCTTCAAGGCCAACCCGCACGTTGCCGCCCGCCAGAACGGCAGCCGCGACATAGGCCATCTCATTTCGACCCAATGAGAAGGCCGAGAAGGTCCAGTCGTCCGGCACATTGTTGACCATCGCCATAAAGGTGTTCAGGTCATCTGGCGCGCCCCAAGGCACGCCCATGCACAGCTGCACCAGTGCATTGGGTTCCAGAACACCCTCTTTCACCAGCTGTTTGGCAAACCACAGATGACCGGTGTCAAACGCCTCGATCTCGGGCTTCACACCCAAATCGGTCATCATCTGCCCCATAGCACGCAGCGCGCCGGGGGTGTTGGTCATGACATAGTCAGCCTCGGCAAAGTTCATGGTGCCGCAATCCAGAGTACAAATCTCGGGCAGGCATTCCGCGATATGCGCCACCCGCTCGGACGCACCAACCAGATCAGTGCCCGCCTCGGCCAAGGGCAACGGGTTTTCCACCCCACCAAACACCATATCCCCACCCATACCGGCGGTCAGGTTCAACACCATGTCCACTTCCGCATCGCGGATACGATCCGTAACTTCGCGGAACATGCCCATGTCACGCGAGGGCGCGCCGGTTTCCGGATCGCGTACGTGACAGTGCACCACTGCCGCGCCTGCCTTGGCCGCCGCGATCGCACTGTCAGCGATCTGCTGGGGCGAACGGGGCACATGAGGGCTGCGATCCTGCGTCCCGCCCGAGCCGGTGACGGCACAGGTGATGAAGACTTCGCGGTTCATTTCCAAAGGCATTTGCGTTTTCCCTTCGATTTACCGTCTTTTGCCTGTGCTTATCCCCAGGCTTGTCCACGGATTCCAATTTGCGTTCATCCCCGACTCTGGCGCAGCTTTGTCATCGAAACTTCACATGATGCGAATCGAACTTGATGAAATCCGCAAAAAACATACTGCACCCCGAGCACCGCGCCCTGAAAACGGCCGTTTTGGTGCTGGACGACTGCAACACGCTCAGCTTTGCAGCAGCCGTGGATCCAATGCGCGCGGCCAATCGGCTGGCCGACCGTCCGGCGTTTGACTGGGACTATGTCACCGCCACGGATGCGCCCGCCCACCTGACCAGCGGGCTTGCCGTGCCCGGCATTCCGCTGGCGCGCCTTGAAGGCTGCGATCTGTTGATCGTCATCGCCGGTTTCCAATTGGCGCGCCACGCCACCCCCAGCCTGCTGGCTGGCCTGCGCCGCATCGCGGCCAGCGGCGCCACGATTGCGGGCATCGACGGAGGACCCTGGTTGATGGCCGAGGCAGGCTTGCTCGATGGCCACACGGCCACGACCCATTGGGAAGACCTGGGCAACTTCGCCAACCGCTTCCCCGAGATCGAGGTGCTGCGCGACCGCTTCACCCTGTCCGAAAATCGCCTGACGTCTGGCGGGGCCATGCCTGCCATCGAAATGATGTTGCAGATCATCGCCGCGCGCCATGGGTCCGGCTTCGCCTCGCGCGTCTCGGGCCTCTTCCTCTACGACGGTGCCCCCGCACCGACAAAACCGCAAAGCCGCACCGGGCTGCCGCACCGCCACAATGCGCTGACCGCAAAGGCCAACGCGCTGATGGAGGCTGCGCTGGACGAGCCGATGCCCCTGACCGACATCGCAACGACCCTGGGCACCAGCCCGCGCACGCTGCAGCAGCAATTCCGCCTGCGCTTGAACACCACGCCACAGGATCACTACCTGCACCTGCGTCTGGCCGAGGCGCGCCGCCTGGTGACGGACACGGAAATGTCTCTGATGGATGTGGCCGTGGCCACCGGCTTCACCTCACAATCCAGCTTTGCCCGCGCCTTTCGCACAGCCCACGGCCAAACCGCCCGCGATCTCAGACAGGACCACGGGCAACCCACACACCACTAATCTTCACCTTTTAGAAAATACTCCGGGGGGAGCCGCAGGCGGGGGGCAGCGCCCCCCTCCCCGTTCCCCTCAATAGGGCATCGGATGCGCCCGATGCGCCTCGTTGATCTCTGTCAGAACCTCGTCCGACAGCACCACATCCACCGCGCCCAGAACGTGTTCCAGCTGGTCCATCCGCGTTGCGCCAAAGATGGCCGAGGCCATGAAGGGCCGCGTCCGGCACCAGGCCAGCGCCATGTGCACCGGGTCCAGCCCGTGCTTGGCGGCAATCTCCAGATAGACATCCACAGCGTCATAAACCCGATCCGAATGACGCCCGCCCAGGCCCGGCACGATGGATTTGCGCGACCCTTCGGGCACCGCGCCACCCTGATATTTTCCCGTCAGCAACCCGGTCCCAAGCGGCGAAAAGGCCATCAGCCCCACATCCTCGTTCACGCTCAATTCGGCCAGATCGGTGTCATACATCCGGCAAAGCAGCGAATATTCATTCTGGATCGAGGCCACCCGCGGGCCATGCCCCGCCTCGGCCAGCCGCAGCCACTGCGCCGTGCCCCAGGCGCTTTCGTTCGACAAGCCAAAGGCGCGGATGTTGCCCTTATCTACCTGCGCCTGCAGCGCCTCCAGGCACTCGACCATATTCTTCAGCACTTCGCCCGGGTTCTGCCCCGACGGATCATAGGTCCAATTCTGCCGAAACATGTAACTGCCGCGATTGGGCCAGTGGAACTGGTAGAGGTCGATGTAATCCGTCTGCAGCCGCTTGAGGGAGCCCTCGATGGCCCCCGGAATGGTCGCCGCCGAGATTGGCGCACCGTCGCGGGCATGGGTAAATCCGGACCCTGAGTGTTTGGTGGCCAGGATGTAGTCGCCCCGCTGCCCCGCATGGGCTGCATTCCAATTGCCAATGATCGTTTCGGTCAAACCCACAGTCTCGGCCGAGATCGGGTTCACCGGATACATCTCGGCCGCGTCGACAAAATTGATGCCCGAGGCCAGCGCCAGATCCATCTGCGCGTGTGCCTCAGCCTCGCCGGTCTGAGTGCCAAAGGTCATCGTGCCCAGACACAGTTCGGACACCTGCAGGCCGGTGCGGCCCAACGGGTTCATCTTCATGGGAAATCCTTTTCTCTGCTTGGTGCCAGACCCTAGCGGGCACACGGGCAGAGGCAACCCCTTGCCGCCCGACGCAGTTTCAGACAGCCTGCGCACACACAATGGGGAGACAGAGCCATGCCGCAGACCATCACCAAAGGGATCAAGACGCTTCTGGCCGAGGCGAACGCAAAGGTCAAAACCATGCCCGTGGCCGAAGCCAAGACGCTCTATGACAATGACGCCTACGTCTTCATCGACCTGCGCGACATCCGCGAGCTGCAACGCGCAGGCATGATCCCCGGCGCGTTTTCCTGCCCGAGGGGCATGCTCGAGTTCTGGATCGACCCCGACAGCCCCTACCACAAGGATGTGTTCAACCAGGACAAGACCTACGTCTTCTACTGCGCCAGCGCCTGGCGCTCGGCGCTCAGCGCCAAGGTCGCCCAAGAGATGGGCCTCTCCCCCGTGCTGCACCTTGAGGGCGGGTTCACCGAATGGCTGAAACAGGACGGGCCGGTGCAAGAGCGTTCATAACACCAAGACCGGCACTTCATTATCTGCGATTTGGGGTAAGTCATGACCCCAACCGATCGAGCCAATCAGATTGAGGCAACGCCCAGGAGAGATCACATGAGAGCGGCTAGGAAAACATCCTCATGGTTTTGTGCCGTTCTGTTCGGCTTTCTCGTCACTGAGAGTGCTGCGCAGGAGGACATCCGAATACCTGTTTGTAAAGATGGTCAGCTGTACAGCCTGCCGCAATATGGGCAATTGTATTCCAAGGGTCTTCATATCAGGCTAGGTACAGGCGAGGATTCTGATAAGACGCCCTATATATGGAAGGTTGGTCAGCCGCCGCTTAATCTAAGAAAATTTACCTATAATAGCTTTGGAGGCTCTCGTAGTTCTCGTACACCGCCCGTGATGGAGCTCCTTCTCGGGCGTAAATCAATGTTTGCAGTATCTCAACTGTCTATAGCTAGTCGCTTAGAAGCCCTCGACTGGTATCTGCCTCCGGATGAGCGCGCAACTCAATCCACCATGACCAGACATAACTATGGGGCACGGACGGACTATGAAATTGATATAAGGTTTTTTGAACAAATCGTTTTCGTTACATGTCGCCAGGGTCTGCCCGTTTACAGCAGTGACCCTCAGTCCTACAATTGTGGATTACGTGGTCGTCTGCCCGATGGCACTGCACTCTCCGTCTACTTTGATACAGGTAAAGATCTGGAAGGCCACTGGCCGCCCGTGAGCAAGCTCAATGAGCTTTGGCCTGCCGCGATAGATGAGCTTGAACAAGCGATTCAAAATTTGCTGCCGCCCGGTAAGGAAGAAACAATTTGCAACTGAGTGACGACTGAAATGGTCATAGGATTTATTGACGAACGACCACGCCAGAGTTGGCGCAACATGGTGTCCATTAGCATCAGAATTCCTTCCGCGGTCTGACTTATCAAGCTGCAAGGCCTGAAACACTTCTGAATGTGTTGAAGCACCGCTCGACGCAGTCCCCCTTCGATTGCCCCAATTGAGAACAAAAAGAGAACATGATACCCTCCCCACATGTCGACTCACCTGCTCACACGCCACACCAAACACCGCAGCGGTCCCAGCCTCAGCCCGCACCCCGAGGTGCCGCTGCAACTGGCCCGCGTGCACGAGGCCTGTGGCCCCGCCCGGCGCAGCTTTGCCTTGTGGCTGGCCGGGCAGATGCAGGGGCCGGTGCTGTGGATCGCGCCCGCGTGGGAGGCGGACCGGTTGAACCCCGACGGGATGCTGGATTTTGCCGATCCCGCGCGGTTCCTCTTTGTGCACCCCCGCCGGACCGAGGACCTGCTGTGGAGCATGGAGGAGGCCTTGCGCGCCGGTGCTGTGCCGCTGGTGATTGGCGACCTTCCCGCTGCCCCCGCGCTGACGCCTGTGCGGCGAATGCATCTGGCTGCCGAGACGGGCGGCAGTTTGGGCAAGGCCCCGCTGGGGCTGCTGCTGACCCCCGGCGATGGCGGCGCGCAGGGGATTGAGAGCCGTTGGCACATGGCCCCCGTGCATGAGAGAACACAACGGCGATGGCAATTGGAGCGCCGCCGCGCCCGCGCCCTCCCCCCCACGGCTTGGGTTGCGACACAGGCCCGCCCTGGCGCGCAGCTGGAACTGGAGCGCAAAACGGGGACACCCGCGCTCACAGCCCCCTGACAATGCGGTGAAACCACGGGAATTCGTACAAAAGCAACACATCTCATGGCAGGCTACCCTTTAGACGGATGCCCAAATGACGAGTTCCAAAATGATACGTACCCCCAATTCCCCCCTCACCCGACGCACTGTGATGCGCGGCCTGGCCAGCCTGCCCCTGCTGGGCCTGTCTGGCGCACATGCGGCCCAAGCCAAGCCAACCCGCTATACGCTGGACACTCAGACCTCATCGGTCGGGTTCTTCTTCACGCTTTCCGGCACCGCCCAGCGCGGCACGATGCCGGTCAAACGCGCCGACATCATCATCGACCCACAAAACCTGACGGCGAGCACGGTCGATGTGCTGGTCGACGTGGTCGGTGCCCGCACCGGCCTGTTTTTTGCCACCCAGGCCATGACTGGGGCCGAGGTTCTGGACGCCGCGCGTTTCCCCACCATCCGCTTTGTCTCGACCAAAGTGCAACTGGGGGCTGGCGGACGCCTCTCAGACGGCGCGCGCATCTCGGGCGATCTGACCGTACGGAACGTCACGCGCCCCATCACGCTGGAAGCCTCGCTCTATCGCAGCGCGGGCAGTGCCTCAGACGACCTGCGACACCTGATGATCCGTTTGCGCGGACAGATCAGCCGCAGTGTCTTTGGCGCCTCGGGTTACAGCGATCTGGTCAACGACGCTGTCACTCTGGATATCAACGCCACCGTGAAACAAGCGGACTGAAGACATCAACCAGTTCCAAGCGACCGAGACGCACCCCCTCAAACCGCGCGGTACCGCGCCGAGCCGCAGGCGAGGCGCCCGACCCAACGGAGCAAGGGCCCGTCAGGGCATGCCGCGAGGGCGGGAGCGCCCCGAGATACGAGAAAACGTCAAAATCGACTCTCCGACGTCGAATATACACGTGCATCTCGGGCAGAACGCGGTCAGGGTGCAGCATTATGCGCCTGATCATCTCCTTCACCGCCCTGTTCCTTTCCGTCATCCTGTTGCAGCTTTCAACCGGTGGTGTGGGTCCACTCGACGCCATTTCAGGATTGACGCTGGATTTTACCAAAGAGCAGATCGGCCTTCTGGGCTCGGCCCATTTCATCGGCTTCTTTGTGGGCTGCTGGTGGGCCCCACGCCTGATGGGCAGCGTTGGCCATTCTCGAGCTTTCGCCGTATGCACCGCGCTTGGCGCAATGGGGTTGATCGGTCATACGCTGACAGAAAACCCCTATGTCTGGGCCTTGCTCAGGATCGCGTCGGGCACCTGTGTCGCCGGGTGCTATACGGTGATCGAGGCCTGGTTGAACTCCAAAGTTACAAACGAAAACCGTGGTCGCGCGACGGGCACCTATCGCATTGTCGACATGAGCGCCTCACTTGGCGCGCAATTGATCATCGCCATCCTGCCGCCTGCGTCCTATGTGTCCTACAACCTGCTTGCGATCTTGTGCTGCGCAGCGCTATTGCCCCTTACCCTCACAAAATCCAGCCAGCCCGAGACCCCCAGAGCGCCGCGCTTGCGCCCCAAGCTGGCTTGGCGCTGCTCGCCGCTTGCGGTGGCGGGCGTGATCGTGGCCGCGCTCAGTTCCGCCTCGTTCCGGATGGTCGGCCCCGTATACGGCCAAGAAGTGGGCTTGGAGATCGACCAGATCGCGTTCTTCCTGGCGTCCTTTGTTCTGGGCGGCGCCTTGGCGCAGTATCCAATGGGCTGGCTTGCCGACAAATACGACCGCCGCTGGGTTCTGATCTGGCTCTCTGCCGTGGCTGTTGTAAGCTGCGGCATCACCATGGCGGCCAGTGGTTCGGGCACGTTGGGCGTGATGCTGGCCGCGGGCTTTTTTGGCTTCACCACCTTCCCCATTTTCTCGGTCTCGGCGGCACACGCCAATGATTTTGCCACATCCGAGCAACGGGTCGAGCTGTCGGCCGCGCTGATGTTCTTTTTCGCTCTTGGAGCGATCGCATCGCCTTATGTGTCGTCCTCGCTGATCGACACTTATGGACCGGGAGCGCTCTTTGCGTTTGTTGCAGCAGGCCACGTCGTGCTGATTGCCTTTGGCCTGACCCGGATGCGCGCACGCCCGACGCCGGAAGAGCGCACCAACTATGTCTACGCCCCACGCACGTCATTCACCATCGGTCGACTGCTGCGCAAACAGCGTGAGGGGCGCTAAGTTTCTCTCAAGGCGTCAGCAAACCGTCCCTCAACTTGAACAAAAGCTGCTGCAGTGCATCAAGCTCGGTGTGCGTCATGCCGGTCTGCTCGATCATGCATTGGGTAATCGCAGGTGCTTTGTCCTTCAATCCCCGCCCCTTGGGCGTCAGCACAACATCAATGGCACGCCGATCCTCAGCATTGGGTTCCCGCCGCACTAGCCCCATCCCCTCCAGCCGCGTGACCAGAGGTGTCAGGGTGCTGGTTTCCATACGCAAGGCTTTGGCCAGCGTATTGACCTTTTGTCGGTCCGCCTCCCACAGCAATGTCAGTGTGATGTACTGCGGATACGTCAGCCCCAACCGTTTCAAATGCGGCACATAGGCCCGGCTAACGGCATGAGACGCCGTATAAATCCCAAAACAGAACAGATCGTCCGCCCGTGTGGGAACCTCATGTTCAAACAGCCCAGTCATCCTTTGCCCCACCAATTGCATCGTGCACGATATATCTTGACACACCTGCCACCTTCGTCAACTTTCTGATTAGGTCGCACACGATACAAATGAAGGAGATCAAGATGTCTTGGCTGCCCACTTTGCAAACCTCCACGCCCGAAGAAGGCTATGAACTGGCGATCAAACTGTCCCGCATGGCCGTGAAAAAGACCCAGCCCGACGACGACGCCCGCGCACGGATGCGGCCAGAATATGCCAACGATGCAGACAGTCTGATCGCGTCGTCACATGTGGTGGCTGTGAATTTCCAAACGGTTGCTCTGGCCAACAATCATTGGCGCGAGTAATCGCTTTATCCCAAAGCAGGCTGGAGCTGGCTCCGAGCGATAGGGTCACGACCCCAGCGTCAGGACCCTAGCAACGAAAGCGGGTGCGGTTGAAATCAAACGCTTGGGGGGCACTGCATCGGTCAAGTTTGTAAGGAACGCGACCGGACGCCAGGTTGAAAGGATCCCCGCGCAGGGACGAAACAATCGTCTTACGCGCCAGTTTCAGCTCTTCGCACTTGTAGCCGCCCCCCGGGGTCTGCGTAACCGGGTTGTATGTGTTGCCTGGATGTGCCCAACACAGTGCCTGGATACCGTTAATCTGATCCAGCTTGTAGAGTTCAGGCACCCCTGCCGAATTGCCCGGGTACCACAGCCACGCCCGCCCATCTGAACCGATCAGATTCACCTGGAACCCATGTGCAGACGAGAACGACAGATAGGTCATCCCCGCCTTTGGATAGTCCGGATACGCCACATTGCGCGCGCTGACTTCGGCAATCGCGGACTGCGTAGATGGCGGTGGGCTCACGCCGGCCCCATCACAAGCGGTCAGCGCAACAAGCACCTTGGCGAACAGGGCACACCGGGCCAGGTTCAGCATGCCAGCGACGTGCTCCACCCGTTGAATTTAGAGGCTTTAGCCGCAATCGTGCTCAGGTCCGTAGAAGGCTCGAACCCACCAAGTAGGGTCAGGACGCCTGCGTTGAACGACGCTTTGCACCCCGAAACTTGACGTGCCGCAGCCTCGACATCTGCAACTGTATACCCGTTTGGTCCTTGGCCGATCACGTCAATTACTGCCGTTGCCTCGTTGCGTCGTTTCAGTACAAAGTTTGAGGCCGCTGCACTGGTGGCCACAGTTGAATAAAACCCGTCATCAATCACACCCACGCGAAACCGCGTCCCACCCACTTGCACCTCTTTGGCCTGTTGACGGGCTTCTTTGCGCAACTCCGTGTTCAACGACCGTGCCTCACGATCGACACTAGATTTGTTGCTGGCCGCTCCTCCACAAGCCGTTAAAACAACAATGCCACAAAGTGCCAAAATGGAACGCATAGTCTTCTCCTAATAGTTTGGATGGGAATCACCACCCCGCCCAAACTTTTGCAACTTAAAATTTAAAAAAGGGACGGACAAAGTGTCCGCCCCTTCGGTCTCTCGCGATACTCTGCGATTAATGGCTGTTGCCGTTCGTGTTTGTATCATCCTCTTCGGCGACTGTATTTTCCACCGGCCCCAGCACGCCGTTGGCCATGCCACTTACACCGTGTTCCATTGACAGGCCCAGTTCTTCGCCCAGCTTCTTGAGCGCGGGCATCTGCACCGCCATGCCCATGATCGAATCCAGCGCCTGGTTCACCACCGGCTTGTCGCCGCCCGGACCTCCGCTGGCTGTAGGCAGGCCAACGCCACCCACCTGGTGGATCTTGATCGAGTCGATCTTTTCCGCCGGTTTGACCATTTCGGCAACGATCCCCGGCATCGCCTCGATCCGCGCCATGTCGACCTTCATCTCGATCAGCTCGGGCGAGAGCACGTTTTCCGCCTCGACAATCGCGCGTTTACCTTCGGCTTCGGCCAGCATGTCGTTTTTCTTGGCCTCGGCCCGGATGTTGAGCGCATCGGCTTCAGCCTGCGCCTCTTCGCGGCGCGCCTCGGCACGGTCGGCCGCGGCCTCTTTCTCGGCCTGGGCGGACAGGCGGATCGCAGTTGCCTGACGCTCGGCTTCACGGGTGGCTTCGATCAACACGATCTGCTTCTGACGCTCGGCCTCGGCCACTTCGCGTGCGGTTGCCACGGCTTCGGTTGCCTTGGTCGCCTCTGCCCGTGCCAGGTCGGCCGACGCACGGGCGCGGCTTTCCTCTTCGGACTTCTGGGCAATGATGATCTGGCGTTCCTGCTCGGCCACCTCCAGCTCACGCTCTTTCGAGATTTCAGCATCGCGGATCTTGCGCTCGCGCTCAATCTCAGCAGCACGAATGGCTTCCTCACGGGCAATCCGGGCGCGTTCGGTTTCACGCACCGAGTCTTCCATCCGTGCAGCGATCTCAGACTCTTGCGCGGCCTTCATGGTTTCGACCTGCTGAGCCTGCTCGATGCGCGCCTGCTCTTCGTCCTGCTCGATAAGCATCCGCTGACGCGCGGCCTCCATCGCGGCGCGACGCACTTCGACCTCGGCATCGGCATCAATCTGCGCGCGCTCTTTTTTCGAGGTCGCGATGACCTCGGCCAGTTTGCGCATACCCACGGCGTTAAAGGCGTTGTTTTCATCCAGCGCCTCAAACGGGGTCTGGTCCAGCGCGGTCAGCGAGACGGATTCCAGTGAAAGACCGTTTTTCAACAGATCCTCGGACACGGCATTCTGCACCTCTTGCACAAAATCGGCGCGGTTTTCGTGCAGACCGTCCATGGTCATCTGGGCCGCCACGGCGCGCAGACCGTCGATCAGTTTCCCTTCAATCATCTCGCGCAGCTGCTCGACATCGAATGTGCGGCTGCCCAGAGTTTGCGCGGCCCGTGCGATCCCCTCCTCAGAGGCCATGACCGAGACGTAAAATTCAACGCCAACATCCACACGCATCCGATCCTGGGTGATCAACGCAGCTTCGCCGTTGCGCTGCACCTCAAGGCGCAGGGTTTTCATGTTTACGGGGCTCACCTCATGCAGCAGCGGCACAACAATGGTACCCCCGTCCATGATCACCCGTTTGCCACCTGCCCCGGTTTTCACCAGGCTGATCTCGCGGGTGGATCGGCGATACAATCGGCCCAAAACAAGGCCAATCAAAAGCAAGACAACAATGACTGAGGCGACAACAACCGCCAGGAACTGAAATTCCATGCTAAATCCTCCACTTTGGAACTTTTGGTAATGTGCGACCCTGTCGGGTCAGGCCCGTGCCGTCACTCGGACAGGCCGATCAGGACAAATGCACCGCTTCGGCGATTGCGCAGCACCAACACCTCGGTGCCTTGCGCCAGCGTCTCGCCATCCTGCAGAGGTTCGGCCCGCAGGTAGTGGGAGTTCCCGTAGCGGTCGGCCACGCGCACCTCGGCCGGGCGACCGCGAGCGGCGGTGCCTTGGGTGATGACCCCACGGCGGCGCGCCAGCATACGCTCGGACACGGCCTCGGTCTCGGTCTTGGGCAGAAGGCGGGCAAAGACCGCGCCAAAGCCACGCGCAAACCACAGACCAAAGGCCCCTGCAGGGATCGCTGCCCAGACCGCGGGCAGGTCCGCCCCGATCAGATTGCGCAAGGCAATCTGCAGGCCCATGCCACTCAGGCCAAAACCCATCAGCAGCACCGCCAGCCAGATCATGAAGGGCATGCGCCCCAATCCCAGCCAACTGGCCGGACCCGGAGTGGCCATTTCAGGCGCGACATCCGGCTCCACCTCGGCGATTTCAAAGGCGTCGGCATCCACGTCGATATCCAAATCCAGATCACCAATTTCGGGCGCAACATCGACATCCATGTCGAGTTCCCCGTCACCGGCCATCAAACTCCCACCCAAAAGCAGCGCCACCAATTCCAGCCCCAGCAAACCGACAAGCAATGCCAGCGCCACGGTGAACGGTGCAAAAGCCGCATCAAGTAGAAAATCGAACATCAAAACTCCTTTGGTATACATTTGTATGCAATCTAGATGGGAATCCCACCACAACTTTTCAAGACATCACAACCACAAAAGACAACCAAAGGTAATGCAAACCTGACATCAGGCCGTTTTTTCACGCCGGTTTCACAGGGGTGCAACTTAAGGAAAACCGCCCGACCCAAAGGCCACCCTTTTGCTGGCCCGCGACATGGGTTAGACGGGCCACAGACATCAGACGGATACGGATATGGCACGGATTCTCATCACCTCGGCGATTCCCTACATCAACGGGATCAAGCACCTCGGCAATCTGATCGGCTCGCAGCTGCCTGCGGACCTGTATGCGCGCTACAACCGCGGCCGTGGCAACGAGGTCATGTTCCTGTGTGCCACCGATGAACACGGCACCCCGGCCGAGCTGGCCGCTGCCAAAGCGGACAAACCGGTGGCGGAGTATTGCGCCGAGATGCACGGGGTGCAGTCGGACATCGCCGACCGCTTTGGGTTGAGCTTTGACCACTTTGGCCGCTCGTCGAGCCCACAGAACCACAAGCTGACCCAGCATTTTGCAGGCAAACTGGCCGAGGCCGGTTTGATCCGTGAAGTCAGCGAAAAACAGGTTTACTCGCATGCCGATGGCCGCTTTCTGCCAGATCGCTATATCGAAGGCACTTGCCCCAATTGCGGTTACGAAAAAGCGCGCGGCGATCAGTGCGAGAACTGCACCAAGCAGCTTGACCCCACTGACCTGATTGACCCGCGTTCGGCCATCTCGGGCTCCACCGACCTGGAGGTGCGCGAGACCAAGCACCTGTATCTGTGCCAGTCGCAGCTCAAGGATCAGCTGGACGCCTGGATCGACAGCAAGGCGGATTGGCCGGTGCTGACCACATCCATCGCCAAGAAATGGCTGCATGATGGCGACGGGTTGCAGGATCGTGGCATCACCCGCGATCTGGACTGGGGTGTGCCGGTCAAAAAGGGGGGCGAAGATTGGCCCGGCATGGAGGGCAAGGTGTTCTATGTCTGGTTCGACGCGCCCATCGAATACATCGCCTGCGCCGGTGAATGGGCCGAAGCCAACATCAAGACCGACGCCGACTGGGAACGCTGGTGGCGCACTGACAAGGGCGCCGACGATGTCAAATACGTCCAGTTCATGGGCAAGGACAACGTCCCCTTCCACACGCTTAGCTTTCCCGCCACCATTCTTGGCTCCGGCGAGCCGTGGAAGATGGTCGACCACCTGAAAAGCTTCAACTACCTGAACTATGACGGTGGCCAATTCTCGACCAGCCAGGGGCGCGGCGTGTTCATGGACCAGGCGCTGGACATTCTGCCTGCGGACTACTGGCGCTGGTGGCTGCTGAGCCATGCGCCCGAAAACTCGGACAGCGAGTTCACGTGGGAGAACTTCCAAACATCCGTGAACAAGGATCTGGCCGATGTGCTGGGTAACTTTGTCAGCCGCATCACCAAGTTCTGCCGTTCCAAATTCTCCGAAGCGGTGCCGGACGGCGCCTATGGCGAGGCGGAACAGGCGTTGATCGCCGATCTGACCACCCGCGTGCGCGCCTATGAGCAGCACATGGAGGCGATGGAAGTTCGCAAATCTGCGCAAGAGCTGCGCGCGATCTGGGTGGCGGGCAATGAATACCTGCAAAACACCGCGCCGTGGACCGCGTTCAAGACGGACCCCGAAAAGGCCGCCGGTCAGGTGCGCATGGGTCTGAACCTGATCCGGTTCTACGCGGTGCTGAGCGCGCCCTTCATCCCCACCGCATCCGCCAAGATGCTGAGTGCAATGAACACGCTGGACACCAGCTGGCCCGATGATGTCGAAGCGGCGCTGAACGCCCTGCCCGCCGGGCATGAGTTTACCGTGCCAGAGGTGCTCTTTGCCAAGATCACCGACGAGCAGCGTGAGGAATGGCAAGAGCGGTTCTCGGGCATCCGCGACTGATCAAGTGATCACCCGAACATGACAAAACGCCCGCTGTCTTCTTGACGGCGGGCGTTTTGGGTTTGGGCGTATGCCTTAGTCGACGATTGGCTGAGACAGCACGAAGTTCTGGCTTTTCTGCTCGGCGGTGGTGCCACCTTGAGCGTCGCGGACGCTGTGCCCGATTTCGGAACAGATTTGGTAGTTTCCATCGGCACAGGCAGGTTTTTGTGACTGCAACCCCTCGGGCAGGCTGCGTGACGGGTCGCCACAAGCCGCCAGTACCAGCGGTGCAATTGCAACAACAATCAGTTTCTTCATTAGACATTCCCCCAATAATTTTGCCGCCATTTTGCGCCAATTTTTTAAAAAGGCCAAAGATTCCTTTACGATATCCTTTCGACAGTTCCCAAGTCTCAGCTGGATTGTTTTCAATATTGGAACAATCCAGCAGAAATTCCGTCACTGTTCAGCCCAAAGCGATGTCGAACGCTCGCGCCAATCGGGTCGCGATCAATTGCGGGTCATCATCCGACATGATGAACGGCGGCGCCAGCAATACATGATCCCCAGACCGCCCATCCCGCGTGCCCGGCATCGGATAGCAAATCAGCCCCTCGGCCACGGCGGCCTTTTTGATCTTGCCTGCCAATCCGCGTCCCGCGTCAAAGGGTGTTTTGGTTTCCTGATCCTCGACCAGTTCGACACCCCAGAACAGGCCCCGCCCCCGGATGTCACCCACGTGAGCATGCTGGCCTAACGTGCTGTGCAGGGCCTGCTCGACCAACCCGCCCAATTCCCGCACGCGCGGCATCATCGCGGGATCCAGCAGTTGCTTGACCACAGCAAGACCAGCTGCGGTCGCAGTCGGGTGGCCGATATAGGTGTGCCCGTGCTGAAAGAACCCGGAACCTTTTGCAATCGCATCATAAATCGCGCTTGAACACAGCATTGCGCCCACCGGCTGATAGCCGGCACCAAGCCCCTTGGCGATGGTGATGATGTCGGGGCGCACCCCTTCGCCCTCGCAGGCAAACAGATGCCCAGTGCGCCCCATGCCACACATCACCTCGTCCAGGATCAGCAGCACGCCGTATTGATCGCAGATCTCGCGTATGCGGGTATAGTATCCCTCGACCGCCGGCACCGCCCCCAAGGTCGCACCGACCACAGGCTCGGCGACAAAAGCCATCACCGTTTCGGGACCAAGGCGCAAGATTTCCTCTTCCAGTTCGTTGGCCACGCGCAGCCCGTAGTCGGCAAGGCTCTCCTCTGCGCCGCGTTCGGCGTATTCATAGCAGGGCGCAATGTGGCTGACCCCGATCAGCAGAGGGTCGAACTGTTGCCGCCGCCAGGCGTTGCCGCCTGCGGCCAGCGCCCCCAGGGTGTTGCCATGATAGCTCTGCCGTCGCGCGATCAGGTTGCGGCGCTCTGGCTGTCCGATCTCCAGATAATACTGCCGCGCCAGTTTGATCGCGGCCTCGACCGCCTCGGACCCGCCAGACACGAAATAGACCCGGTCGATGCCCTCGGGCGCATTGGCCACCAGCAGGTCAGCCAACTGTTCCGCAGGATCCGAGGTAAAGAACCCGGTATGCGCAAAGGCCAATGTATCGATCTGCGCCTTGATCGCCGCGCGCACGGGTTCATTTGAATGACCAAGACAAGACACCGCCGCCCCGCCCGAGGCATCGAAATAGCGCTTGCCGTCGCTGTCGATCAGATAGCACCCGTCGCCCGCCACGGCGGTTGGCAGGTTTGCGTGACAATGACGTGGAAAGACATGGCTCATGCGGCATTCCTTTCAAAACGGGCTTTCAGAGAAGATACAGCATCCGCGTTGCTGCGCCAAAGCGTGCCACTTGGGGCAACAAGGTTGTTTTCAAATCCCACCCTCAGGACGTTCGCGCCGCTTTGCGCTGCGGCGAGCAAACAGGCCTCTTCCTGGGGACCAAAGGCACATACGGCAAAGCTCAATCCATCGAGCAAAGGCAACAGCGGCGTCAGTTCGTCGGGGGTTCCGGCGCGAGGTGGGAAATAGGCGCCCAACACACAAATAACCTCATCCTGCTCTGGGCGAACGACCCCACGCTGTCGCCAATCGTGCAACAGGTGCAAATCTGAGGCGTCATAAGCGATATGTTGAACGCGCGTCTCTTGATCCGCACACAGGCCATAAAGCTGCTCGGCAAGTTCTGGTGCACGATTGATCTCGCGAACCGAGATGCTGGCCCATTTGGGGCGTACCTCTTTCAAGCAGTCGAGTTGCTCATGGGGGCTGTAAACCCCGGCGGATTCCGTAGTGATCTGCAGGTCAAGCTCTGGCACCTCAGCGGAAAGCGCGGCCAAAGCTTCGCGATAGCGCCCGGCATCCAGAGAATGTTCCCCTTCGCTGTCGCGCACGTGCAGATGCAAAGCCCCTGCCCCGGCGCTGTGGCAAGCTCGCGCGGTCGCAAGCATGTCGTTCAAATTTATGGGCAGGGAAGGATGATCCGCTTTGCCGCGACGTGCGCCGTTGGGGGCGACCATGATCACTGGGGCATTCATGACAAATAGTCCTGGTTCGTTTGACCAAAAGTAAACCGGAGCGCGCGGGAGCAACTTTGAAAATTCGACATGAAATCGCGCGCCTTACGACATACCCCGCCCGCTGCCGCGCCGATCATCCGAGGGCGAGAGCCCGAATATTTTCTGATAGTTGCGTGCGAATGTTGCAGGGGAATACCCATAGTCCATGGCAATATCCGTTAAGCTGCGACGCCCCGACAAAACGTCTAGCCGCGCGTCTTCGAGCCTGAGCTCTGTGTACACATTCGACGGTGTGCGGTTGAACTCTTGTACGAACAACCGCTCAAGGTGCCGTTGCGATATGCCTTGGGTTTCGGCAACCTCGGCAATGGTAAGCGGCGTGAACAGATTTGCGCGCATCACGCCTAGCGCGGCATAAACAGCGCCGTTTGCCGTCTCGAACCGCATGTCAGATACCCGCCGTTGCGAGGTTCGACCGTCCCGCACAGCATCAATGACCAGCCGAGCGGCAATATCATCAGCCACCTGTACACCCAGATCACGCGCGATGACCCAGAGCATCATGTCCGTGGCCGCCCCACCCCCGGCGCAGGTGGCGACCTGTCCATCGCTGAAGAACAATGCGGCGCTGACCAGCACCTGTTCGTGGGCTTGGCGCAGGTATCGCACGTCTTCCCAATGGGCGGCAACGCGGCGATCATCGAGCATTCCAGCCTGCGCCAAACGCACCACGCCTGAAGAAACGCCCCACACCGCGTGCCCGTGACGGGACCATTCACGTATGCGCGCAACAAAGCTTGGAGCGCTTGTCCGATTGGCATGCGCCCCTGACACCGCAACGATCACCGCGTGGGATGGAACCGCATCTATTTTGGCATCGGGTATCAATTGCAGCCCGTTCGACGCAGCAACCGGTGCGTCGTTCAATGCAACGACGCTGTAGCTGAAACCGGCTCCGGGCTTGAGCTGCCGAACAAGGCGCAGCACCTCAACAGCTGACGAGAACGCTTGCATCGTGAAACCTTCATCCAGGAAAAAGACAAAATTCCGCGTCTTCTGGATCTCTGGCATGACGCCCTCGCACTGTGTGTTCACGTTGGTGAAATCAACTCCAGCCTAGAGGGTGAAACAATCGCTGGAAACGGAAAAAACATTTTCGGATCAATAGCGAGGCCCGCGAAACTACGGAAAACCTCGGGTTGAGAAATTCGCAGTTTGCGGCCATCCTGTGTTCAAATACTCGCCGACTCGCAGCGGTCGTCGGAATTTGTTCCGATGAGCGCTGCTGTTCGCGCGCATCACATATTCCGAGGGGCTTAGCGCATGGTCGCCATATCCGAATACATCCGTTTCATCAAAGGCCACACGCTGCGCCCGACCCTTTTAGGGTTTGCCGCAGCTGTTGGGATCGTGTCCGCCCCTTTGCATGCCCAAGACGAAGGGGCCGCCCCGGCGCCCAAGGTCAGCGTTGCGGCAGCTTACACCCAGGAAATCACGGACGAGGCGACTTTCATCGGTCGGGGCGAAGCCATCGACAAGGTCTCTATCGTGGCGCGGGTGAGCGGGTTCTTGCAAAGCAAGGCGGTCGAAGACGGCAGCGCGGTCGAGGAAGGGCAACTGCTGTTCGAGATTGAGCCCGACCTGTATGAGGCAACGTTGGAAGCCCGCAGGGCCGATCTGGACCGAGCTGAAGCGCAGTTGGAATTGGCCAAACTGGAACTGGCGCGGAAAGAAGAGCTGCTGAAACGGGATGCGGTGCCTGTCTCGGAACGCGACATCGCGCGCGCCAATGAACTGGTCGCCGAAGCAGCAGTCAAATCAGCCCATGCCGCGATCCAACAAGCCGAGTTGGATCTGAGTTACACCAACATTCATGCCCCGTTTGCGGGGCGCCTTGGCCGAACCGAAACCTCGGTTGGGGATATTGTCGGGCCATCCAACCCGCCGCTGGTCACGATCGTACGTGAAAGCCCGATCTATGTGACATTTTCGCTGAACGAGAAGCAGCTGATCACGGTTCTGGAGCAATTGAACCAGACCACATCCTCGCTTGCGGAAAGCGGCAAAAGTCCGGATGTGTTTCTGGAACTGCCCAACGGCACGCCGCTGGACGAGGCAGGCAAGATCGTCTTTGTCGATAACCGGATCGACCCTCTGACCGGCTCGATCACAATGCGGGCGCAGTTCGAAAACGCGGCAAGCCTGATTGTCGACGGCGCCTTTTTGCATGTTAAAATCCAAGCTTTGCAGCCAACTCCGCGGGTTCTGGTGCCCCAGGCCGCCTTGCAACGCGATCAGCGCGGCGACTTTGTTCTGGTGGTCAACAGCCAGCAGATGGCCGAACAGCGCTATATCACCACGGGTGAGGTCGTGGACACGGCCATCATCGTTCTGGATGGCCTGCAGGCAGGCGAAAGCGTAATCGTCGAGGGGCTGCAGCGCGTGCGTCCCGGCGTTTCGGTTGACGCCGTGACGGCCGCTGAAAGCATCGGAGACTGATCGATGTTTTCAGCCATTTTCATCAGCCGTCCAAAGACGGCCCTCGTGATTTCGCTGGTGCTGACCATTTTGGGTGGCATCGGCTATTTCGCCCTGCCCGTGGCGCAGTTCCCGGACATCACGCCGCCAGTTGTCGGCGTCACTGCAAACTACACCGGCGCCAACGCTGAAACCGTGGAAAACGCCGTTGCCGCGCCGATCGAGGCGCAGGTCAACGGTGTGGACGACATGATCTATATGACGTCCACCTCGGCCGACAACGGTTCTTATTCGCTCAACGTGACGTTCGAGGTGGGCACAGATCCAGACATCGCGTCGGTGAACGTGCAGAACCGTGTGGCGCAGGCGATGGCGTCGCTCCCGACCGAGGTGACCTCGTCGGGTGTCGTCACACAGAAATCGTCGACCAACATGCTGATGGTGGTCACGCTGACCTCTCCGGGTGGCACCTATGACGACCTGTTTTTGTCGAACTATGCCTCGATCAACCTCAAGGACGCGCTGGCCCGAGTTGCAGGTGTTGGTAAGGCTGACGTTCTCACCAACCTCAGCTACGCCATGCGGATCTGGATGGATCCGGACAAGATGGCCGGCCTCAGCATCACGCCCGGCGACGTCATCAGCGCAATCCGCGAACAGAACACCGAGGTTTCGGCAGGCGCTATTGGTGCGCCCCCTGTGCCCGGCAATCAGACGTTTCAGTACACTATCAAAACCAAAGGGCGTCTGACCTCTGCCCAGGAGTTCGAAGACATCGTGGTCCGCACGGGCGACGCGGGATCCGTTGTCCGCGTCAAGGACATCGCCAAGGTGGAATTGGGATCACAGTTCTACTCGGCTTCGGGGTACTACGAAGGGCAGCCTGCCACCGTTCTGGGCATCTACCAGGCCCCCGGCGCAAATGCTCTTGCGGTGTCTGATCTGGTGACAGCCGAGCTGGAACGCCTCTCGCGGACCTTCCCCGACGACGTGGAGTATGAGGTCCCCTTCAATTCGACCGACTTCGTGCAGCAATCACTAAACGACGTGGTTTCCACCCTGATGCTGACCTTTGCTTTGGTGATCTCGGTGGTGTTCATCTTCCTCGGGTCGTTCCGGGCCACACTGATCCCCGCCGTGGCGATCCCCGTGTCGCTGATCGGTACGTTTGCCTTCCTGCTTGCCTTTGGCATGTCTTTGAACACCATCTCGCTGTTTGCACTGGTGCTGGCCATCGGGATCGTCGTTGATGACGCGATTGTTGTGGTGGAAAACGTTGAACGCATTATCGCCGAAGAGGGGTTGGAGCCCGCCGAGGCAACCCGCAAAGCCATGGGGCAGATCACCGGTCCGGTCATTGCGACCACGCTGGTTCTGTTGGCGGTGTTTGTGCCCGTCACCTTCATGCCGGGTATTACAGGGCGGCTCTATTCGCAGTTTGCCGTCACCATTTCGACCGCTGTTGTGATTTCGTCCATCAACGCTCTGACCTTGTCGCCCGCCATGTGCGCTCTGGTGCTCAAGGCGCGCTCGGGTCCGCCCACAGGGCTGCTGGCGATGTTCGAGGGCTTTATCGGCGGCATGCGCACCGGCTATGTCGGGATCGTCCGCCGCCTGCTGCGGGTGCCGCTGATTGGCCTTGCGATCATCGCCGCCTTTGGCGTGGGCACGGGCGTTCTGTTCAGCAACACCTCCAAAGGCTTTATCCCGCTTGAGGACAACGGATACCTGTTCGTGGACATCCAACTGCCTGACGCGGCCACACTGGGCCGCACCGAAGAGGTCACGTCGCGGGTCAACCAGCAGCTGCGAGAGATCCCTGGTGTTGCCAACACCGTTCTTGTGAACGGCTTTTCGCTGCTCAACGGCCTGACGACAAACGGCGCCATGATCATCGTCAACCTCGACAGCTGGGATGATCGCCAGACTGATGAGCTGAGCGCAAACGGTATTCTCGAAAAGGTGTTGGGCGTGGCTTATGGCGAGGCCGCGGCCTCGATCGTGGCATTCAACCCACCGCCCATTTCGGGCCTTGGTATGTCCGCGGGTGTCGAGATGGAGGTGCAGCAGACCGCCGGTGGCTCGGCTCAGGATCTGGCTGCTGCGGTGGGGTCGTTTGTTTACGCCGCCAACCAGAGCGACGAGATCGCGCAGGCCTATACCACCTTCCGGGCCAATGTTCCGCAGCTCTTTGTGGATCTGGACCGTGAAAAGGCCAAGACGCTACAGGTTTCGGTGGCCGAGGTGTTCCAGACCATGCAGGCCCATCTGGGGTCGTACTACGTCAACGACTTCAACCTGTTTGGTCGGGTCTATCGCGTGATGATTCAGGCCGAAGGTTCCTACCGGAACAAGATCGACAGCATCGGCAATCTCTATGTCCGCTCGACCAAGGGCGAGATGGTGCCGCTTGGTACGCTGATCGATGTGGAAAACGTGCTGGGACCGGTCCTGTTGAAACGGCACAACCTGTTCCGCTCGGCCACGGTGACCGCCGTTCCGGCCGAGGGGCTGTCCACAGGCGACGCGATCCGGGTGATGTCCGAAACATCACAAACCGCCCTGCCTCCCGGATACGCCTATGAGTGGACCGGGACAGCGCAGCAGCAGCTCGACTCGGCTGGTCTGGTGCAGGTGATCCTGATCATGGCCGTGCTCTTTGGCTATCTGTTCCTGGTGGCGCAATACGAAAGCTGGACCATGCCTGTGTCGATCCTGCTTTCGGTGATTGTGGCGATGTTTGGGGCTGTGGCAGCCGTGGCTGTGGTGGGCAGTGACATCAACCTCTACACCCAGATCGGGATGATCATGCTTATCGGGATGGCGGCCAAGAACGGTATTCTGATTGTCGAGTTCGCGATGGAGCAACGCGCCGCCGGCCTGAGTATCCGCGAGGCCGCAGCCGAGGCCGCGCACCAACGTTTCCGCGCGGTGATGATGACGGCGCTGTCGTTCCTGTTGGGTGTTGTGCCCCTGCTTGCGGCCAATGGCGCCGGTGCGGCCAGCCAAAAGGCCATCGGCGTGGCCGTGTTTGGCGGCATGTTGGCAGCGACTGTTGTTGGGGTTGTCGTGGTGCCTGTGCTCTACGCCGTGATGCAGAGCGCACGCGAATGGGTCAAAGGATCAAAAGGCGGTGATCCGGAACCGCCAAATGATGCGGCCACCCCGGCAGAATGAACAAAGAATAGCCCCGCCGGTATCCGGCGGGGCTGCTTCGTATTGCCCCCGGGGGAGGCCAAACGGCCGAACAGGAAGGTGCCAGTTCCATGCCCCATGAATTCGGCGCTGTCAGGCGATTGTCCCACGATGATCCGCAGATACCGCAGGTTCTGGACCTCATAAGGCGCAGCTTTGCCTATATGGAAGGACGTATTGATCCCCCTTCCTCGATGCACCGCCTCACGGCCTGCAAGATCGCCAATCAATGCCGGGAAGGAGAAGTCTGGGTCATCGGGACCCCGCCGGTGGCTTGTGTTTTTCTCAGTCCCAGGGCCGACTGTCTGTATCTTGGCAAGCTTGCAGTGGACAAAGCGTTGCAAGGCCAAGGGCTGGCGCGACGTCTGGTTGAACAGGCGTTAATACGGGCTCGCGATATGAAGTTGCCAGCATTGGAACTGAAAACCCGGATCGAGCTGACCGACAATCACAAAACATTTGAACGATTGGGTTTTTCGGTGATCGGGCACGACAGCCACGATGGCCACGCGCGACCTACGACCGTCCTCATGAGACGCCCGGTTCCATAGCTCGGCGCGGCAAGGCGCTACTGAATTGACTTATCCCCCTAGGGGGGATAATGGAGCTTCATGAATGTACCTCACAGACACAACTCGCACCCCAAGATTTCCGCCCGCCTCAAACGTGCCCGGGGCCATCTGGATAGCGTCGTAACCATGATCGAAGAGGGGCGACCCTGTACCGATATCGCGCAACAGCTACATGCTGTGGAAAAAGCCATCACCAACGCCAAACGCGTCCTGATCCACGACCACATCGACCATTGCCTGGACGAGGCAAGCGTCGAAAGCACGGCCGATTTCAAAGAAATCACACGGTATTTGTAACCCATGCTTAATGTTCTGAAACACCGCGGCTACCGCCACATGTTCCTGGCCCAAACCGTCGCCTTGCTGGGCACTGGACTCGCGACCGTAGCTTTGGGGCTTTTGGCCTTTGATCTGTCGGGGGATCAGGCGGGTTTGGTCCTGGGAACGGCTTTGACCATCAAGATGGTCGCCTACGTGACCCTTGCACCGATTGCATCGGCCTTTGCCGAACAGATGAACAGGCGCACGATGCTGGTGCTGTTGGATGTGATACGTGCGGGGGTCGCCCTGTGTTTGCCGTTCGTGAACGAGATCTGGCAGGTCTACGTCCTGATTTTCCTGATGCAGGCAGCTTCGGCAGGATTTACACCAACTTTTCAAGCTACTATCCCCGATCTGCTGCCAGACGAAGAGGACTACACCAAGGCGTTGTCGCTGTCGCGGATGGCGTATGATCTGGAAAACCTGCTTAGTCCAATGTTGGCCGCCGCGCTGTTGTCCCTCGTGACATTCGATGCACTGTTTATGGGAACCTCTGTCGGATTTGTGGCCTCAGCTGCGCTGATTGTGACAATCGCCCTCCCCTCTCCGAAACCAAGCAAACGGCGCGGGATTTGGGACCGCACAACGCGGGGCCTGCGCATTTACCTGGCCACCCCTCGCCTGCGCGGGCTACTGGCCCTTTGCATGACACTCTCGTTGGTGGGTGCCATGGTTCTCGTCAACACGGTGGTGGTAATTCGAGCCGACCTGAACTTAGATGAGACGACGGTGGCTTTTGCCCTGGGCAGCTTTGGCGCAGGCTCCATGTTTGCTGCTTTGTTCCTGCCCCGATTTCTACAAGCTCTGACAGATCGGCCCGTCATGATGTTTGGAGCCGCCCTGATGTCGATCACCGCGCTGGTGCTTGCTGGCTGGTCCTATCTCCTGGCCCTGTCCTTGCCCGCAGTGTTGACGGCCTGGTTCCTGATCGGCTTGGGGTATTCTACAGTCCTCACACCATCTGGCCGCTTGTTGCGACGTTCCTCGCGCCCCGAAGATCGACCCGCACTGTTTGCGGCACAGTTCACCCTTAGTCACGCGTGCTGGCTGGTAACATATCCTTTGTCTGGATGGCTGATCTCTACGTTCGATGCCACAATCACTTTGCTGACCCTGGGCAGCGGTGGCATGATTTCATTGACGATTGCCCTCATTCTTTGGCCCAATCGCGACCCCGAAGTCGTCGAGCATTATCACCCTGACCTTCCTCCTGAACACCCGCACCTTCAGGACGGTCACAACCACCCATATGTGATTGACGATCTACATCGCCGCTGGCCCGGCCATCACCAAACCTACAGGTAAGTCCAATTTCTCCTGCAAAGGCAGCGGACCAGAACGCTTGAAACGGGTTCCCCTGTCGTGCACATGGACGGAAATCTGGAAAGCGCCTCGCCCAGCTTGATCTTTGGCAAGACCAGATGAGAACGTCCCCCAGGCCCCGGCGAATATACCACTTAAGCAAAGCAAAGCCCCCGCAAAGTCACCTTTGCGGGGGCTTCAGTGTTATCGCGAAGCGAGCGAC
Organism: Falsiruegeria litorea R37; assembly: GCF_900172225.1. NCBI lineage: Bacteria > Pseudomonadati > Pseudomonadota > Alphaproteobacteria > Rhodobacterales > Roseobacteraceae > Falsiruegeria > Falsiruegeria litorea. Next base: position 2,811,100 of record NZ_FWFO01000001.1, read on the forward strand.
AAATAGGATCGCCGCATTGCTTTCGCCTATGGATCAGACGTCGTCGGCCTCGTAGTAACCACCATAGCCGAAGAGGCCATCGGTATAGTCACCATCGTCGAAGTCGACATAGTCATACGATCCGACCATACCCGAACCCAGCGAATAGCCGTAGTTCGACGCATAATATGGATCATAGTCTACCTGACCGGTTTCACCGTCGTAGTAATAGTAGTTGTACGCGACGTCATCACCCAAGCCATAATAGTCACCCGTGGAGTACGAGTAGACGTAATAGTAGCCAGAGTCACCGTTTTCGGTGGTGTAGTAGTAGTAGTCACCGGAAGTAAGCCCCTGAGAGCTGTCATCATCGTACGTGTAACCGTAGAAGAAGTCTCCGGTTCCGGTGTCATACCAGTAGTAGTAGTATGTCGCGCCGCCAGCTTCGTCATCGGCCTCATAGTAGCCGTAGCTGCCGAACTGACCGTCGGTGTAATCCCCGTCGTCAAAGTCGACGTAGTCATACGCGCCAATCATGCCTGTGCCCAGGGCATAGCCATAGTTGTACGAGTAATACGGGTCATAGTCGTACTGACCGGTCTCACCGTCATAGTAGTAGCTGACGTAGGCATAGTCTTCGTACTGGCCGTAGTAGTTCCCCGACGTCGCCGAATAGACATAGTAATACGCCGAGTCGCCATTTTCGGTGGTGTAGTAGTAGTACCCACCCGACGACAGACCCTGAGAGCCGTCGCTGTCGTAGGTATAGCCGTAGTAGAAGTCACCAGACCCCGAGCTGTCATACCAGTAGTACCAGTATGTCGCGCCGCCAGCCTCGTCATCGGCCTCATAGTAGCCGTAGCTGCCGAAC